>NZ_PDOC01000005.1 GCF_002760655.1 Massilia eurypsychrophila | reverse complement strand
TGATGCCGGTTTTTGGTGCTGGATTGAGCAGGCGGCCCTGGCGCAGGCTGGCGGTGGCGTAGGCGCCAATGACCGGCTCGGTGCCGTTGGTCAGGCAGGCGATCGGCACTTCGATGGCGATCGAGCTGACGTTCTTGCCTTCGAGGTCGTTCTTGTTGCCACCCACTTCAGGTCCGAGCGGGTTCAGGTTGAACAGGTCGAAGATCTTGCCGACGGCGATGTAGAACGGCTCCTTGCGCTGGCCGACGAATACGCGGCCGTTGCCGCAGGTGCCCATGTTCAGGTCGTACATGTGCAGGTTGGCGTAGGTTTCGTACGCGGTGGCGCTGCCGAAGGTCTTGTCGCCGATGTTGTCGACCGGCTTGTCAAATTCGGTGGCGCCGCCGGTCACAGCGGCCAGACGGGTGCGGGTGCCGGAGCGGCGGTCGCCCTTGACCATGTCGATGGTGTAGGTTTCACGCACGTTCAGCGACGCCGGATTGACGCCGGAGATGGTGCTTGAGTTGATCAGGGGAATACGGATCGACTTGCCTCCGATCGGCAGCGCGATGCCTTTCGAGGTGTTCTTGAAGCGCATCTGGAACGTGATGTCTTCCTTGGCGTCGCCGTTGTTGTCGACGTGGATTTCGTACAGCGCGTTTTCGTCAAACTGGTAGAAGTTCGGGCCGCCTTGCGGATCCTGGAACGGCTGGAAGTTGGCGATCATCGTCACGAAGCCTTCCCGTCCGGCGGCGTAGCTGCGGAACATGTAGAAGTCGGTGCCGTCGACTTTTGGCGCCTTGGTCAGGAACGGCGCTTCGCGGTGGCTCGACGCCTGCGCCGGCGCGAATGCGCCTGCCAGGACCAATCCGGAGATGGTGGCCGATAGCCACAGGTTGTTACGCTTCATTATTTTCATGATTCTGGTTTCCTCTATTTATCGGTTTTTGTAAGGACTCCAGTAAAGCAAGCGTGGAAGCATTTCAATGTTAAGTAACTAACGCAATGACGAAAATGTTAGCAAATGTGACCAGACAAAGAGGACGCTGATTGCCTGTCAGCTACTTTCGCAGTGATTTACGATTGTTCGCGGCAAATTTGATACCATGCGTTCATCGAATTGTTGACCGAAAATCCAATGCCCAAGAATAAACTTCCTGTTCCCCGCAAATCTGCTGCCGCCGAGGACGATGAAGACGTCATGGCGCAGGCGCTGGCCGAGCTGGCCCTCGAGATCGTCGAGCCGGAGGAGGGCGATGCGGCCGACCTGCGCCAGAAGGAAACGCAGCTCGCGCACCTGGTGCGCAATGCCCTGCGCAAGAGGAAGGACGACGTGCTGTACGGCGCCATCGAGCGCGCCAAATATGAAGACCTGGCCGCCTTCCAGCATCTGCGCGCGCACATCGAGGAAGCCAGCGCGACGATGGTGATCCGGCGCGACGGCAAGCCGGCCGAGGAAATCAACGCTTTCCTGGTGCCGATGTTCATCAACAGCCGCGGCGGCCTGAAGCTCGAGCAGACGTTCCAGGACGTGCCGGCCTTCGAAATGCTGCGCGCCAGTTTCCAGCAAGCCGGCCTGGAAAGCCCCGATGCGACCGTGGTGCTGATCAGCCACGCGTATGACCTGGGCGAAATCGACGCCATCAGTTTCAGCCAGCTTGGCGACATGCTGCGCGAAGTGGCCGCGACGATGAGCGAGAAGAAAATGGTCGACACGCCGGCGCTGGCTGCGAGCACGCGCGGCTGGAGCGGCGCCAGCTTTGCGCCGGAAGACGACGCGATGGAGCTGCGTTTCCTGCTCGGCTTTGCGCGCACCCGCGAGGACGATCCGTTCTACCAGGCGCCGGCCGACGAGGACGGCGCCGATGCCTATTACGCCGCGCGCCTTGAGCGCTACCGTCAGTGGACGCTGGAGGCGGCGCCGCTGCTGCAAAGTTGCCTCGCGGCCGATCCCTCCTTGGTGAAGATCAATTTCCTGTACCAGGACTTGTTCTACGGCGCCAAGGAAGACGCAATGGCGGAGCTGGCGATGCTGGGCATGATGTCCGACATCACCCAGGCACTCGACGAGAACAAGCTCGACGCTGCCGAGGTCAGCGCGGTGGTGGCGCCGGCCGACGTCGACGATCAGATGGTGCTGCGCGTCAACCTGTACCGCGACGGGGTCAGCGCGCCGCTGGCGTCGCCCGAGATGCCGTTCGACATGGCAGCCGATTTGCAGACCGAGGTGGACGACATCTGCGACGCGCTGGGGACGATCGGCATCCATGCGGTGTCGGTGGCCTTGCGTTTCGCCCAGGACGGCCAGCCGATCGAAGTGCGCCCGTACAGCCCAATTTAGGTGCGGCAACTGTTATCCTGACTGCTCGCGCACAGTCCTGTTCAGGACATGCGCGAGTTGGCCAGGAATATCCATGCCACGGAAATCACCACCATGCCGGTCAAGGTCACGCACGACGACGTGAACAACCACGCCGACACCACGCTGGCCTGGCTGGCCCGTTCGCACAGCAATCCGAGGCCGAAGGCGCCAGCCGTCAGCACCGACCAGCGCCGCAGATAGACCGGCAAGTATCTGCACATGCGGCGGTTGTGCTGCCAAGCGGCATGGCGTTCGAACAGATTGCGCGCCGCGCTGATGTCGGCGAATAGCCAGTCGAAAAACATGAAGCGGTACAGCAGCGTGCGGAATGGAATCTCGGCGGGCAATTGGCTGTCTGGCATGGTCGCACCTTCGCGTTGCAGGGGGACGATTCCAGCAACAAGCACCGCGCGGGAACCTGCATCCAATATACCTCAAGCAGCCGCCAGCCCCTTGCCAGAGCACCGTTGAATCGGTCTGGGGTCAGATCCTAAGCGAACAGCTTGGAGAATATCCGCGTCGCCATCAGGCCGGCCGAGGTGTGGTGGCTGGCCGGCGACATCAGCGCGATCAGCATCGATATCGCTTCTTCCTTGCTGTCGGCGGCGGCCAGCTTCGCTTCGAGCAGGCGCAGGTCGCATGCGATTGCCTCCCATCCATGTTCGTCGTCCGGGAAGCGGTGGCGGATCAGTCCGCGCTCCGCACTTTCGCGGATGCGCCGCGGCGGAGCGTCGAGAAGGGCGCCAGCGGCGCGTTGCAGCGCCCGGTGAGTGGCCACGCGCGCGACCGGCGCCGTGGCCAGCGGCTGCGCCGGCGTCGCCATCCAGTCGTGCAGCACCTGCTCCTCATAGGCGCTGAACACGCCGAACATCTGCGCATGGTCGCCATGCAGCAGGCCCCAGAAGCGGCTCTCTTGCGGCGCTGCGCCGCGCGTGAACCAGCCCTGTTTTTCCAGCGCGACCAGCAGCGCCGGCACTTGGTCGGGATCGGACAGCCAGTCGTTGATCATGCGCCCGCCAACCTTGCAGTAGTCCGAATGCATGTTCTTGCCGGCCGCGCTCTTGCTGCGCAGGATACCCACCAGCTCGGCGTGCAGGTCGAACGAGTGGATCACCGTCTGCGTGCTGGCGCCGAGGTCGTTGAGAAGGTAGCCGGCCTCGACGCGGCGCATGAAGGCATCGGCGTCGCCCACTTGCGGCGTCAGCTTGGTCAGCGCTTCCCACGCCTTGCGGGCGTGGCCGCTGTCGGCATTGTCGACCGTGACGTGCAAGGTGAAATAGTACGGATCGATGCCCAGTTCGTTCAGTTCGTAGCTGGTAATCAACAGGTGCAGCGGCAGCTGCTCGTAGCCGAGGTTGTAGCCGATCAGCTCGGGCAGGAACTGCTCCGGGTTGTAGGCCAGGGCAAGCTGGATCAGCCCCTGCAGGAAGTGTTCTTCCGGCAGTCCTTGCCACTGGGCGCAGCCATGCGCGTCGATCAGCTGCTGAAAAATGACGACGTGATTTTTTTCCGGCACGCCATTGCCGAGTTCCTCGAGGTAAGTGGTGATCAGCGGGCGCATCGCGCCTTGTTCCCAGTATTGGAGCAGGCCGAACAGCCAGGCGCCGTCGACCAGCTTGGTCGGCGCGACACCCTTCAGGAAATACAGCGCGTGCGCCTTGTTGGTAAAGTAGCGACGCGGGGCGCCGCCCTTGCGCTCGGCCAGGTATTGCTTGTATTGCTCGCCGACCGCTTCGGTATGCGCGGCCGACCAGGCGGTGAACTGCTCGGCGCCCTGCGGCAACTGCGGCATCGCGTGCGGCGCTGCATCGAGCGTGGCGCGCAGCCAGTTGGCGGCCTGCTGGGCGGCGGCCTGCCCGACGTCGCGCTCGCTCAGCGACAGGTACATCTGGCGCACGCTGGCGGTGGGTGCGGAAAACGGTGTGGCTACTTGTTCGAACATGTCATTGTCTTTGCAGATAATAGGAAAACTTGCTCAGTATGCAAAAAAAGCTGCGTTGCCGACAGAGGTTCAAATGCCGTGTCTGTGTAAGATGGGTACTACAAGAACCCGGTGTACGGTTGCCGATGACGCACAATTGACTTCCGACAGTGCGCGTCTTACATTGTCGAGGTCATATGAAACGATCAGTTGAGGCGTACCGACCGCAAATGCACAAGAACAAAGTCAAGATACTGCTGGTCGACGACCAGCCGGCCAACTTGCTGGTGCTCGAAGCGGTGCTGGCCGAACTCGACGAGGAGCTCGTCAGCGTCGGCTCCGGCGAAGCGGCGCTGCGCGCGGTGTTCGACCATTCTTTCGCCGTGGTGCTGCTCGACGTGCTTATGCCGACCATGAACGGCTTCGAGACGGCGTCGCTGATGCGCCGTCATCCGCGCTCGCAGGCGCTGCCGATCATCTTCCTCACTGCCGCCGCCACTGACGACTTCCCGATCGAACAGGCGTACGCGCTCGGCGCCGTCGACTACCTGACCAAGCCGTTCAACCCGGTCGTGTTGCGCGCCAAGGTGTCGGTGTTCATTGACCTGTACCGCAAGACCGCGGCGATCGGCCTGCACCACGAGGAGCGCCACCAGGCGGCGCTGCGCGCGCGCGACGAACGCATACGCCTCATTCTCGACAGCACCCGCTACTACGCTTTCATCGGCACCGACGTCGAGCGCAATATCACGGAATGGGAAGGCGGCGCCGCCGACATCCTCGGCTGGAGTGCCGACCAGGCGCTGGGACGTTCGGCCGACATGATCTTCGCGCCCGAAGACCGGGCCGCCGGCGTGCCGCAAGCGGAAGCGGCGCGCGCGCGCGACAGAGGCCGCGCGCTCGATCGCCGCTGGCACCTGCGCCGCGACGGCTCGCGCTTGTATGCCGACGGCGTGATGGTGCCGCTGCGCGACGACGCCGCCAAGCTGCGCGGCTACGCCAAGATATTTCGCGACGCCACCGCCGAAAAGCTGGCGGCCGAGCAGCTGGCCACGATCGAAGCGGAGCGCGAGCGCCTGTTCGGCCGGCTCGAGGCGGCCAGCCTGCTGACGGTAGGCCAGCGCAGCGCGCTCGAACTGGCCGTCTCCGACGCGCCGCTTGGCGACGTGCTCGACGTGCTGGCCAACACGGCCGAAGAATACGCCGGCGGCGCCGGCCTTGCGGCGATCCTGCTGGCCGACGGCGAGCGCGCGCGCTTGCGCCACGCCGCCGGACCGTCGCTGCCGCGCGAATTCATGGACGCGGTCGACGCGCTGCCGCCCGGCGCGCAAGAAGGACCGGCCGCGCTGGCGGCGGCAAGCGGCGACGTCGTCACCGCCGCCGACATCGCCGACGGCGACAGCTGGCCGCTGTTTCGCGACTTGGCGCTGGCGCACGGCCTGCACGCCTGCCGCGCGATGCCGATCGTGGCGCCGTCCGGCGCGGTGCTGGGGGTATTTTGCTGGTACCGGCGCCAGGCGTGCGAGGTCCCCGATGACGAGGACGCAGCCCTGGCGCTGCTGGCCAACACCGCCTCGCTGGTGATCGGCCAGCGCCACGAGGAACAGGAACGGCTGGCGGCGGAAGACCGCGCCCGCGATATCCTCGAGAGCATCAGCGAAGGCTTCCTGGCGATTGATGCCGACTGGCGTATCAGCTACGCCAACCACGCCGCCGAACGCCAGACCGGCATCGCCCGCGAGGAGCTGGCCGGAGCGCTGTTCTGGGAGGTGTTCGCGCAGATGCACGGCAGCGCCATCGAACAGGGCCTGCGCCTCAGCGCCGCCGAGCGCTCGCACGTCAAGTTCGATTCGTATTACGATCCGGACGGACGCTGGCTCGAGATCAACAGCTGCCCGACGCCGGACGGCGGCATCGCGCTGTACTTCCGCGACGACACCGACCGCCGGCTGGCCGAGCAGGGCATCCGGCGCCTGGCCGCGGTGGCCGAACAGTCGCCCGACTTCATCGGCATCACCACGCCCGACGCCATCGGCATGTTCCTCAATCCGGCCGGGCGGCGCCTGTCCGGCATCCCGGCCGAGGCGCTGATCTCCGACTATTCGCTGGTCGACTTCTTCGCGCCGGAATGCCGCCCGTTCGTGCGGGACGTGGTGCTGCCGGCGCTGACGGGCGAGCCGGCGCGCTGGGAGGGCGAGCTGCGCTTTGCCGACCTGTCGTCGGGGAAGGTGGTGCCGGTCTACTTCAAGGGCTTCGCGGTGCGCGACGACCGCGGCGACATCATTGGCCTGGCCACCGTGACGCGCGACATCACGGAGCAAAAGAGCGCCGAAGACGCGTTGCGCCGCGTGGCCGCCGACCTGTCGGAAGCCGACCACCGCAAGTCCGAGTTCCTCGCCACCCTGGCGCACGAGCTGCGCAATCCGCTGGCGCCGATCCGCACCGGCCTTGACCTGTTGCGCATGGCGCCGGCCGACGCCGGCGCCACCGAGCGCGTGGTCGGCATGATGGACCGCCAGCTCAGCCACCTGATTCACCTGGTGAACGACCTGCTCGACGTTGCCCGCATCACGCGCGGCAAGATCGAACTGAAAAAGCGGCCGGTGGCGCTAGAGACGCTGGTGTCGATGGCGCTCGAGACGAGCGTGGCGCTGATCGAATCGAGCGGCCACAAGCTCGAAGTGCACCTGCCGCCGGAGCCGGTAGTGCTCGACGCCGACACCACGCGCATCGTCCAGGTGCTGAGCAACCTGCTCAATAACGCGGCCAAGTACACGCCGGCGGGCGGACGCATCGTGTTGTCGGCGTGGACCGAGCAGGGGCAGGCACTGGTAACGGTGAGCGACAGCGGCATCGGCATTCCGGCTGAATCGCTCGGCGCCGTGTTCGAGATGTTCACCCAGGTGCGTGGCCATATGGACCGCGCCCAGGGCGGCCTGGGCATCGGGCTGTCGCTGGTGCGCCGGCTGGCCGAACTGCACGGCGGCAGCGTGGCGGCCGCCAGCGCCGGCCGCGGTCAGGGCAGCACGTTCACATTACGCCTGCCGCTGGGCGGCAGCGAGGGCAGCCGCGACGGCGGCCGCGGCGCGGTGGCGCCGGCGCCCGGTCCTGCGCTGCGGGTGCTGGTAGTCGACGACAATGCCGACGCCGCCGAGAGCCTGGCTGCGCTGTTGACGATACTCGGCCACCAGCCGCGCGTGGCGCGCGACGGCCACGAAGGCCTGGCGATGGCCAGGGAGTTCGGGCCGGACCTGGTGTTCCTCGACATCGGGTTGCCCGGCATGAGTGGTCACCAGGTGGCGCGCGAAATCCGCGCGACGCCGGCGCTGGCGCAAGTGGCGCTGGTGGCGCTGACCGGCTGGGGCGCCAGCGCCGACCTGCTGCAGGCCGAAGACGCCGGCTTCGACCAGCACCTGACCAAGCCGGTCACCCTCGAGGTGCTGCGCGGCGCAGCAGGAGCGCGGGCGTGAAGGGCCCGTTGCCGGTGTCGTGCGGCACGCTGATCGTCGATCCCGCGGGCCGGCTGCTGCTGTGCCACGTCACCCACACCGCCAAGTGGGACATCCCGAAAGGCATGCAGGACCCGGGCGAGAACACGCTGGAGGCGGCGATGCGCGAACTGCGCGAGGAAGCCGGCATCGCATTTGCGCCCGAGCGCTTCGAAGACCTGGGCGTGTTCGACTACCGGCCGGACAAGCGGCTGCACCTGTACCTGGTGCGCAGCGGCGACGAGCTGGCCAGCCTCGACCACCTGGCCTGCACCAGCTTTTTCGCGCACCACGCCACCGGCGCGTCGACGCCGGAGGTCGATGGCTTTCGCTGGGCCGATCGCGCGCAGCTGGCCAAGCTGTGCTGGCCGCGCATGGCGCAGCGCTTGACGGCGCTCGAGTGGTAGTGCGTTCAGGTCCTGTGCCGCAGCTTCAGCAGCCATGCTGCGGCGTGAACGGCGTCAAACGCTGCTGAGCATTTTCTCGATGGCGTCGAGATCGACCGGCTTGGTCAGGTGCAGGTCGAAGCCGGCGTCGCGCGTGCGCTGGCGGTCGGACTCGCCGCCCCAGCCGGTCAACGCCACCAGCAAGGGCTGGTCGAGGCGGCGGTCGTTGCGGATCACCTGCGCGACGTCGTAGCCGTTCATGCCGGGCATGCCGATGTCGAGGAAGACCACCTGCGGCCGGAAGTCGAGCACCGCGTCGAGCGCGGCGCGGCCGTCATTGGCCACCTGCGCCGAGTGCCCAAGCAGTTCGAGCAGCGCCGCCAAGGTGTCGGCCGCATCGCGGTTGTCGTCGACCACCAGCACCCGCACGGCGTGCATCGGCGCGGCCGGCGCGGCGGCCGCCAGCACCGTTTGCGCGGCGGCGGCCGCATCGAGCGGCAGGCGCACGGTAAAGACGCTGCCCTCGCCGACGCCGGCGCTGTCGGCGACGACGCTGCCGCCATGCAGTTCGACCAGGCTGCGCACCAGCGACAGGCCAATCCCCAGGCCGCCCTGGGCGCGGTTGCGGTCGGTGCCGACCTGGTTGAACAGGCCGAACACTTCCTGCAGCGAGTCGGCGGCGATGCCGATGCCGGTGTCGGCAACGCTGACGACGGCGTCGGCGCCATCGCGGCGCGCCGCCAGCGTGATGGTGCCGCCGCGCGGGGTGTACTTGGCGGCGTTGTTCAGCAGGTTGCTGACCACCTGCGTCACGCGGGTGGCGTCGGCGAACAGCGGCAGCGCTTCGCCGGCCACTTGCACCACCAGGCGGTGATGGTGCTCTTCGATCATCGGCAGCGAAGTGTCGATGGCGGCGTCGAGCACCGTCTTGAGGTCGACCTGCGCCTGTTTGATCGCCACCTGGCCGCGCGTGATGCGGGCGATGTCGAGCAGGTCGTCGACCAGTTCGACCATGTGCCCGAGCTGGCGCTCCATCACGTCGAGCACGCGCGCGGTGGCGTCCGGATCGCCGCTCGATAGGCGCAGCACCTGCAACCCGCTGCGCAGGGGCGCCAGCGGATTGCGCAATTCGTGCGCCAGGGTGGCGAGGAACTCGGTCTTGCGGCGGTCGGCCGCGGTCAGGTCGGCGGCCAGGCGCTGCGCTTGCGTTTCGGCGCGTTTGCGTTCGGTGACGTCGGTAAACAGCAGTGCCACCTTGTGGCTGCCGGCGGCGCCGACCCGGGTGGCGTAGACGTCGAACCAGCGGTTCATGGCGGCGTCGCCATTGACGAAGCGGATCGATTCGCCGGTGGCGGCGACGCGGCCATAAATATCGAGCCAGTGACGCTCGAAGTCCGGCACCAGTTCGCGCGCGGTCTTGCCGATGGCGCCGACCAGGCCGGTGTGCTTGGCAAAGGCGCTGTTCATTTCGAGGAAGCGGTAATCGTACGGCTGGCCATCGTCGTCGTACAGCATCTCGATGATGCAGACGCCTTCGTCGATCGCCTCGAACAGCGTGCGGTAACGCTCCTCGCTGTCGCGCAGTTCGGCCCTGGCGGCCAGCCCGCCGGTGACGTCAAGCATCACGCCGCGCAGGCGTTCGGGCTCGCCGAAACTGTCGTACAGCACTTCGCCGCGCGCCAGCACCTGCTGGTATTGCCCGTCGGCGCCGCGCACCCGCAAGGTCGACGCATATGGCTCGCCGCTGTCGATGGCGCGGCGGATGTCGGCGGCGTGGCCGATGGCGTCATCCGGGTGCAGCCTGGCGTAGTAGGCGCTGACCGGGCTTTGCCCGCCCAGCTCCGGCGACAGGTCGAACAGCCGCGCCATGGCGGCGTCGGCGGTCACGCAATCGTGCTTCAGATCCCAGCTCCAGCTGGCCAGTTCGGCGCCGCCGCCGGCGTCGCCGGCCAGCGCGCCAGAAACGGTCTGGTCGGGAGTTTTCATCGTGTCAACACAGCATGGCGCGTGGGTGAAAAGGGTTGCCCATTATACAGAGCAGGGGCCGAAAACCGGCGACTGTATCGCGCTGACAACAATGCTCAGGCGCGCCGTTCAAGCCGCTGCGGGCGCTGCGCCAGCACGCTCGCTGGTGCCGCGGCGACGGCCAGCGCCACCACGGCGGCGCTCTTGCGCGGCGCCGCCGTCAGCGTGAAAATGCCGACCGCGCGCGACAGCTCGCCGGCCTGCTGGCGCATCGACCCGGCGGCGGCGGCCGCTTCCTCGACCAGCGCGGCGTTCTGCTGGGTGACCTGGTCGATTTGCGCCAGCGCGGCGTTGACGTCGACGATGCCGTCGAGCTGTTCGCCGCTGGCGGCGGCGATGTCGCTGACGATGCTGCTGACGCGTCCGATGCTGGCGACGATGGCGGCCATGGTGCGGCCCGCTTCGCCGACCAGCCGGGCGCCGGCGTCGACCTCGCTGGCCGAGTCGGCGATCAGGCGCTTGATGTCGTGCGCCGCCGCCGCCGAGCGTTGCGCCAGCGTGCGCACTTCGCCGGCCACGACGGCGAAGCCGCGGCCCTGCTCGCCGGCGCGCGCCGCTTCCACGGCCGCGTTCAGCGCCAGGATGTTGGTCTGGAACGCGATCGAATCGATGACGCCGATGATGTCGGCAATCTTGCGCGAGCCCGCATCGATCGACTCCATCGTCGTCACCACCTGCGCCACCACCGCGCCGCCCTGGCCGGCCAGGGTCGACGCCGACAGCGCCAGCGTCTCGGCCAGCCGCGCGCTTTCGGCGTTCTGGCGCACCGCGCCGGTGATCTGCTCCATCGATGCGGCGGTTTCTTCCAGCGTGCCGGCCTGCTGTTCGGTACGGTTCGACAGGTCTTCGTTGCCGGCGGCGATCTCGCTGGCGGCCTGGCCGATGGTGTCGGTGCCGCCGCGTACCTGGCCGACGATGCGCGCGAGACTGTCGTTCATTTCCTTGAGCGCCGCCGACAGCTGGCCGACTTCATCCTTGCTGCGCACCTCGATCCTGCTGCTGAGGTCGCCCGAGGCGACCGTGCGCGCCACTTTGACCGCGTGGCGGATCGGCGCGACGATGCCGCGCGTGATGAACCAGGCCGTCAGCATCGACAGCGCGCCGCCGAGCACCCCGAGCACGATCATCGTCTTGCTCGCCAGGCTGGCGCTGTCGACGGCGTGCGCGCCGGCGGCGTGCATCAGGCCCGATTGGAGAGCGATAAGCGCGTCGATGGCATCAATGTGACCTTGTTGTTTGGCCGCCATGGCGGCCACCAGCAGCGCGCCGGCCTGGTCTTTCTGGCCGGCGCGCGCCAGGGTGACCACCTGGTCGCGTTCGGTGGCGAAGGCGGCGCCGGCGGCGCCGATGCGCGCATACAAGGCTTGTGCCTGCGGCAACGACAATCGGGCGCCGAGCTGATTGAGTTCGCGCGCCGCTTCGGTGCCGAGCTGGTCGACCGCGTCGAGCTCGGCGCGGGCGGGCACGCCGTCGCCCAGCAGCAAGGCATTGCGCAGGTGGCGCGACTGGCGCTCGAGCGTGCCCTTGATGCGATTGAGTTCGCTGACGCGCTGGTAATGCTGGTTGAGCGTGACGTCGATGTCGGCGCTGATCGTGGCCAGCCGCGACGCGCCGACCGCGACCACCACCGCCAGCAGCGCGATGGTGAGCGCGAAGCTCAGGTTGAGGCGTTGTCCGATTTTCAAGTCTGAAATGTTCATTGCGTGTCCCATTCACAATCATTTGCCGGATTTACGGTGCAAAGATTCTAACGTTAATAATTATGAACGGGAAAAATATTTATAGAATGTAACTTTCCTGCTACTTCGTCATTACGTTAGACCTCAGCGGCTCCGGGCAAGTTCAAAATTCCGGTGTGGCGCCGTCATGGCCGCTACAGCGGCACGTAGGAAAATGCCTGGCTGGCGGTCAGGCCGGCGACGCCGAGCAGCAGCACGCCGGTGGCGCGCGCCACCAACAGGCTGGCGCCGGGGTGGCCGGCAAACCAGCCGCTCGACGCCGCCGCGGCCAGCGCCAGGGCGCCATACACCCCGGCCTGGGTCAGCGAGGTGATCGCGCCGAGCATGCCGGCCTGGATCCACAGCGGGCCGAGCGATGGCTGCAAGAATTGCGGGAAGATGGCGAACATGAAGATGTAGGCTTTCGGGTTGAGCAGGCTGGTTACCATCGCGCGGCGAAACGCCTGGCGCGGCGACGACAGCGCGCCGGCGTGGCCGGGCAGGGCGATGCCGCTGCTGCGCAGGAACGCCACGCCCATCCATGCGATGTAGGCGGCGCCGCCGATCAGCATCAGCTGGAACAGCGCCGGCGACCAGCGCAGGATCGCGGCGACGCCGAGTCCGGCCATCGCAAGGTGGCACAGCCCGCCGGCGACGATGCCGGCGACCGCGGCCATGCCGGCGCGCCGCCCTCCCAGCAGCGAAGTGGCCATGACGAAGGCCATGTCCATGCCGGGCAGCGCGATGATGCCGAAGACGACGACGAAGTAGAGCGACAACTGTGCGGTGCTGAGCATGATTCGGTTCCTGGGTTGGTAAAGAGGCCAGCGCAGGATAAATTGCAATCAGGACAGAATTGGCCCTATTAATCTGTTATCTTTCGGCCATGTACCATCCGACCACCCGCGTGCTGGCAGTGCTCGAACTGCTGCAGACCCATGCCCAGCTGAGCGGCGCCGACATCGCGGCTCGGCTCGGCATCGACACGCGCACGGTGCGCCGCTACATCGTCACGTTGGAGGAGATCGGCATCCCGATCACCAGCCGGCGCGGGCGCGACGGCGGCTACGCGCTGATGGCCGGCTTCAAGCTGCCGCCGATGATGTTTACCGACGACGAGGCGCTGGCCCTGTCGGTCGGCCTGCTGGCCGCGCGCGGCCTGGCGCTGGCTGAAGCGGCGCCGGCGGCGGCAAGCGCGCAGGCCAAGCTGGAGCGGATCATGCCCGCCGAGCTCAAGCGCCGGGTGCGGGCGGTGAGCCAGACGGTGCGGCTCGACTTTGCCGCGCCGTCGAGGGCGCCGTCGGCCAACGAGACGCTCGTCGCGCTCAGTTCGGCGGCGCTGGCGCAGCAGCGGGTGTTGCTGCATTACCGGGGCCAGGACGGCGTTCGCAGCGAACGCGAAGTCGATCCGTACGGCCTGGCGTTGCGCGGCGGCTGCTGGTACCTGGTCGGCATGTGCCGGCTGCGTGGCGGCATGCGCTCGTTCCGGCTCGACCGCATCGCCGGCATCGCGCCGCGGCCGCTGACATTTGCCCGCCCGGACGGCTTCGATGCGCTGGCTTACCTGCGCGAATCGATCGCCGGCATCACGCGCGCGCATGCGATCGAGGTGATCCTGAAAACCGACCTGCAATCGGCCAGCGCGCACTTCTTCGATGAAATCGGCTTCTTCGAACCGACCGCCGATGGCGTGCGCCTGCGCGGCCAGGCAGACGACCTTGACTGGTTCGCACGCCAGCTGTGCGCGGCGCCGTTCGACGCCTGCATCGTCGCGCCCGAGGCGCTGCGCGCCAGTGTCGCCGCGCTGGCCGGCCGGCTGGCGGCGATGGCGCAGCTCGGCTGATGGGCTAGAATCGCGAACATGAACCGAACTGCGCTATGCATCTTGCTGGTCGAAGACCATCCGACCATCGCCCGCCAGGTGGCCGAGTTCCTGGACGGGCTGGGCTGGCAGACCGACCACGCCGGCAACGGCGCGCTGGCAATCGATCTGGCCACCCGCGAAGCGTACGACGTCGTGCTATTGGACTTGAATTTGCCCGACATCGACGGTTTGCAGGTGTGCCGCGACATCAAGGCGAAGGCGCCAAGCAACGTGCCGGTGCTGATGCTGACGGCGCGCGACGATTTCGAGGACAAGGCGCGCGGTTTCAGCGAAGGCGCCGACGACTACCTGACCAAGCCGTTCGACCTGCGCGAACTGGCCCTGCGCTGCGAAGCGCTGGCACGGCGCCGCCATCTGCATGTGCATCAACAAATGGTGCTCGGGCCGCTGACGCTGTTGCCGAAGGAAATGCGGGTGCTGTACCAGGACGCGCCGGTCGCGCTGACGCAGATCGGCTTCAAGATATTGTTGCTGCTGTGTCAGCAGCACCCGCAAGCGGTGTCGCGCACGCAGCTGGTCCAGCATGTGTGGGGCGCCAGTCCGCCAGACAGCGACGCGCTGAAATCGCACATCTATTCGCTGCGCCGGCAATTTGAACAGGCAAGCGGGCGCAACATGCTCACGACGATTCAACAACTGGGCTACCGGCTCGATGTTTAAGACGATCCGACAGGGCCTGTTCGCCGCGCTGGCCGGATTCACGGTGCTGATCTGCGTCTGCTACACCGCTCTTGCGGTCGTGATCGCCTATGTCACCGAAGACATGGTGCTCGACCGCCTGCTCGAGCGCGAGGCGGTTGCCGCCGCGACGTATTTCCGCCAGCACGGCAAGGTCGGGCCGGTGGCCAACGACCTGATCCGCGTTTACCGCAGCTTCGACGCGTTGCCGGATGCGGTGCGGCAGTCCGCCACGCCCACCGCCCGGCGCGCCGAAGTGTTTACGCGGACCGGGCAGCACTATCACCTGAGAGCGCTGGACGTTGCCGGCGGTGTGCGCTTGTACATGCTGGCCGATGCGGCGCCACTGCTGGTGGTGTCGCAACTGGTCGCCGACGTCGGCGGCGTGCTGATCGCGGTCGCGCTCGCGCTGCTCGGCCTGGCGTTGCTGCTGGCCTACCTGCTGGCGCGGCGCCTGGTGTTGCCGCTGCAAGTGCTGGCGCACGAAGCGCGCGGCGTGAAGCTCGACAGCGCGATCGATTTCAGCGCGCATGGGCGACCAGATGAGATCGGCTTTCTCGCGCAGCGGCTGGCCGGCAGCTTCGGGCAGCTGCAGGATGCGTTGCGGCGCGAACATGCGTTCACGCGCGACGTCAGCCATGAACTGCGCACGCCGCTGACGGTGATGAATAACACGCTCGCGCTGGCCGGCTCGCGTCCGCTCGACGTGGCGCAGTTGCAGGCCGGCCTCGATGAGGTGCGTGCCACCATCGAAGTGTTGTTCGCGCTGGCACGCGCCGAACACATTCCGGCGGAGGCGCTCGATTTGCGCATGTGCATCGAGCACAGCATGTTGAAGCTGTTGCAGGGCGGCCGGTGGGATGACCGGCAACTGGCGATCGAGTTGCCCGACCGATTGGCGGTGCAGGGCAATCCGCAACTGACTGCGCTGCTGATCAACAACTGCCTGAGCAACGCGCTGTTTCATGGCGGGGCCGGGTCGCAATTGCGGGTGGTGTTCGCCGATGGCTGTCTCAGCATTTTCAACACGGTAACGGAGGAGCTGCGCATCCAGGGCTTTGCGCACGGACAGAATCTGCTGGTTCGCGTTGCCGGCGCCATGGGATGGCAAGTGAGCTTTCATCCGGGCGATGCGGTTTATCGGGTAGATATTGTGCCGTGCTAGTGCATGCATGGTAGGGGGTGCCGTTGACAGTTTTCGAGCAAGAATCCCGACGCATTTCACCTCGATTTCACCGCCGCTTCACTAAGCTGCGTTCTCCATTACCTTCAACGAGAACGCACCATGAAATTCCTGATCCAGTTGCTGATCCTGCTGACAGTGTCCACTGCAGCCGTCGCCCAGGTGAAAACCCTGGTCCACAAAGAAGAGAAGCGTAAATACCTCGTCTACGCGCCAGCGTCGTATGCCGCCAATCCCGACCAGCGCTATCCCGTGGTGTTCAACTTTCACGGTGGCGGCATGACGATGGCCGAACAGATGTTGTACACGCAGATGAACAAGGCGGCCGAGCGCCACCAGTTTATCGTCGTCTACCCGTCGGGCATCAAACAGGACTGGAATGTCGGCTTCGGGCAGTCGTATCTCGATGGCACCGACGACATCGGATTTGCTGAAGCGTTGCTGGCCAAATTGACGCAAGAGTTTCGCATCGACAGCCAGCGGGTGTATGCGACGGGCCTGTCGCGCGGCGGCTTTTTCGCGTTGCGCGCCGCTGCCGAGTTGCCGCATCTGTTCGCGGCTGTCGCCGCGGTCGGCGCGCCGATGCCCGAACCCGTGGTGCAGCACCACACAAAACCAGGCAAGGTCGGCATGATGCTGATCCATGGAACGGCGGACAAGGTCGTCGCCTACGGTGGCAAGAGCACCGGCTACCTGTCGGCGGAAGCGACCTACAGTTACTGGCTCAAGCAAAACGGCATCGCGGCCACGGCGGTGGCGCCACGGCTGATCAACCCGGACACCGGCGACGGCACCGACGTGTCGTACCAAGAGCTAAGCAATGGCGCCCAGAGCGTTGCGTTGATAACGGTCCGGGAAGGCGGCCACACCTGGCCCGGCGCCGATCCGTTTAACGTTGGCCTGCCGATCGGCCTGACCAGCCGCGACATCGACGGCAACGAAGTGATCTGGCAATTTCTCGCCAAGCACCGCAAATAGCGATCCCGTGGGAAAATGCTTGAATGTCAAATATATTCAAGCACTCCCTCGTCGAACGCGATCTCGGCCGCATCCTTCGTTACGCGCCGGTCGCCGATGCCGCTCGCTTTTTGCATCCGGTGCAGCAGGCCCTGATTCACCGCCGCGGCTGGTTGCGCATGCTGGCGCCGAAGTCCGCCGGCGGGGCTGAGCTGCCGCTGCCGGCAGTCGTCAGGCTTGAGGAGGAAATCGCCGGCGTCGATGGCAGCATGGGCTGGGTCGTCACGCTGTGCGCCGGCGCCGGCTGGTTTGCCGGATTCCTGCCGCCGGCGCTGGCGCGCGACATTGTTGGCGGCAAGCGCGTGTGCGTGGCCGGCAGCGGCGCGCCGACCGGTTTCGCCGATGTCGATGGCGACGGCTTTCGCATCAGCGGCCGCTGGGACTTCGCCAGCGGGGCGCCGATGGCCACGCACTTCACGCTCAACGCGGTGCTGCGCGAGGATGGCGTGCCGTTGCTCGATGATGCCGGCGCCCAGCGCATCCGCGCCTTCCTGGTGCCGGCGCAGGATGTCGAGCTGTTGAGCACGTGGCGCAGCATCGGCATGCGCGCGACCGCATCGCACGCCTATCGCATCGACAACCGATGGGTCCATGCGGACCACGGCTTCGTCATCGATCCAGCCCATGCGACCGCGGCTGGCCCGCTTTACCGCTTTCCGTTTCTCAGCCTGGCATTCGTAACGCTGGCGGCCAACGTGGCCGGCATGGCGGCGCATTTCGTGCGCCTGGCAACCGAGGCGATCGCCGGACGACGGCATCCGCTGGCCGCGATGGCGCTGGCCGAGTCGCCCGAGGTGGCGCGCCGGCTGGCCGACGCGACCGAAAGCATGGCTGCCGCCCGCAGCCGCTTCTACCGGTTGCTCGACCGTGCCTGGCAGCAGGTTGTCGACGGCGTCACGCTGCCGGAGCAGGACTGCGCCGAATTACATGCCGCCTCCCTGTCGCTGGTCGAGGCGGGGCGCAGCGCGGTCGATGAGCTGTACCCGTGCTGCGGCCTGCGCGCTGCGCACGAAGATAGCGAGATCAATCGCGTCTGGCGTGACTTGCATACGGCAAGCCAGCACGCGCTGCTGTTGCCGTAGCGGCCCAAGGGGCAGCTGTCCAGGGGGGCAGTGCCGGCAAACGCACACGGGCTCATCCGCAACGACCGTCCATACCCCAGCGGGGTCAGTGCCGGCAAATGCACACGAGCCCATCCGCAACGAGCGTCCATATCCCCAGCGGGGTCAGTGCCGGCAAACGCACACGGGCTCATCCGCAGGATCGGTCAGTGACGAGTCCGTGCGCGGTTGCCGGCACGACCCCGCTTGGGGAAGCAGGCTCATCCGCAGGATCGGTCAGTGACGAGTCCGTGTGCGTTTGCCGGCACTGACCCCGCTTGGGGAAGCAGCCGGAACGGCGTATTTCCGATAGGGATAGACAGCTGGGCGGCCTGACGTTGGCCAGCGCCATGCTCGCGGCCGTCACCGCAATCTGCCACGGGCGATGCTGATCGGGCTGTCGGTGGCGCTGCGCAGAAAAACCATCAGGCGCGCCGAGTCGGCGGCCGTGTCGGCGGTCCTGCAGCTGGCGCCGGGGCTTGCAGCGTGGAGCCTGCCGCCGCTGCGCCTGGGCCTAGCTGCGCTGCCGTTGCCTTGGTTTCTCGGATAGAATGCGGCGTCGATTTGTTTCAGCTAGGAATTCATGCTGCAGAAAAGGTTTGGCGCGGCGGTGCTCGCGTGGCTGTTGCTGGCCGCCGCGCCGGCGTTCGCGGGCGATTGCCCGGCGCATTATGTCGACGGCCGCCTGCCGGAAATCCGCAACCCGAAACTGGTCAACGCGACGCGCGAGTTGTGTTTCGGCGTCTTCGGCGTGATGCATTCGGGGGTGACCCGTACGCCGCTGTGGTCGGCCGAATTCCTCCGGGCCGATAATCTGCACGCGGCAAAGGAGCTGTCGCGCGAGAATTCATTTCATGCCGAGCCGCGGCTGCCGCCATCGCAGCGCGCCGAACTGGCCGACTATGCCCGCAGCGGCTTCGACCGCGGCCACATGGCGCCCAACGGCAACATGCCGGACCGGCGCTCGCAGCATGAAAGTTTTACGCTCGCTAACATGGTGCCGCAGGACGCCGACATCAATCGCCATGTGTGGGCCAGCATCGAGGGCACGGTGCGCAAGATGGCGAAGAAGGAGGGCTCGCTGTATGTCATCACCGGCCCGGCATTCATCGGCGCACGCCTGCGCAAGGTCGGCAACGTGATGGTGCCGAGCCATGTGTATAAACTGGTGTACAGTCCGCGCCGCCGCGCCGGCGCAGCCTGGTTCATCGAAAATCGCGCCGACGCCGAGTACCAGGCGATGTCGGTAGCGCAACTGGAGGCGGTGGTCGGCATTGACCTGCTGCCGTCGTTGACGCCGCAGCAAAAGCACACCATGCTGCGGCTGCCGAACATCAAACGCAAGAAATCGGCGTACCTGCTGCGCTTGTAACCAAGGAAACCCGCCAATGAGCGAATCCCCATTGAATTTTACGCCCTTCGCCAACGAGGCCGACGTGCTGGAAGTCGGCGACCTCACGGTCGAGAACCGCCTCGACCGCATCACCATCGCCGGCGAGGTCGACCTCACGCTTGACAAGGCCGGCCTGGCGCGGGCGAAACTGTTGCTCCGGCTGCTGGCCGCCGCCGTGGCAAACATGGAAGCGTCGCCGCTGCCGGATGCGTTACCGCCGGCCGGCACGCAAACGGTGGACAACCCGTTCAACTAACGCTCCAGCACGTAGTTGCCGGGGGCCGCGCCCAGTCCTTCCTCGACCGCGCGCGCCGCCACCATGCCGCTCACCGACATCTGGTCGAGCCAGGTAAGCCAGGCGGGCCACCACGAGCCGACGCGCTGTTCGGCCGCGGCGACCCAGGTGTCCGGGTCGAGGTAGAGTTCGCCCTGGGGACGGTTGGCGATGTAAAAGCTGCGACCCGGGTGACCCGGTTCGCTGACGATGCCGGCATTGTGGCCACCGCTGGTGAGCACGAAGGTGATGTCGCAGTTCGGCACCAGGTGGATCTTGTGCACCGAGCGCCATGGCGAGACGTGGTCGCGCATCGTTGCCACCGCGAACAGCGGCTTGCCGATGTCCGACAGCGCGATCGGGTCGCCGTCGAACCGGTAGCGGCCGGAGAACAGGTCGTTGTTGAGGAACAGGTGGCGCAGGTAGTCGCTGTGCATGCGGCGCGGCATGCGGGTGGCGTCGGCGTTCCACGCCATCAGGTCGGTCATCGGCGCACGCCGACCGAGCAGGTACTGGTTGACCGCAACCGACCATACCAGGTCGTTCGAGCGCAGCAGCTTGAAGGCGCCGGCCATCTGCCGGTTGTCGAGGTAGCCCTGTTGCCACATCAGGTCTTCCAGCCAGTCGATCTGGCCCTCGTCGATGAACAGCATCAGTTCGCCCGCTTCGGAGAAGTCGGTCTGGGCCGCCAACAGGGTGAGCGAATTGAGCTGCTCGCGTCCGCTGTCGGCCAGCGCAGCTGCCGTGATCGCCAGCAAAGTGCCGCCGAGGCAATAGCCAACGGCGTTGATGCGCTGTCCCTGCACGCGCTCGGAGACGACGTCGATCGCGGCCATTACGCCGTCGCGCACGTAGTCGTCCATGCCAAGTTCGCTGTCGGCGGCAGTCGGGTTATGCCACGAAATCATGAACACCGTGTGCTCGCGCCCGACCAGGTGGCGCACCAGCGAATTATGCGGCGACAGGTCTAGAATGTAGTACTTCATGATCCAGGCCGGCACGATCAGGACCGGCTCGGCGTGCACGGTGGGAGTGGCAGGGTCGTACTGGATCACTTCGATGAGGTGATTGCGGAAGATCACCTTGCCTGGCGTGACGGCGACCTCGTGGCCGGGCCGGAACTGCTCGGTGCCGGCGGGCGGCTGGCCGGTGGCGGCACGCTGCAGGTCTTCGGCGAAGTTCAGGGCGCCGCGCAGGAAATTGGCGCCGCCTTCGCGCCATGCCGCGGCGCTGACGTCCGGATTGGTGGCGACGAAGTTCAGTGGCGACGCCATGTCGAGCAGCTGGCGCGCGGCGAACGAGACCACCTGTTCGTGGTGGCGGGTGACCCCGTCGATGCCGGTGGTAACGTTGTGCCACCATTGCTGGTTCAGCAGGAAGGCTTGCTGCATCAGGTTGTACGGCCAGATCTGCCACGCCGGGCTGCGGAACCGCTGGTCCTGCGCCAGCGGCTCGATGCAGGCCTCACAGGGTGCGCCGAAGCCGGCCTGGCTGGCATAGCTGAACCAGCGCATGTTCTTTCGATATGCCTTTTGCACCAGCTGCTGCCACTTGGCCGGCGACATCGCCAGGTGCATCAGCCAGTCGGTTGCCGCCAGCGCCAGGCTGGTTGGCGCCACGCCACCGGTGGCGCTCGCCATCATGGCGTGGAGCAGGCGGTCGGCCGCTTCCGGCGGCTCAGTCTCGTCGCCATGCGGCTCACGTGGATTTGCCCGCTGGTAGAGGAGCGGCGATATTGACTCCGGCGGGACTGAATAGGACATCGAATACGGTGATACAGACTGCTCTGGCATAACGTTCCTCGGCGCCCGGCGGCGCGTTTCTTTCAGCTTCTGCCTGGGGCGAAATACACGCTTGAGCGAGGTCAATGGTGCGCAGGTCGGCGGTGCTTTTGGAGTACTCTGAGTCGTCGGTGCGGCTGTGTTTTCGCAAGCACCGGCAGCCAGGGCGCCAAGTGGCTCGTAACAAGTGGCTCGGAACATTTTTCAAGGAACCCATCATGCAACGCACACTTATTGCAGTCTTCGCCAACCGTGGGGACGCGCAGTCCGCCATCGACGCGCTGGCGGCAGCCGGCTTCTCGCCGCAGCAGATGAACCTGAGCGCGGCCGATCCGACCGGCGCGCCGGCCCAGGCAGCGACAGCGCACAGCGAAGGCATCGGCGACAGCATCAGGAACTTCCTGGGCAGCATGTTCGGCACTGACGACAGCGAATACGTGCAGAAGTATTCGGACGCGGTCACGCGCGGGCACCACGTGCTGACCTTGAGCGCGCCCAACGAACCTGACGTCGAGCGCGCGGCCGATATCGTCGAGCGTTTCGGCCCGGTCGACATCGACGAGCAGGCGGCGGCATGGAGCGGCGGCGCGCCGGCCGGCGATACCGTGCGGATGGGCACGGACGCGCAGCATCAGTCCGCATCGATGTCGCAGCAGAGCATGGCGGGCGGGCAGGGTGCGGCGCAAGGCGCGCTAGGGTCGGTGCAAGGGCTGCGGGAGTCGATGCATGAAGCGACCGGCCAGGGGTCGCAGCAATTTTTCGAAGGCGCCGCCGGCCTCTCGCCGGTGCCCGCGCAGCGCCGCGGCGTGCGCGTGTTCGACCGCATGGACGATCCGTCGCAAGGCGCCGAGGCGGAAACGGCTGAGGAAATTGAAGCGTACTACCGCAGTCACCACACCGCCAGCGCCGCCGGCGGCGACTTCGACGACTACGAACCGGCCTACCGCTACGGCTCCGAGATGGCGGGTGGCGAGACCTATCATGGCCAGCCGTGGCGCGACGTAGAGCCGGCACTGCGCAGCGATTGGGAAAGCCGTCATCCCCATTCGGCCTGGGACAAGATGAAGGCGGCGGTGCGCCACGGTTGGGAGAAAATGACGTCCTGATCAGCGACGGGACCGCGATTGCCGGCGACTGGGCGCCGGCACGCGGTCAGCTCGCTTCCGCGAAGGGCAGGCTGATGCGGTTGCGCCCCATGTGCTTGGCGCGGTACAGGGCGGCGTCGGCGATGCCGACCAGCTGGCTGGGCGTGGCCTCCTGCGAGGCGATGGCAGTGGCGGCGCCGATGCTGACCGTAACGTTGCCGTCGGGGCCGCCGGCGTTGGCCACTTTCAGCCGCTCGACGCGGCAGCGGATGCGTTCGGCGACGATAGCGGCGCCTTTCAGCGATTCGTTCGGCAGGATCACGGCGAATTCCTCGCCGCCGTAGCGCGCCACCAGGTCGTTGGCGCGCATTTCGCTGGCCACGGCGGTGGCGATGCGCTTGAGGCATTCGTCGCCGCCGAGGTGGCCGTTGGTGTCGTTGTAGGCCTTGAAGTTGTCGACGTCGACCATCAGCAGCGACAGCGGCTGCTTCTGGCGCAGTGCGCGCGCCCATTCGGCGTGCAGCGTTTCGTCGAAGCAGCGGCGGTTGGCCAGGCCGGTCAGGCCGTCGCGGGTGGCCAGCTGTTCGAGCTTGATCTGCGCCATTTTCTCGTCCGTCAGGTCGCGCAGCGTCTGCACCACCGCCACCAGAGCGCCGCCGTCATCGAGGATCGGGCTGGCGTCGGCCGCCAGGTAGCGCCGTTCGCCCACGCGCGGCATCTCGCACCAGCTTTCGGCGCACAGCGCGGTGGCGTCATGCGGCTTGGCCTGGCGCGGATAGATCAGGCGGATTTCATCGGTGCGCTGCTGCATCACCAGGTCGGCGAGGCTGGGCCGCGGCTGGTCGTGGAAACTGCGCCAGTGTTCGGACGTGCCGAGTACTTCGCCGCTGGGCACCCCCGTGAGGCGCTCGCAGGCGCGGTTCCAGAGCATGACTTTGCAGCTGGTGTCGAGCACGAACGCAGGGACGGCCAGCATTTCGAGCAGCTTGTTGCCGAAGCTGCGGTCCTGGCTGGGGGCGGCAATGTCGGACGGCTGCGTTCTTGTTGTTGTCGTGTGCATGGAAGGTCCTGTAAAAAAACTATCCTGTGGGCAAAAGATTGACTACCGACAAGTTCCGATTTTGCTACGACGAGCTTGCCAATGCTTGATTTACAGCAAACGTTGGTCGGATCAGCCTGATTGAACTGCCGTCGGGCGCAACAGTGGTATCGACAGCGTCAGCGCCGTGCCTGCGCCCGGTTTGCTGTCGATGACGAACTTGCCGCCGACGGCGCTCACGCGGTCGGCGATGCCGGCCAGGCCGCAGCCATGGGTGGCGGGGTGGCCGGCCATGCCGATGCCGTTGTCGCGCACGTCCAGGGTCAGCAGGTCGCCGCGGCGCGTCAGTGCAATCTTCACTTCGGTTGCCTCGGCGTGGCGCGCCACATTGGCCAGCGACTCCTGCAGGATGCGAAACAGCATCGCGTCGATGGCGTGGTCAGTGATACCCATTAATGCTTCCGGGTCGGCATCGAGCTGGTGGCGGATGCCGTTGACCCGCGAAAACTCGGACAGGTGCCGTTCCATCGCCGCGCGCAGGCCGTGTTCCAGTTCCAGCGGGCGCAGGTCGTTGATGATGCGGCGCAGCGACTGGATCGTCAGGCCGAGCTGGTCGATCAGCGCGCCGATCTTGCGGTGGATCGGCGGATGGACGCCCTGGCTGCTGCCCTGCATCAGCGACAGTTCGATCTTCAGCGCCATCAAATGCTGGCCAAGGTCGTCGTGAATATCGCGCGCGATGCGGTTGCGCTCGCTGTCTCGCAGCTGGTCCTGCTGCAAGATCTTGCGGCACAGCGCCGTATGCGTCTGCTCCAGCGTTTGCTCGGCGAGGGCGCGAGCGCGGCGTTCGAGTTCAAGTTGAGATTGCGCAAACGCGAGCTGATCGTGAAATTGCAAGTGGCGCCGCAGCGCGGCATGGAAACCCCATCCCAGCAACGCCAGCCACAGGGCGGCGAGCGGCACCAGCGGCTGGGTAGGGGGCCACTTGCCGAGTGCGGCGGCCACTGCCAGGGCGAGGGCGGCCAGCGCAATGGCGCTGCCGGCGAGATGGCGCGTTGCAATCTTCATCACTTCCTTCACACATTGATCGAATCGTATGGCGTGAAGTTACATTGCTGTAGGAACTCGGGTCTTGTCCAAACTCAACAGTATCAGGAAGCGGCCGGAATGCCGCTTCCGCGACTGGTACGCAACGGCGCGTTATAATGGTCGGTTGACGATCGGGGTTTACAGTGACATACAGCATCAAAGAAATCTTCTACACGCTGCAGGGCGAGGGCGCCCACGCCGGCCGTCCGGCCGTGTTCTGCCGCTTCGCCGGCTGTAACTTGTGGACCGGACGCGAGAGTGACCGCGCCAGCGCCGTCTGCACGTTTTGCGACACCGACTTTGTCGGCACCGACGGCGAGCGCGGCGGCAAGTTCCCGGATCCGGCGTTGCTTGCGGCCGAAATCGACACCCTGTGGCCATCCGCCTACCCGGCCAGCAAGTACGTCGTCTTTACCGGCGGCGAACCGCTGCTGCAGCTCGACGACGCGCTGATTGCGGCGATGCACGCGGTCGGCTTCGAGATCGCCATCGAAACGAACGGCACCTTGCCGGTGCCGGCCGGGGTCGACTGGATCTGCGTCAGCCCGAAGATGGGCTCGACGTTGGTGGTCACCAAAGGCAACGAGATCAAGGTCGTGATTCCGCAATCGGGGCAGAACTTGCGCGCCTACGAGCAGCTCGAGTTCGACAATTTTTTCGTGCAGCCGATGGACGGCCCGCTGGCAGCCCACAACACGCGCCTGGCGATCGAAACCTGCAAGCTGCATCCGCATTGGAAGCTCAGCTTGCAAACCCACAAACTGTTACAGATACCTTAAGAGAAACAAGAAGCAATGCTCACCATTACCCGCAAGCTCGAATTCGATGCCGGACACCGGATTCCTGACCACAAGAGCCAGTGCCGCAACCTGCATGGCCACCGCTACACGCTGGAAATCACGCTGACCGGCGCCGTCATTGACGTCGAAGGCAGTTCCGACAACGGCATGATCATGGACTTTTCCGACATCAAGTCGCTCGCCAAGGAACACCTGGTCGACGTCTGGGACCACGCCTTCATCGTCTACGAGCGCGACGACGCGGTGCGCGAGTTCCTCGCCACCTTGCCCGGCCACAAGACGGTCGTGATCGACCGCATCCCGACTGTCGAGAACCTCGCGCGCGTGGCGTTCGACATCCTGAAAGCGGTCTTCAAGGATCGCTTCGGCACCGGCCTGCACCTGCACAAACTGGTGCTGCACGAAACGCCCAACTGCTGGGCCGAGATCACCGATGCCTGATATCGATTTCATGCAATTGGCGCTGGCGCAGGCGCGACATGCATGGACCCTGGGCGAAGTGCCGGTCGGCGCGGTCGTCGTCAAGGATGGCGAAGTGGTGGCTGTCGGCTGCAACCAGCCGATCGGACGCCACGATCCGACCGCCCACGCCGAGATCGTCGCCTTGCGCGCGGCTGCCGAAAAGCTCGGCAACTACCGGCTGCCCGGCTGCGAACTGTTCGTCACGCTCGAGCCGTGCGCGATGTGTTCCGGCGCCATGTTGCATGCGCGCCTGGCGCGCGTGGTGTACGGCGCCGCCGATCCGAAAACCGGCGCCTGCGGCTCCGTCCTCAACTTGTTCGCGCAAGAGCAGCTCAATCACCACACCGAACTGGTCGGCGGCGTGCTGGCCGATGAAGCGAGCGCCATGCTGCGCGGCTTCTTTGCCGAACGGCGCGCGCGGGCGCGCTCGCTGGTCCCGCTGGGCACGCCCGAGTAGGCCTGGCAGGCCCGATTTCGCACGCGCGCAGGTGCATCAAGCGGATCAATAATGGTATGCTGGACGCACGAGAACCAGCGTTCCATCATGCCCAACCTCACTGCAAACGGCATCAGCATTGCCTACGAGACTGCCGGCGATCCCAAGGGGATTCCGCTGCTGCTGATGATGGGCCTTGGCATGCAACTGACCGCCTGGCCGGACGACTTCGTCGATGGCCTGGTCGAGCTCGGCTATTACGTCATCCGTTTCGATCACCGCGATTGCGGGCTGTCCACCAAATTCGATACGGACGGCACGCCCAAACTGGCGCTGGCCTGGCTGCTGTCGCGGCTGCGCCTGCCGGTACGCAGCCGCTACCGCCTCGATGACATGGCGGCCGACGCGCTCGGCGTGCTCAATGCACTCGGCGTAGCCAGGGCGCACATCGTCGGCGTGTCGATGGGCGGCATGATCGGCCAGGTGCTGACGGCGCGCCACCCCGGGCGCGTGCGGACGCTCGCGTCCATCATGTCGACCAGCGGCAGGCGCGGCTTGCCTGGCCCGACGCCGGCGGCGCGCGCGGCGCTGACGCGGCGCCCGCCCGACACCACCGACCTCGAGCAACTGGCCGCCCACGGCGCCGCCATCTTCCGCGCCATCGGCAGCCCAGCCTACCCGACACCTGAAAAACTATTGCGCCAGCGGGTGGCGGCGGCGATGCGGCGCAACGTCTGTCCCGCCGGCCTTGCCCGCCAGATGCTGGCGATCATCGCCTCCGGTGACCGGGTGGCGCTGCTGAAACAGATCGAGCGGCCAACGCTGGTGATCCACGGCGCCGCCGACCCGCTGGTGCCGCTGGCGTGCGGCGTCGACACGGCGCGCCTGGTGCCCGATGCCCGGCTCGAGGTGATCGAAGGAATGGGGCACGACTTGCCGCCGCAACTGATCGAAAGGCTGCTTGCCTTGATCGACCAGCATGCGCGCGGTAAGATGGCGCCAGACAACCTTCCACGCCTCTTCGAAAAACAATAATGACAACACCACCTGGCATTGCCATCGTCGCGGTCGCCGGCCGTCCGGCCGACGATTCCGTCATCCCGCGCGGCATCGCACTGCTGGAGCGGCGCGGCTGCGTCGTCCACAACTATTACGATCCGGCGCAGGCGTTCCAGCGCTTCGGCGCCAGCGACGACGGCCGCCTGGCGCAGCTCGAGGCGGCCGTGGCCGACCCCGACGTCCAGGTGGTCATCGCGCTGCGCGGCCAGTACGGCCTGACGCGTTTGCTGCCGCGCATCGATTTCGACGCGGTGGCCGCCAGCGGCAAGATCTTCGTCGGCTTTTCCGACCTGACCGCCTTCCACATGGCGCTGTACAAGAAAACGGGTGGCCTCAGTTACGCCGGGCCGATGTTCGCCGGCGATTTCTGCGCCGCCGAACCGGTCGATTTCACGCTCGACAATTTCTGGCGGTGCCTGGCCGGCCCGACCCACACGATCACCGAAGTTGCGGCGGGCAATCCGAGCGTCAATGTGGCCGGCAAGATCTGGGGCGGCAACCTGGCGATGCTGGTCTCGCTGCTGGGCACCGACTATTTTCCGGAGATCGATGGCGGCATCTTGTTCCTTGAAGACATCGGCGAGCACCCGTACCGGGTCGAGCGCATGCTGCTGCAACTGATGCAGGCAGGCGTGCTCGGCCGGCAGCAGGCGCTCGTGCTGGGCGACTTTTCCGGCTACCGGCTCGGCCCGGCCGACCATGGCTACGACTTCGACGGCATGCTCGCCTATCTGCGCGCCACCTTGCCGCTGCCCGTTCTGACGGGGCTGCAGTTCGGTCACATCGACAAGCGCGTGACGATCCCGTTCGGCGCCGACGCGACCCTTGTATCGGACAGCGAACGATTCCGCCTGACCATGAGCGGCTACCCCACGCTCGGCGATGCCTGAGCCACTGCCCGGTCAGCATTACTACCGGGCGACAGCGGCCGCGGCCGACTACCCGGCAATCGATGGCAAGGCCGACTATGCGATCTGCATCATCGGCGGCGGCTTTGCCGGCCTGGCGACAGCGATGTCGCTGATGGAACGCGGCCAGCGCGACGTGGTGCTGCTGGAGGCCGCCACGGTCGGCTACGGCGCCTCCGGGCGCAACGGCGGCTTCGTGTTCGGCGGCTTCTCGCTCGGCGAGCGCGGCCTGGTCCGCGCGGTCGGCCTGGACAACGCCCGCAAGCTGTACGCGCTGACGCTCGACGCCGTCGCCACCATCCGCCGCCGCATCCGTCAATACGAGATCGACTGCGAGCTGCGCGAGGAGGGCGTCTACCTGGCCAACTGGTTTGGCGACGAGCGCATCCTCGACGCCCAGCAGCGCCTGATGGCCGACAGCCTTGGCGTCGAGTGGCAGCGCATCGGCCGCGCCGAACTTGCCGGCCGGCTGCTGACCGACCGTTATTCCGGCGCGCTGTTCGAGCCTGGCGCCTTCCACTTTCACCCGCTCAAGTATGCCCGCGGGCTGGCGCGCGCGCTGGCCGGCGGCGGCATCCGACTCCACGAGCAAAGCCGCGCCACCGGCATTGTGCGCGACGGCTCAGGTTGGCGCGTGCGCACCGCGGCCGGCGAGGTGCGCGCGCGCGACGTCGTGATCTGCTGCGGCGGCTACCTCGAGCGCCTGTCACCCCGACTTGCCGGCGCCATGCTGCCGATTGCCACCTACGTGATGGCGACCGAGGCGCTGGGCGAGCGCATGCAGACGGCGCTGCGCACCGGCGCCGCCGTCTACGACACCCGTTTCGCCTTCGACTACTACCGTCCGCTGGCCGACACGCGCCTGCTGTGGGGCGGGCGCATTGCCGTGCGCGAAAGGTCGCCCGCGGACGTCGCCCGGCTGCTGTATGGCGACATGCTGCGCGTCTACCCGCAACTGGCCGGCGTGAAAGTCGACTACGCCTGGAGCGGCAAGATGAGTTACGGGCGCCACAAGATGCCGCAACTTGGCCGCCTGCCCGACGGCCAGTGGTACGGCATGGGCTTCGGCGGTCACGGCGTGGCGCCCACCACCCTGGCCGGCGAAGTGCTGGCGGCAGCGTTGTGCGGCGACGGTGCCGATCTGGCCCGCTTCGCGCCGTGGAAACTGCCGCCGACGGGTGGTGCGGCGGGCCTGTTCGCCGCGCAGCTGACCTACTGGTACTACGAGCTGCGCGACCGCCTGCGCGAATAGTGCAAAAGCTGGTTTCAGGTCTGACATTCGGACATTTTGTCCGAATTTGTCGGAATGTCAGACCTGACACCCGAAATTCGCCGCCTGCCGCAGAAGTACAGCGCAAAATGGTAAAATAACCGGTTAATAGAAATCCTCGCTTAAAGGCTTTATCCAGTGCTCTCTACCGCAAATATCACCATGCAATTCGGCGCCAAGCCGCTGTTCGAAAATATCTCCGTCAAGTTCGGAGACGGCAACCGCTATGGCCTGATCGGCGCGAACGGTTGCGGCAAGTCGACCTTCATGAAAATTCTCGGCGGCGACCTCGAGCCGTCCGCCGGCACCGTCATGCTCGATCCGAACGAGCGCCTCGGCAAACTCCGCCAGGACCAGTTCGCCTTCGAAGACATGCGCGTGCTCGACGTCGTCATGATGGGCCACACCGAGCTGTGGAACGCCATCTCGGAACGCGATGCGATCTACGCCAACCCGGAAGCGACCGACGACGACTACATGCACGCGGCCGAACTGGAGAGCAAGGTCGCCGAATACGACGGCTACTCGGCCGAGGCGCGCGCCGGCGAACTGCTGCTCGGCGCCGGCGTGTCGATCGACCAGCACCAGGGCCCGATGAGCTCGGTAGCTCCAGGCTGGAAGCTGCGCGTGCTGCTGGCGCAGGCGCTGTTCTCGAATCCGGACATCCTGCTGCTCGACGAGCCGACCAACAACCTCGACATCAACACGATCCGCTGGCTCGAAGACGTGCTCAACGACCGTAACTCGACGATGATCATCATCTCGCACGATCGCCACTTCCTCAACCAGGTCTGCACCCACGTCGCCGACATGGATTACGGCACCCTGAAGGTGTATCCGGGCAATTACGACGAGTACATGTTTGCCTCGACCCAGGCGCGCAACCAGCAGCTGGCCAACAACGCCAAGGCCAAGGACAAGGTCGCCGAGCTGCAGGACTTCGTGCGCCGCTTCGCCGCCAACAAGTCGAAGGCGCGCCAGGCAACGTCGCGCGCCAAGCAGATCGAGAAGATCAAGGTCGACGACATCAAGCCGTCGTCGCGCGCCTACCCGTTCGTGCGCTTCGAAGCCGAGAAGAAACTGCACCGCCTGGCGGTGGAAGTGGAAGGCATCTCGAAGAAATACGACCACCAGCTGTTCAAGAACTTCAGCATCATGGTCGAAGCGGGCGAGCGCGTGGCCATCATCGGCGCCAACGGCGCCGGCAAGACCACCTTGCTGCGCGCCATCGGCGGCGACCTGTGCAGCCTGCAGCCGGACACCGGCCGCGTCAAGTGGGCCGAGAACGCCAACGTCGGCTACATGCCGCAGGATCCGACCGAGGAATTTCCACGCGATGAAGTGCTGACCGACTGGATCGGCCAGTGGACCAAGGAAGGCGACGACGACCAGGCGGTCCGTTCGATCCTCGGCCGCCTGCTGTTCGGCGGCGACGACGTGCGCAAGTCGGTCAAGGTGCTGTCGGGTGGTGAAAAAGGCCGCATGATGTACGGCAAGCTGATGCTCGGCCGCCACAACGTGATGCTGATGGACGAGCCGACCAACCACATGGACATGGAGTCGATCGAGTCGCTCAACATTGCACTTGAAAAATACACCGGCACCCTGATTTTCGTCTCGCACGACCGCGAGTTCGTTTCTTCGCTGGCCACGCGCATCCTGGAGATCAAGGAAGACGGCATCGTCGACTACCAGGGCGGCTACGAGGATTACCTGAAGAGCCAGGGCATCGATTAATTGCGACGGGAGATTTAGCCATGCAGAGCATCATGCCGATCAAGTCCGTCGAATACGACCATCCGAAAGCGGGCCTGTCGTGCACCGCGCAGGCCTGGGCGCGCGCTCCGGAGACGCCGAGCGCGGACGAGCGCAGCGAACTGAAAGACAAGATCCGCCGCCTGCTCAAGGAGCGCGAGGCGGTGCTGGTCGCCCACTACTACGTCGACGCCGACCTGCAGGACCTGGCCGAGGAAACCGGCGGGTGCGTCTCCGATTCGCTGGAGATGGCGCGCTTCGGGCGCGACCATCCGGCCAGGACGCTGGTGGTGGCAGGCGTGCGCTTCATGGGCGAAACGGCGAAAATCCTCAGTCCGCAAAAGCGCATCCTGATGCCTGACCTGGACGCGACCTGTTCGCTCGACCTGGGCTGCCCGGCCGACGAATTTGCCGCCTTCTGCGACGCCCATCCCGATCGCACCGTGGTCGTGTATGCCAACACCAGCGCGGCGGTTAAAGCGCGCGCCGACTGGATGGTGACGTCGTCGATCGGCCTCGATATCGTCGCCCACCTGCACGCGCAGGGCAAAAAGATCCTGTGGGCGCCGGACCGTCACCTGGGCGGCTACATCCAGAAAAAGACCGGCGCCGACATGCTGCTGTGGCAGGGCTCCTGCCTGGTGCACGACGAATTCAAGGGCGTCGAACTCGACCTGCTCAAGGCCGACTATCCGGACGCGAAGGTGCTGGTCCATCCGGAGTCGCCGGCCAACGTGGTGGCGCTGGCCGACGTGGTCGGCTCGACCACGCAGCTGATCAACGCGGCGCAGACGATGGACGCGACCACTTTCATCGTCGCCACCGACAACGGCATCCTGCACAAGATGCGCATCGCCGCGCCCGGCAAGCACTTCATCGAAGCGCCCACCGCCGGCAACAGCGCCACCTGCAAGAGCTGCGCGCACTGCCCGTGGATGGCGATGAACGGCCTGCGCAATTTGGCCGCGGTGCTCGAAAACGGCAATAACGAAGTGTTCGTCGATCCGGAAATCGGCAAACTGGCGGTCCGTTCGATCGACCGCATGCTCGACTTCGCGGCGGCGAAAAAGGCCAGGGCTTTGCCGACCGGCGAACTGGCACAAGAAGCAGCACTGTTTTCAGGAGTCGGGCCGGCATGATGAGTAACTTACGCAATCCGTACAAGGTGTTCGACGCTGCGCTGCAGTCGGCCTTCGAATCGAACCTGCTGGCGGCGCTGCTCGAAGACATCGGCAGCGGCGACCTGACCGGCAAGCTGGTACCGGACGACATCCGCGTGCGTGCGCGCGTGATCGTGCGCGAAGACGCAGTGCTGTGCGGCGCGCCATGGTTCGAGGGCGTGATGACGGCGCTCGACCAGAACACCGACATCGACTGGCAGTACGCCGAGGGCGACATGATGCGCGCCGGCAGCGTGGTGTGCACCATCGAGGCGGAGCCACGCTCGCTGTTGACGGCAGAACGCGCCGCGCTCAACTTCCTGCAGCTGCTGTCGGGTGTGGCCAGCGCCACGCGCCGCTATGTCGACGCGGTGGCCGGCACCAAGGCGGCCATCCTCGACACGCGCAAGACGCTGCCGGGCCTGCGCCAGGCGCAGAAGTACGCGGTGCGCGTCGGCGGCGGCCAGAACCAGCGCATGGCGCTGTTCGACGGCATCCTGATCAAGGAAAATCACATCGCCGCCGCCGGCGGCGTTGCCAAGGCGCTGGCCGCCGCGGCCGCACTCAACTCCGGCAAGCCGGTGCAGATCGAAGTCGAAACGCTGGCGCAGCTGGCCGAGGCGCTGGAGAACGGCGCCGTGTCGGTACTGCTGGATAATTTCGAGATCGATGCGATGCGCGAGGCGGTCAAGCTCAATGACGGCCGCGCGCTGCTGGAAGCGTCCGGCGGCGTCAACTTCGACAGCGTGCGCGCGATCGCCGACACTGGTGTCGACCGCATCTCGATCGGCAGCCTGACGAAGGACGTGCAGGCGACCGATTATTCGCTGCGCATCGTCGATTAATCCAGGCCCCTGAGCTGCCCGTGCAACGCGGGCAGCAGCTGTTCGGCCGAGGCGTCGAGCTTTAATGTCAGCAGGTCGTCGGCGCGCGTGATGCCCAGGTTGATGGCGGCGATTGGCTTGCCGCTTGCCGCCGCCATGCGGCAGAACCGAAACCCCGAAAACACCATCAGCGACGAGCCGACCACCAGCAAGGCGTCGGCCGCTTCAATGCGCGCCAATGCCGCGCGCGTCACGTCCGGCGCGACGCCGTCGCCGAAGAAAACGACATCGGGCTTGAGCGTGCCGCCGCAGTGGACGCAGTGCGGCACATGGAAGTGCTCCAGCGCTTCAGGCTGGACGTGGGCGTCACCGTCGGGCGCTGCCGTGGCCAAGGTTCCGGTCACGCCGGGATTGAGATCTTCGAGCAGGCCTTGCACGTAGCTGCGCGCAAAACCGGCATGGCAGTCGAGGCAGACGACCTGGTGGATGGTGCCGTGCAGTTCGAGTACGTCAGTGCTGCCGGCGCGCTGGTGCAGGCCGTCGACGTTCTGCGTGACGAGCACGCCCAGCATGGCGTCGGCCTGCAGCTGGGCGATGGCGCGGTGCGCCGCATTCGGTTCGGCGCGCGCCATGACCGGGTAGCCAATCATGCTGCGCGCCCAGTAGCGCTTGCGCACGGCCTCGGACTTGCGGAACTCCGGCCCCTGCACTGGAGCGCTACCGCGCCGCACGCCGTCGCGGCCGCGGTAATCCGGGATGCCGGAGGCGGTGCTGATGCCGGCGCCGGTAAGCACCATCACCTGGCGATGATGCTGCAAGAAGCTGGCCAATTGGTCTAGCATGGCGGTTTGCCTCAGCGCGACGACCAGGCGATGCCGCCGACGATCAGCGCGAACGCGGCGATGTGGTACAGGTGCGGCAGCTCGCCGAGAAAGGCCGACGACATCAGGGCCGCGAACAGCGGCGTCAGGTTGGTGAAGAATGCGGCCACCGTCGGCCCGGAGCGCTGCACGCCGGCGCCCCAGCAGCCCATCGCGATCACCGCCGGGCCGATCGCCACGAACAGCAGCGCCGCTGCCACCTGCCAGCTCCAGTCGATGTGCACATCGCGCACCGACCATTCGACGCCGGCCAGCACGCCCGACCACATGACGCCATACACCACCTGGCCGAGCAGGAATGCGGCCCAGTCGCGGCGGATCTCGGGATTGTCCTTCGGCTGCATCAGCAGCCAGCTGTAGAACGACCACGAGATGGTGGCGAGGATCATGTAGACGTCGCCGGCCACCAGCCGCAGCGCGGCCAGCTGGCGCCATTCGCCGCGCGAGAGCACCAGCAGCACGCCGGCAATCGACAGCACCGCGCCGACCATCTGGCTGCGCCGCACTGGTTTGCCGAAGCAGAGGGCGCCGACCAGCAGCATCCAGACCGGCATGCCGGCTGCGACCAGCGTGACGTTGATCGGCGTCGACGTTTGCAGCGCCAGGTACTGCATCGAGTTGTACAGGCCGACGCTGAGCAGGCCGAGCATGCTGTAGCGGCGCCAGTCCCTGACCAGGCCACTGCCGGGGCGCAGGATCGCATAGCCGATCGGCACCAGGATCAGCGCCGCGATGGCCCAGCGCAGCAGGTTCAAGGTCATCGGCGGCACGGCGTCGCGCACCAGCCGGCCGACGATGGCGTTACCGGCCCACAGCAGTGGCGGTATCGTCAGCAGCAGGGCGGTGGAGGCGGTCAGTTTGCGGTTCATAAGCTGGGAAAGAAAAAACCCGCTGGTCAGCGGGTCGTTGTAATGGCGCTTGCGGTCAGCGCCGCGGCGGCGTCAGGACGCTTGGCAGCGCCTTCGGCAAGGTGGCGGGGAAGTCGCGGCTGAAGTGCAGGCCGCGGCTTTCGTGGCGCGACAGCGCGCTTTGCACGATCAGGCCGGCGACGTCGACCAGGTTGCGCAGTTCGAGCAGGTCGTGGGTGATGCGGAAGTTGCGGTAGTACTCGTCGATTTCCTCCTTCAGCATGACGATGCGGTGCTGCGCGCGCTCGAGCCGCTTGGTGGTGCGCACGATGCCGACGTAATTCCACATGAAGCGGCGCAGCTCGTCCCAGTTGTGCGAGATGACCACTTCCTCGTCGGCGTTGGTGACGCGGCTCTCGTCCCATTGCGGCAGCGCCGGCAGCTCGAACTTGGGCTGGGCGGCGACGAACTGGGCGCAGGCGCGGCCGATGACCAGGCACTCGAGCAGCGAATTGCTGGCCAGCCGGTTGGCGCCGTGCAGGCCGGTGCAGGCGGTTTCGCCGACTGCGTACAGGCCCTGCAGATCGGTGCGTCCGGCCAGGTCGGTGACGATGCCCCCGCAGGTGAAGTGCACGGCCGGCACCACCGGAATCGGTTGCTTGGTGATGTCGATACCAAGCTCCAGGCAGCGCGCGTAGATGGTCGGGAAGTGCTCCTTCAAGAACTCGGGCGGCTGGTGGCTGATGTCGAGGTTGACGTAGTCGATGCCGCGCTTTTTCATCTCGAAGTCGATGGCGCGGGCGACGACGTCGCGCGGGGCCAGTTCGCCGCGCTCGTCGTGCATCGGCATGAAGCGCGTGCCGGCGGCGGCGCCGGCCTCCGGCGGCAGCAGCAGGCGGCCGCCTTCGCCGCGGATCGCTTCGGTGATCAGGAACGACTTGGCGAACGGGTGATACAGGCAGGTCGGGTGGAACTGGATGAACTCCATGTTCGACACGCGGCAGCCGGCGCGCCAGGCCATCGCGATGCCGTCGCCGGTGGCGGTGTCGGGATTGGTGGTGTACAGGTAGGTCTTGCCGGCGCCGCCGGTGCACAGCACCGTGTGTTCGGCTTCGAACGTCAGCACGTTGCCGGTTTTTTCATCCTGCACGTACAGGCCCAGGCAGCGCGGCGTGACCGCTTGCGCGTGCGCGGAGCGGGCGCCAATCTTGTCGGAGCTGATGACGTCGATCGCGCAGTGCTGCTCGAACAGCGTGATGTTCGGGTGCGCCCGCACTTTCTGTTCGAGCGTGAGCTGCACCGCGTGGCCGGTGGCGTCGGCGGCATGGATGATGCGGCGCTGGCTGTGGCCACCTTCGCGCGTCAGGTGAAATCCCATTTCGGCGGAGGCGTCGCGGGTGAACGGCACGCCTTGCTCGATCAGCCACTCGATCGCTTCGCGGCCATGCTCGACGATGTAGCGGGTGGCCGGTTCGTCGCACAGGCCGGCGCCGGCAACCAGGGTGTCGTTGATGTGCTCTTCGTGGCTGTCGCCCGAGTCGAGCACGGCGGCGATGCCGCCCTGGGCCCAGTTGCTGGCGCCGTCGAGCAGCGCGCGCTTGGAGATGATGGCAACCGTGCGCGTCTGCGCCAAATGCAGGGCGACCGACAGGCCGGCCAGTCCGCTGCCGACAATAGCGACGTCAAATTTCATGGGAATTCGCGGTGATGTGTACAGAGCATCACTATAGACGATTTGCCGGTGGCGTGCCGGACGGTCGTTTCCACCGAGCTTGCTTGTCCCGAATCAATGCCTCTTGAGCAATACTCCGCCATCATCGTAGGGGCGGCAGCATGCCTACGCGCGGCCGCAACGTGCCGGGAGGAGCCGTGATACGGATCTTTAATCACTACGTTTCCAAGATGGCGTTCATATTGCTGGTGCTCGAACTGGCGATGCTGCTGGCGTCGGCCAGCCTGGCGTCGGCGCTGTGGTTTTCCGACGTGCGCGACCAGTTCCGCGCCGATAACCTGTACCTGTCGTCGCTGACGTTCGCGCTGGTGATCATCTTCAGCATGAGCGCGCTGGGCATGTACCAGCACAGCGCGCGCGAAGGTATCCGCACCACCTTGATCCGCATCATGCCGTCGTTCGCGCTCGGCTTCGCGCTGTTGTCGGCGCTGATCGCGGTGCGTCCCGAGATCTACTTCGGGCGCGGCATCAGCAGCGTGATTTTCGCGCTCGGCGCCAGCGGCGTGCTGCTCACGCGCCTGGTGGTGTTCAAGTCGGCCGAATCGGCGCTGCTGGAGGCGCGCCTGATCTTTGTCGGCAGCGGCCCGCTGGCGCGCGAGTGCATGGAGCTGGCGGCGAGCAAATTCGGCTTCCACCAGTTTCACGTGGTCGGCTGCGTGCCGCTGCCGGGAGAGCCGAACTGCATCGGCCAGGCGAACCTGCTGCCGATGGGCGACTCGCTGCTGGAAATGGCGCGCCGCTACGAGGCGAGCGAGATCGTCGTCACCGTCACCAACCGGCGCGGCAGCGCCTTCCCAATCCGCCAGCTGCTCGCCTGCGCGCTGGGCGGGGTCAAGGTGATCGACGCGGCCACCTTTTTCGAGCGCGAGGCGTGCCAGATCCGCATCGACTCGCTGCAGCCGAGCTATCTCATTTTCGGCGGCGGCTTCGACCAGAGCTTCATTTGCGCTAGCTCGAAGCGCCTGTTCGACCTGGCCGCCAGCAGCGTGATCGGGCTGGTCACCTTGCCGGCGATGCTGGTGGCCGCGGCCAGTATCGCCTGGGAGGACGGCGGCCCGGTGTTCTACCGCCAGGAGCGCGTCGGCAGGGACGGGCGACTGTTCGAGGTGTTCAAGTTTCGCAGCATGCGCAAGGATGCCGAGGAAGGCTGCCCGCCGACCTGGGCGGCGCCGGACGATCCGCGCATTACCCGTGTCGGCCACTGGCTGCGCATGCTGCGCATCGACGAGCTGCCGCAGCTGTTCAATGTGCTCAAGGGCGAGATGAGCTTCGTCGGGCCGCGCCCGGAGCGCGCCTATTTTGTCGAGCGCCTGATCGGCGAGGTCCCTTACTACAACGTCCGGCACAGCATCAAGCCGGGCATCACCGGCCTGGCGCAGGTGCGCTACAAGTACGGCGCCTCGACCGAGGACGCCATCCGCAAGCTGCAGTACGACCTGTACTACGTGAAGAACAACAGCCTGTTCCTCGACCTGCTGATCCTGATCGATACGGTCCAGGTGGTGGTATTCGGAAAAGGCAGCCGCTAGCAATCTTACGAAGGAGCGATTGAATGGGTAAGCCGAAACTGCTGGTGATCGAGGACGACCTTGGACTGCAAAAGCAGCTGCGCTGGAGTTTCGACGCCTACGAGGTGGTGCTGGCGTCGGACCGCGAGAGCGCGCTGGCGCAGGTGCGGCGCCACCAGCCGGCGGTGGTGACGATGGACCTGGGCCTGCCGCCGCATCCGGACAGCGCGACCGAAGGCCTGGCCACGCTGCAGGAGATCCTCGAGCACGCGCCCGATACCAAGGTCATCGTCCTGTCGGGCAACCAGGAGCGCAGCCACGCGCTAAAGGCGATCAGCCTGGGCGCGTACGACTTCCACCAGAAGCCGTTCGACGCCGACCTGCTGGGCCTAGTGATCAGCCGCGCCTTCAATCTGCACCAGATGCAGCAGGAGAATCGCCGCATGCTGCAGATCGAGGCCGATTCGCCGCTGGCCGGCATCGTCACGCGCGACGTCGGCATGCTGCGGCTGTGCCGCGACGTCGAGCGGGTGGCGCCGTCGTCGGCCACGGTGATGCTGTCGGGCGACTCGGGCAGCGGCAAGGAGCTGCTGGCGCGCGCGCTGCATACGATGGGCGGGCGCGGCGCGCATCGCTTCGTCGCCATCAACTGCGCGGCGATTCCCGAGGAGCTGCTCGAGAGCGAACTGTTCGGCCACAAAAAGGGGGCGTTTACCGGCGCCGGCCAGCAGACGTTGGGCAAGCTGGAAATGGCGCATGGCGGCACCTTCTTTCTCGACGAAGTGGGCGACATGGCGCTCGCACTGCAGGCCAAGCTGCTGCGCTTTTTGCAGGAGCGCGTCATCGAGCGGCTCGGCGGGCGCAGCGAGATCGCGCTCGACGTGCGCATCGTCTGCGCCACTCACCAGGACCTGAAGGCGCTGGTGCGCGAGGGACGCTTTCGCGAGGACCTGTACTACCGGCTCAGCGAAATCGTGCTGCGGCTGCCGTCGCTGCGCGAGCGCGGCGGCGACAGCGTGCTGCTGGCGCACCACTTCCGCAACCGCTTCTGCGTCAGCGAAGGGCGGCCATCGATGGCGCTGTCGGAAGCGGCGCTGCAGGCGATCGAACAATACCCGTGGCCGGGCAACGTGCGCGAGCTCGAACACTGCATCCGGCGCGCCGTGATCATGGCCGACGGGCCGCGCATCGGCCTGGCCGATCTCGACCTGCCCGGCGTAATCGAGCAGGAAGCGCCGGTCAACCTGCGCCAGGCGCGCGATGCGGCCGAATACAAGGTAATGGTGCTGGCGTTGGCGCGCGCGGACGGCAATATCGCAAAAGCGGGTGAACTGCTCGGCGTCAGCCGCCCGACCGTCTATGACCTGATGCACTACCACGGCATCCGCGGCGGCTAGGCGCCGGCGGGGCGCCTTACCAGGACATGAGCCAGTTGGCGCTGGCCTCGGCCACCTGGTCGCGCCATTTCTCGCTCGAGAAGGTGTGGTTGGCACCTTTGACGTCGACCCGCTTGGCGCGCACGTTGTGGCGCGCCATCAGGCGGGCGAATTCGGCCGCCGTCAGGTCTTCGCCGCTGAGCACCACCATCACGCGGCCTTCGAAACGGGCCAGGCCGTCGAGCACCCGCTGCGGCAGCAGCGAACCGCGGTCGCTGGCGGCCAGCCTGACGTTCTGCCGCAGCGCGCTGGCGCTGGCGCTAAAATCGAGCTTGCCGCTGGCGACCTTCTTCCAGAACGCTACTTCACCGAGCCGCGCCGGGTAGTAGTGGCGCAGCATCGCGCGGGCGGCCCCTTCGGGGGTACGCACCCATGGATTGAGCAGCACCAGGCCGGTGACCCGTTCGTCGCCGGCGGCGTAAAAGGCAGCGGCAGTGGCGGCGTCGCACAGGCCCCAGATCACCACTTCGCGCAGCTCGGGCACCTGCATGAAAAACGTCCGCATCGCGGCCTGGATGTCTTCGTTGATGTGATCGAAACTGCGCGGCTCGCCTTCGCTGTCACCCATGCCCCTGCGGTCAAAGCGCATCACCGGTATGCCGCGCTTGGCCAGGGTGCGCGACAGCATGGCGAACTGGCGGTGACTGCCGACCCGGTATTGCGGTCCGCCGGTAAGTATCAGCACGCCGCGCGGCAGCGGGCGCTCGGGCACCTCGACGATTCCGACCAGGCCGCTGCCCTCGCAGGTAAAGCGCAGCGCGCGCTGTTCGGGGCTGCTCATGACAGCACGGCCGGAGCAAATACGGCCGTGGTGGCGGCCAGCAGCGCGGGACACTCGGCGATGTCGCTGGTGGCCCAGAACGGCACGCCGTCGACCGGGTGGAAGTACAGCTTGACGCCGAGCGGCGCCCAGCGCTCGGCCAGCCGCGCGGCGCCGGCCGACAGCCGACGCGCAGCCGGCGCGCCGCTGGCAAACCAGTGCACGGTGCACGGCAGGAGCTTGAGGTTGACCGCATCGCAGGCGTCGATCCCGCGCACCATCGCCGCGTCGAGTTCGTAGCCTGCCACTTCCAGCCTGCCGGCTGCGGCCAGTTCGGCGCGCAGCGCGGCGGTGCTGCGCGGCGCGGCGGGGTCGTCGCGGTCCATGCCGGTGGCCAGGCGCAGGCGCAGGAACTGGTTGATGCAGGTACGTCCGCTGACGAACGGCTGCCACAAGATGACGTCGTCGACCTTGCGGGTGGTGGCGAAATCGAGCGCCAGCAGCGCGCCGAGCCGCGCGCCCCACAGGTGCAGCGGCCCGCTGGTGCGGTCCGAGACCCAGTCGGCGGCGACGGCGAGGTCGCGCTTCCATTGCTCCCAGCGGCCGGAGTGGAAGTCGCCGCAGCTGTCGCCGCAGCCGAACAAGTCCATCTGCAGCACGGCAAACCCCATCGCGGCAAACGCGCGCGCCTGCTGCGCTGCCATGCGGCGCGTCTTGTTCATCTCTTCGGCAAAAGGGTGCACGTACAGGATGGCGCCGCGCGCCGGCACGCTCTGGCTGGGCGGGTGGTACAGGCAGAAACGGGTACCCGGATCGACGTTGAAGAAAAACGGCTCGGCGTGGGAAGTGATGAGTAACGGGGCGTTCATGGCGCTAGCATCTCCTGCACGAATTCGGTGAGGCTGCCGACCGTGGCGAAGTGGCGCGCACGGATGTCGTCGTCGTCGACGGCGATGCCGAAGTGGTCTTCCAGCGCGGCGATCACGCTGATGACGGCCATTGAATCGAGTTCCGGCAAACTGCCCAGCAGCAGGGATTGAGCGTGCAGGTGGGCAGTATTGACGCCCAGCGAGTCGCCGAGGATGAGCTTGACGGTGTCAAGATGTTTCATGCCGGTTCCAGCCAAAAGGGCAACGTGGCTGCGCCGAAGCGGTGGGCTTTGTTGCAATGTTAAATCGCGGGTAAGTCGGTGAGCCCTGGCTCAACGAACATATTAATTAGACACCCCTGAAATTGCGCCGATCTTGATAGCGCACAAGCTACCGACTCAGCCGTATTGATTGACTAGTGTCAATGAGCCGGGCGCGCTTTTTCTCAATGATGGATTCCTTGACGCAAGGCTTTTTGAGGAAGCCATGGCCGAGTTACCAGATCATTTCAACCCTGTCGCGGCCAGCCGCACGCCGGCCGCCAGGGCGATGCCGTGAGCGGCTTGTGCGGCTGGTTTTCGCACGATCCGGGCGCGCTGCCGATCGAGCAGATGGCAGCGCCCCTGTGCCGCTTCGGCGGCGCGACGCTGCGGCTCGGACAACATGGTGCGGGCGCGCTGGCACTGGCCGCCGGTGCCGGCAGCGGCAGCCTGCTGCACGAAGACGGCCTGCTGGTTGCCGCCTGGGGCGCGCCGGCCGAGACGGTGGCGCGGCTGTGGCGCAGCCACGGGCCGAAGCTGTGTTCGGCGCTGTCGGGCCACTTCGTCTTCGCCCTGCTCGACGAACAACGCGACGAGGCCTTGCTGGCGGTTGACCGCAGCGCGTCGCGGCCGCTGTTGTATCAGCAGGTCGGCCGCACGCTGGTGTTTGCCAGTTCGGCCGAGGCACTGGTGCAGCACCCCGCAGCGCGACGCGAGATCGATCCGCAGGCGCTGTATAACTACCTGTACTTCCACGGCGTGCCGGCGCCGGCGTCGATCTACAAGGGCCAGCGCCGCCTGCTGGCCGGCGAGTCGCTGCATTTCCAGGGCGGCAGGCTGGCGCGTACGCGTTACTGGAAGCTGCAGTTCCACGAGTCGCTGGCAGAGGGCAGTGCGGACCTGAAGCAGGAGATGATCGACACCGTGCGCAGCGCCAGCGCGGCGGCGCTCGGCGGGCAGAGCGGCGCCGTGCTGCTGTCGGGCGGGCCAGGCAGTGCTGCGGTGGCGGCGCTGTTAAACGGCAGCGGCGCCGAAGCGGTGCGCACGTATTCGGTCGGCTACCATGGCGACGACGACGGCACGCTGGAACGCGCGCGCTCGCTGGCGCGCCTGCTTGGCACCGCGCACAAGGAACGCGCGATCGGCGCCGCCGAGGTGGCCGACGCGATCGCGCGGCTGGCCGCCGGCTTCGACCAGCCGCTCGGCGACCCGGCGGTGGTGGCCACGCTGTACGGCGCCGAGCTGGCGCGCGCCGACGGCGCGCAGCGCCTGCTGGGCGGACACGGCGCCGCCGAACTGTTCGGCGCCAGGGCGCAGTACTCGCAGCAGGCGCGCCTGTCGCAGTACGAAAAGATCCCGTCGGCGCTGCGCCAGACGCTGGTCGAGCCTTTGCTGTTCCAGCTGGCCGGCGGCGTCGGCGGCGCCCCGCTCAGGCGTGCGCGCAGCTATATAGAACAGGCGATGACCGGCCTGCCGGGCCGGCTGCAGGCCGGCAACCCGCTGCATGGCTACGGCAGCGCCGAAGTGTTCGAGACAGCATTTCTGGCCGGCGTCGATCCGACCGCGCCGGCCGCGCTGCTAAGCCAAAGCTGGTGGCTGTCCGACGGCGCCAGCCAGGTCAGCCAGCTGATCGCGCTCGACCTGCAGTACGCGCTGGCCGACGTGCAGCTGCCGTCGATGGCCAAGGCGTGCGAGCTGTCGGGACTGGAGGCGGGCTTCCCCTACCTGGCCGACGCCGTGGTGGCGTTTGCGGCGCGCCTGACGCCGCGGCAAAAGCTCGACGGGGTCAAGTCGAGTCCCTTTTTCCTCGACGCCGTGCGCTCGCTGCTGCCGCGCAGAGCAGCGCAACAGCATGGCGCCGCGGCGATGCCGTTCGGGCTCTGGCTGCAAAGCGAGCCGCGCATGCGCAGCCTGGCCCTCGACAGCCTGTCGGACCTGAAGCGGCGCGCGATCGTGCGGCCGGCGTTCATCGACACGCTGCTCGCTGCCCGGGTGGCCGAGCATCCCGCCTATCACGGCAGGATGGTGTGGCTGCTGATGATGCTCGAGCAGTGGTTCAGCCAGCGCCGTTTCGGCACCGTGCACACACCGATGATCAGAAAGGCCGAGGATGCTGCGGAAACCTGCCGTCAGTGAGCCCGGGTGGAACACCGGCAGCCACGCCAATTTCTACCGCTACCAGGCGGCGCACAGCGAGGCAGCGCCGGCCCGGCAGCGCTTCGCCGCGATCCAGGTGGCGCTGCTGAAGGTGCTCGACGGCGCGGCGCGGCCGCTGAACGTGGCCGACGTCGGCTGCGGCGCCGGCAGGCAGGCGCACTTGTGGGCCGCCCAGGGCCACCAGGCGTTCGGCGTCGATATCAACGAGGCGCTGGTGGCGCTGGCGCGCCGGCGCGCCGCGGCGGCCGGCCTTGACATCGTGTTCGACGTCGCCGCCGCCAATGCGCTGCCGTGGCCGGACCAGTCGATGGACGTGTGCATCCTGCCCGAGCTGCTCGAACACGTGGCCGACTGGCGCGGCTGCATCGCCGAATGCCTGCGCGTGCTGCGTCCCGGCGGCGCGCTGTACATCAGCACCACCAACGCGCTGTGCCCGCGCCAGCAGGAGTACCGCCTGCCGCTGTATTCGTGGTACCCCGGCTTCGTCAAGCGCCGCTGCGAGCAGCTGGCGCGCACCACGCGCCCGCACCTGGCCAACTACGCCACTTACCCGGCGCTGCACTGGTTTACCGTGTACGGGCTGCGGCGCCATCTCGGCCACGCCGGGCTGCGCTGCCTGGACCGCTTCGACCTGGCCGGCCTCGCCGGGCGCCGGGCGCCGGCGCGCGCAATCCTGGCGCTGGTGCGCGCGGTGGCGCCGCTGCGCTTTTGCGCGCACATGGCCACGCCGTACACGGTGCTGCTGGCGCTCAAGCCGGCGGCAGCAGCAGATTGCGCGCCATGCGCAGCAGAAAGCGGCCGGCACCGCGATCCCACGGCGTAAAGCGCGGCAGGTAGAACGGATCGCTGCCGGCGCGCGCGGCGCCCCATGCGGTGGTGACGGCGCCGGCGAAACCCTGGCTGCGCAGCATGGCGGCGTGGCGTTCCTCGAAATCGTGCCCGGGCCGGCCGTTCGGATAGGCAAACATCTTCACCTCGGCCTGGATGATGTCCTGCAGCCGCGCGCGCCCGCCGGCGATTTCGGCGCGCGCGGCCGCGTTCGAAATCGACGCCAGGATCGGGTGGCTGATCGTATGGGCGCCGATCTCCATGCCGGCGCGGTGCAGCGCGATGAGCTGGTCGGAGCTGAGCATGGTGGGCGTAAAGCGCTGCGCCATGCGCTTGACGCGCTCGATGCGCTCCTCCGGCGGCAGGTACTTGAGGGCGGCGATCAGCATGTCGATCACCGCGCGGCGCCGCACCGGGCAGCCGATATCGAGGATGCCGAAGCCGGCGCGCCCGAGGTCGATGCGATCGCCCGGCGCATTGCGCACCGCTTCGATCACCGCGTCGTTCCACATGCAGCCGCCGTCGAGAAAGCCGCTGGCGACGAAAAACGTCGCGTTGACGCCGTGGCGCCGCAGGATCGGCAGCGCCACCTCGGCGCTGTCGGCGTAGCCATCGACGAACGTGATGCAGGCCGCGCGCGGCGGCAGGCTGCGCTCGGCCAGCCGGCGTACCGCCTCGGTCAGCGGCATCACCCGGAACCAGCGGTGCACCAGCTGCATGTGCTGCTCGACGCGCCTGGCGTCGACCTGTTCGGGGAACAGCCGGTCCGGTCCGGCCAGCACGCGGTGATAGATCAGGATCGACAGCGGCAGCTGCAGCTTCAGCTTCATGCCAGGGCCTTCGCCGGCGCGCCGGCCGCATGCGCGGCCGGCACCGCCAGTGCGCGCTCGACCAGCACGCGGGTGGTCACCAGGATGCCGACCAGGTAGTAGGGGAGATCGAAGTACGCCAGGCTGAGGAAGGCGCCGCCGACGGCGAAGCCGGTCAGGCTGGTCTGGATCATCGCGGCCAGTCCCGCCGCCCAGCGCAGTTCTGCCACCGGGGCGGCGTGACGGATGATCCAGGCGGCGTCGCGCCACGCCAGCAGGCCAAGCAGCAGGTACAGCGCCAGACCGACGAAGCCGTGCTCGCCGAGCATCTGGAAGTAGATGCTGTGGGCCGCATGCAGGTCGGCCGGGTTGGGCGCGTAGATGGCAAACACCGGCTCTTCGTAGATGGCGAAGCCGCCGCCGAAGAAGCGGTCGCGCGCCAGGTTCCACGCCATGCCCCAGGCGTTCAGGCGCCCCTGCGCCGAGCCGTCCGCCTGGTAGCTGCGGATCGACTCCATGCGGCTGCCCCACTCGGGCGGCATGAAGGCGATCAGCAGCGGCGCGGCCGTCGCCAGCATCACGGCGGCGGCCATCTTGCTGCGGCTTTTGAGCCACAGCACCAGCACCATCGCGGCGATCGCCAGCAGCGCGCCGCGCGAATAGGCGCCCAGCGCTGCCAGCGCGCACAGCAGCATCGATGCGGCCAGGGCGTGCCGGACCCAGCGCCGCGTGCTGTGCTGGCGCAGGAATACCATCAGCGGAATGACCATGATCAGCGCCAGCGCGATGGCGTTGTTGTCGCCGATGAAGGTGCCCGCCGGGCCCCACACCCGGTTGCCGCCGCCGCTGCGCAAGGTGAACACGCCGCCCTTGACGCCGTAGTAGCCGAGCGAGATGGCCAGCACCCACACCAGGCGGCGGATGTCGCGCTCGGACTTCACCAGCATCATGCACACGAAGCTCATCAGCATGATCTTCATGACCTTCCACCACATCTCCAGCGACAGCTCGGGGAACATCGAGAACGGCAAGGTGGCGCACATCCACGCGGTCAGCGCGAGCATGACGCGGCTGACGTGGGTCGACGGCAGGCGGCGCGGCTCGCGCGTGATCAGCATGCTCGCCATCGTCACCAGCGCGACGACCAGCGCGAACGGGAAGGCGGTGGCGAAACCCCAGCCTTGCGTATGCGGGTTCATCACGCTGATCCAGACCCATAGCAGGGCGCCGTTGACGGGCGAGCGCAGTACCCAGGGAAGAGCGCCGAACACAACGAGGGTAACGAGGATGTCGCGCACGGACAGGACTCCTTGACACCACGCAACAATAGCGCCGGGCTCATCGCTAGACTGGAATTTTGTGGTTGAGGCAATACTAGATCAGGGGGAAACGCGCTTGTTGACCGTTCTCATGGGCATCCGCAATGGCGCGCCAGCCCTGCCGAAGGCGCGGCCATGAGCACCACGCGCGTCTCGCTGCTGTTTTCGTTTGTCGAAAAATACGTGCTGGTGCTGCTGTCGCTGGCCGGCGGCATGATCATCTCGCGCCTGCTCACGCCCACCGAGACCGGCATCTATGCGGTCGCCGCGGTGCTGCTCGGCGTGGCGCAGGTGCTGCGCGACTTCGGCGCCGGCCAGTACCTGGTGCAGGAGCGCGAACTGACCGAGGCCAAGCTGCGCGCGGTGCTCGGCGCCAGCTTCCTGTTCGCCTGGCCGCTGGCGGCGCTGATCGCGCTGCTCGGCTACCCGCTGGCCAGTTTCTACCGCGAGCCGCAGCTGGCGCCGTTGCTGCAGCTGTTGGCAGTGAACTTCGTGCTGCTGCCATTTAGCTCGGTGATCCTGCCGATGCTGCGCCGCGAGATGCGCTTTGGCGCCATCTGCGCGATCAACCTGACGCATGGCCTGTGCAGCGTGCTGGTGTCGGTGACCCTGGCCTGGCACGGCTTCGGCTTCATGAGCATGGCGTGGGGTTCGGTGGCGGCAACGGGCGCGGCGCTGCTGCTCAGTTTGTGGCTCAGTCCGCCGCGGATGCCGTGGCTGCCGGCGCGCGCCGGCATCGGCCGGGTGATCGTGTTCGGCGCCTACGCCACCGGCGGCAACCTGATCGACGAAGCCGGCGCCGCCGCGCCCGACCTGGTGATCGGCAAGATGATCGGCATGGATGCGGTCGGCATCTTCGGCAAGGCGATCGCGGTGCTGGCGGTGTTCCACAAGGCGATCACCAACGCCGTCACGCCGGTGGTCTATCCGCTGTACGCCGCGCACGTGCGCGGCGGCGGCGACGCGCGCGAAGCCTACCTGCGCACGGTGAGCTACATGACCGCCTTCGCCTGGCCGTTCTTCGCCTGTGTGGCGGTGATGGCGCTGCCGATCCTGCGGCTGCTGTACGGCGAACAATGGGACGCCGCGGGGCCCTTGATCCGCATCATGTGTTTCTCGTCGGCACTGTATAGCATCTCCTGCATGTCGCGCTATTTCCTCGTCGCGATCGGCCAGGCGGCGCCGCAGGCGCGGCTGGACGGCATGACGGTGATGCTGCGCATCGCACTGCTGATGCTGGCGGCGCCGTTCGGGCTGTCGGCGGTGGCCTGGGCCATCGTCGGCGCCACCGTGTTCCGCGTGACATTCACCATGCGCTGCCTGACCCGGCTGGGCGGCATCAGCATCGCGCAGGTGGCGGCGGCCTCGTTCAAGGGGCTGTTGCTGACCGGCCTGGCGGTGCTGGCGCCGTTGTCGGTGCTGGCGCTGTCGCCCGATTCGCCGGCGCTGGCGGTGGTGGCCGGGGTCGCCAGCGTGCTGCTGTGGTTCGCCGGCATCGTGTTGGTCCGCCATCCGCTGATCGACGAACTCGACCTGGCGCGCCGCAAGCTGGCCGCGGCGCTGTCGCATTAACCCGGAGGCGCCCGATGCGCGTTGGCATATTGTCTTACCCGATGCTGTTCCAGCGCGAGGGCAGCGTCCAGGTGCAGGTGCGCGAGACGGTCAACGCGCTGAACCGGCTCGACCAGGTTCCCGGCCGCGGCGCCATCGAGGCTGAACTGGTCGACCCGTTCCGTTCGCGCCTGGACGACTACGACCTGGTGCACGTGTTCGCCGCCGTCAACGGCAACCACCGCATCGTCGACGAAGCGGTGGCGCTGAAGGTGCCGGTGGTGCTGTCGGCGCTGATCGCGCCCGGCTGGAACCGCTCCAACGGCGCCCGCGCGCGGCTGGCCGACCGCGTGCTCGGCAAGCTGACCGCATGGGACGTGCAGACCAGCTACGCGCAGACGCGCCATGTGCTGCAGCTGGCCAGCCTGGTGGTGGCGCTGGGCGAATCGGAGCGCGCGGCGATCCGCAATGCCTTCCTGATCAATCCGGCCAAGGTGCGCGTGCTGCCCAACGGCGTCAGTGCGCACCTGTTCGACGCCGATGCGGCACTGTTTCGCGCCCGCACCGGCATCCATGGCCAGTTCGCGCTGATGGTCGGCGCCGTCTCGCCGTACAAGAACCAGCTGGGCATCGCACAGGCGCTGTCGGAACTGGCGCTGCCGTTCGTGGTGATTGGCGAAGCGACCGAGCGCGATACCGATTACCTGCGGCGCCTGCGCGCGGTGCCCGGCGTGATCTGCATGGGCGCGCTGCGCCAGCAGACGCGGATGCTGGCCAGCGCGTATGCGGCGGCCACCGTGTTCGTGCTGCCCAGCCAGGGCGAAGCGTTCCCGATCACGGTGCTCGAAGCGCTGGCGGCGGGCACGCCGGTGGTGATGAGCGACGAGAGCGCGCTGGAACTGCCGAACTGCGATTTTGCGGTAAAAACGGCGCGCTGGAACGACAGCCGCGCGCAGAAAAGCGCGCTGCTCGACCTGCTCGAGGCACCGCCGCCGCGCGAGCGGGTGCGCGCGCTGGTGCGCCAGTACACGTGGGACAGCGTGGCGCTGCAGCTGGCCGGCTACTACGCCGACGCGCAGGAGATCGGCCGGCGCGAGCACGGACTGGCGGCAGCGATCGCCGCTAGCGCGCCCTCCTGCGGGCAGCGCTAGCGGCGCGGCGGCTCGGTGCCGGCGCACGGCGCGTGGCCGAGCAGCGAGTCGTACACCGCCAGATAGCCGCGCGCCATCGCCGGCAGGCTGTGGCGCGCGATCACCTGGCTGCGCGCGCGCATGCCGTGGCGCGCACCCATCTCCGGAATCCGGCAGTAGTCGGCAATCGCCGCCGCCATCAGGTCGGGCGAACGGGGCGGCACCAGGATGCCGGTAAAGCCCGGATGCACCAGTTCCGTGTTGCCGCCGACGGCGGTGGCCACCACCGGCAGCCCGGTGGCCATCGCCTCGAGGATGGTGTTGGAGCTGCCTTCGGCCAGCGACGGCAGCACGAACAGGTCCATCGTGCGCAGCAGCTGGGCGATGTCGGTGCGCTCGCCCGGCAGCCAGGCGCGGTGCGAGGCGCCGGCGCGGGTCAGCATGTCGAGGCATTCGGCGCGCTCGGGACCGTCGCCGACGATCAACAGGCGCAGGCGCTGGTGCGCCGGGTGGGGCGAGGCGATCAGGCGCAAGAACGCTTCGACCAGGGTCGGGTAGTTCTTGACGTCGACCATGCGCCCGACGCTGCCGATGACGAACGCATTGTCGTGCATGAAGCCGGCCGGCCCGACCGCTGCCGGCGGCCCCAGGCGCGGATGGAACTGCACGCTGTCGACACCGTTGCAAATCTGCGAGACGCGCTCCGGTTCGGCGCCGACACTGTCGATGAGCCAGTGCTCGAGGTCGGCGCTGACGGCGATGAAATGGCCGATCAAAGGGCGCAGCACGCGCCGCAGCACCTGGTATTTCAGGCGCTTGCCATACAGGTCGCTCATGTCGCGGCCGTGTTCGCCGTGCACGCGCAGCTTGATGCCGGCCAGCGCGGCCACCAGCTGGCCTTCGAAGCCGCACAGGTTGCGGGTGTGGATCAGGTCCGGCTGCAGCGCGCGCAAGGTCTTGTACATGCGCATGTAGTGACCGAAATCCTTGCCCTCGCGCTTGTTCAGGCTGATGATCTCGACGCCGCGCTCCTTGATGTGGGCGTGGAACTCGGTGTAGTCCTTCAGGCAGACGATGGTGTGGCGGTAGCGCTCCGGCGGCATGTGCCTGATCAGGTTGATGAGGCCGTTTTCGAGACCGCCGACGTCGAGCTGGTGGACCAGGTGCACCACCAGCCGGGGTTGTTCTACTGTCGCTGCCATGATCTACTCCGCACAGAAGGTTGTGCCGCGCAAGGTGAAGGAGCCAGGTCAGTGCGGCCTCTGCCTGGTCCGGGTTCAGCGGTGCGCGTCACGGCAGCACCGGAAAGATGTTGTCGATGCGGTCCCAGCGGAAATCCGCACTGAGCAGCAGCAGGCGCCGTTCGATGCGGCCCGGGCCGGCGTACTGCAGGATGCGCCGCGGCGGCGCGGCGTCGAGCAGCGCCGGCTCGAAATGGAACACGACGGGATGGCGCTCGGCCTGGTTGATTGAGCGCAGCATGGCGCGCGTGACGGCATACGGCAGCCGCCCGAAGGCGTCGCCGCCGGCGCCGAGGTTGCGCCCCAGCAGGCGGATCGTCGCCACCGGCAGCTCGAGGATGCCGGAGGCGCCCGACGGGAAGAAGGCGAAGCGCGGCGTGCGCGCGGCCGACGGCAGGCGCTGCGGCCAGGCCGGATCGATGCTCGAGCTGTAGCGGTAGCCGCTGCGAAACAGCGTGTCGAAGATCCAGCGGTTGTCGACGCTGACGGAAAAGTAGGGCGCCCGGTAGCCCAGCACGGCCACGCCGCCGATGTCTTCGAGCAGTTGCTTGCTGCCGACGATGTCGCGGCGGAACTGGGTGCGCGACTGCTCCCACGAGCGCTGGTGCGCATAGCCGTGGCTGGCCAGTTCATGGCCGCCGGCGACGATGGCGCGCACCAGCGCCGGGTGGCGCCGGGCGATCCAGCCGACCGTGAAAAAAGTCGCCTTGATGCCGGCGCGCTCGAACGTGGCCAGCACCAGCGCGACATTGCGCTCGACGCGCGGCGCCAGGCCGGGCCAGCCGGCACGCGGAAAATACGCCGCCAGCGCGGCCGCGTGGAAGTAGTCCTCCACGTCGAGCGTCATGGCATTTTGCTGCAGCGGGCGGTCCATGATGGTCTTTCGTCGACATCAATCGTAGTACCCGTAGTAATCGTCGCCGGGAAAGGCGCGCGTCTTGTTGCAAATGAGATTGACGCCGGCGCACTGGTCGAGCCGGCGCAGCGCCTCGCGCACGGCGCGCTGGGTGGTCGTTTCCGATTCCACCACCAGCACCACCTGGCCCATCTGGCCGGCCAGCACGGTCGCCTCGGTCGTCAGCAGCAGCGGCGGCGAGTCGAACACGACGATGCGGTCCGGATAGCGCCCGGCGATCTCGTCAAGCAGCAGGCTCATGCTCTGGCTGGCGAGCAGTTCGGTGGCGTGCTTGTTGCTGCGCCCGGCCGGCAGGATCGACAGGCCGGCGATGTTGGTTTTAAGCATGACGTCGGCCAGCGCGCGCCGCTCCGACAGCAGCACGTCCATCAGCCCGGCCGTGTTGGGCAGCCCGAGCACCTTCAGCACAGACGGCCGGGCGACGTCGGCGTCGACCAGCAGCACCGTGTGGTCCTTTTCCATCGCGATGCTCATCGCCAGGTTGATCGCGCAAAACGTCTTGCCTTCGCCGGGCAGCGCGTTGGTGACGACGATCAGGTTGCCGTTCTTGCGCCCGGCGGCGATCGCGGCGGCCGCGCTGCGCAGCAACGGGCGCTTGATGATGCGAAAGTTCTCGGCGGCCGGCGTGCGCCCGCCGTCGTGGGTCACCATCCCCATCTGGTGCAGGCGCGCCAGGTTGATGTCGACGAAGCGGACGCCGGCGTGCTCGGTCGCCGCTGCTAGACCGGCGCTGTCCGGATCGAAAACGGTATCGGTCATGGCGGCCTCCTCACAATCTCAGCAGCGACGACGCCAGGATCGCGGCGTAACACAGCAACAAGGACAGGAAAGCCAGCGCCAGCGCCACCTGGGCGCGGCGCCGCTTGACCGTCTCGGCGGCGGTCCAGTTCATCTGCACCGTGCCCAGCACGTTCAGGCCGGTGACCTGGCGCATCGTGCCGGGGCCGTCGAAGGTCGGGCGCGCCTGGCTGATGAACCAGGCGGCGGCGATGCCGACCGCCAGCGCGGCGAGCAGCACCGCGCTGTGCAGCAGCGGGCGGTTCGGGCCGATCGGCGCGACCGGCATCGTCGGCGGGTCGATGATCTTGAACGTCATCATCTCGGTGGTCGACGTCAGTTCGCCCGACAGCTTGGCCGCCTCGCGCCGGCCGATCAGTTTTTCGTACGTGTCCTTGTTGATCAGGTAGTCGCGGTTCAGTTGCGCCAGCTGCGACTCCACTTCCGGCACCGCATTGCTCTGCGCGCGCAGGCGCTCGTGGCGGGCGGCGTATTCGTCGACCCGCACCTTGATCGCCGCGACCTTCGCGTCGGCCTCGGTCAGCGCCACTTTCAGCTGCTGCAGCATGGGGCTGTAATTGCGCCCCGGGTCGAAGTCGGCGCCGCGGTGGCGCGCTTCGTCGATGCGGCGCGCTTCGAGCTGGGCGATCAGGCGGCGCGCGGCGACAATGTCGGGATGCCGTTCGGTGTACTGCATGCGCAGGTTGTCGAGGTTGCTGTTGACGGCGGCCAGGCGGGCGTCGATTTCCGGATTGACGGGCGCTCGCAGCCCCAGCGCCGACAGCGGCGCCTCGCCGCTGACCTGGGCCTTGATGGCGCGCCGCGACTGCTGCGCTTCGGCCAGTTCCAGCCGCGCCGTATTGAGCGCGTCGGCCGCCACCGCCAGCTGGGCGCCGTAGTCGACGCCCTGGCGCGGCAGCAGCGCGCTGTTGCGCATCTTGCATTCCTTGACGGCGTTCTCGGTGGCCACCAGCTTTTGCTCGACGCTCTTGATCTGCTCGTCGATGAACTGCACCGCCTTTTGCGAGTCGCCTTTCTTACCCTTGAAGCTGCCTTCGACGAAGATCGTCAGCAGCGACTGCACGACGTCGCACACCAGCTTCGGGTTGTTGTGGTTGTAGCTGATGGTGTAGATGTCGTAGGTGCTGGTGCCGCTGATCTTCAACTTGGCGGTGAGCTGCTCGACCTGCTGCTCGTGTTGGCGCGGTGTGGTCGCGCGCACGTCGAGGTCGACCATGCGCATGACGCGCTCGACGTTCGGCCGCGACAGCAGGGTGCGGCTCATGATCGCCACCTGCTGCTCGACGTTGGGCATCGTCGCCATGCCGCTCAGGAGCGGCTTCAGAATGCTCTGGGTATCGACGAACACGCGGGCGGTCGACTGGAAGTCGTCGGGCAAGGTGGCCACGCGGGTCCAGCCGGCAATGCCGACCACCCACATCAGCGCGACGGCGAGCCAGCGATATTTCCAGATGCCTCTCACGCTGGACAGCAGTTGGGTGATGAGCTCCTCCATGTCCTGTCGGTCTCCGTGTCGCGCGGCGAGGAGAGCGGTACTGCCGGCTCCGCCGCTGCATGATTATATGGCTGGCACAAGTGCCAAAAATTGCTACATCCGGCCGTGTTGATTCCAATCAAAACTTTCCAGCGATGCGACACCATCAGCGCCGTCGGCGCCGGCCCAGCGCGGCCATCGCCAGCAGGCCGGCGCCGATGGCCGACAAGGTGCCCGGTTCCGGCATCGGCTGGGCGCCCAGCACGCTTGCCGCGGCCGACTGGGAGATTGACAGGTGGTAAGCGGTGCCGCCGCTCAGCGCGCCGACGGTGGCCGAAAACGCCATCCAGCCCGGGTCGTAGCTGCTGGTTCCGGCCAGCCCGGTGGCGCGGCCGACGTGACTCATGGCGTTGAGTTCCTCGGGCTGGAAGGTGAACACGACGGCGCCGTTGGTCACGTCGAGCACGCTGATGGTCCATGCCAGCTGGGCGCTGGCGCTGTTCTGCTGGCTCTGGGCGCCGTCGACGCTTGCCGCGCTGAAGGCGAAGGCGTCGAACGAGATGGTCATCAATTCGTCGGCGCCCAGTTCGAACAGGAAGGTCGTCGCGCTCGCCATGCCGGCGTTGCCCGTCGCCGCACCGGCCGCGCCGAGCGCGGCGTCGGCGCGGCTGCTGAGGGTGGCGCCGGCCGCGCCGGCGGCGGTGGTGATCAGTTCGCCCGTCATGAACTGGTCGGCGGCGCCATAGCTGGCGCCGGCGGGGTGGGCGAACGGCAGGAAACTGTTTTCCGGGCGCGGCGGCAAGGCGCCGACCACTTGCTGGGGGACGTCGCCGCTGCCGGCCTGCAGCAGGTTGGCGAACTGGCCGTTCAGGCCGCTGCCGGCGTAGCCGGCGCTGCCGCCGCTGAAGGCGGCGAAATCGACGCCGCGGAACGGCGTGCCGTTGGCACGCGTGAGGCGCAGATTGTCGATCACCAGGATCGACTGGGCGAAGGCCTCGGCGCGCGCGGGCGCGGCGGTGGCGATGGCGGTCAGCGCGATGGCGGCGCCGACCAGCGCATTGAGCATGTTCGTTTGCAATGGATTCATCGCTGGCCCTCCGGTGGACAAGAACTGAACGACTCGGGCGCCGCGGCCCTTGCCACAGCTTCTCGCAAGCTTCATGCCATGCCAATTTCGACTGTGGAATCAAGGACATGGCAATCGACGCGTGCGGCCGGCAAGCCGCCTCGGCAGCATGTGCAAGAATTTCCGAAAAAAACCTTGATTTGTCCAAAGGCAAACTCTGTTGCTGAGGCCGGAACTGTTCTACGCATGACTCTGTCTGACGTTGACAACTCATCAATCCAGGCCCGCGCGCGGCGTGCCTGGCCAACCGGAGGACGACACCATGATTCAGGATGAATTACCCATCGCGACATTTGCAGCTCCCGCCGGCGCGCGCGAATTGTGCATCGGCGAACACGGCACCGATCCGGCGCTCGACCACCCGCTCGACGTCCAGATCTTCCACATCCGCATGGCCAGCTCGGCGCGCCACCGCGAGGCGGCCAGCCTGCTGATCCGCAAGATGTACGGGTGGCGCGGCTACGCGTTCGAGCCGAACCGCTTCCATGAAGCCATCAAGATCACCCTGTACGCCGAGACCGGCGGCATGCTGGTCGGCACGATGAGCCTGTGCCTCGACAGCGAGGTGCAGCTGCCGGCCGACGACAACTTCGGCGACAAGCTGGCGCTGCTGCGCGCGCAGGGGCGGCGCCTGTGCGAACCGTCGCGGCTGGCCATCGACAAGGGCGTGAGCAAGCGCGTGTTTGCCTCGCTGATCCACATCTCCTACATTTACGCGCGCAACATCCACCGCTATTCCGACTACGTCATCGAGGTCAATCCGCGCCACGTGATGTTCTATCAGCGCATGCTGGGATTCCAGGATTTCGGCGCCGAGCGCGAATGCAGCCGGGTCGGCGCGCCGGCCGTGCTGCTGCGCCTGCCGCTCGAGCAGATGGGCGAGCAGATCGCCCGCTGGGGCGGCCTGATGGAGCAGCACGGCGAGGAACGCTCGTTCTATCCCTACTTTTTCGCGTCGACCGACGAGCCGGGCATCACCGCCCGCCTGATCGCCGGACTCAACTAAGGAACGGCCATGGCTGAACAGGATGCAAGACACGAAGGCAGGGGACCTGGCAGCGCCGGCCGCGGCGCGCTGCTGCTGCGGGCGATGCGCCAGGTCGTTGGCGCCGAGCATGTGCGCGACGACGCCGACACGCTCGAGCGCTATGCGCGCAGCACCGCCTCGCGCAGCACGGCGCCGCTGGCGGTAGTCAGCGCCGCCTCGCGCGCCGAAGTGATCGCGCTGGTCAACCTGGCGCGCCGTCACCAGACCCCGCTGTACTCGGTGAGCACCGGCAAGAACTGGGGCTACGGCGACGCCTGCGCGGTCACCGACGGCCAGGTCGTGCTGGAGCTGTCGCGCATGAACCGGATCGTGCAGGTCGACCCGCAACTGGCGTATGCGGTGATCGAGCCGGGCGTGACCCAGCAGCAGCTGGCCGATTACCTGCGCACGCATCAGATCGACCTGTGGACCGACTGCACCGGCGCCGGCCCCGACACCAGCTTTCTGGGCAACATCCTCGAACGCGGTTTCGGCCATTCGCCGTACGGCAACCGGCTGCAGCACATCGCCGGGCTGCAGGTGGTGCTGGCCAGCGGCGAAGTGCTCGACACCGGCTTTGGCCACTATCCAAATGCGCGCGCGGCGCACCTGTTTCCGTACGGCGTAGGCCCGTTCCTCGACGGCTTGTTCACCCAGTCCAATTTCGGCGTCGTCACCCAGGTCGGCATCTGGCTGATGCCGAAGGCCGAATGCATCAACCACTTCATCTGCACGGTGCCCGAGCACGCCGATATCGGCCCGGTGGTCGATGCGCTGCGTCCGCTCAGGCTCGACGGCACCTTGCGCAGCATCGTTCATATCGGCAACGACCTGCGCGTCATTTCGGGCGGGCGTGCCTTCCCGCGCGAGCAGGCCGGCGACCAGGCGCCGGTGCCGAAGGCGGTGCGGCGCGCCTTGCGCGAAAAAGCCGGCGCCGGCGCGTGGACGGTGTCGGGCGCCCTGTACGGCAGCCGCGCGCAAGTGGCGGCGGCGCGCGATGCGCTGCGCCGGGCCCTGCGTGGCACGGCAGCAACGTCGACTTTTCTTACAGAGGAAAAGCTGCGCATCGGCGCCCGGCTGGCGCGTCTGCTCGGCTACTTCGGCCTGGGCGAGCGCCTGCGCGCGCAGGTGGCGATGGGCGAGGCGCTGTTTGCCATGAACCGCGGCGTGCCGAACGGACGCTTCCTTGCAGGGGCCTACTGGCGCCGGCGCGGCGGCCTGCCGGCGCAGTTTCCGCTGCAGGCGAACCCGGCGGCGGACAACTGCGGGCTGCTGTGGGTCTCGCCAATCCTGCCGATGCGCGGCGCCGACGCGCTGGCGCTGCACGCGATGGTGGCGCCGATCTTCGAGGAGCATGGCTTCGACCTGTTCGTCACCTTCAGCATGATCAACGAGCGCTCGCTCGGCGGCGTCATTACCGTCGCCTACGACAAGGAAGACCCGGCGGAAGTGGCGCGCGCCAAGCAATGCTACCGGGCGTTGTTCGATACGGTAATGCGCGCCGGATACATTCCATACCGCGTCGGCATCCAGTCGATGGCAGGGCTCGACCCGCATGGCGACGTATTCTGGAAGGTGGTCAGCCGGATCAAGCGCGCGCTCGACCCGGACGGCATCATCGCGCCGGGGCGTTATGAGCCGGGCAGGGCGGGCGCGCAGGTGTGTCAAATTCGCCGACAAACGGGACGGCCGGGGCCGCTGCCACCGGGACCTGGCACCTAAGCTGGCGCATCGTCTGCCTTACAAGGTGGCAAGCAAGGCCTTGGCCTCGGCGCGGCGGGACGGATCGACCGTCGAGGCGAGCAGGCGCTCGAGTTCGCGGCGGGCGCCGCGCTTGTCGCCCGACCTGGCCAGCACCAGCCCGAAGTGGTAGCGGATTTCGCTGGCGTCGGGCGCGAGCGCGCTGGCTTTTTGCAGCAGCGGCAGCGCGCGCGCCAGGTCGCCATTTTCCACGCAGATCCAGCCGAGCGTGTCCATGATGGCCGGGCTGCCCGGCGCCAGCCTGTAGGCGCGCTCGGCAAAGGCGAGCGCCCGCTTGTCGTCTATGCGCTGGTAGCTCCAGGCCAGGTCGTTGAGGGCGAGCACGTGGTTCGGATCGCGCCGCAGCACTTCCTCCAGTTGTTCGATTGCTTTGGGAAAGTTGGTTCTTACCAGCTTGCTGCTGGCGTCGTGCAGCCTGGCCGGCACGTCGTCGGGGTTGCGCTGAAGCCACTCGGCGATGCGCTGGTCGGCCTCGCCCGGCTTGCCGGCCGCCACCAGCGCGCCGTGCAGCTGCACCATCAGCGCGCTGGCAGGCTCGAGCGCGAAGGCCCGTTCGTAGGCCGCCAGCGCCGCGGCCGGCTGGGCCTGCGCCGTGCGCAGGTCGCCCTCGAGCTTGTAGCCGCCGCTCGCCTGCGGCAGGCGCTGCTGCATGGCACGCACCAGCTGTACGGCCTCGGCGAATTTTTTTTGCGCCAGCAGCATCGCCAGCAGCGTCTGGTGCGCGTCCATCAGGCCCGGTTCAATGGCGATGGCTTTGCGCAAGGCGGCGGTGGCGGCGCGCTCGTCGCGCATCGCCAGTTGCAGCGCGGCCAACTTCATGTGCGGCCTGGCCGACGTGGGCAGCAAGACGGCGAGCCTGGTGTAGGCATCGGCGGCCGCCAGCAGATCTTTCTTGGCGACGTGCACGTGCGCCAGCATGGCCAGCGCGTCCGGGTTGGATGGATTGCCGGCTTGCAGTTTTTGCGCCAATACCAGCGCCTTGCGGGTGTCGCCGCCGCGCACGTAATAATCGGTCAGCCTGAGCGCCAGCGATAGCGAATCGGGATTGTCGCGCCAGGCACGCTCTTGCCAGCAGAAGCCCATCACCAGCAAGGTGCCGCTGCGCGGCGACTTGACATCGAGTACCGCGGCGCGTTCGAGTTCGGCCAGCGCGCGCTCGTGTTCGCCGTTGGCCAGGCGCCCAAGCGCGGCGGCGGTATGCAGGCTCGACGTGCGCGGGCGCAAGTTGCTGGCGCGCTCGAAGGAGTCGGCGGCCTGGCTGAAATGGCGCGCGCGCATGTGCGCTTCGCCAGCCAGGGTCAGCAGGTCGGCGTCATCGGCGTGGCGCGCCAGCACCGGCGCCATCAGTTCCAGCGCGGCGCTGCTGTTGTTGGCGCGCAGTTGCAGGGCGGCCAATAGCTTGGTCGCTTGCAAGTGGCCCGGATAGGCGGCGAGAAATTTTTGCACCTGCTGTTCGGCCAGCTGGTTGGCGCCGGTGGCCGATGCAACCGCGCCCAGCAGCAAAATGGCCGGGTAGTAATCCGGTGCGCCGCGCAGGATCTGTTGCAGCGATTCGGTGGCCGCCGGATACTTCGCTTCCGATGTCGCCCTGTTGCCGGTAGTTGCGCGCCTCGGCGATCAGCGCGCTCGGATCGGTGCCGCGCTGGCAGGCGCCCAGCGCCATGCCGAGCGACAGCGCCAGCGCGACACGCCGATGGTAGCGGGCCTTGAGGGTCCTGGTTGGCCGGATCATGCAATCCTCCTGGGTGCGACAGTTGATGTGGGTCACTAACAGGGTAGGCAAGCGGCCGGCGCGCTTGTTGAGGAATCTCAACATAACCGGGAGCAACAGTCAGACCTGACAGGCGCCGCGGGCGATCAGCCAAGCGGTTTCTTCGCCGGCAACACCCTGACGACGCCGCGGAAGTCGACCGTATGCAAGGTCACCGGGCGCCGCCATACCCGCGTCACATAATCGACGACCCGCTCGGCCTGCCCGAGGTCGAGCCCGCGTCCGTCGCGCAGGTAGTCGTGACGCAGGTCGAGGCTGCCGTCGGCGCCCACTTTGGCCACCGTCACCGCCGGCGCGCCGAAGTTGAACTTCGGCGCCAGGATCGCCTCGCGGATCGCATGGATGTCGCGGCTGACCACCTTCGTTTCGCCGTCCTTGCGCTCTTCGTAGACGAACAGGTCGAGCTGCTCGGCCAGTTCGCCGTCGAGGTAGTTGCGAATGAAGCCGAAGTCGTCTTCCTCCCGCACGACCTGGCGCGCCGTTTCCATGCCGTGCCTGGCGATGATGTGCTCCCACATCGAAAAGCCGAGGTGGTAGGGGTTCAGCGACAGCGCCAGCTGCTGGCCGCCGGCGAAAGGACGCACGACGTCGGAATGCGACTTGATGGCCGACACGTACAGGTCGGACGGCAGGAACGTGGCCTCGCGCAGCAGCCGCGCATGCCAATACGACGCCCAGCCTTCGTTCATGATTTGGCAGGCATAGATCGGATGGAAATAGAACGCTTCTTCGCGCACCGCCAGGAAGATGTCGCGCTCCCAGTCTTCCATGTCCGGCGCGTAGTGCGCGATGAACCACAGCAGGTCCGTTTCCGGTTGCGGCGGCGCCTTCGCCGGCGCCGCCCGCTGTTCGCCCGGCAGGCGGGCGAACCGGTCGCGGAACGGGTCAGGCGGCGCTTGCGCGACCGGCGCGACAAACTCGGCATAGCGCTCGCGGTGCAGCGGCTGGTTGATGTCGATGTGCGTTTCCAGCGCCAGCGCGGCATCGAGCACCGCTTCGACCCGCTGCTGGCCATGGGCGGCCAGGGCGCGCTCGAGCCGGTTGGCGCGCGCCGCGCTCTGTTCGAGGATGTGGCTGCCGGCCATGGCGATGAAGCGGGCGAACAGCTGATTGTTTTTGGCGAAGTCGGCGTGGCCGAGCACGTGCGCCGTCACCAGGGTGTTCTCGGCCAGCGAATTGTGTTCGAGCATGAACGCCTGGCAAGGATCGCCCGGAAACATGACTTCGAAGATCTTCGAGTGGCCCATGTGCTGGCGCACCAGGTGGTGGATGTAGCGCACGCCGAACGACCAGTGACGCATCCGCACCGGCAAGCCGTAGACGGCGATCTCGACCATGAAACTGCTCGGCACCAGGTCAAAACTGACCGGAAAAAAATCCATGCCCAGTTCGCGCCCAAGCGCCTCGATGCGCTCGGCGTACTCGGCCAGGCACTGGGACGGCGTGCCGGCGGCCGCGCTCATCAGAGCGCTTCCCGCCCGGCGCCGCGTGGAACGGCGCGAGCGTCGGCCGCTGCGCCGGCGCCGCCTTCCGCGCCGGCTTCTTGGATAAAGAACTTGCGCAGCGCGCGCCAGACGTCGTCGGTGCCGGCGAGGATGCTGCTGCCGACCGGCAGGCCGCGCCGTTCGAGGTCGCTGCACAAGCGGCGCATCTCGGTGTCGAGCGAGCGCGGCATGCCCGGCAGCGTCTCGACATAGCCGATGTAGTTCAGGTTGCCGGCCAGCTCCGTCAGCGCCTGGCTGGCTGCTGCCCGGTCCTCGGTGAAGTTCTCGCCATCGGACGCGTAGAACATGTAGATATTCTCGTGCGCCGGGTCAACCTCGCTGCGCACCAGGTCGAGCGTCAGGCGAAGCGCGCTCGAGGCGATGGTGCCGCCGCTGCCGGATACCTGGAAGAATTCCGCTTCGCTGAACTCCCAGGCGCGCGTGGTGTGGGCGATGAAGCGGGTGCCGACCTTGGCGTACTTGCGGCGAATGCCTTGCAGCGCGAAAAAGAAGAACGATTTGGCCAGCTTGCGTTCGAGCTGGGTCATGCTTGCCGAAACGTCGATGACGAAGAACACCATCGCCGATGTGCTGGGCCGTTGACGGGCGACGATCTGGCGAAAGCGCAGGTCCTCGTTGGTAAACGGCACCGGGTCGGCCTGCACCGCGCGCCGCTTGATTGCCTCTTTTGCGGTGCGGCGCCGATCCAGCCGCGACGGCGCGCCGCGCTTGTCCCAGCCTTCGCGCACCAGGTCGGGCTCGTCGACGCGGCTGTTGGGCTTGGGTTTCAGGTCGGGCAGCTTGAGTTCCTCCCACAGCCAGTCCATCACCTCGTCGACCGAGAATTCGAGCATCAGCTGCAGCGATCCTTCGCCATTGCCGCCTTCGCCCGCCTCGCCCTGGCCGGCGCTGCCCTGCGGAGCCGGATGCAGCACGTCGCCCGGCTGGCCGTCGCCCTGGCCCGCGCCGCTGCTGGAGCGGCCGTCGGCGAGCTTGAAGCGGGCGTGTTCGAGCAGGCGCACCGGCACTTGCACGGTGCGCTGCTGCGAGCCGGTGATCAGGTCGGGGCCGGCGATCAGCTCGGGCAAGTGGCTGAGGACGGCTTCGCGCACTTTATCGTTGTGCCGCAGCCAGTCGCGCGCACCGCGCGAAAACAGGTCGTACCAGGCCGTATTGATCGTCGCCGTCACGCCGCCTCCCGCACTGGCTATTCCTGCGCCAGCAAAGTCGTCACATAGTTTAGCGCTTCACGTGCGCTGTGGCTGTCGTAGCCGTATTCATCGACCAGCCGTTTTTCGACGGCCGAGACCTTGTTGCGCACCTCGTCGTCGGGCCGCTTGGCCGAGCTGACCAGCCGCAGCACGTCGCGCCGCTGCTCGAACAGATACTGCTGCACCGCGTCGTTGAGCTGCAGATGGCTGTCGAGGCCGAACTTGACGCCGCGCTTGTAGGCGCCCATCGCCTTGCGCACCACCTCCTGGCGGAACGACTGCTTGCCCGATTCGGAAATGTGGATCTTCTCTTCGACCGCGCGCAGGAAGCGCTCGTCCGGGCGCCGCTCTTCGCTGGTGATCGGATCCTTGATGTGGCGGTTGTCGAGCATCGCCTCCACCTCGTCGAGATATTTGTTGAGCAGGTCCTGCGCTTCCTGTTCGAACGACACGAACAGCGCCTTGTGCACGTCTTCCTTGACCCAGCGGTTGTAAAAATCCTTGCGCGTCAGTACCAGGTAGTCGACCCACTTGCGCTTTTTCTTCGGATCGATGCGGGCGTCGCTCTCGATGCCGTCTTTCAGCGCGAGCAGCACGTCCATCGTCGACAGGCTCTTCTGGTTCGACTGGATGATGGCGTTCGACAGCGCGTTGATGACGAAACGGGGCGACACACCGGCCAGTCCCTCGTCCGGCGCCTTGTCCTTTTCTTTGACCCGTCGCACATCGGAACGGTTCACTCCTTCGACTTCCTCGTCGGCATGGATGCGCACCTTGCGCACCAGTTCGACTTCCTTGTCGTCGCTTTCCTGGATGCGGCTGAGGATCGCGAACACGGCCGCCGCATGCAGCACATGCGGGTCGAGATGGACGTCGCGAAACGCCGGCGCCGCCGAGGAAATGAGCTTGTGATAGATGCGCGCTTCTTCCCTGTAGTTGAGCGTGTAGGGCACCTGGATGATGACCATGCGATCGAGTAGCGCTTCGTTTTCGCTCTCTTGCAGGAATTTGCGGAACTCGGCCAGGTTGGTGTGGGCGAGGATGGTTTCGTCGAGGTAGATCAGCGGAAAGCGCGACACCTTGACGTTTTTTTCCTGCGTCAGGGTCAGCAGCAGGTAGAGGAACTCGCGCTTGACCTTGAGGATCTCGATCATTTCGAGCACGCCGCGGCTGGCCGCGTACACGGCGCCGGACCAGGACCATGCGCGCGGATCGCCTTCGTCGCCATACTCGGCCACCTTGGACAGGTCGATAGAGCCGACCAGGTCGGCCAGGTCGGCCGTGGTGGGGTCGTGCGGCGCGTAGGTGCCGATGCCGCTGCGGCCGGCTTCGGAGATAAAGAAGCGTTCGACCGGCATCTGCATGAAGTCGCCGCTGAACTGGTCTTCGAGGCGCGCGCGGCAATGCGGGCATAGTTCGCCGGCGATGTCGATGCCGTAGGTGTTGCGGCAGCTGGCGCGCATGCTGTGCGGTACCAGGTGCAGCGGCGACTCGTGCACCGGGCAGCCGGTGATGGCGTACTGCGCGCCTTCGTCGGTGTAGCTGTATTCTTCCAGCCCGCGCTTGAGCAGGATGACGAGGGTGGACTTGCCGCCCGACGGCGGCCCGAGCAGCAGCAGCAGGCGCCGGCCCACTTCGGAGCCGGCCGCCGCGGCCTTGAAGTAATCGATGACGCGGTCGATCGCTTCGTCGATGCCGAACAGCTCGTCCTCGAACAGCTTGCAGTGGTCCTTGCCGTCGGCATCCTGGACGAAGGTGGCGCGGATCATGTCCCATATATATTGGTGGGAGCTGCGCGCGACCCGTTCGGGCGCCAGCGCCAGGACCTCGGGCATGAATGCGGAAAATGGGCCCGACCAGTGACCGGCCCTGTGCTGCTGGGCAAACAGGCTGAGGCTTTCGATGAAGCTGTCCTGATCCGACGGACGGGGATGAAGAGCGTCGCCAGGTTGCGTCACGGTGCCTCCGGTTTCAAGCGCGAAGTCGTCGCGTCAGTAACCAGTATCTGCCCCACGATGATGCAGCGGGTGAGGCGCGTCAACGCGCGCGGTTGAACCAATTGGCGCCTCGAACGCCTAAGGTCCGGCCAATTGCGGCGAGCGGGCGGACCGATGCGTTTGCCGCGGGCCCGGCCGCGACGAACTGGAAATGAGATCGGCGGGGCCACCTGGATCGGGCCACTCACACATGCAAGGCCATCTGCAGGGTACGCAATACATGCAATTCCTCGGGCGCCACGCCCTTGAAGCAGGCCGCTACGTGATTGGCGTCCTGAAGCAGACGCAGGTACTCTTCAGGCGCTAGTGCGCGTAGCCGGGCTGGATGTGGCAGATGGCGCGGCAGCATGAAGATTTCTTCGATTCGGTGCCTCGGCAAATAATTCATCGGCTCGAGCAGATCGACCGCCTTGGCGATCTCCTCGATGGTCAGCTCGGCGTCGGCCCACGCGACCGCGGACAGCACTTCCAGGCATAGCTCGGTATTTTCGGGACTCATGATGAACTCTCCATGTAACAATCTGAAAGGGCGGGACGCAGGTCGGGACAAGTTTTACACAATGCGGGCATCCCATTGGGCGTAGTGACTCTCCACCGCGCCCTTCGGTATCGATAGCACGATCAGGGCAACGCCCGCAGCGACAGTGGCAGCGGCTGCGGGAACTGAAAAGCCTGCGATATGCCACGGCGCCAGGACCAGCCAGGCCCCGAACGCAGCATTGACGTAGCGCAGCGGCCGCGCCACCTCAGCCCATGCCATGATGCTGAAGGTCACCACCAGTGAACCGATGACATGGTCGCTGTCCGCTGCAGCGCCTTGCGTCCCGAACAGCAGCGGCGTGAGCATCAACAGCATGCCGATCGCCATGCTGGCCCACAGAGTCCAGGGGAAGGTCACGCCGCCCCGGAGCATTTCTCGCACGACCTTCCTTGCCGGTAGCGTGAAGTCGTCTGAGCGGTCGATGGCGTCGCCGGGGCAGGTGCCGCCGAAGATGAGGACCCGCAGCAGCGGCTTGCCCTGGCGCCGACTGCTGCGCAGAAATTGCAGTGTTGCCAGGATCTCGTCGAAAGAGTAGGGGATCTGGACCAGCATCGCCAGTGCCGCGATCAGGCAGAGGGTGCACCAGGCACCCAGCCATACCGGCTGCACGATGATGAAAAAGATGCTGGTCGCGCCCAGCGGCACGATCATGACACCAAAAGCCAGCACCAGCCAAGGCATCGTGCGCCAGCGACGGCGGCTACCGATGATACCCGTCACGATTTCCAGCACATACACCGCGCCGCCCAGCCCGGCGTCCGCTACCGGCCACGCTTCGGAGAGCCAGGACGTGACGATCTGTTCGGTGCCGTTGCCGAAGAAGGGATCCCATGCCGCGGGGATGTGCCCCATCTGGTAGGCAGCAAGGTAGCGCGACACGAATAGCCCGACGAAGGCGAGGATGACGATCGGCATGCGCTGGTTCCAGCTCGACGGGCAGTAGCTCCATCCGGGTGGTATGTCAGGGCCGGTCATTTGACCGACCATGCTTTCACCAGGCGCGTTCGGAATGCCTACCGCTAGCAGGATCACGAGCGCGCCGACGATTGTATCGTTTGCATAGGCGGCCGCGCTGGGGGTCCAGAAAACGAGTGGCGCGAACAGCAGCCAGATCCCTAGCAAGGCCACCGTCCAGCGAGCCCAGCCCTTGAAGCGCGAGATCGACAGCAGCGAAAACAGCATGATCAGGAGGCCCGTGATGACGTTGCTCGCTGTCATCCAGGTGTGGCTGAATTCCAGACCGCGTCCGTTTGGCGCCACCGGCGCCACCGCTTCCATCCAGTGTTGCGCCAGACCGAACACGAAGGGACTCGACACCAGCCACGCGCCGAGCGCGACGTTAGCGAAATGGCACCAGAGCGTACGCTGGTGTGCGTCGCGCTGTAGCGCTTCGTATTTCCCGATGAGCTGATCGGCAGGCAGCTCAGGCGCGGCGGCATCGGACACCTCGGCCAGCCGGGGCGGCAGGGCAATGCCGTTACGCCGGTACCAGGCCGGCGGATCGCGCTTCAACATGTCCACCATTGCCGGCAGAGTGTCGCGCAGCCGCCGCTTGGGCTCCCACCCCAGCAGCTTGCGCGCGTGGCCTATATCGATTTCATAATGGTCGTCGGCGAGCCCGATCATGAAGGGCTTGATGAAAGGCTCGATGCCGCCGTCGATGGCGTCGGGGACGATGTCTTCTACCCTGGCCTGCACCCAGGCGCCGGCCGACGCGGCGCTCCTCGGGATGCTGCGCGTTTCCCACGGTTCACCGTGAAGCAGCTGGCCGATCAGGTTCTGCAGTGCTTCGTAGCTCTCCGTTACTGGCTCGCCGATGAGGATGGTTGTTTCGGGCGGCAGGTTGGTGCGGCGATCGACAGCCTGCGCAAAGGCCTGCGCCAGGTCGTCGACATGCACGAAACTTTGTCCATGCGACGGGTCCCCAGGGAAGAGGTGACTGGCCCACTGGCGTTCGTAGATGCGCTGAATCTGCATGGTCAGTGACGGCACCTCGCCCGCGTCCGTGTACACGCCTGCAATTCTGAAAATGGTTGCAGGAATGGCGCCACGCTCGCTGCGCACCACTTCCTCCGCCTGCGCTTTCGAACGCGGGTAGGCCCACTTGGGTGTCAGCGTGCCGTCCTCGGTGATTGGGATGCCAGGGCAGGTGGCAGTGTGGACGAGCATGGTGCTGGCATAGATAAACTGCTCAACCTGGAACCCCCGCAGGGCACGCAGGAGCCGCCGCGTGCCATCCACATTGACGGCGCCGTAGGCAGGGTGGTCTTCACCGGAAAAGTCGAAGTATGCCGCCAAGTGGACGACGCTGGCGATGCGCCCGCCGAAACTGGCGCGAAACTGTTCCATCGCCCGCGTGAGCTCTTCGTCCGACGAGATGTCCGCTTCGATGCAGTCCCTAGCGCCTTGTCCACAGCGCCGCTCCAGCGCGACGACACGATAGCGCGGCGCCAGAACGCTGGCAATGGCACGGCCGATACGGCCGTATCCGCCGGCAATGAGAACGACAGGCTGGTCCATGAGTTTTCTCCGGATGATTTGTCGGGTTGCTGCCGGCAGGCCGCTTGCCGCGCCATACTGGCTAATCGCTACAATGTAGGAAAGAGGGACGGGACAAATTTACGCTGGCTCGGTTATAAAGAATAGTTAGGATTTCTAATCTGATTCATAGAGAAGCATCTATTGATGGGAGTCGCCATGCATGTGACTTTGCGACAATTGCAAATCTTCGAAGCTGTGGCGCGTAGCGAGCACTTCAGCCGAGCTGCCGAGCAGCTGCACCTGACGCAGCCCTCGGTATCGATTCAAATGCGGCAACTGTCGGAAGCGATTGGCTTGCCGCTGTTTGAGCCGGTCGGCAGGCGGGTGCGGCTAACGCAGGTCGGGCAGGAGCTGTACCAGACCTGCCGTGAAATGACCGACGCCTGGGCCCGGTTCGAAGTGACCTGTTCCGATTACAAAGGAGTACGTCGTGGCCACTTGCGCCTGTCGATGGTGACCACGGCCAAGTACGTCATTCCGCGTATGCTGGGCCCTTTTTGCGAACGCTATCCCGGCATCGATATCGAATTGGGATTGCTCAACCGAGATCAGGTGCTGGAACGGCTCAAGGACAACCTCGACGAGCTCTACATCATGAGCCTGCCGCCGGCCGACGAGTCCTTCGAAGTCATTCCTTTCCTGGACAATCCGCTAGTCGTCGTGGCCCCGCTGGGCTATTCCTACTCCCGGCCGCCGCCGCTCCGGTTGCTCGATCTCGTTGCCGAACGATTCATCATGCGCGAGGAAGGATCGGGTACGCGAATGGCTGTCGACGACTATTTGGCCAAGCAACGGATTTCACTCCGTGTGCGTATGACCTTGGGTAGCAATGAAGCAATCAAGCAGGCAGTTGCAGGGGGAATGGGGTTGTCGATCCTGTCACGCCATGTGCTGGGCCATCCTCCCGCCAACGAAGGTCTCAAGGAACTAGCCGTAGAGCACTTCCCGCTTGAGCGCGCCTGGTATGTGCTGTATCGTCGAGCGCGTCCGTTGTCCTTGATCGCCACAACGTTCTTGCATTTTCTGCTGCGCGAGACCGGGGCAATGGGCTCAACGTCGGTCAGTTCAACCGTACCCTCAGCCGAGTAAAGGTCGGCAGGTAACGGTGGGTAGCGCGCAGTCAGGTTCCGTTCGCCGGACGGGGCGCGGCTCTTCCGTCAGCTTTACTTGATGAGTGTAACCGGAACTTGAGCATAGCGAACTACGCGCGATGCCACGGAACCAAGGAGCAGGTTTCCCATCAGTCCATGTCCACGCGTGCCCATGACCACTGCGGCAATCGCCGATTCGGCGAGGTGGTCGATGATCTGGCTGGCCGGATCTCCCATCCGACAATGCACCTCATACGGGATGCCTTCGGCGTCCAGGAATTCGCGCGCTGCACTCATGCTCCGTACGAATTCCTCGGGCGCGAGGCGCGTCAGTTCTCCGGACGACAGGGCTGAATAGGGGCGTGATTTGGTTGGATCGAGGACGTGCAACAGGTCGAGCTGCACGGCCGGATTGGCGCGAGCCAGCCCGGCCGCATATTGTATCCCCCGCAGGGCGTTTGCTGACTCATCGATGGGAACGAGTATTTTTTTCATGTCGTCCTCGGCCTGCTCGAAGGATGGGCCTATTTGACCAGCGTTACCGGAATGTCGACCCGTTCCACCACTTGCATCGCAACCGATCCGATGATGAGGCTTGCAAGTGCACCCCGGCCCCTGGTCCCCATGATGATCTCGTCGCAATTGGCGTCACGCGCGTACGCTGCAATCTCGGGCGCGGGTTGCCCGAACTGGCAATGGAGCGTGTATGTAGTACCGGCCTCATCCAGAAGGGCCAAGGCTGGCTCCAGCGCCTGCGCCGCCTGAGGGGGGAAGCGCTCGTCCAGGCGTGGTGCGGAAAGCGCTTCGGCTAACGTTACCGGCGTCATTGGTTCAATGACGTGCAACAAGTGGATCTCGGCCGCCGGTCCGGCCAGCGCCTCCGAAACAGCATGGCGCACCGCGTGCAATGCACTTTCCGAACCGTCGCAAGGTACAAGCAGTTTTCTCATTTCCGCTCCTACGATCGCCCCAGCACGCGCGATGCCCTAGTAAGACTACACATGGCACTTGGAGTTCAATACGTCGCCCAGCAGTTGTCGCTCCGTGCTTGGGTTGCTGCGCCGGCTCGGCTCAGTCGCTTCGGCCAGCGACCGATGCATCAGCTGGGTAATTTTTGAGCGGCCGTCGCGCGCGACAGTACAACCATTTTTCCAGCTCGACCACGGCGAAGGTGAAGATGCCGATACTGACGATATAGGCCCACGCTTCGGCTCGCACGGGGGCGGTGTGGAACAGCCGGTTTAATACAGGCGAATAGGTGAAGGCGATCTGCACCAGCCAAGTTGATGCAATGCCTGCGACCAGCCAGGGATTGGAGAAAGCGCCGATGAAAAACATCGAATGGCTCCGGCTTCGGCAGTTCAGAAGGTAGAAGGTCTGGACCATCACGATGACGTTGACGACGGCCGTACGCGCTTCGTCGAGGTTCGTGCCTTCGATGCCCTTTTCCCAAGCGAACAGACCGAACGCACCAGCGAGCGAGATCAGCGACACCAGCGCGGTACGCATTAGCAGCGAGCGGGTGAGCAGCGGCTCTTTCGGGTCGCGCGGCGGACGCTGCATGATGTCACTTTCCTTCGGCTCGAAGACCAATGTCAGCCCCAGAAGCAAGGCAGTGACCAGATTGAGCCACAGTAACTGCGTGGGCAGCATCGGCAATGTGATCCCGGCGATGATCGCGACGAGCAATATAAGCGCCACCCCGCCATTGGTGGGAAGTATCCACAAGATGAACTTGCTGAGGTTGTCGAAAACCCCGCGTCCTTCCTCCACTGCCGCCTCGATTGACGCAAAGTTGTCGTCAGTCAGAATCATGTCTGCGACTCCCTTGGTAACGTCTGTGCCGGTGATGCCCATGGCCACACCAATATCAGCCTGCTTGAGCGCGGGCGCGTCGTTGACGCCATCGCCGGTCATCGCGACAACATGGCCGCGCCCCTGAAGCGCCTTGATTAGCCGCAGTTTTTGCTCGGGCGCCACCCGAGCGAATACGGTTGCGTTCTCAGCGGCGTCGGCTAGGTCCTCGTCGTCGAGAGCTTCCAGTTCACGACCCGTGAGGGCGATGATAGCCGTGCCGCCACCCAGGCCGATCTGCGAGGCGATAGCCTTGGCGGTGAGGACATGGTCGCCCGTGATCATCTTGACGTTGATGCCGGCGGCGCGGCACTTGGCAACAGCCTTGATCACCTCGGGCCGCGGTGGATCGAGTTTCCCCTGTAGACCAAGCAGGGTGAGGCCGGCAGCAACGTGCTCGTGTTCCAGGCAACAATGATCCGGCGCCATCGGACGCCGGGCGAAGGCGAGAACGCGCAGGCCGCGGGTGGCCATTTCCTCGGCTTCGCCGAGCACGAGCGCTTTATCCATGGGTGCGACCTCGCCGGCCTCGTTGAGCGCTTGCGTGCATTTTTCCAGCAGTACTTCGACCGCGCCTTTGATGTAGATCATTTTTGGTTCGGCATCGTTGCCATGGAGCGTGGCCATGTAACGGTATTCGGACTCGAAAGGGATCGTCTGAATTCGCGGCCAGGACCTGCTTAATTCTTGCTCGGACAGCCCCGCCTTCTGCGCGGCGACGATGAGCGCCGCCTCGGTCGGGTCACCTTGCACCGTAGTGTGGCCGCTGGCGTCGACGACGAGCCGCGAATCGTTGCACAGTAAGCCGGCACCGAGTGTTTCGATGAGTGCGACGTTCTCGCCCACAATGACTGGCGCGTGCTTGAAATGGATCTTGCCATCCATCTCATAGCCGCTGCCTGTGACGTGGTAGAGCCGCCCGCCGGCATGAATTTCCTGCACAGTCATTTGATTCTGCGTCAGCGTACCGGTCTTGTCCGAGCAGATGACCGTGGTGCTGCCGAGTGTCTCGACCGCGGGCAGCTTGCGGATGATCGCGTGGCGGCGCGCCATGCGAAGCACGCCGATGGCCAGCGTAATCGTCACCACGGCGGGCAACCCTTCGGGGATGGCGCCAACTGCCAGTGCGATCGCTGCGATGAGCATCTCCGGCCAAGGCGTTCCGCGCAGGATGCCGGCGATGAAAATCAAGACTGCGAGGCCGAGAATCACATACAGCAGCCGACGGCTAAATTGTGCGATCTTGCGCGTGAATGGCGTCTGCAAATCCTCCACCAGGCTTATCAACCCGGCGATGCGGCCCATCGCGGTTCGGTCGCCGGTTGCAATGACCACGCCTTCGCCTTGACCGGCGCTGACCATCGTGCCGGCAAACGCCAGATTGGTGCGGTCAGCCAGAATCGCTTCAGACGGTAACGGATCGGTTTGCTTTGCGACGGGAACAGATTCGCCGGTTAGCGCCGCTTCCTCGATCTGCAAACTGCGTTGCTGCAGCAAGCGCAGATCCGCTGGGACGCGGTCACCGGATTGCAGCAGTACGACGTCCCCGGGTACCAGTTGCACCGAAACAATCCGCAGCTTCTCCCCGCCGCGCCGCACTGTCGCCTCGGTAACGACCATGTTTGCCAGCGCTTCGATCGCTTTCTCTGCTTTCGCCTCTTGCAGGTAGCCGACAATGGCGTTGATAAAAACGACGCCGAATATGACCGACGCATCGACCCATTTACCCATACCTGCGGTGATCACGGTCGAGATCAGCAGGATGTACATGAGCGGCTGATGGAATTGCAGGACAAAACGGATCAATTCGCTGGGCCGCTTCTGCGCCGTCATCTGATTTGCGCCGAACCGCTGCATTCTGTCCCCGACCTCGCCCATCGTGAGTCCGATCGACGGATTGCTCTGCAGCAGTTTGGCGGCGGCGTCCGGCGCGAGCGCGTGCCAATCGACCTGGACAGTGTCGTCTAAGGAGCTCGAGCCTGACATATAAGCATTTCCTTTCAATAAGCGGATTCGTAAAAATCCAAAGAAAAATCGAGTGCGGAAATGAAACAGGCAAGTTGACAGATCAAAAATCGACTAACTTAATGAATATAGGCCAAAATTACCATCTCAACCATTTGTTCAGGAGAATTGAAATGAGCGCACACACTCCGCCACAGGGGCCGCATGGGGTGAACGATCCCCTCATTAGGATGCTCGTGAAACTCATACGCTATGCCGTGCGAGTTCTGGCCGTGCTAATGGTTCTCGTGATCTGGTGGGGCGTGGCAGACGTGGTCTACGTCCTGTATACACGCATCGTTGCGCATCCGTACTTCTTGCTTGAAATAAGCGATATTTTCGCGACGTTCGGTGCGTTCATGGCCGTGCTGATTGCGATCGAGATTTTCATTAATATTACCAGTTACCTGCGCGAGAACGTCATCCATATCAAAATTGTCTTAGCGACAGCGTTCATGGCAGTCGCACGCAAGGTCATTGTGTTGGATTACAAAGTGGTGAGTCCTGAGTATGTGTTCGCCACCGCTGCACTCGTGCTCGCACTGGCTATCGCCTATTGGCTCGCAGTGGTGAAAAATACCTCCATCGAAGGGCATGGCGAACTTTGAGGGAGCTCGGTTATTTCGCATGAGCTATGAGGCCGAGCTCGATGTGCGAGGCGAAACGGGGAGTCGTTTGAAATCCGCGCCTGGCGACCTGTAGTGGGGCAAACATTCCATTTGCGTCACTAGCAAAAAGCCCACTTTGCGCTAGCATATCCATAGCCTAGCTCGACGATGGAACCAGCCTTGCATCGCCGCACAAGCGTTCTCCTGCGGGCATCGCCGTCCAGATCAACCTACCACAAGGAGAAGGAAATGTCCCTGCAAACTATTGTTGTGCACATCGACGACAGCAAGCATTGTGAAGCACGCCTCAAGATGGCCACACACCTCGCGCTCAAGTACGAGGCGCACCTGATCGGCCTGGCGGCGACAGGTTGGCTGCCAGCGGGGTTTGTGCGGACGGCGATTGATCCGGTTGTGCCGCTGACGCCGATCGATATCGAACCGGCGAGGGGGCGCTGCACTGCCGCATTGGCGACATTCGAGCAACAGATGCGTGCGATGGGCGTCGTGTCGTTCGAAACGCGCCTGGTGGAACTGGACCCCGCATTGGCGCTGGCCATGCATGGAATGTGCAGCGACTTGATCGTCGTCAGCCAGGCCAGGGGACCGAACTGCGACCCGAGCACACGATCGGACCTGCCGGAGTGGGTGATGCTCAACAACGCCGTGCCGGTGCTGGTCGTGCCGGCGCGCGGCGAGTTCGCCAGCGTCGGGGCGCGCATTGCGGTGGCATGGAACCGAAGCAATGAAGCGCGCCGCGCGATCGGCAGTGCCTTGCCACTGCTGTGCAACGCCGACAAAGTGCATTTGCTCATCGTCGACGAAGGAGGCGCCGCTGCCGAGACGGACGCCGACATGGCGGTATTTCTGGCACGCCACGGCGTCAACGCCGAAGAAGATATCGACAGCACCGGCACCGATGCCGGTGCGGCTCTGGTGCGGGCCAGTGTCGAATGCGGCGCCGATCTTCTGGTCATGGGCGCCTACGGTCGCTCGCGCCTGCGCGAGATGGTGATGGGGGGCGCCAGCCGCACCGTGCTCGAGTCGATGGAGGTGCCGGTATGGATGGCGCACTGATGCGCGCGGAGTCCTTGGCCGCCCGTAAATCGCTCGTCGTTGACGCCCACGGCCAGTTTTTTCGCCTAAATTGCGCTACGATTTAAGCTGATGCCGAGGGTCGAAAATGGCGTTCAGCCATCCGAGTACTCCCATCCGTTGCCCTCGCGCGGACAAACACGGAGCAAATAATGTCAACATTCCAGAAAATACTATTTGCCAGCCAGGCAGTCACGGACGACGTAACAGCCCTCGAGGAGGCGCTGGCTACCGCTCGTCGCAATCAGGCCGACCTCAGTGCCCTGATCGTCTGCCCGGAGTTTCCCGCAAAGCAAGCGAAGTATCGTGAGCGATATGAAGCTTCGCTGGTTCAGCATCTTGACGCGTCGATCCTGGCGGCACGCGCGGCAACGGGCATAAGTGCAGAAGATGTGCCGGTACCGATTCATGTGGACAGTGGCAGCACGCCGGCCGTGCGCATCATTCAACACGTGCAGCGACATGGAGCCGATCTGCTGATCAAGGAAGCTGAACAAGACGATGCCGACCGGGGCTTTAAGGCCGTGGACATGGAACTGTTGCGCAAATGCCCGTGCCCGGTATGGTTGAGCCGCCCGGGGTTCGACAGGACCGACGGGGTAAAGGTGGCAGTCGCAATCGACCCGCAGGGCGCGGACCGGGAAGCGGAAGAACTGTCCGCGCGCCTCCTCCGCTTGGCGCGTTCCGTGTCGGATCAGTTTGGCTGCGAATTGCAAGTCGTATCGTGCTGGGATTTCCCATTCGAAGAATATCTCCGCGACAACGTATGGATCGAAATGTCGGACGAAGAGATCCTCGATACGGTGCTGCAGACTCAGCGCGTCCACCGCACCGCCCTTGACAGGGCAGTGAAGAAGTCGGCCATTGTTGGGCAATTGCACGTCCATCACGTGCGTGGACAGCCTGACAAGGCGCTCCTGCAGTTTGTCGCCGACCACCATATCGATCTGCTGGTCATGGGCACCGTCGCACGCACCGGCATTCCCGGATTTGTAATTGGCAACACGGCGGAGAACGTGTTTCGCAAGCTGGACTGTGCGCTGCTAGCGGTCAAGCCAGCCGGTTTCGGTCCGCCGCTAGAGGCGACCTGACGGCGACCGGCGGGCAGGGCGCTATCGAGCGTGCAGATAGTGCGCGGCGGCGAGGAAATCGTCCTTGCCGATGTCGGGCAACTCGAGCACCTCGGCGTGGCCGAACAGCGTGAAATTGCGGTCGATCGACCTGATATAGGCCGGATCGTAGTGGTTCACCAGCAATTCGTCGACCAGTTGCGGCATGCGGCCGTCGTTGGCCATGTCGTGCCAGGCCGTGATCTTGTCGCGCCCGTGCAGCTTGACCAGGCACTCGAGCTGGGTGTTCAGCAACGCCGGATCGGTGGTGAAGTGGCGATAGTCCTCCATCAGCAGGCGCACCCGATTGGTCCGCGACAGGGTCAGCGAAATGCACGGCGACAGGCGCATCTGTTCCATCAAGGCGTCGGGCACGCGCAGGTTGCCGACCTTCTTGCTTTCGGACTCGACGAAGACCGGCCGCGACGAATCGAACTGGCGCAGCTTTTCCCACACCATCGTTTCGAACATTTTCTGCGACGGCTGCGGCTGGCTGGGCAGGTTGCCCAGTACCGAACCGCGGTGCGCGGCCAGCTGCTCGAGGTCGAGCACCTGGGCGCCGATCGCGTCGAGCACTTCGAGCAGGCGGCTCTTGCCGCTGCCGGTGGTGCCGCAGATGACCTTGAAGGCGAGCCGCGGCGGCACCGCCAGGTCCTCGCTGACGTGGGCACGGTAGGCCTTGTAGCCGCCGTCGAGCTGGATGGCCGGCCAGCCGATCCGGGCCAGCACGTGCGCCATGGCGCCGCTGCGGTTGCCGCCGCGCCAGCAGTAGATCAGCGGTTTCCAGTCGCGCGGCTTGCCGATCCACAGCTCTTCGATGTGGCGGGCGATGTTGCGCGACACGAGCGCGGCGCCGAGCTTCTTCGCTTCGAACGAGTTCACCTGTACATACATGGTGCCGACGCGGATGCGTTCCTCGTCGTTCAGCACTGGGCAGTTGATGGCGCCGGGAATATGGTCGAGCGCGAACTCGGACTCGCTGCGCACGTCGATGATGGCGTCGAATTCGCCCAGCACCGGCAGCACGTCGGCGAAACTCTGGATGGCCGGGTATCTCATCGGGCTTTGACCAGCGGCAGGATCTTCGGCCAGATGTTGGCGAGGATGACCGGGTGGGCCTGGGCGGTCGGGTGCAGGCGGTCGGCCTGGAACAGCGCCGGCTTTTCGGCCACGCCTTCGAGCATGAACGGCACCAGCGGCGCCTTCATCTGGGTCGAGATGGTCTTGTACATACTGAAGAAGCGTTCGGTGTAATCGCGCCCGTAATTGGGCGGCATGCGCATGCCCACCAGCAGCACCTGCGCATCGTTCTTGCGCGCCATGTCGACCATCGCGCGCAGGTTGGCCTCGGCGGCGGCGACCGGCAGGCCGCGCAGGCCGTCGTTGGCGCCAAGCTCGATGACCACCAGCGCCGGCTTGTGCTGGGTCAGCAGTGCCGGCAGGCGGGTGCGCCCGCCGCTGGTCGTTTCGCCGCTGATGCTGGCGTTGACGATGCGGGCGTCGACCTTCTCGGCCTTGAGTTTTTGTTCGAGCAGCGCGACCCAGCCGCTGCCGCGGCTCAGGCCATATTCGGCCGACAGGCTGTCGCCGAGCACGAGCACCGTTTTTGGTGCAGAATGGGCGAGCGCCGCGGCCAGCAACAGCACCGCGCCGAGCATCCATTTAGTGAGAAAAGCAAGCATGCGTGACATCCAGGAAGCATCCAAAAGTTATGTTAACGAACAAGCCGGCAAGCCGGCGGCGATTGAAGTTCGCCAGCTATCGAAGAAGGTAGCCGACGCCAGCGGCGAACTGACCATCTTGCACAGCGTCGATTTTACAGTGCAACCGGCTGAGACGCTCGCGATCGTGGGCGCGTCCGGTTCCGGCAAGTCCACCTTGCTCGGCCTGCTGGCCGGACTCGACAATCCATCGACCGGTACCGTGATCCTCGACGGCGTCGACATTTTCGCCCTCGACGAGGATGGCCGTGCGCGGCTGCGGATGGCCAAGCTGGGCTTCGTGTTCCAGTCGTTCCAACTGCTGGCGCACCTGAACGCGCTGGAAAACGTCATGCTGCCGCTCGAATTGCGCGGCGAGGCGGACGCGCGCGCGAAGGCGACGGCGATGCTGGGCCGGGTCGGCCTCGACAGCCGGCTCAAGCATTATCCCAAGTTTCTGTCCGGCGGCGAGCAGCAGCGCGTGGCGCTGGCGCGCGCCTTCGTCACCGAGCCGCCGCTGCTGTTTGCCGACGAGCCGACCGGCAGCCTTGATGCGGCCACCGGCGAAGCGGTCATCCAGCTGATGTTCGAACTCAATCGCGAACGCGGCTCGACCCTGGTGCTGGTCACGCACGACACCTCGATCGCGGCGCGCTGCGGGCGCACCATCACGATTGCGGCCGGCCGTTTGGTCTGACCGCGCTGGCAGCCACCAGTTCATTGAGCACCGAGCGCGCCGCCGCGGGCAGTTCGCCGGCGACCATGCCGATCGGGCCGGTTCCCTGTTCGACCAGGCGGTCGGCGGCGGCGCCATGGATCCACACCGCGCCCAGCGCCGCCTCGCGCGCCGGCCATCCCTGCGCCAGCAGGCTGCCGCAGATCCCGGCCAGCACGTCGCCGGTGCCGGCCGTGGCCAGGCCGGGGTTGCCGGTGGCGTTGACGACCGCTGCGCCATCGACGTCGGCGATCACGCTGCCGGCACCCTTGAGCACGACAATCGACTGAAGGCTGGCGGCCAGCGCGCGGGCGCAACCCAGCCGGTCGCGCTGGACTTCGGCCACCGTGACGCCGAGCAGGCGCGCCGCTTCCAGCGGATGCGGCGTGAGCACGGTGGGCGCCGAGCGGCCGGCTACACGCTCGCGCAGGTCGACGCTGGCCGCGATCAGATTCAGCGCATCGGCGTCGATGACCAGTGCGGCGTCGCCGGCCAGGGCCTTGGCCAGCAGCTCCATCGCGAGCGCCGAGCCGCCCATGCCGGGACCGATCACCAGCGTGCCTTCGCCGATGGCAAAGTCGGCGGCGCTGCGAAACATGATTTCGGGCTGCACGCTGTCGAAGGCCGGGCCAGGATCGAGCGCGGCCACCAGCACGCGGCCGGCGCCGGCGAACAGCGCGCCGCGCGCCGACAGCGTGGGCGCACCGGCCATGCCATGCGCGCCGCCGACGATGGCGACGTCGCCAAAGCTACCCTTGTGCGAATTGTGCAGGCGCCGCTTCACGCAGCGAGCGAACAGCGCCGGTTCGTTCAGCTGCGCCTGCGCGGGCGGGAAGTGAGCGTCGGCTATCGCCAGCGCGTCGACCTGCACCGCGCCGGCATGGTCAACGCCTTCGAACGTATGCAGGCCTGGCTTGTCGCCGATAAAGGTGAGGGTGCGCGCAGCGTGGATGGCGACGCCGTCCGGGCCGACGACGGCGCCGCTGTCGGCATCGAGCCCGCTCGGCACATCGAGCGACAGCACTGGCCAGCCCAGCGCGTTGACCGCTTCCACCAGCGCGCGGGCCGGGCCGTCGAGCGCGCGCGCCAGGCCAATGCCGAACAGGCCGTCGATCACCAGGCCAGGCTCGAGGTCGGGCAGTTCGCCGAGAAAGCGCACCTGGCTTTCGGCGGCGTGGGCGAGGGCGGCCGCCGTTTCCGGCGACGTGGCCTGAGTGCCCGGCAGGTGGATCACCGCGACATCGACGCCGGCGCTGGCGTGGGCCAGGTTGGCGGCCGCCTCCAGCGCGTCGCCGCCGTTGTTGCCGGGGCCGGCCAGCAGCAGCACGCTGCGGTTGGCCAGGCCCGCCAGCAGCGCCAGCGCGACATTGGCGGCGGCGTGGCCGGCGCGCTGCATCAGCGCGCCCGGTTCGAGCGTGGCGGAGACCGCGTGTTCGATCGCGCGAATCTGCGCCACCGTATATAAAGGCTTCATCGAATCTCCCGGGTTGACCAGGCATTTTAGCGCCGGTGACTGTGCATTTTCGCTAATTTTTGCGCTGGGGGCGAATACAATACGTCAGGAAGCTTAACAAAAGCGAGGAGCAGGCATGGACTGGCAGTTCTGGATTGATCGCGGCGGCACGTTTACCGACATCGTCGCGCGCCGGCCGGACGGCCAGCTGGCCACCCATAAACTGCTGTCGGACGATCCAGAGCGCTACCGCGATGCCGCGGTGGCCGGCATCCGCCACCTGCTGGGCCTGGGCGCGGACGGCGCGATCCCGGTGGCGCGCATCGAGGCGGTGAAGATGGGAACCACCGTGGCCACCAACGCGCTGCTCGAGCGCAAGGGCGAGCCGACCGCGCTGGCGATCACGCGCGGCTTTCGCGACGCCTTGCGCATCGCCTACCAGAACCGCCCGCGATTGTTCGACCGCCACATCGTACTGCCCGAATTGCTGTATTCGGACGTGATTGAAATCGACGAGCGCGTGGGCGCCCATGGCGACGTCCTGCGCCCGCTCGACGAAGCGGCCACGCGCGCCGCGCTGCAGGCGCTGCATGACCAGGGCCTGCGCTCGCTCGCCATCGTCTTCATGCACGGCTACCGTTACACCGAACACGAGGCGGCCGCGGCGCGCATCGCCGCCGTCATCGGCTTCACGCAGATATCGGTGTCGCACCGGGTCAGCCCGATGATGAAACTGGTCGCGCGCGGCGACACCACCGTGGTCGACGCCTACCTGTCGCCGATCCTGCGCCGCTACGTCGACCAGGTGGCCAGCCAGATGCCGGGCGTGAACCTGCAGTTCATGCAGTCGAACGGCGGCCTGACCGACGCGCGCGCCTTCCAGGGCAAGGACAGCATCCTGTCGGGACCTGCCGGCGGCATTGTCGGCATGGTGCGCGCCAGCCAGCTGGCCGGGTTCGATCGGGTGATCGGTTTCGACATGGGCGGCACCTCGACCGACGTATCGCATTTTTCGGGCGAGTTCGAACGCGTGTTCGAGACGCAGGTGGCGGGCGTGCGCATGCGCGCGCCGATGATGAGCATCCATACGGTGGCCGCCGGCGGCGGCTCGATCCTGCACTTCGACGGCAGCCGCTATCGGGTGGGGCCGGACAGCGCAGGCGCCAATCCCGGGCCGGCCAGCTATCGGCGCGGCGGGCCGCTGGCGGTCACCGACTGCAATCTGATGCTGGGAAAAATCCAGCCGGCGTATTTTCCCCACCTGTTCGGAGCGGACGGCAGTGAGGCGCTCGACCGCGATATCGTCGCTGCCAGGTTCGCCGAAATGGCGCGCGACATCGGCGCGGCGACCGGCGCCACGTCGGCGCCCGAGCAGGTGGCCGAAGGCTTCATCCGCATCGCAGTAGGCAACATGGCGAATGCGATCAAGCAGATTTCGGTGCAGCGCGGGCACGACGTCACCGACTACACGCTGACCAGCTTCGGCGGCGCCGGCGGCCAGCACGCCTGCCTGGTGGCGGACGCGCTGGGCATGAAGACGGTGTTCGTGCATACGCTGGCCGGCGTCATGTCGGCCTACGGCATGGGCCTGGCCGACCAGACGGCGATGCGCGAAGCGGCGGTGGAGCTGAAACTGGCCGACGTTGGGCAGCAAGCGCTGGCGCGCCGGCTCAACGAGCTTGGCGACGGCGTGCGCGACGAGCTGCTCGCGCAAGGCGTCGCCGCGCAGCGCATCACGCTGGTGCGGCGCGTGCATCTGCGCTACGAAGGCACCGACTCGGCCATCATCGTGCTGTTCGACGAACCGGATGGCATGATGCGCCAGTTCCAGGCGGCCTACAAGAAGCGCTTCTCGTTCCTGATGCCGGCCAAGGCGCTGGTGGTGGAGGCGGTCTCGGTGGAGGCGATCGGCGCTTCCGGCGCGCCGCAGGAATCCATGCCCGCGCAGCCGCCGCGCGATGGCGCGCCGGCGCCGGCCGACACGGTGCGCATGTTCGGCGGCGACGTGTGGCACGCCACCGCGCTGTACCGGCGCGCCGACCTGCGCATCGGCGACCTGATTGGCGGGCCGGCCATCATCGCCGAGGACAACGCGACGACGGTGGTGGAACCTGGCTGGCAGGCCGAGGTTACGCCACATAACCACCTGGTGATGCGGCGAGTGGAGGCGCTGCCGGAGCGGCGCGCGATCGGCACCAGCGCCGACCCGGTGATGCTCGAGATCTTCAACAACCTGTTCATGTCGATCGCCGAGCAGATGGGACTGCGGTTGCAGAACACCGCCTATTCGGTCAACATCAAGGAGCGGCTCGACTTCAGCTGCGCGCTGTTCGACGCCGACGGCAACCTGATCGCCAACGCGCCGCACATGCCGGTGCACCTCGGCTCGATGGGCGAGAGCATCAAGACGGTGATGCGGGCGAACGCCGGCGCGATGCGATCCGGCGACGTCTTCATGCTCAACGATCCGTACAACGGCGGCACCCACCTGCCGGACGTCACGGTGATTTCGCCGGTGTTCGACGAGCTTGGTGAGACCATCCTGTTCTATGTCGGCTCGCGCGGGCACCATGCCGACATAGGCGGCACCACGCCCGGCTCGATGCCGCCCGATTCCGAATTCATCGAGCAGGAAGGCGTCTTGATCAACAACTTCAAGCTGGTCGACGGCGTCGACGGCCTGCTGCGCGACAGCGAGGCGCGTGCCTTGCTGCTTGGTGCGCGCTACCCGGCGCGCAACCCCGACCAGAACATGGCGGACCTGCGCGCGCAGGTGGCGGCCAACCAGAAGGGCGTCGAAGAACTGCGCAAGATGGTGGCCCATTTCGGTCTCGACGTGGTGCGCGCCTACATGGGGCACGTGCAGGACAACGCCGAGGAAGCGGTGCGGCGCGTGATTACCGCGCTGAAGGACGGCCACTACCACCTGGAGCTCGACAACGGCGCGCGCATCGAGGTGGCGATTCGGGTCGACCAGGCCACGCGCAGCGCGGAAATCGACTTCACCGGCACCTCGCCGCAGCTGCCGAACAACTTCAACGCGCCATCGGCGGTGTGCATGGCGGCGGTGCTGTACGTATTTCGCACGCTGGTCGACGACGAGATCCCGCTCAACGCCGGCTGCCTGAAGCCGCTGCGGGTGATCATTCCGCCCGGTTCGATGCTCAATCCGCGCTATCCGGCCTCCGTCGTGTCGGGCAATGTCGAGACGTCGACCTGCATCACCAATGCGCTGTACGGGGCGCTCGGCGTGATGGCCGCGGCGCAGGGGACGATGAACAACTTCACCTTCGGGAACGCCAGGTACCAGTATTACGAGACCATTTCAGGCGGCTCGGGCGCCGGCGAAGGCTTCGACGGCACCGATGTAGTGCAGACGAACATGACCAATTCGCGCCTGACCGATCCCGAGATACTCGAATTCCGCTTCCCGGTGCGGCTCGAGTCGTACGAGATCCGGCACGGCTCGGGCGGTGCGGGGCGCTGGCACGGCGGCAACGGCGGCGTGCGCAGGGTGCGCTTCCTCGAGCCGATGACGGCAGCAATCCTGTCGAACAACCGGATCCATGCGCCGTTCGGGATGGCTGGCGGCAGCCCGGGCGCGCTGGGCCAGAACCGCGTCGAGCGCGCCGACGGCAGCGCCTTGACGCTGGCGCATATCGGCAAAGTGGAGATGGGCGCCGGCGACGTGTTCGTCATCGAGACGCCCGGAGGCGGCGGCTACGGTCGCTAGCCGCTGGCTGCGTTGCGGTCAGGCAGAGATACCGTACTTGCGCTTGGCGTTGATGTAGTCGTCGTTCAACTGCAGCAGCGACGCATGCGCGGCGTCGAGCTTGCGGATGGTGTCGATGACGCCGTCGCATTGTTCGGCCAGCGGGTGGTCCCATCCCAGTTCGCCGAGCTGGCGCAGCATCGCTTTGGCCGCCGCGACCATCACCGCCATGTTCCCTGGCGCCATGCGGCGCGCTTCGAGCAGCGTCTGCACCGCTCCCTTGAAGTCGCCCATGCTGGTTTTCTCGCCGGCGACGTTGAGCAGTTCCTGCGCCTGCGCCTTCAGCTGGGCGCCGATGCCGTCGGCCAGGTCGGGCCGGCCGGCCTTGACGAACACGCTGATCGCCTGCTGCATCGAGATGCCGCTGGCGCCGTCGTTCATCGCCGACAGCATCACTTCCGACGCTTCCTTGTCCAGTTTGTTGGCTAGGCAGCTGCGCGCCAGGCCGATGCGCAGGTTGGCCGACAACGCCGGACAGGTTCGCATGGCAAGCACCGCGGCATTGAGTTCGTCCGTTGCGCCGGCGCTGTTGCCGGCCGATTCGTGCAGCAGCGCCGCCGATATCGCCTTGCACGCGTCGAGGCTCGGATTGCCGCGCATGGACTTTTCGAGGTCGCGGATCACGCCGCCGGCCTGCACCGGGTCGCCCTTCTTGATAAGCGCCTTGACCAGGTTGACATGGTCCTCGGGGTCGCGGAACTCGGAGTACCTGGCCTTGGCGACGACCTGCTTGAACGATTTCTCGGCGGCGGCGGCGTCGCCCGCCTCCAACGCGACTTCGCCGAGCTTGCGCAGGCGGCGCACCATGTGCGGCGAAATCGCCACCGCGTCTTCGAGGATGCGCTGGGCGCTGACGGGCGAGCCATTGTGCTCGTGGCAGCGCGCCAGCAAGTCGTAGGCCGCCATCAGTTTCGGGTTGTCGGACACCAGTTTGACCAGCAGCGATTCGGCTTCGGCCTGGCGATCCTGGGCAAACAGCGTGCGCGCCAGTCCAAGTCCGGCCCAGCCGATCGGCTTGACCGCCAGGACTTCCGAATACAGCGTCTCGGCCTGCGCCAGCTCGTTCAGACTCACGTGCAGCTCGGCGCGCAGGCGCGCAAAGTCGAGCGCGTAGGGCGGATGCTCGGCGCCGGCCGCGGCGCAGGCCTTGATCGCTTCGCGCAGGTTGCCCTGGCCGATCAACTGGTAAGCGGGGATGAAGGCGCGGCGGCGCTCGATCGCGCGCATGATGCGGGCGCTGAGCATGTCGACCGTGAACGGCTTGAGGATGTAGCCGGTCGGCGTCAGTTCGGCCGCGCTGACCACTTTGCTGTAGACGCCTTCCGAGGTGATCATGATGAAGATGGTCAGCAGGCCAATCAGCTGGTGGTGGCGCAGGTCTTCGAGCAGCTGCTGGCCGTCCTGGCCGTCGTCCGAGGCGCTGCCAAGGTCGTACTCGCACAGGATGATGTCGTACGATTTCTTGGCCAGCTGCTTGATGGCCGTGCCTGAGCTGACCACGTAGTCGATCTTGCTGATGCCGGCTTGGTTCAGCATGTTTTGCAGGCTGCCCCGCATCCCCGGGTTGGGGTCGACGACCAGAACTGTCAAATTGCTATTTTCTTGCATCGGGCTTTACTCTGGTGTGCCGGTCGGGCCGGGGTGGTTTGTCTCGTCGCTTTACGTGCTTGTCCCACTGTTTACGGCGAATGCCGGAAAGTCTTGAAACCGGACGATACGCTATTGTTGATCTACCACGCAATAGCAATGAGCAGCTGGCCCGGTCGGCGCGCCCTCATGGTGCAACGCGGTATAATAGCGGCCTGGTAAACCTGCCTCGATCATCACCTTTGCCGCCTCCACCTTTAACCCGCAGCCACGCTGCATCAACCTATATCCCAACCATGTTGATTCTGTCGGGTTCAAACGCCCTGTCCGCATTCCGTAGCCAACGCCTCCTGAGCCAACTGCAGTCAGCCGCCCCGCATGTCGCCGCGGTCCAGGCGCGCTTCGTCCACTTCATCGATTCGAGCGCGCCGCTGTCGGCCGACGACAGCGTCCGCATCGAGGCGATGCTGACCTACGGCGAGCCGGCGCACGCCGCCGCAGCCGGCGGCGCCGTGGAGGAGTTCTTTGTCATCCCGCGCTTCGGCACCATTTCGCCGTGGGCCTCGAAGGCAACCGACATCGCCCACAACTGCGGCATGGCGCATGTGCACCGCATCGAGCGCGGCATCGCCTACGCCATTGAGCTCAAGGGTGGCATCCTCGGCACCGGCATCGGCGCGGCCAAAAAGCTGACCGACAGCGAACTGCAGGCGGTAGCGGCGCTGCTGCACGACCGCATGACCGAGTCGGTGCTGCGCAACGCCGACCAGGCCGCGCAGCTGTTCCAGGAACTCGACGCCAAGCCGCTCGAATCGGTCGACCTGCTCGGCGAAGGCAGGGCGGCGCTGGAGTTTGCCAACAGCGACCTCGGACTGGCCTTGTCGGACGACGAGATCGACTACCTGCTCGAGGCGTTCACGCGCGTCAGGCGCAATCCGACCGACGTCGAACTGATGATGTTCGCCCAGGCGAACAGCGAGCACTGCCGCCACAAGATCTTCAACGCCGACTGGGTCATCGACGGCGAGAAGCAGGACAAGTCGCTGTTCCAGATGATCAAGAACACCCACCAGCTGCAGCCGAAGGGCACGATCGTCGCCTACAGCGACAATTCGTCGATCATGGAAGGGGCCACCGTGACGCGCTTCTATCCGCGCGGCGCCGGCCACGAATACGCCGCCTCGACCGAACTGACGCACACCTTGATGAAGGTCGAGACGCACAATCACCCGACCGCGATTTCGCCGTTCCAGGGCGCCTCCACCGGCGCCGGCGGCGAGATCCGCGACGAGGGCGCGACCGGCCGCGGCGCCAAGCCGAAGGCCGGCCTGACCGGCTTCACGGTGTCGAACCTGATGATCCCTGGGTTTGAACGCGCATGGGAAAACGCCGCCAGCGTCACCGCGCCGTTCGCCCAGCGGGTGCCTGCCGGCGCCTACGGCAAGCCGGAGCGCATCGCGTCGCCGCTGCAGATCATGATCGACGGCCCGCTTGGCGGCGCGGCGTTCTCCAACGAATTCGGCCGCCCGGTACTGGGCGGCTACTTCCGCACGTATGAACAGAATATCGGCGACACCGTGTTCGGCTACCACAAGCCGATCATGATCGCCGGCGGCATCGGCAGCATCGCCGACCAGCACACCCACAAGAACGACATCCCGGTCGGCAGCCTGCTGATCCAGCTGGGTGGACCCGGCATGCGCATCGGCATGGGCGGCAGCGCCGCCTCGTCGATGGCGACCGGCGCCAACACGGCCGACCTGGACTTCGACTCGGTCCAGCGCGGCAATCCCGAGATGGAGCGGCGCGCGCAGGAAGTGATCAACGCGTGCTGGCAAATGGGGCTTGATAATCCGATCATCTCGATCCACGACGTCGGCGCCGGCGGCCTGTCGAACGCGTTCCCGGAAATCGTCAACGACGCCAAGCGCGGCGCGATCTTCGACCTGCGCAAGGTGCCGCTGGAAGAAAGCGGCATGGCGCCGAAGGAAATCTGGAGCAACGAGTCGCAGGAGCGCTATGTGCTGGCAATCGCGCCGCAGGACCTGCCGCTGTTCGCCGCCCTGTGCGAGCGCGAGCGCTGCCTGTACGCCCCGGTCGGCGTCGCCACCGAAGAGCGCCAGCTCAAGCTGATCGATCCGCAGGGCGACAACAACCCGGTCGACATGCCGATGGATGTCCTGCTCGGCAAACCGCCGAAGATGCAGCGCGACGTGCAGCACGTGCAGCAGGCTTTCCCGGCGGTCGATCTGACCGGCCTCGAACTGACCGACGTGGCGCGCCGTGTGCTGCTGCTGCCGGCGGTCGCCGACAAGTCGTTCCTGATCACGATTGGCGACCGCAGCGTCGGCGGCATGACCATGCGCGACCAGATGGTCGGCCCGTGGCAGGTGCCGGTGGCCGATGTCGCCGTCACCGCGATGAGCTTCGAGGGCTACCTCGGCGAAGCGATGGCGATGGGCGAGCGCACGCCGCTGGCGGTGATCAATGCCGCCGCGTCGGGCCGGATGGCAGTGGGCGAGGCGATCACCAACATCGCCGCCGCCGCCATCAAGGACATCTCGGACATCAAGCTGTCGGCCAACTGGATGGCCGCCTGCGGCCAGCCAGGCCAGGACGCGGCGCTGTTCGACACCGTCAAGGCAGTCGGGATGGAGCTGTGCCCGGCGCTGGGCATCAGTATCCCGGTCGGCAAGGATTCGCTGTCGATGCGCACGACATGGACTGACGGCGAGGCCGGCAAGGCGGTGGTGTCGCCGGTGTCGCTGATCGTCTCGGCGTTCGCGCCGGTGGCCGACGTGCGCCGCACGCTGACGCCGCAGTTGCGCGCCGACGCGGGCGAATCCGTGATGATCCTGGTCGACCTCGGACGCGGCAAGAACCGCCTCGGCGCCTCGGCGCTGGCGCAGGTGACGCAGCAGCTCGGCAACGACGTGCCGGACGTCGACAGCGCGGACGACCTGAAAGGCTTCTTCGCCGCGATCCAGCAGTTGAGCGCCGACGGCAAGCTGCTGGCCTACCACGACCGCTCCGACGGCGGCCTGTATGCGACCTTGTGCGAGATGGCGTTTGCCGGCCGCACCGGCATCACCGTCAACCTCGACATCCTGGCGATGGAAGGCGAGCACGCAGCCGACTGGGGCGACGCCAAGAATTGGGCCGGCCAGGTGGCCGAGCGCCGCAATGAACTGACCTTGCGCGCGCTGTTCGCCGAAGAACTGGGCGCCGTCATCCAGGTGCGCGCCGACGACAAGAGCGCGGTGATGAACGTGCTGCGCCAGTACCAGCTCGGCGCGTGCAGCCATATCATCGGCAAGCTCAATGAGCGCGGCGTGATCGAGTTCACGCGCGACGCGAAGACCATCTACAGCGAGCAGCGCAGCGCCTTGCACCGTCTGTGGAGCGAAACGAGCTGGCGCATCGCGCGCCTGCGCGACAATCCGGCCTGCGCCGACGCCGAATACGACCGCCTGCTCGACGTTGCCGATCCCGGCATCTCGCCGGTGCTGACGTTCGATCCGAGCGAGAACGTGGCGGCGCCATTCATCGGCACCGGCGCGCGGCCGCGCGTGGCGATCCTGCGCGAGCAGGGCGTCAACTCGCACATCGAGACGGCGTACGTGATGCACCAGGCCGGCTTCGCCGCGGTCGACGTGCACATGAGCGACCTGATTGCCGGGCGCGTCAAGCTCGACGACTTCCAGGGCGTGATCGCGGTTGGCGGCTTCTCGTACGGCGACGTGCTCGGCGCCGGCGAAGGCTGGGCCAAGACGATACTGTTCAACAACCTGTTGGCCGAGCAGTTCGCGCGCTTCTTCAACCGCGGCGACACCTTCGGACTGGGTGTCTGCAATGGCTGCCAGATGATGAGCAACCTGAAGTCGATCATCCCGGGCGCGCACGCGTGGCCGAAGTTCACCCGCAATAAGTCGGAGCAGTTCGAAGCGCGTTTCGGCATGGTCGAGGTGCTCGACTCGCCGTCGATCTTCTTCGCCGGCATGGCCGGCACCAGGACGGCCATCGCCATCGCCCACGGCGAGGGTTACGCCGATTTCTCGCAGACCGGCGACAGCGCAGCGGTGATTCGTTCGCTGCGCTTCGTCGACAACCGCGGCGAAGCGACCGAGGCGTATCCGTTCAACCCGAACGGCTCGCCGCAGGGCTTGACCGCCGTGACCACGGCCGACGGGCGCTTCTCGGTGATGATGCCGCACGCCGAACGCGTGTTCCGCTCGGTGCAGCAGTCGTGGCATCCGGAGGCGTGGGGCGAGGATTCGCCGTGGATGCGCATGTTCCGCAATGCGCGCAAGTTCGTGGGGTAAGCAGATCGTAAATGTGATCAGCCGCCTGGCGGCTGGTCACTTGCACGTCATTTTGACTCTCCTGACTGCGCGACTGTGAATCGTGTCGGTCAGGGGTATTTCTGTCTCGAATGCAATGCAGAGACAATCTCGATTGCTGCTGCAGCTACCCGATACACGACGATATAGTTGGGGTGGGCAATAAGCTCGCGCGTACTTGGCACCCTCCCGGGGCGGTAAAGGTATGGGTGCTGTGGTAACTGGGAAACCAGCCGTTCGATTTGGCTGTAGAGATCAGTCGCTGCTTGTGGATTTCTACGTGCGATATAAGCGAAGATCGCCGCGAGATCCGATTGTGCCTCAGGTCGCCAAAGGATCGGAAGCATTGGGCCCGCGATTCGCTTCGATCACGTCGCGCAGGGTGGCCATCACCTCATCGTGTGGAATCATCGGGCGCTGGTCAGCAAGTGACGCCTCGACCTTTGCCCGAAACCAGCGTGCGTACGCTTCGGCTTCTTCTGTCGTCGCAAATTCGGACTCAATTGGTGTGAGAATGCTCTTCATCGTTCTAGATTATACCCACACCCACCGACAGCGCTTCATCAATGGCGCATTTTTCGTCGGATCTTTCGTTGCGTAATTACTGTTCGCACGCAATCTTTCGTTGACGAAACTCTACAAAACCTGTCGATGAGCTAACACAAGATTGACCGTTCGCTAAAGGCACACCATGTGCTGACAGCGACCCTGTCGAGTGGTTCGGTGAAGCCTGACGAAGCGCGTCAAGTCGCCGTATCCGGGGGCGTTGTATGCCAAAGGAGAATCGTCATGAACTGCCGCCGTATTCCCGCACGTGTGTTGCTCTTGCTTCCGTTCCTGTTCGCCCTGCAGCACAGCCATGCCCAACCGGCCGCGCCAGCCGTTTCGTCCACGCTCGACGTCTGCGTCGATGAAACCACGGGGAAATGGCGCTATTCGGGCGTGGTCACGGTGCTGGGCAAGGGCGATCCGGCCGCGCTTGCGGTGGGATACCGCGTGCAGAACGCGGTGAACCGCGACGGCTATGCCGATGCGCTGGTGTTGCCTAAAATTGCGGGCACGGAGCGCGGCATCATCGACCCGGCCACCGGCGCGACGACTTTCCTGTTCTCGGCGGACGCGGCGCCGCTCATCCTCGGCACGCTGCGCAATACCACCAGCGTGCAGGTTGGGACGGGCGCGACGACGTACGCGGCCGGCGCGGCATATGGGGCCCAGGTGTGCGGCTGCCCGGTGATCGGCTGCGTGCGCACCCAGGGCTACTGGAAGAGCAAGCCCGGCGTCGTGTGGTCGGCGCCGTATGACCGCGATGCGCAGTTCTTCCTCAGCGGGCTGACGTGGCAGCAATTGTTCAACACGCCGCCGCGCGGCAACGCCTACATCATCCTCGCGCACCAGTACATGGCGGCGCGGCTGAACACGGCGGTGCCGACCTCGGCGCCGGCCGGCGTGCAGGCCGTCTATTATGCGGCGCAAGAGTGGTTTGCCAGCGCCACGTTAGACACCTGCCCGAACGGCGCTTGCGCGCTGCAGAAGACGTGGGCAGCCACGCTGGACACCTACAACAACGGGCTGTATCCGGGCGCGCCGCAGCATTGCGATTGATGCGCAAAGCAAGGTCAATTCACCAGGCGTAAAAAAAGCGCTTCGAAACCGAAGCGCTTTTTCTTGCGGCGAGGTCCGGCTTACTGGACCTTGGCCTTCTTCATCAGTTCTTCGCGGTACGCCTGCAGCTTGCGCTGCTGCAGCGACTCGGCAACCTGGGCCTTGACTTCCTCGAACGGCGGAATCTTTGCCGCACGGGTTTCTTCGAGCTTGATGACGTGGTAGCCGAACTGGGTCTTGACCGGAGTTTCGGTAATCTGGCCCTTGTTCAGTGCGACCATCGCCTTCGAGAACTCAGGCACGTAGGAAGCAGCGCTTGCCCAGTCCAGGTCGCCGCCATTGGCTGCCGAACCGTCTTTCGACTGCTTGGCCAGCTCTTCGAACTTGCCGCCGGCTTTGAGCTTGGCGATGATGGCCTTCGCTTCATCTTCGGTGGCAACCAGGATATGGCGCGCGTGGTATTCCTTGTCGCCGACCTGCGACTTGTACTTGTCGTACTCGGCCTTGATTTCGGTGTCCTTGACCGGGTTCTTCTTGACGTAGTCGGCCAGCATCGCGTTGATGATGATGCTCTGGCGCGCGTTCTCGAGCGCGGTCTTGACTTCAGGACGGGTGCCGTAACCCTGTTTGTCGGCTTCCTGGATCAGCACCTCGCGGTTGATCAGGTCTTTCTTGATCGCTTCGCGCAGTTGCGGCGAATCGGTCTGCTTGCCTTGGGCAACGACTTGCTTGACGATCTGGTCGACCTTGGCCGATGGAATGGCTTTGCCGTTGACGGTGGCGACGTTCTGCGCAAATGCCGGCGCGGCGACGAAGGTCATGGCTAACAACAGGATGGCTGGTTTCATGCGTTTCCTCTAAAAATTCGCGTCTCACGACGGCGATGCCGGCGCCCGCGGGCGCCGGTGGTACTGGGTTTACTTGACGGTTGCTTTCTTGAGCATCGCTTCCTGGTACGCCTGCAGCTTCTTCTGCGCCAGCGCTTCTTCGATCTGGCCTTTTACTTCTTCCATGGCCGGGATCTTGGCAGGACGGGTGTCGTCGAGCTTGATGATGTGGAAACCGTTCGGGGTTTGCACGGCGGTCTCGGTGATCGCGCCTTTTTGCAGGCCGACAAACGCGTCGCTGAACACTTTCGGGAACGAATTAGGCGATGCCCAGTCGAGGTCGCCGCCGCTGGCCGCGGTGCCGGTGTCTTTCGACGTCTTGGCCAGCTCTTCGAACTTGGCGCCGCCTTTGAGCTTGGCGATGACCGCTTTCGCTTCAGCGTCGGTACCGACCAGGATGTGGCGGACATGGTATTCCTTGTCGCCGGCCTGCGCCTTGTAGCGATCGTATTCGGCCTTGATGTCGGCATCCTTGATCGGGTTCTTGGTCATGTAGTCACGCACCAGCGCGTTGATAACGATGGTCTGGTGGGCGTTTTCCATCTGCGACTTGACGGTCGCATCTTTCTCGAAGCCAGCCTTGACCGCTTCCTGCATCATCACTTCGCGCACGATCAGGTCTTTCTTGACCGCTTCGCGCAACTGCGGCGAATCCGGCTGCTGGCCTTGTGCCACAACCTGCTTGACGACGGCGTCGGCGCGCGACGACGGGATGGCTTTACCATTTACAACGGCGAGGTTTTGCGCGAAGGCCGGGATAGCGGCAACGGCAAGGAGTGCTAACAGCAAGCGGGCTGGCTTAAAGGTCATTATTGATTCCTGTTGGAAAGTTGCTTGGACAGACAGATCTAATTTTTTACTATGCGTTGGCGCATTGTGAAACAGATTTCTTAAGAATCCCTGAAACATGCGCCTGTTTTCACAGTTCTGACGGCGCCAAAGCAGTGATGGCAAGGGCATGGATTTCAGTGTGCATCATATCGTGCACGGAATCATACACGAGTCGATGTCGCATGACGAGCCTCAGACCTTCGAACTGTTGAGAGACAATTCTCAGGCGATAGTGGCCGCCGCCAGAGGCTGCGCCGGCGTGGCCTGCATGCAGATGCGACTCGTCTGTCAGCTCGAGCACGCTTGGCTGCAATGCCGCTTCCAGCAGCGCGCGGATCCGTTCGGGACGGCCGGGGGCGCTCATGCCTTTTCCTCTTCGATGTACTTCGACAGAAGGACGCCCTGGCCAAGGATAAAGACAAAGAACAGGGCGGTAAAGCCGAACAGCTTGAAGCTGACCCAGGCGCTGGTGTTGTCCTTGTAGACAACGAAGGCGACGAACAGGTTCAGCACACCCATGGCGAAAAAGAATGCCGCCCAGGCCAGGCCGAGCTTGTTCCAGACCAGGTCCGGCAGCTTGATGTTCTCTTCCATCAGCTTGCGCATCAGGTTCTTGCCCATGAACAGCTGGGTGACCAGCAGCGCTGCGGCAAACGCCCAGTACAGGATGGTCGGCTTCCACTTGATGAAATTGTCGTCATGGAAGTAGATGGTGGCGCCGCCCATCACGACGATCACCCCCAGCGACATCCACAGCATGCCGTCGACCTTGCGCCCGCGCGCCAGCAGGTAGCCGATCTGCAGCACCGTGGCGATGATGCCGACCACGGTGGCGAGAATGATCGGCGCCTGGGTGGCCAGCACCGCGCCGCCGGCGATCAGGCCGCTGAGGTACTGCGCCACCAGCGCGTGCGCTGATGCCTGGTTCGCTTCGCCCCACTTGAAGACGGCGAAGAACAGGATGACGGGAAACAGGTCGAACAAAAATTTCATGGTGGCCGAGTTTAGAGTGGGTCGAAGCGCAGGGACGCCGAGTTGATGCAATAGCGCAGGCCGGTCGGCGGCGGGCCGTCGGGAAACACGTGTCCGAGGTGGGCGTCGCAGACTGCACAGATGATCTCGGTGCGCAGCATACCATGGGTGCGATCGGTCTTTTCAATCACATTGGCCGGGTCGAGCGCCTTGAAATAGCTCGGCCAGCCGCAGCCGGAATCGAACTTGGCGTCCGACTCGAACAGCGGCGTGTTGCAGCACACGCAGGTGTAGATGCCCTTTTCGTGGTGGTCCCAGAACTTGCCGGTAAAGGCACGTTCGGTGGCGGCGTGGCGCGTGACCTGGTATTCCATCGGGTCGAGCATGTCGCGCCATTCGGCGTCGGTCTTGGTTACTTTGTCGGTCATGGTGTCTTTCAAGCGGTGTTTATGATGAGCAGCTAACTTCGAGGTGGCTGGCCCAGTCCGGCGGCAACGCGGCGTACGATTCGTTGTCGGGTTGTTCGTCGAAGGGGCGCTCGAGCACGGCGAGCAGGCGGGTGATTTCGGTATAGTCTTTTTGCTGGGCCTTGTCGATGGCGACCTGCGCCAGGTAGTTGCGCAGCACGTATTTGGGGTTGACGGCGTCCATCGCTGCCTTGCGTTCGGCGTCGACGCTGTTCTCGGCGCGCAGGCGAAGGCGGTATTGCGCGGCCCAGTCGTCGAACGATTCGCGGTCGATGAACATGTCGCGCAGTTGCGTCGCCGGCGCGTCGGCACCGGCGGCGAAATTGCCGAGGGCGCGGAAAAACTGGGTGAAGTCGACGTGGTCGGCTGCCATCAGCGCGAACATGCCGTCGAACAGTGCGCGGTCGTCGTCGCGCCCGGTTACCAGGCCAAGCTTGGCGTGCAGGTGGTAATCGAGCGCGCGGGCAAATTCGGGCTCGTAGACGGCCAGCGCCTGCTGGGCATCGTCGACGTCGCCGATCAGCGGCAGCAGCGCCTGGCCAAGCGCGTAGCAATTCCAGTGCCCCACCTGCGGCTGGTTGGCGTAGGAGTAGCGGCCCTGCTGGTCGGTGTGGTTGCAGATGTGGTTCGGGTCGAACGCTTCCATGAAGCCGAACGGGCCGTAATCGAGCGTCAGGCCGAGGATCGACATGTTGTCGGTATTCATCACGCCGTGCATGAAGCCGACTGCCTGCCAGTGCGCGATCATGCGCGCGGTGCGGCGCGACACTTCGGCCAGCAGCGCCGTGTACGGGTTCGGTTCGGCCGTCAGTTCCGGGTAGAAGGTGTGGATGACGTAGTCGGCCAGCGCCTTCAGTTCTTCCGGCTTGTCGCGGTAGAACCAGTGTTCGAACGAGCCGAAGCGCACGAAGCTGGGCGCCATGCGGGTGACCACCGCCGACGTTTCGACCGTTTCGCGCATCACGCCCTGGTTGGAGCCGATGATGGCCAGCGCGCGGGTGGTCGGGATGCCGAGCGCGGCCATCGCTTCGGAGCAGAGGAATTCGCGGATCGACGAGCGCAGCACGGCGCGGCCGTCGCCCATGCGCGAATACGGCGTCAGGCCGGCGCCCTTGAGCTGCAGTTCCATCGGCCCGGCGCTGCCGTTCAGTTCGCCGATGAGGATGGCGCGGCCGTCGCCGAGCTGGCCGGCCCATACGCCGAACTGATGGCCGGAATACACCGCCGACAGCGGCTGCGAACTGGCAGCGATGCGATTACCGGAAAGTAGCTCGACGTATTCCTGGCTGGCGAGCATGGCCGGGTCGAGCCCGACGAGCGCGGCCGCCCTGGCGCTGGCGGCGACAAAGTACGGCGCCGGCAATGGCGTCGGCATCAGCCGCGTGTAGAACGCGGGGGGCAGGGCGGCGAAAGAATTGCCCAGCGGCAGGTCGTCAGCGGAAATGGCAGTGTCCAGTCGAAGTTGTGGGGGCGATCACGATGATGTCATTTTAACGTGACCGTCCAGTTTATGTATGCCCGCACGCCCGACATATAAGGTAACTGGCTGTAACGGCGCCAAATGCTGGGGTCAGGTCTGACATTCGGACATTTCCTTTCAGAAATGTCCGAATGTCAGACCTGACCCCAGCGTTGTGAGCCGCTTGGTGCGTTGCACAATCGAAAAGTATTGACCGGTTTAGCACGGTCGTGCGAATCTGAGGTTCCGTTGCCGCGATGTACACAGGAGAGTAGATGACGTCCTACCCACAGAGCCCCGTCATGGGGCAAATGATGAGCCAGCCGTTGCTCGTTTCCAGCATTATCGAGTTCGCCGCGCGCCATTACGGCCACGTGGAAATCGTTTCGCGCCGCATCGAAGGCGACCTTCACCGCTACACCTACCGCGACTGCCACCAGCGCGCCCGCCGCATGGCCCATGCGCTCAAGGGCCTCGGCGTGCAGATGGGCGACCGCGTCGCCACGCTGGCCTGGAACGGCTACCGCCACATGGAAGTCTATTACGCGGTATCGGGCTCAGGGGCGGTGCTGCACACCGTCAATCCGCGCCTGCATCCCGAGCAGATCGCCTACATCGCCAACCATGCCGAAGACCAGTATCTGTTCTTCGACCTGACGTTCCTGCCGCTGATCGAGGCGGTCGCCGCCCATTGCAAGACGGTCAAGGCGTTCGTGCTGATGGCCGACCGCGACCGCATGCCGCAGGAAACCGGGATCGCCAACCTGCTGTGCTACGAAGACCTGATCGCCAGCAATTCGGACGACTACGAGTGGCCCGTGTTCGACGAGAACTCGGCCGCGTCGCTGTGCTACACGTCGGGCACCACCGGCAATCCGAAAGGGGCGCTGTATTCGCACCGCTCGACCGTGCTGCACTCGTACGGCTCGGCAATGCCGAACGCGCTGAACGTGTCGGCCGCCGACACCGTGCTGCCGGTTGTGCCGATGTTCCACGTCAACGCGTGGGGGCTGCCGTATTCGGTGCTGCTGTCCGGCGCCAAGATGGTGTTTCCCGGCGCGGCGCTGGATGGCAAGTCGCTGTACGAACTGTTCGAGACCGAAGGCGTGACGTTCTCGGCGGGCGTGCCGACTGTGTGGCTCGGCCTGATCAACCACGTCTTGCAGAACAATCTCGCGTTTTCCACTTTCAAGCGCACCGTCATCGGCGGCTCGGCTTGCCCGCCGGCGATGATGGACACGCTCATCGACAAGCTCGGCGTGCAGGTGATCCACGCCTGGGGCATGACCGAAATGTCGCCGCTCGGCACCGCCGGCGGCTTGCAGGCCAAGCACCTGGCGCTGCCGAAGGACGAGCAGCGCAAGATACTGCAGAAGCAGGGCCACGCGATCTACGGCGTCGACATGAAGATCGTCAATGACGACGGCGTCGAACTGCCATGGGACGGATCCACCTACGGCCACCTGCTGGTCAAGGGGCCGTGGATCATTTCAAGCTACTTCAAGAACGAAGGTGGCGACGTGCTGCAGGACGGCTGGTTCCCGACCGGCGACGTGGCCACCATCGACGCCGACGGCTACATGCAGATCACCGACCGCAGCAAGGACGTCATCAAGTCCGGCGGCGAGTGGATCGGCACGATCGACCTGGAGAACATCGCGATGGCGCACCCGGCCGTGCTGCAGGCGGCCTGCATCGGCATCGCCCACCCGAAATGGGACGAACGCCCGCTGCTGCTGGTGATCAAGCGCCCGGGCATGGACGTCACGCGCGAAGAACTACTGGCATTTTTTGAAGGAAAGATCGCGAAGTTCTGGATGCCGGACGACGTCGCTTTCATTGAGGCGCTGCCGATGGGCGCCACCGGAAAGATCCAGAAAAACAAGCTGCGCGAACAGTTCAAGGAGCATAAGCTGCCCGCCGCCTGAGTTTGCGTAAATACCGTTTTCGCTGCACCCGCCGTACCCACACCACTAAAACTACAATGAAGGATGGAGACACATGAGCATGCACATTCGCCCCCTGGCCGCCGCGGTTTCGTTCGCTTTACTTGCCGCGCCGTTCGCTGCCCAGGCCGACACCGTCAGGATCGCTTTCATCGACCCGCTGTCGGGCCCGTTCGCGCCGGTCGGGACGAACCAGCTGCACAGTTTCCAGTCGATTGCAGAGATGGCCACCAAGGAAAAATGGGCCGGCGAGCACAAGATTGAAGTGGTCGGCTTCGACAACAAGGCCAGCCCGCAGGAATCGCTGACCCAGCTCAAGGCGGCGATCGACCAGGGCTACCGCTACATCACGCAGGGCAACGGTTCGGGCGTCGGCCTGGCGCTGCTCGATGCAATCAACAAGCACAACGACCGCAATCCGGGCAAGGAAGTGGTGTTCCTCAATTACGCAGCCATCGATCCGGACATGACGAACAGCAAGTGCAGCTTCTGGCACTTCCGCTTCGACGCCAATTCGGACATGAAGATGGAAGCGCTGACGAGCTACATGGCGCTGAACAAGGACATCAAGAGCGTCTACATCATCGGCCAGAACTACGCCTTCGGCCACGCCGTCACGCGCGCGGCGAAGGAATATCTCAAGCGCAAGCGCCCGGACATCAAGATTGCCGGCGACGACCTGCATCCGATCGCGCAGGTGAAAGACTTCTCGCCGTACATCGCCAAGATCAAGGCGTCCGGCGCCGACACGGTCATCACCGGCAACTGGGGCGCCGACCTGGCGCTGCTGATCCGCGCCGCCAAGGATGCCGACCTGAAAGCCAATTTCTACACTTACTATGGGGCGACGACGGGCGTGCCGACGGCGATGGGCGCGGCCGGCGTCGACCGCGTCAAGATCGTCGGCAACTGGATGATCAACAACGATACCTTCAAGGGCAAGGAAATCGTCGAAGGCTTCAAGAAGAAGTACAACGACGACTACTACGCCGCGCAGACGCACAGCGGCATCGGCATGCTGGCGCAGGCGATCAAGCTGGCCAAGTCGCCCGACCCGGTGAAAGTGGCGTTCGCGATGGAGGGCGCCAAGTTCACCAGCCTGAACGGCGAAGTGACGATGAACAAGGCCGACCACCAGTTGCAGCAGGCGCTGTACATCGGCACCTGGGCCAAGGTCGACGGCAAGAGCGTCAAGTACGACCAGGAGAACACCGGCTTCGGCTGGAAGATGGACAAGAAGATCGATGCCTACATGGCCGGGCAGCCGACGTCGTGCCAGATGAAGCGGCCAGGGGCGTAGGTCTTTTTGTTCGCTGACAACGGTCTTTGACTTGCTCCCCGCAACTTAAAGACCGTCATCGCCGCATGCGCGAGGATGACGGTCTTGGAGCTAGGGGCTGAGCACGGCGCTCCTCATCTCCTCATTTTTCGCAAAAGATCCCATGGAATTTACGCTGTTCACCTTGCTGAATGGCGTCAGTTACGGACTGCTGCTGTTCATGCTCTCGTCCGGCCTGACGCTGATCTTCAGCATGATGGGCGTGCTCAATTTTGCGCACGCCAGTTTCTACATGCTGGGGGCGTATATCGCCTACACCATCAGCACCCAGCTCGGTTTCTGGCCGGCCCTGGTGCTCGCGCCGCTGGTCGTCGGCCTTGCCGGCGCACTGGTCGAGCGCTACGGCCTGCGCCCGCTGCACAAGTACGGCCACATTCCCGAACTGCTGTTTACCTTCGGCCTGTCCTATCTGATGGTCGAACTGGTGCAACTGGTCTGGGGCCGCGCCGCGGTGCCGTACCCGATCCCGAAAGAACTCGACCGGCCGCTGTTCACGCTGTTCGCCACCAGTTTTCCGATGTACCGCGGCTTCATGATGCTGGTCGCGCTGTCGATGCTGGCCGCCATCTGGCTGGCGCTCACGCGCACCCGCATCGGCCTGGTCATCCAGGCCGCGCTGACCCATCCGGACGCCGCCGAAGCGCTCGGCCACAACGTGCCGCGCATCTTCATGTGGGTGTTCGGCGGCGGTTGCGCGCTGGCAGGCCTGGCCGGTGTGATCGGGGGCAATGCATTCGTCACTGAACCGGGCATGGCCGCCACCGTCGGTTCGATCATTTTCGTCGTCGTCGTCGTCGGCGGCATGGGCTCGCTCGCCGGCGCCTTCGTCGCCTCGATCCTGATCGGCGTGCTGCAGACGTTCGCCGTCGCGCTCGACTACTCGTTCATGAGCGTGCTTAACTGGGCCGGCGCCAACATCGGACCGGACACGCCGGGCTACAGCGTGCTGAACGTCACCATCGCGCAAAGCGCGGCGATCCTGCCGTTCCTGCTGCTGGTGCTGATCCTGATTTTCCGGCCGAAAGGCTTGATGGGAACGCGCGAATGATGCTCACTTTCAAACCCATCAACCTGGGCCGCTGGCTGGTCTGGACCTGCTTCGCGCTGATCCTGCTGGTCGCGCCGATGATCTTCACCAAGGGCGCCTCGCTGTCGATCCTGTCGCAGATCGGCACTATCATGATCTTCGGCCTGTCGTACAACATGCTGCTGGGGCAGGGCGGCATGCTGTCGTTCGGCCACGCCGTGTATTCGGGCCTGGGCGCGTTTTTCGCCGTCCACACGATGAACCAGACCGGCCTGCATGTGCCGACCACCCTGATTCCGCTGGTCGGCGGCATTGCCGGCATGGCCTTCGGCGTGCTGTTCGGCTATGTCACCACGAAAAAATCCGGCACCACCTTCGCCATGATCACGCTCGGCCTCGTCGAGCTGGTGTTTGCCAGCTCGCTGATGTTCCCTGGCTTTTTCGGCGGCGAAGGCGGCGTGACCACCAACCGGGTCAGCGGCCAGGCCTTCATGGGCATCACCTACGGCCCGCAGATCCAGGTGTACTACCTGATCGCGTTCTGGTTGTTCATCAGCACCATCGCCATGTTCGCTTTCACGCAGACGCCGCTCGGGCGCATGCTCAACGCGGTGCGCGACAATCCGGAACGCGTCGAGTTCATCGGCTACGACACGCAATGGGTGCGTTACCTGACCTTGATCCTGTCGGCATTCTTCGCCGGCATTTCGGGCGCGCTGGCGGCCATCAACTTCGAGATCGTCACCGCGGAAAACGTCAGCGCCATCCGCTCCGGCGCGATCTTGCTGTTCGTCTTCATCGGCGGCATCGGCTTCTTCTTCGGGCCGCTGCTGGGCGCCGTCGTCGGCATCTTCTTCTCCGTGATGCTGTCGGACTTCACTGCCGCCTGGCAGCTGTACCTGGGATTGTTCTTCGTCGCGCTGGTGCGCTTCGCACCGGCCGGGCTGTCGAGCCTGCTGATGCTGCTGCTGCGGGTGGCCAAGTTCGGCAAGTTCGGCCGCATCTGGAAGCCGCTGCTGGCAGTGTCCGCCGTGAGCCTGGTCGGCCTGTTCGGCCTGGTCATCGCCATCGAGCTGCTGTATCACATGACGCTCGGCTCGGCCAACGGCAGCGTCACCAGGCTGTTCGGCGTACAGGCCGACACCCGTTCGGCGCTGCCGTGGCTGGTGGCGGCCGCCCTGATGGCGCTGTCGTGGTTCGGCTACCGGCAGACGCAGCCGGCGTACGGCGCGGTGTGGAACGACGTCAACGCAGAAATTGTCGCCAAGATCAAGGGAGGCGGCGCATGAACGCACGCATTAACGCACTTGAGCTGAAAGACGTCCGCAAGAGCTTCGGCAAGTCGGAAATCATCCGCGGCACCACGTTGTCGGTGGCCAAGGGCGAGCGCTGCGCCATCATCGGGCCGAACGGCGCCGGCAAGTCGACGCTATTTAATTTGGTGTCGGGGCGCTTCGGCATCACCAGCGGCGACATCTTGCTGCATGGACGCAGCGTGGCCGGCTTGCGCCCGTTCGAGATCAACCGGCTGGGCCTGGCGCGCAGTTTTCAGATCAGCAATCTGTTCGAAAAACTGTCGGTCTACGAAAACCTGCGCTGCGCCGCGCTGTGGTCGCTCGGCTACAAGTATTCGTTCTGGCAGCGCCTGGGCAGCCTGCGCGATGCCCACGAGCGCGCCCAGCAGGTGCTGGAAGAAATCGGCCTGCAGCGCCAGCGCGATGTGCCGGCCGGCGTGCTGACGTATGCCGAGCAGCGCGCGCTCGAGATCGGCATCACCATTGCCGGCGGCGCCGACGTCATCCTGCTCGACGAGCCGACGGCCGGCATGAGCCGCTCGGAATCGGACGCCGCGGTCGAGCTGATCCGCAAGGTAACGGTCGGCAAGACGCTGCTGATGGTCGAGCACGACATGAGCGTGGTGTTCGGGCTGGCCGACAAGATCGCGGTGCTGGTGTACGGCGAGATGATCGCCTTCGACACGCCCGCCAACATCCGCGCCAGCGCCGATGTGCAGGCCGCCTACCTGGGACACTCATGACCGACATTCTTCAAATCAGCAAACTGCAAGCGTTCTACGGCAAGAGCCACATCCTGCACGGGGTCGACCTGCGCGTGGGCGAAGGCGAGATCGTCAGCCTGCTGGGCCGCAACGGCGTCGGCCGCTCGACGCTGGTCAAGGCGGTGATGGGGCAGGTCAGTGCCACCGGCTCGGTGCGTTTCAGGGGTGGCGAGCTGCTGGGGCTGAAGGCGTTCCAGATTGCGCACAAGGGCGTTGCCTACGTGCCGGAAAATCGCGATATATTTCCTACCCTGACGGTCGAACAGAACCTGGTGCTCGGCCAGAAGAAAGCCGGCGGCGGCGGGCGCTGGTCGCTGGCCGACATGTACCGCATGTTTCCGCGGCTCGAAGAGCGGCGCGCGGTGGCCGCCGGCGTGCTGTCGGGCGGCGAGCAACAGATGCTGACACTGTGCCGCAGCCTGATGGGCGACCCGGACCTGATCATGATCGACGAGCCGACCGAGGGACTGGCGCCGAAGATCGTGGCGCTGGTGGCCGAGTACCTGCTGGCGCTGAAGGAGAAGGGCGTGTCGGTGCTGCTGGTGGAACAGAAGCTGGCGATCGCGCTCGATATCTCGGCACGCGTGTACGTGATGGGGCACGGCGCGATCGTGTTCGAGGGCACGCCCGAACAACTGCGTGGCGATGACAACGTGCGCAAGGAGTGGCTCGAAGTCTGAACGACGTCGTTGCCGCGGAGGCGACGAAATCCTGCCGAGCTCGATAGAGCAGTGCGGCACGCATATAAAAATAAAACGACCGTACTATTATGGGATATAGTAGAGAATTGCTGGTCTAACTATCAAAGGAATAAACATGAGCGCCGATTACGTGGTCAATGGCAGTGTCGCCGTCATTACATTGAACAATCCGCCGGTCAATGGACTGGGACTTGCCACGCGCACCGCGGCCGTGGAAGGGCTGCGCAAAGCCCAGGCCGACGCCGCCGTCAAGGCAATCGTCATTACCGGTGCCGGCAAGGCGTTTTCCGGCGGCGCCGACATCAAGGAATTCAATTCGCCGAAAGCGCTGACCGAGCCGACTCTGCACACGCTCATCAACGTCGTCGAAAACTCGGCCAAGCCGGTGGTGGCCGCCATCCATTCGGTCTGCATGGGCGGCGGGCTGGAACTGGCGCTCGGCTGCAACTACCGCGTGGCACTGCCAGGGGCGCAGATCGCGCTGCCGGAAGTCAAGCTCGGCTTGCTGCCTGGCGCCGGCGGCACGCAGCGCCTGCCGCGCATGATCGGGCTGGAAAAGGCGATCAACATGATCGTCTCCGGCACCCCGATCCTGTCGGAAAAGCTGGCCGACACCGCGCTGTTCGATGAAGTGTTCGCCACCGGGTCCGACCTGCTGGCGTCGGCAATCGCCTTTGCCAACAACGTGGCCGATGTGCGTCCGCTGCCAAAAGTGCGCGACCGCAAGGTTCACTATCCAAACCACGAAGCCTTCCTGCAATTTACCCGCAACACCGTCAAGGCGATGTCCGGCGCGTTTCCGGCGCCGATCGAGTGCGTTGAAACGGTGGCCGCATCGGTTACCCACAAGTTTGAAGACGGCATCAAGTTCGAGCGCGAGCGTTTCCTGCACTTGATCCAGACGCCGGAATCGAAGGCGCTGCGCCACGCGTTCTTTGCCGAGCGCGTCGCCAGCAAGGTTCCCGACGTGCCGGCCGACACGCCAACGCGCGAGATCCGCCAGGCCGCCGTGATTGGCGCCGGCACCATGGGCGGCGGCATCGCGATGAATTTCGTCAACGCCGGCATCCCGGTCGTGCTGCTCGAAACCAAGCAGGAAGCGCTCGACAAGGGTATCGCGACGATCCGCAAGAACTACGAAAACACGATGAAGAAGGGCAAGCTGACGCAGGAGAAGTTCGACCAGCGCGTTGGCCTGATCAGCGGCACCTTGTCGTACGCCGACATTGCGCAGGCCGACATTGTCGTCGAGGCAGTGTTCGAGGACATGGGCGTCAAGGAAACCGTCTTCACGCAGCTCGACGAAGTGATGAAGCCGGGCGCGATCCTGGCGTCGAACACGTCGACGCTCGATGTCGACCAGATCGCCGGTTTTACCAGGCGGCCGCAGGACGTCATCGGCACCCACTTCTTCAGCCCGGCCAACGTGATGAAGTTGCTGGAGATCGTGCGCGGCAAGGCCACCGGCAAGGACGTGCTGGCCACCACCCTGGCGCTGTCGAAGAAGCTGAAGAAAACCGGCGTCGTGTCGGGTGTGTGCGACGGCTTCATCGGCAACCGCATGATCGAGCAATACAGCCGCCAGGCCGGCTTTCTGCTGGAAGAAGGCTGCCTGCCGGAGCAGGTCGACAAGGCGGTGGAAAAATTCGGTTTTGCGATGGGTCCGTTCCGCATGGGCGACCTGGCTGGCAACGACATCGGCTGGTACATCCGCAAGCGGCGCTACGTCGAGAAGCCGGAAATCGTTTACTCGAAGACGGCCGATTTGCTGTGCGAGATGGGGCGTTTCGGCCAGAAGACCGGCGCCGGCTGGTACGACTACAAGGCGGGTGACCGCAAGGCGTACGCCAACCAGGCCGTCAACGAGATGATCGTCAAGCATTCGGCCGACATCGGCGTCGAGCGGCGCAAGATTTCCGACCAGGAAATCGTCGAGCGGCTCGTGTATTCGCTGGTCAACGAGGGTGCACGCATTCTCGAAGAAGGTATCGCCATGCGCGCGTCCGACATCGACATGGTGTACCTGACCGGCTACGGCTTTCCGGTGTATCGCGGCGGCCCGATGTTCTACGCCGACACGGTCGGCCTGTTCAACGTGCTGATTGCGATGGAAAAGTACGCCAAGGGCCGCCATGGCGACGCCTGGACGCCGGCGCCGCTGCTGGTCAAGCTTGCTGCCGAAGGCAAGGGCTTCAACAGCTGACCGATCCGATCGCCGACAAAAAAATGCCGCTGAATTCAGCGGCATTTTTTATGCAACGACCGTTTGTTTAGTGCCCACCCACCGGGGTCAGTGCCGGCAATCGTACACGAACTCGGCCGTATCGCTTTTCTCTTGATCGAACTGATGAGACCGTGTCCGTTTGCCGGCACTGACCCCGCCGGAAGTGCCGACCCCGCCGGGAAGTGCCGACAAGCTTTAGCGGATCACGATCGCGATATCGCGCAAGCCGAGACCGGTGCCGACGACGGAAGTGGCCGGCGTTGCGGCGCCATTGACGAGGGTGGTCGTGCACATCAAACGGGGTCAGTGCCGGCAAACGGACACGAACTCCGCCGTACATCCTGCAGGGTCAGTGCCGGAAATTGAACACGAACTCCGCCGTATCGCTTTTTCTTGTGCGTTTTGATGAGACCGTGTCCGTTTGCCGGCACGGACCCCGCAGGGCGCTGGCGCGAACTGATGAGACCGTGTTCGTTTGCCGGCACTGACCCCGCCGGGGAGGGCCGACAAGCTTTAGCGGATCACGATGGCGATATCGCGCAAGCCGAGGCCGGTGCCAACGACCGATGTCGCCGGCGTCGCGGTGCCGTTGACGAGCGTGGCGGCGCCGGTCACCAGGTCGATGCGGTACAGCGAGCTAGGTCCGCCGGCGCTGGTGCGCAGCGCCGCAAGTGCCAGGCCGTTGGTGCCGCCGGCAATATCGAAGGCGACGTCGCCGTTCGCATTGACGCCGAGGGCGCCGACGTTGCTGAGGGTGCCGTCGTTAGGCGGATTCTGCAGCGCCAGCGTGTCGGCAGCGGTATCGATGTCGAACAGGCTCGTCGCGGTGGTGCCGGCAAAGCTGTTGGTGTAGGCCGCGCCGGTGACAATCGGCAAGGCGCCGGCCGCGTTGATGGCGCCGTCGGTCGTCGTGGCGCCCGTGTCGGCGTTGATGCGCAGGCTCTGGCCGGTATTGCTGATCACGCGCAGGCGGTCGGCGACCGGATTGAAGTCGACCGCGAAGGCGGTGCCGCTGATGCCGGCGAACGGGTTGGTGGTATCGGCGGCGTCCGCAGCCAACGTTGCCTTGACTGTCGCGGCGCCCGTTGCCGGGTCGATCGTGTAGATCTTGCCGGTCGACGACAGCGCGTACAGCAGGCGGTCTTTCGGCCGGAAGTCGATGCCAAGCACCGTTTCGCCGGCGGCCAGGCCGGTGATTGCCGTCGCGGTGACCGTGTTCGGCGTCAGCGTGGCAAAACTGACCAGGCGGCCATCGTCGGCCAGGCCGTACACGGCCGGGGTACGGGCGCCGCGCACGGCGAGGCCGCGGATGTCTTCGGACACGCCGATGGCGCCGATAACGGTGGCCGCATTGCCGGTAGCAGTCAGGTTGACGCTGTAGAAGTTGCGCACGCCGCCGACGGTGAACACGGCGTAGCCGGTATTGGTGACGGCGTCGATATCGAAGCCGCTGACGCTGCTGGCGGTGATGCCCAGCGTCACTGGCACGCTCAGGTTGCCGTTGTTCGGCGGATTTTGCGTGAACAGCGTGCCATTGGCCGAATCGATGGCGAACAGCACCGTGTTAGCGGTGCCGGCGAACGAGTTGGTGTAGGCCGACGCGGTCACCGCTGCATTCGCGGCGCCGCCGTTGATGGGGCCGTCGGTGGTTACCGCGCCGGTGTCGACGTTAATGCGCAGGTTCTGGCCGGTGTCGCTGACAATGCGCAGGCGGTCCGCCGCCGGGTTGAAGTCGACGCCGAACTGGGCGCCGGACAAGCTCGCGTACGGCAACGTGGTGTCGGTCGCATCCGCGGTGAGCGTCGACTTCAGTGTTGCCGCGGCGGTGGTCGTGTCAATCGTATAGAGGCGGCCGGTGCTGCCGACGCCATACAGGAGGCCGTCTGCCGGGCGGAAGTCGATGCCGACCAGGCTCTCGCCGGCGGCCAGGCCGCTGATGGCGACGTTAGTGCGGATGGTCGCCGCACTATCGCGATTGAACGACGCCAACTTGTTGCTTGCAGTCAGCACGAACACATCACCCGGCACGGCTGGCGGCGCTGGTGGCGGCGCCGGCGGCGCCTCAGGCACGTTGTTATCGTTATCGCTGCCGCATCCTGCGAGGGCGAGGGCGACGGCAGTGGCGAGAGTTAGTTTGGCAAAAAAAGGTTTGTTCATGGGCTTGGGCTCCTGAGTTATCGATGTGTGCAACGCTGCAACTGGCCACGGCGAATCAGCAAAAACTGATCGCGGCGACGGAAGTTGATGCTTGTACTACACCTCAGGAGTGCAAATGGATGCACCAGAAGCAAAATAAAAAAATGGGGTCAGACCCGTTTGATATTCGACGTTTTCGCCAGACGCCAAACAGCCGGGTCAACGATAAGCGCGGACCCGGACGATATTTGGCGGAACAGAAAAGGGCAGGATAACAAACGGGTCTGACCCCAATTTTTGAGCGGTCAGATGTGGCGTTCCTTGACGTGCTTGACGCATTCAGAGGCGCATTTTTCGCAGGCAATCTGGCAGGCGGCGTAGTGGGCGTGGATTTCGGCGTGCACCGAGCAAGCGGTCGCGCAGGCCCGGCACACGTGCGCGCACACGGCCGCGAAGTCGCCATGATGAATCGAATTGCGCGCCATCGCATTCATCGTTGCCGTGCAGATGTCGGAACAGTCGAGGTTGATCAGCGCGCACAGCGACGTGCCGGCGCGGATGTCTTCGGCCGCGCACGTTTGGCACGCGCGGATCGCTTCCTGGCAGGCGGCAATACAGTTCTGCAGGTTGTGCATTTCGCTGTCGAGCATGATGATCCTCTCCAAGTATTAGTCCAGGCGACGTGCCTTACCCAAAATGATACTCTTCGATATCGAATGCCTAACGCGCGATACGTGGCACCAAGATTTTTTTCCGGACGGGAAGATCACGCAAGGCGAAAAAAATGCCGCTATCGCTAGCGGCATTTTTCCCTTCAGGAACGACGGCTGTCTTAGTCGGCAGCGTAGATGTCGTTGTCCTTGGTTTCCTTGACGAACAGCGCGCCGATGACGAACGTGATCAGGGCGATGATGATCGGATACCACAGGCCGTAGTAGATGTCGCCCTTGTACGCGACGAGGGCGAAGGCGGTGGTTGGCAGCAAACCGCCGAACCAGCCATTACCGATGTGGTACGGCAGGGACATCGACGTGTAGCGGATGCGGGTGGGGAACATTTCGACCAGCATCGCCGCGATCGGGCCGTACACCATCGTGACATACAGCACCAGAATGAACAGCAGCGCGACAACCATCGGCTTGTTGATCTGCTCCGGATCAGCCTTGGCTGGGTAGCCGGCAGCCTTGATGGCGCCGCCCACTTCGGTCTTCATCACCGCTTCCTTGGCCTTGCTGGCGGCGTCGAAGTTCAGGCCGGCTGGATCCATGCCGGCGTTAAACGACGTGTATTCCTTGTCGCCGACTTTGACGCTGGCAATCGTACCGGCCGGGGCGTCAACCTTGGTGTAGCTCACCGATGCCGCCGTCAGCATGCCGGTGGCGATATCGCACGACGATGGGAACTTCTTCTGGCCCGTCGGGTTGAACTGGAAGTGGCAGGTTGCCGGATCGGCGACCACGACCACTGGCGAGTTCTTCAGAGCTGTTTCCAGGGCTGGGTTAGCGTAGTGCGTCAGCGCGCCGAAGATCGGGAAGTAGGTCAGCGCGGCAATCAGACAGCCGCCCAGGATGATCCACTTGCGGCCAATCTTGTCCGACAGCGTACCGAAGACAACGAAGAACGGCGTGGCCAGGAACAGCGAAATGGCGATCAGGATGTTGGCCAGCGCGCCGTCGACCTTCAGCGTTTTCTCAAGGAAGAACAGGGCGTAGAACTGACCCGTGTACCACACCACGGCCTGGCCCATCGTCAGGCCGATCAGTGCCAGCAGCACGATCTTGGCGTTCTTGCCTTTCAGGAAAGCTTCGGTCAGCGGCGCCTTCGACGTCTTGCCTTCCGCTTTCATTTTGGCGAATGCCGGCGACTCGTTCATCGACAGGCGAATCCAGACCGACACGGCCAGCAGCAGCACCGAGACCAGGAACGGAATGCGCCAGCCCCATGCGAGGAACTGCTCTTCGCCCATCGCGGTACGGGTGCCCAGAATGACCATCAGCGACAGGAACAGGCCCAGCGTTGCGGTAGTCTGAATCCACGAGGTGAAGTAGCCGCGCTTGCCTTCTGGTGCGTGCTCGGCGACATAGGTCGCCGCGCCGCCGTATTCGCCGCCCAGCGCCAGGCCTTGCAGAATGCGCAAGGTGACGAGGATGATCGGCGCCGCGATGCCGATCGTAGCGTAGCTTGGCAACAAGCCGACCAGGAAGGTCGACGCGCCCATCAGCAAGATCGTGATCAGGAAAGTGTACTTGCGACCGATCATGTCGCCGAGCCGGCCAAACACCAGCGCGCCGAATGGACGCACGATGAAGCCGGCCGCGAACGCGAGCAGGGCGAAGATGAACTTCGTGGTGGCGTCGCCAATGAAGAACTGGGTGCCGATAATGGTCGCCAGGGCGCCGTACAGGTAAAAGTCATACCATTCGAAAACGGTGCCGAGGGACGAGGCGAAGATGACCTTGCGCTCTTCCTTGGTGAGGCCCGTGTGTGCTGGGACTGCCTTGCGGCCGTCCGCGGTCATGCCGGGGGTAATTGCCATGTTTGTCTCCGTGTATTGATTATGTTGATTTCATCGGATAGCCGGTATTCGTCAGCTGTGTCGCAGTGTGAACTGCCAAACTTACGACAGGCTTGCTGCAAACTTACGCCAAGCTGACAAAAAGAATATCCAAATCGCTAACGCAAGTGTCGTTTTTGAACTGCGAGAATTTGCGAACGACCGTACTAAATTGTGCTATTCTCGTACGCAACGACACCGTGTGTCGACAGACACATTTACCTACTCAGGAGATCTCCATGCTAGATGCAGTCATCGTATCGACCGCCCGTACCGCCTTGGCCAAATCGTGGAAAGGCGCGTTCAACATGACGCACGGCGCCACTCTGGGCGGCCATGCGCTGCAGGCGGCGATCGCGCGCGCCGGCATCGAAGCTGGCGAGGTCGAGGATGTCATCATCGGTTGCGCCAATCCGGAAGGGGCCACCGGCGCCAACATCGCGCGCCAGATCGCGCTGCGCGCCGGCTGCCCGGTCAGCACCGGCGGCATGACGATCAACCGGTTTTGCTCGTCGGGCCTGCAGACGATCGCCACCGCGGCGCAGCGCATCATTGCCGGCGAGGGCGATATCTACGCCGCCGGCGGCGTCGAGTCGATCTCGTGCGTGCAGCAGGAAATGAACCGCCACATGCTGGCCGATCCGTGGCTGATGGAGCACAAGCCGGAAATCTACTGGCCGATGCTGCAAACGGCCGAGACGGTGGCCAAGCGCTACAAGGTCAGCCGCGAGCGCCAGGACGAATACGGCGTGCAGAGCCAGCAGCGCGCCGCCGCCGCCCAGGCTGCCGGGCTCTTCGACGCCGAAATCGTGCCGATGACCACCACCATGGGCGTGGCCGACAAGGCCAGCGGCATGTTGCTGACGCGCGAAGTGACGATTTCGGCCGACGAAGGCATTCGCGCCGACACCACGCTCGAGGCGGTCTCGAAGATCCGCTCGGCGGTGCCTGGCGGCGTGATCAGCGCCGGCAATGCCAGCCAGTTTTCCGATGGTGCCTCGGTGGCGATCGTGATGAGCGCGCAGACGGCGCAAGCGAAGGGCCTGCAGCCGCTCGGCATTTTCCGCGGCTTCGCGGTGGCCGGCTGCGAGCCTGACGAAATGGGCATCGGCCCGGTCTACGCCGTGCCGAAGCTGCTGAAAAAGGCCGGCCTGTCGGTGTCCGACATCGGCCTGTGGGAATTGAACGAGGCATTCGCGGTGCAGGTGCTGTATTGCGCCGACACGCTCGGCATCCCGATGGATCGCCTCAACGTCAATGGCGGCGCGATCGCCGTCGGCCACCCGTACGGCGTGTCCGGCGCGCGGCTGGTCGGCCACGCGCTGATCGAGGGCAAGCGCCGCGGCGTGAAGTACGTCGTCGTCACGATGTGCATCGGCGGCGGCCAGGGCGCCGCCGGCCTGTTCGAAGTGGTCTGAGACGGGTCCGACCCGGGTGTTTCAGTTCAGGGGCTGACCCCGGTTCGCAGTGGCAAGCTCAACCGGGGTCCGCCCCTCAAACGAACAACCAGGGTCAGACCCCTTTGCTCCCCCCCTTGATCCGTCGAGCACGTTCCAGGAATCCGTCCATGCAATCAAAAATCCTCTCGCGCCGCGACCTCGACTTTTTGCTGTTCGAATGGCTCGACGTCGAATCGCTGACTACCCGCAAGCGTTTTGAAGACCACAGCCGCGAGACCTTCAGCGCCGCGCTCGACACCGCCGAGCAAGTTGCCACCGACCTGTTCGCGCCGCATAACAAGAAGAGCGACAATAACGAACCGCACTTCGACGGCACCACCGTCACCATCATCCCGGAAGTGAAGACCGCGCTCGACGCTTTCGCCGCTGCCGGCCTCTTGGCGGCCGGCCAGGACTACGAATTCGACGGCATGCAGTTGCCATCGGTGATGGAAAAGGCGACCGTCGCCTGGTTCACCGCCGCCAACGTTGCCACCTCGGCCTACATCTTCCTGACCGTCGCCAACGCCAACACCTTGCTCAAGTGCGCCACCCCGCGCCAGGTCGAGCAGTATGTGCGGCCGATGTTCGCCGGCCAGTTTTTCGGCACGATGTGCTTGTCGGAACCGCAGGCCGGATCGAGCTTGTCGGACATCACCACCCGCGCCGAGCCGGATCCCGTGGACGGCGCCGACGGCGAGCGCCAGTACCGGCTGACAGGCAACAAGATGTGGATTTCCGCCGGCGAGCACGATCTCGCCGGCAACATCGTGCACCTGGTGCTGGCCAAGATACCCGGCCCGGATGGCCGTCCAATTGCCGGCGTCAAGGGCATTTCGCTGTTCATCGTGCCGAAGTTCGTGCTCGACGAGAACGGTGCACCGGGCGAGCACAACGACGTCGTCCTGGCTGGCCTGAACCACAAGATGGGCAACCGCGGCACCACCAATTGCCTGCTCAACTTCGGCGAGGGCAAGTACAAGCCGCACGGCAAGGCCGGCGCGATCGGCTACCTGGTCGGCAATGTGCACCAGGGCCTGGCCAACATGTTCCATATGATGAACGAGGCGCGCATCGGCGTCGGCCTCGGCGCAGCCGTGCTCGGCGTCACCGGTTACCTGCATGCGCTCGACTACGCGCGCAACCGTCCCCAGGGGCGCCATCCAGCGGAGAAAGATCCGGTCAAGCCACAGGTGGCGATCATCGGCCACACCGACGTGCGGCGCATGTTGCTGGCGCAGAAAGCGTATGCCGAAGGGGCGCTAGCCCTGGTGTTGTACTGCGCGCGGCTGGTCGACGAGCAACGCAGCGCCGAGTCGGACGAGGCGCGCCGCCACGCCGGCCAGCTGCTCGATTTCCTGACGCCGATTGCCAAATCGTGGCCGTCACAATGGTGCGTTGAGGCAAACAGCCTGGCGATCCAGGTGCATGGCGGCTACGGTTACACGCGCGAGTACAACGTCGAACAGTTCTACCGCGACAACCGCCTGAACGCGATCCACGAAGGCACGCACGGCATCCACGGGCTCGACCTGCTGGGGCGCAAGGTGTCGATCCAGGATGGCGCGCTGTTCCGCGCCGTCAGCGCCGAGATCGGCAAGACGATCAGCAACGCGCGCGAGCACGGCGCCTCGGCCGAACTGCAAGCGTATGCCGACGAGCTCGATGCAATCTGGCAGCGCGTTGCCACCGTGACCGCTGCGCTGTATGCCGCCGGCGACATGAACAAGACCTTGGCCAACGCCAGCGTCTACCTGGAGGCGGTCGGCCACGCCGTGGTCGCCTGGATCTGGCTCGAGCAGGCAATGCTGGCCGAACGCCAGCTCACTAGCGCGGCCGATACCGACCAGGATTTCTACCGCGGCAAGCTGCAAGCGTGCCGCTACTTCTTCAAATGGGAACTGCCGAAGGTCGGACCGCAACTCGCCCTTCTGGCCAGCATCGACACCACCACGCTCGACATGCAGGACGCGTGGTTCTAACCAGGAACAGCAATGATCAAGCACATCGTCATGTGGAAACTGAAGGATTTCGCCGAGGGCGCCGACCGCGCCACCAACGCCGCGAAGATGAAAGAAAAGCTCGAAGCGTGCGCCGCGCTGGTGCCGGGCACGCTGAAGTTCGAGGTCGCGCTGGCCCAGCCTGGCCTTGAAGCGACCTACGACATCGTTCTGTATTCGGCGTTCGACAGCAAGGGCGCGCTCGACGCCTATGCCGACCATCCGACCCACCAGGCGCTCAAACCGTTCATCGGCGCTGTGCGCGAGTCGCGCCAGTGCATGGATTACCACATCTAACCATCGTAACCATCGGGGTCAGTGCCGGCAATCGTACACGGCCTCAACAACCCCACCGGGGTCAGTGCCGGCAATCGTACACGGCCTCAACGGTAGCCGGCTGAGCTCGTGTGCGTTTGCCGGCACTGACCCCAGGGGTGACTAACACCAATTAATTAGGAGACAACAGAAAATGCGTACTTCCCAGGAATTGTTTTCACTTGCCGGCAAGACGGCACTGGTTACCGGCGGCTCGCGCGGGCTCGGCTTGCAGATGGCGGAGGCGCTCGGCGAACAGGGCGCGCGCATCGTGCTGTCGGCACGCAAGCAGTCCGAGCTCGATGAGGCCGTCGCCCACCTGAAGGCGCGCGGCGTCGACGCGTCCGCCATCGCCGCGGACCTGTCGAAAGACGACCAGGTGCAGCCGCTGGTGGACGAAGCGATGAAGCGACTCGGCCAGATCGACATCCTGATCAACAACGCCGGCGCCAGCTGGGGCGCGCCGGCCGAAGACTATCCGGTCGAGGCGTGGGACAAGGTGATGAACCTGAACATCCGCAGCATTTTCCTGGTGGCGCAGGCGGTCGGCAAGGCGTCGATGATTCCACGTAAGTACGGTCGCATCATCAATATTTCGTCAATCGCTGGCCTGGCGGGCAACCCGCCGGGCCCGATGAAAACGCTGGCCTACAACACGTCGAAAGGCGCGGTGATCAACTTCACCCGCACCCTGGCGGGCGAGTGGGGCGCCTACGGCATCACCGTCAACTCGATCGCACCGGGCTTTTTCCCATCGAAGATGACGCACGGCCTGCTCGCTGCGGTCGGCGCCGACAACATGGCCAAAGAGGCGCCGCTGAACCGCCTTGGCGACGGCGAGGACCTGAAGGGCGCGACCGTGCTGTTCGCTTCCGATGCCGGCAAACACATCACCGGCCAGACGCTGGCGATCGACGGCGGCGTTTCCGCGGTCTGACAAGGGCAACGATGAAAAACTTTAACGACAAGGTCGCCGTCATCACCGGCGGCGCGAGCGGACTGGGCCGTGAATTCGCCAACCAGGCAGCCGAGCGCGGCATGAAAGTGGTCCTGGCCGACGTGCAGCAGGACGCGCTCGACCAGGCCCGCAGCGAACTGGAGGCGCGCGGCGTCCAGGTGCTGGCGATGTTGTGCGACGTGCGCAAAGGCGAGCAGGTGCAGGCGCTGGCGGACGCGACGATGGAACGCTTCGGCGCCGTGCATCTGGTGTTCAATAACGCCGGCGTCGGTTCGGGCGGCTTAATCTGGGAAAACTCGGAGGCGGACTGGGAGTGGGTGCTGGGCGTCAACGTCTGGGGCGTGATTCATGGCGTGCGCATCTTCACGCGGCTGATGCTCGACTGCGCCGCGCGCGATCCGTCCTTCGAGGGGCACATCGTCAACACGGCGTCGATGGCCGGCCTGCTCAATGCGCCGACAATGGGCGTCTACAACGTCTCCAAGCACGCGGTGGTGTCGCTGTCGGAGTCGCTGTACCACGACCTGCAACTGGTGGAGGCGCCGATCGGCGCCTCGGTGCTGTGCCCGTACTTTGTGCCGACCGGCATCAGCCAGTCGCATCGCAACCGGCCGCGCGACGTCAAGATGACGGCCGGGCCGACCGCCAGCCAGATGGCGGCGCAGGCGATGACGCAGAAGGCGGTGGAATCGGGCAAGGTATCGGCGGCGGACGTGGCGCAAATCACGTTCGAGGCGATCGGCGCCGGCCAGTTCTACATCTACTCGCACCCTGGAGCGCTGGGCAACGTTGCCGAGCGGATGGACGAGATCATACACCAGCGCAATCCGAGCGATCCGTACAAGTCAGCGCCGCACATCCGCGACATGCTGCGCGCCAAGATGAAGCAGTAAGTTTTATCCACCGCGCGAGCGGCGCCGGCTAGCCGATTGCGGGGCTACTGAAGCACGCGCTCGTGCAGCTCGGCCGGCGCGTGGGCGTACAACTTCACCACCGTCGACGTGCGCGTGCCGTAGCCCGGCGTCTCGATGCACACGGCCGACAGCACGCGCTCGAGGTCGATCTCGATGCCGGTGTCGGGCAGCCGCACATCCGGCGCGCGGGTCGTGTCGGCCAGCATCTCGAAGTAGGCGTCTTCCGGCGCGCCCTGGCACAGCAGGCTGGCGAACTGCGCCTTGGTGCGCGTGACCTTCGGCCATGGCGAATCGAGCAAACCGTTTGAAATGCCGTAGATGCCCGGCTCCAGCGCCTTGCCGTTGCGCTCGTCGCCGTCGCCGCGGTTGGAGAACCAGTACAGGCTGTTGCGGTCGCCCAGCACGAGGTTGAAGCCGTTATACGCGCCGGCGCCCTCGGCAATGCGCGCGATGTAGTCGGGCGCCGACAACTCGCCGGCGAGAAAATCGGCCACCAGCGCGCCGCGCGAGGGCGCATCGAGCCGGCGTTCCTGTGGCCCGCGGATATTGGTCAGCGCGGCAAAGCGCGGTCCGCCTGCGCCTTCGTCCTCGGTGATGCCCATCCAGCTGCCGCCACCCTTGAGGTCGCGGCCGGCATATACCTGCGGGTGCTCGGGCCAGTTGCAGGCGGCACTGGCGGGCCGGTCATAAAACTCGTCGCGGTTGGCGGCGGCGATCAGCGGCGCGCCAGGCACAACCTGCCACGCAAAAACAATCAAGCACATGGGTGTAAATCCGTAAAAATTTCGATGTGGCGTTTGCCGGCAATCAGTTCAGGCAGCGCGGCGTCCTGCACCGCAGCGGCCAGCGCGGTATCGAAGCCGGCTGGTGTGGCGGGATAAATCTCCATCCACGTCTGCAAGCCGTCGGCCGCTTCCGGGCGCCGCTTGAGCTGGCCATTGACGCCGCGTTCGCCCGCGAGCCGCGCCTGCATCGCGCGCACGCGCAGTTCCAGCGCCGCGGCGTGCTCTTCAGTCACCTGATAATAGATGTACAGGTCATTCATGGTTCAGACCTCGATGGCGTCGAGCGGGTAGGGCATCGGCTTGAAAACCAGCGGCGCACCGTCGGCCGAACCGAGCCGGATGTTGCCTTCTTCCAGCGCCGCCAGCTTCAATTCCACCAGCGCATCGACGCCGCCGGCGCCATTCGGCGCGGCATTGACGATCATGCCGCACGGCTGGTCCGGGTCGCCGAGGGCGAACACCTCGTCGCCGGCCTTCGCCTCGGCATTGTCGATCGTTACCAGCGCGGCGCGCCGCTTGAGCTTGCCCAGATACTGGCTTCGGGCGACGATTTCCTGGCCCGGATAGCAGCCTTTCTTGAAATTGACGCCGCCGAGCAGCTCGAAGTTGATCATCTGGGGTACGAATTGCTCCTGTGTCGCAACGGTAATCTGCGGCACGCCGGCGTGGATCGCCGATAGCTCCCACGCCTGGCTGCCGCCCAGCGCGAGCGTGGCTCGCAGCGCCGGCAAGATCGTGGCGGCTATGCCGGACGGCAGCAGCCACTGGTAGCGTGGCATCCCGAACACGTCGGCCACGCGGATCAAGGTGCCCAGCGGGTTATCGACCTTGCTGTAAGGATGGTCAGGCAAGGTGCCGATATGCTGTTGCAAAGCAGCTTGCGCTGCGGCGCCGCCGAGGCCCAGCATGACCACGCCGGCGCCGCCATCGGCCAGGTTTGCCTTGGCGCGCAGCACGAACATCGACAGGCGTTTTTGCAGCGCCGGTTGCAGTTCGCGCGGCAGTTGCAGGTAGATCGATTCAGCGTTGCGCCACATCATGAAAGTGGCCTGCAGCCGGCCCTTTGGCGTGCAATAGCCGGCCAGCCGCGCTTCGTCGGCGCCGAGGTGTTCGACATCGTTGGTCAGCTGGTTATGCAGGAAACTCGCGGCGTCCGCGCCGGTCACAGAGATGAGACCCTGGTCGCCAATTACGGCCACGAAGCCGGCGGCAAGTTCGCCTACGTTCAATGCATGACCAAAATGTGCCGGTTGCAAGGTATCATCCGGGCTGACGCGCGCGCCTTGGGACAGCAGATAGTCGTTCCAGTTATCCATAAATTCCCAATAGTTTCTGTTTAAAGCATTATCATTACGGGTTCATTATAGAGATGTCGAGAAATTCCCGCCGGACTCCCCGCAAAACCAAAAGAGTGAGAATGGGCTTCATAAAAAAAACTATCATCGCCGGCACTATCGTCTCCGTCGCTGCCGTCGGCGCTTTTGCATGGTGGGCAAAGCAGCCGATCTCGACACAGGAAGCGCCGATCCCGTTCACAGTGCTCGCCGGCAGCGGCGTCAGCGCGGCCTCGCAGCAAATCGCCGCGGCCGGCGTGCCGGTCAACCCGGTATTGTTCTCGCTGCTGGCGCGGGTGACGCAGAAAAGTTCGCGCATCAAGGCCGGCAGCTATGAGCTCAAGAGCGGCACGACGCCGCGCCGCCTGATCGACCAGCTCGTGCGCGGCGAATTCGCGCAGGAGTCGCTGACCATCATCGAAGGCTGGACCTTCAAGCAGATGCGCCAGGCCATCGCCGGCAACAAAGGCCTCAAGCACGAAACGGCAGGGTTGTCGGACAAGGATCTGATGGCAAAGATCTCGCCTGAGTACAAGGCGCCGGAGGGCTTGTTCTTTCCCGACACCTACCTGTTCGCCAAGGGCTCGAGCGACATGCATATCTACAAGCAGGCGCACACGACGATGATGGCGCACCTGAAGACGGCGTGGGAAAAGCGCGATCCGAGCCTGCCGTACGCCAATCCGTACCAGGCGCTGGTGATGGCCTCGATCGTCGAAAAGGAGACCGGGCAGAAGTCCGAGCGCGCGCTGATTGCCGGCGTGTTCGTCAACCGCCTCAAGCTCGGTATGCTGCTGCAGACCGACCCGACCGTCATCTACGGCATGGGCGACAAGTACGAAGGCAAGATCCGCAAGAAGGACTTGGAAACCGATACGCCGTTCAACACGTACACGCGGCCCGGCTTGCCGCCGACACCGATCGCCTTGCCTGGCGTGGAGTCGCTGCAGGCGGCGATGGGACCGGCCAAGACCGATGCGCTGTATTTCGTCTCGCGCGGTGACGGCACCAGCAAATTTTCCGGCAACCTGACCGACCATAACCGGGCAGTGAACCAATATCAACGATAAGCGCAGCAGCCTTCATGACCCAGGATAGCACCGCAGTACCAGGCAAGTTCATCAGCTTTGAGGGCATCGACGGCGCCGGCAAATCGACCCACATCGCCTTCGTTGCCGACTTGTTGCGCGCGCGCGGCAAGTCGGTCGTGTCCTCGCGCGAGCCGGGCGGCACCGCCGTCGGCGAAAAGCTGCGCGACATGCTGCTGCACGAAAAGATGCACCTCGAAACCGAGGCGCTGCTGATGTTCGCCAGCCGCCGCGAACACATGGCGCAAGTCATTGAACCGGCGCTGGCGCGCGGCGACTGGGTCATTTCCGACCGCTTCACCGATGCCAGCTTTGCCTACCAGGGCGGCGGCCGCGGGCTCAACCGTGCCAAGATGGAAGCGCTGGAGCAATGGGTGCACCCGCACCTGCAGCCGGCGCTGACGTTGCTGTTCGACGTCCCGCTCGACGTTGCCCGCGCCCGTCTCGACGCCACCCGCACGCTCGACAAGTTCGAGCAGGAGAAGGTCGACTTCTTCGCCGCCTGCCGCACAGAATACTTACGCCGCGCCGCTCAGTTCCCTGAGCGCATCGTCGTGGTCGACTCCACCAAAAGCATCGAAGAGACCCGCGCGACATTAACTGGCATACTTGAGAAACTACTTTAAGTTTCCGTCAAGTGGACGTAGACACGCATACACGTGGTTAAAGTAATCTCTCACCTCAACAACAGCTCGCAAGCGCCTGAATTTAATGAGTAATTCGATCTATCCCTGGCAATCCGAAGCTTGGCGACAGCTGCAGGAAATGCGCGAACGCTTGCCGCACGCGATCCTGTTCCATGGCGAAGCCGGCACCGGCAAGGCCCGCTTCATCGAAGCGTTCGCGCAATCGCTGCTGTGCGAAAACGTCCAGCCCGATGGCTTCGCCTGTGGCGCCTGCATCTCATGCGGCTGGTTCACCCAGCACAACCATCCCGACTACCGCCGTGTGCGTCCGGAAGCGCTGGAAGACGAGCCGCCTGAAGCCGAGGAGGGCACCGACGCCGATACCGGCAAGAAGTCCAAGGCGACCAAGGCGCCGTCGAAAGAGATCAAGATCGAACAGATCCGGCAGCTGTCCGACTTCATGAACATCTCGACGCACCGCCAGGGCCTGCGCGTGGTTGTACTGTACCCGGCCGAAACGCTGAACCTGCATGCCTCGAACGCTTTGCTCAAGACGCTGGAGGAGCCGCCGCCGGGCACCGTGTTCCTGGTGTCATCGAACAGCCTGGACCGGCTGCTGCCGACCATCTTGTCGCGCTGCCGCAAGTTTGCGCTGCCGATGCCCGACAACGCCGCCGCGCTCGGCTGGCTCAAGGAGCAAGGCCTGGCCGACGCCGACAGCTGGCTGCGCGAGCAGGGCGGGGCACCGCTGTCCGCACTGGCGCAATCGGAAGCGGGCAACCGCGAAGACCTCGAAACGCTGCTGCAGTTGCTGGCCCGTCCGAACATCGAGGGCGCCCTGAAAATCGCCGACAAGTTGAGCAAAGCGCCGTTGAGTATGCTAGTTTCTTGGCAGCAACGCTGGCTATACGACCTGTTTTCGTTCAAACTATCGGGCAACATCAGGTATTACCCCCGCTACAAGAAGGAACTTGCGGCGCTGGCTGGCTCGGTGCACACTGCTAAACTGTTGCAAGCAATCAAGAGTACGAACGAGCGCCGCGCGACCGCAGACCATCCGCTGTCGCCGAAATTATTTGTAGAAGCAATGCTGCTTGATTACACTGCATGCTGTACCCCCTGAGAGGAATTGAATGACCGGCAATCCCACCGACCCGAGTGCCCCGACGATTCCTCGGCCATCGGTGTTGTCGCTTGCCATCAAGGAAAAAGCGGCACTCTACGCGGCCTACATGCCCTTCCTCAAGAATGGCGGCATGTTCGTGCCCACCGCCAAGCCCTACAAGATTGGCGACGAGATCTACCTGATCCTGGCGCTGATGGAGGACCTCAACAAATATCCGATCGCCGGCAAGGTGGCATGGATCACGCCGCCGGCGGCCAACAACAACAAGGCGCAGGGCATCGGCGTGCATTTCCCCGACGACGAAACCGGCCAGCGCGCCAAGCTGCGCATCGAAGAAATCCTCGGCGCCGCGCTGCGTTCGTCGCGCGCCACCCACACTCTTTAATCTACCAAGCTGCTTCATGCCGTCCTATACCCATCGCCTCGCCCATCCCGCAGACCTGCCCGTCATTGTCGACATCTACAACTCCACCATCGCCTCGCGCGAAGTGACCGCCGATACCGAGCCGGTCAGCGTGGAATCGCGCGAGAAATGGTTTTCCGACCATAATCCCGACCGCCGGCCGCTGTGGGTCATTCATGCCGCCGACGACACCGATGCCGAGCCGGCAGTGATTGGCTGGATGTCGTACTCCAATTTTTACGGCCGGCCGGCCTATTCCGGCACCGCCGAGCTGTCGATCTACATCGCCGAGGCCTGGCGCGGCAAGGGCATCGGCCGCTATTGCCTGGAGCAGGCGATCGCCTTCGCTCCGAATATCGACGTGCACACCTTGCTCGGTTTCATCTTCGGCCACAACGAAGCGAGCCTGGCGCTGTTCCGCAAATACGGCTTCGACACCTGGGCGAACCTGCCGCGGGTGGCCAACCTGGACGGCATCGAGCGCGACCTGATCATCCTCGGCAAGCGCGTCGCCTAGCATCCGGCTACAATCGCTGGATGTATATCGATTCCCACTGCCACATCAATTTCCCCGAGCTGGCCGCTCGCATGCCGGAGCTGCTGGCCAAGATGGAAGAGAACAAGGTCACCCACGCGCTATGCGTGTCGGTCGACCTGCCCGACTTCCCGCAAGTGCTCGCGCTGGCCGAGCAATATCCGCACATCTACGCCTCGGTTGGCGTGCATCCAGATTACATCGACACGCCGGAACCGACTGTCGAACAGCTGGTCGAACTGTCGGACCACCCGAAAATCATCGCCATCGGCGAGACCGGGCTCGATTACTTTCGGCTGGAAGGCGACCTCGAATGGCAGCGCGAGCGGTTTCGCACCCACATAAGAGCATCAAGAATCACGCGCAAGCCCCTGATTATTCACACAAGAGCGGCGAGCGCGGACACCATCCGCATCATGCAGGAAGAGGGCGCGGGCACCGACAAGGGCGGCGTCGCCGGCGTGATGCATTGCTTCACCGAATCGCTGGAAGTGGCCGAAGCGGCGCTGGCGATGGGCTTTTACATTTCGTTTTCCGGCATCGTCACCTTCAAGAGCGCCAAGGACTTGCAGGCGGTGGCGCGCGCGGTGCCGCTTGAGCGCACCCTGATCGAGACCGATTCGCCTTACCTGGCGCCGATGCCGCACCGCGGCAAGATGAACGAACCCGGTTTTGTACGCCACGTTGCCGAATACATCGCCTCGCTCAAGGATGTGCCGCTGAGCCAGGTCGCAGCCCACACGACGGATAACTTCTTTAACCTTTTCAACGTAGTACGGGGATAAGCTCATGTCGATTGTTACCCGAACCATGCGCCGCTGGTGCTATATCACCATGGCTGCGATTGTAGGCCTGGCGCCGGCTGCGGCCGCGGACCGCGGCCAGCTTGCAAGCTTCTTCCGCGCAGTGCAGATGGATGACCCCGGCACCGTCCAGAAGATGCTGGCGGGCGGCACCGTGTTAGCGAACGCCGTCGATCCGATCAGCGGTGAGACCGCACTGATCCTTGCGCTGCGCGAAGGGTCGGCGCGCGTGACCAACGTGCTGCTGTCCCAGCCGACGCTCGACCTCGAGCAGAAGGCGCCAAACGGCAACACCGCGCTGATGATGGCCGCGTTCAAGCACAACAAGCCGGCCGTGGTGGCCTTGTTGGCGAAAGGCGCCATCGTCAACCGCCCGGGCTGGACCGCGCTGCACTTCTCGGCCGCCAGCGGAGATGACGACATCACCAAGACATTGATCGATCACCACGCCTACATCGACGCCGAGGCGCCGGCCAAATTTACCCCGCTGATGATTGCCGCGCGCGAAGGCCACGAATCCACCGTCCAGCTTTTGCTCGACGAAGGCGCCGACGCCAGCCTGAAGAACACCGAATCGCTTACCGCCGGCCAGATCGCCCAGCGCGCCGACAAGCCCCGCATCGCCGCCACCATCGCCGCCCACCTGGCACGGCCACGCTGAGACTCGGATGTGCCGCGCGAAAAGTCGCGGCTGCCCTCGTCAATGCCCGAACTGACAGGTAAAACCTTCTAACCTCCCCGCATGGCCCACGTGCTTTTGTAACGATAATTGCCATGTCGTACTACAAAACACGCAGGCGCTGGCCCGGCACAGGGCAGGGCGGCTGGACCAAAAGGAACCCTATGTTGAACGAACGCGAAATCGAAAGCTGCTACCTGGGGCAGTTCATCCCCGTCCACTACCACCACAACATGCTGATGGACCAGAATCGCATGCACGGTTTCAAGTCGGCCATCAACTATGCCGTCAAGCCTGGCGCCAAGGTGCTCGAGCTCGGCGGCGGCACCGGCGTGCTGTCGTGGTTTGCCGCGGCCAAGGCCGACAAAGTCTACTGCGTCGAATTCAACCCGGACATGGTCAAGGAAGCGCGCAAGATGCTGACCATGAACCCAAACGGCCACAAGGTCGAGGTCGTCCACGCCGATGCCTTCGAATACCTGCCGCCGGAGCCGGTCGATGTCGTCATTTGCGAAATGATCCACGTCGGCATGCTGCGCGAAAAGCAGGTCGAAGTGATGGAATCGTTCAAGCGCCGCTACCTAGCGCGCTTTGGCGGTCCGTTGCCGGTCTTCCTGCCGGAAGCGGTCATCATGGCGGTCCAGCCGTTGCAGCAGGAATACGACTTCGAAGGCTTCTACGCGCCAATCGTCCAGTTCCAGGAAACCACGGTGATTTACCCGGGCACGATCGAGCTTGCCCAGCCGACCGTCTACAGCGTGCTCGACTTCAGCCAGCCGACCGACACCCTTATCGCCTGGGAAGGCAAGTTCCCCATCGAAAAAGCCGGAACGCTCAACGCGATGCGCTTTGTCACCAAGAACATCCTCGCCGTGGTCGAAGAAGAGTCGAGCACCATCGACTGGCTGAACCACTACATGACGCTGCCGCTGGCGCAGCCGATCGCCGCGCGGCCTGGCGATGTGCTGCAGGTCAGCTTCCAGTACCGCGCCGGCGGTTCGATTCCGTCGCTGCAGGCAGCGATCCGCGCCGACCTGGTGGTCGAAACAGTTGCCCAGCCGGCCCTGCGCACTGCAGAGTTTGCCTAAGTCTTCAACAGGATTCGGTTCGGCCGCCGCGGCCGGACCGCTTTCCTCTGCGCAGTTGGCCGCCAGGCCGTAAAATGTGGTCCTTGATTCCCCACATTTTTGAGCACCTCCCATGGAAAACCTCGACCAGCGTTACCTCGTCCAGCAAAACAAACTCAGCGATGGCGAAAGCAAGCCGCCCGTGTTCGCCAAAGTCATGCGCAGCAAGGAAGGCAAGTTCGAGGGCGTTTCCTTCATCAAGAACAAGGAAAAGGCGTCGATCATGACGGTCGGCCAGGCGCAGGAAGTGATCGACTGGGCGTCGAACCGCAAAGCCAACGCCAACGAATACGCCACCAAGATCATCTGCGTCGGCCAGTAACGCACCGGGGCTTGTCCCGCTTATCGCCGAATTTCACCCTCCAGGGGCGCCTGCGCGCATTCCGTCGCATGTCATTTGCACCACACAGCGCGCGGCACTACAGTCATACTCACTTAAACGTCATCCTGAATGGAGCGCTAGATGCTGAGTTTCCTGGTGTGGTTGCTGGTGTTGTTCCTGTGCTGGCCGCTGGCTTTGCTCGCGCTGGTGCTCTACCCGGTGTTCTGGCTGCTGTTGTTGCCATTCCGCCTGATCGGCATTGGCGTCGAAGCCGTGTTCGACCTGTTGCGTGCGATCGTCATGCTGCCTGCGCGCATTCTCGGTAGCGGCCCGGGCCGCTAGGCGCCCAGTGTGCAGCACTTAACAGACAGCACTGCGCTGATGGCCTAAGGTGAGGTTCGGACTTCACTTTCACCCCGAAAGCATCGGTCCGTCTTCACTGATAGGAATACACATCATGCGCCTGGACATTTACCGCAGATCCGAGCCCGAGCACGACGGCAAGTTCTCATACTTGGCCGTCCCGGAGGCCCGGAATATCCCCGAAGAAGTGACCAACACCGACTGGCTGGTAGAAGCCAGGGCGTTTGAAATGGATGACAGCGCCAACAGCCTGGACGACTACGCGATCAACAAGGTATCCGAGCAGATCGCCGAAAAGGGTTACGCGGTAACCGCACTGCATTAATTCCTGGCTGCGCGCCAGCTGTGCGTGTCCAGTCGAATTGCTGCCCGGCGCCGTCCGGGGCTGGCTGGACACCCGCCGTTTCACCTCCCACCGTCCTGTTTTCAAGCGACTGCGCACGCTTACGCTTCAGTTGTATAATCAGTGATGAAGATTTGGCTGAATATCGTCGGTTGCATTGCCGTTGTGCTCGCCATCCTTGGCGTTTTCCTGCCTTTATTGCCCACCACGCCTTTCCTGCTGTTAGCGTCGGCGTGCTTCGCGCGCGGTTCAGATCGCATGCATCGCTGGCTGCTGTCCAATCGCCTGTTCGGGCAATATTTACGCAATATGGAAGAGGGCGTCGATATACCGCTACGGGCCAAGATCATTACCTTGACGCTGCTGTGGGCCTCCCTGGCGTTCTCCGCGTTTAAGCTCAACAGTGTCCCGCTGGCCGTGCTGCTTTTGGCGATCGGCATCGCTGTCACGATCTATCTCGTCAAAATACTGCCGGCCAAGCTGGGCCGAGGGGGCAAGCTTGGCGCTGACGATGGCCCGCCTTGAGGAGACTACGACACAGAAGGCGAAAGAGGCGGCATCGTTGCCGCCGCCACGCTGCCTATCCCGTCACCGTGAAGATGTCGCGGCTAGCCGTTAAGGTAGTCACCCCGACAAGCACAATGGAATACGTTTCCTGGTGGGCGTTATGGTATGCCTGACCTCTAGCGTGAAGAACAACATGGGCTCCACATAGGACGCCATGCTGATGAAAATCTGTTGATTCATTGCTGGCTGGATACCTATTTTTCAATGGCCCAGTGTAGCACCGCAATGCGGCACCTCGTGCGGGCGATCGGTGGCAAGATGCCCGTGGTGAAAAAACAGGGAGCACGGTATGGAACATCAAGCTGCGGCGCCATTGGCGCAACTGACACCGGAATGGCGCAACTGGATTGCCGAGAACGTGGTCCTCGGCATCCCTGCGAAGCAGCGCCGCTCCGGCGAACTGAGTCCGATACGTGGTGCGCCTGCCATTTTACGTTTGCGATGAAGCGCGGCGACGGCACGCGAACTGGCGCGCATCGTCGACTGCCGCGCTGATCTTGGCACGTTGAGCGGTCATGGCGGCAGCGGCGGCGCACAGGCTGGCGATCTGTTCGCGGTCTTGCAGCCCTGGGCCGGCAATCGGGTCCCTGGTTTCAATTTTGAGGGTAGGCCGCACATCAAGACCCACGCGGCTTGGAGCAAGACTGGCTACGGTAAGCGGCAAGTTAGCCTCAGCCCGGCTAAGAGTTCGGCTTTGATAAGCCGACGGATCCGCCTAGTGGAATACCGTGGAACTTCGTGCCGTTTTGCTCGTCAGCTCGCCGCGCAGCTAGATAAACCTTCGATTTCGTATAATTTATATTATGTTAAATTGAGTTTCCTCATGCGACCCCGCCGCGTCTCTATAAATTGAATGCGTATAAATGGCGCAAAAGGAAAACCGAAAAATCGGGCGATAAGTTCTGTCACCGACTCTTGAAGTCCCGCCCGCGGCTATGCCCGGTCGACGCTGGCGTGGCATGGACAACTGTCCGGACTCACCGATGGCGCGCTATTTGGCGCAGCCGATCGCTGGGGTCACGTCGCTATATAACTTGGACATTCATTTCGTTCGAATAGGCCGAACAGCGCCGGTCAGCATTGTATTTATGCTATTCTGATTCCACATAAATCCGGAGGCGGTTATGCAACGATGGATTCTTTCCCTTAAATTATTTGCTTACACAGTCATTTTGCTTATGGCTGGTGCCATCGTTTATGCCACCGTCATCTCAGTCCGATATTGGCCGGCCATTTCAGTCTAGGGGACGGCAATGAACAAACGACAAGCTCGTCTTTTCGCCATCGGCTCGACCATCGTCGCCACCGTTGCCTTCCTAGGCCTGACGCTTGATAGCCATCGCCAGTTTGGTCGCTTGACGAATGCCGACAAAATTACACCTCAGGTCACGCTGGGCAAAGACGTGTGGCACAAAAATAACTGCATCAACTGCCATACGCTTTTTGGGGAAGGCGCCTATTACGCGCCTGACCTGACCAAGATCACCAAGCTGCGCGGCGAAGCATACCTGACCGCGTACATGAAAGACCCGTCGAAATTCTACGACGAACAGAAACACCGCCGCCTGATGCCCAAGCAGGACATCAGCGATGTGGAAATCGCCGCGCTGATCGCGTTCCTCGATTGGGTTTCAAATGTCGACAATCAGGGCTGGCCGCCACGGCCCCTGCTTGTCACCGGCGCAACGTTTCCCGGTTCCGACGTCAGCGCCCCGGCCAGCGCCGGTGCCGGCAAGGCGCCCGGAAGCGCCCCGCCGGCTGCGCGTCCGACGACTAGCTCCGATAATCCGATCGCCCTCGGCGAGCGCGTATTTCGCAGCGCCGCACCTGCCTGCACCGCCTGCCACTCCATCGCACCGGGCGTCAACATGGCTGGCCCCACCCTTGCCGGCCTGGTGGCGCGCACTTCAACCTTACTAGCGGGCTCTGACTACAAGGGCAAGGCCACCGATGTCGACGGCTATATCCGGGAAGCGGTAGTGAGTCCGAGCGCACACGTGGTACCGGGCGCAATGTATTCAGCTAACGGCCAGTCCTTCATGCCCAACACCTACGGCAAGGACTTGACGCCAGACCAGATCAACCAGTTGGTCGCCTACCTCACTTCGCTGAAATAAGCCGAGCGCCGGGTTACCGGCCTGATTCGAAATTATTGCCGGAGCTATTTGTCATGAAATATAAGTCGCAGTCTGTTGCATATTGGTACTTCGCCGTCGCGCTGGCCCTCTTTGGCCTGCAGCTGGTGTTTGGATTGCTCTCGGCCACCAAGTACCTGGGGCCTGACCCCTTGCTGTACATCCTTCCCTTCGACGTCACCAAGGTCATTCATACCAACTTGCTGATTGTCTGGGTGCTGTGCGGCTTCATGGGTGCTACGTACTGGATGGTGCCGGACGAATCGCGCACCGAACTGCATAGCACCAAGATTGCGTACATCCAGCTTGTGTTGTGGGTACTGATGGGTGTTACCGCAGTGATCGGCTACCTGTTTCGCTGGGGTACGGGAAACAAGCTACTCGAGCAGCCATTGCCTCACAAGATCGTCATCGTTATCGTCATGCTGATGTTCCTTTACAACATAGGTATGACGATCAAGAAGTCGGGCCGATTGACCACCACTGAGGGCGTGCTGTTGGGCGGACTCGGGCTGGCAGCGCTCCTGTATTTGCCCGCCCTGCTCCACTACGAAAACTATACGGTATCGATCTACTACCGATGGTGGACGATCCACCTGTGGGTGGAGGGAGTATGGGAGATGATTCAGGGCGGCTTCCTCGCTTACCTGCTGATCCGACTGTCAGGAGCGGACCGAGAGGTAATGGAAAAATGGCTGTACGTGATTGTCGGTCTGGTGTTCATCGCTGGAATCCTGGGCACGGCGCACCATTATTACTGGGTTGGCGTGCCGGCATACTGGCTTCCGATCGGCGGCATCTTCAGCGCGCTCGAACCTCTCGCGCTCGTTGGCATGGCCATGTTCGCCTACTCGACCATCAAGCGTTCGGGCATGTCGCACCCCAACAAGCTCGCCCTGCACTGGACCGTTGGCAGCGCAGTGTTCACACTGTTCGGCGCCGGACTGCTGGGCCTCGCGCACACCTTCCCAGCCGTCAACAAGTGGACCCATGGGACCCTGATCACGGCCATGCACGGGCACGCCGCGTTCTATGGCGCCTACGCCATGATCGTACTGGCGATGATCACGTACGCCGCGCCAAGCCTCACCAAGCGTCCGGAAGAAGGGACGGCAATGGGGTACTGGTCGTTCTGGCTGCAGTTGGGCGGCATGTTCGGCATGACGTTGTCGTTCGCCACTGCCGGCATCGGGCAGGTCTACCTTGAGCGCATCATGGGCCTGGGCTTCCTTGACGCCCAGCTGAAAATCCAGATCCACTTCGTCATGCTGCTCGTCACCGGCTCGCTGTTTGCCATCGGCGTGGCGTTGTTCGTTATCGACTTCTTCCGTTTCGCGCCAAGGTTCGACATGACGTACCGAGCAGCTGGCGACCAAGAAGATGGTCTGCAGCTCAAGCCGGGGACCTGATGTGAAGGACGACGAGCGTTCCACGACCGCACCGTACTATATTGAAACTGCAGGCGAGGTGGCGTTATTTGAACAATGCCACCACCGCAAGCTTGCGGTGATGTTGAAAGGCCCGACTGGCTGCGGAAAGACGCGCTTCGTGGAATACATGGCGTGGCGCCTCAAGCGTACGCTGGTCACGATTTCCTGCCACGACGACCTGAGCACCGCCGACCTGGTCGGGCGCTTTTTGATTGGCACCGACGGTACGGCCTGGCATGACGGTCCCTTGACCCGTGCGGTGCGCGAAGGCGCCATCTGCTACCTGGACGAGGTGGTGGAGGCGCGCCAGGATACCGTCGTCGTTCTCCACCCGTTGAGCGATCATAGGCGCATGCTGCCGATCGACAAGACCGGCGAGACAGTTATCGCAGCGCCGGGGTTCCAGCTGGTGGTGTCGTACAACCCCGGTTACCAGCGCATGCTCAAGGACATGAAGCCAAGTACGCGCCAGCGATTCGTCGCTTTTGATTTTGACTTCCCGCCACCTGAGCGGGAAGCTGCCATTGTCGCGCACGAGGGAGGCGTCGACGCCAGTGTCGCCCACGCCCTTGTGACATTGGGAAACCGCTTGCGACAGTTACGCGACCGCGGTCTGGCCGAAGTGCCTAGTACGCGCCTTCTGATCGCCGCCGCGCGCCTGATCGGCAGCGGTATTGCCGTGCAGGATGCGTGTTACGCCGCGATCGTCTCGCCATTGTCTGACGAGCCTGTGCTGATCGGTGCGATGCGCGATCTGGTCGCCGCCAGCTTCATCTAGGACAGCCGCTTATGGCAGAGGCAGAAGACGTCATTACCGATGTCGCCCGGCATGGCACTATCTTTGTCCAGAATTTATGGCGGCGCCACCGGCACCGCGAACGCCCGCGCCAGGTTGAACTGGCCGACGTGGCGCCCCGCCTGGACCTGCTGGCCAATGCGGTGTTCGGGCGCGGGTTTCGCCTGCGGCCGGCGCAAGCGCCAGCGCCGCGCACGTGGCTAGACAAGCTCATCAGGCGCCACGAAGCTCCACCGGCACCACTGGCCCTTCCCGCAACGGACGGAGCTAGCATCTGGCTGCCGCGCAGTTTTGATATGGCGGAAAGCGACGCCAGCACGACCGAGCGCTACCGGTTGATGCTGCTGCAACAGGCGATGCGCGCCGGGCGGGGAAGCGCCCAGCACTTCCCGTACGGGCAAAGTGCCGTGCTGCAAGCCTGCTATCACATCCTTGAGGCGCGCGCCTCAGACGACGAGCTTGTTCGACTGTTGCCGGGCATCTCGGCGCCGCTCCAGCGCTTCCGGCTGGCCTCGATGGCAGCCCGGCCGCCGCTGCGCACGCTGCCTGCGCAGCTGCACGACATTGAACGCATGGTGCAGGCGGCGCAATCGGAGGACATGGAAACTACGCATGGCCCGGCAAGTGCTACCGAAGTCCTCGCGCAAGCGCAGCGCCTTGCATCCACGCTAAGCGCCGAAGTTCAGCAACTGCGGGGGCGTGTGCTGGTCAAGGACTACTGGCTGGGCGAGTTCGTCGAGCCGCCCGTGACACAGGCGCACGGCAAGCTTGGCAAGGATGCTGATGATATTGGCGCCGGGCTGCCGCGCATCGGACGGCTAGTGCGGCGTCCGCAAGCACGCAAGCCGGTTGAGGGCGAGGATGATGACGCCTCGCCCGGACCGATGATGGTCCAGACGGCCCAGCCACACGAGCAGGCTGAAGACGCGATGGGGATGCAGCGCCCTACGGACCGCGATACCGATACCGCCGCCGACGATTTTGCCGACGCCCTGTCGGAGCTCCCCGAGGCGCGCTTGGTGTCAACCCCGGGCGCGACGCGCGAAGTTCTGCTGTCGGATGATCCGCCGGAACAGCAAGCCAGGGACCTCGCAGCGTCAGTCCATGCCGCCGACTGCGAGGTCAGCGTCTACCCGGAATGGGATTGGCGCAGCGCGTCCTACAAGGACCCCGGCGCCACCGTCACCGTGTGCACCGCCATGCCGGGACCGCAGGCCATGGTCGACGCCATTTTCCACAAGCATGCCGAAATGCTGCAGGCAATTCGCCGCCAGTTCGAACTATTGCGGGCGCAGCGCACCAGGCTGCGGCGCCAGCTCGATGGGGACGAGATCGACATCCAGGGATGGATCGACAACCAGGCGCAGATCAGGGCGGGCGGGCGCCTCGAACAGCGGCTGTACGAAAGCGAGCGGCGCGGTCGGCGTGACATTGCCGTCACGCTGCTAGTCGATATCAGCGGCTCAACGGACGGTTGGGTATCCGGACAGTGCAGAGTGATCGACGTCGAACGCGAGGCGCTGCTGATGGTGTGCGTGGCACTCGATGGGCTCGGCGAACCGTTTAGCGTGACTGGATTTTCGGGTGAAGGCCCCCATGGCGTGGTGGTGCGGGCAATCAAGGGGTTTAACGAATCGTACAACCAAGACATTGCCTTGCGCATCGCCGGGCTTGAACCTGAAAATTACACCAGGGCCGGGGCCGCGTTGCGCCATGCGAGCGCTGAACTGATGGCCCAGGGCGCGGAACACAAACTGCTGATCCTGTTGTCCGATGGCAGACCGAACGATGTGGATGAGTACGATGGTCGATATGGCGTCGAGGACCTGCGACAGGCCGTCACCGAAGCGCGGCTGCAAGGCATTTCGCCATTTTGCCTGACCATCGACCGCCATGCGGCGAACTACCTTCCAGCTGTGTTCGGCGAGCACGCATATGCGCTGCTGCAGCGTGCGGAGCTGTTGCCCGGTGTGCTGCTTGGGTGGTTGCGCAAGCTAGTTGCGGCGTAATCAGCTTGTTGCACTGCGCACCGCGTGGTCCTCCACCGTACGACTAGCGCGCGCTGTCATGATTGCGAGCACTGCGGCGGCGACGAGCAAGGCCGCGCTGCTGCCGAACGTTGCCCTGTAGCCTGCGGCATCGAACAGCATACCGCCAACCGTCGCGCCGAGCATGATCGCCAGCTGGACCACGGCCACCATCAGGCCGCCGCCGGCCTCGGCATCTTTTGGCAGCGTCGTCGCCAGCCACGTCCACCATCCCACCGGAGCGGCCGTGCCGACAAATCCCCAAATGCCCAGCAGAACCGCAGTGACAGGCAGCACGTGTCCAAACGCCATGAGCGCGACGGCGATCAGCGCCATCATCACCGGGATGACGATCAGGATCCGGTACAAATGATGGCGGAGAAAGCGCCCGATCAAGGTGGTGCCGGCGAATCCGGCCACGCCAATCGCGAGCAGCAGCAACGACAGCGTGACGACGTCGACGCGGGTCACTTGCTCGAGAAATGGCCGCAAGTAAGTGAACAGTGCAAACTGGCCGATGAAAAACACGCTGACCGCCACCATGCCCAATGCGGTGGCCGGCCGCTTCAGCAGCGCCAGTACGTTTGCTGAACCCTGCCCCTTTGTGGCCGGCATTGAAGGCAACGAGGCCATCTTCCACGCCAACGCAATTGCGGCGACCGGGACAAGGCAAAAGAATGCGCCGCGCCAGCCGACTACCGCGCCAAGGTAGCTGCCGAGCGGCGGGGCCACCACCATCGCAAGCGCATTGCCGCCGTTGACGATCGCCAAGGCCATCGGCACCTTGTCGATCGGCACCAGCCGCATCGCCGTTGCGGCCGACATCGACCAGAACCCGCCGATCGCCATACCGATCAGCGCCCTGCCGACCATGAACCAGAAATAGCTTGGCGCGAACGCTGCAAGCGTTCCGGAAAGGATCATCAGCAGTGTCAGCCCGACCAGCAGCAGTTTGCGGTCGAGGCGACCGGCGAGCCGGGCGATGAAGAGGCTGGTAAATAAAGCGAAGGCGCCCGAGATGCCGATGGACTGCCCCGCCTGGCCTTCCGTGATGCCGAGATCGGCCGCGATCGGTGTCAGCAGGCTGACCGGCATGAATTCGGATGCGACCAGCACAAAGGCGCCGAGCGCGACGGCAAAGACCGCACCCCAGGCAGCCGGCTGGTTTCGGTCGAACAGGCCGTCGGTTGTGATTGTTTTCTTCATGGCTTTTAACAGTTGGTGTTCAAGGCGCGTGATTCGCGGCGAGGCAAAATGGTAGCCGGATACCAGCGTCCGGAACGGTCCGGTTTCTTCATGGGCTTATGAAGGATGATCATGAATGCCTGCTTGAATTACCCCGACATAATTTGTTTGCTGCATCAATCAGCATGGCGCTCCAGGTAGCGGCATTCAGCAAAACCATGACAACCGACAGGACCAACACAGTGGCGCGTGAAAACATCAACGACATTCTCGTCTTCATCGCGGTGGCCCGCGAAAGCAGTTTTACCAAGGCGGCGGCAAAACTGGGCATGACGCAGTCCGCGATCAGCCACATCATGCGATCGCTCGAAGCCGCTTTCGACATTATCCGGGTGGTTCTATCATTTCAGTCAGGCTAACTCTAAGGATGTGGCAGGCACGGTCGAAGGTCGGGTGAAAATTGAGTACGTCGATGGCGTCGAATTGCTGTTTGAGCTGGACGTATCGCTCGTCGAGCTGCTGGAACACCGCTACCGCATGTCTGGTCATAAATTGACGCGCCTGCATCAGCACTGCGGGCTCGCGCTCGGCGATCAGAGCGAAGTCGAAGATGTCGCGCCCCGTGATGCGGTCGCCCCGGTGCCAAATCGTTTTCGCGATGATTTCCACCGACGTCTCCACGCGTACCTGATGCCCAAGAACGGTCTCGATTTCAAACCCTGGAGAGGTCAGGTTTGGCGCGGCCACGAAGTCGATCTCGCCTTCCGGTAGGTACAGCTTGACGTAGCAGGCTAGCGCAGCATTGGGACGGTGCCGCCACCGAAGGTCCAGAAGGCATTGTCGCGGCCGTGCTCGGCGATCTCACCGATAACCCTTACGGCCTGGGAGAATAGCGTCTCCCAACTCAGGGGAATGCCCGCAGCGCCGATCATCACCAGACCGTTCTGCATACTTTCCATTCCTTCGCCCACAGGCTGAGGTGTTTCATGATTTTCTTGGTGGGAACTTCGGGAGTGGCCGCCTCGGCGACCGCTTTCACGACCACCGGCAACGGCGTCTCGTCAAGCAAGGCCATCAGGTGCGGCTGGAACTGTTCCGGCGCGACGCCAGAACGAAGCATTGTCGACAGCATATCGGCCGTGATCACGTCGCGATAGCTAGTGCTGATGCTGCGCGCCGCCACTGCCAGCGCGCTCGTCAAACCCGACGGCTGCACGGTCTCCATGTCGAGGCCCAGCACTTCCATCACCGCCTTCAGCTTCGTATAGCCGAGGTCTTTCAACGTTCCGTTTTCTAGCTGGTTAATGGTCACCCGCGAGAGCCCGGCGAATCTGGCCACGTGCTCCTGCAGCAGGCCGGCGTGGACACGTTTGCTTTGAATTTCCTCACCAATTTGCGCGAGATTCATATCGGCCACTATTCATGTAAAGTATATTTAACATTGTAGCGTCATTTTGGCTCTTTCCAACTCTTTCTCTCGCTATGCTTGTCGATTTCTACACCACGTGATTGGTCGGTAATCTAACACCGCGGACAACACAATCGACGTTGTCGCCGATCACATCGACCTTGCGGTCGCTGGCGCCCATGTCGAACTGAATGTCCGGGTACCTTGCGTGAAACTGAGGCAATGCCGGCACCAGGATCATTGTCGCCAGCGGACTGGGCACATCGCCCCGAATCCGGCCCTGCGGTGCAGCCGCTTCACGCGTGCCTTTCATGGCTGTCGTGTGCTCGCTAAGACTTTGCTAATTCTCGGCCGGTATGATGTGGTGCTGATCCGGGCCATGGCGCACCTGCGCTGACACGCCGGGTGCGGCCGGGCGATCGATGCGTTCGCCTCACCGAGGCGCGCAGAATCGAGCCTGCCGAATCGCCGCGAGAGCACTGGCTGTCCCATCCAGCACGGTCCGCCGATGGACAAGGCCTCACCGGGTCCAAATGCCACGCAGTCTTGCTGCCGCGACGCAATCAACCCTTGGAGAGAGCCGCCATGAATCTAGTTGAATCCCTTCGACCTGAAATTAGTAGTACGGGGAAATTAATCCTTGCCACCGACCTCGATGGCACGCTGCTTGCCGGCACCCACGCGAGCCGGCGCCGCATCCGCGACCTGTTCAGCGGGGGGCTGCCCGGCGCCCGGATCGTTTTTGTCACCGGCCGCAGCCTTGAGTCGATCATGCCGCTGCTGAGCGACCCCACCATTCCTGCTCCCCACTATATCGTCGCCGACGTCGGCGCCACCATCGTGCATGGCGATTTGCGCCCGGTCGAACCCTTGCAGCACGACATCGCCGCGCGCTGGCCCGGCTCGCAGGCGGTACTGCGCGCGCTGGCCGCCTTTTCGCTGCAGCGCCAGAGTGTTCCGCAGGAACGCCGCTGCTCCTTCCTGGTCGGCGAGAGCGGCATCACCGCTGAACTGCGCGCCGCCGTCGACGCGCTCGGCTGCGACCTGATGTTCTCCGCCGGCCGCTATCTCGACGTGCTGCCGCGCGGGGTGGACAAAGGCGCCGCCCTGCTCGGCCTGGCCGCCGCCGAAGGCATCGATCACGCCGATATCGTCGTCGCCGGCGACACCCTCAATGACCTGGCCATGCTGCGCTGCGGCTTACGCGGCATCGTCGTCGGCGGCGCCGAGCCGGCGCTGATCGAGCAGGTCCGCAAGCTGAAACGGGTGCATATCGCCAGCGCCGAAGGCTGCGGCGGCATCCTGCAGGGACTGGCCCATCATGGCACCCTGGTCGAGACCAGCGCCGCGGCCCAGGTCCGCAACGACGCGCGCGGCCAGGCCGATCTCGTGATGGTCTATCACCGCCTGCCGTTCGACGAGGTGGTCGAAGACGGCGTCTGCGTGCAGCGCAGTCCGAAGAGCCCGAACGGCATCATTCCGACCTTGCTGCGCTTTTTTGCCGGCAAGCGCAAGGGTGCATGGGTCGCCTGGTCGCAACAGGACAGCCGCCAGCCGGCCGGTTTCGACAGCCGCGTCAGCGTCGACGCGCAGCGCTACCCGGCGCTGCATGCGGCGCGTATCGCCTTGACGGCCGACGATGTCGACCTGTTCTACAAGAAGTTTTCGAAAGAGGCATTCTGGCCGATCATCTTTTCCTTCCCGGACAAGGCGGAATTCAAGCAGGCGCACTGGGAGCGCTTTCTCGAAGTGAACCGGCTGTTCGCGGAACAAACCGCGCGCGAGGCGGCCGAAGGCGCGCTGGCATGGATCCACGATTACAACCTGTGGATGGTGCCGGCCTTCCTGCGCCCCCTGCGCCCGGACCTGCGGATCGCCTTTTTCCATCACACGGCCTTCCCTTCCAGCGATATCTTCAATATTCTGCCGTGGCGCCGCGACATCATCGGCAGCCTGCTGCAGTGCGATTACGTCGGCTTTCACATTCCCCGCTATGTCGAGAACTTCGTCGACGCCACGCGCTCGTTCGCGCCGGTCGAAGTGCTGGGCACCACCGCCTGCGCGCCGCGCTTCCTGACCTATGGTTGCGCCCTCGGGGTCGATACGATGACCACGGCGATCGAGGTCGGCGCGCGCCGCATCGGCCTCGGCGCCCATCCGGTCGGCACCGACGTCACCCTGATCGGACAGCTGGCACGCTCGCCCGCGGTCGTCGAACAGGCCAACGGCATCACCGACTACCTGAACGGGGTCACCGGCGTCATCTCGATCGAACGGCTCGACTACGTCAAAGGGTCGCTGCAAAAACTCGAGGCTTTCGAACAGTTTCTCGAGCAGTACCCGGAGTACGCCGGCAAGGTCACCCTGATCAACATCATCACGCCGGCCGCCGCCGGGATGGAGATCTATGAAAGCCTGCGCCTCGAAGTGGACCGGGTCGTCGGCCGCATCAACGGCCGCTTCTCGACGCTGCTGTGGGTGCCCGTGCGATATTTCTACCGTTCGCTGTCGTTCGACGAAGTGGTGGCGCATTACGCGGCGTGCGACATCGCCTGGATCACGCCGCTGCGTGACGGCCTCAACCTTGTTGCCAAGGAGTTTGTCGCCACCAGGAAGGCGATCGACAAATCCGGCGTGCTGATCCTGTCCGAGTTCGCCGGCGCCGCTGTCGACCTGCACGGCGCCGTGCTCACCAACCCCTACGATGGGCGTTCAATGGTGGCCGGCCTGCATCAGGCGCTGTCGATGGGCGAGGATGAGCGGGCCTATCGCACGGCCCGCATGGCAGCCATCGTGACCGAGCATGACGTCACGCGCTGGGCGGCCGATTTCGAACGCGCCGCCGCCGGCGCGGGCGAGCCAGGCGTCATCGATCGCGCGGCGCCGCTGGGCGAGGCGGCATGAGCGAACTGCTGGTGGCCGGCATGTGCTACCTCGATGTCCTGGTGCCTCGCACGGCGCCGCCGCCGCCGGGCGAGGAACTGTTCGTCGACGCCATCAGGCTCAGTTTCGGCGGCGCCGCCAACAGCGCCAGCGTGGCCGCGGCGCTCGGTTTGCAAGTCACCTTGTGCGCGCCGGTCGGCTGCGGCATCGCCGATCTTGCGCTGCGCGCGCTTGCCGAGCGCCTCGGTATCGCGCTCGACGCCCTGCCTTCCAGCGACGACCCGGCCATCTCGCTCGTCTTCGCCGATGCGCGCGAGCGCACCTTCGTCAGCGCCGCCGATTTTTCCGCCCTCGAACGCCTCCAGCACTTGCCCGAGGCGCCCTGGATCCATGTGCCGGGCCTGGAGGAAGCGTCCCGGCTGGCCGGGCCGCTGGCGCGCGCGCGCGCCGCCGGCAGCCGGGTCGCCGTCAGCGGCAGCTGGCAACCAGGACGGCTGGCGCAACTGGCGCGGCAACCCGAGGTGCTGTGGGACTTGTTGGTACTCAATGAAAAGGAAGCCGAAGCGGCGTGCGGCGATGTCGCGCAGGCGCCGCGCATGCTTGCCGCATGTGCCCGCTCGGTGGTGGTCACGCTGGGCGCCGCCGGCGCCTTTGGCGTAGTCGACGGCGCGCCGGTGCGCGTCGGCGCCCAGGCGGTCGAGGTGCTTGATCCGACCGGCGCCGGCGACGCCTTCTGCGCCGCGCTGCTCGCGGCCCTGATGCGCGGCCTCGCACCTGCGGCGGCCCTGCGCTTCGGCGTCTGCGCCGCCTCCCACTTGCTGCAACAAGCCGGCGGCCTGCTGCAGGACCCGCTGCGCATTGCCGCGCTACGAAAGGAAATCCCATGGAAATACTGACCATTCTCGGCGGTGGCAGCGCCTATACCCCCGGGCTGCTGCAAGCCCTGATCCGCCAGGCCGGCGAGATGTCGCTGCGCAGCGTGCGCCTGTACGATACCGACCCGGTGCGCCTCGACATCGTGACCCGGCTGTGCGCGGCGATGGCGCGCAGCGCCGGCGCGCCGTTTACGGTGACGGCGGCGTCGACGCTGGAAGATGCCGTACGGGGGACCTCACTGGTGCTCAATTCCACCCGGCCGGGCGGGCTGGCGGCGCGCCGCATCGATGAAACGCTCCCGCTCGAGTTCGGTGTTCCGGGCCAGGAGACGGTCGGTCCGGGCGGCTTTTTCTATGCCTTGCGCTCGGTGCCGGAAGCGCTGCGCGTGGCCGATGCGATGGCGGCGCTGGCGCCCGGCGCGATCCTGCTCAATTACACCAATCCGAGCAATATCGTCACCCAGGCCCTGGTTGACCAGGGCAAGGTGCCAGTGATCGGCATGTGCGACCAGTCCGACGAAGACCTGGCGGCGCTGGCGCTGGCGATGGGCCGTACCGGCCAGCCCGGCTGCAGGTGCATCGGACTCAACCACGCGACCTGGTACCGCGACCTCAGCGTGGATGGCGTTGCGTTGGGCGACTTTCCGGCCACGCTGGAAGCGCCCGCGGAATACGACGACGAGCATCGCCTGCGCTTCGACTACAGCCTGGCGCTGGCGCGCGAACAGGCCGACGGCTCCTGGCCCAACTCCTATTTGCCTTACTATCTGTTTCCCCACGCCTTCGTGGCGCAAGCCCGGCTGGCCGGTCCGCGCAGCGACGTCGTGGCCGCCTCGCTGCCGCGCTACTACGCCCATTTCGCCGAACAGGCCGCCCTGGCGCAACCGCAGCTGCGTTTCTATCGCGGCGCGGCCGGCTTCGGCGACATGGCGGCCAACGTGATTGCCGCGCTCGGCGCCGAGCGCCCGCGTGAACTGGTGCTCAACCTGGCCAATCGCGGCGCGACCACCTCGTTCGCCTACGACACGGTGATCGAAACGCAGGCGATGGTGTCGCGCCGTGGCATCGAACGACTTCGGGCGCCCGCGTTGCCGATGTCGTTCAAGGCGCTCGCCTGGGAGCTGGAGCACTACCAGCGCCTGAGCGCGCGGGCGGCGGCCGGAGTCGCTTCCGGTCCGCGCGCCGCCGCGCTGGCCGCCAATCCGATGGTGGGCGATGTCCGTCTCGCCAGGCAAATGCTGGCGCAGGCCCGCATCCGCTATGGCGACCTGATCAGGTTCGAGGCATGAAGAGCCACCTGCTGCTCGACCAGCTCGACTTCGACGCTTTCGAGCGCGTCGTGATCCTTTCTCCCCACCTGGACGACGCGGCCCTGAGCTGCGGCGGCTTGCTGCATGCCTTGCAAGGGGTGTCGACGCTGGTGGTCACGCTCTGCAGCGGCAACCCGCCGCCGGTGTCAAGCACCGACGGCCGCGCCAAGTTGCCGGCGCGGCGCGGCCATGTCAGCCCGCGCATCCGGCGCGCCGAAGACATTGCCGCGATGCGGGCCATCAACGCGGAATTCGTGCACTTGAGCTTTCCCGACTCGATATACCGGCGCAGCCCCGACAGTGGCAAACTCATCTATCGCAGCGCGCGCGAGCGCTGGGCCGCGCCGCACGCCGGCGATGCCGCCCATATCGAGGAACTGTTCCAGCTGCTGCGGCGCATCTGCCTCGACCTCGGTCCTGTCCTGCTGGTCAGCCCGATGGGGATCGGTGACCATGTGGACCACCAGATCACGGCCCGCGTCGCCATGCGGCTGGCGGCGGCGGCGGCCGGCGCCAGCCTGTTGTTCTACGAGGATTTTCCGTATGTCGCCCAGGCCCACAGCGGGCGCGGCGACGCCGACGGTCCGCTCGCGGCGCTGGCCCGGTTGCACCTGGCGCCGGCCAAGCGGCTGGTCGTGCCGGTCGACGTCGACGGCAAGATGCGGGTATTGCGCCACTACGTGTCGCAGGTACCGGTGCTGTTCGGCAGCGACGAGAACATGCGCGCCGCGATCGAAGGCAATGCGCATGAAGGCCAGGCTTGCGAGCGCTACTGGCGCGCCCGCAACACCGGCATCGACACACCCGCCAGGCCGGCAGCGCCGACACCGCGCAAACGAAAGGCAGTTCCATGAGTTATACCTTCCTCGGCAACGGCGCCGTTGCCTGGAGCATCGCACTGGCGGTCATGCTGTTCACCTTCGCGATCGTCACCGCCGTCAAGAAAATCCTGGTGCGCCACCTGAGCGCCGTGGCGGTGCGCACGGAAACCTATCTCGACGACGTCGCCGTCAGTGTGCTCGCATCGACCAGTCCCGTTTTCATCGGCGTGGTTGCGCTGTTTGCCGGCGCCCAGGCCCTCGCGTTCACGCCCCGGGCCACCCTGTTCGTCGCCAACGGCATCGTGGTCGCCGGCCTGTTGCAGGTGGCACTCTGGTGCGACCTCGGCATCAAGGAATGGCTGTTTCACTACCGCAGAAACCGCAATGGCAACGACGCCGCAAGCACGACCTCGACCGCGGCGCTGGGCTTCGTGGCGCGCGCCATCACGTGGCTGCTGATCATCCTGATGATCCTGGATAATTTCGGGGTCAACATCACCACCCTGGTGGCGAGCCTGGGTATCGGCGGCATCGCGGTCGCCCTGGCGCTCCAGAACATCCTGGGCGACCTGTTTTCGTCGCTGTCGATCGTGCTCGACAAGCCGTTTGTCATCGGCGATTTCATTATTGTCGACGACGTGCCCGGCACGGTGGAATTTGTCGGCCTCAAGACAACCCGCCTGCGCGGGCTCGGCGGCGAACAAGTTGTGTTCTCCAATTCAGCCATGCTGAAATCGAGAATCCACAATTACAAGCGCATGCAGACACGGCGCATCGCGTTCCAGATCGGCGTCACCTACCAGACCAGCCCGCAGCAACTGCAGGCGCTGCCGGGGCTGATCCGCGACATCGTCGCCAGCCAGGCACAGGCGACGTTCGACCGTGCCCACTTCAAGAGCTTTGGCGCCTCCTCGTACGATTTCGAGATCGTCTATATCGTCAAGAGCGCGGACTTCAACATCTACATGGACATCCAGCAAGCGATCAACCTGGCCCTGGTCAACTGCTTTGCGCGCGAGTCGATCGAGTTCGCCTATCCGACCCAGACGCTGTACCACGTCGGCGTGGCGCCGCCGGCGGTGTGCTCACAGCAGGCGCCCGGCGCGTCGTTGCGCGAGGAACAGTCGATGTCGTAGTTCATGACGGCAACGTTTGCACCACTTGGCACACGTACTCGAAGGAACCATACCGGCGCCCCGGCCTGGTTCCGCTGCAAGCCGGCACTAAGGCGGCCCCGGCTAGAAAACCAGTTTCAGCAATCCACTGACGACCAGCAGGCCAATGACGAAGATGATGGCGATAATCCATAGCAGTATTTTCATGTTGCCTCCATTTAAGTTGTGAGGCGTATGCCTGGGGAGAATAGCGTCTTCCCGTGCCGCTGGTCTGCTTGCTAGTCGCGCGTCACAAGAAACAGAACGGCACGGGCGAGCGCAGTGATCAGCGCCGCCGCCGCGAGAGCGATGAGTACCCGGTTCATGCTTGCCTACTCCTATTGGGTCCCAGTGATCGCACCTGGTGCAATATCAGATTGCACGGCGAGCAGACGCTGGACACCCGCACTGATGCCACGTATCAAGACTCTGGCATTGCTACCAGGGTTGCATGCATCGTTGCGCGCGGTCCTCGGGAGACTGTGAGCGCATGTGTTCATCCATTTTTTTCCGCATTTCAGGAGACAGTCCCCTCATATGTTCCTGCATGATGGCCGCGCGTTCGTCGGCCGATCTTGCTGAGCGAAGCCTGTCGTGCACACCAGAACACATCGCCCTCATATCGTCCTGTCCCATGCCCATTCCCTGGCTGTTGTGCCGTCCCTGCGCGCTCGTCGATTCTCCCGCTCCCGCATGATGCATCCGGTGCGGCCCTGCCCCGGGCATACTGCAGCCTGACAAGGCGGCCAGGACAAACGCAAAAGCCAGCCACGATCGCCTGGTTCTCATAGTTTTCATTACGGACTCCAATTCTCAATTAGTGCATACGTATATTGAACGTCACGGTCATCAGGCCGCAGAGCGCCCCATGGAGGCCAGACGCCTGAGCCAGCGGTCAGCCTTATCGGCATCCATTTGTCCCGCCATGCCGATCACCGTATCGTCCACTGGATTCATGCCGACAAACTGAAGGATGTTTCGCTTCATCGACTTGATGCTGTGAGCGCGGAAATAGAATTTGTACAAAGTAGCGGGCATTCCCATTGTCACGACGATGCGTGCCGAGCGGCCTAGCAAGCCTTTCTTCAGCATCGACGTTGTGCCGTCCACCTCGCCAAACGCGAATCCTGGGCGGGCTATCTGTTCAAGGAAGCCCTTTAGCAAGGCCGGCATGTCTCCCAGCCAGAGCGGAAAGAAAAATACGATGTGTTGGGCCCAGCGAACGTCATTCTGGGCAGCCCGAAGGCACACGGGAAGCTCCCCGTGCTCCCACTCGTGCTGGCTTCGCAACAAAGGAAAATTGAGTTCGGACAGGTGAATGCGACGCACCTCATGCCCCTGCCCTACCGCCCCTTCTTGATATGCCTGTTCCAATGCTTCGCACAGGTGGTGATGGCCCGCATCTGGATGGCCCTGAATGAGTAAGATTCGCTTGGTCATGCCACTCCTCTGCTAGAGACCGCTAGGCCTGGACTTCCCGATACTTCGTCCGGTCGCCCCTGTTCGCTTGAAACGCTCAGCACGGTCGCGCTCGAAGCGACAGCTGAAAAACGGTTATAGAATCGTCAGTTGTTTTGCGCCAGAGCCGGCCTTCTTCGGTAGATTCAGCTCGAGCACGCCGTCATGGCAAGTGGCAGTCGCTTTTTCTTCGTCAACCGATTGGGGCAGGGTAAAGCTGCGGTATTGCCTGCCCTGGTAGCGCTCGCGACACACAACGTTGCCCTCCCTTCGCTCTTCCTGGGAATCGCGCTCGCCGCTGATCGTTACCTCGTCGCCGTTGATCGAAACCTTGATGTCCTCCTTTTTTATTCCTGGCATCTCTGCTTTGACCAGATAGGCCTGGTCGGTTTCGTTGACATCGATTCTGAGACTTTCAGCTTCGAACACACGTGCGGGACGCATCAAGTCGAACATGTCGAACATATTCCCTATGCCACGCATCGGTTCAAATCGGGACATCCCGCCTTGAGTTTCAAAGCGTTGTATGCTGCCGGCCATGTTTTTCTCCTGTTTAAAGTGTGCTGGATGATCGAGACCTGGGGCGCCAAACTGGGACGCCGACTTCCGATCTTAGGCGCTGAATCCGAAACACTTGTGCGGTTTGTCAAGCTAGTGGCGCTGCGAGATCATCGCCGTCTTGGCAGTACGCAACACGGGTTCCGTCGTAACCGGTCTCAAGGACGAACCGTGCGCACGCTGGATTGAGGGATCGCAAACGCAGCAGACAAGTTCTGACTGAAGATAAAATGGCGGCGCGCTGGGCGAATGAAATCTGGTCCAGCAGATCAGTCAGCACAAGATCCGAAGGCGGGGGGGGGAAATGATTATCCGATAATTGTTTGAGCCTGGATCGAGCACTTACAGTTACCTCCTCGGGGATGAATCGACCGGCCAGGCCATCCTGACCGATCCGGTCATCACGATGATGGAGCGCGACCTGGCCGAACTCAGGCGACTCGGCCCCGCTCAGGCACTAGCGCCTCCGACGACTGCAGCAAGCGGCAAGGTGTAACGCTGCTTGCTCAGCCTCCGCGCCCCGCTGCGATCGTAGAAACGCAGCGCGGCCTCGTTCCACGCCGGCGTTTGCCATTGCATGTCGCGGTAGCCTTTGCGCCGCCCGAACTCCGCCACCGCCGCCATCAATGCACTACCCAGAGCGCAGTTGCGCGCCTGTGGGTCCAGGTAGAGGCAATCGAGATGAACAAACGTCCTGGCGCACAGGGTCGAAAAGTCCAGCGTGGCGCTGGCGTAGCCGACGATGTCGCCGTCCCGCTCCGCCACCCACGCGTGCAATCGCGAATTTTCCAAGGCCTGCGCCAGACGGCTCGTGTGCCCGTCAGCCTGGTAGGGCAGTTCCTCGAAGGCGGCATGCGCCCGACACAACGCGGCCAACGCCTGGGCGTCGCCGGCCTGGGCTGGCCGCACCCGGATCGCCTCGGCGCGATCCATCAGCAGGCGCATTCCATGCGGGCGTAGCGCGGTCGATCCGCCCCGGTTCCGCACCAAGCGCAAGCGGCTGGCCATCGCGGATCCAGAAATCCAGGCCGCCGAGCATCTCCTTCACCGTGCAACCTAGCGCGGCGAGTTTGTACGCGCCCTTTGTCGAGCCATTGCAGCCGATGCCGTCGCAATAGGTCACATAGGTCTTGCTGCGATCAAGCGCGGCCGTGCTCTCGGCCGTCATCGTCCGATGCGGAAAACTGATGGCGCCAGGCACATGACCTTGCGCGTACAGCGCCTCCGAACGCGTGTCGATGACCACAATCGAGTCGATCCCCATGCGCAGGTCTTCGGCCACGTCCCAGGCGTCGGCATGAAAACTGAGCTTATGCAACATATAATCGCGGGTCTGCTCCGGCGTTGCGGCCGGATAGGAAAGTATCGCGGAGTTGGCGTTTGACATGACAGGCTTTCTTTGTGAGTTGAATTGACAGATTGAATTTTCGGCCGATTTGACATTAAAATTGATACCAATTCATCACAGCAGATAAGACCCATGCAACAGCCCAGGCCGCCAACGTGGCTCAGCTTATTCGAAAGCGATGCGCAGCGGCGCCTTGTCCCTGGGCGAACGCCTGCCCTCGACGCGCATGTTGGCGCGGGACTTGTCCTTGTCGCGTGTCACCGTCGAGGCGGCCTACGGCCAGCTCGCCATCGAAGGGTATCTACGGCGCAACGTCGGCAAGGGCAGCTTTGTCGCCATCGATCTGGGCGCGGGGTCGCAATCGCCCATCCCTGCCCCGCACCGGTCACCCGGCTCGTTCACCCCGTTTTCGCAGCGCGGCCGGCGCCTGCTTGAAACCGGCGGCTGCATGGAACCGATGCGCTTGCAGGCCTTCCCGCCGGCAGCCCGGATCTGCGCGCCTTCCCGGTGGCGCTTTGGCGGCGCCTGCTCAACCGGCGCTTGCGCCTGGATCCCGAGCAAGTGATGCGCTATAGCGATCCGCAAGGCCGGCCCGACCTGCGCGCCGCCATCATCGGCTACCTGGCGCACTCGCGCGCCGTACGCTGCTATCCCGAGCAGGTGCTTGTGCTGACGAGTTCCCAGCAATGCCTGCAATTGCTGGCGCAAATGCTGCTCGACGACGGCGATGTCGTCTGGCCGCGATCAAATGCCTGGCGACACTGCGCTAGTTGTAAGCGATGACGCGACGGCGTCAGTACGTCGGTCGCCAAGGTCATGCAGGCCCCAGCGTAGCGGATTCTCGGCAAACATCTCTGTCCAGATCCGTTCTCTGCGCGTTTCAAGACAAATCGCTGCGATCAGGCAGCTGCGCCCGACAGCGCGCGAAGCAAGGCGTATTTTTCGCGATCGATCTCGCCCCGCGTCCTTACCCCCAGCCGGCGCAGGATCGGCAGCGGTGGACACCAGCCTTGCAAGCCATGCTGCAACAGGAACGGCAGTACCACCGCTGGCAACAAGAGCCATCGCCGGTTCACTGTGGTTCCGAGTACAAGGCCGGTGAGCGCCAGCGTCGACGCGTTCACTTCCAAAACGCGCTCGACGTCCCATTCCTTGTCCAGTTGCGCGATACGCCGCTCGATCGCATGCGGGCGTTGCCGTGAGAAAGTGGCAACGGACGTCTCGGCTTCTCGATCAATTCTCTCATTGATGTGCTGTGGCGTAGATCGGCGCACCCTGTCGGCGCTTGCGGCGCCAGCATCTTCGGCAGACGAATAGCTCATGTGAGTTCTCCTCGGTGAGACAGCAGGGCCCCTTGCTTGCTAATGTGGCGTGGCGGTAGTGCCGGCAGTCGACCTGGCCGGGCCGCCACCTGCGCCGGCCTGGCGGCAGGCCTCGGCGCAAAGGCGACAAGCACGTGCGCACTCCTGGCAATGCTGTGCCTGGTGCCGTGCACACTCTTCGCCACAGGCGTCACAGACCTCGGCGCAAGCTTGACTCAACGATCCGGAGAACTGGCTGTCACGCGCCAGGAAGCTTGCCGTGAGCCGGCAGATTTGTGCGCAATCCATGTCGAGTGCGATGCATTCGCTCATCATTTTCACATCTTCCTCGCGCAGGCACGCTCTGGCACATGCATCGCACGCCAAGGCACAGGCGTTGCATGCATCAATCGCGGTCTGAAACTGTTGGGTTTGCATGGCTCGCTCCTTGTTTCTCGTTTGTAGAAGGGACTTCATGTTCGCAGTTCCGCGGGTTGCGCGGCGCGAGTTTGCCGCCATTGAGGCGCTGATCGCGCTACCTTGCCGGCCCGCGCCGCTGCCTTGGCCAGCCCCGCAAGGAACGTCCGCGCGGCTTGACTGTCCCTCGTAGAGACAGTTTCTGTTGGAGCGTGACGTGAACAACTTTATGTTTGCAACCGGCATTGAGAACAGCTATCCAGTCGTGCAGCTTCCCGACGGCAGCGCCCGCCGCATTGACGAGATGGAAAAGACCGGCCATTATCGTTTTTGGCGTCACGACTTCCGCCTGGTCAAGGAGCTTGGCATCGATGTCCTGCGTTACGGCGTGCCGCTGTATCGGACCCACCTCGCGCCGGGACGCTACGACTGGTCGTTCGCGCACGATGTGCTGGGTGAAATCCGCCAACTGGGGCTCACCCCTGTCATCGATCTGTGTCATTTCGGAGTTCCTGACTGGCTGGGAAACTTCCAGAATCCTGAGTTCCCCCGGTTCTTTTCCGAGTATGCCAAAGCGTTCGCGCTGCAATTTCCCTGGATTAAACTCTACAACCCGATAAACGAAATGTACGTTGCGGCGCGTTTTTCGGCACGGCTGGGAATCTGGAACGAACGCTTGTGTTCGGAGCGAGCTTTTGTCACCGCGACGAAGCACTTGGCCAGGGCGAACATCCTGGCCGCGGAGGCGATACTGTCGGTTAATCCAAGCGCGAAGTTCATTCAGAGCGAGTCTTCGGAGTACTTCCATCCGGCCGACCCGGATGCCGAGATAGTCGCGCGACATCTCAACCAACTCCGCTTCCTTCCACTCGATTTGAACTATGGCGTTGACGTGTCCGCATCCATGTTGATCTACCTGATGGAAAATGGCATGACGCTACAGGAGTACAACTTTTTCCGCGATCGCAATGTCGAGTCCGTCAGTGTCATGGGCAATGACTATTATGCGACCAATGAACATACTGTATATGCTGATGGTCGGACCGAGCAGTGCGAAATCTTTGGCTACTACGTCATTACCAAGCAGTACTATGACCGCTACCGTCTGCCAGTCATGCACACCGAAACAAACAATCGCAATGGCAAGAATACGGACTACGACGCCCCGGTATGGCTGCGCCGTCAATGGTCAAACCTGATCCGGTTGAAAGAGGACGGCGTCCCCATCATTGGCTTTACATGGTACAGCCTTGTGGATCAGATGGACTGGGACACGCTGCTCACCGAAGAGAACGGCACCATCAACCATTACGGCCTGTCCGACCTCGAACGGCGCATTCGTCCTGCCGGTGATGCCTACAGAGACTTGATCAAGACCTGGCGGGGACGAGTCCATAGTGGCTTGATCAGTCTCGACTAGTTTCGCGCATTCGACTGTCGATCACCGAAAGATCCTGTTACCGACGGAAGAACCATATCAGCAGCGATACCAATAGCGAAATGACGATGCAAGTAGTGATCGGAAAATGAAAGCTGACGCCTTCCTTGACGATATGTATATCGCCCGGCAAATGCCCTAGCGAGAGTTTGCGTAGCCAAGGCCACGCCAGCCCCGACGAAAGCAGTACCACGCCGAGAACGATCAGGAACCGTTGCATGTCACCCTCCTTCAAGGCCGTTCACACTCTAACGACACCGTTCAGCCGCAAGAGTTCACGGGAACGATTGACGCCGGCTAAACGCGCGCAATGTTGGACGCCCATAGTGAACTTGCGGGCGCCGCTCAGGCAATCGCCGGTCGATCCCGGAGGTCTCATGTCGTCGACGATACGTCTTTGTACCACCTGGCTGGTGCTGATGCTTGGCCTGTTTTGCACCACCGCCAGATCCGACCCGTTGGCGTTCGTCACGTTCTACGGACTTGACGTACAACTATTCGACCTGAACGCGGCCGACGGCATCACGCCGCAGATGACGCTGGTCGAGACGGAGCGCTTCGGCTCCGCCTCGCAGTATTCATTGCCGGAGTCGAGCTCGCCGCCGTTGCGCGAGACGCACATCTTCGACAGCGGTGGCATCAGGCTGGCCGACACCGATGGCGCATCATGGGTGGTGATGCTGAACGCGTTCATCGAGGCCGGCGCTACCTCGACGGGAGGCGGCGCATATGCCGCGGCAATCAATGACAGCTTCACCTTTACGCTGACGCCGCGTACGCGCGCCGTGTTCAGCTCGCTGACGGAGTCCTTTGTCACTGCCGTCGGCGACGGGTCGGCGATCGCCGTGGTTGGCCTGACCGGGAACCTCAACAGCGTCGTTGGCCAGTTCGTCAATTTCGAAGCATTCAATGTGATGACTGAATCGGGACGACGCACCTTGCCAGTTGCGGTCGAGACGGCATCCGGCGACGAGGTCGCCACCGGCGACATATCGCTGCGCGGGAACGTCTATGCCAACAGTGCGTTGCCCATTCCCGAACCCGGACAATATGGCATGTTGCTGGCCGGCCTGACACTGTTTGCCGTGACGTCTTGGCGCGCCAGACCGTCCGCCCGCCTTGCCGGCTTGCGTCATCGCTGTCGCTGTCGGGCACGGCCGCACCTGGCCGGACTGGCCGTGGCGTGTGGCCTGGGGGCCATCGCCGCGCCGGGACTGGCGCACGCGTCGTCGGGCTCGGCGTCGGTCCGCAATTTTTCGTACCAGCTGATCGATCTTGCTCCGGCCGACGGCGTTACCCCGTCGCTGACCTTCACGTCGGCCATTATCAATGGCAGCGCGTACGCCAATGTGAACAATGAGCTCGGCAATCCGTGGGATGAAACGCTCGTCATCACCAGTTACGGCGTCTCCGCGATCGAAAAAGGACCGGGCGGTGCATCAGCGCGCGTGGCGCCAGGCAGCGCCACGGCAGATGCAATCGCCTGGCGCGGCGCATTTTCAGCCGGCAGCAGCTCCGGTTACGCGTTTATCCTCAGTCCCAACACCCACGCCGTGTTTTCGGCCATCGCCGAAACCTTCCTTATGCATGACCACCTCTTCAACCCGCCTGACCTCAGCGAGGCCTATGCCGGCCTGTTCGGCGAGATGACAACCGGTGCCGGTCAGCGGACGCAGTTCGACAGCCAGCTCTTTTCGCCGACGCCCGGTAGCGCTGCCTTACGCCTGGCCGTGCATGCCTTTACAGGCCAGTTGCCCGGGATCGGCAGCGTCAGGGCACAGGCGGGTGCGACTGCGATCGGCGTCTCGCCAATACCTGAGCCAGGCGCATGGGCGATGCTGCTGAGCGGCCTGGCGTTCGCCTCAATGCGGATACGCCGAAGCCGTCGGGACGCTATTGATGCGTGAAGTGAGGCTCGCGCTTCTCGACGAACGCGGTCATGCCCTCTTTTCTATCCTGCGTGGCAAACGTGGCGTGGAAGGTACGGCGTTCGAACAGCACGCCTTCACGCAGGGTAGTCTCGTAGGCGCGGTTGACGGCCTCTTTGGCCGCAATCGCAATCGGCAGCGACATCCCGGCAATCACGGTGGCAGCTTCCAGTGCCTCGTCGTTGAGTTTATCGAGCGGCACGATGCGCGAAACGAGCCCTGCCCGCTCCGCTTCGACCGCGTCCATGATGCGCCCGGTCAGTACCATGTCCATCGCCTTCGATTTCGATACCGCGCGCGGTAGACGCTGCGAGCCGCCGGCGCCCGGAATGGTGCCGATCTTGATTTCAGGCTGGCCAAATTTGGCGTTGTCGGCCGCGATGATGAAGTCGCACATCATCGCCACTTCGCAGCCGCCACCGAGGGCATAGCCCGCCACCGCGGCAATCACCGGTTTGCGCACCTGCAGCATCGTTTCCCAGTTCCTCGAAATGAGGTCATCCTTCGTCACATCGTGGTAGCTCAGCTTCTGCATCGCCGAGATGTCGGCGCCGGCCGCAAAGGCCTTGCTGCTGCCAGTCAGGACGATGCAGCCGATGTCATCGTTTTTTTCCATCTCGATCAGGGCGGCGCCCAATGCGTCCATCAACGCGTCGTTCAGCGCATTCAAATGCGACGGACGATTGAGCTGGATGATGCCCACTCGGCCTTCGATGCGGGTGATTACGAGACTGTCATGCATGTTGATCGCTCCTGGAATATGAATGGTTAGTGTGCTGGCGCTATTCGGCCAGTTTCAGCGCGCGGCGCATGATCTTGCCCGTTGCCGTCATCGGCAGCGAGTCGACGAAGGCGATCTCTCGCGGGTACTCGTGCGCCGCCAGATGGTCCCGTACAAATTTCTGGATCTCCTTGACCAGTTCTGGCGATGCAGCGTGGCCAGGCTTAAGCACGAGGAATGCCTTGACGTTCTCGGTGCGCACTTCGTCCTTGACGCCAATGACCGCCGCCAGCTGGACGGCCGGATGGCGCATCAGGCATTCTTCGATCGGGCCCGGTCCGATGCGGTAGCCGGCACTGGTAATGACGTCGTCATCGCGGCCCAGATACGTGATGTAACCTTCGGCATCGATGGAACCGAGGTCGCCCGACAGCAGGAACTCGCCGGCGAACTTCTCCTGGGTCGCCTGCGCGTTATGCCAGTAGCCGAGGAACATGACCGGGTCGCCGCGGCGAACGGCGATGCTGCCCGTCGTACCGGGCGGCAGCACCGCGCCGCCGCTGTCGACAATCTGCACGTCGTGCCCCGGCACTGCCCTGCCGATGGTGCCGGGCCTGGTCGGATACAGCAGCGACGACGACGACACCGTCAGGTTGCACTCGGTCTGCCCGTAAAATTCGTTAATGGTGAGGCCAAAGACTTTCTGTCCCCACGCGATCAAGTCGCCACCGAGCGACTCGCCGCCGCTGGCAATCGAACGAACGTGATAATTCCATCTTGTGGCCGGCTGCTCGACGGAGCGCAGCATCTTGAGCGCTGTCGGCGGGAAGAAAACGTTGCGTACATTGTGCTTGGCAAGCAGCGCAAACACGGCTTCAGGCTCGAATTTCTCCAGCCTTTTGGCCAATACCGGCACGCCGTGATACAGCGACGGCATCAGCACGTCGAACAATCCGCCAATCCACGCCCAATCCGCGGGCGTCCAGAACAAGTCGCCCGGTTGCGGGAACTGGTCGTGCGACACTTCCACGCCAGGCAAATGGCCAAGCAGCACGCGATGCGCATGCAGCGCGCCTTTCGCCTTTCCGGTCGTGCCAGAGGTATAGATAATGATGGCCGGGTCGTCCGCCAGCGTCGGGGCAAGTTCGAATTGATCGGATTCCGATCGAATGCTCGACCACAAACACCGCGTTTCGGCGGGGTGTGCGCCCCCATCCTCCGCTACATAAAACACTTCCTTCAGCGCCGGCAGCTTGGGCCGCAAATTCCCCATTTTGGCCATGCCGGCCGGGTCGGTAATAAGGATTGTTGCTTCGCTGTCGCCCAGGCGATATTCAATGGCATCGGGGCCGAACAAATAGAACAAGGGAACGGTAACGGCGCCGATCTTATACGCGGCCACGTGCGCGAGCAGCGTCTCGACCCCTTGCGACAGGAATATGCCGATACGGTCTCCGCGTTGCAGGCCCGCCTTAACAAGCGCGTTGGCCAGCTGATTGGAAAGCGCCTTGATCTCGTCGAACGAATAGCGGACGACCTGGCCGGATTTGTCTTCGCAAATGAGCGCGGTCTTGCCTGACCCATCTGCCCACTTGTCGCAAACTTCGTGAGCGATATTGAAATGGCGCGGCACGTCCCAGAGGTAGCACGCTTTCCCATCGGCCAAATAATGTTGAGGTCCAATCATCGTTGCGCTCGTGTCTTTATAAGTTGGATTTAGCTGACGTGGCGCTATCGTAGCACCGCCCGGCAGGCACCGTGATAACGCGAAAATTACCCGCATCGGATGACGCCCGGCGCGGTGTTGTCCGGATAGCCACAGATTGCGCTCGCGCACGCCAAAGGCGTACAAAAACTGTAACTTTCAGTCAACCTGTGCGGTACAATATTTTTGCATTCCGCAGTTTGTTGCCGTTTCCCATCTGGCCTTCCCGAGGGATCGAAGTGAACAGAACCGTCTTCCTCGTGTCGTTGCTGTTGCTCCTGGCGCAAGCCGGATTTGTAGCGCCGGTCAACGCCGCCGAGTTCGCCGCAATCGCGTACGCCGAACAGCCCGTGCGCTTGCTGCGCGACAAATCGTTCTACCTGGCCGGGCGTGGCGCGCGGCTGCAAAGCGGCGATATCGTCGAGTCCGCCACGAGCACGATCCAGGTTATCGGCTGGGGCGCCAGCACGGTGGCGCTCGGCCCCGCGTCGCGCCTGTACGTCAGCAACGGCGCCGGCGGCACTGACTACGTGTTGCTGTCGGGCTGGATGAAGCTGCAGTCGCGCGCGCCCAAGGATGCACTGCCGGTTACCGCCGCCACCAGCGGCGCCAGGTTCGATGCCGCCGGCGCCTCCGTCATCGTGCGCGCCGCCGCCGGCAAGACCGAGCTGTTCGTCGAATCGGGCGATCCCGGCGTCGACGAGCTCGATGCCGGCAAGGTGCTGCGCCGCACCACCGTCAAGCGCGAACACTACGCCGTGCGCAATGGCGCCGAGCCACTCAAGACGGCGGTTCGTGCAACTAAAGAGTTTCTCGGCGCCATGCCGCGCGCGTTTCTCGACCCGCTCGTGGCAGTCGGGGCCAGGGCGGCAGCGACCGAGCCCAGGCTCGAACGCGCAGTCGCGCTGGTCGACGTGGCGCCGTGGGTGGCGGAGCACGCCGACCTGCGCCAGGCAATGCAGCGCCGCTTCCAGGCACCGAAACAGCCCGCCGCGGCACCCCAACACGTCCGCAACATCATTTACTAACGCTAAGGAGTCTCCATGAGATTGTCGCTCGCGGCCAAGTTCAATGTGGTGTTCCTGACGATATTCGCGGTCGGCTTCATCGGCGCCAGCGTCGTCACCAACGAACTGCTGCGCAACAACGCGCGCGAGGAAACGCTGCAGCAGGCGCGCGTGCTGATGCAGTCGGCGCTGGCCGCGCGCTCCTACACGTCGGCGCAGATTTCGCCGCTGCTCGAAACGCGCCTCAAGTACGAATTCCTGCCGCAGTCGGTGCCGTCGTTTGCCGCCACCGAACACCTCAACCAGCTGCTCAAGGCCTACCCCGACTTCAGCTACAAGGAAGCGACGCTCAATCCGACCAACCTGCGCGACCGCGCCGCCGACTGGGAGGCCGACCTGGTCAACACCTTGCGGGCAAAGCCGACAACGTCCGAGCTGGTCGGTCAGCGCAACACCTCGGTCGGGCCGGCGCTGTACGTGGCGCGGCCGCTGCAGATCAAGAGCGAAGCCTGCCTGCGCTGCCACAGCGTGCCCGACGCGGCGCCGGCGACGATGACCGACATCTATGGGCGCAACAACGGGTTCGGCTGGAAGCACAACGAGATCGTCGGCGCCCAGGTGGTGTCGGTGCCGATGGCGGTGCCGCTGCAGCGCGCCAACGCCATGCTGCAGACGTACATGCTGTCGACGCTGGGCATTTTCGTCTTCCTGCTCATCGCCCTGAACGTCATGGTCCACATGTTCGTCACGCGCCGCATTACCGTGATGTCGCGCCTGGCCGATGAAGTCAGCATGGGCAAGTTCGATGCCGAACAATTCGAGGCCAAAGGCAACGACGAACTGTCGACGCTGGCGCGCTCGTTCGCCCGCATGCGCACCAGCCTGGCGAGCGCGATGAAGATGCTGGAAGAATGAAGCGGAGCATGGCGGCATGATCGAGCGGCTCGGCAAGTACCGGATCGACAGCGTCCTTGGCAAAGGCGCGATGGGAGTCGTCTACAAGGCATACGATCCGCTGATCGCGCGCACCGTCGCGCTCAAGACGATCCGCAAGGAGCTCTTCAGCGAAGGCCAGCAGGCCGAACTGATCGGCCGCTTCAAGAACGAGGCGCAGGCCGCCGGCCGCCTCAACCACGCCAACATCGTCACCGTGTATGACTATGGCGAGGACAACGAGTCGGCCTACATCGCCATGGAATTCGTCGACGGCGCCGGCCTCGATACGCTGATGAAGCAGGCGCGCCCCACCCCGCTGGCGCACATGACCGCCTGGATGGGCGACTTGCTGCTGGCGCTCGAATACGCCCATTCGCGCGGCGTGGTCCACCGCGACATCAAGCCGGCCAATCTGCTCCTGGCCGGCAGCGCCCACGTCAAGGTCGGCGATTTCGGCATCGCCCGCATGGAGTCGTCGACCCTGACGCAGACCGGCTCGATGGTCGGCACGCCGAGCTACATGTCGCCCGAGCAGTTTCGCGGTGACCCGGTGGACGGCCGCGCCGACGTCTTCTCGGCCGGGATTGTGCTGTACCAGATGCTGACCGGCGTGCGGCCTTTTGTCGGCAGCGCCACCGTGGTGATGCAGCAGATCCTCAACGACGAGCCGACGCCGCCGTCGGCGCTGCTGCCCGCGCTCGGCCGCGGCTTCGACGACGTGGTGGCGCGGGCGATGGCCAAGTCGCCGTCGGCCCGCTTCCCGTCGGCGCGCGCCTTCCTCGACGCCCTGATGGCCGCAGCGCGTAGTGGCGGCGGCGCCGATCCCGACGCCACCACGCTGGGCTCCGGCGCGCGCACCGTGGCCACGGGCGGCGTGTCGTCATCCGGCGCCGTGGTAACCAACGGCGCCGACACGCTGACGCCGTGGAAGGTCGAGTCCTTCCCTGAACTCGAATCGGTGCTGTCGCGCCAGATCGGCCCGATGGCCCGCCTGCTGCTGCGAAAAGCCGGCTCGAAGGCCGACAGCATGGATGAACTGTGCGAACTGCTGCTGCAGCACATCCCGTCGCAGCATGGACGCAGCCAGTTCTGGGAAGCGGTGGAACTGCTGAAGAAGAAGCTGGCCGCCAACGGCACCGGCTGCGGCAACGCGGCCAGCGGCTCGCGCTCGCGCCCCCCAACGGCCATCGCCAGCACTGCGACGCAATCGGCGATCCGCCCTGCCGAACCGGTCGACGATGCCTACGCCGAGCGCGTCGCCCTGCGCCTGACCCGCTTCATCGGCCCGATCGCGCGCGTGGTGGCAAGGCGCGCCGCGCGCCAGACCGGCGACCGCGCCGAATTCCTGCAACTGCTGGCAGTCCAGATCGAGTCGACGGCGGAACGCAGCCATTTTCTGGCCGAAGCCGGCGCCGACTGAGGCCATCCGCATGACGCCGCCCCTTAGCCCCAGCCGCCTGCATCGCCTGCCCTTGTGCGTGGCGTTCGGCGTCACGGACATCGGCCCGGTGCGCCGCAACAACGAGGATAACTTCCTGATCGATGAAACGCTGGGGCTCGTCATGGTGGCCGACGGCATGGGCGGACACGCCGGCGGTGAAGTCGCCAGCACCGGTGTGCTCGAAGCGCTGCGCGAGTATCTCGAGAAGCACGCCGGCGATGCCACCGGCCAGGACATCGTTCTCTCCGATCCGGACGCCACCTGGTCCGACCCCATCATGCGCGCGGTCGCGCTGCTGCACGACGCTATCGGCGCCGCCAACCGCGTCTTGTACGCGCAGAACGTGGCGCACGGCTGCCGCGAAGGCGAAGGCATGGGCGCCACGCTGACCGGTTTCTGGCGGCCCGGCGCCGACCAGCCGCTGACCTTGTTCCATGTCGGCGACAGCCGGCTGTATCGCCAGCGCGGCGGCCGGCTCGACCAGCTGACGTGCGACCAGACCCTGTACCAGCAGGCGATCGACGCCGGCGCCATCCGCGACCTCCCTGCGCGCAACGTGCTGTTGCAGGCGATGGGGCCATCGCCGACGGTGGCGCCCGAGGTGCGCACCATCTTCGCCGAGCCGGGCGACCTGCTGATGCTGTGCAGCGACGGCCTGCACGGCTGCGTGCCGCACGGCGACATCGAGGCCGCACTGGCCGCGGTCAGCGCGGCTACGCTGGAAGCGGTCTGCCGCCGGCTGATCCAGATGGCCAAGGACTGCGGCGGCCGTGACAACATCACCGTGCTATTGGCGCTGTGTGACGGCTAAATCGAAGCGACAATCGTTACGCGCGCGCAACGATTACATTTTCCGTTCCCACCCTCGAGCAGGACGTCAGGATGTCGATTTCCTCTGCCGTGCCGGTGGCGGTGGCGATCAAGAGGAGGATAGCATTTGTTGCAAGAGTCAGCAGGGGAGCTCCGACAAACAACAAATACCAATAGTTTGTTGCCACGGATCAATTTTTGCAATACTCTGACACTTGCTTGAGTTCGTTGTCTTGCAGTTTCTTCCTCTCCCCACCGCAACCCTACCCCTGTTGCAATCATCCCACCACGTTCGGGCGAACTAGGACTCACTCAGTCCGATCCCGCTCAGAATTTCGCTCCGCGATCGCTTGCCGCTGCCCGCCTGATTGCGCTTTGGGGCAGTGAGAAAGAATCAGATTCACGATCCTGTCCATATGCTCCCGACGCACGGCGCTTTCGAAAGAACATCAAAGTCAAGCATGGCTAATCTAATTTCAAGGCATGGCCGGCACTTCACCTTCACCGCCATCGTCTACTGCATGATGTTGCTCATCTTCACCGTTTTTACTATCGCCATTCCGGCAAGCTATTTCTTTATCCATTTGGAATATCAGCAAGGCCAGGTCGACTCGGAAGGTGACGTCAATGCCGACTTCATTACTGAAAAACTGGAAGAAAATCCCGGCTGGCGCATCACCAACGCTGGCCTTTCGCGTTTCGTGACGGAAGACGTCGTTTTCAAGAGCGCGGACTGGTCTGAAGCGAGGGTCATCGTCGCTGCAAACGGCAAGCAAGTCTTCGCCAAGTTTCCGAAGCACCCACTCGCCTGGCCCGTCGTTTCCCATCGGGCGCCGATCAAGGCCGATGACGAAACGGTCGGCTATTTCTATATCGCGCGCTCGCTCGCCAACATCGCGTATGAAACCTGCGCCATTTTCCTGGTATCGCTGTTCGGTTCAGCCCTGCTAGTCTACGCGCTGAACCGTTTTGTCCTGCGCCGCCTGCGCCTGCTGGAAGAAAACCTGTCGCACCGCGCCCGCTTCGATGTGCTCACTGAACTGCCGAACCGGCGCGAAGTCATTGAAGAACTACAAAGGCGGCTGGCCCGCAACAAGCAATGCCTGACCGCCGTGTTCTTTATCGATCTCGACAAATTCAAGGCAGTCAATGACAGCTTTGGCCATGCCGTAGGCGATGAAGTACTCAAGGCGTCCGCGACCCGAATGCGAAGCTGTATTCGGGACGAGGACTTCCTCGGGCGCTTGTCCGGCGACGAATTCATCATCCTGCTCAGTCTGAACGACGGTGGAGCCGTGCTCAACCGGATTTCAGAATCCATTTGTAATGCTTTTTCATTGCCACAGGTTTGCTTGGGCCACGAGGTGGCGATTACGGTAACAGTGGGGATCGCGCTGGCGCCGGACCACGGCGATCAGGCGGAGCAGCTGATCCAGCGTGCCGATACGGCCATGTATGCCCAAAAGTCGACGCGCAACAGCGGCTGGAAAGTTTACCATCCGGCCATGACGGATAAAGTGAATCACGAAGTGCACCTGCGCGCCAGACTCAAGCAGGCGCTCCAGCGCCAGGAATTCGAGCTCCATTATCAGCCGCTGGTGCGTTTGCTCGACGACAAGGTCATCGGCGCAGAGGCCTTGATCCGGTGGCGCGATTCCGAAACTGGTGCGCTGGTGTCGCCGCTCGATTTCATCTCGGAACTGGAATATTCCGGGCTGATCGTGCCCGTCGGTGAATGGGTCTTGCGCACCGCTTGCAGACAAGTCATGGCGTGGCGCAAGACGCTGCCCAACTTTCATATTGCCGTTAATGTTTCCGCGCGCCAGTTCATCGAACATGATTTTGTCGATTCAGTGGCGCACATCCTGCGTGAAGAAAAGGTGGCGCCGGGCGCCATCGAGATTGAATTGACCGAGTCGATGCTGTTCGACGAGGAGCTCACCAATAGCAAGCTTGCCCAGCTCAAGCATATCGGAGTGCGGCTCGCTCTCGATGATTTCGGTACCGGATTTTCATCGCTGGGCCGGCTGGCCAGCATGCCTTTCGACGTGATCAAGATTGACCGACAATTCGTCGGCAAGATGAACGCGGGCGAGCGCGAACGATTGGTGATCGTATCGATCATTGCGCTCGGCCATGGACTAGGCATGACGGTGCTGTCGGAAGGAATCGAACTGGCCGTGCAACGACAGGCCTTGGTCGACCTTGGCTGCGAACGGGGGCAAGGCTTCCTGTTTTCCCGGCCGATACCGGCCGAGACATTTTACGCAAACTATGTCGATTGCGAGCGGCCATTATTGGCCGATGGCGGCGTCGTTGCCGATGCGCAAAAATAACGGTCTCGCCGTCTGGAACATGGACTACCGCCGGCGACGCATTTTGCGAAATCCTCTGATCGACCGCCCGCCGGAATAACAGCGTCAGTCGGGTCAGTCGCAAATAATCTTGGTTCGCGGCGATGGAATGCAGGTCCGCGCGAATAAATGCAGGCTCATTTCCAGTTAAACCGGGTTTGACGGGGGCTGTTCGTTGCAGTTATACCCGGCAGAGAATCGCCCGGAATGCTGGCAAGGTGTATCTGCCGACGCCGGCCAAGTCCCTCAACTCGTCCTGAGTACGGCACGTCCGGTCTGCCGAGAACTAACCATCACACCGCTAACCATCCAACCTTCATGCCGCTTCATTTGATGTCCCGTTCAATTGGGTAGGGGCGCCATTGCCCGCGACATCGCGATCCGGCCGGGAAAGTCCTGTGTCGACGAGCCGGCGCCTTAGGGGCAGTTTATGAAACATTCAGGCTAGACACATTGAATGGCCTGACGGACCAAAAGGGCAACATTCATTCACAAAAACGCCGCGACAGCACCCGCGCAACGCGCGCATCGACTGGCGCAAGGGCGCCGTTGACAACCAGGTCTGGCGCCCCCTAGCCTTGCATCTTTGCCTGTTCCGAGCTTGCCCCAAGCAGTGCCGCGAACGCCGGCAAACCGCGGCAGACCACCAGGCAAGGCGCCACCTGCGCCGAACCATCGCTCCACCACATACTGTGTTCATCGAGGGCCGCGGCCGCAATCGCCCGCAGCAAGCGCTCGTCGACCGCCTGCCCGCGCTCGAACGACAATACCGCCGGCGGCGCCTTCGTCTGCGCCGGCATCGCCAGCGCGCACAGCGCCGCATCGAACGCATCGAGCGAAAAATGTTCGCCCAGCGCCGACAGCGCCAGTTCTTCCAGCCGTTCATACCAGTGGCCCTGCTGCATCAACTGGTCGAGCGGCGCGCCGCCTTCGCTGGCCACAGTCAGCGGAAAATGCCGTCCTACGCGGTCAACGCTCGGCATCAGCACCCCGGCGCAGGCGCGCTCGCCGCACACGCCGGGTGCCAGCGCAAAGCGCCAGATCGGACTGCACAGGTAAGTGGCCAGCCACCTCTCCCCTAACGCCTGGCGGCTCGCCTGCAAGCCTGCCTGCAGCCACGCGTCCCACGGCTGCTGGAACGACGGCGCCAGGCGCCGCGCCACAAAGTCGCCGTGCGTGCTGACCTTGCCGAAGAAGCCGACCATGCCTACCATCCCGTCGGGCAGCGGAACTGCTCCAGCGCGTCGCGCCGGAACGGATTGATCACGCTGCTGGCGGTCATGTCGTAGACCACCTTGCGCCCGTCCAGGTCGAAACTGACCTTGTAACGCTCGCCCTGCGCGCCCGGCTCGAGCTGGCCCTTGTCGAGCATGCGGAACCAGGCCCACGGCCCGTCGCTGCGCAATTCGGCGCGCAGCGCCGGCGTTGCCTCCAGCCGCACCTGGCCGCTGCCCTTCCCGCTTGGCAGCGCGATCGCCACCGGCCGCGCCGGCGTGCCGGCCGCATAACTGACCACCTGGCCGTCGATATCGAGCTGCACCCGGGTCAGCGCGGGATCGGCGGTGACCGGGTTCAGCTCGAACCGCAAACCTGGCTGACGGCCGCCGGCGGCAAAGAACATGTCGCGCAGCCGTGCGGCGCGCTGGAACTGGTTCAGCACCTCCTGCGGGATGCCGATCGACGCCGCGCCGCTGCTGCGCCAGCGCCACTGGCTGCCGGCCATGTCGACCTGGGTCGCCAGGTTCCGCGTGAAAAATTCATCCATCACGCCGCCCGGCGCGAAGAATTTGCCGAAGTCCTCCAGCGTGACTTCCTTGCCGGCGCCGCGCACCAGCGGATAGCGGCCGGCGATCGCGGCCTGGCAGAACGCGGCGGCGCCGGCGCTCCACGCCGCCTGCAGGCGCGCCCGTTCGCTGCCCAGCGTCAGGCCGGCGCCGGCATGGTCGATATTTTTCAGCATGCCGCCAAGCGGCGCGGGCTTGCCGTCGGCTTCCCGCTTGACCCGCTGCAGCACCTCGGCCGACGGTGCCGGCGCCCCGCCGCGGCGCGCGTTGTCGGCGGCGTCGAAATACTGCGACGCGTCCTTCAGCATGGCCAGCATCGCCTCCAGCGGCGCCGGCGCGGTCGCGCCAGGTGGCCCCACCAGCTTGTGCAGGGCGTCGAAATGCTGGTCGACCGGATTGCCGGCCTGCGTCTCGGGCACCGGAGTGCCGGCGCCCATCGTCGCGGCCAGCCTGTCGCGCGCCGCCGACAGCTTGCCCAGCACCTTGGCATCGATCTTCGGCGCCGCCGATGTTTGTGCGCCGTCCAGCGTCGTCTCGCGCGCCGCCGCCTGAAGGAACGTGCGCAGCGGCGAGTCGGCCGCCGCCAGCGCGTTGGTGATGCGCGCGGCCTGGTCGAGGCTCGCGAACGGCGCGATCCGGACGTCGGCCAGCAGGCCATCCCACTGGCGGATGTACTCGGCGTAGTACAGCTGCAGCACCGCCGAGCGCAGCGCATCGCCGCTGATGGCGGCGAGCGCGCCATCGCCCTCGCGGCGGTCCAGCACCCAGCCGTCCCTGGCGATGTCGGCCATCGCCGCCGGCGCCTGCTTGAGCAGTTCGCGGTAGCCGGCCACGCTGAACACGCCGGCAATGCCGCGCGTGAGCGGTTCGCCGCTCTGGCGCGCCAGCACGGTCGAGACGTCGCGCCCGGTGGCGCGATTGACCGAAAACTCCGGCAGTGCGGCGCGCGCCACCTGGCGCTTGAGTCGGTTGTAGGCGCGCTCCGGCAGCGGCATCATCGCCAGCGTCAGGCGTGTTTGCGCGACCAGCGCCAGGTCGAGCGCCTGCGGCTCGGCGCTTTCGTCGCCCGCATCGAACAGCGCCGCCGCGTGTGCGGCCAGCCTCTCGCGCGGCTCCTGGCCAATATCGGCAAGGCTGGCCCGCCAGTCGATATCGAGCCACGCCAGCACCGATTCGGCATCGCGATGCTGCGGCTGCCCGAGCATCAGGTAGGCACGCAGCGTCTCGTACAGGTATTCCTGGTTGTTGGCGTCGCCGCGCCGCAGCGCTTGTTCGAAGCGGCTGGCGATGCGCGGCATCAGTGTGGTGCGCAGCAGCCGCCGGTACACGGCCTGGCCGCCGGCGCCCAGCTTGTCGGCCTGGTTCGGGCCAAAGCGGTTCAGCAGGGGCGTGCCGGCATCGCGCTCGGCGTAGCCGCCCGGCAGGCTGCGTGCGGCGTCGAGCAGCGGCAGGATCTCGGCGGGGCCGCCCGCGGGCGGCAGGCTTTGCGCCAGTTGGTCCAGCTGCGCGGCGCGCTGCGCGGCCTGCGCGACGTACTGCTGGTTGCGCGCGTAGCTGGTGACCAGGCCGGCGGCGCCGAGCAACAGCAGCAGCGCCAGGGCGCCGCCAGAGAGCCAGCGCAGCTGGCGGCGGCGCCGCTCGAACCGCGCGTCGGTGCCGGCCAGGCCCGCTTCCCTGAACATCAGTTCGCGCAGCAGGTTGGTGATGAAGTAGCTGCGCCCGCTGACGGCATTTGGCGGCAGCACCTTGCGGTCAAGTCCGAAGGTGGCGGCCAGCGCGCCCATCACCCGGTCGATCGGGCTGCCCTGCTGGGTGCCGCTGGTGAAGTAGACGCCGCGCAGCAGCGCCGCCTGTTCGAAGCGGGTCGGCGCGAACACCGCGTCGAGGAATCCGCCGAGCACCTCGCCGATTCCGGCGAACTGCTGCGGAAACCGGTACAGCAGTGCGCGCCGCTGGATGTCGCGCTCCTGCTGCATCCGTTCGAGCACGCGCACCTGCAACTGCCGCTCCAGCGCGTCGAAGCGTTCCCTGAACGAAGCGAGTGGCACGCCCGCGACGCCTTCGGCCGGCAGTGGGAAAGTCATGCCCCATACCTGCGCGCGCTCTTCGCGCCCGAGGTGGTCGAAAAATTCGACGAAGCCGGCCAGCAGGTCGCACTTGGTGACCGTGACGTACACCGGGAAGCTGCTGCCGAGGCGCTCGTGCAGCTCCTTGATGCGGGCGCGGATCGCCAGCGCCTGCGCCTGGCGCGCCGCCGGCCCCTGCTGCAGCAGGTCGGCCACGCTGACGGCGACGATGATGCCGTTGATCGGCCGCCGTGGTCGGTGTGTCTTGAGCAGCCCAAGAAAGCCGTGCCAGCCGGCCTGGTCGACGGCGGCATCGCTGTCCTGGGTGGTGTAGCGGCCGGCGGTATCGAGCATCACCGCTTCGTCGGTGAACCACCAGTCGCAGTGGCGGGTGCCGCCGATGCCGCCGATCGCACCCGGCCCGAGCGTGTCGGCCAGCGGAAAGCGCAGGCCCGAATGAAGCAGCGTGGTGGTCTTACCGCTGCCCGGCGCGCCGACGAACATGTACCACGGCAGCTGATACAGGTATTGACCGCTCCACTGCTGCTTGCCGGGCGCCGCTTTTCGCAGCACCGCCAGCGCCTCCTGCATGCGTCTGGCCAGCAAGGCTTGTTCCTGCAGCGCTTCGGGCGGCGCGGCCGCTGACTGCGGCTCGTTGGCGGCGGCCAGGCTGGCCATCAGGCGCCGGTTGGCCAGCTGCGCGGCCGCCCACTTCCATATGAAGTAGCCGGCCCACAGTGCCAGCATCAGCAGGATGACGTACCAGCGCGCGGTGCTCGATGCGAGCGGTTCGCGCCCGGCAAAGGCGAACAGCGGTCCGGCGTACCAGACCAGCAGCGACAGCATCAGCACCCCGAGCAGCGTCCACGCCCAGCGCTTGAACAGCCAGGAAGACAGTCGTTTCATAAGGCACCCGCCGGCGTCAGCACGATGATGTCGACGCGCCGGTTGCGCGCGCGGTTGGCCGGCGTGTCGTCCGCCGCCAGCGGCTCGGTGTCGCCGCGCCCCTCGGCGCTATAGCGCTGCGCCGGTCCGGCGCGTTCGGCCAGCGCCTGCATCACGCCGCCGGCGCGCGCTTTCGACAAATCGTAGTTCGATGGATAGCGCGCCGACAGCGCCGGCCGCGTGCTGTCGGTGTGACCCACGACGATCACCTTGCCCGGCGTCGTCTTCAGGGCGTCGCCGATGCGCGCAAGCAGCGGCGCCAGCTTGTCCTGCACTTCGGCGCTGCCGGAACCGAACATGCCGTCGCCGCGCAGCGTGACGACCGATCGTTCGGCCGTATCGACGACGCTGAGTAGGCCATGCGCCACTTCGGGCGCGAGAAAGCCGGCCAGCCGCGCCGGCGCCAGTGCCGCCGGTGGCGCCGGCAAGACCGCCGCCTGCGCCACGCGGATTCGCGCCAGGTGAGCGAACACCGGGTCCGATGCGCCGTTGAGCAGCATGGCGGCAGTGATCTGCGCGGCCAGCAGCAGCACGCCCAGACCTGCGGCGATCACCCACACGGGCACGCGCGCATGCGACGCTGTCTGCACGCTTTCGCCGCGCCATCCGGGCGACAGGTCGCTCTCGTAGCCGCCGCGCTGTTGTTTGATCAGCTGCAGCAGGCGCTCGCGCAGCGTCGCCAGCTGGTCCTTGCCGCCGGCCAGCAGGCGGTAGCGCCCCTCCAGGCCAAGGGCCAGGCACAGGTATATGAGCTCCAGCAGGTCGATGTGGGCGGCGACATTCTGGGTCAGGCGCTGCAGGATCAGGAACACCTTTTCGCCGCCGGAAGCTTCATTGTGAAACGCCACCAGCAGGCTGCGCGTTCCCCACACACCGCTGCCCCAAGCGGTGCTGGCGATGGTTTCGTCGAGCAGTGTGCACAGCACGTAGCGCGCCGCGGCGATCGCTTCGCTGTCGACGCCGGCCTGGCGGCCATCGCTTTCGAACGTCTTCAGGGCCAGCGCCAGGCGTTCGCGCAGCTGCTGCAGATCGGGCGGCTGCGCCATCGTGCGCAGCGGCGCCACCAGGTCGAGCAGCGGATTGGCCGCCCGTACCAGCGCGTTCAGGCCACGTCCGGCCAATCCGGCCGCCGGCTGATGCTGCGGCTGGCTTGCCGGTGCCTGCGCGGCGGCGACGGCCGGCGCCGGCCGCCGGCCGCCCGGCGTCGGGATCAGCATCGTCCGGTCCGGATCCTGCGGCTCCTGCGGCGGCGGCTGCGTGCTCACGCTGGCCTGCCGCGGATGGCCCAGAACTGCATTTGCAGCCCCGGAAATTCGCCCGCCACATGCATCGCGAAGCCGGCCGATTTGTGAAGGTGCTGGAAGTACTCGCTGCTGCTGTCGAGTTCAAAGTAGGTGTGGCCGGCATAGAACGGCAACTGACGCGGCGCCACCGGCAGCGGCCGCAGCGCGATGCCGGGCAGCTGCAGATTGACCAGGTCGCGGATGTCTTCCACCGATCCGATCTTGAAGTGCGCCGGGAAGCCGACCCGCAGCGCTTCCGGCGGCAGCTGCGCCGAAACGACCAGCACGAAGGTGGCTGAACGCAGCAGCTCGCGGTCCGGCAGCACCGCGACGCGGATGCCGAACTGGCGCTCTTCGAGCACGAGCGGCACCGCCTGTGCATCCATCACCATCGACAGCGAGCGGCGCAGGTCGGCGATGACCGGTGCGAACGACTCGGCCAGCTGCGCGTGGCGGTAGGTGGGATAGGCGGCCGCGCGCTTGCCCGCTTCGGTGAAGGTGGCCAGTTCGCCCGCCAGTTCGACCATGGCGCGGTACAGCGTTTCGGGATGCACGCCGGTGGCCCCGGCCAGGTGCATGAACAGCGGCTCGGCGCGGTTCAGCAACTGCAGCAGCAGGAAGTCGGCAATTTCGGCAGCGCCGGTGGCGCCGGGCTGCGCCAGGCGTCCGGCCAGCGCGTCGCCGCGCTGGTGCAACAGGCCGACCAGTTCGTCGGCGAACGCGGCCAGCCGCGGGGCGGCGCGAAAATCCAGGCACGGCGGGCAGTACTCGGGGTCGAGCACCACGCGCTCGTCGGCGCGCCGCTCGACGATGCGCGCCACGCCAAGCGCGGTGTAGGCGTTGGCCACCTCGCCCTCCAGGGCCAGCCGCAGCCGCAGCTTCCCGACCTGCATCAGCGCGCTGTTGTCGAGGCCATTGCTGTCCCAGACTTCGAAATCGTCGGCGCGGTGACGGGCGTAATTGTCGGCGCCGGCGCCGTCGCCCACTTCGGCCACGCCATGGCGGCGCAGCGGCAAGGCCAGCACCACCAGAACGTTGCGCGCATCGAGCGGCAGGTCGATCGGCAGCGGCAGGTCGTCGTCCGCCGGCAGTGAAAATGGCGTACCGTCGGGCAGCACGGCGCTGCATGACTGCAGCGCCAGTTTGCCCAGCGCGAGCTGCTGCTCGTCGATTCTCAATTCCGAGAATCCCCATGCGTAGGGCCGCAGTGCGCCGACCCGCGCCTCGAGCTGGCTTTGCCAGTAACGGTCATGCTGCTGCAGGTGCTGCGGTTGCAGCAGCATGCCTTCGGACCAGACTACTTTGTTTTTCCAGGCCATGGTGTCCCGTTCAGTGATTACGTACGGCCTTCGCCTGCCGCAGCCGCGCGACCTGCTCTTCATATGCTTCCGAAAATTTTTCGCCGTACAGGCGCTGGACGTCGTCGTCCGCTTCGCGCGCGATCTCGCCATATACGTCGACCAGGCCATCCCACAGCTTGGCCTTGCGGTTCGAACTGAGCATCTTGTCCATCACGGTCGGTTCGGCCAGGCGGCGCTCGATCTGCTGCGGATCGAAGCGGTGCAGCACCGCCGCCAGCGCCGCGCGCATGCCGGCGATCACCGCCAGCTCGTGCGCGCGCAGGTCGTCGAAGGCGCTGGCCATTGCCTGCACCGGCGGCAGGTAGCCGGCCATCGAGTTGTTCAGCATCTGGGTCAGGGCGCCCTCCGCGTTGGGGAAGAACTTGAGCGGATTGTTGGCGCGTACGGCCAGCATCGTCATCTCGATGCGGCTTTCTTTCTTCGTCAGCGCGCGCGCCATCAGCACGTCGACGGTGCCGGCGGTCGCTTCGCGCAGCATGGCGCCGACCGTCTCTGCCACCTCGGCGCCGGTACGGGTGAGCTTCAGCCCGGGTAGTCCAAGGCCGCGCAGCAGCGCCGCCATCACCTCGTTGTCGTCGCCGGCCAGCGGCGCGGCAGGCCGCTCCGGCGCTGGCGCGGCAGCCCGCTCTGGCATGGGCGCGGGCGCCGCTTGCGGAAACAGGTCGGACAGCGGATTGTAGTCGTGCGGGATCGCAAATGCCGCCGGCTGCGGCATGCTGAACGCGGCCAGTTCGGGCGACACATGGTCGCTGTCGGCTGCGTGCGCCGGTTTGGCCGGCGCCTGCGCGAACTGGTTCAGGCCCAGCGGGTCGGCCCCGAACTGGCCCGGCGCGCCGACGTCGAGGATGCTGGCGCCGGCCAGCGCATCGGGAAACCGCGGCGCCGGCGCGGGAGGCTGGGCCAACGCCACCGGCTCGAACGGCGGCAAGGGCGCCTGCATCGCAACCGGCGGCGGTACAAACAGTGGCAGTTCGACGTTGTTGACGGGCGCCGGCGCCACCGCGGATACTTCCTCTTCCTCCAGCACCGCCTGCAACAGGTAGTCGCCGATCACTACCCGGTCGCCATGTCCGAGCGCGGTCTCCCGGCCGTTGCCGAGCGGGCGGTCGTTGATCACGCTGGCGTTGCTGCCGACATCCTCGAGGTAGAAGGCGCCATCGCGCAGCGACACCCTGGCATGCACGCGCGAGATGTATTTGCCCGGATCGTCCAGCACCAGGTCGTTGTCCGCGCCGCGTCCGAGCGTGCCGCCGGCCGCGGCGAAGCGCCCGGCTCCCCCGCCTGGCACCGGCTGGTTGCGGTAACTCAGAATCCGTAAGGTCAACAGCATGCCACGTTCGCCTCTCAGTTAATCTTCACAATTGCCCCGGCCAGCGTCATCACGCCGCCGGCATTCAGGTCCATCATGGCGCCGGCCTTGTACTTGGCGTTGGCGGTCGCGGCCACTTCGATTTCGGCCGACTTGATGGTGATTTTCGCGCCCTCGATCTTGACGCTGCTGCTGCCTACCTTCAGTTCGATCGACGTGCCGGCCTCGATGACGATGGTGTTGCCGGCCTTGACCTTCTGGTCGTTGCCGATGTCGACCTTCTGGTCGTTGCCGATATCGAGCGCCTGGTCGTTCTTGATGCCGATGGTCTGGTCGCCCTTGTCGGCCACCTCGAAGCCCACCTTGAGCGTGTCGTTGTTCTTCACCAGGCGCTTGAAGTCGCGCTCGGCCTGAATGAACACTTCCTCCTCGCCCTTCTTGTCCTCGAAGCGCAATTCGTTAAAGCCGTCGCCGCCCTCCGACGAATTGGTCTTGAAGGTCGAGACGGTCTGCGCGCCGTCGAGACCGTACGGCGGCATCGCATCGGAGTTGTAGACGCAGCCGGTGACCAGCGGGCGGTCCGGGTCGCCCTCGAGGAAGCTGACCACTACCTCCATGCCAATGCGCGGGATCGTCATCGCGCCCCATCCCTTGCCGGCCCAGCCCTGTGCCACCCGCAGCCAGCACGAACTGTTCTCGTCGCTCTTGCCGAGCCGGTCCCAGTGGAACTGCACCTTGACCTGGCCATATTTATCGGTATGGATCTCCTGGCCGGACGGGCCCACCACCATCGCCGTCTGCGGCCCCTGCACGACGGGCCTGGCCAGCGTCGGCATTGGCCGGTAGGCGTATTCCTTGCCGGTCGCGCTCAGGCGGCATTCGAAGTCGAGCGCCGGTGCGCCGCCGCCGCCGGTGTACTCGCTGCTGGTGATTTCGTAGCTGGCCGCCGTAACCAGGTAGCTGCGGTTCTGGTCCGGGCGCGGATGGTCCGCCAGCGTGAACAGGCCGCCCGGGAACAGGCCGCGGGCGTTGGTGCGCGCGCTGACCTGCTCGCACTGCCCGTGCAGGCTTTCCATGCGCGCGCGCGCCAGCGCGTTGCCGTCGGCGGCGGCGTTGTAATTGCCCGGGTAATCGAACATGTCGTAGGCTGGCTGGCCGAAGCCGGCAGCGATATTTGCCGTCGACCTTAGGCCGCCGCTGGCACTGGAGGCGGCCTTTTCGAAATCGAAGTCGTTGAGCGCATAACTGCTCGACTGGATCTCGCCGCTGGCCGACCAATGCGTCATGCTCTCGCCGACGTCGGCGCTGCCGCGGCTGGCCGAAGAAAACTTCAACGTGTCGTAGCCGGCGATGCTGTCGTGCGCGCTGTACGAGTCGGCCAGCACCATCGTGTGCGCGCTGGCGCCATGGGTGAAGTAGAAGTAGATACCGGCTTCTTCTAGCAATCGGCAGACGAAATGAAAGTCGGTCTCGCGGTACTGCACGCAATACGTCAATACGGGATAGCTGCCTTCGACCCTGGACGACAGCGCCACGCTGGCGCCGTACGCGCCGCAGACCTGCCCAACGATATCGGGCACCGACATCTTCTGGAAGATGCGGCAGTTCGACGAGCGCGTCAGCAGCCACAGGCCGGGATGGATGGTCGCCTCGTACGTGGCGAAGTCGCCGCGCCAGCCGGTGCTGCCGAACCTGGTGACGATGCCGTGAAAGTGGCGCACTTCGCCGGCGGCGTCCGTGTCGAGAACGACCGACATTGGCTTGCCAAGCACGTCGGCGATCCTGACGCTGTTGTCGAGGCTGAGCAGGCGCACGCGAAATTCGGACAGACGTCCGAGCTGCTCGGAGCCGCTCATCGAGGCAAACAGCAGCACGTCGTCGGCCAGCGCGGTCTTGACCGATACCTGGCGATTGGCTTGGATGGCTGGCATACAGTCTCTTAGGGGATCATGGTCTTGACGGTGCCGGCGCTGCTGAAAGCGATCACGCCACCCCAGTTGCACATGCATTTGGAGATATTGTCGAGCGCCGGCATATTGGCGATCAATACCGTCGGCGCACCCGGCACCCACGGCGCGCTGGTGGCCGGGATGCACGGCATTGGCGTCAGCACGCCAAGCGCCGCCGCCGTCGCCGCGGCCACCACCGGATTGGCCGGCGAGCTGCAGACGGCGAACGGCATGATGTTCATCAAAGGGACGTGGTCCATGATGTTGGCCGCCGGCGGCCCTTCGCACAGCACCTTGTTCTTCGGCAGGACCACCAGCGCCGACGGCGCCGCGCCAAAGGTGCAGGTCATCAGTGCTCCCATCGAAACCTGGTTCGGCATGGCGTCCCCTTACGGCGCCAGTTCGCGCACGATGCCGTCGTCGATGCCGTAGGCAAAACGCTGGCGCCGCTCGTTTTCGATCTGCAGCACGCGCCGGCCGGCGTCCAGTTCGAATACCTTGAAGAAGACATCGCCGGCGTCCGCTTCCAGCCCCGCCTCGCGCGGATAGTCATAGATTTTCACCACCTTCGGCTCGGCGCCGCTGGCCAGGTCGAGTACCGACATCAGGCCGGTGCGCTGTCCCAGGCCTTCGCGTTCGCCGTTCATGATCTGCTGGTAGCGCTTTCCTTCGAAAGTGATCGGTGGCAGCGCCGGCATGCCGACCCTGCTGGCGCTGCTGGTGATTTCGGATGACATGGCATTCTCCTTGAAGTGTTGACGCGGCGCGCTGGTGCACGCAGCGCAGGCGATGGCCAGCGCCACGATGGCGCAGCGGGCCGCCGCTGTTTTCAGTTCCAATTGGCCGCCAGCTTGGTCAGCGTGCCGGCGGTGCCGCCGGTGGCACGCAAGATGTCGCCATCGGTCAGGGCGCCGCCGCAATCGGCGGCGAAGAACGCCCACGAATCGGCATTCACGGCCGCTTCCGCCGCGGTGATGTGGGTGCCGACGCCGATGCCCGAATGGGCGTATGCCTTGTCGGCGGTGCGCCCGTCGATGTGTGAGCACTCGTGCACGATGACGCGCGTCCAGTTCTTCTTCATGTCGTGCAGCACCGAGATGTCGAAATTGTGGAACAGGGCCTGTTCGATGTAGATCGTGCGCGGGCTTTCGGCCGCCGCGCCGATCGAGTACATGAAGGCCTCGGTGTACTCCTGGTTCGGATCGTTGCGCTTTTGCGGCAGGTCGGTGATGACCACCAGGTTGCTATTAAGGCTGCTTGCCATCTTCTTGAAGCCGGCCAGTACGCTGGCGATCGTCGCATTCAGGTCGGTGTCCGGCGTGGTGCTGGCGGCGAACCAGCGTTTCACCTTGGCCATCGACTTGGCGTCCGAGCCGGCGCTCGCCAATACCGCCTTGGCCGCCTCGATCCACGCCAGCCCCAGTTGGGTCGCTTCGCCGAAGCGCTTGCGCGTGTCCGGGTCGAATTTTTCGATGACGTCGTCGAGCTTGGCCTTGACCGCCGCGTGGCTCGTTTTGGCGCTGAGCAGTTCGTCGCGCGGGAAGTTGCGGTAGGCTGCCGGCGTCGACAACACCCACACCTGCTGGCTGCCGCGCTCACCGACGAGGTACAGGTGGCGCAAAAATTTCAGCAATCCCGCCTTTTCGACGCTGGCCTCGGCCGGCGTGCCGGTGCCGGTCGGACTCATGTCGGCCGCCTCCATGAGGCGCTCGCCCTGCTTGAACCTGAGCGCGATGTTGCGGAAGTTGTCCAGCGCGGCGGCGTGGTTGCGATCCGGGCCGCTGGAGCGCAGCACCTTCTTCAGGTCCTGCATGCCGGCCACCGAGCCGGCCAGGGTGGCGGATTCCAGCAGCTGCCGCTGCGCTTCGTATTCGGTACCAAATCGTTCGTTAGCCATGATTCCTCCGGGTATAAACTCGATTGCCATTCAGTAGTGAAGGCTGCAAATATGACTGGTGCCTGGCATTAGCGCGGCGCGCCGAAGGTGTAGCTGAAGTCGCCGTTCGCCACGACGACCCGCACCGTTTCGACCGGGCTGCCTTCCATCATCCGCATCAGGAATTCCCTGGATATATCGGGCAGCATCGTGTTGGTCAGGATGGCGTCGATCATGCGGCCGCCCGATTCGCTCTCGGTGCAGCGCGACACCACCAGCCTGACGACGTCCTCGCTGTGCTCGAACGGAATCTTGTAGCGCGCTTCGACGCGCTTCTTGATGCGATTGAGCTGCAGCCTGACGATTTTGGCGAGCATGTCGTCCGACAGCGGGTAGTACGGAATCGTCACCAGGCGCCCCAGCAGCGCCGGCGGGAACACCTTCAGCAGCGGCTCGCGCAGCGCCTTGGCCATGCCGTCCGGGTCGGGCATCAGTTCCGGGTCCTTGCACAGGCCGGCGATCAGGTCGGTGCCGGCGTTGGTGGTCAGGATGATCAGCGTGTTCTTGAAGTCGATGAAGCGGCCCTCGCCGTCCTCCATCGAGCCCTTGTCGAACACCTGGAAGAACATCTCGTGCACATCCGGATGGGCCTTTTCGACCTCGTCGAGCAGCACCACCGAATACGGCTTGCGCCGCACCGCCTCGGTCAGCACCCCGCCCTCGCCATAGCCGACATAGCCCGGCGGCGCGCCCTTCAGCGTCGACACCGTGTGCGCTTCCTGGTACTCGCTCATGTTGATGGTGATCAGATTTTGCTCGCCGCCGTACAGCGCTTCGGCCAGGGCCAGCGCGGTTTCGGTCTTGCCGACGCCCGAGGTCCCGGCCAGCATGAACACGCCGATCGGTTTGCTCGGATTGTCGAGCCCCGCGCGCGAGGTCTGGATGCGCCTTGCGATCATTTGCATCGCGTGGTCCTGGCCGATCACCCGCTCGGCCAGCTGCGCGGCGATGTTGAGGATCGTCTCCATCTCGTTTTTCGCCATGCGCCCTACCGGGATGCCGGTCCAGTCGCCCACCACCGCGGCCACCGCCTGGTAGTCGACGGTCGGCAGGATCAGCGGCGTTTCGCCCTGCAGGTGCGCCAGGCTGGCTTGCACCGCCTGCAGCTGCTCCATCAGGTCGGCACGCTGTTCCAGCGCCGCCGGGCCGTCGCGCAGCTGGGCGCGCAGCGACAGCAGCTGGTCGACCAGTGCGCGCTCATCGGTCCAGCGCGTCTCCAGGCCGGCCAGGCGGCTGCGTTCCTCGCCGAGCAGCGCGTCGGCGTCCGGGCCGCGCTTGCCGGTATCGATGCCGATCGCGCTCTCGCGCCCGATGATGGCAAGCTCGGTCTCCAGCGCCTCGATGCGCTTGCGGCTGTCGTCCACTTCGGCCGGCGTGGCGTGCAGGCTGACGGCCACGCGCGCGCAGGCGGTGTCGATCAGGCTGACCGACTTGTCCGGCAGCTGGCGCGCCGGGATATAACGGTGCGACAGCTTCACTGCCGCCTCCAGCGCCTCATCGAGAATCTGCACCTTGTGGTGCTTTTCCATGGTGGCGGCTACGCCGCGCATCATCAGGATGGCGCGCTCCTCGCTCGGCTCGTCGACCTGGATGCTCTGGAAGCGCCGCGTCAGGGCGGGATCCTTTTCGATGTGCTTCTTGTACTCGGCGAAGGTGGTCGCGCCGATGGTGCGCAAGGTGCCGCGCGCCAGAGCCGGTTTGAGCAGGTTGGCGGCATCGCCGGTGCCGGCCGCGCCGCCGGCGCCGACCAGCGTGTGGGTCTCGTCGATGAACAGGATGATCGGTTTGGCGCTGGCCTGAACCTCGTCGATGACCGAGCGCAGGCGCTGTTCGAATTCGCCCTTCATGCTGGCGCCGGCCTGCAGCAGGCCGACGTCGAGCGTGCGCAGTTCGACGTCCTTGAGCGACGGCGGCACGTCGCCGCGCGCGATGCGCTGGGCGAAGCCTTCCACCACCGCCGTCTTGCCGACGCCGGCCTCGCCGATCATGATCGGATTGTTCTGGCGCCGCCGCATCAGGATGTCGACCATCTGGCGGATCTCGTCGTCGCGCCCGACGATCGGGTCCATCTTGCCGCTGCGCGCCTGCTCGGTCAGGTCGACGGTGAACTTTTTCAGCGCTTCCTGCTTGCCCATCGCCGCCGGGGCGATCGCGCCGCTCGCTTCGCCGGGCGCCGCGCCGCCGCCGGTGAAGCCGTCGGTGGCGCTCATCTGCGCTTCCGGCGACGCGTTCAGCAGCCTGGCAAAATTGTCGCCCAGGTGCTCGAGCTTGATCTTTTCGAACTGCTTCGACATGCCGTACAGCGAGTTGCGCAGGCCGTTCGTCTTCAGCATGCCGATCACCAGGTGGCCGGAGCGGATCTGCGATTCGCCGAACATCAGCGTGCCGTACACCCAGGCCCGCTCGACCGATTCTTCCAGCTGCGACGACAGGTCGGTGACCGACGTCGAGCCGCGCGGCAGGCGGTCGAGCGCGGCGGTCAGGTCGCGCGCCAGCGCCGCCTGGTCGATGTCGTACTGCTTGATGATGCGCACCAGGTCCGAGTCCTGCAGCTGCAGGATCTGGTGCATCCAGTGCGCGACCTCCACATACGGGTTGCCGCGCAATTTGCAGAATACGGTGCTGCTCTCGATCGCCCGGTAGCACAGGCTGTTCAGCTTTCCAAACAGTGCAACGCGACTGATGTCGGCCATGATCGTCTATCCTTCAAGTGGTTGATTCGATGGCGCGCCGGCCGATCCGCATCTGGTCCGGATCGCGGTATGGTGCGGTGCTGGTGAGCCATGTGCTCCAGCCGACCCGGGTCGTGCCACCCAGCGCCAGTGGCGGCACGTCTTCCTTTTTCAGGATCAGCCGCACATCCCAGTCGAGCGCCAGGCCGGCGTACATCCTGATCCAGTCGCGCAGGCGCCGCAGGCTGTCGCCGCCGGGCATGAAGCGGCGGTAGTCGTCGTATCCCAGCGGGCCGATGACGACGCGAAATTTGTGCTGGCAGTCCCACACCTTGCGCCCCAGCACCAGCGATGCACCGAGCCGGTTGCCGTCGCCGCCGGCGCCGATCCTGCTGTGGATCTCAAGCGGCAGCGCCATCCAGTGGCCGACGAACTGCTCGATGTGCAGCGGCAGCTGGAAGTATTCGCGCAGGATGGTGGCCAGGCCCGACGCCGGCCGCGTCCTGCCGCCGAGCAGGCCGGCGAAATGCAGCTTGGCGAAGTCGCCGATGTGGTCGCGGTTGCGCAGCGCCGGCGCGCCGATGCCGAACAGGCTGCCGACGAACACCGAGAAGCGGTCGCCGTCGGCGCGGTCAAGGCTGATCGCCGGCTCGGCGCTGGCGCGCGCCCGGTAGAACAGCGACAGCATGCGGTGGTGGAAAACGTCGAGGAAGGCCAGCATCGTCGCGTCGCCGCCTTGGCGAAGCCGGTCGCGCACGTATTCGGTGAGGTGGATCGGCAGCGGCCCGTTGGCGCCGAGCAGGCCGAAGAAATTGACCGCCAGGCGGGCGCGCGCTTCGCCGCTGGCGCGGGTGAACTGGCCGAGCGTGGTCGCGTGGAAGACTAGCGCCGGATCCTGGCCGAAGCGAACCGCGTCGTCGCGCGGGCGCAGCGAGGCGCCAATGCGCGGCAGCTGCGGGTGGGCGTTTTCGATCAGCCGCAGCACCTGGAAAAAATCCATGCGCGCGGCCTGCCGCTCGAGCAGCGCGTCCAGTTCTACAGGATCGGGCATGCGCCTCCCTTCGCCGGCCAGCGCATGATTTCGCCGCGACCGAGCGTACGGATCACCGTTTCGGTGAATGAGTTGATCGATACGTACTGGGCGAAAAATTCGCTCAGCACGGCGCCCAGCAGGAATGGGCCGGTACCCTCGAAGGCGGCGTCGTCGAGCGTGACGCTGATCTGGATGCCGCGGCCGAACGTGATCGGGCCGGGCGACGGCATGCGCCGGGTGACCGGCGTGGACGCGATCGAGCGCACGCCTTCGACCTGGCGCTGGGCGTTCAGGTCGGCCGGGTGGCAATACAGCGCGAGCAGTTCGCGCAGCGCCGCCGCGCCCTGCAGCGGGTCGCTGTCGGCCAGCGACAGATAATTGAGCGACAGCTGGTTGAGCAGGCGCCAGGCCACGCTGCCCTCGGCGAACGACGGATACGGCTGGCTCGGGCCGGACAGGCAGCGCACCGAGGTCACCGGCGCGCCGGCGTCGAGGATGAAGTCGGTCTTGCCGACGCCGATCGGCATCGACAGCGGCAGGTCGCGGTTGGTGCACCACACCGACAGGCCAAGCTGGCGCAAGTCGCCGCTGTACGGCGCTTCGGCGGCGTCGACGATCGAGATGAACGCCTCGCTGCCGATGTAGCTCGAGCGCGGGCCGTCGCGCCGCTGGCGCTGCGACACCACGCGCTGCTCGCGGCGGATCTGGAAGAACGCCTTGTCCTGGTGCAGCGCGCCGATGTCGCGCGCCGTGTAGAACGGCTGGAACTGCTGCACCGAATCGGGCCCGCTGCCGTAGCCGGTCACGGAATCGACCTGGAACACCTCGTAGTCCATCGGCCGGGTGCGGTCCACCAGCACGTGGTATTCGAATTGTTCGCCGCTGATGTTGATGCGGTCGGCGCGGCGCTGGAACAGGTTCACCACCGGCGTGCAATGCAGCGCAAAGTTGGAGGCGTCGAGCGTCTTTTCGAGCTGGGCGTCGGTGCGGCTGAGCAGGATGGTGATGTCGACTTCCTTGTCGGCGCACTGGCGCAAGGCCGCTTGCAGGCCGCGCAGTTCGATAAAGTGAAAGCGCGGCGCAAAGGCAAAATACTCCTGCAGCAGCCGGTAGCCCTGGAAAGTGCGCCCGCCGCCTGGCAGCAGCGCCTCCGCCTCGTCGAAGCCAAGCGGCTGCAAAGCGCCGCGCGGCAGCAATACGCCGCTGTGACCAGGCGGCGCGACCAGCACGCCTTCGACGCTGCCCAGCAGCTTTTCGACAATCCGCACCGGCAGGTCGTCGGCGCCGCGCAGGTGCAGCGACAAGCGGTCGAGCGGCAGGTCGCGAAATGCAGCTGCGCTGGTGCGCAGGCGCAGGCGAACGCCGGCCTTGACTGCCGGCGGCAGGGTCAATCCTGCCTGGGCGCCGCTGTGCGTGAAATAGCGCGCCTCGACCAGTTCGACCGGCCACAAGGTCAGCGCGTGCGCGCTGCGGTATTCGCAGGCCGTGTTGTCGCCTTTGCCAAGCACGCTGCGCATCGCGCTGCCGGCCGGGATCGCCACGCCTTTTTGCAACGCCGGATTGGTCAGGTCCGGTTGCAGCTGCAGCACCGCCATCGACGGCGTCGGCGCCAGGAAATGGGGATACACCAGTTCCGACAGGTGCTGGGTGAAGCGCGGGAATTCGGCGTCGATCTTCAGCTGGACTCGCGCGGCGAGGAAGCTGAAGCCTTCCAGCAGCCGCTCGACGTACGGGTCGGCGCACTCGAAACGGTCGAGGCCCAGGCGGCCGGCGATTTTCGGATAGTCCTGGGCGAACTCGCCGCCCATTTCGCGCAGATGCTGCAGCTCCTGGCTGTAGTAGCGCAGAAAGCGCGGGTTCATGGCGCCCTCCCCGGTTCGGTTTCGGCCAGCACCACGGCGCCGCGTTCGAGATCGACCACGGTTTTCAGGTACAGCCGCTCCGGATACGGCTGCGCCCACAGGTCGGCTTCGATCTCGAAAGTGAGCTTGTTGGTGTCGACGTTGCCGGCCGACGCCTTCACCGACACGGTGGCGCGGATCAGGCGCGGCTCGAAGTCCCAGATGGCCTGGCGAATCGCGCGTTCGAGCGCGGCCACGTCGAGGCTGGCCTGCGAATGTCCCGACAAGTCGGGCACGCCGTAGTTGAGCACCGAGTTTGCCAGGTGCGGCAGCTTGCCTGCGTCCCGCACCGACAACAGGTTGGTCGTGTTGAGCAGCCAGGCGAGGTCGCGCAGCACGCCTTGGCGCAGCGTGCGCAGCGACAGCACGCGCCGCTCGCGCGGTTCGCTGTCGGTGCTGGGCTCGTCGTCGCTGAGGCGGTCCAGCAAGGACGGCTGCAGCCGCTCGCGTGGCGCCAGTTCAGCCATGGTGCGAATCAGAGACAGGATCAAATGCAATGGCGCGCACGTCCATCAGCGCGTGGTCGTCGCGGTCGCTGACCAGCATGCGCTGGCCACGTCCGCGGCCGCTGTCGTCCCACTCGGTGCGGCGCGCCAGCAGCAGGGCGGCGTCGCCGCCGGCGTCATCGTCGTGGTAGCGGGTCGGAATCAGGCCGACCGTCTGGGCGCCGTTGGACCAGGTGAACGACGCCGCCGTCCACACGGTATCGCGCAGGTCTTCCGGTTCTTCGAGGTCGATGCGGCTGATGCGGAAAAACGGAATCCAGAAGTAGCGGCCGTTGACGATCGCCTCGAGCACGGGGCCAAGGCGCTGGTCGGCGTCCGCCAGCCATGCGAAGCGCTTGCCGTCGATGGTGCCGGACGACGCCGGCGCAGTGTCGAACGCGGCGGCCCGGATGGCCGCGGCGCGCGCGGGATCGTTGGCGTCGTGGCTCAGCGCCTCGACCAGCTGCGCCAGCCAGGCCTGCGGCTCGCCGAAGATGAGCGGCGCGCGCTTGCCGGCGAAGATCTCGGAGCGCAGCGCCTCGCACTGGATCGCCTCGCGGTAGGTCTGCACCATCGGCAAAGCGCCGGCATCGAGTTCGCCCGCCACATTGAGCTGCGTGAGTGAGCGGCCCCACTGGCCCATGACCGCCAGCAGCTGGAACAGGAAGATCCGCAGCTTGACGTCGGCCGCATCCTTGCGCACCGCATCCTGCAGCGCGGCCAGCGCGGCGCCCGGATTACCGTCTCGAACAAGCTGTTGCGCAAGCATGCGTAGCTCCTTTCATTGTTAGACAGTGCGGCGCTGCCAAGGTGCGGCGGCAGCGCAGCTTTTCCGCACGATCAAGCGACGTTGCCGTCGTTCTCGGCGATGTTCCAGGTGAAGGTCTTGTCGCCGGCAACCGTGCCCTTGCTGTCTTGCGGCGTGTACGCGAACGTCACCTTGCCGAAATTGAGCGTGACGTTTTCAGTCAGGCGGTCTTCGCCGCCGCTGCCGCCGGTCGATACCGACGTCACCAGCACTTCTTCCATCGTGATCAGGATGTACTTGCTCTGGCCTTCGCCGGCCTTGCGTACCATCAGCACCGCCTTCTCCAGGTGGGAGCCCTTGGCCAGCGCGTTCATCAGCGCGTTCGACGAGGCGTCGATATATTTGGTGAACGACAGGTCCTGGAAGTTGGCCTTGCCGGCGCCGCCGCCGCCGCCGGTGTGGGTGGTGCCGGACTGGCTCATGCCCCAGCTCCACGCCAGGATGTCGATGTCGCCGGCCTTGCCCTGCGTCTTGTCGCGCGACTCGCCCTTGATGGCGCCCATGTTGATGAACATATCTAATGCCATGTCATTCTCCTTTTGTGCCAGTCACCATTGGCTGGCGTGGTGGAACATCCCAAAGCGTGGACGGATCGCGCCCACGCTGCATAAACGCGAAACGTCTAGCCTTTTGCCGACGGCAGCTTCGACACCAGGCGCAGCGACACGGTCAGGCCTTCGAGCTGGTAATGCGGACGCAGGAAGAACTTCGACGTGTAGTAGCCCGGGTTGCCCTCGACTTCTTCAAGCACCACTTCGGCGGCCGCCAGCGGCTTCTTGGCCTTGGTCGCTTCGCTCGAGCTGGCCGGGTCGCCGTCGACGTACTGCATGATCCACTTGGTCAGCCAGCGCTGCATTTCGTCCTTTTCCTTGAACGAGCCGAGCTTGTCGCGCACGATGCACTTGAGGTAGTGGGCGAAGCGGCAGGTGGCGAACAGGTATGGCAGGCGCGCTGCCAGGTTGGCGTTGGCGGTGGCGTCCGGATCGTCGTACTCGGCCGGCTTGTGCAGCGATTGCGCGCCGATGAAGGCGGCAAAATCGGTGTTCTTCTTGTGCACCAGCGGCATGAAGCCGTTGGCCGCCAGCTCCGCTTCGCGCCGGTCTGAAATGGCGATCTCGGTCGGGCACTGCATGTCGACGCCGCCGTCGTCGGTCGGGAAGCTGTGCACCGGCAGGCCTTCGACCGCGCCGCCCGACTCGATGCCGCGGATGCGCGAGCACCAGCCGTATTCCTTGAACGAGCGGTTGATGTTGACCGCCATCGCGTAGGCCGCGTTGGCCCAGGTGTAGTTCTTGCTCGCTGCGGCCGACGTGTCTTCCTCGAAGTCGAATGCTTCGACCGGATCGGTCTTGGCGCCGTATGGCTGGCGTGCCAGGAAACGCGGCATGGCCAGGCCGACGTAGCGCGAGTCCTCGGACTCGCGGAACGAGCGCCACGCGGCGTGTTCGGGCGTCTGGAAGATCTTGGTCAGGTCGCGCGGATTGGACAGCTCCTGCCACGATTCCATCAGCATCACCGATGGCGCGGCGGCGGCGATGAACGGCGCGTGGGCGGACGCGGCCACCTTCGACATTGCGGTCAGCAGCTCGACGTCCGGCGGGCTGTTGTCGAAGTAGTAGTCGGCGACGATGGCGCCGAACGGCTCGCCGCCGAACTGGCCGAATTCTTCCTCGTACATCTTCTTGAAGACCGGGCTCTGGTCCCAGGCGGTGCCCTTGAATTTCTTCAGCGTCTTGCCCAACTCGTTTTTCGAGATGTTCATCACGCGGATCTTCAGCATCTCGTCGGTCTCGGTGTTGTTGACCAGGTAGTGCAGGCCGCGCCATGCGCCTTCCACCGCCTGGAACTCTGGCGCGTGCATGATCAGGTTGACCTGCTCGGTCAGCTTGCGATCGAGCGCCGCGATCAGGCCTTCGATGGTGCCGAGCACGTCGCCCGACATGATGTTGGTGCCCGCCAGCGCCTGCTCGGCGAGCGTGCGCACCGCATGCTCGACCGCTTCGCGGGCCTGGTCCGACTGCGGTTTGAATTCCTTTTGCAGCAGGCTGCCAAATTCGCTCATTTCGAGCGTGCCGCCCACCTGCGGGATTTGTTCTTGAAGTTCAGCCATCTTATCCTCCAGGGCGATAGGGATTATTCTTGTGGCTTGGGAGCCGACGTGAGGGCCTGCATCAGGGCCGGTTCGGCAAGCAGCTTGGCGATCAGGTCCTCGGCGCCGGTCTTGCCGTCCATGTAGGTCAGCAGGTTCGACAGCTGGCCGCGCGCTTCGAGCAGCTTGCCCAGCGAGCCGACCTTGCGCGCCACCGCCGCCGGCGTAAAGTCATCCATGCTCTCGAACGTCATCTCGACCGACAGGTTGCCTTCGCCGGTCAGCGTATTGGGCACCTGCACCGCCACGCGCGGCTTCATCGACTTGAGGCGCTCGTCGAAATTGTCGACGTCGATCTCGAGGAATTTACGCTCGGCCACCGGCGCCAGCGGATCTTTCGGCTGGCCCGACAGGTCGGCCATCACGCCCATCACGAACGGCAGCTGGACTTTTTTTTCGGCGCCGTAGACTTCGACGTCGTATTCGATCTGCACCCGGGGCGCGCGGTTACGCGCGATGAATTTCTGGCTGCTTTCTTTGCCCACGATTGAACCCTCCAAGAATTTAACGACACGATGACCGCCTGCTCACTTGATTTAACTGCCCTCCTCGTTCGAACCGTCCGCCCCCTTGAACACCATCAGCTGGCTCATGCCGTCGGGCGCGATGTCGGCGATGATCTCGAGGAAGCTCTTGGGGACCAGGCGCCTGGCCCGTTCCAGCAGGATCGGCAGCGGGCTTGACGGCTCGTGCTGCCGGTAATACGCGATCAGTTTGTCGAGCGTGCGCACGACGTCGTCGCGGCTGGCGATGTCGCCGCTGATGCGTGCCGGCGCGGCGGGCCCGGACGGCGCGGCAGCCGTATCGGCCACGCCCACTGCGGCGACGGCTGCGGCAGGCGCCAGCCGGCTGGCCAGGAAATCGCGGCCGCGGCGCAGCGGCCGGGTCAACTCGTCTAGATTGAGCGCCTGCGAACTGCCGACCTGGCGCACCAGCAGCGTTTCGATGTTGACCACGCTGTCGAGCGCGCGCTGCAGCTTGTCCACTGCCGCCGCCAACGCGCCGGGGACCAGGTCGGCCAACGCCAGTTCGATCGACGCCACCGCCAGCTTTTGCTCGCCGTCGGCTGCGGCCAGGTCGCCTTGCGCGATGTCGAGCCTGCGCATGCTGAGCGGGCCGAGGCCGGGCAGCACGAGCAGGCTGGCCTCGCGCAGTTCGCGCAACAGCGAGGTGCGGTCGGTCAGCACGGCGAGCGAATTGATGCGCAGCGTCGGATCCATGCCGTCGTCCGCGTCGAGCTGCGGGTGCACGCTGTCCCAGCGTTCGTCGAGCAGGCGTTCGAGCATGCGCATGCCGTCGGCCAGGCCATCGAGGCCATGCAAGGCCACCTGGGCGCGCATCAGATGAAGCACCAGGCGCAGGTCGCGGCTGCGCTCGAGCAGGCCGCTGGCGAGGCGGTCGACCGCTTTCCAGTCGGGCTGCGTGGCCGCGCTGATGGTGTCGCCGTACTGGACTTCGGGCTTGCCCTGTACCGCCTGCTCGAGTTCGACGAACACCGGATCGTATTCGAGATTGGGGCCGCATGGCGCGGTGGCGTCGACTTCGCGCAGCACTGCGTCGACGTCGACCTTACTCATCCAGGCACCCCATCAAATAGCACATCGCCCTAGCCTTCCTGGAAAAAAAAGGCGCACGCATACAGCACAACGCATGCGACCCGCATACCCGTTCATGTTCACCGTTGGCTACCAAATCCGGCTGATCTGTGCTTTCACTATACGGTACGATTTGCGCGGAAATTATGTTTTTTTGGAAGCTTGTGTATTGAAAACTACACAAACATGCGCAGTGAATAGCGCGGCTTTTCGGTGATTTTCCGGACAGGAAAGATGCTGTTCCGAGCGCCACAGAATGTTGACTTACGGTGTCTTCCGATCAAATGCGTCAGGCATAAAAACCACCGCACTTCGCGCCCGTTGAGCGGTCTAACAGTATCGATCGGAGGATGAATAATGGAAGTAGAACTGAAGCTGGTAATCGATCCACAGGATCAAGACGCACTGTTGCAGCATCCGCTGCTCAATGGGCAGTCGGCGTCGGCGCCGCGCGAGCAAACCGTGTCGGACACCTATTTCGATACACCGGACCTGCGCCTGCGCCAGAGCGACATCGGCCTGCGCGTGCGCAGCGTCGACGGCGGCTGGGTGCAGAACATCGAGCACGGCGACAGCGTGCATGGCGCCATCCATTTTCGCCACGAGTGGGCGTCGCCCGTCAGCGGCGCCACGCCGGAACTGCGGCGCCTGCGCGAGGTCGTCGACGACAAGCGTACCCGCCGCAACGTGCTCGACGCTGCCGCGAGCGGGAAAGGCCTGGCGCCCGTGTTTACCACGACGGTCAGGCGCATCGCGTGGGAACTGCACCCGCAAGAAGGCGGCCTCATCGCGCTCGCCTTCGACCAGGGCCGGCTCGAATGCGACGGCAAGGACAGTTCGATCCACGAACTCGAGCTCGAGATGAAGTCGGGCGACCCGGCGCACCTGTTCGACCTGGCACTGGCGCTGCAAAACGATATCCCGCTGCAGATCGGCACCCGCAGCAACGCCGACCGCGGCTACGCCTTGCTCGCGCCGGCCGTGCCGGCAGCGGTCAAGGCCACCAGGCTCGCGCTGACACGCGACATGACGGCCGAACGAGCCTTCCAAGAAATAATGTTCAACACGACCGCGCAGATCCATGACAACGCCGAAGGTGTGGCCGAGCGGCATGACGTGGAGAGCCTGCACCAGATGCGGGTCGGCATGCGGCGCCTGCGCTTGGCGCTGAGCATGTACAAACGCCTGCTGCGCCTTCCTGTGGAGTTGCAGCAGGAACTAGACTGGCTGGCGACCGAGCTGGGCGGCGCACGCGACTGGGACGTGCTGGCCGGCTCGACTTTGCCAACGCTGGCGCGGCAGCTGGCCGAGCCGCGGCAGATCGATGCGGTGCGCGGCGCGGCAGAGGAAAATGCGCGGCAACACCGTGAGGCGGCGGCCGCTGCCGTCGCCTCCCCCCGCTACACGCGGCTCATGCTGGGCATCAATCGATGGGTCCAGGCGATGGACTGGCATGACGAGCTGCCTTCGCTCAAAGGCGGGGAAAAGCAGCTGATGGCGCCGGTAATGGCGTTTGCCAGCGCGACGCTGAAGCGCAACCGGCGCCGGTTGCATTCGCGCGGGACCAATCTGGACCGCGCAACGGTCGAGGCGCGGCACCGGGTGCGCATCGCCGCCAAGAAAAACCGTTATGCGGCCGAGTTCTTCGGGTCCCTGTTCTCGCCCAGGCAGGTCAAGCCTTACGTCAAGGCCCTGACTTGCCTGCAGGACGAACTCGGCTTGCTCAACGATGCGGCCGTCGCCGATCGCCTGCTGTCCGGCATTGCCGACGCACGACCTGATCTGTCGGCGGAGGTCGGATTCATCACGGGCTTCATGACGGCGGCCACAGTCGGGCGCAACAAAGAGATCTCGACGCTGTGGAAACGCGTCGACAAGATGCGTGTACCTGGCTGAATGCTATTGCTGCGCCGAACGGTGGTCGGAGGCGAGCCAGGCGCGCACCCGGTTGGCATCCGCCGCGCGCGACATGCTGCCCTGGGAGTCGAGGAACACCATGACGACATCGCGGCCGCCAATTTCAGTGTGCAGGACCATGCAGCGTCCGGCTTCCGAAATGTAGCCGGTCTTTTGCAGGTCGATATCCCAGCTGGCGTTCGAGATGAGCCGGTTGCTGTTGTGGTAAGGGGTGGTGTGGCCGGCCTGTTGAATCGTATGGTCTTCATCCGTCGAGTATTCCCGGATCAGCGGATGGCGCTGGGCGGCGACCACCAGTTTGGCCAGGTCGCCGGCGGTCGACACGTTGGCGCTCGACAGTCCGGTCGGTTCGACATAGCGCGTGCGCGTCATGCCGAGCGACTTGGCCCTGGCGTTCATCGCCGCCACGAAGGCGCGGGCGCCGCCGGGAAAGTTGCGGCCGAGTGCATTGGCCGCCCGGTTCTCGGAGCTCATCAATGCGAGGTGCAGCATCGCCGAACGTGGCAGCCTGGTGCCGACGCGCAGTCGCGAGGTGGAATTTTTCATACGGTCGATGTCGTCATCGGTAATGGCGATGACTTCGTCCATGTCTTGCCTGGCTTCGACAACGACCAGCGCGGTCATCAGCTTGGTCAACGAGGCAATCGGCATGACCGACTCGGCATTTTTTTCAAACAGCACCACGCGCGTAGCCGGATCGAGGATCAGCACGGCGTTCGATGCGAGCGCGGCCGGATGATCGGACTGGACGGTCGCGGCGCGGTAGTGCTGGTGGGCCCGTGGGCGCTTGATGCGCACGACCTGGCGCGCGGAGGTGGCCGGCACTGCCCGGGTCGCCTTTAGACGCTTCCCGCGCGCCTTGACGGCAGGCGGCTTGCGCGCGGTCGCCTTGGCGGCCTTGACGGTCTTGGCGGGCGCGCCAGCCCGTACCACCTTGCCCGCCTGCGCGCGACTGCGACCGGCCTCAGCCTGAACCGGCAGGGAAAACCCTGCCGTCAATACCAACATCATCAACCAAACCAACCTGAGCATTGCGTAATCCGATAAGTAGCGCCGGCATACTGCCGGCGAGACGTATTGTAGACCAGGTTGTCAGATGCTAGCAACGCCGCAGACGAGTTCGCCTGAAATCACAGCTGGAACTTGCCGTGTTCGCCAGGCTCGACTTCCGGCGTGGTGCCTGTGATGGCAGCTTTTGCGATGTCGAACATGCTGGTCATCTTGTTGTCGTTCGAGTCCCAGTAGTGCACTGAACGGGCCGCAACCCGCACCAGCACGACGTGCGGATCGTCGACGCCGTTCGGGAACCAGGCGGCAACCATCGGATTCCACAGTTCCTTGATGCGGGCGCGGTCGACAACGCGTTCGGCGGTGCCGCTGATGGACACGAACAGCATGTCTTCAGGTTCGGCGAAGCTGACGTTGACTTTCGGATTGGCGGCGATGTTTTCCCACAGGTCGGTCAGGGTCGAGGTGTAGAACCACAGGCCGCCTTCGCTGTCAATTTCCTGGTTGGTCATCGGCTGGCTGGTCAGGTGACCGTGCTGATCGACGGTTGTAAACATGCCGAACCGTACCGGCTTGATTTTGGCGGCGAGTTCGGCGACGTGGTTTGCATGGTCGAGTGTGGACATGGGATATTCCTCTTGGATAACTGTTGAATAAGTAGTCATCGTAGTCGTTGTCGTGGACAAATTCTGTGCGGCCGCGTACGCAGCGGAAGGATCGGTGGACCAGGCGAAGAAAACGCTGGTGTCAGGTCTGACATTCGGACATTTGTCCGAATGTCAAACCTTGCAAGACAGGCGAAAAAAAGCCCGGTCCGCTTACGCGGCCGGGCTTTCTGTTCGCCAAACGAAGATCAGTTGGCGGCGGTGACGGCACCAGCAGGCTTGACCAGGACCTTGACCTTGGCCTTCTGCTTGAGCATCTCGGTGTAGTTGTACATGTCCTGCTGGCCCAGCGCATTGCTGATCTGCTCGACCTCGGCCTTGCGGCGCTCGGCATCGGGCACTGCTGCCTGCGACATCTTGCCGATGCGGTACACGCCATAGCCCTGGCCTGGCACGTCCACACCGACATAGGCCGGCAGCTTGGTGACGTCGGCCTTCAACACGGCCATTGCCGCCGCTGGGTTGATTGGCGGCTGCTTGCTGCGGCTCACCACTTTCGCTTCCCCGAAGCCGGTAGCGTCGCCGCTGGCCTTGGCTGCTGCCATCTTCGCCTCGCCGGCCTGGCGGGCCAGTTTCGCGGCCTCTTCGACGGTGACGCGCTGCCGAATCGCATCGGCTACTTCAGCCAGCGGACGCTTCGACGCCGGCTTGAACTCGATCACGCGGCCTGCAATCAGCACGTTCGGGCCGGCCTGTACGGCTTCGGTGTTGCGCTTGTTCTTCAACGACTCTTCCGAGAAGATCGCGGCCAGGAATTTTGGCGAATTGAACGGCGCGGCGCCCAGTGCCGGCGACGGCGTGCGGGTCAGGCTGTCGATCGTCTCGACCTTCAGCTTGAACTTGTCGGCGGCCGGCTTCAGGCTGTCCGACTGCTCGTACAAGGTGTTGCTGAACGCTTCGGCCAGCTCCGAGTACTTCTTCGACATCTTCTGTTTCTTCAGTTCTTCGGCGATCGCTGTCTTGGCTTCCTCGAGCGGCTTGACGGCAGCCGGCTTGAGCGAGGTTACGGTGATGATGTGGTAGCCGTACTCCGACTGCACCACGTTGCTGATCTCGCCTTGCTTGAGCTGATAGATCGCGTCTTCGACCGGCTTGACGAAGGCGCCCTTTTCGACCGTGCCGAGGTCGCCCCCGAGTTCAGCCGAACCCGGATCCTGCGACTCGGCCTTGGCCAGCCTGGCGAAATCCGCCGGGTTCTTGCGCAGCTGCGCGAGGATCGCTTCGGCCTTGGCCTGGGCGGCTGCTTTTTCAGCTGCCGGCGCGTCCTTCTTGGCGTTGATCAGGATGTGGCTGGCAACGCGCAGTTCGCCGGTCGAGAAATTGTTCAGGTTCTTGGCGTAGAAATCGGCCACTTCCGCGTCCGTCACGGCGACCTGGCTTTCGACCGTCTCCGGCGTGAACAGAACGTACTCGGCTTTGACCTGCTCCGGAATCTGGAACATGGTGCCGTTCTTGTCGTAGAACGCCTTGATCATCTCGTCGGTGACCTTGACTTGCGAAATGTATTGAGCAGCCGGGAAGACCAGTTCCTGGACTTCACGTTCCTGATCGTTGATGTCGGACAGGCGTGTAGTGACCGAGCGTGGCGCGAATGCGGTCGACTGCACCGCGCCGCTGATCTGGGCCAGCGCCATGTCGCGGCGTACGCGGGCGTCAAGGCCTGGCGTGGTCAGGCCGAGGCTGGCGGCGGTTTGCTTGTACTGGTTGACGTCGCCGTTGAACTGTTCGGCGTAGACCTTGGCCAGCGTGGCGTCGGTGATCGTCAGGTTGCGGCGGGCCACTTCGGCTGCCAGCGCGCGCTCGGCGATCAGGTTGTCGAGGATGGCCTGCTTCGCTTCCGGCGTTTCGAACATCTTCTGGTCGAAGCGTTCGCCGAGCATCTGGCGATAGCGGTCCATCTGGTTGCGCTGGGCGGTGTCCCATTCCTGCTGCGTGATTTTTTGTCCGTCCACGTTGGCGACCGCATTGGCGTCGTCGCCCTTGTTCTCGTAGCTGCTGACGCCGACCAGCACGAACGATGGCACGATCAGCAACATGAGTAAAACCTGCATGAAGCGCTTGTGGTTACGAATAAATTCAAACATGGTCAGCCAAGTCTTGTTGAGAGAATGCGATTAAACGGTGCATACGAAAAAAAAGGCGAACTCTCGTTCGCCTCTTCTTCTTTTGGCGGAAAGGAAATTCCCTCATGGGGCAACTTCGAATCTACCTAATGCTGGCGGAGCGGACGGGACTCGAACCCGCGACCCCCGACGTGACAGGCCGGTATTCTAACCAACTGAACTACCACTCCTAATCTGTGTATTTTATGGCGGAGCGGACGGGACTCGAACCCGCGACCCCCGACGTGACAGGCCGGTATTCTAACCAACTGAACTACCGCTCCTAAAAATACGCTTTGCTGCTTCTACCTGGCCGCACCTTGCGGTTTGCCCAGCTAGCCTCCGACGTTTGTCACCACATCGGAGGACATTAGTTTACTGCATCTTTGAGTGCTTTGCCAGCTTTAAATTTCGGCACCTTGGCGGCCTCGATCTTGATCGCCTCGTTGGTACGCGGATTGCGTCCGGTACGCGCGGCGCGCTCGCCGACGGTGAAGGTGCCGAAGCCGACCAGCGTGACACTGTCGTTGTTCTTCAGGCTGGTGGTTACCGCGTCCATCATGGCGTCGAGCGCGCGTGTGGCGGATGCCTTGGTAATGTCCGCCGACTTCGCGATTTCTTCAATCAATTCTGCTTTGTTCACTCGGTTCCTCGTCGCCTGGTGTGATGCCGCGATACTGCGCCATCTGGTTTGCTTCAATCCTGCCTGATTCGCGCGGCCCGCGCGGCGGAAAAAATCCGCAGGCCGTATTAAACAAGCTGGGCCTCCCGCGTGTCAAGGAAGATTGCTGCGCTTGTATATGCGCCCGCTATAAAAACAGGCGCCACGAAGGCGCCTGATCTACCTGCCGAGTAAGACTGCCGGGGCTTAGTGCTTCACCACGTCGGTCTGTCCATCCGTTTGCGGCGCTGCGGTAACGGCAGCCACCGGCGGAGTGTCGACGACCGCTTCCGGCATGCGTTCCAGGGCGATCTCGAGCACTTTATCGATCCAGCGAACCGGGACGATTTCGAGCTTGTTTTTCACGGTATCCGGAATTTCAGCCAGGTCCTTGACGTTCTGTTCCGGGATCAGCACCGTCTTGATTCCGCCGCGATGCGCCGCCAGCAGTTTCTCTTTCAGGCCGCCGATCGGCAGGATCTCGCCGCGCAGTGTGATCTCGCCGGTCATCGCCACATCGGCGCGTACCGGGATGCCGGTAAATACCGACACCAGCGCCACCGTCATCGCCGCGCCGGCCGATGGACCGTCCTTTGGCGTTGCGCCTTCCGGCACGTGGATGTGAATATCGGCTTTCTCAAACACGTCGTTACGGATGCCGAGGCGATTGGCACGCGAGCGAACCACCGTGCGCGCCGCTTCGATCGACTCTTTCATGACGTCGCCCAGGGTACCGGTGCGGATCACGCCGCCCTTGCCCGGCATCTGCACCGCCTCGATGGTGAGCAAATCGCCGCCCACTTCGGTCCATGCGAGACCGACCACCTGGCCGACCTGGTTCTCTTTTTCGGCGACGCCGAAATCGTAGCGCCGCACGCCGAGGAACTTGTCGAGATTCTTGCCGTTGATGAGGACCTTTTTATCGGACGCCTTCAGCAGCAGCATCTTGACGACCTTGCGGCAGATCTTCGAGATTTCGCGCTCGAGCGAGCGCACGCCGGCTTCGCGGGTGTAATAACGGATGATGTCGCGCAGGGCCGATTCGTCGACCTTGATCTCGTCTTCCTTCAGCCCGTTCGCCTTGATCTGCTTCGGCAGCAGGTAGCGCTGCGCGATGCTGGTCTTCTCATCTTCGGTGTATCCGGACAGGCGGATCACTTCCATCCGGTCGAGCAGCGCCGGCGGGATGTTATACGAGTTCGACGTCGCCACGAACATCACGTCCGACAGGTCGAAATCGACTTCAATGTAATGGTCCGAGAACGTGTGGTTCTGTTCCGGATCGAGCACCTCGAGCAGCGCCGACGATGGATCGCCGCGGAAGTCCGCGCCCATCTTGTCGATTTCGTCGAGCAGGAACAGCGGGTTGCGCACGCCGACCTTGGCTAGCGATTGCAGCACCTTGCCCGGCATCGAACCGATGTACGTACGGCGGTGGCCGCGGATCTCGGCCTCGTCGCGCACGCCGCCAAGCGCCATGCGGACGAACTTGCGGTTCGTGGCGCGGGCGATCGACTGGCCGAGCGAGGTCTTGCCGACGCCCGGAGGGCCGACGAAGCACAGGATCGGAGCTTTGAGCTTGTCGACGCGCTGTTGCACCGCGAGGTACTCCAGGATGCGTTCCTTGACCTTGTCGAGGCCGTAGTGATCGCCCTCGAGCACTTTCTCGGCGTTGGTCAGGTCATTGTTGACCTTCGACTTCTTTTTCCACGGCAGGTTCACCAGGGTGTCGATGTAGTTGCGCACGACGGTCGCCTCGGCGGACATCGGCGACATCAGCTTGAGCTTCTTGAGCTCGTTGGTGGCCTTGTCGAGTGCCTCTTTCGGCATCTTGGCGGCAATCACCTTCTTCTCGAGTTCGTCGATGTCGGCGCCGTCTTCGCCCTCGCCCAGTTCTTTCTGGATGGCCTTGACCTGCTCGTTGAGGTAGTACTCGCGCTGCGACTTTTCCATCTGGCGCTTGACGCGGCCGCGGATGCGCTTTTCGACCTGCAAGATGTCGAGTTCGCCTTCAAGCTGGCCGAGCAGGTGCTCGAGGCGCTTGGCGACGTTGAAGATCTCGAGGATCACCTGCTTTTGTTCGAGCTTGAGCGGCAGGTGGGCGGCGACGGTGTCGGCCAGGCGGCCGGCGTCGTCGATGCCCGCCAGCGAAGCGAGGATCTCAGGAGGAATCTTTTTGTTCAGTTTGACGTACTGGTCGAACTGCTGGACGATCGCGCGGCGCATCGCCTCGACTTCGGAATCGTCGCCGATTTCCGAATTGAGCGGGGTCAGGTCGGCGATGAAATGGGTCGGCGAATCGCTGATGTGGTTGATGCGGGCGCGCTGGGCGCCTTCGACCAGCACCTTGACGGTGCCGTCCGGCAGCTTGAGCATCTGCAGGATATTTGCAACGCAACCGATCTCGTAGATGTCGGTCGGCGACGGCTCGTCCTTGGCAGCCGCCTTCTGGGCCGCCAGCATGATGCTTTTGCCCTGCTCCATCGCCGCTTCAAGCGCCTTGATGGATTTTGGCCGGCCAACAAACAATGGTATTACCATATGCGGAAAGACGACCACGTCGCGCAACGGCAGTAATGGCAGCGTCGTTTGCTCGGTTAAATTGGAAGTTGTCATGGCATACCTTATAAAAAGCGTGAATCAGATGTTGGCACTGGCTGCCTAAAAACAAGGCCGGTTTGAAAAAAATATTTCGATTTGTTATCGAATTGGATCTTCGTGCTAAAAATCACCGGCTTGGTCTAAAAGATTAAAGACAGACAAAATATAAAAAAGCCACCGCGCGGCAGCGCCGCGAGTGGCTTTTCGATTGAAGCCTGCTTCTTTTATTGAGATAAATTGTACCGCCAAGAATTCCCAGACGCAGCCCTTTTTGTTGTGTGCGGACGGGTAATTTTCAATTTTCTCCGGATGCTTTGGCAGTTTCGCTATAAATCAGTAAAGGTTTTGCACCGTTCGTGATCGTATTTTCATCAATCACGACTTTGATGACATTCTGCTGATTTGGCAATTCGTACATAACATCGAGCAAAGCGTGTTCGAGAATCGAGCGCAATCCGCGCGCACCGGTTTTGCGCGCCAATGCTTTCTTTGCAATGGCGTGCATCGCTGCTGGGCGAATTTCCAATTCAGCGCCTTCCATTTCGAGCAGTTTCGAATACTGCTTGATCAGCGCATTCTTCGGCTCGACCAGGATCTGGATCAGCGCGTCTTCCGTCAATTCGCTCAGGGTAGCTACGACAGGCAGACGGCCAACAAGTTCCGGAATCAGGCCAAATTTGATCAGGTCTTCCGGTTCCGCATCGAGCATGATCTCGCTGTTGGCGCGCTGCGCCGAGCTTTTCACGCTGGCCGAGAAGCCGATGCCGCCCTTTTCGGACCGGTTCTGGATGATTTTGACCAGACCGTCGAACGCGCCGCCGCAGATGAACATGATGTTGGTGGTGTCGATCTGCACGAAGTCCTGGTTCGGATGCTTGCGCCCGCCCTGCGGCGGCACCGATGCCATGGTGCCCTCGATCAGCTTCAGCAGCGCCTGCTGCACGCCTTCGCCCGACACGTCGCGGGTGATCGACGGATTGTCCGACTTGCGCGAAATCTTGTCGATCTCATCAATGTAGACGATGCCGCGCTGGGCCTTGTCGACCTCGTAGTTGCAGCTTTGCAGCAGCTTCTGGATGATGTTCTCGACGTCTTCGCCGACATAGCCGGCTTCGGTCAAGGTGGTGGCATCGGCAATGACGAACGGCACGTTGAGCATGCGCGCGAGCGTCTGCGCCAGCAAGGTCTTGCCGGAGCCGGTCGGGCCCACCAGCAAGATGTTGCTCTTGGCCAGTTCGACGTCGTCTTTCTTGCCCAGGTGCTTGAGCCGCTTGTAATGGTTGTAGACCGCCACCGACAAGATGCGCTTGGCGGTCTGCTGGCCGATGACGTACTGGTCGAGCAAGGCCGCGATCTCGTGCGGTGTCGGCAGGTCCGACTTGGCGCCGGCCACGGTCTCGACGTTCGAGGTCTCGTCACGGATGATGTCGTTGCACAGGTCGATGCACTCGTCGCAGATGAACACCGATGGTCCGGCGATGAGTTTCTTCACCTCGTGCTGGCTCTTGCCGCAGAACGAGCAGTACAGGAGTTTTTCGCCGCTGGAGGATTTTTTGTCTGACATGGGGCAGGTTTCTAGTAAATTACTATAAAGATAACGCTAATACGGGAGCGCAACAAGGTGCTCGTAAACTGCCATGCTACCCGAAATAAAAACGAAACGCCCGAACGTTGTAGCGCCCGGGCGTTTTTTCAGCAACACCGTTGCAAGTGCATTAGCCGCGGGTGGTCAACACTTTGTCGATCAGGCCATAGTCCGCCGCTTCGTCGCCCGACATGAAACGGTCGCGGTCAGTATCCTTGTGGATCTGCTCAACGGTCTTGCCCGTGTTGTCGGCCATCAGTTTGGCCAGGCGTTCGCGCAGGTACAGGATTTCCTTGGCCTGGATTTCGATGTCCGAAGCCATGCCCTGCGAGCCGCCCGACGGCTGGTGAATCATGATGCGCGAGTTCGGCAGCGAAAAGCGCTTGCCCTTGGTGCCCGCTGCCAGCAGGAAGGCGCCCATCGAGGCGGCCATCCCGGTGCACAAGGTCGACACGTCAGGCTTGATGAAGTTCATGGTATCGAAGATCGCCAGACCGGCCGAAACCGATCCGCCTGGCGAATTGATGTACAGCGAAATATCCTTGTCCGGATTTTCGCTTTCCAGGAACAGCAGCTGGGCCACGATCAGGTTCGCCATCTGGTCGTTGACCGGACCGACGAGGAAAATCACGCGCTCCTTCAGCAGGCGCGAGTAAATGTCGTAGGCGCGTTCACCGCGCCCGCTCTGCTCGACCACCATCGGCACCAGGCCGAGTGCTTGTGTGTCCAAAGCCGGATTGTGGTTCATGAATTCTCCTTGCGCGTTGTCTGACGATAGCTTAAAAGATTCTTAAGCTTGTGCGTTGCTTCCCATCAATTCGTCGAATGCAACTGCTTTCGCGGTTACTTTCGCCTTACCGAGCACATAGTTGACGACGTTTTCTTCCAATACAAGGGCTTCGACTTCAGCCAGGCGCCGGCGATCGCTGTAGTAGTACTTCAGCACTTCCTTCGGATCTTCGTAGCTCTGCGCGAAATCTTCGATCTGCGCCTTGACCTGCTCTTGCGTTGCCTGCAGCTTGTTGTCGCCAACCAGTTGCGACAGGATCAGTCCGAGGCGCACGCGGCGCTCGGCCTTGGTGGCGAACAGCTCTTGCGGGAATGGCATGTTCTTGACATCCATGCCGCGCTGGGTCATGTCCTGGCGGGTCATCTCGGCCAGGCGCTCGGAATCCTGCTCGATCATCACTTTCGGCACTTCCATGTCGGTGACCTTGATCAGGGCATCCATCACGGCTTCCTTGTTGCGCGCCTTGACACGGCCGGCGACTTCACGCTCGAGGTTGACCTTGATGTCGGCGCGCATTTTTTCAGCGTCGCCGTCTTCGATGCCCAGCGACTTGGCAAATTCGGCGTCGACTGCCGGCAGGTGCGCCCACTCGAGCTGCTTCAGCGTGATGGTGAACTGGGCGGTTTTGCCGGCCACGTCCTTGCCATGGTAATCCTCTGGAAATGCCAGGTCAAAAGTCTTCGACTCGCCGACCTTCAGGCCGATGGTGGCCGCTTCGAATTCCGGCAGCATGCGGCCTTCGCCGAGTACAAATGCGTAGTCTTGTGCCTGGCCGCCCGGGAATTCAACGCCGTCGATGACGCCGGTGAAATCAACCGTCACGCGGTCGTCGTTCGCTGCGATCGGCGCGCCGCCGTCGCCATGCTCGCCGGCCTCGCCCTTGGTGTGGTAATGCACGCGCTGCTTGCGCAGGATCTCGATCGTCTTGTCGATTTCGGCGTCCGACACGTCGGCCTTGACGGTCTCGATTTCGACGGCGGCGAGGTCGCCCACCGACACTTCCGGATAGACTTCGAAGGTCGCGTCGAAGGACAGGACGCCTTCAGGGCTGTCGTCCTTGGCATCGATCTTCGGGAAGCCGGCGACGCGCAGCTCGTTCTCGTTGGCGGCGTCGTTGAAGGCGCGGCCGACCTTGTCGTTGAGGACATCGGACTCGATCTGGTAGCCGTATTGGGCTGCGACCATTTTCAGAGGAACCTTGCCTGGGCGGAAGCCAGGCGCCTTGGCCGTTTTCGCCTGCTGTTTCAAGCGCTTTTCAACTTCCGTCCGGACTTCAGCCAGCGGAAAAGAGATCGTCATGCGACGCTCGAGTTTACCCAGGGTTTCGACTGCAGTTGCCATTGTAAAAATCGTCCAAAAAAAGTGTCTATATTCGTGGTGCGAGGAGGGGGACTCGAACCCCCACACCATTGCTGGCGTCAGGACCTAAACCTGGTGCGTCTACCAATTTCGCCATCCTCGCGGGATCGCAGCCGGGGCTACCGGCTGCACCTGGTCGGCCGGCCTGCACCGGCCGCCGGAAACAACAAAGGGCGCCCGACGATGAAACCGGCCGCCCTGCACTGCCTTTGCCCCTGGTCAGGGGCTACAACTTCAACCCGCTATTTTACTGGATTTTCTGACACGACAGGGTTTTTTCGTCGCCATCGAGGATGGCTGTGCGTGGCTCACCGAGGCGCGCATGGGGCAACAGCTCCCTGTGCTCGATCCGTTCGAGGAAAGACAGCGGCAAACGAAGCATTTTCCCGATGCCGTGCAGTACTTCACTTTCCAAAAATCTTTTTTCTGCGCAGCTTTACCCATATCACCAAGCCCGTCATGAAAAATGCCAAAGGCATGAATCCGAACAGGCTGATGAATATCCGTCCTCCTAAGCCAAAAGCCTCACCGGTATGCAAGGGGAACAGCCAGCTGAGGAATTTATCGCCGCCTCGGGCCCGCTCGGGATCGATCACCCGAAGCACAATGGCGTTCCCTGAATCGACGCTGATGCGCGTCGCGCCAGGCCCTTGACGAAGTTCGCCGGGCTGGCGCACGCGAATTTCAAATGGCTGGCCGGTCTTGACTGGGAAGGACACACGCGAAATGCGCCCATCTGGGAACTTTGCCTGCGCCGCGATTACCGCGCCGGCAACCGACGCGCCTTCGCCCGAGCCGCTACTCTGGTTCATTAATTTGGGATTTGGCGTCACCGGCGAAATGACGCCTACAACCGCCGTCACCCAATCCGGCATATTGAAGTAGATGCCCGACAGTGCGGAAACCAGCAGCACCGGCGCGGCGAAGAAGCCACCCGCGCGGTGCAGCCGGAAGCTGAACCGTGGCCACGACCCGCCATGCCGAACCGTCACCGCATTCCAGATCGCGGAGCCGATCAAGCGCGGCCACCATAGGATCATGCCGGTCAGTACCGTCAGCACAAGCGCGACGCCCGTCACCGCTATTGTCACCTTGCCTGTTTCACCGGCGACCATGTAACGGTGAATATGGAACAACGTCGGCATCAACAGCGGGCGCGACATTCCAAACTGCCCCCAGTTGCGCTCACCGGTTACGCGCAGAGTCGAAGGATCCATCATTACCTGGCGCGTGACGGACTGAACCCAAGGCGCCCTTCCGCGCCCAGGCGGTAACCGGTACGACGCGACGAAAACATCGCCGGCGCGTGCAGGCATTTCCAGTGTGCTCGGCTTGCCGTAGCGCGAATCGCGCACCAATGCGTCACCGACGGACTCGATCAGGGCTGGGTCGAACCGAAACGGGTCGCCCGTGCGCATTCCGGGCGGCGGAGCCACATGCAACAGGTCCGGGTTGAAGAGCACGTCGAGCTCGTGCATCCAGCTTAGCGCAGATCCGGTCAACCCAAGCACGACGAGAACTGTGCCAAACACGAGGCCTGTCCACAGATGCAGGGCGAGGGCGAAATTTTTCATATGAGTATCAGAGCAAGTTTTACCGATGAGAATAAATGAGAATAGTTCTCAATACACTTGAAGAAGTGAATGATAATGGTTATCATTCTCATTTTACATTGTTCTGCGGGAAAGATCACCGCACAATTTTTAAGGACTGTAATCGTATGCCCTCAATCAAGCCCGTCGCCCTTGCCGTTGCTTTCGCGTGCCTGGCCATGGCGACAGCCGATTCCCTTGCCCAGCAGGCAGATATCAATGCAGAGGGCCTGACGGCTCAAGTCGTGGTGACTGCCACGCGCGGCGAAAAAGCCATCGACAAAATCCCCGGTGCGATTGCCGTCATCAGCCAGCAGGACCTGTCGTCGCAATATCTGATCGCGGACGATCCATCGCAGGCACTCGCCACCTTCATCCCTGGCTACGCACCGAGCCGCCAAAAAATGACCTCAACCGGGGAATCGTTGCGCGGGCGGCAACCGCTGATCCTGCTGGATGGCATTCCCCAGTCCAATCCTTTGCGCGCCGGCATGCGCGAAGGCTATTTCGCCGACAGCTTCATCATCGAACGTATCGAAGTGATCAACGGCGCATCTGCGGTACAGGGGATGGGCGCGACCGGCGGCATCATCAATTACATCACCAAGTCGCCGCGCACCAGTGGCACCACTTACGGAGTCAACGTGCGCGCTTCGACCCAGTTCCGGTCGGATAATCTCGACTGGAAGACCGGCTACTCGATCGCCCACAAGTCCGATGCCTTCGACTTCCTCGGCTATGCAGCCGTGCAACGGCGCGGCATGGGCTACGACGCAAAGGGCCGCCGTCTCGGCATTGACACAGTCCAGGGCGATACCCTTGACACTCATGGGGACGATCTGTTCTTCAAGATCGGCAAGACCTTCGGCGCACAGCGCCTGCAACTGTCGCTCAATCGCTTCAACCTTGAAGGCGACGGCGACTACATGAACGATCCCGGCATCTTGGCCGAGGGCGTTCCGACCAGCTCCCTGCCAGGCACTCCGGTGGGCATGGCTGCCCGCAACAAGGTGCGCAGCGCTAGCCTGGACTATCGCCACGCCGATCTCGCTGGCGGCAGCTTCAGCGCGCAACTGTTCAGCCACGACTTCGAGTCCTTGTACGGGGCGACCCAAGTGGCCACCTTCCAGGACACTCGCATCGCCCCGCGCGGCACCTTGTGGGATCAATCCCAGATCATTGCTGACAAACTGGGCGCGCGCGTGACTTTCGTGCGCCCGGATACACTCGTCACCGGCCTCGAGGCGACCTTTGGCGTGGATTTTCTGCGCGATCAGACCGAACAACGACTGGCGCTGACTGAGCGCACCTGGGTGCCGCTGTTGAAATTTAGTTCGACAGCGCCCTTCGCCCAACTTGAATATGAGTATGGCCCGATCACAGTGCGCGGGGGCGTGCGCCACGAAAACGCTAAACTACGTGTCGATACGTACACCACCTTGGCTGCCTATGGCAGTCGCCTTGTACAAGGCGGTTCCGCACAGTTTTCCGAGTCGGTCAAGAACGTTGGCGCGATTTGGCGCTTTGCCCCAGCGTGGTCGGCGTTCGTCGCCAGCTCCGAGGGATTTGGCTTGCCAGACGCGGGCCTGGTGTTGCGCGGGGTGGCAACGCCGGGGCAGTCCGTGTCGAGTCTGATCAGTCTTCAGCCTATCGTCACGCGGAACAATGAAATCGGCGTCAACTGGCGCGCCGCCAAGGGACAATTCGGCATTTCGCGCTATGATTCGCGCTCCAGGCTGGGCAGCGTGATCCGGATCAACTCGGCCGGAGTCGGACTTGTCGAGCGCGTTCCCACCACCGTCAAGGGCTGGGAAGTGAGCGGCGAATGGCGTCCGACCAAGCCGTTGTCGATCTCCGGCAGCTACGCCCGGACCGACGGCAAGACCGCCGCAGCTCAGGGCGCGCCGATGGACATTTCGCTTGGTGCGCGCTCGCAGGGGCCGACCAAAGCTGTGTTGGCTGCGAACTGGAAGCCGTTGCCGACGTCGCAGCTGCGTTTGCAGGCGACCCACCTGTTTAACCGCGACATCAATATCGGCCGTGTGGTCGGCACCAGCAAGCTCGAAGAACACTTCAAGGGCTACACCCTGGTCGACGCGGCCGCAACCTTTGATACGTCCCACGGCAAGTTTGGCGTGAGCATTGAGAATTTGCTCGACAAGCAATACGTTGGCTACTACTCTCAAGCGGCTGCGGCAACTGACCGTGGCAATACCTTCGCTGGTCGCGGCCGCACCCTCGCGGCAAGCTGGAGCCGCATGTTCTGATTGCCCGTGCAGTCGTCGCCAAAAACCTTGCAGCCATCGTCGAGCTGGAAGGTTTTTTTCGCTGCAGCCAGTGACATCGCTCCTTACGAAGTAGTCGCAGCCGCAGACCGGTTGCTTAGCCCGTTCGCAAGGCGCTTTGGTTCATGTCGTGGCAGGTGCTGTGGGCCGCTTTACGCGGAACCAGGCGGCATACAGCGCCGGCAGGAACAGCAGCGTCAGCGCCGTCGCTACCACCAGGCCGCCCATGATCGCCACCGCCATCGGTCCCCAGAAGACCGAGCGCGATAGCGGAATCATCGCCAGCGCCGCCGCGGCCGCCGTCAGGATGATCGGCCGGCTGCGCCGCACCGACGCCTCGATCACCGCGTGCCACGGTTCGGCGCCGGCGGCGATGTCCTGCTCGATCTGGTCGACCAAAATCACTGAATTGCGGATGATCATGCCGAACAGCGCGATGACGCCGAGGTTGGCGACGAAGCCGAACGGCCGCCCCAGTATCAGCAGCGCCATCGCCGCTCCCGCCACGCCCAGCGGCCCGGTCAGGAACACCATCAGCGCGCGCGAAAAGCTGTGCAGCTGCAGCATCAGCAAGGTGAAGACGATGAACAGCACCAGCGGCACGTTGGCCGTAATCGACGCTTCCGCCGCCTTGCTGTCGGCGGCGGCGCCGGCCAGCTTGATGACGTAGCCGGCCGGCAGCGCGGCGCGCAGCGCACCGAGCTTGTCGCTGATCTGGCTCGATACGGTCGGCCCCTGGATGCCGTCGACGACGTCCGACTGCACCGTGATCGACCACTCGCGCCCCTCGCGCCACACGACGCCCGGCTCCCACACAAAATGCGGGCGCGCCAGCTGCGAGATCGTCACCGACTTGCCCGACGCGGTCTGCACGATCGAGTCGTTGAGCATCGACATCGTGGCGCGCTCTTCGGCCGGCAAGCGCGCCACGATGTCGATCAGCCGGTTCTCTTCGCGGAACTGGCCGATCGGCGTGCCCGATAAAATCGTGTTCGATGCCCGCATCACGCTTTGCGAGGACACGCCGAGCGCGCGCATCTTGTCCTGGTCGAGGTCGAGCCGCAGCACTTTTACCGACTCGTTCCAGTTGTCGTTCACGCCCAGCGTGTTTGGATTGGCGCGCATGATGTCCTTGACCTTGTCGGCCAGGCCGCGCACGGTGGCGATGTCCGGGCCAAACACCTGGAACTGCACCGGATAGGGCACCGGCGGCCCGTTTGGCAGCAGCTTGACGCGCCCGCGCACTTCCGGAAAGTCGGCCTTGAACATCGCCACGATCTTCTTGCGCAACGCTTCGCGCGCGGCCAGGTCTTTCGGCAGCACGACAATCTGCGACACGTTCGAATGCGGAAATATCTGGTCGAGCGGCAGATAAAAACGAGGACTGCCGGTGCCGACATAACTGGTGACGCTCTCGACTTTCGCGTCGCGCCCGATGAGGGCTTCGAACTTTTTCACCTGCGCCTCGTTGGCGGCGAACGTGGTTCCTTCCGGCATCCACATTTCCACCATCAGTTCGCGCCGGCTCGAATCGGGAAAGAACTGCTTCTCGATAAAATTGAAGCCGAACACGCCGAGGAAAAACACCAGCAAGGTCAGCGCGATGGTGCTCTTGCGCCACTCGACGCACCAGGTGACGACGCGGCGAAAGCGCTCGAAGCCCGGCGTGCTGAAGACGTCGTGCGCGCTCTCGCCGGCGCCGTGCGGCTTGACCTTCAGCAGCATGAACCCGATGTAAGGCGTAAACATCACCGCCACCACCCACGACACCAGCAGCGCAATCGCGTTCACCGAAAACATCGAGAACGTGTATTCGCCGGCGGCCGACTTGGCCAGGCCAATCGGCAGAAAACCTGCCGCGGTAATCAAGGTGCCGGTCAGCATCGGCATTGCCGTCGACGTGTAGGCGTAGGTCGCCGCGTCGAAGCGCGACATGCCCTCCTCCATCTTGCGCACCATCATTTCGACGGCGATGATGGCGTCATCGACCAGCAGGCCCAGCGCGATGATCAGCGCGCCCAGCGAAATCTTGTGCAGGTCGATTGCAAACAGGCTCATGAACAGGAACGTAATGGCCAGCACCAGCGGAATCGTCAGCGCCACGACCAGGCCGGGCCGCACGTCGAGCCGCAGCGGCTTGCTGTGCAGGCCGAGCGCGACGAAACTGACCGCCAGCACGATCAGCACCGCCTCGATCAGGGTATTGATGAATTCGCTGACCGATTCCTTCACCGCGCGCGGCTGGTCCGTCACCCGGTGCAGCTCGATGCCGACCGGCAGCTGCGCCTTGATGCGCGCCATCGTTTCGTCGAGGCCCTTGCCCATCGCGATGACGTTGCCGCCCTTTTCCATCGAGACGCCCAGGCCGATCACTTCCTTGCCGTTGTAGCGCATCTTGTCCTGCGGCGGATCGGTGTATTCCCGCTTGATCTCGGCGATGTCGCCCAGCCGCAAGGTCGAGCCGCCGGCGCGCAGCTCGAGCTCCTCGAGGTGCTTGACGGTTTTCAGCGCGCCGCTGACGCGCACCTGCAGGTTGTCGGTCGGCGTGACCAGCACGCCGGTCGATTCGATCGCGTTTTGCGTGGCGATCTGGCTGACGATCGCCTCGAACGTCAAGCCCATCGTGGCAAACTTCTTGCCCGAGAACAGGATGTTGATCTTCTCGTCCTGCACGCCGAACTGTTCCACCTTGGCCACCAGCGGCACCCGCAGCAATTGCTGGCGCACGGAATCGGCATAGCGTTTCACTTCCGCATAGCTGAAGCCGTCGCCCGACAGCGCCAAGATCGAGCCGTACGTGTCGCCGAACTCGTCATTGAAAAACGGCCCCTGCACGCCCGGCGGCAAGGTGCCGGCGATGTCCATCAGCTTCTTGCGCACCTGGTACCAGGAAGCGGCCGTCTCGCGCGGCGGCGTCGATTCGCGCAGCTGCATGATGATGACCGTCTCGCCCGGCTTCGAATAGCTCTGGATCTTGTCGATGTACGGCGTTTCCTGCACCTTGCGCTCGAGCTTGTCGGTAACCAGCTCGGCCATCTGCACCGCCGTGGCGCCCGGCCACACCGCGCGCACCACCATGCCGCGGAAGGTAAATGGCGGATCTTCATCCTGGCCGAGCGTGCCGTAGCTGACGATGCCGCCGATCAGCAGCGCCGCCATCAGGTAGCGCGTCAGCGGCATGTGCTCCAGCGCCCAGCGCGACAGGTTAAAACCGTTCATTTGTCGCTCGCGGGTTCACCAGCGAGCAAGCTGACTTTCTGGCCGTTCTTGAGCAGGTTGACGCCCGCGGTGACCACGGTCTCGCCGGGATTGACGCCGGCCACGAGCAAGATCTGGTTGCCGGCCACGCCGCCCATCTGCACCGGCGTCAAGCGCACGGCGCCGTTCTCGACTATCCACACCGATGTCACGTTCTTTTCCTGGTGCAGCGCGGTCAGCGGCACCGCGATCAGCGGCGTGGGCGTGGTCGACGAGAACTGCACCGTCGCCGTCATGCCGAGCCGCACGTCAGGCGAGGCCGGCGGAATCGACACCTTCACGGCGTAGGTGCGGGTGGCGGGATCAGCCACTGGCGAGACTTCGCGGATCTTGCCTTGGATCACGGCCGTCGGGCTGGCCCACAGGCGCACCGTCACGTCCGCCACTTTGCGCAGCGCATCGACCTTGTCCTCCGGGATACCGATGACAATTTCTTTCTCGTCGACCCGCGCGACCCGCACCACCGGCGTGCCGGGCGCCACCACCTGGCCGACCTCGGCCTCGATGGCCGTCACCACGCCGTCGAGGTCGGATACCAAGGTGGCGTAGCCGGCCTGGTTTGCCTGGCCGCGATAACCGGCCTGGGCCGCGTCGACGCTGGCCTGGGCCGCCTGCCATGCAGCCACCTTGCCGTCGATCACCGCCTGGCTGACAAAATTCTTGACCCGCAACTCCTGATAGCGCTTCATGTCCGCCTTGGCCAGGTCGCGATTGGTTTCGACCGCCCGCAGGTTGGCCATCGACTGCTCCTGCGACAGCCGCAAGTCTTGCGGATCGAGCTGCATCAGCACCTGGCCGCGCCGCACCGTGCTGCCGACGTCGACCTTGCGCGCGGTAATCTTGCCGCCGACGCGAAAGCCCAGCCGCGATTCGAAGCGCGCCCGCACGTCGCCCGCAAACTCGGCATTGACGCCGACGTTGCTCGCGCTCAGCACCATCGAGCGCACGGGGCGGATGTCTTCGGTCTTGTCGGCCGGCTTGGAGCAGGCGGCCAGAAGCAACCCCAGCATGGGAAGCAGCAGTCTGCCGGCACGACGCGTTTTATTCGGGGCGAACACGGTGATTTCCTTTAAGATGCAATCGGCGTGCGTGAAAGTCTTTCCAACTGGTAATTATAAACTGCCGCCCGACCTCAAAATTACTTCCTGTCATCTATTTTTCATGCCTGTCGAACACTACGAAAATTTCCCGGTCGCATCATTCCTGCTGCCGAAGCGGTTGGTGCCGGCGGTCGAAGCGATCTACGCCTTCGCCCGCAGTGCCGACGACATCGCCGACGAGGGCGACGCCTTGCCGGGCGAACGCCTGGCGGCGCTGGCACACTATGACAATGAAATCGCGGCGATCGGGCGCTGTGAACGGCGCGACGATCCGATGTTTGCCCGCCTGGCGGCCGTCATCGCCCAGTACCGCCTGCCGCTGCAGCCGTTCCAGGACCTGCTGTCCGCCTTCAAGCAGGATGTCGCGGTCAAGCGCTACGCCGATTTCGACTCCCTGCTCGACTATTGCCGGCGCTCCGCCAACCCGGTCGGCCTGCTGATGCTCAAGCTCTACGGCGCCGCGCGCTCGGCCAATGTGCGCGATTCCGACGCCATCTGCTCGGCGCTGCAACTCATCAACTTCCTGCAAGATGTCGCCATCGACCGCGAGAAGGACCGCATCTACCTGCCGGGCGACGATTTGCTGCGCTTCGGCGTCGATCCCGCCCAGCTCGCCGGCTGGCATGCCGATGCCGCCTGGCGCGCGCTGATGAAGTTCGAGGTCGACCGCGCCCGCGCGCTGATGCTGTCGGGTGCGCCGCTGGCATTGCGCCTGCCAGGCCGCATCGGCTGGGAACTGCGGCTTGTCGTCCAGGGCGGCCTGCGCATTCTCGAAGCGATCGAGCGGGTCGACTACGACGTGTTTACGCGCCGGCCCAAGCTGGGATTGCGCGACTGGATCGTGCTGGCCTGGCGCGCGCTGTGGATGCGCAAAAAGTTGCAAAAAGCTTAGCACGCTCCCCGTAGCGCGCTGCATGCCTATAGAATAGCGGCTTCGATTCGCCATCCATTGCACTTCTGACCATGTCCCCCGACGAATACTGCCAACAAAAAACCGTCCAGAGCGGATCCAGTTTCTACTACAGTTTTCTGTTCCTGCCGCCGGAGCGCCGGCGCGCGATCACGGCGCTGTACGCTTTTTGCCGCGAGGTCGACGACACCGTCGACGAGTGTACCGACGAATCGATCGCCCGCATCAAGCTGGCCTGGTGGCGCACCGAGGTGTCGGCCATGTACAAGGGCAACGGCACCCATCCCGTGATGCAGGCGCTGCAGCCGCACCTGGCCGTCTACGACCTGCAGGAAAAGCACCTGCAGGCAATTATCGACGGCATGGAAATGGACCTGAACCAGTCGCGCTACCTCGACTATCCAGCGCTGAAGACCTATTGCTGGCACGTCGCCAGCGTGGTGGGCATCCTGTCGGCCAGCATTTTTGGCGTCACCGACAAGCGCACGCTGGAATACGCCGAGCGACTCGGCCTGGCGTTCCAGCTCACCAACATCATCCGCGATGTCGGCGAAGATGCGCGCAAGGGCCGCATCTATCTGCCGATCAGCGAGCTGCAGCAATTCGGCGTCACCGCGGCCGACCTGCTGAACGCGCGCCACAGCGACAAGTTCGAGCAGCTGATGAAGTTCCAGACCGACCGCGCGCAAAAGATGTACGACGAAGCCTTCGCGCTGCTGCCGCAGCAGGACCGGCGCGCGCAGCGTCCCGGCCTGATGATGGCCGCCATTTACCGCGCCGTGCTCGACGAAATCGAGCGCGACCAGTTCAAGGTGCTGACCCAGCGCACGTCGCTGACGCCGCTGCGCAAGCTGTGGCTGGCGTGGAAAACCTATATCCGTGGCTAAACACTAGCTGGGGTCAGGTCTGACATTCGGACATTTTGCTGGGGTCAGGTCTGACACTCGGACATTTGGCTGGGGTCAGGTCGGACATTCTGCTGACCATTTTGCTGGGGTCAGGTCTGACATTCGGACATTTGGCTGGGGTCAGGTCTGACATTCTGCTGCCGCTGCGCTCGACCCGGCGGAGAGAATATTCTCGTGGCTACATTTTCATGTCGCGGTTTGTCCGAATGTCAGACCTGACCCCGGAATTTTGTCCGAGTGTCAGACCTGACCCCACGCGTTTGTCCGAATGTCAGACCTGACCCCAGCGTTATTGAAAGTTGAAAATGCGGCAACGTGCAAATTTAGCGGTTCCAGCGAAACACATCGCCGTCGTTGGCGGCGGCTGGGCCGGCTGCGCCGCGGCGGTCGACCTGGCCACTGCCGGCTGCACGGTTACGCTGTTCGAAGCAGCCCGCACCCTGGGCGGACGCGCGCGCGGCGTTGAAGTCAACGGCACGATGATCGACAACGGCCAGCACATCCTGCTCGGGGCCTATACCGAGACGATGCGCCTGCTGCGCAAGGTCGGCGTCGACCCGAAAGCCGCGTTGCTCAACCTGCCGCTGCAGATGCGCTATCCGCCAGGCAGCGGCGGCATGGATTTCGTCGCCCCGCGCCTGCCCGCGCCGTTCCACATGACCGTCGCCCTGCTGCGCGCGACCGGCCTGACAATCGCCGACAAGATGTCGCTGGCGCGCTTTTCCACCACCGCGCGCTGGATGGGCTGGCAGCTGCACGCCGATTGCAGCGTCGCCGAATTGCTCGAGCGCTTCGACCAGACCGAACGCCTGGTCCAGCTGATGTGGCGCCCGCTCTGCCTCGCCGCGCTCAATACGCCACCCGAACGCGCCTCCGCCCAAGTCTTCCTGGCGGTGCTGCGCGACAGTCTCGGCGCCGGCCGCAGCGCGTCCGACATGCTGCTGCCGCGCCAGCAGCTGAGCGCCCTGTTTCCGCAGGCGGCAGCGGCCTTCATCGAGAAGCAGAACGGCGCCGTCCATTGCGGCGCAAAGGTGACCGCGCTGAGCCAGGAAAGCGGCAAGTGGCGCGTCGACGCCAGCGGCCAGGCCGTCGGCGGCAATCGCAGCGCGCTGTTCGACGCCGTCGTGCTGGCCGTGCCGCCGCCGGCCGCGGCCAGCCTGCTCGCCAGCCTGCCGGTTGACGGCATCCGCGACCAGCTCGCCGCCTTCGCCTACGAGCCGATCACCACCTGCTACCTGCAATATCCGGCCGGCTTGCGCCTCGACCTGCCGTTCTACGCGCTGGTCGACGATCCCGCCGCCGGCCACTGGGGCCAGTTCGTCTTCGACCGCGGCCAGCTCGACGCCGGCCAGGACGGCCTGTGCTCGGTGGTGATCAGCGCCTCGGCCGAGGCTGCCGACATGGGCCAGGCCGCACTGGCGCAGGCCATCGCCGCCCAGCTTGCCGCCGTGCTGCAACGCCCCGAGATGGCGGCGCCGCAATGGACCCAGGTCATCACCGAAAAGCGCGCCACCTTCGCCTGCACACCCAGCCTGCAGCGGCTGGCCACGACAACCGGCCTCGACGGCCTGGTGCTCGCCGGCGACTACACTGCCAGTGACTATCCGGCAACACTCGAATCCGCAGTCCGCAGCGGCGCGGCAGCGGCTAAGGCAATTTCCGCGCCAGCGGCATCATGACAGCCGCGCGGCTATCCCCGCATACGCCCGCCTGCGCCGCCAATCGTGCAGTTCATCGCACGCGAATGGCGCGCGCCCGGCCCGATCGGTACAGTGCCATCATCGACATTGGCCCCTTCAACCGGACTCAAGCATGAAAACGCAACCTGGACTTCGCCCCCTCGCCCTGATGGCCGCCCTGCTGGCATTCGTTGCCGCAAGCACCGTGGCGATCGTCACGCCGGAACTGATCGTCGGCGCCGCTGCGCCGCAATCGCCCACACTCAATCACATGCTCATTGTAGGCCACCCTTAGGCCACCCTTAGGCCACACCGCAAACGGAACTCAAACATGGGCAAACTGGAATATCTCGACGCGCTCAAGCGTGCAATGACCGGCCTGGCGCCGGAATTGCAGGCCAAGACGCTCGCCTACTACGAACAGCACTTCGTCGACGGCCTCGCCGCCGGCCTGAGCGAAACCGAAATCGCCGCCGAACTCGACGACGCTAAAAAGATCGCCATGACCTTGCGCGCCAGTTCGCATCTGGCCGCATTCGAGCAAAAACGCAATCCCGCCAACCTGCTGCGCATGGTCGTGTCGGCGCTCGGCTTGTTCATCTTTAATCTGTTCATGGTGGTGCCGGCCGCGGTCTACGCGTCGCTGCTGGCCGCCATGTACGCCTGCGCGCTCGGCTTCTACATCGCCGGCATTGCCATTACCGCCAGCGGCCTGGCCGGCGCCAACGAACTGGTACTCAACGGACCGTTGCGCCACCTCGTCATGGATGCCGACAACGCCACCCCCGACTCGCAAACCAAGATCACCATCGGCGACCACGGCGTGCGCGTGTTCCAGGAAAAGCTGCCCGAAGCGGCCGACAATGCGGCCAGCGACGCCCGCGAACCGGTGATCCGCCGCGCCGAGGAAGTGGCCGGCAACGGCATCGTCATCTCCACCGACATCGATTCCGGCTCGCGCGCCACCCAGACCTTCTTCGGCCTGTCGATGGTGGTCGGCTCGATCTGTCTGTTCCTGCTCAGCCTCGTGGTGACCAAGTACACGCTGATCGGCATTCGCCGCTACGTCGAAATGAACTACTCCCTGCTGAAGGGACACTGACCATGCGCGCATTACTTAAAGTTGGATTCGCCTTGCTGGTGCTGGCCTTTCTGCTGATCGGCCTGTCCTACAGCATGCTGCGCGCGCAAGGCGTCAGCGGCAGCGCCAACCCGGCCGGCCGGGTGGTCGAAAGCGACACGCGCGCCCTTGGCAAGAACATCCGTGCGATCGATCTTGACGGCCCGATCGACATGACCTTGCGCCAAGGCGCCGTGCCATCGCTGGTGGTGCGCGGCGAGCAACGCCTGCTCGCCAACGTCGACACCACCACCGGCAGCGACGGCACCTTGCACATCCGCCCGACCGGCATGCTGCTGTTTCACCGTCAGCCGATCGAGGTGACCCTGGTGCTGCCGTCGATCGAGGACGTGTCGGTGCGTGGCAGCGGCGAGAGCACCATCAACGGCTTCAGCGGCGAGCGTATCGACGTCGAACTGTCCGGATCCGGCAACCTTAAATTCAACGGCCGCTTCCGCCAGGTCCGCGCCGGCATCAACGGCAGCGGCGAACTCGAAATGAATGGCGGCGCCAGCGACAAGGTGGAGGTCAAGCTGGTCGGCACCGGCAACATGACGGTGGTCGGGTCGAGCAAACAGTTCAAGGCCGAGCAAAGCGGCACCGGCGACATCTACGCCCGCCACCTCAGCGCCGACGAGGTCGACCTGAAGCTGTCGGGCACCGGCGACGCCGCCGTCACCGCACAGAAGTCGGCCCACATCGTGCTGCGCGGCGCGGGCGACGTCGTCGTCTACGGCGGCCCGGAAGACCGTACCGTCGACCGCCACGGCTCCGGCGAAGTCGTCTTCAAGCCTTGATGTCGGCGCTGTCCGCGACCAGCCACGCCAGCGCGCCGCGTCCGGCCGCCCGGCCGCTGGCGAAGCACGCGGTCAGCAGGTAGCCGCCGGTCGGCGCCTCCCAGTCGACCATCTCGCCGCAAGCGAACACGCCCGGCAAGGCGCGCAGCATCTGCGTATCCGCATCCATCGCATCGAACCGCACCCCGCCGGCGCTGCTGATGGCTTCGTCGATCGGGCGCGCGCGCCGCAGCACCAGCGGCAGCCGCTTGATGCCGGCGGCCAGCTGCTCAGGATCGGCAAACTGCTCCTTCGTCAGGCACTCGTGCAGCAAGCCCGATTTGACGCCCTTGATGCCGAGGCGGCTCTGCAAATGGCTCGACAGCGAGCGCGCGCCGCGCGGATGCGCCACTTCCGCCGCCACCTTCTGCGCGTTGAAGTCCGGTACCAGGTCGAGATAGATGGTGGCGCTGCCGGCCGCCGCGATCTGGTCGCGCACCGGCGCCGACAGCGCGTAGATCAGGCTTCCCTCGACGCCGGTGGCCGTCACCACGAACTGCCCCTGCCGGCGCACCGGTTGGCCATCCGCTCCAATCCATTCGATGGCGACGGTGGTCAACGGCGCGCCCGCATGCTTGCCGCTGAAGTGCGCGCTCCAGTCGACATCGAAGCCGCAGTTCGACGGCGCCAGCGGCGCCACGTCCACCGCTTCTCGCTCGAGCAGCTCGACCCAGGCGCCGTCAGAGCCGAGCCGCGCCCAGCTGCCGCCGCCGAGCGCCAGGATCACCGCGTCGGCCGCGACCAGCCGCTCGCCATCCGGGCTGGCAAACACCAGCTGGCCGTCGCGCCAGCCAAGCCAGCGGTGGCGCATGTGGAACTGCACGCGCGCTTCGCGCAGCCGGTGCAGCCAGGCGCGCAGCAGCGGCGCCGCTTTCATATCGGCCGGGAACACGCGCCCGGACGTGCCGACGAAGGTAGCGATGCCCAGCGCGTGAATCCAGTCGCGCACTGCCTGCTGGCCGAACGGTTCCAGCCAGCGAGCTATCTGGCCGGCCCGCGCACCGTAACGCTGCACGAAATCGGCAGCCGGCTCGGCATGCGTGATGTTCATGCCGCCTTTGCCGGCCAACAGGAACTTGCGCCCCACCGACGGCATCGCATCGTACAGGTCGACTCGCACGCCGGCCTGGCTGAGCACCTCCGCCGCCATCAGGCCGGCGGGGCCGCCGCCAATCACGGCGACGCGGAAAGTACTGGGAATGCTGGGCGCCATGGCAGGAGCGATCGAAGTGTGGGGTGCCGAATTGTAGTCGAGATCAGGGGCCAGAAAAAGATGTAAAGGATACTTGACACAACCGCCCAGCCTCCCTAATATGTAAAGCATACTTTACAACCGGAGGTGACCTGATGGGGCATGAAAAGAAGGTGGCGCGCGCCTACTTGCGCGAGATGGTGCTGTCGATGGTGGTGTACGTCGTGCTGCTGATTGGCGCCATGAAGTTCGGCCGGCCGCTGCCCGACGGGGTCCTGCGCACGGCGATCCTGCTGGTGCCGATGATCGGCTTTTTTCTCGCCATCTGGGCCGTCGCCCGCCACCTGGGCCGCATCGACGAATACCAGCGCCGCATCATGCTCGACACCTTCGCCATCGGGTCTGCCGTGACCGCCGCCGTCACCTTCAGCTACGGCTTTCTCGAAACGGCCGGCTTCCCGCGCCTGTCGATGTTCGCCGTCTGGCCCATCATGGGCGCCTCGTGGATGGTGGTCTGCCTTGGCCGCTGGCTACTGAAGCGATGAACAACATCATCCGCGAGCTGCGCGCCGAACAGGGCTGGAGCCAGGCGCACCTGGCCGACCTGCTCGAGGTGTCGCGCCAGACCGTCAACGCGCTCGAGACCGGCCGCTACGATCCCAGCCTGCCGCTCGCCTTTGCCATCTCGACGCTGTTTGCCCGTCCCATCGAATCGATTTTCACACCTGACCAGGAGTCCAAATGAAAGCAGCACTGTTGTTCGCCCTTGCCCTGGCCGGCACGCTGGCCTTCGCCGCCGATGCGCCGCCGCCGACCAACCGCTTTGCCGCGACCATCGTGCCGGCCGAGCGTTTCGAAGCCGGCCCCTTGCTGGTCGAACGCCACGGCCAGCGCGGCACGCCGCTGATCCTGGTGCCGGGCCTCGGCAGCGGCGCCTGGGTGTGGCAGGACACGGTGCGCCAGTTCAGCGCCGACCACGTGGTGTATGTGGTCACGCTGCCAGGCTTTGATGGCCGCAAGCCGGCCGCCGGCCAAATGCTCGATGGCGCGCAGCGCTCCTTGCGCCAGCTGATCGTGTCGCGCAAGCTCGATCGTCCGGTCGTCATCGGCCACAGCATCGGCGCGGTGATCGCCATGACGCTCGCCGCGCAAGACTCGAGCCTGGTGCGCGGCGTGATCGCCATCGACGGCCTGCCCGTCTTCCCCGGCACCGAAATGGCGCCGGCCGATCAGCGCTCGGCATTGGCGGCTGGGTTCAAGGCGCGCATGCCGGTGTCCGACCCTAAGGCGTTCGCACTCCAGCAGCAGCAATACATGCGTGGCATCGGCGTTACCGACATGGCCCGCGCCGACGAACTGGCCAAACTGTCGGCGCGCAGCGATCCGGGCGCGATGCTGGCCGCCATGGGCGAAGCGGTGGAGCTCGACCTGCGCCCGGCGCTGCCTGGCATAAAGGTTCCGGTGCTGCTCATTGCGCCCTACTTCGAGCCCGATTCCTCGCAAATGGGCCTCACGCGCGAAGCCAAGACTGCCTACTACACGACCCTGATGGCCGGCACGCCAAAGCTGAAGGTGGTATCGATCGCACCGGCGCGCCACTTCGTCATGATCGACCAGCCGCAGATGCTCGCCGACGCGCTGCGCGCCTTCCTCAAATCGCTGTAAGGAGAACCACATGAAAAGCACACGCTTCTGGATTGGCCGTTTCTGCCTGGTAGTCGCCATCACATTCGCGATTCTGTTGGCGGCAAGCCTGCTGCGCGGGCGCCCTGTGGAAAAGGCGCTGACCGAATCGATCACCTGGGCGATGATCGCGTCAGCCATCTTCACCGGCGCGCGCTACACCAAGGCCCGCAAGGGCGTCGCCTGCGCGCTGTGCTAGGCTACCGTCGAAGACTAGGAAGCGCGATTGGCCAGCAGCGGCAGCGACGCCATCAGCTCCGCGAAGCGATCGCCCTCCATCGGAAACGGCTGGTTTGGGCGCCCTGCTGGCACTTGTGCCGATCGCTGCGGTCTATAACGTATGGCGTTCGAAAAAACTGGCGCCTATACTGACCTCGACCATCAAGGGATCGACCATGCTGTTGCTGATCATCTGCATGTCACTGTACTATTCGTACGTGATGAGCTTCCTGCACATCAGCCAGTCAGCCGCCCAGTGGGTAGTCGACATGTTCCTGCTGTGCGTATTCCCGGGAATCGCAACAGGCCTGCCCGACATGATGATGAGAGCAAAATAGTGAGCACGCCGCCGAAAGCCTGGAACACCCTGCAGGCCAATCGCGCTGCCCGGGTGGGCCGCGCCAGGGCGGCGGTCGGCGCCGACCTTGACGGCAAGTCCGTTCCGGCGGCGCGCATCAACGACCTGCTGCACAGCGTGATCGAGTGCGGCGACCGTGTCTGCCTCGAGGGTAACAACCAGAAGCAGGCCGACTTCCTCGCCAAGGCATTGGCCGGTCTCGATCCGGCCCGCGTCAACGGCATCCACATGCTGCAGTCGGTGCTGGCGCTGCCCGAACACCTCGACGTGTTCGAGCGCGGCATCGCCTCGCGCCTCGATTTCTCGTTCTCCGGTCCGCAGGCCGGCCGCGTGGCCAGGCTGGTCGCCTCCGGCCAGCTCAACATCGGCGCCATCCACACCTACCTCGAACTGTTCAGCCGCTACTTCATCGATCTGGCGCCGCGCGTGTGCCTCGTCGCCGCCGAGGCGGCCGACCGCCACGGCAACCTCTACACCGGTCCGAATACCGAAGACACGCCGGCCATCGTCGAAGCGACCGCCTTCAAGAACGGCGTCGTCATCGTCCAGGTCAACCGCATCATGGACGTGCTGCCGCGCGTCGACATCCCGGGCGACTGGGTCGACTTCGTCATCCGCTCGCCGGCGCCTTACTATATCGAGCCGCTGTTTACCCGCGACCCGGCACTGATCTCCGAAATCCAGGTGCTGATGGCGATGATGGCCATCAAGGGCATCTACGCCGAATACGGCGTCCAGCGGCTCAACCACGGCATCGGTTTCGACACCGCCGCCATCGAACTGCTGCTGCCCACCTACGCCGAGTCGCTCGGCCTGAAGGGCAAGATCTGCCGCCACTGGGCCTTGAATCCCCACCCGACCCTGATTCCCGCCATCGAAGCCGGCTTCGTCGAAACGGTGCACTCGTTCGGCTCCGAACTGGGCATGGAAGAATACATCCGCGCGCGGCCCGACGTGTTCGCCGTCGGCCCCGACGGCAGCATGCGCAGCAACCGCGCCATGAGCCAGGCCGCCGGCCACTACGCCTGCGACATGTTCATCGGCTCGACCCTGCAGATCGACTTGCAGGGTAATTCGTCGACCGCCACCGCCGGGCGCATCGCCGGCTTCGGCGGCGCCCCCAACATGGGCGCCGACGCGCGCGGTCGCCGCCACGCCAGCCCGGCATGGCTGAAGGCCGGCCGCCAGGCGCGCGAAGGCCGCAACACCATCCCGCGCGGCCAGAAGCTGGTCGTGCAGATCGTCGAAACCTTCCGCGAACACATGCAGCCGGCCTTCGTCGACCGCCTCGACGCGTGGACGCTGGCCGAGCAGGCCGGCTTTGACATCCCGCCCGTCATGATCTACGGCGACGACATCACCCACATCCTGACCGAGGAAGGCATCGCCAACCTGCTGCTGTGCCGCACCGACGAAGAACGCGAACAGGCCATCCGCGGCGTGGCCGGCTACACGCCGGTCGGCATGGCGCGCGACAAGCGCATGGTCGAAAACCTGCGCGACCGCGGCATCGTCCAGCGCGCCGAAGACATCGCCGTCGACAAGCGGCTCGCAACGCGCGACCTGCTGGCGGCCAAGAACATGAAAGACCTGGTGCGCGCATCGGGCGGCCTGTACGCGCCGCCGCGCCGCTTCCGCAACTGGTAAGGAACCAATATGGAAACTCTGGAATATCGGTTTGAGAACGGCACGCGGGCGCTGCCGGCGCAGCCGCAGGTGGTCGGCGTGGTCGGTTCCGGCAACCTCGAAGTGCTGATCGAATCGGCGCCCCAGGGCGGCGCCTGCACCATCGAAATCAAGACCGCGGCGATCGGCTTCGGCCCCACCTGGCAGGCGGTGATGCAGGACTTCCACCAGCGCTGGCAGCTGGCCGACGCCCGCATCGCCATCAACGACATGGGCGCCACGCCCGCCGTGGTCAGCCTGCGCCTGGACCAGGCGGTCGAAACGATGCTGGTAAGCGCGCCATGAGCAGCTACATCGAATCGACCGCGCGCGAACGCATCGCGCGCCTGTTCGATGCCGGCAGCTTCCGCGAATTCCTGCCGCCGTCGGCGCGCGTCATCAGCCCGCATCTCGCCCAGCTCGACGCTCCCGTCTCGTTCGACGATGGCGTCGCCGTCGGTCAGGCCTTTTTAAATGGCGACAAGGTGTTCGCCGCCGCGCAGGAGGGCGGCTTCATGGGCGGCGCCGTCGGCGAAGTCCACGGCGCCAAGCTCGTTGGCCTGCTGCGTCGCGCCATCACCGAACCCGTCGACGCCGTGCTGCTGCTGATGGAAACGGGCGGCGTGCGCCTGCACGAAGCCAACGCCGGCCTGATCGCCGTGTCCGAGGTGATGCGCGCCGTACTCGACGCCCGCCACGCCGGCATCGCCGTGATCACCCTGGCCGGCGGCGCCAATGGCGTCTTCGGCGGCATGGGCATCGTTGCCCGCTGCACCAACGCCGTCGTCATGTCCGAACAAGGCCGGCTGGCCATGTCCGGCCCCGAGGTCATCGAAACAGCCAGCGGCGTCGAAGAATTCGATTCGCGCGACCGCGCCCTGGTGTGGCGCACCACCGGCGGCAAGCACCGCTACCTGCTGGGCGACTGCCAGATGGTGGTGGCCGACTCCGTCGCCGCGTTCCGCCAGGCAGCGATCGACGCCATCGCCGCGTGCCGGCGGCAGTCCACCGCCCTCACCCTGGACGAACTCGAACATGAACAAGCCATGCTGGGCGAGCGCATCGACCGCTTCGGCGCCATGACCGATCCGCTCGAGATCTGGTCTGCCCTCGGCGTCGAGCAGCCCGACGCCATTGCCATGCTCGAAGCGTCGGAATTCGTCGCCGCCGTCGGCGCGCACCGGATTGGAGGCCGCTGATGGACTGGCAAACACTGGCCGCGCAGCTGTTCCCGCGCGGGCACGCAATCACCGAAGCCGACAATTTTTTGTCGGGCAGCGCGCACGCCGGCGAGCAGACCGTCGCTGTCGTCGGCACCACCGGCCACGCGCCGATCGGCATCGAAATCGCGCTGGCGCAGGCGCGCTTCGTGCTGCAGACGGTACGCGAGCATCCCGGCCGGCCGATCCTGATGCTGGTCGACACCCAGGGCCAGCGCCTGCGCCACCGCGATGAAATGTTGGGCATCAACAGCTACATGGCTCACCTGGGCAAGTGCGTCGAACTGGCGCGCCGCCAGGGCCATAGAGTTATCGGGCTGGTGTACGATCAGGCGCTGTCGGGCGGCTTCATTACCAGCGGCCTGATGGCGGATGCCTGCTACGCGCTGCCCGACGCCAGCATCCGCGTAATGGGCCTGCCCGCGATGGCGCGCATCACCAAGGTGCCCGAAGAGCGGCTGATCGAGCTTGCCGTCGACAACCCGGTGTTCGCGCCCGGCCCGATCAACTACCTGCGCATGGGCGGCCTGCACGAAATCTGGAGCGGCGAACTGGCCGCGCAGCTGGAAAAGGCGCTGGCCGCGCCGAGCGGCGGCGACTTGCGCAGCCTGCTCGGCCAGGCGCGCGGCGGGCGCAAACTGGCCCAGCGCGTCATCGACGCCATCCTGACCGACAGCGATGTTCTGCCGCCATGACCTCGTGTGGCTGACCGGCCGCGGCTGGGATGCCGCGTTCGCCGGCGCCGCAGCCGGCCAGCACGCCGCCGTTGACCAATGGCGGCGCGAGGACTGGCCGGCGGTCGTGCGGCGCGCCGACCCCGGCCTGGCGCCACTGCACGTCAGCCTTGGCATACCCTGGCCGCCGGCAAGCGATGGCACCAAGGGCCGCATCGCCTTCAACGCATCGAGCGCCGACGTCGCCCGCCACAGCGATGCGCTTGCGCTGGAGGACGCCTCTGCCGCGGCGCCCGAGCGCTGGCGGCCCGCGCTCAAGCTGCTCGCTGACAGGATGCCGCTGCGCGCTTACGGATCGCTCGCCATGCAGGCGCTGACTGGCCAAACCTATCTGACGGCGACGTCCGACATCGACGTGTTGTTCTTCCCGACCGATGGCGACACGCTGTGCGCCGGGCTCGCCCTGCTCGAGCGGCATGCCGCCCTGCTGCCGCTCGACGGCGAAATCGTCTTCCCGACCGGGGCCGCGGTGTCCTGGAAGGAGTGGATCGGCGCCGGCCCGGTCAAGGCGCGCGTGCTGGTCAAGGACGCCGGCGCGGTGCGGCTCGCGCCGATGGCTGACCTGCTGGCCACGCTGGAGGCGGCATGATGGCTCACGAACAGGCATTCTTCAATCCGGTCACGCGCACGCTGCCCGATGGGTTAGGGCTGCGGGCGTTCTGCACGGAGACGGCGCGCATCGCAGTCGGCTGCCTGCACGCCGAATTGGTGCTGTACCCCAAGCCTGGCCTGGTCTCGCTGGTCGACAACGGCAGCCACGCCGACATGAACGCGGCCACCTTCATGCGCAGCATGTTCAGTTTGCGCCACTACTTTGCGCGCATTTGCCGCGCTGGTTTCGACGATGCGCCGTTCGCGGTCCTCAGGCAGCTTGGCATCGACGCCGAAGTGCGCATGCTGGGCGCCACCGCCGGCATCAACACGCACCGCGGCGCCATCTTCAGCCTCGGCATGCTGTGCGCGGCGATCGGCCGCGCCCGCGCGCAGGCCATTGCGCCCGAAGGCGACTCGCTGCGCGCCGTCATGCTCGTTCGCTGGGGCGAAGATCTGACCGCGCACACGCGCCCGGCTAACGCCAGGTCGCACGGCTTGCAGGTGGCCGACCGCCATGCCGCCAGCGGCGCGCGCGAAGAAGGCGCCCTCGGCCTGCCGTCGGTGTTCGGGGTTGGCCTGCCGGCGCTGCGGCGCACGCTCGCGGCCGGCCGCGGCATGCACCATGCCCGCATCGATGCGCTGTTTGCGCTGATGGCCCACGTCAGCGACACCAATGTGTGCTATCGGGGCGGCGCGCAAGGCGCCGCCACAGTGCGGCGGCAGGCTGCCGGCTTTGTCGACATGGGCGGCACCGCGCATCCCGGCTGGCGGGCCTACGCACTCGAGTGCCATCGCATCCTGGTCGCGCAAAAACTGTCGCCTGGCGGCGCGGCCGACCTGCTTGCCGCCACCTGCCTGGTGCACGCGGTCGCGCATCCATGAGCGCGCGCCTTTTGCTGCTCTGTCCCGGCCAGGGCGGCCAGCACGCCGGCATGTTCGACCTCGCGCGCACCGATGCTGGCGCCGCGGCCTTGCTCGATGCATGCGGCCTTGCGGACGCCGACCCGGCCACCATGTTCGACAACCGCGTGGCGCAGCCGGCTATCGTTGGCGCCACGCTGGCCATGTGGGAAGCGCTGCGCCATCGCGTCATGCCGCCATCGCTGGTGGCCGGCTACAGCGTCGGTGAACTGTCGGCCTACGGCGTGGCCGAGGCGCTCGACCCGGCCGATGCAGTGTCGCTTGCGGCAACCCGCGCCGCCCTGATGACTGGCGCCGTCACCGAACCGCAGGCACTGGCAGCGATCAGCGGCGTGCCGGTCGAGCGTGCGCGCGCGCTCGCCGCCGCGGCCGGTTTCGAGGTCGCCATCGTCACCGGCGTCGACACCTGCATCGCCGGCGGGCTCGAGGTCACGCTGGCATCACTCGACCAGGCGGTGGCCGCTGCCGGCGGCAGGCTGCAGCGCCTGCCGATCGGTATCGCCTCGCACACTTCCCTGATGGCAGACGCGGTAGAGCCGTTTGCCGCAGCGCTGCGGGCCGCGCCGTTTCAGTCGCCGGCGTTCCCTGTCCTGTCGGGCATCGGCGCCGAGGCCGTCACCGGCCAGGCGCGCGCCGTCGACACGCTGTCGCGCCACCTGAGCGAGACGATCGTATGGAGCGACTGCATGGACGCCGCCGCCGAAGCCGGCATGACGGTCGCGCTGGAGCTGGGGCCAGGCGCTGCGCTTGCGCGCATGCTACAGGCGCGCCACCCGCAGATCGCCTGCCGTTCAGTGGCGGATTTTCGCAGCCTGGACGGCATCGTCGCCTGGCTCGAACGCCAGGCCGGCTAATCGCGGTGGCGTGACCGAACGGCGTCGGTTATGATCACTTCATAACTACACGGGAGACACACCATGCAAGGCGCTCGATTTTGGATTTTGCAGTACGTACTGGCCGCGGCCTCGATGTTCGCGCTGCTCGTCGTCGTCGACCTGATCGGCGGCAAACAGCTGGGCGACGGCATCTGGCTGTCGCTCATATTCGCGCTGGCGGCGTCGGCAATCTTCATCGGCGCCCGCTACCTGCGTTCGCGCAAGGGCTAGAATCAGCAATACAGCGGTAGGATGCTTACATATGAAGCTGCCGATTAGGAAATGGGGCAATAGCGCCGCGCTTCGCTTGCCCCTTTCAATGCTCACGAGATTGAAAGCTTCGATTGGGGACAGCGTTGAAGTGAACGCTAGTCCGGACGGTTTGCAGTTGACCCGAGTCGAGACGTCTTACTTACTCGGCGACCTGATTGCTCAATGTGATATGCGGGCCAGGATGCCTGCGGACCTCGCCGCGTGGAATCGCACCAATCCCGTCGGCCGAGAAATCGTCTAGCCGCCTGTCACAGGCGGGAAAAACGCCACTTCGCAGCCGTCGCTGATCTCGGTACCGGCATCGCACATCACCTGGTTGCAGGCCATTCGCAGGGACCGCTCCGGCGCCAGCGCCTCGGCCCACGCACCGCCGCGCGCATGCAGGAAATCGCGCACGCCGCCGACAGTGGTCACGCCGGGGGGCAGGGTCGCCACTTCTTGCGACACGCCGAGCGCCTCGCGCACGCTGGCAAAAAAACGCAGATTGATGTTCATGGATGCCTAATGCAGTAATTCGCTAAATGGGATGAAGCGCACGGTGTCGCCGCGCGCAATTAATTTGTTTGGCGCATTGTCGATCAGACCATCGCCCCATACGGTGGACGTCAGCACGCCCGACCCCTGGTTCGGGAACAGATCGAGCCCGCCTGCGTCATTGATGCGCGCGCGCAGGAACTCATTGCGCCGGTCGGCCTTGGGCCAGTCGAAATCGGCGCGCATGGCGAAAGCGCGCGGCTCCACCGGCGTCGTCACTCCCTGCAGGCGCAGGATGAACGGCCGCACGAACAGCAAAAATGTGATGAAGCTCGATACCGGATTGCCTGGCAGGCCGAGGAAGAACGCCTCGCCGCCGTCGCGCCGCACTTCGCCGAAAGCGAGCGGCTTGCCTGGCTTGACGGCGATCTGCCACATGTTCAGCCGCCCTTCCGCTTCCACCGCCGGCTTGATGTGATCCTCCTCGCCGACCGACACGCCGCCCGACGTGATGATCAGGTCATTTTCGCGCGCGGCATTGCGCAGCGTGGCGCGCGTGGCCTCGAGCGTGTCGGGCACGATGCCGAAATCGGCGATGGTGCAGCCAAGGTTTTCCAGCAGCGCGCGCAAGGTAAAGCGGTTCGAATTGTAGATGGCGCCAGGCGCCAGCTGGCCGCCCGGAGCTTCGCCAGGCATCGTCAGTTCGTCGCCGGTGAAGAACACCGCCACGCGCAGCTTGCGCCGCACCGGCAGCATCGCCAGCCCGACCGACGACGCCAGTCCCAGTTCCTGGCTGCGCAGGCGCGTGCCGGCCGCCAGGATCACAGCGCCGCTGGTGATGTCCTCGCCGGCGCGGCGGATCCATTCGCCGGCCTGCGGCGCATGGCTGATGGTCACCGTGCCGTCGTCGTTCGCCGTGCACTGCTCCTGCATCACGACCGCGTCGGCGCCGTCCGGGATCATGGCGCCGGTGAAGATGCGCGCGGCGCTGCCGGCATCGAGGTACTTGCCGACCTGGCCGGCCGGAATACGCTGGCTGACGGTCAATGTGGCCGCGCCGCCGGCGCAGTCTTGCGAGCGCACCGCGTAACCATCCATCTGGGTGTTGTCGGCCGACGGCACGTCGATCGTCGACGCCTGCGCCTCGGCCAGCACGCGCCCGTTGGCGCACAGCGTCGCGACAATCTCCGACTCCGTCACCGGACGCGCCGCGCCCATCAGGATGTCCAGCGCATCACGCACCGCCAGCATCGGCGGCCTGTTGGCGGGTTCGCTCATGTTACAGCCCCGTATTGGCGGCGATGTAGGCTTTCATGGCCGCCACGTCCGCCTTCATGACCACGAACTTCTGCGGCAGCGATTCGATGTCCTCGAATCCGGCCGGCCGCTCGGCGTCCATGCCCAGCGCTTCCAGAATGGTCTCGTTGAATTTTGCCGCCAGCGCGGTTTCCAGCACGATCATCGGCACGCCCGGCGCCATGTGTTCGCGCGCGACCTTGACGCCGTCCGCGGTATGGGTGTCGATGGTAATGCCGTAGTCGTCCTGCACGTCGCGGATCGTGGCGACACGGTCCTTGTGCGTCGAACGGCCCGACAGGAAGCCATACCGGGCCACTTGCGTCCACTCGTCGCCGTCGCTGCCAGGCTTGCCCGACAAATCGAAACCGCCCTCGGTCTCGACCTTGTGGAACAGCACCCCAACGCGCGCCGGATCGCGCCCGACCAGGTCGAACACGAAGCGCTCGAAATTGGACGCCTTCGAGATGTCCATCGACGGGCTGCTGGTGTGATACGTCTCGGCCGACTTGCGCACACGGTAGACGCCAGTGCGGAAGAACTCGTCGAGCACGTCGTTCTCGTTGGTGGCGGCCACCAGTTTGTCGATCGGCAGTCCCATCATGCGCGCGATGTGGCCGGCGCAGATGTTACCGAAGTTCCCCGATGGGACAGTGAACGACACCTTCTGCCCGTTGTCGGTCGTCGCGGCCAGGTAGCCGCGGAAGTAGTACACCACCTGCGCGACGACGCGCGCCCAGTTGATCGAATTGACGGTGCCGATCTTCTGCATGGCCTTGAAGCGCAGGTCGTTCGACACCGCCTTGACCATGTCCTGGCAGTCGTCGAACACGCCTTCGACGGCGATGTTAAAGATGTTCGGATCCTGCAGGCTGAACATCTGCGCGCTCTGGAATGCGCTCATCTTCTGGTGCGGCGAGAGCATGAAGACGCGGATGCCTTTTTTACCGCGCATGGCGTATTCGGCGGCGCTGCCGGTGTCGCCCGACGTCGCGCCGAAGATATTGAGCTCGGCGTCTTCCTTGGCCAGCGTGTACTCGAACAGGTTGCCGAGCAGCTGCATCGCCATGTCCTTGAACGCCAGCGTCGGGCCGTTCGACAGCGCTTGCAGGATCAGGGTCTTGTCGCCGTCTTGTTCGAGCACCCGCAGCGGCGTGATGTCGGCCGCCGATTCGCCCTCGCGCACATTGCGGTATGCCGCCGGTGTGTACGTTTTGGCCGTCAGCGCCTTCAGGTCGGCGTCAGGGATGTCGGTCGCGAATTTTCTCAGAATCTCATATGCCAGGTCGGCGTACGGCAGCTTGCGCCAGGCATCGAGCTCGGCGCCTGTCACTTGTGGATATGCGGCCGGCAGATACAGGCCGCCGTCGGGCGCGAGGCCGCCGAGCAGGATACTGGAAAATTGCTGGGGTTGGGACGCCGGCGTGGCGCGAGTAGAGACGTATTGCATACAGTGAGAAAAGTCCGGTTTGCGCTGCGATCGAGCGTTTATTATAGTGCGACCGGGATTTTCTTGGGTAGCGGCATGGCCGGGCGGAGCCGGCGCCTCTTTTAACTGAACTTACAATGCTCTGATGTGGTCTGACCTAGGTCAGACCCCGAATCAGCTAGCAGGCGGCGTGGTTGACGGTGACGACGTGAATGGCCAGGCCGCCCAGCGACGTTTCCTTGTACTTGTCCTGCATGTCGGCGCCGGTCTGGCGCATCGTTTCGATGACATCATCGAGGCTGACAAAGTGGGTGCCGTCGCCCTTCAACGCCAGCGACGCTGCGGTAATCGCCTTGATCGCCCCCATGCCGTTACGCTCGATGCACGGAATCTGCACCAGGCCGCCGATCGGGTCGCACGTCATGCCGAGGTGGTGCTCGATGCCGATTTCGGCCGCGTTCTCGATCTGTTCATTGGAGCCGCCAAGGGCCGCCACCAGGCCGGCGGCGGCCATCGCGCAGGCCACCCCGACTTCGCCCTGGCAGCCGATTTCAGCGCCGGAGATCGACGCGTTCTTCTTGCACAGCATGCCGATGGCAGCTGCCGTCAGCATGAACTCGCGCACGCCCTTGACGGGATCGCTGGGCCGGCAATCCTCGGCGTAGTAGCGCATCACCGCCGGGATGATGCCGGCGGCGCCGTTGGTGGGCGCCGTCACGACTCTTCCGCCGGCGGCGTTTTCCTCGTTGACGGCCATCGCATACAGGCTGACCTGATGCAGCGCGTCGTGCGGCAGGTCGTTGGCGCGGTTGTCGCCATTTTTTGCGGCCAGCGCCTGGCGCCACAGGTTGGCGGCGCGGCGCTTCACATTCAGGCCGCCGGGCAGCTGACCGTCGGTGACCAGGCCATGGGCGATACAGTCGCGCATGACCTGCCAGATGTTGTCGATGCCGGCGTCGAGGTCTTCCTCGCTCATGTGGGCGCACTCATTGGTGCGCAACATTTGCGGAATCGTCAGGCCGCTCGCCTTGCCGTGCGCGAGCAGCTGGTCCATCGTATCGAAGGGATAGGGAATCGGCGCGGTGCCGGCGCCGGCGCCCTGGCGCGCGTGCGACTCGCCGGCGGCGTGGATGAAGCCACCGCCGACCGAATAGAAAATGCGCTCGATGATGCTGCCGTCAAGCTTGGTGAGCTTGAAACGCATGCCGTTCGGGTGCTCCGGCAGCGACGACGAGCGGTTCCAGGCCAGGCCGGTTTTCGCGCTGAACGGCACTTCCTTCACGCCCAGCAGCCGTATGGCGCCATCGAGTTCGACTTCGGCCAGCATGTCGTCGACCTGCCCGGGGTTGACGCCCTGCGGCGTCTCGCCCATCAGGCCGAGGATGATGGCCTTGTCGGTGGCGTGGCCGATGCCGGTCAGCGCGAGCGAGCCATACAGGCCGACTTCGATGCCGGTGGCGTCGTCGAGCGGGCCGCATTCAACCAGGAAGCGGCGCGCCGCGACCATCGGCCCCACCGTGTGCGAGCTGGAAGGCCCGATGCCTATCTTGAACAGGTCAAACACACTCATGTCCATCGTTGTCTCCGAATATATTCTTATTATGGGACGAATCAGGCGGCCTGGCCGAGGCCGACGTCGATATTTTCAAGCATGTCGGCCACCATCGCGGGGATGCCGACCTGCGCTTTCCAGCCCCAGTCGGCGGTAGCGGCGCTGTCGTCGAGGCTTTGCGGCCACGTTGCGGCAATCGCCTGGCGGCTATCGGGCTTGTAGGTGATCTCGAAGGCCGGCAGCACGCGCTTGATTTCCGCGGCCAGTTCGCGCGGGTTGAACGAGACGCCGGCGACATTGTAGGAAGAGCGGATGGCGACCTTGGCGGCCGGCGCGTCCATCAGTTCGATGGTGGCGCGGATCGCGTCGGGCATGTAGATCATCGGCAGCGTGGTCTCGGCTTCGAGGAAGCACTCGTATGGCTCGCCACGCAGCGCGGAGTGAAAAATCGCAATGGCGTAGTCGGTGGTGCCACCGCCCGGAGGCGACTTGAAGCTGATGATGCCGGGGTAGCGGATGCTGCGCACGTCGACGCCGTACTTGGTGAAGTAGTACTCGCACAGGCGTTCGCCGGCGAGCTTGCTGATGCCATAGATCGAGGTCGGATCCATCACCGTGTATTGCGGCGTATTGACCGGCGGCGTGTTGGGGCCGAAGGCGGCGATCGACGACGGCCAGAAAACGCGCAGCGGTTTGCCCGCTTCGCCGCTCTCGCGCGCCACTTCGAGGATGTTGAGCAGGCCGTCCATGTTCAAGGTCCACGCCTTGAGCGGCATCTGCTCGCCGGTGGCCGACAGCAACGCGGCGAGCTGGTAGACCTGGGTGATGCCTTCGTCGGCGACGAGCGCGTCGAGGCGCGGCTTGTCGAGCACGTCGAGCTGGACGTAGCACCTGGCGTGGTAGACGTTGGTGGCGCCGATGTCGGCGGCGAAGACGTTCGCTTCGCCGTGCTGCGCTGCCAGCGCGCCGACCAGTTCACTGCCGATTTGGCCGTTGGCGCCGATGATGAGGATGCGTTCCATGAGATGCCTTGTTCTTGTTGCGGTTGATCTTGTTACGGTTGATCTTGTTACGACTGATGCTTGAGGATGCCGAGTTCGCGGCCGGCCTGCTCGAACGCTTTGAGCACGATGTCGAGCTGCTCGCGGGTGTGGGCGGCGGACAGCTGGACGCGCACGCGCGCCTGCCCCATCGGCACCACCGGGTAGAAGAAGCCGGACAGCAGCACGCCCAGTTCGTACATGCGGGCGGCAAATTTCTGCGCAACCGGCGCCTCGAACAGCATCACCGGCACCACCGGGTGGGTGCCCGGCTTGATGGTGAAGCCGATACGCTCGATCTCCTTGCGGAAGTAGGCGGTGTTCTCGTGCAGGCGGTCGCGCAGTTCGGTCGAGGCGGTGATGCGATCGAGGACCGACAGCGAGGCGCCGGCGATCATCGGCGCGAGTGTGTTGGAGAACAGGTAGGGACGCGACTTCTGGCGCAAGGTGTCGATCACTTCCTTGCGCGCGGCGGTGAAGCCGCCCATCGCGCCGCCGAGCGCTTTGCCGAGCGTGCCGGTGATGATGTCGATGCGGCCCATGACGTTGTGGTGCTCGTGGGTGCCGCGCCCGGTGGCGCCCATGAAGCCGGAGGCGTGCGACTCGTCGATCATGACGAGGGCGCCGTACTTGTCGGCCAGGTCGCAGATTTCGTTGAGCTTGGCGATGGTGCCGTCCATCGAAAACACGCCGTCGGTGCAGATCACCTTGTGGCGCTTGCCGGCGGCGTGCGCGGCCTGCAGCTGCGCTTCGAGGTCGGCCATGTCGTTGTTCTGGTAGCGGTAGCGCGCCGCCTTGCACAGGCGGATGCCGTCGATGATCGAGGCGTGGTTCAGTGCGTCCGAGATGATGGCGTCGTTTTCGTCGAACAGCGGCTCGAACAGGCCGCCGTTGGCGTCGAAGGCGGCGGCGTACAGGATCGTGTCTTGCATGCCGAGGAAGCTCGAGATGGCCTGCTCGAGTTCCTTGTGGACGGTCTGGGTGCCGCAAATGAAGCGCACCGACGACAGGCCGTAGCCGTACTTTTCGGTGGCGGCGATGGCCGCTTGCTGGGTTTGCAGGTCGCCCGACAGGCCGAGGTAGTTATTGGCGCACATGTTGATCAGGTGGCGGCCGTCGGCGCCTTCGACTTCGGCGCCCTGGCGCGAGGCGAGCACGCGCTCGGGCTTGTACAGCCCCTGCTCGCGCAGTGTGTCCAGGCTGGTTTGCAGCGCGCTGAAAAACGTGGCTTTCGCTTGGTCGCTCATCTTTATCCTCATGGTGGTGAATGCCGGCTTGACCGACTGTCGCGGTATGCTGTACCGTCTGTTGCGTATCCTGAACGATTTAAATGGAATTCCGTAAATCCACTATGTCGAACGCGTATTCAATATAATGGATATTACCCAAGCCGGTTGAACTTGGCAAGCTTCCATTGTGGATAGTCCCGATCATTTACACTAAACAAGACGATGACTACACCTGTATCAAGCAATTCCCCGCCTGAAGTGGGCGCCACCTTGCAGCGGCTGAGGCTGGCGCGCGGACTGACGCTGGAAGACCTGTCGCGCATCGCCGGGGTGTCGAAGTCCATGTTATCGCAAATCGAGCGCGAAAAGGCCAACCCGACCATCGCCATCACGTGGCGCCTGGCCAATGCGCTGGGCGTGGCGATCAGCGAATTGCTGACGGCGGAAACGCGCGAAGTCGAGCCGATCCGCGTGCTCGAGGCGCACGAGACCCCTACCCTGCCCGGCGCCCACGCCGGCTATGTGCTGCGCATCCTCGGCCCGATGGACCTGGCCGGCAAGTACGAGTGGTATGAACTGACCTTGGCGCCGGGGGGTGAGCTGGCGTCGCAGGCGCATGACCCGGGCACCGGCGAACACCTGACGGTGACGCACGGCGCGCTCGAAGTCGAAGTAGGCGTGATCAAGAAGAAGGTCAAGATCGGCGCCACTGCACGCTACGCGGCCGACCAGGGACATGTGATCCGCAACATCGGCAAGACCGAGGCGAAGGCGCTGCTGGTGGTGGTGCACCGCTGAACTTGTTCGGCCCGGACAGTCGGCTCAGCGCAGGTGTAGTTTCATCGAGTCGCAAGGCGCCGCCCTTCGAGGCTGGATCAATGTGGGCATCTGACAATACATACGTCGCTTTAACCGACTCCCTACCGCCTATTTCTTCCGCTGAGTGCCGCTGGCGAACAATTCGATTTTGCGCGTCGGCCCCGACAAGATTAGCAAATCGCCGGGTTCAACCGATGTCTCTGGGGTCGCGTGCTGAAAGTCTGTATTTGTTCGCTTCACGCCAACGACCGTGACGCCAAACTGCTCACGTACCCGCGATTCCATCAAGGTCTTGTGGTGGGTGATCGAAGGAGCATGAATTTTTGCAATGGCGAATCCATCGTCGAATTCAATGAAGTCAATCAAGCGACCTGTGATGAGGTGCGCGACGCGCTCTCCCATGTCGGCTTCGGGGGTTACGACATGATGGGCGCCCATTTTCTTCGCCAACTGCCCATGATCATGGTCAAGCGCCTTGACCCAGATGTCTTTTATTCCTAGCTCGGTCAGTACCATCAGCGTCAAGAGACTGGCCGCGATATCACCACCTATGGCTACAATCGCATGGGAAAAGTCGGCGGCGCCGAGCTGAAGCATGACATTTTCTTTGGTGGAATCCGCTTGCACTGCGTGCGTGAGCTTGTCTGCCCACAGCTGTACGCGTTCGCTGTCACTGTCGAGGCCCATAACATCGTGCCCCAGTCGGACAAGAGACTGCGCCACCGCACTACCAAAGCGGCCCAAGCCGATGACTAATACGCTGTCGCCCGCCGAAAAGGCGAACTGTTCTGTGAAAATTCTACCCAACAATTGGATGCTCCTCAGGATAGCGATACGGCATGCGCCGCTCGCCAAGTATGAGCGACGTAGCAAGGGTGATCGTCCCTATACGGCCCAAATACATTAGTACGACGAGTACAAGTTGTCCTTCCGTCGGAAGGTCGGCAGTAATTCCTGTCGACAGTCCGACGGTACCGAACGCGGAAATTACTTCAAAAATAATGCGGTCAGTCGAGGCGTCGCTCACCCTCAGCAAAATCATCGTCCCCAATACCACCATCGCACTGCCCAGCACCAGGACCGTGATCGCCTGGCGCTGCGCGGCAGTGCCGACGCGCCGACCGAATGCTTCGCTATCAGGCTGGCCACGTATCTCCGCAATGACAAGTAAGACCAGGATTGCGACAGTGCCTACCTTGACGCCGCCGGCAGTTCCGGCGCTTCCGGCTCCGACAAACATGAGCAGGTAATGAAGCGCCAAGGTTTCCCGGCTAGCCACTGCGAAATCGATCGAATTGAATCCCGCGGTCCTGGCTGATACCGAAGTGAACGCGGCCGTCAGTATCTTATCGGGGAGCGGCATTACCCCCAGGGTTTTTGCGTTCGCCCACTCAAACATTAGCACGCCGAGAAAACCGAGTACTAACAGCACAATGGTTACTGCCAGCGTGAGTTTCGTATGGAGCGACCAGCTGCGGGGCGATCTGAACTTGTTCCGTAGATCCAGCATGACTGGAAAGCCGATGCCGCCGACAACAATAGCCAGCATGAGTGGCAGCAAAACAAGCGCGTCCGTCGCAAAACGCATGACGCTGTCAGCGTGTATCGAGAAACCAGCGTTGTTAAATGCGGAGACCGCATGGAAAAAGCCGCTCCACGTCGCCTGCGGCCAGGGTAGACCGTACGCGAAATGGAAGCGGCAAGCTAGGACTAGCGCAACAATAAGTTCGGCGGCTACGGTGACCGTTAGAACAAGCCTGGCCACGTTGGCGACATCACCCAGACCCAATGAATGCGTCTCGGTTTGTGTGATCAGTTTAAGCCGCAGCCTGGGCGAGCGGTTCACCATCAAACCCAGCAATGTCGCGGCAGTCATCATGCCGAAGCCGCCCAGTTGGAAAAGTACCAAAACGATGCCTTGTCCAGCAGGAGACCAATACGTGCCCGTGTCGACCACGACGAGCCCAGTTACACACACGGCCGATACGGCGGTAAAAAGCGCAACGAGCAGTGGCGCTGAACCTGCTTCGGCTCTGGCGAGCGGCATCATCAACAGTACAGTGCCAACAGCGATTAAGACAAAAAATGCAAGCGCTACTATGCGCGCGGGGTGGAGTAATCGTTGTCTGATCATTTGTTGCCATTTTTCCCGAATCAGCGCTTACTCGGCGGCGCAAATAAACCTGGCCGCCTCACTATTTATCTACAGTGTTCCCGATATCACGCGCTGCCGGAACCACTGGGCCAAGTCTTGCTCGTCAATCGTTCCGCCAGCCACGCCTTGCATCACAGGCCGTGCTGGCTCGGACCAACTTCACTCAAAGCGTGCTTACTTGGCGGCAACCTTGGCCGGTGTGTCCATCTGCAGCGCGCGGCTGAGGAAGCCCCAGCGGTCGGCCACTTCCTCGATCTGCTTGGCGGTCGGCTTGCCGGCGCCGTGGCCGGCCTTGACGTCGATGCGGATCAGGATCGGCGCGGGCCCGGCCTGCGCTGCCTGGGCGGCGGCGGCGAACTTGAAGCTGTGCGCCGGCACCACGCGGTCGTCATGGTCGGCGGTGGTGATCATCGTGGCCGGATAGCAGCCGCCCGCTTTCAGGTTGTGCAGCGGCGAATACTTCACCAGCGCCTTGAACTGCTCCGGATGGTCGGACGAGCCGTAGTCCGACGCCCATGCCCAGCCGATGGTGAATTTATGGAAGCGCAGCATATCGAGCACGCCGACCTGCGGGATCGCCGCGCCGAACAGCTCCGGACGCTGCGTCATCGCCGCGCCGACCAGCAGGCCGCCGTTGCTGCCGCCGCCGATCGCCAGTTTCGCCGGCGACGTCACCTTGTTGGCGATCAGCCATTCGGCCGCGCCGATGAAGTCGTCGAACACATTCTGCTTTTGCAGCTTGGTGCCCGCTTCATGCCAGGCCTGGCCGTACTCGCCGCCGCCGCGCAGGTTAGCCACCACGTAGACGCCGCCCATTTCCATCCACGCCAGGTTAGCCGGCGAAAAGCCCGGCGTCATCGAGATGTTGAAGCCGCCGTAGCCGTACAGGTAGGTCGGGTTAGAGCCGTCGAGCTTCAGGCCTTTTTTAGAGACGATGAACATTGGTACCTTGGTGCCATCGCGGCTGGCGAAGAACTGCTGGCGCGTCTCGTATTGCGACGGGTCGAAGTCGACCTTCGGCTGGCGCAGCACGGTGCTCTCGCCGCTCTTCAGGTCGAGCCGGTAGATCGTGGTCGGGTTGGTGAAGCCGGTAAACGAGTAGAACGTCTCGCTGTCGCCACGCTTGCCGCCGAAACCGGCCACCGCGCCGATGCCAGGCAGCGCCACTTCGCGCACCATGCGGCCGTTGCGGTCGTAGACCTTGACCATGCTGCGCGCGTCGGCCAGGTAGCTGGCGACGAACTGGTTGTTGAGCATGTTGGCCGAGACCAGCGTCTGCGCGCCTTCCGGCACCACGACCTTCCAGTTCGCCTCTTGCGGCTTGCGCGTGTCGATGGCGACGATGCGCTGGCGCGGCGCCTTGTTATCGGTCGAGAAGTAGAACACCGGACCGTCGTTATCGATGAAGCGGTAGCCCGATTCGAGCACTTCGATCAGCCCGACGACTTTCGCATCGGGGCGGCTCAGGTCCTTGTAGAACACGCGGTTCTTGCGCGCGGTGCCCTGGCTGGCCGAGATGATGAGGTAGCGTCCGTCGTCGCTGACCTGGCCGCTGAAGCCCCACTCCTTCTGGTCGGGGCGGTCGTACACCAGGACGTCGGCGCTTTGCGGCGTGCCGACCTTGTGGAAGTACAGCTTCTGGAAGTAGTTGACGTCGGCCAGCTTGGTCGCTTCCTTCGGTTCGTCGTAGCGGCTGTAGAAGAAACCCTTGCCGTCGCGGGTCCACGAGGTGGCCGAAAACTTGACCCACTTGACGTGGTCGTCCAGGTCCTTGCCGGTGGCGATGTCGCGCACCTTCCACTCGTTCCAGTCGGAGCCGGAAGCGGCGGTGCCGTAGGCGAGCAGCTTGCCGTCCGGGCTGACGGCGACGCCGGATAAAGCCACGGTGCCATCAAGCGCCAGGGTGTTCGGATCGAGCAGCATGCGCGGCGCGTCGCCCAGCTTGTCCATCGTGTAGAGCACCGACTGGTTCTGCAGGCCGTCGTTACGGCTGTAGAAATAGCGCCCGCCTTCCTTGTACGGCACGCTGTAACGCTCGTAGTTCCAAAGCTTGGTGAGGCGCTGCTTGATCGCCTCGCGCGCAGGAATCTGGCCCAGGTACGACTGGGTCACGCGGTTCTGCGCATCGACCCACTCCTTGGTCTCGGCGCTGTTGGCGTCCTCGAGCCAGCGGTACGGGTCGGCGATGGTGGTGCCGTGATAGTTATCCTGCTGGTCGACCTTCTTGGAGGCCGGATAGGCCGTTACGGCAGGGCCGCCTGGGCAGGTCTGGGCCAGCGCGTTGGCGCCGAACGTTGCGAGCAGGCTGACGACCAGCGATGCATGTCTCATTTGCATAGATTGTGATCTCTCGGTGAAGAGTTGAGGAAGGGGCGGATCCGCCCGCCGAGATGATAGCGCGTTTTGCTCAGCCGATGGTGTTGCTGGTGGCGGCGCTGTCGCGGGTGTCGGCGTACGGCAGCGGCGAGCGCACCGGCGGCACCCAGTTGCGGATCCAATCGACCAGCTTGTCGCCGGGGATAGGACGGCTCATGAAGTAGCCCTGCCCCTCGTCGCAGCCAAGCGCGGCGAGCAGGCGCCACACCGCTTCGCTCTCGATGCCCTCGGCGACGACGCGCAGGCCCATGTTGTGGCCAAGGTCGATGGTGGAACGGACGATCTTGGTGTCGCCAATGTCGTTTTCCATGTTCAGCACAAACGACTTGTCGATCTTCAGTTCGTCCACCGGCAAGCGCTTGAGGTAGGCCAGCGACGAATAGCCGGTGCCGAAGTCGTCGATCGACAGGTCGACGCCCATCGCGTGCAAGCGCTCGAGCGTCTGCTGGGCGCGCACCGGATCGTCCATGATGGCGCTCTCGGTGATCTCCAGGCAGAACGACTGCGGCAGCACCTGGTGGCGCGCCAGGATGCCGCCGAATTTGTTGGGCAGTTCCTGGTCCAGCAGGTCGCGCGTCGACAGGTTGACCGACACCTTCAGGTGAATGCCCTTGGCGGCCATTTCGCGGCACAGCGCGGCCGACTGTTCCAGCACCCAGTGCGTCAATACGCGGATAAAACCGGTCTGCTCGGCGAACGGAATGAATTCGTCGGGGAAGACGTTGCCGCGCACCGGATGGGCCCAGCGCACCAGCGACTCGACGCCGACCACTTCGCCGGTGGCGAGCTTCATCTTCGGCTGCACGTGCAGGCGGAACTCGTTGTTTTCGATGGCGTTGCGCAGTTCGGTGAGCAGCGACAGGCTCGTTTCGCTGGCCTTGTCGATCATCGGATCGTAGACCACCGCGCCGTCGTTGCGCTGCTTGGCGTTGTACATCGCCACTTCGGCCATCGACAGCAGCGCCTCGGCGTCGTCGCCGTGCACCGGATAGCCGGCAATGCCGATGCCGGCGCCGATGTCGACAGTCTGGTCGTCGAGCGACAGCGGCTGCTCGAGCGCGGCGCGGATGTTGGCGGCGATGACGTGTGCGCCGTCGATGTCGCAGGCCGGCAGCAGCACGGCAAATTCGTCGCCGCCCAGGCGCGCGACGTGGGCGTCGGCGTGGGCGCCGGCCAGCTGCAACTGCAGGCGGCCGCCCACCTGGCGCAGCAAGGCATCGCCAAAACTGTGGCCCATCACGTCGTTGACGTGCTTGAAGCGGTCGAGGTCCATCATCAGCAAGAACACCTGCTGCTCGCGCTTTTTCGCTTCGGCCAGCGATTCGTTCAGCAGCAGCACGAACTGGGCGCGGTTCGGCAGGTTGGTGAGCGGGTCCCAGTACGCCAGCCGGCGGATTTCCTGTTCGCGCTTGGCGATCCCTTCGCGCATGCTGTCGAAGGCGTGGGCGAGCGCGCCGATTTCGTCGCGCCGCTCGGCGAAGCCGGTCTGCACGCGGTAGTCGCCCCGTTCGAGCCGGGCGGCGATGCCGGCCAGCTGGCGCAACGGCTGCGCAATACGCTTGGCGGTAAATACGCTGGCGACGACGGCGATGATGATGCCGACGATGGTGAGGACCATCAGGCGCCGTTCGAGGCGTGTATATTCGGCGGTGGCTTCTTCGATCGAGCGCGCCAGCATGACGCCGGCGCCGCGCTCGCCGTCGCGGCCAATGTCGACCAGGCGGGCACTGTATTGATCGCCGTCGATCTCGACGTCGAATGCGCTTTTCAGGTCCGCCGCGGCGGCCGGCAGCCTGGCGGCCATGGCACCGGCGACAGCCGGGGCGACGGTGGCCTCGACCGGCAGCCAGCGGCCATCGGCGCCGCGCGCGACGATCGCCACGTCAAGCGCCGACAGCGCCTTCATGTCGACGGCCAGCTGGCGGTCGATGGCAAAGCCCATCACGATCCAGGCAATGGTGATCGGCGCCTTGACCGGCATGACGACGATCTGGAACGGCTTGTTGCCAACCAGCGCGGTGCCGATGGCGCCGTCGCTCAGCTCTGCCTCGTCGAGCAGGCCAAGGACCAGTTTTTCGAGTGCCGGATCGCGGCCGATGCCGGTCGAGACCATCACCTTGCGCTCGCCGTCGACCAGCATGGTCAGGTCGGCGCGGACGCGCCGGGCACTGTTTTCGAGCGCCGACTTGATCGTTTCACGGTCGCCGCCGGCGTCGTTGCCGACCGCCTGCACGAAGCCGGTGTCGCGCGCCAGCACCTGTGCGCCGAAGCGGCGCTTCTGGGCGTTCTGTTCCATCAGCTTGCGAAACACCTTCTCGCCGTTGGCAAGTTCAGTGGCGATCGAAGCGCGCGCGTTGCTGTCGATACCCTTCTGGATCACCACCAGGGCGAATACCTGGAGTGCGATGATCAGCACCAGGAACAGCGTGACGATGCGCCCTTCCAGGCTGTGGAAGCCAAATTTCATTGTCAGTGCGCGTGCGTTTCGGTGCCGGCGACGGGGGGCTTCATGGCCAGCTTGAAGATAGCGGCGGCGTCACCGGCCTTGACGGTCAAGGGCTGTTCGGCGGCGGCGCCTGCTGCCATGTTGAAGTGCCACACCCTGAGGGTGTATTTACCGGCGACCGGCACGTCGACCCTGGCGACGCCGTCGGCGCCGGACTTGGCGAAATACGGCGTGTCGACCACTTTGACGTACGCGATCATGCGGTCGTGGATGTTGCAGCCGAGGACGACTGTGCCGGCCTTGTCGAACACCTGCGGCGCGGCGGCGACGCCGGAATACAGCTTCTGGTCGAATTTCTTGGCCGGCGAGAACGAGTAGATATGGTGGCGCACCTTGTCGTTATTCGGAAACGACACCTGGCTGCCGGCCTGGATCACGCTCACCAGGGGCTTGAACTGCAGGCCTGCCTGTTCGATCAGCGCCGGTTTCGGGTTGCCCGGCACTGCCGCGCCCGATTCCGGTTCGGCGTAGACCACCACATCGGCGAGCGGCTTGCCGGCGGCGTCATTGACCTGCACAACGACAGCCGAGGCGAAAACAGGGACGGAAAGGAAGCAAAACCAGGCCGACACGGCGCCGCGGGTAACAATTTTCATGAACGCGATCAAAATGATGTACAGAAGTAATACTCATGTTACGGCATCGCGCCCGGCAAATGTAGTGCTGGCGGCAAAAAATTCCTTCGGGAACTTTCCGTTACTGCACAAATACAACGTAGTGGGTAGTTTCGCAACGCAATGCCGCCGGCTCAGCCGGCGCGATAGGGACGATGGGGCACGCGGTCAGCAGGGCCGCGGCTGGCCGTCAACGCCGGCGTGGGTGACCTGCCACTGACGCGTCAGGTCCATGGCACAGCCGATTTCGGATGGCGACAAGCGGCGCGCGACGACGCTCTTGTTGGCGCCGGCGGTCTCGTCGCCGCCCTCGGCCGCCAGCAGCATCCACATGTAGGAGCGCACGGTGTCGCGGGCGACGCCGCGGCCGCCGTCATACATGGTGCCGAGGTTGTACTGGGCCAGTGCATGGCCCTGCTCGGCTGCCTGGGTGTACCAGTAGACGGCCATGGCGTCGTCGCGCGGAACGCCCTGGCCGCTGGCGAACATGACGCCCAGATTGTTTTGCGCGCTGGCGTCGCCCTGCTCGGCGGCCTGCTGGTACCAGTGCGCCGCCTTGACGTCGTCCTTGGGGACGCCTTGGCCGTTGGCGAAGATGACGCCGAGGTTGAACTGGGCATTGGCGGCGCCCTGGTCGGCGGCGCGGCGGTACCATTCGAGCGCGCGCTGCTCGTCGCGGCCGACGCCGCGGCCGTTGGCGTACATGCTGCCGAGGTTGTACTGGGCGGCGACATGGCCCTGTTCGGCGGCGCGCAGGTACCAGACAAGGGCGCGGGACTCGTCCTGCTCGACACCCTGCCCGCCCGACAGGATGACGCCGAGGTGGAACTGGGCGTCCTTGTCGCCCTGGTCGCCGGCGCGCTGCAGCCAGGCCACCGCGCGCAGCGGATCGGCGCGCACGCCGAGCCCTTCGGAATAGGCCATGCCAAGCTGGCGCTGCGCCACCGGATCGCCTTGCGCGGCGGCCTGGCGGAACCAGCACAGCGCCTGGGCGTCGCTCGCTTCGACACCCTGGCCACGCTTGTACATCATGCCCAGGTTCAGTTGCGCCTGCGGTTCGCCCTGCACCGCGGCCTTGCGGAACCAGGCCATTGCCAGCGGATAGTTGACGCTGGCGCCGTGGCCGTACAGGTAGCATTCGGCCAGCAGGTTTTGCGCGGTCGCGACGCTTTGCTCGGCGGCGCGATAGAACCAGGCCAGCGCCAGTTCGTGGTTTTGCTCGACGCCGCGGCCCTTGCGGTACATCTGGCCAAGGTTTTGCTGGGCCGAGGCGTCGCCCTGCTCGGCCGCATGGCGGAACCAGTAGGCCGCCTCGGGATCGCTTTTTTCGACGCCGCGGCCGTTGTAGTACAGCGCGCCGAGGTGGTTCTGGGCGAAGGCGAGCCCCTGCAGCGCGGCCTGGCGCAGCCACTTGAAGGCGTTGGCGTAATCGCGCTCGATGCACTCGCCTTTCTTGTACATGAGGCCCAGGTTGAACTGGGCATAGGCGTCGCCGCGCTCAGCAGCCTGGCGGAACCACACATAGGTTTGGTAGTTCTCGCGTGTAATATTCTGGCGGTTCATGCTGATCCTCCGGCAGGCTGGCCGTGACAACGCAGAAATATCGGCTGCAGGATAACGCAAGCGACCTGATAAGTATTGTAAAAATTTTAATAGGCGCAGCGTGTCGGAGTTTGACTGCGCACAAGCGTGCTATCAGGTTGTCAGCATGCGCAGGCGTAAAAAAACCCCGCACCGGCGGGGTTCGATTTCAATCGGAAAGAATCAAGCGGGCTGGGCCGCCGGTTTGGGGCCGACGGCATAGACCACCATCGCCAGCAGCGCCAGGCACCAGACGATCAGCGCGCCGGACGGCAGGTCGAGCAGGATCGACAGCACCAGGCCGCTGGCGTAGCCGCCCACTCCGGTCAGGTAGGCAAACGCCAGGCGCCGGCGGCCGGCGTAGTGGCGCACCGCCAGGCTTGGCACGATCAGGCTGGCGAACACGAGGTAGACGCCGATCAGTTGTACCGAGGCAGTGACGGCCAGCGCGAACACCAGGTAAAACCCGAGCCGCGGCAGGCGGTCGCCGAACACGGCCAGCACGGCGACGATGACGGCCGAGCCGAGCGCAGGCATCAACAGTTGGTTGTAGTTGACCCACAGGATCTGGCCGGCCAGCAGGTCTTGCAAGTGCTCGCCGCCGTGCGGATTGTGCGCCACCAGCAGCAGGCTGGCGCTGGCGGCGAGGATGAACAACACGCCGATCTGCGCTTCCTGCACCTCGGGCCAGCGCTTTTCGGTCCAGGTCAGCAGCAAGGCGCCGAGCACGGCGGCGACGCCGGCGGCCAGCTGCACCGCCCAGCCATGCGGGTCGAGACTGCCCGAGCCGGCGATGATGACGCCGAGCGCGGCGATCTGCGCAATTGCCAGGTCGATGAACACGATGCCGCGCTTGAGCACCTGGGCGCCGAGCGGGATGTGTGTGGCGAGCACCAGCAGGCCGGCCAGGAAGGCCGGCAGCACGATCAGCAGATCGAACCCGCCCGAGGTCATTTGTTAGCTTCCAGCAAGCGCTGGACCGTAACGTCAAACAGGCTGAACAGATCGGTGACCTTGTCGTCGGCGCCGACCGTGAACGGCACCAGCACCGCCGGGATTTTTGCGCGCTCGGCCAGCCACTGCGACGGCCGCGCGTCCTGGTAGCCGGCGCGCAAGGCCATCTTGGCGGGCTGGCGCTGCAGCTGGGCAAGCAGTTGCCCCAGATGCGCCGCGCCCGGCTCGACACCGGGCTTCGCTTCGAGCGTGCCGACCACGCGCATGCCGAGCCAGTTCACCAGGTACTCCATGTTCTTGTGGTGTTCAACGACGGCAACACCACGCAGCGGCGTCGCCAGTTTCTCCCACTTCAGCATGGCGGCGTTCCAGCGGCCGGCAAAGTCGGCCTGGCGCGACTGGTACCAGGCCGCATTGGCCGGATCGAGCTCGGCCAGCCGCTTGGCCAGCGCAACGGCAATCAGCGCGATGTTGCGCGGATTTTGCTGGATGTGCGGGTTGCCTGCCGCGTGGACGTCGCCCTCGCTGCGGTCGACCCGGGCCGGCACGTCGAGGCGCGGCACGAAGGCGCCGGCCTCGAAATAGCCAGGCCGGCCGGCGGCAATTTTCGCGTTGCCCGATTGCTGCACCAGCAACGGCAGCCAGCCTGCTTCCAGCTCGAGGCCGGTGCAGACGAGCAAGTCGGCATTGCGGGTCCGCGCGATCAGGCTCGGGCGCGCCTCGATGCGGTGCGGATCCTGCAGCGCGTTGGTGGCGCTGGTGACCTTGACCTTGTCGCCGCCGAGTTCTTTGGTCAGCGCTTCCCATTCCGGCTCGCACGCCAGCACGTTCAGCTCGGCGTGGGCTGACGCCGACAGCAAGGCGGCAGCGCCGAACGCGAGAGCGGCAACAAATTTACGGTTGAAGTTCATGGCGACTCCTTAAAAGGCGTGGGCTGCGTGGGCGCCCAGGCTCATGATGTACTGGAGGAAGATCTGATTGTCGGTGACGCCGGGACGCGAGCGGTCGCGCGCCAGCTGCAGGCGCAGGCGCGAGAATTCAGACGGGCTGTAGTCGAGCATGGCGCTGGTGCGCACCGGCGAAAATGCGTCCAGCAGCGGGAAGCTGCCGGCCAGGCCGATCGCTGGCGTGCCCGACGTCAGGCGGTCGTAGCGCAGGCCGGCGCGCCAGTTCGGCACGAACTGATAGACGCCCTGCAGATACCAGCCCGACTGGGTGCTGTTGAAGCTGCCGGTGTCGGCGCCATCGCTCAGGTCGCCCGTCTCCTTGCGGCGGAAGTACTCGCCCTGCAGCTTGAAGTTTTGCTGGGTCGCATTGCCGTTCGGCGCCCATTTGTAGATGGCGTCCGCAATTAACATGCGCGAGCTGCCGGTAAACGAGCCGATGTCGTCGAACTGGCGCTCGGCCGATCCGGTACGCAACAGCGACAGGCCGGCGCGCCAGCTGCCAGATGCGCCGATGTCGTCGCCGACGTGGGCGTACACAGCGGCCGCGCCGATGCCGTTCTTGTTGCGCTCGTTGCCAGGAAAACTGCTGCCGCTGCCCACTTCAACGCCGAGTTCGACCAGCGTGTCGGTCGGCGCCAGCCAGGTCGCCTGCAAGCCGTCCGGCTTGTACTGGCCGCCGAGGAAGGCCTGGTAGGCGAGCGGTGCGTCGACGAAGTCCCAGGTGTGGGCGTGCTTGTTGTTGAGGTAGCCGATGGAGGACAGGAAGCGGCCGGCCTTGATGTTGACGCCGTTCGCCAGGCCGCGCGCTTGGACGAAGGCTTCCTCGACCTCGGCCTCATCCTCGCCCGACAACGCGAACGTCAGCTGGCCGGAGAAGATCGGGTCGATGCTGGCCGACATCGTCAACTCCGATTCGCCCAGATTGAAGCCGCGCCGGCCCGGGCCGACTTCGCCGGCCGGCGGCAGGAAACCTTGCAGGCGATACTGGTCCGGGTCGCGCGACAGGTTGGCGTAGGTGCCGCCGAGCACCAGCGCGATGCTCGGATTGAAGGCATTCTTGCCGGCAGGCGCGGCTGCGGCCAGCGCCGACGGCGCAGCGGCCGCGGCGGGCGGCGCCTGGCGGCTGGCCAGCGCGGCGTTCTGGGCCTGGGCAGCGGCGGACTGGGCATCCTGCAGGCGTTGTTCGAGCGACTGCAGGCGCGCTTCGTACGACTCTTTCATGTCGCGGATCTGGGCGCGGATGGCCGCCAGTTCCTTGTCGTCGGCGGCCGATGCGGACAGCGGATTGAACAATGCAGCGGCAATCGCCGCACTCAGTACAGTGGTTTTCAACATGATAAATTAACTTCCTGGCAAATAGAATATGGCGAGACGCAGCGCGGCAGGCGCGGCGACTCGAGTACAGGGCCGGTTCTATTCGAAGGGAGGTGGTCCGCGCGGCTGGAAGGCGCAGTGCGTGCGCGCGCAGCCCGGTTCGGTCGGGCTGGGCCCGGTGGCGCACGACGCGCCGTTGTCGGCGATGAAGCAGCGTTGGGTACTGCCGATGCCACCGGTGATCTGGGCGAAGCCGAGACACCTTTCGCACGTCTGGTCCTGGGCGAACGCCGACGAGACACCCGCATCTTCATGCAACCCGGCCTGGTGCAGCTGGGCCGCGCCGCCACCGTGGGTGCCGGCCCAATGCGTCATCCCATGCGAAATCGCCATCTGCTGCGACAGCAGCAGCAATAGCGACAGCAGGATACGGATGATGGATTGGCGGCTCATGGTGCCAATATTGTAATGCGATCAGCCCGCTGCTGCGGATTTTTTTGCAGTGGCGTATTTTTCGAGGTAGGCCGGCACCTTCGCCGCGCTCAGTTTGTTGACCGACACCAGCAGCTGCGACTCGACCTGCTGCATGCCGAACGACTGGCCGAGGTGGCGGCCGATGTGGTTGAGCAGCTCGGCGCCGACTTCCGCATCTGACTCGGCCCGGTGCGCCGCGCTGCGGAATCGGATGCCGAGCTGGCCGGACAGCAAGCCGAGCTTATAGCTTGGCATGCCGGGAAAGATGCGGCGCGACAGCTTCAGCGAGCAGACCAGCGCCTGGTGGGCGGTCGACATGCCGAGCCGCTCCGCCTCGGCCTTGAGGAACTTTTCGTCGAAGCTGGCGTTGTGGGCCGACAGCGTGTCGCTGCCGATGAACTCTAGCAGCTGCGGCAACACCTGGCGCACCGGCGGCGCAGCGTCGACCATCTGCTGGGTAATGCCGGTCAGCGAGGTGATGAACGATGGAATGCGGGCGTTGCAATTAATCAGCGAGACGTAGCGTTCGGTGACGATCCCGCCGACAATGCGCAGCGCCGCCACCTCGGTGATGCGGTCGCCCATCGCCGGCGACAGGCCGGTGGTCTCGAAGTCGAGCATGACGATCGGCTGATCGAAGACGCTCATGGCGCCCCCGGACCGAATTTGCGGACGGCGTCGAGCGCCAGGCCCGAGCCGATGCTGCCGAACAGGTCGCCTTCGACCTTGCGCGCGGCCGGCAGCAAGGCGCCGATCCGTTCACGCAGGGCGATCACGCCGCTCGAGCCGCCGGTGAAGAACACCGTGTCGACATCGCCGGCAGCCACGCCGGCATCGGCCAGCAATTTGAGCACGGTCTGGTCGACGCTGTCGATCAGGTGGCCGATGGCGGCGTCGAATTCGTGGCGCTGCAGGGTAAGCGTGTGCGGCGGCGACAGGCGGTCGAGCTCAAGCGTGGCGCTGGCGGTGTCGGACAGCGCGATCTTGCCCTCCTCCACCTTGATTGCCAGCCAGTGGCCGGCGCGCTCATCGATCAGGCGCTGCAGCCGTCCCAGCTTGTCCGGCTCGCGGGCGTCGCGCACGACGTCGGCCAGCTGGGTCCAGGTCTTCTTGGTGTAGGCCAGGTTGATGGTGTGCCAGGTCGCCAGGTTGAAGTAATAGCTCGACGGGATCTCGCTGTTGTTGCTCATCCGGCTGCCGTAGCCGAGCAGCGGCATCACCGACGACAGGCTCAGGTACTTGTCGAAATCGGTGCCGCCGATGTGCACGCCGCCGGTGGCGAGGATGTCGTCGCGCCGCTCGGCCTTGGCGGCGCGCCGCGGCGACAGGCGCACCAGCGAAAAGTCGGAGGTGCCGCCGCCGATGTCGGCGATCAGCACCAGTTCCTCGCGCTCGATGCGCGACTCGTAGTCGAACGCGGCGGCGATCGGCTCGTACTGAAAGGCGACGTGCTTGAAGCCGATCGCGCGCGCCACCTCGGCCAGCGTGTCTTCGGCGAGCTGGTCGGCGCTGCTGCTGTCGTCGATGAAAAACACCGGGCGGCCGAACACGGCCGAGTCGAACGGGTGGCCGGCGGCGTGCTCGCCGCGGCGCTTGACCTCGCCGATGAAGTGCGACAACAGCATGCGGAAAGGCAGCGCGCGGCCGCCCACTTCGGTCTGGCCGTCGATCAGGCTGGTGCCGAGCAGGCTCTTGAGCGAGCGCATCAGGCGCCCTTCGTAGCCGGCCAGGTAGTCGGTCAGTGCCGCCCGGCCATAGCTGACTTCCTCGTCATCGGCGTTGAAGAACACCACTGACGGCAGGGTCGGTTTGCCATCCTCGAGCGCGAGCAAAGACGTGTGGCCTGGTCGCACCAGCCCCACCGTGGAATTTGACGTGCCGAAGTCGACGCCGCAAGCGTTGGCCATGTGACCCTTCAATGGATTAAGGGGCGGTATGTTACCAGATTCAAGCGGACCCGGCGAATGGTTATTGCTCGAAAGATGGGTGTCAAAAAGCTATCGCGCCATGCTGCAGAGGAGCCTGGCCAACCGTGTCCGGCTATTTCGCGCGCTGATCCAATTCCAGGTAGCTCAGCAGTTGCTCATGCAACTGCTCCGGATCGATCGGCTTGCCAATGTAGCCGTCAAATCCCAGGGACATCAGGCCATCTTCATCGCCGGCCATCGCCATCGCCGTCACGGCGATAATCGGCACTCGGCGCAATCCGGATAGTTGTTTCAGATTGCGCATCAAGGCAAGGCCCGACATGCCGGGCAGGTTCACGTCGCACAGGATCAGATCGGGGGCCGTGGAGCCGGCAAGTCTGAGGCCATCCTCGGCGTCGAACGCGAAGATGGTGGTAAAGCCGAAGCTTTTCAGCAAATAAAGCATCAACTCCATACTGGCAGAGTCGTCCTCGATTAATAGAATTCTTGCCGTCATAGGCTGCCTTGTCGTTCCACCGAATGGTGAGATTTGATGAGCTGCGTCACTATTGTATGCGTTGCCTGCGCCTTAATGGGGACGAAAGCGTGACACGGATCGGCTCGGTGTAGTGCTGTACAGACATATTATTGCCGTAAGGTAATAATTTGAGTTACACTTGCCCGATGACCATCACGCTACCTCAGCAGAGCCACACCGTGGCCGATATCAAGGCATTGATCCACCGGGAATCGCGGCGCGTCACGTCATACGACGTGGCAATCGTGGCCGGGGTGTCGCAGTCGGCGGTATCGCGCTGTTTCAAGCCCGGCGCCAGCGTCTCGAAAGCAACTTTCGCCCGCGTGATGCAAGCCGCCACCGACCTCGACTACACGCCGAATGCCGCCGCGCGCAGCCTCAACACGCGCCGCTCGAACCTGGTCGCGCTGGTGGTGTCGCACATGGTCACCTTGCACTATCCGGAGCTATTGGCCGAACTGAGCCGGCAGTTCGCCCTGTTCGGCATGCGCATCTTGCTGTTTTCGCAGCCGCGCGGATCGGACCTGGGCGCGACGCTGGCCGATGTGTGGCAGCACCAGGTCGACGGCGCGGTGGTGGCGGCGCATTTGTCCGGCGCGCAGGCCGGCGAATTCGAGCGGCGCCAGGTGCCGGTGGTGCTGTTCAACCGGCATCTGGGCGACGGCGGCGTCAGCGCCATCGTGTGCGACCAGGCCGGCGCTGCCCGTACGCTGGCCAGCCGGCTGGCTGCCGCCGGCCACCAGCGTTTCGCGCTGATCGATGGGCCGGCGCGCTCGGCGATCGCGCAGGAGCGCATGCGCGGCGTTGCCGATCGGCTCGCCGAACTGGGCCTGGCGCCGCCGTTTCGCGTCAGCGGCGAGCACGACTACGCCAGCGGCGCGCGCGGACTGCGCGAAATCATCGGACGGCTCGGCCAGGTGCCCGACGCCATCATCTGCAGCAACGACGCGATGGCGATCGGTTGCCTCGACACCGCGCGGCACGAATTCAAGATCGATGTCCCGGGCCAGTTGTCGGTGACCGGCTTTGACGGCAGCGGGCCGGCCGGCTGGCTCAGCTACAACCTGACGACCTTGCGCCAGCCGGTGCCGCAGATGGCGCAGGCCACCGTGGAGATGCTGATGGGACTGATCGGCGCGGGCGCCGCGGCGCCGCAGCGGCGCATGTTTTCGGCCAAGGTCATCGACGGCGCGACCGCGCGCCTGGGCCCGGCGTGCTGAGACGAGAACTCGGCTGGCCGGCGCCGCACATCACCGCCGCCAGTTGCGAGGATGACGGCTGTTAATGCAGGCGTGGGCGGAGCCGCAACCGCCCACGCCGCCGACATCAGTCGATCTGCAGCGTCTTGGCGCTGCCGCCGGCTTTCTTGGGCAAGGTCAGCTCGAGGATGCCGTCGTGGTACTCAGCCTTGGCCTGGCTGTCGTCCACCGTTTGCGGCAAGGTAAAGCTGCGATAGAACTGGCCCATCGAGCGTTCCGTCATCAGCATGTTTTCCTGCTTTTGCTCGGTTTCCTGCACGGTCTGCGCACTGATCGACACCTGGTTGCCGTCGATATTGACCTTGATGTCCTCTTTCTTGACGCCCGGGATTTCTGCCTTGACGATGTACGACTGGTCGTTTTCCGATACGTCCATGCGCGGCGTCATGCCGGTCGCGCGAAGGCGCGGGCCAAGCAGCGATTGATTGAAGATCTCGTCGAGCCCGCGGAACGGGTCCATGCGGGCAAGCTCGGCGAGAGGATCGAAACGGCTGAGACTGTTTGCCATGGTAAAAGCTCCTTTCCAATAAAAAGCCCTGGACTGGCCAGGCACTTCCCATCATAAGAGCGCAACCCTTCGTTAATTTGATGTTTCTCAAGCTGCGAGGGCGAATTTATTGCGTCGCTCGCGGTCGCGACGAAGCGCTTTGTGGCAGCGCTCAGGGACGGACGGCGCCGCCCGCGACGCCGGCGAAATGGCGCGCGAACCAGGCCACCGCCAGCGCCGCGGCCGCTTCGAGCGTGCCGCTTTCCTCGAACAGGTGGCTGGCACCGGGAATGATGTCGATGCGCGCGTCGCAGCGCAGTTCGGCCAGCGCCGCCTCGTTGAGCGAAATGACCTGCTGGTCGTTGGCGCCGACGATCAGCAAGGTCGGCGCGCGTACCAGTTCGAGCGCAGGCACGCCGGCCAGGTCGGGCCGGCCGCCGCGCGAGACCACCGCCGAGATGTCGTCCGGCAGCGCGGCGGCGACGCGCAAGGCGACGGCAGCGCCGGTGCTGGCGCCGAACAGGCCCAGCGGCAGGCCGGCGTAGCGGTCGACGCCGCGCACCCAGGCGCAGGCGGCCACCAGGCGCGGCTGCAGCAGGCCGATGTCGAAACGCATGCGAAATTCCCGGTCCTCTTCGACCGAAAGCAGGTCGATCAGCAGCGTGGCGATGCCGGCCCGATGCAGCTGCCGTGCGACGTAGTGGTTGCGCGGGCTCTTGCGGCCGCTGCCGCTGCCGTGGGCGAAGACGACCACGCCGACCGGGTCCGGCACCTCGCCGAGGATCGCTTCGAGCTGCACCGCGCCGGCGGCGATGCTGACCTCGCGCTCGGTGGCCGGCGTGGTCGGCCGAATCGACATCATGGTGCTGGTCTCCTGAACGCTCGACAGCTGCAGCCAGGCGCCATCGCGCCCAGCTTGAAAAGACCAGTCTATCGGCGGAAGCTCAATGCGCGGTTTGATCTTGGTCAATCGCGCCCGGCTAGGCGCCGGAATACACCACCCGGTCCGCCTCTTCCTCGCGCGCCAGCGCGATCTCGCGGATGACGGCACCGACGTCGGCCGGCGTGTCGGGCGCGGCGACATGGCCGGTCAGCGCCGTGTCGGCCGTCAGCAGGCCGGCCTGGTAGATGTTCCAGATTTCCTCGCCGTACTGGCTGCCGATCAGTTCGGGCAGCACGGCGCCAAAGAAATTGGCAAGGTTGGTGACGTCGCGCTCGAGCATGGCGCCGGCCACCGAACTGCCGGCCGCATCGATCGCCTGCGGCAGGTCGATGATGACCGGGCCATCGGCGTCGACCAGGATGTTGTACTCGGACAGGTCGCCGTGGATCACGCCGGCGCACAGCATCAGCACCACTTGGCGCAGCAGCGCGGTGTGATACTGGCGCGCCAGCTCGGGCGTGAGCGGCACGTCGTTCAGGCGCGGCGCGGCGTTGCCGTCGGCGCCGGTGACTAGTTCCATCAGCAGCACGCCTTCGAAGCAGACGTACGGCGTGGGCACGCGCACGCCGGCCGCGGCCAGCCGGTACAGCGCATCGACTTCGGCGTTCTGCCACACTTCCTCGGCCATCTTGCGGCCGTAGCGGGTGCCCTTTTCCATTGCCCGCGCCTGGCGGCTGTTCTTGACGCGGCGGCCTTCCTGGTAAGCGACGGCCTGGTGGAAGCTGCGCTCGTTGGCCTCCTTGTAGACCTTGGCGCAGCGCACGTCGTCGCCGCTGCGCACCACATAAACGATGGCTTCCTTGCCGCTCATGAGCTGGCGCGACACTTCGTCGATGAGGCCTTCGTCAACCAGGGGCTGTAATCTTTTTGGTGTTTTCATGAATGGTGCGTGCAACGGCGCGTGGCAACCGTCGCTAACTTCGCTTCTGGTGATGGGGTGGACTGGCCGGATGGCCGCCCAGCGTAACGACGCATTCTAACTCAGCGCCGGGCTCGCCACACCATACGCCCCCTCGAATTGCCGCACTGGAAGCCCCCTAAATATCGTTGCGCACGGTTGACGAAATTTTACTAAAAGCATCAATGCCTATGTACAGTTTCGGGAACGCACATACCGTTATGGGCGGCCAATTCAGCGGCCGGCCTCGGGCTGTCAACCATCACCACGATATGAAGCCAAACAAACTCCTGCCTGCCTGCGTTGAGCGCGGCTGAGCAGTTTCAACGGGGAACCTAATGAGCACGAATGACAGCAGCAACCGTATCAGCGCATTAATTGAGCAGCAGCAGGCAGCAATCCAGGCGGACTGGATTGCCAACCTCAAAAAAGTGATGGTACGCAGCGACGCCAGCTCGGAAGAGCAGCTCAGGCGCCATTGCAGCCAGTTCCTCGCCCTGCTCGCCCAGGCCACCCGCACCGGCGGCACCGACGATATCGACGGCCGCTCATGGGACGAAATTCGCGACATGCTGACCGAAATCTCGGCCGCGCGCGCCAAGCAGGGTTCGACTCCAAGCGAGACGGCAACATTCATATTCTCACTGAAGCAATCGCTGTTCGGCACAATGCGCAACGAGCTCGGCAACGAGCCGGAGGCACTCGCCGCCGCGCTGTGGAGCATCAGCACGCTGCTCGACAAGCTGGGCCTGTTTACGATTGAAGTATTCCAGAAGAGCCGCGACCAGATCATTATTCGTCAGCAGCAGGAACTGCTCGAGCTGTCGACACCGGTCGTGAAGCTGTGGCAAGACATCCTGGCGCTGCCGCTGATCGGCACGCTCGACAGCGCCCGTACCCAGGTGGTCATGGAAAGCCTGCTGCAAAAGATCGTCGACACCGGCGCCGCGATTGCCATCATCGACATCACCGGCGTGCCGACCGTCGACACGCTAGTCGCCCAGCACCTGATGAAAACCATCGCCGCGGCACGCCTGATGGGCGCCGACTGCATCATCAGCGGCATCCGCCCGCAGATCGCGCAAACCATCGTCCACCTGGGCGTTAGCCTGGAAGACGTCGTCACAAAGGCAACCCTGGCCGACGCCTTTGTCGTCGCACTGGCACGGGTCGGCGCGACGATCACGCGCGCTTAAGGAATAATCATGGAACGTATTCCGATTCTGCGCATCGGCGACCTGCTGCTGGTGACGATCCAGGTCGACATGCACGACCGCCTGGCGATGACGTTGCAGGACGACCTGACCGAGCGCATCGTTAGCGACGAGGCCAAGGGCGTGCTGATCGATATTTCGGCGCTAGACCTGGTTGACTCCTTTATCGGCCGCATGATCAGCAACACGGCGTCGATGGCGCGCGTGCTCGACGCCCAGACCGTGCTCGTGGGCATGCAGCCGGCGGTGGCGATCACGCTCGTCGAGCTGGGGCTGACGCTGCCGGGCGTAAAGACCGCCCTTAACGTCGAACGCGGGATGGCGCTGCTCGGGAAGAACTACCTGAAATGAGCGACCGTTCCGCGCCGCAGACCACCGTGCGCTACGTATCGCCGATGCTCGAGCCCGGCGCCGGCATGACGTCGCACAGTGTAATGCCGCTCACCACCGACGAGCATGTCGTCTTGCTGCGCCGGGTGGTGCGCGAACGCGCCATCGAGCTTAAACTGAGTCTGGTCGACCAGACCAAGCTGGTGACGGCGGCGAGCGAGCTGGCGCGCAACACCATCAAGTACGGCGGCGGCGGCGAAGTGCATGTCGCCTGCCTGACCGATGGCTTTCGCCACGGCGTGCGGCTGGCATTCGCCGACGACGGACCCGGCATTGCCGACCTGGGCCTCGCGCTGACCGATGGCTACACCACCGGCGGCGGCCTGGGCCTGGGCCTGTCCGGCGCCAAGCGCCTGGTCGACGACTTCGATATTGATAGCAAGCATGGGGAAGGCACAGTCGTTGTGATCGTAAAATGGAAACGTTAATCAGTTCGCTGCAATCGCATCATGCCTTCGCCATCACCCACTCCAGCGATATCGCCGCGGCGCGCCGCGCCGGCCAGCGCATGGCCGACGAAATCGGCCTCGACGAGACCCGCGCCGGCCGGCTGGCGCTGTTGATCAGCGAAGCTGCCACCAACATCCTCAAGCACGCCGGCGAAGGCCGGCTGTTCCTGTCGCAGGCGCAGGTGGGCCCGGTGCGCGGCATCGACGTGCTCGCGTTCGACCGCGGACCGGGCATCGCCAACCTGTCGAACGCGCTGCAAGATGGCGTGTCCAGTGTCGGCACCGCCGGCACCGGACTGGGCGCGATGCGGCGCCTGGCCGACGAATTCGACGCCTACGCGCCGCGCGACAAAGGCGCGGTGTTCTTCATGCGGCTGTGGAACGGCGCCGCGCCGCCCGACAAGCTGGCAGTGGGCGCCGTGTGCATTCCGATCGCCAGCGAAGACGAATGCGGCGACGCCTGGGCGATTGCTGAATTGCGCGGCGGCGTGAGCCTGATGTCGGTCGATGGCCTCGGCCACGGCGCCGATGCGGCGACCGCGGCGCGCACCGCGCTGGCGGCGCTGGCGGCACGCCCGGCGCTGGGTCCCGCCGCGCAGATCGACCACTGCCACCTGGCCATGCGCGCCACGCGCGGCGCGGCGATGGCGGTGGCGCAGCTCGATTTCGCCAGCGACGAGTTGCGCTTTGCCGGCATCGGCAATATCGCCGCCTGCATCATCGACGGCGACGTACGCAAGCAGATGGTGTCGCACAACGGCATCGTCGGCCACAACATGCGCAAGGTGCAGGAGTTCATCCACCCCTGCCCTCCAGGGTCGTTGATCATCATGGCGTCGGACGGCATCAGCACCCAGTGGGACCTGGCCAGCTACCCTGGCCTGGCCGCCTGCAACCCGGCGCTGATCGCGGCGGTGCTGCTGCGCGACTTCGGCCGCGCGCGCGACGACGCCAGCGTGCTGGTGATGCGCTACCTCGGCCACGGCTGACATGGACAGCACCCGCATCCTCAACCTCGGCATCGAGGGTCCGCAGGACGTGGTGACGGTGCGCCAGCGCGCGCGCCAGCTCTCAAGCATGCTCGGCTTCGGCCAGCAGGAGCAGGTGCGCATCGCCACCGCGGTGTCGGAAGTGGCGCGCTGCGTGTGCCGCCACGTGTACGGCGGGCGCGCGCTGTTCACCCTGGAGCAGACCGGCCGCCGGCGCGAGCTGGTGGTGACGATCCGCGACAACGGCGGCGCCGAGCGGGTGGCGCTGCAAAGCGGCGCCGAGCCGGACGTGCTGGGCAAGCAGTTCGATACCGCCATCATCACCGCGCGGCGCCTGATGGATAGCTGCGAAGTGAGCTATCAGTCCGACCATGCGCTGACGGTGTCGATGGTAAAAGCGCTGCGGCCGGGCCAGCCGGTTGATCCCGAGCACCTGGCCGCGCTGGGCGCGCAGTTGGCGGCAAGTCCGGCCGCAACCAGTTTTTCGGAAGTGCAGCAGCAGAACCACGAACTGGCCGGCGCGCTGGCCGAACTGCGCGAACGCCAGGACGACCTGCTGGCGCTGACGCGCGAACTGGAAGACACCAACCGCGGCGTGGTGGCGCTGTACGCCGAGATCGAGGAAAAGGCCGAGCGCATCCGCAAGGCCGACGAAATGAAGTCGCGCTTTTTATCGAACACCAGCCACGAACTGCGCACGCCGCTGTCGTCGATCCGCGCACTGGCCCAGCTGCTGCTCGACCGCATGGACGGCGACCTCTCGGTCGAGCAGGAACGCCAGATCATGTTCATCGCCAGCGCCGCCAACGACCTGTCGACGCTGGTCAACGACCTGCTCGACCTGGCCAAGATCGAGGCCGGCAAGGTCGAGATCTCGATCGCGCCGATCGACGTCGGCAACCTGTTCAGCGCCCTGAAGGGGATGCTGCGGCCGCTGGCGCAGAACCCGCGGGTGGAGCTGCAATTCGTCGAGCCGGCCGAACCGGTGACGTTCATGTCGGACGACGGCAAGGTGGCGCAGATACTGCGCAACTTCGTCTCCAACGCGCTCAAGTTCACCGAAGACGGCGAAGTGGCGGTGCGCCTGGAAGCCCATCCCGATCCGGACCTGATCCGCTTTGCCGTGACCGACACCGGCATCGGCATCAAACCCGATCACCTGCACCTGATATTCGAAGAGTTCAGCCAGATCGAGCATCCGCTGCAGCGCGGCGCCAAGGGCACCGGTCTGGGTCTGCCGCTGTGCCGCCAGCTCGCCGCGCTTCTCGGCGGCCAGGTCGAAGTGCGCAGCACTGCCGGCGCCGGTTCCACATTTACCCTGACACTTCCTCGTCGTTCCGCACTCCAGCCAGAACGGACCGCCTGACATGAACCAAGACACCCTGATCCTCAACGTCGACGACAACGACGGCGCGCGCTACGTCAAGACGCGCATCCTGCTCAACGCCGGCTTTCGCGTCGAGGAGGCGGCCAACGGCACCGACGCGCTGCTGATGGTCACGCGGGTCGAGCCGGCGCTGGTGCTGCTGGATGTCAAACTGCCCGATATCAACGGCATCGAAGTGTGCCGCCGGATCAAGGGCAATCCCGCCACCTGCGACGTGCTGGTGCTGCAAACGTCGGCCGCGCTGACCGGGCGCGACGACAAGATCCGCGGCCTCGAAGGCGGCGCCGACAACTACCTGGCTGCGCCGATCGAGGCCGACGAGCTGGTGGCCAACGTGCGCGCCCTGCTGCGCCTGCAGCAGACCCGCGCCGACCTGAAAAACAGCGAGGAGCGCTTCCGCCAGCTGGCCGAGAACATCGACGACGTGTTCTGGATGTTCTCGCTGACCGACGGCGCCCTGCTGTATGTCAGTGCCGCCTACGACGCGATGTGGGGCCGCGACAGCGCGCGCCTGGCCGAAGCGCCCGGCGACTGGACCGCCAGCGTCCATGCGGACGACCGCGCCGCGCTGCTGCAGCGCTGGGAAGGCCTGCGCGAGCACGGCGCCTACGACGAGGAGTACCGCGTCGCCCAGCCCGACGGCGCCATGCGCTGGGTGCGCGACCGCGCCTTCGTCGTCAAGGACGCGATGGACCAGCCGTACCGCATCGCGCGCATCACCAGCGACATCTCCGGGCGCAAGGCGATGGAAAGCCGGCTGCGCGCGGCCGACGAGAACAAGAACGACTTCCTCGCTACCCTGGCGCACGAGCTGCGCAATCCACTCAGCCCGATCCGCACCGCGGTCGAACTATTGGGGCGCGCCGGACCGGACGCGGTGTCGGTGCAGTTCAAGGCGCGCGCGGTGATCACGCGCCAGGTCGACCACCTGACCCGGCTGGTCGACGATTTGCTTGACGTCGCCCGCATCTCGGAAGGCAAACTTACCTTGCGCCAGGAGGCGGTCGAACTCGACGGCGTGCTGAAGGCGGCGCTGGAGACGGCTGCGCCGGTGCTGCAGGCGCGCCATCACCAGATTCAAGTGACGGCGCCGGCGCAGCCGCTGTGGGTATGGGGCGACGCGGTCCGGCTGGCGCAGTCGATCGGCAACCTGCTGCACAATGCGGCCAAGTTCACGTCGCCGAATGGCGCGGTGCGGCTGGTGGTCGAAGTGGTGTCCAACGCGATGGTCCACATCACGGTGCACGACAACGGCATCGGCATCAGCGCCGAAAACCTGCCGCGCATTTTCGACATGTTTGCGCAAGGCGCTTTTGCGCCGGACCGCGCGCACGACGGTCTCGGGATCGGCCTGTCGCTGGTGTCGACCCTGGTAACGATGCACGGCGGCCGCCTGACGGCCAGCAGCGCCGGCATCGGCCTTGGCAGCGCGTTCACGATCGCGCTGCCGCTGATGCCGGCGCCGGCCGAGGCCACGCCAGTGCCGCGTGCGGGAGGTCTGCCGGGAGCCGGTTCGGCGCTGTCGATCCTGCTGGTTGACGACAATGTCGATTCGGCCGAGATGATGCGCGACCTGCTAGTCGCGCTCGGCCACACGGTCGAACTGGCGCACGACGGCGCCAGCGCGCTCGCGTTGGCGGCGCTGCGCACGCCGGACGTGATGATCCTCGACATCGGCCTGCCCGACATGGATGGCGCCGAACTGGCGCGCAGCCTGCGCGCGCTGCCGGCATTGGCGCATACGCGCCTGGTGGCCCACACTGGCTACGGCGCGCCGCACGACCGCGAAAAGACCAGCGACGCCGGCTTCGACTTCCACCTGGTCAAGCCGGTGGCGATGGCTGACCTGCAGGCCGCGCTGCGCGCAACCTGATCTGACGGACCCTATGCGCGAGAGTGGCCATCGGCCCAAGAGAGCGCTAGCGCGGGGCGATGTCGTTTTCTAGTTCCACTACATGCGCCAGCCACCTGGCTACGGTCGCCAGTTCATCCGGCGAGAAGCCGTCGCTCAGGCGCGCGTTCAAGTCCTCAAGCACCTTCGTAGCCTTGTCCTTGGCGCGCTGGCCGTCTGGCGAGAGGCGCAGCCGCGTCAGGCGGCCGTCGTCGGCGTCGGCGAAGCGCTCGACCAGATTTGCCGCTTCCATGCGTTTCGACAGGTTCGTCACCGCGGCGGGCGCTACCTGCAAAGCCTGGGCGATTTCGCCGATGACCGCACCGTTGCGCGAGGCGAGGAAGAACAGCATGCCAGCTTGCGCCGAACTGGCGCCGTCCCACGCACCGGGACGCGTTTCTATCCATCGCTGCACCACGCGCTGCGCGCGATTGAGCAGCATGACAAAGCGAGGCGGGCTCCGAGGTCCGCTCATCTGCTCTGCGCCAGCAACCAGTTCCCGACCAGGGGCCACAGCGTCGCTTCGGCGCGCTTGCGGAAGAACCCCATATGCCCTATCGCGGCAAGGCCCGCTTCGGCTGGCGTAATGTGCCGGCGCTCCATCTGCGCGTTGAGCAGCGGCGCCGTCAGCTTGTCGATGGCGACGCGGTTGGCCCAGGGGTCGTCCTCGAATCCCAACACCAGCAGCGGCAGGCGCACCGTCGCCATGCGCCGCGCCGCGTCCATGTTCGGGTCGTCGAAAAAGTAGTTGGGCATCGCCGTCCATCGGCTCCACTGCTGCATGACACCGCGCGGCAGGTCTTCGCCAAGGCCAAATCGACGGCCCGGCATGTAGCCGAACAGCGGGCACAAAAGCGGCGTCAGGACGCGCATGACGAGCCAGACCCGAGCGCGCTCGGCGGCGCCGCGAATGGTGGCCGTCACGCCCGCGTGCGAGGCGATCATCACGCCGGCGCGCAGAGCACCGATACCGACGCCCAGGGCCAGCGCGTGCCCGCCAAGGCTGTGTCCCACAGCGAGCAGCGGTACATCGGGAAAGCGCCCGGCAGCCCAGCGCGTAACGCCGCCCACATCCTGGTCGATCCAGTCGGACATCGATACCGCGAACCCGCGCAGCGCGGGCCGCGCGCGGCCGGTGCCGCGGTAGTCGTACGTGACTACGCTGAACCCCAGTTGCGACAGGTAGTGCGCAAATGGTTCGTAATACCGCTGCGTCACGGCGGTGGCCGGGTGCACCAGGATGACCGCTTTCGCGCCCGGCACTTCCCAAAGAGTCGCCTCGACGACGTCGCCGTTCGGTAGCGCAATACGATGTGGTTCGCTGGTCATGGCCTGGATATATCGTTAACGTGTTAACGACTTTAGCACGATGTGGCCACAAGCTCAACGTCTGTGTTCGAAAGCGCCTGGTTGAGCCTCAGTCGTGCGGGTCGAAGATGATCTGCGCCAGCCGCGTCGATGTTCGCTCAAACTGGAATTTTGGGTACGGGAAACATCGGCAAGACGCTCGTCTTGCGCTTAAGCCAGGCCGGGCATGATGTGAAAGTCGCTAATTCGCGCGGGCCTGAGACGATTGATCCAGAACTTCTGGCCTCCGGCGCACACGCTGTGACCACTGAAAACGCACTTATCGAAATCGCGCCGCTGGTCGCTCGTCTCCCGGAGGAGACAGTGGTTATCGACACCTCCAACTATTATCCCTTCCGCGACGAAAAGATCGACGCCATCGAGCGCGGACAGGCGGAAAGCCTCTGGGTCGCCGAGCAGCTTGGTCGCCCTATCGCCAAAGCATGGAATGCAATCGGCTCAGCTTCACTGGCCAAGAAGGCCAAGCCGGCCGGAGCATTCGATCGGATCGCCATTCCAGTTGCCGCAGATCGAGATCACGGTCGAAAGGTAGCCATGTCACTGGTCAATGATACCGGTCTGGATGCCTTCGACGCCGGCTCCCTCGCAGACTCGTGGCGCCAGCAGCCGGGAGCCCCAGTCTATTGCACCGATCTTTCCTATGCTGAGATCGGCGCTGCCCTGGATGCCGCTGAGCGAGACAGGTTGCCGCAGCGCCGTGACCTCGGCGTTGCGGTCATGCAGAAGCGCCTTGGGGACGGCACAACCAATCCCGATGAGGATTGGGGCGTTCGGTTAGTCCGCGCCACCAACATGTAACCGCGCATTCTGGGCAGCGCGAGTCGCAAATGTTCATTACTGTGTCGTTGGGGCGCGTTCGCAGAAACTGTTCAGGAAAGGCCTCTCGTGCATCGTCGGCACTTCATTTTTTCGGGTAGCGCATTAGCGGGAGCTACCCTTCTTTCAAGACGACAACTATCTTGGCCGGTTTGTCACCTGAAACCGGCCCCGTGCGAAAGCGAGGTGTGCAGTTGTTTCATTCAGCATGGAGCTGGACAAGTGGGCGGCGCTGGAGACGCCTGGCGTGACTAACTTTGCGAGCTTCCAATCGTCGTCCCTAATTCGTAATACCGCTTCCCTTAGCCGCCATCCTCGAACATCCGAGCCACTTTCACCAACATACCGCCGCCATCAACCACTGTATATAAACACGGCATAGCGCAATGGACTCAGTGCCGGTCAATCCCCACACACAAAAAAATTAGCCGGCGCCGAATATGCAGCGCACTGCCGATGCATCGTCGGCGCGCTTGACCGACTGCTGGCCGGTGTCGCCGCCGTCGGCCTCGAAGGCGCGCAAGGAAGCGAGCGCCGGCGCCAGGCCTTCGTGCAAACACCACTGCACCAGGCTATCGAGACAGCGCAAATGGTAGGTATCGTAAATGCGCGAGAAGCCGTCCGTCATCGCCAGCAGCATCGATCCCGGTTCGGCCTGCGCGGTGGTGCGGCGTGCCTGGAACGGGCCGCGCGGCGCGGGGCACAGCACCTGCGGCGCCGGCGCCGCATGCTGCGATTCGCGGCGCGAGCGCAGCATCGGCATGAGCGCCGCCAGCCGTTGCGCCGGATCGGTCACCCCGGCCCGCTTGAGCCGGTCCATCTCGCCCTGCAGCACCAGTTCCTGCGGGTTGCTGAACGGGTCGAGGTCGACGACCTGGCCGTCGGGCCGGCGCAGGATCGCCTTGCAGTCGCCGAGACAGTACAGGTCGAGCGTCGCGCCGGCATCGTGTTCGGTCACGCGCACCCACGTCATCGCGGCGATCGGATATGCATACAGCGGCATCGACGCGGCCTGCGCGCGCGGCACAAATTGCGAGCGCATCGCGTCCGCGGCCATCGCCACGCTGTCGTCCTGCGACCGGCCGGCGCGGATCGACTGCCGCAGCGCCGCCGAAAACTGTGTGACGAACCACACAACGTCGCTGCCATCCGGGTCGATGTAGTCGCGCTTGGCGACCGAGGTGCCGCCATCGATGATCACAATATCGGTGCAGTGCTCGCCGCGAAAGACCGATACCAGGTCCTCGTTATGGCCGCCCGCCGCCGTTGATACCTGCTCGATGTTCACTCTGTCCGCCTCCGTTTTTGCCGCGCCAGCTTACCAATGCTGTTAGTTGTATCTTAGCAAAATTTAGCGTGCGGCCAGGTGTGCGTATTCGAGGTCGATAGTGATGGCCTGATTCACGCGAGACGCGACATGCGCGCAAGTTTTGCGTATATTAGCTACACGGTTACGGACTCATCCGTACCGCGAATCCAAGCCAAAGACCGTGAAGGCTGCCACAAGAAACGGCCACCGATGACCAAGCGCCGCACCTCTCTTTCGCATCCACCCCGGCAGTCCGGCTGGGGCGCGCTGTCGCTCGAAATGCTGCTGTCGAACCTGCCCGGCGCGGTGTACCGCTGCCTCAACGATGCGCATTCGACGATGCAGTTTGCCAGCGCCGGCATCGAAGCGCTCACCGGCTATCCGCCCGACGCGTTCCGCCCGCCCTCGAAGCTCACCTACGCCAGCATCATCGAGCCGCACGACCGCGTGGCGGTGGCCGCGCAGATCGAGGCGGCCATCGCCGAGGGCAAACCGTACCAGGTGTCGTACCGGATCCTGACCTCGAAGGGCGCGACCAAGTGGATCTGGGAGCAAGGCGCCGCCGTGGTCGACGCCAGCGGCGCGATCGTCGCGCTGGAAGGCTTCCTGGCCGACTATACCAGCGTCAAGAACGCCGATGCGACCATCCGCGAGCATGCATCGATGCTCGACAAGGCGAGCGACGCGATCTTCGTCATGAACCTGGCCGGCACGATCATCTTCTGGAACAAGGGCGCCGAAGGCCTGTTTGGCGTCGTGCCGCAGCAGGCCATCGGCTGCCGCTACGCCGACCTGTTTGCCATTCCGGTCTCGGGCTACCGCAAGGCTCATCACGCGGTGATGGTCGAAGGCGAATGGCGCGGTGAAATGAGCCTGGCGCTGCACGACGACACCACCGTGCATACCGCGATGCGCTGGACGCTGGTGCCGGCCGACGCGGACGCCGGCACGTCGGCGAAGATCCTGGTAATCAGCTCCGATATCAGCGAACGCAAAAATGCCGAAGCGCGCGTGCACCGCATGGCATATTTCGATCCGCTGACCGACCTGCCGAACCGCGCCCGTTTTCTCGACACGCTGCACCACGCGCTGCTTGGCAGCGCGCGCAACAACCGCGTCGGCGTCCTGATGTTCTGCGACCTCGATAATTTCAAGTCGATCAACGACACGCGCGGCCACGCCGCCGGCGACTGCCTGCTGCAGGCGGTGGCGCGCCGACTCGAACGCAGCGTGCGCGCCACCGACATGGTGGCGCGGCTGGGCGGCGACGAGTTTGTCGTGCTGCTGCCGGCCGAGGACGAGACCTTTCTCGGCGGCGCGCGGCGTGCCGAAAAAGTCGCCAGCACCATCCTCGAACTGATGGCAACGCCGGTGCGGCTGGCCGGCGACTCCGAGTCGATCACCGCCAGCATCGGCATCACCTTGTTCTCCGGCTCCAACGAGACGGTCGAATCGGTGCTGATGAAAGCCGACGCGGCGATGTACCAGGCCAAATCGGCAGGCCGCAAGACCTACCGTTTTTTCGACCCGGTGATGCAGGAGTCGATGGTGGCGCAGCTGAACCTGCAGCTGTCGCTGCGCAGCGCGCTGACCGACGACGAGTTCGTGCTGTACTACCAGCCGCAGGTGGGATCGGACGGCGCGGTGCTGGGCGCCGAGGCGCTGATCCGCTGGCAGTGCAAGGACGGGCGCATGATCCTGCCGGGCGACTTCATTCACGCGGCCGAAGCGAGCGGGCAGATCGTCGAAATCGGCCACTGGGTGCTGGCGACCGCCTGCAAGCAGCTGGCGCACTGGTCGCGCTGCGCGGCCACGCAGCACCTGACGCTGTCGATCAACATCAGCGCGCTGCAGTTCCTCGAAGCCGACTTCGTCACCGACACCGAGGAAATTTTTGCCGCCACCGGCGTCGACCCGCGCCGCGTCAAGCTCGAGCTGACCGAAAGCCTGCTGGTGACCGACGTCGTCAGCACCGCCGAAAAGATGGAGCACCTGAAAGCGCTCGGCGTGATGTTCGCGCTCGACGACTTCGGCACCGGCTACTCGTCGCTGTCGTACCTGCGCAAGCTGCCGCTCGACCAGCTCAAGATCGACACCACCTTCATGCGCGATGTGCTGACCAGCCGCAGCGACGCCTCGATCGTGCGCTCGATCATCGCGCTTGGCGACAGCCTGGGACTGGAGGTGCTGGCCGAAGGCGTCGAGAGCATCGGCCAGCGCGATTTCCTGCATGACGCCGGCTGCGATGCCTACCAGGGCTTCCTTTACAGGCCAGGTTTGCCGGCGGAAGGCTTCATGCAGTACGCGACGGCGCACCTAAGAGCGCCACCGATTGGCCGGCACGCAGGCTAGTGCGACGACGACACTTTCATCAGGATAAGGCCGGAGACGATCAACACGGCGGCGCAAGCGCGCGTGAGGTTCCATTGCTCGCCAAGGAAGACGATGCCGGCGATGAAGGCGCCGACGGCGCCGATGCCGGTCCAGATGGTGTAGGCGGTACCGAGCGGCAGCGTGCGCATCGACAGGGCCAGCAAGGCAAAGCTGATCAGCATGCCGACGATGGTGACAACGGTGGGGACGAGTCTGGTGAAGCCTTCCGATTGCTTCATCGAGAATGCCCACACGACTTCAAACAGTCCCGCAACTACCAACATTATCCAGGCCATGACGGCTCCTTTTAAAGAGCCGGGCCGTCCCGGACATTGGCGCCCGAAACGGGGGAAGTCGTTCTTCCAATTACAGTGCCATTATAGCCGGGACGCGAATTGGCTGCCGCCAGCGCATGCCCGATCGGCGAGGTATGATTGGTGATCGCAAATGCAAGGAGCTTCGATGACTGATTCCACCTACGTGCCGCCGAAAGTGTGGGCACCGGCCGCCTCCGGAGGCAAGTTCGCCAATATCAATCGCCCTGTTGCCGGCGCTACGCACGACAAGGCGCTGCCGGTCGGCAAGCATCTGCTGCAGCTGTATTCGCTGGCCACGCCGAACGGCGTGAAGGTGATGATCATGCTCGAAGAGCTGCTCGCGCTTGGCCACGCCGGCGCCGAATACGACGCCTGGCTGGTGCGCATCGACGAAGGCGCGCAGTTTTCGAGCGGCTTCGTCGAGATCAATCCGAATTCGAAAATCCCGGCAATGGTCGATCATAGCGGCGAGCAACCGGTGCGCGTGTTCGAATCGGGCTCGATCCTGGTCTACCTGGCGGAAAAATTCGACGCTTTCCTGCCGAAGGAAATCGTGGCGCGCACCGAGACGATGAACTGGCTGTTCTGGCAGATGGGTTCGGCGCCCTTCCTCGGCGGCGGCTTCGGCCACTTTTATGCGTACGCGCCGGAAAAGTACGAATACCCGATCAACCGCTACGCGATGGAAACGAAACGCCAGCTCGACGTGCTCGACCGTCATCTTGCGATCAACCGTTTTGTTGCCGGCGACGAGTACACGATTGCCGACATGGCGATCTGGCCCTGGTATGGCGGGATGGTGCTGGGTAAGTTGTACGAGGCGGCGGAATTTCTGTCGGTGCACGAATACAAACATGTCAAGCGCTGGGCTGACGAAATCAATGCGCGCCCTGCCGTCATCCGCGGCCGCAAGGTGAACCGGGTGTTCGGCAATCCTGATGAGCAGTTGGCGGAACGGCACGATGCGGCCGATCTGGACTGACGTAAAAAATGCCACGCACACTCAATGTGCGTGGCGTTTTTCATGCGTGCCGCGCGTGGGCCGCGGCGACTAGAACCGGTAGCCGACGCCGACCGACAGCAGGGTCGGATCGACTTTCACGTGGCTGACGACAGCGCCGGCGACCGTGACGTCGCTGCGGATGTTGACGCGCTTGACGTCCAGGTTCAGCGACCAGTTCTTGTCGAGCTTGAAGTCGACGCCAGCCTGCACTGCCAGACCGAAGCTGTGGTTTTCCAGCCCGCCCGCGCCGTTCAGCAGATGCACGCTGGAAATGCGCGTGTAGTTCACGCCGGCGCCGACGTACGGCAAAAAGCGTCCGATCGGATCGAAGTGGTATTGGGCCAGCAAGGTCGGCGGCAAGTGCTTGAAGCTGCCGATCACGGCGCCGTCGAGCATGACGTCGTGCTTCTGTGGATAGGTCAGCACCAGTTCGGCGGCCAGGTTCGGCGTAAAGAAATAGCTGATATCGACTTCGGCGATCGTCTTGTCTGACACGGTGATCCGGTCGGCCGCGCCGATACCGCCCAGTGGCGCCGCTTTATCGGCCGGCGACAGTTGCGTGGCGCGGGCGCGCACCAGCCATGGGCCTTCCTGTGCTTGCACCTGCGCCGTTACGCCGAACACACCGAGCAAACTCACCGTTATTGCAATCATTGAACGCTTGAACATTATTTTTCCTCTTCGTTTGTATGAGAGGAAGTTTATTGATGGAGACCAACAAAGTCGTTGATGTATGTCAAAAATTTGATGTCCATGCCGAAAAGTGTATCAGAACCACATTTATCGGCGCGCGAATCTCAGATGAACGAAAATGGGGTCAGACCCGTTTAAAAAACAAACTGGCATGCCTTGCTCCGAATATCAAACGGGTCTGACCCCGAATTTTTGGGTTCGCGGGAGGCCTGCAACTACGGGAAGAAGTCAGTTGTTAACAATTGGGGTCAGACCCGTTTAAAAAATGGTCGCTCGGCGTTAGGGCGAATATCAAACGGGTCTGACCCCGATTTTTTGGCAGGGCCGTTGTCAGCTTTCCTACCCATGATTGAGCACGCGCATCCACGGCGCGGCGGCAAAATGCCGCGCCTCGAACTGTTCGATGGCGCCATGATGCTGCAGCGTCAAGCCGATCATGTCGAGGCCTTCGACAATCATCCGACGGTTGCGTTCGCCAATGCTGAAAGCGAAGGCGCGGCCGGACGGCGAGTAGACCTGCATACTCTCAAGATCGATCTGCAGGTGGCGCGCCGGATCGGCGGCGACCTCGACAGCGAGCGCGTCGACCGACGCCTGGTCGAGCGTGATCAGCAACAGCCGATTATTGAAGGCATTGCCGAAAAATATCTCGCCGAAGCTGGACGCGATGACCGCCTGTACGCCCAGCTGCTGCAGTCCCCACACGGCATGCTCCCGGCTCGAGCCGCAGCCGAAATTGGCGCCGCCGATAAGGACTGCCGGCTTCTCGTAGCCTGGGCGGTTCAGCACAAAATCGGGCCGTGGAACGCAATTCCCGTCAAAGCGCAAATCGTACAGCGCACCCTTGGCCAGGCCTTCCTTGCCGATAATTCGGAGGAACTGCTTCGGCATGATCTGATCGGTGTCGAGGTTATCGATCGGAATCGCCGCAGCAACGCCGCCAATCCGGTTAGCAATGTCAGCCATGTTGTTCTCCAAAGTTGCGGACGTCGCAGATGGCGCCGACAATTGCCGCCGCAGCCGCCATTTGCGGACTCATCAAGTGGGTGCGGCCTTCGCGACCCTGGCGCCCTTCGAAATTGCGGTTGGTGGTCGATGCGCATCGCTCACCGGGCTCGAGGATGTCGTTGTTCATGGCCAGGCACATCGAGCAGCCCGGCTGGCGCCATTCGAAACCGGCATCGATGAACACCTTGGCCAGGCCCTCCTCTTCCGCCTGCCTGCGCACCGCGCCCGAACCGGGCACAACCATCGCGCGCACGCCGGGGGCGACCTTGTTGCTGCCGACGATAGCCGCCGCCGCGCGCAGGTCTTCGATGCGGCTGTTGGTGCAGGAGCCGATGAACACCCGGTCAATTGGCGTGCCGCACAGCGAGTCGCCGCCCTTCAGGCCCATGTAGTTGAGCGCGCGGGTGGCGGAGTCGCCCTCCTCCGCAGATGGAATCAGCCCGGTAATCGGTATGCCCTGGTCCGGACTCGTGCCCCACGTGACAAAAGGCGCCACGTCGCTTGCGAGCAAGCTGTGTTCGACGTCGAACACGGCGCCGTCGTCGGAACGCAGGTCGTCCCAGGCCGCCTGCGGCACGCCACCGCGCTCCGCGTCGACAGCCGACGCAACATGCTCGGCGATGTAGTGGCGCGTGGTCTCGTCGGGCGCAATCAGCGCTGCGCGCGCGCCGGCCTCCACTGCCATATTGCACAAGGTCATGCGCGCCTCGACCGACAACGCGTCGATCGTACTGCCGCAAAATTCAACCGCAAAACCACGGGCACCCTGGGCGCCGATCGTGGCGATAACGTACAAGGTCAGGTCCTTCACCGACACGCCCGGCGGCAGCGCGCCGTCGATACGGATCCGCATCGAGCCGGCGATGCGATACACCAGCGTCTGCGTCGCCAGCACGTGCTCGACTTCCGACGTGCCGATGCCGAACCCGAGCGCGCCCAGGGCGCCGTAGGTGGTCGTATGGCTGTCGCCGCACAGGATCACCATGCCTGGCCGCACATAGCCGCGTTCCGGCGCGATGATGTGTTCGATTCCCTGGTCCGGGTCGTTGGTGTCGAACAGCCGGATGCCGAACTGCTCGCAGTTGCGCCGCAAATTAATCGCCAGCAGCGACGACGAGGGATCGTTGATCACGCGCTCGCCGACGCGGTCCGGATCGGAAGGAATGATGTGCGACACCACCGCCATGTGCTGGCTGGGGCGCAGCACGGGCCGCCCCTTGTCCTTCAGCCCGGTGAACGCCTGCGGGCTGGTGTACTCGTTCATGATGTGAAAGTCCGCGTACAGCAAGATGTGCTGGGCGTCGATGGTGGCCACGGTGTGCGAGTCCACCAGCTTTCGGTATAGCGTGCGTTGCATTGTTGTTCCCCGTTATGTGTCGATTACTCGCCGGTGATGCCGCGATCCTTGATCAGCTTGTTCCAAGTGACCAGTTCCTTGGCGACGCGCGCCTGGGCTTCGGCCGGCGACGATGGGGTCGGATCGAAACCATCGTTGATCAACTTCGCTTTCAGTTCCGGCGAATTGAGTGCGGTGTTCAGTGCGGCATTGAGTTTGTCGATCATCGGCTTCGGCATGTTTGCCGGCGCAAACGCGATGAACCAGGTGTCGAACGCGTAGCCAGGCACGCCGGACTCGGCCAGTGTCGGAACATTCGGCAGCAGCGGCGAGCGCTTGGTGCCGGTCACGCCGATGGCGCGCAGCTTTTCGCCCTTCACGTGCGGCACCGCGGCCGACAGCACCGGGAAACTCATGTCGACCATGCCGGCCATCGTGTCGAGCAGCGCTGGTCCGCCGCCCTTGTACGGCACGTGCAGGATCTCGACCTTGGCTACCGTCTTGAACAGTTCCGCCGACATGTGGAAGGTGCTGCCGGCGCCGGCCGAGCCATAGCTGTGCTTCGTCGGATTCGCTTTCAGCAGCGCCAGGAGCTGTTGCGTGTTATTGGCCGGCAGCTTGGGATTGACGACCAGCACGTGCTGCGACGACGCGATCATGCCGATCGGCGCGAGGTCTTTCAGCGTGTCGTATGGCATCTTGGCGAACAGCGACGGGTTGATTGCCAGTGACACCGTCTGCAAGCCGATCGTGTAGCCGTCGGGCGCCGCCTTCGCGACCGCATCGACGCCGAGGTTGCCGCCTGCGCCGCCCTTGTTCTCGACGAAGATGCTGCCGCCCAGGGCCTTCGCCCACTCATCGGAGATGCGGCGGGCGACGATGTCGGCGCTGCCGCCTGGCGCGTACGGCACGATGAGCCTGACCGGGCGCGCGGGATAGACATCCGCCGCGCTGGCACTTGCGGACAGTAAGATAGCAGCGGCAAGTATGCCCAATTTCAGTTTCATTTGTCGTCTCCAATTATCGTTTTATAGGTCGGGCTTTTGAAGCCAGTGCGTCGATCATATTCGAAAATCAACACGCTATAATGCAGTTATTAGCAATTCATTCGGTCGGAAAGGTAACGAATGGACATACTTTCGGACCTATCGTTTTTCGCTCTCGTTGTACGGCGCGGCAGCCTGGCTGCGGCCGCTCAGGAGATTGGCATCACCCCGCCGGCCGTCAGCAAGCGCCTCGCCGGACTCGAAGAGCGCTTGCGGGTGCGGCTGCTGAACCGCACCACGCGCCGCATGAGCCTGACGCCTGAAGGCGAAATGTACTTGGCCGAAGGCGAACGTATCACCGCCGACCTCGATTCGCTCGAGCGCAAACTGGCCGGCGGCAGCGTGGTGCCGCAAGGGCTGCTGCGGATAAACGCCACGCTCGGATTTGGCCGGCGCCATATCACGCCGCAGTTGTCGCGTTTCGCGCTGCAGTATCCGGAAGTCGAGGTGCAGCTGCACCTGAGCGAGCGGCCCGCCAACCTGGTCGAGCAGGCCTTCGACATCGGCATCCGTTTTGGCGAACAGCCCGATGCCAGGATCACCGCGCGCAAGCTGGCCGACAATCGCCGCTTCCTGTGTGCGTCGCCCGCCTATATCAAGCAGCGCGGAGTGCCGGCCACGCCGCGCGACCTGCACGACCACAGCTGCATCGTGCTGCGCGAGAGCGATGAGACTTACGGCAGCTGGCATTTCCGCTCCGGCACGCGGCAGGAAACGGTGAAGGTACGCGGGCCGTTAAGTACCAACGACGGCGACGGTGCGGTGGCGTGGGCGCTCGACGGCCATGGCATCGTGCTGCGATCCGAGTGGGACGTCGCGCCCTATCTGCGATCGGGCCGGCTGTGCCGCATTCTCGCGGATTGGTCGGCGCCGCCGGCCGACATCTATCTGCTGTTCGCGACCAAGGCGCACCTGCAGGCGCGCACCCGGGCGATGGTGAATTTCATGCTGGAAGCGTTTGCCGAACATCGAAGCGATGTCAAGATGGCGCGTCCAGATGACGAGCTGTTCTGGTAATCTGTCCATTCGCTTCGCCCTGACCGACTCCAATGGAAATCGCACGATGGAAAAAATAATTCTTGTCACCGGCGGTGGGCGCGGCATCGGCGCGGCCTGCTCGCTGCTCGCCGCCCAACACGGATATAGAGTCTGCGTCAATTACAGGACTGACGCGGCGGCAGCCTTGAACGTGGTCGCTGCCATTGAAAATGCCGGCGGCACAGCACTGGCAATCCAGGCCGACGTATCCGACGAGACCGCGGTCGTACGCATGTTCGCGCTGGTGGACGAGCGATTCGGCAGGCTCGATGCGCTCATCAACAACGCCGGCATCTTGTCGCGCCAGATGCGCGTCGAGCAGATGGACGCAGCGCGGATCAACCGCATCATGGCCACCAACGTCACCGGCAGTTTTGTGTGCGCGCGCGAAGCGGTGCGGCGAATGTCGACCAAACATGGCGGCGCCGGCGGCAGCATCGTTAATATCTCGTCGCGGGCGGCGGTACTTGGCTCCGCCGGAGAGTATGTCGACTACGCCGCCTCCAAGGCGGCAATGGATGCGCTCACGATCGGGCTGTCGAAAGAGGTCGCCAGTGAAGGCATTCGCGTCAACGGCGTGCGTCCCGGCCTGATCGATACCGAGATGCATGCGAGCGGCGGTGAACCGGGCCGCATCGACCGGCTGAAGTCATTCGTGCCGATGGAGCGCGGCGGCGAACCGATCGAAGTGGCCAAGGCCGCGTTATGGCTTCTATCGGATGATGCTTCGTACAGCACCGGGACGTTCATCGACGTGTCGGGCGGCCGCTGATCGCAGGCGATATTCGCAAGGTCAATCGTGCTCGACTCCATGGCTGACCCTTGTTCACTTGACCATTTTTAATACCTCTGCTGTTGATATCTCGTATCGTATTTTCTCTGTACAGACACCCTCTTTACGCGACGAAATTTACATGGAGAATTCATGACCGATTTGAAGATATTTGGCGGCGGACGATGCCAGTTCTGTTTGGGTAGTGCTAGTGATGAGAAACGGCTTATCGCCGGGAACTCCGGGTTTATCTGCGATGAATGCGTGGAACTTTGTGGCACGGCGCTGCGCGCGTCGCCGCAGGACGAAAAGCCGAAGCCATCGAAGGACCGATATCTGCATCAGCGCATCGCCAAGCATTTCGCGCCGCTGCCTCCGCAAGAGCTGCTGGCCACATCGCGTACCTATCCGTTGCGGCAGCAAGCCGATTTACAAAATGCAGTCGACGAATTGCTCGGCGAACGGATTATTCCGACAAATTTTGTCGGCATCCATCAACAGTACCGGCACGACGAACTGTGCTTCTCGAAATTGCTGGAGCGAGGCCACAGTGCGTTGGAAGCCGCACCCGCCCAGTACGAAGAAGTGGCGATCGGCAATGGCGAGACGGCGCGTTGCCTGAAGAACGGCCTCTGGCTTCCTGCCGATGAGCGTGGCCCGTACGCAGTCGTGCTGACGCAGAAGAACGATTTTCACGGCGGCGGCGACCTGGTCATCGAGGTGGCCGCGCCTCCAGGCCAGGTTGGCGCCGAATTGTGCACGTACATTTTTGACGCCCTGGAGCAGCGCCTATCGAAAGGCAGTTGTTATCGCGGCAGAGTCCTGTCGCTGGAGCAGCCATATATGTCATCTGGCCATTCGGCGCGCATTTCCGTCCACACACTGGAACCTGTATCCCGCGAGGATGTCATCCTGCCCGAATCGACTTTGCGTGCGGTCGAGCGCAACATCTTGCAGTTCGCCGAGCAGCGCCAGGCCTTGCGCGACATGGGTTTGTCCACGCAGAAGGGCCTACTGTTCCATGGCGCGCCGGGCACCGGCAAGACGCACTGCATCCGGTATCTCGCCGGAGCCCTGAAGGGTCACACGACATTCCTGATTACCGCGGAGGGAGCCGGCTTGCTGCCTGAATATATGGCGCTGGCAAGACTGCTGCAGCCGGCGCTGGTTGTCATCGAGGATGCCGACCTGATCGCGCGCGATCGCTCTGAGCGTGCCAACGCCTGCGACGAAGTCATGCTCAACCGGCTGCTCAATGAAATGGATGGATTGCGTGAACGGGCGGACGTGTTTTTTATTCTCACGACCAACCGGCCCGAGACGCTGGAGCCCGCCCTCGCCAGCCGGCCAGGCCGCATCGACCAGACCATCGAGTTCCCTTTGCCGGACGAGAATCATCGGCGGCGCCTGATTCAGCTGTACGCAAAGACGCTTCCGGTGCCATCAAAAATCATGGACGAGCTGGCGCGGCGCACCGACCAGGCCAGCCCCGCATTCATCAAGGAATTGATGCGACGGATCGCTCAGCGTCATCTGGAGACGCGAAGTGACGATGCGGTGTCGCGGGAAACGGCCGAGTCGGCGCTGCACGAGATGTTGTTTTCCGGGGGCAGTCTGAATACGCGCTTGCTTGGCGGCACGGGTGTTGATGCCAGTGCGAACGCGTTCAGGTAGCGCAGCGACGTCCTCAGGACTGCGGGTCGAACCCGAAGACGCGTAGCTCCTGGCTACAACGGCAGGCCTTCGCGATGCGCGCGGCCCACTTGACCGCCTCATCGCGCGAGGAAATTTCAAGAACGGCGAATCCGCCGTCAAGAGTTGGCGCCCACGGATAGCCGCCCTCGGCGACCGCCCCGTCTGCTGCGACGAGCACCGGCGGCACGCTTTCATCGATGCCGCCGCCGAAGACGTAGACGCCGGCGGCTTTCGTCTCTTCGATGATGGCGTGCGAGTCGCGAACTACCGCTTCGAACTCGCCATCGGGCACGACCATCGCAGCGCTGGGAAAGGAGATCAGGTATTTTGCCATAGTGCCAGTTCCAAGGAGAAGGTGTGGACCCTGCGCGATCCAGACGGAAATATAAACGGTTCGAGACAAACGTGCCTCCAATATCCGAAAACGACACTGCCGTTATCGTTGCGTCGCTGATGGCGCTCGGCCGCATGATGCAAGCGGATGAACAACGCGGCAGCGTGTATGACTGCGGAGAATTTAGTTTTTGGGGACCCGGTAACGCATAGTTCGAGCCAAACGTCGGCGACGACAAAAGACCAAGTAATCTAGAACATCAAAACAAGATAAACTGGCTTGTTGAAACCATAAGTCGAAGGCTTTCATTTCAATATATCCAGGATAATTCACACGGAAGTAACGTTTTTCGTACAACTTTGAAAGATTCATTATGTTCACGCCTACGACTCCGCGTCATGACTTATCAGATTTAGTCAGACTTCGATCCGAGATCAACAGTGCATTGGCCGGTAAAGTGAGTGAAGAGGTATCGGGGGGCTTGCTCGCAGATTTCACACGCGGATATGGTGCTCCCCAGATATTCGAAAGTTATAAGAATATTTGGCTACGCGCTCAAAAATTGGAAGCCGGCAAGAGAATTGTTAATGTTCATAAGCTAATATACCGTGGCGGCGGAAGCGAACGTTATGGTCGGGCAAGTCGTCCTAAATCTGAAGTACTTTACGCCGCATGGGATGAGAAGGTCGCCCTGGATGAGATTAAGGTTGTAGAGGGAGACATAGTTCAGATCATCTCCCTCCGAGTTGCCGGATCAAATGAAGCTTCCGAAGGCATTGTTAATGCTATGCGGCAAGGATCTCAGGCCGGCGTCCCCCTGAAGTTATAGCTGAGTTCGAGAGTCGTTGAAGTCCTTCAAGGCACACGTTGTTGGGGCATTCCAGACGCATTTTGCGACTGGTAGTGTTGATCGTTTTGGAACGGGCCTCAACAACTACATCCAGGCGATGCGTAGTGAGAAGTTCGAATTATATCGCCAGAATGTTTTTGTTGAAGCGACCTTAGCCGAATGGTTACGTGAAGAGGTGGACGGAGAGGATAATCAAAAATATGTAATCACAGCTCTATTTGCAGAAACAATTCACGCAGGAGATGCGCTTATTTTGGATCCAAGTGTACGACACTTTGGTGGATGGAATATGGCAGTCTTCGGAAAACAGTTCGATACAAAATTTGAGGTGCTCGCCACTTTTGTGGTCTCTATTGAGAAGAGTTACCACTTTGGCCTTCGCGACCTGCGTTATATTTCCCACGGCCGTTCAATCGATGCTGATGGGACAATCGTGTGGGATGAGAAATTGGAGGTAAAAACGTTTCATGCTAACGCCAGCGATAATCGAGCCGAACGTATAGGGTGGCGTAAAAAACGTGAGCATTACAGGTGCGATGATCTCGCGCAGACCGGTAAGCATTCAATTACACTCCACGACTGAGCGAGAAATCGAAGAAACCTCGATCATCTTCTATGGCTAGTGGCGCGGACAGTGAGCGCTCTGGCAAATAGTCTGAGCGCGCGCATTTCCGTACATTTTTCGTACATCAAAAAAAAGGGCCGACCGAAAACGGTAAGCCCTTGATTTTACGTAGTATTTTGGTGGGAAGTGCAAGTTTCGAACTTGCGACCCCTGCAGTGTGAATGCAGTGCTCTACCCCTGAGCTAACCTCCCGAAGCGGGTCGTATTATCGCATAGCGCTGCGAAAACGTCACGAAAACTTATGCGTCCGCGTAACTTCTCCAGATGCAGGCGCCTTTGACGGCCTTGTCCAGCCCGCCCAGCACGCTCAGGTGTTCGCTCTCTTCGTCGGCGCTCGCGGCCAGCACGATGATCGCCGCCAGCGGCACCGCCACCAGCAGTTCGCCGCCGGCGCTCGACTCTTCCTCGGTCTCCATCCACATCGAATTCTGCCCGCGCGTCATCGACAGGTAGACGTCGGCGAGCAACTCGGCGTCGAGCAGCGCGCCGTGCAGCTTGCGGTGGGCATTGGAGACGCCGTAGCGATCGCACAGCGCGTCGAGCGAGTTGCGCTTACCCGGATGCATCTCCTTGGCGTTGACCAGCGTGTCGATCACGCCTGAGCAGTGCTCGGTAAACGTCGGCAACCCCAGCAGTTTGAACTCGGCATTCAGGAATCCAAGGTCGAACGGCGCGTTGTGGATGATGACTTCGGCACCCTGGATGTACTCGCGCAGCTCCTGGGCAATCTCGGCAAACTTCGGCTTGTCGCGCAGGAACTCGCTCGTCAGGCCGTGCACCGCCAGCGCGCCCTCTTCCGAATCGCGCTCGGGATTGATGTAGCGGTGGAAGTTGTTACCCGTCAGCATGCGGTTATGCAGCTCGACGCAGCCAACTTCGATGACGCGGTCGCCGGTGCGCGGGTTCAGGCCGGTGGTTTCAGTATCGAGGACGATTTGACGCATAAAGACTCAGTGGGTACAGGCAAGTAAAAGAGTGGGCTCGCGGCACGCAGTATAGCAGTGCCGCGTCCGCTAATTCGAATGGGAAATTATTTGCGTAACGTCTCGACGCCGCGGTTGGCGAGCACGTCGGCGCGCTCGTTGCCGGGATGGCCGTTGTGGCCGCGCACCCAGCGCCAGTCCACCGCATGGGTTGCCTGAATGGCGTCAAGCGCGCGCCACAGGTCTTCGTTCTTGACCGGCTCCTTGGCCGCGGTCTTCCAGCCGCGCTTTTTCCAGCCGTGGATCCACTCGGAAATGCCCTTTTGCACGTACTGGCTGTCGGTGTGCAGCACCACTTCGCACGGCCGCGTCAGGGTGGTGAGCGCTTCGATCACGGCGCGCAACTCCATGCGGTTGTTGGTGGTGTTCAGTTCGCCGCCGAAGATTTCCTTTTCGTGACCATCTGCCACCAGCAAGGCGCCCCAGCCGCCGGCTCCAGGATTGCCCTTGCACGCGCCGTCGGTGAAAATTTCTACTTTACTCATCCGTCTGCTTTTACTCTCTGTTAGTTGCCGGCACCGCTTTGGGCGCCGTTGCTGATTTTTTCCACGCCGGTCCGATGATGGTCATGCCCTTGACGCGCTTGATCGCGTGCACCATGTAGACGGCGCCAAGGTATGGCCACCAGCGCTGGCCGGACTGCTCCATGAAAGCGAAACGGTCGAGCCATTTGGTGCTGCGGCATGGCGGCGCATAGCAGCCGAAATGACTGCGGGTAACGCCAAGGTTCAGCAATTTTAACCAGTCTTTCATGCGGGGCAAAGAAATGAATTCCCCGGCCACCGGCAGGTACGGGCTGCGCGCGATGCGCCCTATGCCCTGGCGCAAGCCCCACAGGCTGGCCGGATTGAAGCCGCAGATGATGACCTGGCCTTCGGGAATGAGCACGCGCTCGACCTCGCGCAACACCTGGTGCGGCTCGGCGGCGAACTCGAGCACGTGCGGCAGCACCACCAGGTCCAGGCTTTGCGAGGCGAACGGCAATTCGGCAAAGTCGAGCGCCACCGCGATCTGCTTGCCCGCCGCACTCACGGCCAGTTGGTCTAGCGACGACGCGCGCGTTGCCGCCTGCCATTTGTTGGGCATGCGGTTGGCCGCCAGCGCGTCGATCTGCGGCAGGCCGATCTGCACGGCGTTGTAGCCGAAAATATCAGCCGTTAATTCGTCCAGGCACGCTTGTTCCCAAGCACGCACGTAGACGCCGGCCGGAGTTTGCAGCCAGCCGTCGAGCGCTATAATGGATTTTTGTGATGCCGCGCTGTCCATGCCTGCCTTTTCGTCGAAACCAACAACACTATGATCAATCTACCCCGTAGCGCCTTGCGCGTGCTGACCGTGCCCGCGTTCAAGGACAACTACTTGTGGCTGGTGCATGACGGCGTCAACGCGGCCGTGGTCGACCCCGGCGACAGCGAACCCATCCTGGCAGCACTGGCAGCGCACAAGCTGACACTTACTGCTATTTTACTCACGCATCACCATGCTGACCATATCGGCGGCGTACCCAAATTGCTCGCCCATGCGCCGGTACCGGTGTTCGGCCCGCGCAACGATAACATCTCCGCGCTCACTCAGCCACTCGGCGAAGGCGATCAGGTCGCAGTTCCCGGCCTTGACTTGACGCTGCGCGTGCTCGATGTGCCTGGCCACACGAGCGGCCACATCGCGTATGTGCGGGAAACGCCTGGCGCGCACTGGCTCTTTTGCGGCGACACCCTGTTCGCCGGCGGCTGCGGCCGCATCTTCGAAGGCACGCCGGCGCAGATGGCCGATTCGCTCGGCAAGCTGGCCGCGCTGCCCGACGACACGGCCGTTTATTGCGCGCATGAATACACGCTTGCCAACCTGCGCTTTGCCAGCGCGGTCGAACCGGGCAACCAAGCGCTGCGCCGGCGCGTCTCGGTCGAGGGCGCTAAACGCGCCGCCGGCGAGCCAACCGTGCCGTCCAACATCGGCCTGGAGAAAGCCACCAATCCCTTCCTGCGCTACCGGGAGGCTGAAATCGTCGCCAGCCTGGTCGCTGCGGACAAGCTGGCGGCCGACGCCGCCCCGCTCGCCGCCTTTGCGGCGCTGCGCGAGTGGAAAAACACCTTCTAGGCGCCAATGGACTCGACTCAGATCGTCACGTTCTACTTCGACCCGGTCAGCCCGTACGCGTGGCTGGCGGCCAGTGCACTGCCGCGCATCGAAGCAGCCGGCGCGCAGATCGTGTTCCAGCCGGTCTTGTTTGCGGCTTTGCTCAACGCGCACGGCAACATCGGGCCGGCGGAAATTCCCGCCAAGCGCGCGTATATGTTCCGTGACGTGATGCGCGAAGCGCTCGGCGCCGGCTTCAAGGGGCCGCCTGGCCATCCGTTCAATCCGCTGCAGGCGATGCGCATGTGCCTGTCGCTGACGCGCCAGGACGAGCGGCGGCGCTTCGCCACGGCGGTGATGAACGCGTGCTGGGAACGTGGAGAGGATGTGTCGGACACGACGGTGCTGCTGAAGCTGGCGACCGATTGCGGCTTGAGCGCGGCGGTGATGCAAACGGCGGCGCAGCAGCCTGCCATCAAGATGCAGCTGGCGGCGGACACCGAAAAGGCGATCGCCGACGGCCTGTTCGGCGTGCCGACCTTCAGGGTCGGCAATGAACTGTTCTGGGGCAGCGACCGGATCGATGCGCTGATCCGGCACCTGCAGGGCCGACGGATCGACGAGCAGGTGCTCGCCGATTTTCTGGCGCAGGCGCCCCTTGCGGAGCGCAAGCGCTAGCCCTTAGATTTCTTCGTACAGCGGCAAGGTCAGGAACTCGGCGAACGATTCCGATGTCGCCATTTCTTCAAAGATCTTGGCGGCGCGGTCGTAAGTCGGGTTGTCGCCATTCGGCGCATCGCCCTTGACCTTGGCCAGCTCCTGCGGAATCATCGCGCGCACCATCTCGGCGGTGACCTTGCGGCCATCGTCGAGCACGCCCTTGTCCGAACGGATCCACTGCCACACCTGCGAACGGCTGATCTCGGCGGTGGCCGCATCTTCCATCAAATTGTGGATAGGCACGCAGCCATTGCCGGCCAGCCAGGCGCCGAGGTAATGCACGCCGACGTTGATGTTGTAGCGCAGGCCAGCTTCGGTGATCGGCGCCTCCGGCTTGAAGTCGAGAAGTTGCGCGGCGGTGACGTCGATGTCCGGACGCAGCTTGTTGAGCTGGTTCGGGCGGTCGCCGAGCACCTTGGTAAATTCCGTCATCGCCAGTTCGACCAGGCCCGGGTGCGCGACCCAGCCGCCGTCGTAGCCGTCGGTGGCGTCGCGGCCCTTGTCGTTGCGCACGCCGGCCATGGCGGTCTCGTTCTTTTCCGGATCGTTCTTGATCGGAATGAGCGCGGCCATGCCGCCCATTGCATGCGCGCCGCGGGCGTGGCAAGTCTTCAACAGCAGCAAGGCGTAGGCGCGCATGAACGGCGCCGTCATCGTCACTTTGGCGCGGTCGGCCAGGCAGAAATTCTTGTCGAGCTTGAATTTCTTGATGCACGAGAAGATGTAGTCCCAGCGGCCCGCGTTCAGGCCGGCGCTGTGTTCGCGCAGCTCGTACAGGATCTCGTCCATTTCGAAAGCGGCGAGGATCGTCTCGATCAGCACGGTCGCCTTGATGGTGCCCTGCGGCAGGCCGAGTTCTTCCTGAGTCATCACGAAGATGTCGTTCCACAGGCGCGCTTCGAGGTGCGATTCGATCTTCGGCAGGTAGAAATACGGGCCGGCGCCACGCGCCAGCAATTCGCGCGCGTTGTGCACCATGTACAGGGCGAAGTCGAAGATGCCGCCGGAGACGCGCTTGCCGTCGACCAGCACATGCTTTTCGTCCAGGTGCCAGCCGCGCGGGCGCACGATCAGCGTGGCGACTTTGTCGTTGAGCTTGTAGGTCTTGCCCTTCTGCTCGAGCGAAATGGTGCCGCGGATCGCTTCCATCAGGTTGATCTGGCCGGTGACCTGGTTGTCCCAGTTCGGCGTCTGCGAGTCTTCGAAGTCGGTCATGTAGGCATCGGCGCCGGAATTGAGCGCGTTGATGACCATCTTGCGTTCGGTCGGGCCGGTGATTTCGACGCGGCGGCGCTCGAGCGCCTTCGGGATCGGCGCGATCTGCCAGTCGCTGGCGCGGATGTGCGCGGTGTCGGCGCGAAAGTCCGGGCGCTCGCCGGCGTCGAGACGCCTGGCCTGTTCGACGCGGGCGGCGAGCAGCTCCTGACGGCGCGGCTCGAAGGCGCGCGACAGTTGGGCGACCAGCGCCAGCGCTTCAGCGGTAAGAACCTGGTCGAATCCTGGCTCGATGGCGCCGGTAATTTCCATACCGTCCGGGGTGGCGATGCTCATGCGTGACTCCTGTTGTAGTTGAATGATCGGATCTGCCGCGACGCAGCAAACCGAACCGCTGCGAGCGCGCGCCATACCCTCAGTATAGGGCGTTTGGCGTTTGATATGATTTCAAGTATATTCACTAAACAGTAGTTAAACGAGACAATAAATACATTCATCTGTGCGTTTTTGTCACAGATAACAGGAGTGCGCTGCATGGGCCAGTTTCGCCAGATTTCCACCTTTGTCGAGGTTGTCGCCCGCGGCAGCCTGTCGGCGGCGGCGCGCGCGGAAGGTATCGCCCCGGCGATGATCGGACGCCGGCTTGATGCGCTCGAATCCCGGCTCGGCGTCAAGCTGCTGCAGCGCACCACGCGCAAGCTGGCGCTGACCAACGAAGGCGCCGCTTTCCTCGAAGATTGCCAGCGCATCCTTGGCGAGCTGGAGGAAGCCGAGAGCGCGGTGGCCGAGCGCAGCGCGCGCGCCAGCGGGCACCTGCTGGTGTCGGCGCCGGCCGGCTTCGGCCGCCAGCACGTGGCGCCGCTGCTGCCATCCTTCCTCGCCGAACATCGCGACGTCACCATCAACCTCAACTTGAATGACCGGCTGGTCGACCTGGTCGGCGAAGGCATCGACGTCGCCATCCGGATTGCCAGCTTGTCTGATTCGAACCTGGTGGGCGTCAAGCTGGCCGACAACCAGCGCGTGCTGGTCGGCTCGCCCGCGTACTTCAAGCGGCACGGCATGCCCCAGGCGCTCGCCGACCTGGCGCGCCACAACTGCCTGGCGATCAGCAGCGAAGGCAGCCAGCGCGGCTGGACCTTCCTCGACCATGGCAAGCCGGTGACCTTGAAAGTGGCCGGCAACATGGTTTGCAACGACGGCGAGGTGCTGCACGATTGGGCGCTCGCCGGCAAAGGGCTGGCGTGGCGGTCTATGTGGGAGGTGGGGCCGGAGATCCGCGCGGGGCGGCTGGTGACGGTGCTCGATCAGTTTGCCGCGCCGGGCAATGATATTCACGCGGTGTTCGCGCAGCGGCGGCACTTGCCGCTGCGCATACGCGCGTTCGTCGATTTCCTGCGGCACACGTATAACCAGCCGGATTACTGGCGCGCTGCGTGATCTGTTCTCACTAATCCCTACCACCGGTGCTCAGTGAGGAAGGCAAACGTCCTCGTTACAAATATTCAGGCGAAAAAAAATCCCCGGAAACCGAGGATTTTCTTATTTCGTTGACTCAGCGATTAGATAGGCTGAATGTTCGAAGCTTGCTTGCCTTTAGGGCCAGCGGTTACTTCGAAAGAGACGCGCTGGTTCTCTTGCAAAGATTTGAAGCCGTTCGACTGGATAGCCGAGAAGTGAGCGAACAGATCTTCGCCGCCTTCGTCAGGGGTAATAAAGCCGAAGCCCTTCGAATCATTGAACCATTTTACGATGCCAGTTGCCATTACAATTTCCTATTTCAGTTAAGTTGGGCTTGCGCCCGTTTTAGATCGTTTAAAGAAGCAAGAAAGAAATGACAGACAGACTGCACTTACTACCTCGAATCCAACGATCCCGTATTATACCGAATAAAACCAAAAAAACACCTACTTCGCAAAATAAAAATGCGCCGCACCCTAATAATTCCGAACATCAACTTTTGCGGGCCCACGTTCTCGGCTGCGGCAGGTCAAATATAGGCCATTGAGAAGGGCCAAGTTTGCGGTATGTCAAACGTCGCCCGCCACGCTAGAGACTACTGTTGCCCGCTTCCATCAGGATACTCGTCGGCGCGCGGATCGATCGCCGCCCACGCGCGGTACGCGTCGAGCCCATCGAGCCAGTGCTGCCAGTCGCGCGCGGCGATCACCTCGAACGCCATCAGCACGCGCAGCCGCTGCTCGAGCGCGCGCGCCTGCTGGCCCATGGTGCGAAAGCCGAAGGTCGCGGCCGAACCGGCGATCGTGTGCAGGATCTGGTGCAGCTCGGTGACGATGTGCGGGTCGGGCGATTTCGGCTCGAACGCCGCGCGCAAGGCGCCGAGCTGCGCCAAGGTCGCCGGCACGCCGCTGGCGAACTTGTCGTTGAGCACGCGCAGGCGGGCGAAAAAGTCCTGGTCGATCAGAGTTGCCATCGTCCTGTCATTTCGTGCCGAAGATACGGTCGCCGGCATCGCCCAGGCCCGGCACGATGTAGGCGTGATCGTTCAGGTGCGAATCGAGCGAGGCGACGTACAGCTTGACGTTCGGGTGCGCGGCCTGGAACACGGTCACGCCTTCCGGTGCGGCCACCAGCGCCAGGAAAATGATCTGGTCATCCTTGACGCCGCGTTTTTTCAGCACGTCGATCGCGTACACCGCCGAGTTGCCGGTGGCGACCATCGGATCGCACAGGATGAAGATGCGATCGGCGGTATCGGGCAGGCGCACCAGGTATTCCACCGGCTTGTGGGTGGCCGGGTCGCGGAACACGCCGATGTGGCCCACGCGCGCCGACGGTACCAGCTCTAACAGGCCGTCGCTCATGCCGATACCGGCGCGCAGGATCGGCACGATCGCCAGTTTTTTTCCGGCGATGACGGGTGCGTCGATCGTCACCAGCGGCGTGGTGATCGAGCGCGTCGTCATCGGCAGGTCGCGCGTGATCTCGTAGCCCATCAGCAGCGTGATTTCCTTCAGCAGCTCGCGGAAGGTGCGGGTCGACGTGTCGTGCTCGCGCATATGCGACAGCTTGTGCTGGATCAGCGGGTGATCCAGGATGAACAGATTGGGGAAGCGTGGATCTTGTTTCATGAGCGGCATTCAGTGGTTATGGTGACTTGTGGCGGCATTATCCCAGCCATTGCGCCCCTTGTCCGCAGTTTGGAAAATAAATATCAGAAATATCAGCTTTTTTCTTTCTCGACCAGCGCGCGCGCCAAAATCGCCGCGCAATCGACGCCGGCCGGCAGGCGGCCGTAGGCGCCGCCCACATCGAGCGTCACGCGCGAGCGCACGAAAGCCGACGATACATAGGCCGGCGCGTGGCGCAGCAGCAGCGCGGCCTGCACCGCGATGACGATTCGCTCGGCCAGCCGGCGCGCGCCGTACTCGTCGCCCTGCTGCCCCGCCAGGTCGGCCAGCAGCGCGCCGGCATACGCATTGAAGTCGGCATCGGCGTCGCCGGCCAGCGCCAGCTCCGCCGCCAGCGCGTCACGCGCGGCCGGCGTCTTGCCGAAGGCGCGCAGCAGGTCGAGGCACATCACGTTGCCCGAGCCTTCCCAGATCGAATTGACCGGCGCCTCGCGGTACAGGCGCGCCAGCGGGCCGTCTTCGACGTAGCCGTTGCCGCCGACCACTTCCATCGCCTCGAAGCAGAAGCCGGGGCCGCGCTTGCACATCCAGTATTTGCCAGCCGGTGTCAGGATGCGCGCCAGCAGCGCCTGCGCCGGGTCGGCGCTGTCGTCGAAGCAGCGCGCCAGGCGCATGCCGAACGCGGTGGCCGCCTCCGATTCGAGCGCCAGGTCGGCCAGCACGTTCTGCATCAGCGGCTGGTCGGCCAGCTTGCGCCCGAACGCGGCGCGCTCCCTGGCGTGGTGCAGCGCGTGGGTCAGCGCGGCGCGCATGATGCCGGCGCTGCCCAGAACACAATCGAGCCGCGTATAACCGCCCATTTCGAGGATGGTCGGGATGCCGCGTCCGGCCGGCCCCACCATCCAGCCGAAGGCGCCGCAGAATTCGACCTCGGACGAGGCATTCGAGCGGTTGCCCAGCTTGTCCTTCAGGCGCTGCACGCGGATGTCGTTGCGGCTGCCGTCGGGCAGGAAGCGCGGCACGAAGAAGCACGACAGGCCGGCGCTGCCCTCAAGCTCCGTTTGCGCCAGGATCAGGTGGGCGTCCGACTGCGGCGCCGAAAAGAACCACTTGTGGCCGACGATGCGGTAGGCGCCGGCGCCCTCCTCGCCAAACCGGTGCCGCGCTTCGGCCGGGTCGAACAATTCGGCGCGGGTGGTGTTGGCGCGCACGTCGGTGCCGCCCTGCTTTTCCGTCATGCCCATGCCGATCAGGGCGCCGCGCTTCTGGCCGATCGGCAGCGAACGCGGATCGTACTCGCGCGACAGGATCTTCGGCAGCCACTGCTCGGCGATGGCGCCGGCGTGGCGCAGCGCCGGCACCGAGGCGAACGTCATCGTCACCGGGCACTGGGCGCCATTCTCGACCTGGCCGAACAGCACGAACCTGGCCGCGCGCGCAACCTGGGCGCCGCGCTGGCCGCTGTCCCACGGCGTGGCGTGCACGCCGGCGCCGATCATCAGCGCCATCAGCTGGTGCCACGACGGGTGGAACTCGACTTCGTCGACGCGGCGCCCGCCGCGGTCGAAATTGATCAGTGTCGGCGGATTGGCGTTGGCCTGGCGGCCGAGGTCAAGCGTGGCGGCCTCGCCCAGGATCGCGCCGAGCGCGCGCAGCGCTGCCGCATCCCAGCCGCCGCCCTCGCGCTCGAGCGCTTCCTGCAGCGCCGGGTCGCAATCGAACAGATTGATGTCGGCAAACGCCGAGGCCTGGTTGAACACCTCGTGCGTGTCGAATTCGTTCATGCTGCCTCTCCTGGAAATAGCTTTGCTTTATTAATACCACAAGCGCGATACCGTGGCGGCGCTCTTCTGCCCCTGCGCTGCGTCAATGAATCGCCGCTCCGGGCGGCGCGCCGCTATTTATAATGCGTTTAGGCATGATTCAATGATACATTCCATAATATTTTGAAATAATTGCGTTACGGAATCAAACCGCCGCACGGTCGCCGCGGCTTTTGACCGCCCACTGCTGACAGCCCAGTATTCTAACGATGCGCGCTAGTTCACCGATTCTACCCATGCCGGAACAAGAGCCAAACCTGGACCAGCTGCTGGACGCTGCCGGCGATATCGTGTTCCGGCTCGACCTCGACGGGCGCATCGTCGGCGCCAGCGCGCGCGCCGTCGGCCTGCTCGGGCAGGCGCGCCCGCTGTGCGGCATGATGCTCGCCGCCCTCGCCGCGGACGCCGACCAGCCGGCGCTGACCGCCGCCATCGCCGGCTTCGACGCCGGCGACCCTGTACACGTTCCCGTGCGCCTGAAAACCCCCGACGCCGAAGTCTGGTTCGAGCTGCGCATCGCCAGCCTGGCCGGCGCCGGCGGCGCGCCTGGGCTGCTGGCGGTCGGACGCGACATGACGGCGCAGCAGGCGACCGAAGCACGGCTGCGCCACATGGCCACCCACGACGCCCTGACCGGGCTGCCGAACCGGCTGCTGCTGTCGGACCGGATCCGCATGGTGATCGCCAACGCGCGCCGCTCCGGCCAGGCCTTTTCGGTCGCCACCGTCGGCCTGGACGGCTTCAAGAAGGTCAACGAAGGCCTTGGCCACCCGATCGGCGACGCCGTGCTGCGCCAGGCCGCCGCGCGCCTGCGCAAGACCTTGCGCGACTCCGACACGCTGGCGCGCGTCGGCGGCGACGAATTCGTCGCCGTCCTGCCGGGCACCTTTGCCGACGCCCAGGTCAAGCTGGTGACCGGCCGCCTGCTGGCGACCTTCCAGACGCCGTTCGAGGTCGAAGGCCACACGATCTATGTCGGCGCCTCGGCCGGCGTGTCGATCTACCCGCGGCACGCCGAAGACGAAGTGCGGCTGGTGGCGCTGGCCGATGCCGCCATGTCGCGCGCCAAGGAAACCGGCAAGGCGCGCTGCGTGGTTTACAGCCCGCTGCGCAGCGGCCCGCCCGAATACGACATCTCGCTCGAGGCGGCGATGTTCCAGGCAGTGCGCGAAGGCGAATTCCAGCTGTACTACCAGCCGATCGTCGACACCCGCACGCGCCAGATCCAGGGCTTCGAGACGCTGATGCGCTGGAAGCATCCGACCCTGGGCATGGTGCCGCCGGTGCGCTTCATCCCGATCGCCGAGACCAATGGGCTCATCAACCTGCTCGGCGCATGGGCGCTGAAGGCAGCCTGCGTCCAGCTCAAGTGCTTCGAAGAAGCGGCCCGGCGCTCGCTGTACGTCTCGGTCAACATCAGCCCGCGCCAGTTCCGCAACGACAAATTCCTCGATGTGCTCGACGACGCCCTCGCCTATTCCGGCCTGCGCGGCGAACAGCTGGTGCTCGAGATCACCGAAGGCACCCTGATGATCGACCCGGCCCACGCCGAGACCATCCTCGCTCGCATGGCCGAACGCAAGGCGCGCATCGCGATCGACGACTTCGGCACCGGCTACTCGTCGCTGGCCTACCTGAAGCGCTTCCCGATCTCGGTGCTGAAAATCGACCGCGCCTTCATCAAGGACCTGCCCGAGTCGCTCAAGGACGGCGCCATCTGCAACGCCGTGCTCGACCTGGCGCGCCACCTCGGACTGTCGGTGGTGGCCGAAGGCGTCGAGACCGAGCCGCAGCTGGCCTTTCTCGAGCAGCGCGGCTGCGACTACATCCAGGGCTACCTGACCGGCAAGCCGATGACCTCGCACGTCGCCATGGCCGCGCTCAAGGAAGACAAGTACGCCACGCTCCAGCCAACCGATAGAAGGGCGGATACCCCATGACCAATCTCGCCAAGCCGGCTGCCGCGATCAGCGCCGACGCCACCCTCGCCTTCCTGTGGGACCGGATCCGCGCAAAAGGCGACATGCCCGGTTTTGCGCGGGCCATCGGCGCCATCCTCGGCGCCATGCGCGGTGAGGACGAGCACGAATTCGACATGGCGCAGACCGTGCTGACCGACCCGGTGCTGACGCAGAAGGTGCTGCGCCTTGCCAACAGCGGCATGTATTCGGCCTTCGGCCAGCGCGTCAATACGGTCACCAAGGCGATGCTGGTGCTTGGTACCGACGCCATCGGCCACCTGGCGCTGGGCCTCAAGCTGATCGAGGAGCTGGCGGCGGCGTCGAACGATTCGTCGTCCGCCCACGCCGAGATGGAAAAGGCGGTGCTGGCCGGGATGGTGGCGCAGCAGCTGGCCATCGGCGCCAGCGCGCGCGACCCGGAGGAAGCGGTGGTGTGCTCGATGCTGCACACCCTGGGGCGCATGATGGTGTCGTTCTATATGCCCGACACCTGGACGCGGCTGCAGCAGCACCCTGACGCCGACGGCGACGCCGCCGCGCTCGAGGTCCTCGGCATCACGCTCGAAGCGCTCGGTTGCGCCGCTGCCGAACACTGGGGCCTGCCGCGCAACCTGGTCGACGGCATGCGCCGCGTCGCGCCGGGCGAACGCGGCGCCAAATTCAGCCACGGCGATTGGCTGGCGGCAATAGGCTCGATGTCGTCGGCCTGCGCCGACGCGCTGTGGAACGACGACCAGGGCGGCGCGGCGCGCGTGCAGGAACTGGCCGCGAGCTTTTCGGCCATGCTCGGCGTCTCGCCCGAAGCGATCGTCAAGGCGGTCGACATCGCCAAAGCCGATGCGGCGGACGAATTGACCATTGCGCCGCTGTCGAAGCCGGTCGAACGGCGCGCCAAGGCGCTGGCGTCGACCCGCAAGCGCGCCGAAGGCAACCGCATCCTGATCAGCGGCGTGGCCGACATGCGCGAGCTGGTCGCCACCGGCACGGCCGGCCAGATGATGTCGATGGCGCTCGAGACGGTCTACCAGGGCCTGACGTTTTCGCGCGCGGTCGCCTTCCTGCGCCATCGGCGCGACGGCAAGTACTCGGCAAAGGTCGGTTTCGGCGACGGCGTGCGCGAGCGCCTGGCGTCGATGACGTTCAGCGACGTCTACGAGCCGAACGTGTTCCACGCCGCCCTCAATAGCGACCGCGTGATCTTCATCGACAACGCGCGCGATCCGAAGTTTGCCGCCAAGCTGCCGCAGTGGTGGAAGTCGACCTTGTCGGAGGCGCGCAGCTTCGTCATCCTGCCGCTGTGCGCCAATGGCCACCCGGCCGGCTTCATTTATGGCGACTGGGACGACAGCTTCCCGCCGATTGCCCTCAGCCAGATCGAGTTCGCCCTGCTCAACGACGTGCGCTCGCTGGTGGTGCGCAGCGTCGAACAGCGCAAGCCGGTCGAACTGGTGACGTCTGTCCGCGTCGCGTAGCGTCCCGGTTTCGACCGAGACGCCGTTAAGATAAGCCTCTGGCGATATCCGGCGTCGCCACCTGCACATCGCCGCACTGCGCGCGTCGCATCAGCGCATGATCCATCAGCACCAGTGCCAGCATTGCTTCGGCGATCGGCGTGGCGCGAATGCCGACGCACGGATCGTGGCGGCCGAACGTCTCCACCATCACCGGATTGCCTTCCTTGTCGATTGAACGGCGCGGCGTGCGGATCGACGACGTCGGCTTGATCGCGATCGACACCGTGATGTCCTGGCCGGTCGAAATCCCGCCCAGCATGCCGCCGGAGTTGTTGCCGACAAAGCCCTGCGGCATCAGTTCGTCGCCATGCTCCGACCCTTTTTGCGTCACCGCGCCAAAGCCGGCGCCGATCTCGATGCCCTTGACGGCGTTAATGCCCATCATGGCGTAGGCGATGTCGGCGTCGAGCTTGTCGTAGATCGGCTGGCCCAGGCCGACCGGCACGTTGCGCGCGACGACGTCGATGCGCGCGCCGATCGAGTCGCCGGCGCGGCGCAGCTCGTCCATTGCCGCTTCCATCCGCGCGATCAGTGCAGCGTCGCCGCTGGCGGCGAAGAACGGATTGTTGCGCACGTGTTCCCAGCCCTGGAACGGCACCTCGATGTCGCCCAGCTGGCTCATGCAGCCCGTGAAGACGGTACCGTACTGCTGCTGCAGCCATTTTTTCGCGATTGCCGCGGCGCCCACCACCGGTGCCGTCAGCCTGGCCGACGAGCGGCCGCCGCCGCGCGGATCGCGCACGCCGTACTTATGCCAGTAGGTGTAGTCGGCGTGGCCGGGCCGGAAGCTCTCGGCGATATTGCCGTAATCCTTGCTGCGCTGGTCCTCGTTCGGGATCAGCAGCGCGATCGGGGTGCCGGTGGTGACGCCCTGGTAGACGCCGGACAGGATCTGCACCGTGTCCGGTTCCTGGCGCTGGGTGACGTGGCGCGAGGTGCCCGGCTTGCGCCGGTCGAGTTCGGGCTGGATGTCCGCTTCCGACAATGCCATGCCAGGCGGGCAGCCGTCGATGACGCAGCCGATCGCCGGACCGTGCGATTCGCCAAAGGTGGTGACTGTAAACAGCTTGCCAAAAGTATTGCCGGACATGGGGATAGGTGCGAGTGGCGGAAACACCAATTCTACCAGCCTGCGCACGCAAGCATCGGGGCGCCCCTGAGTCGGCTGGTAAAATAGCATGGCCAGCCGGTCGCTCGCGTCGCGGAAAAGTTACTATGAGTCAAAAATATTTTTATATAGCAACATTCAAATATGCTTCCGCCCGGCAAACCGCTATATACTTAAGAACACAACATACTGAGTCAAGCCAGGAGAAGCCCCTACATGCATCCCGCGACAGAGCCTTTGGAGGATGTCCAGGACGATAAAGACGACCTGATATTCCTGGAAGAGCACGCGCTGCCCGTTGCCGGCAGCACTTCCGAGGCGGTGTGGCGGGTGTTGATCGTCGACGACGACGAAGACGTCCACTCCACCACCACGTTCGCCCTCGGCAACCTCGACATGCAGCATCGCCCGCTGCAATTTTTGCACGCTTATTCGGCCGCCGAGGCGCGCGAACTGCTCGCCGTTGAAGACGACATCGCCGTCATCCTGCTCGACGTCGTCATGGAACAGGACGACGCCGGCCTGCACCTGGTGCGCTACATCCGCGAAACGCTCAAGCTGGCCGACGTGCGCATCATCCTGCGCACCGGTCAGCCCGGCTACGCCCCCGAAATCGATGCCATCCGCGATTTCGACATCAACGACTACAAGACCAAGTCCGAACTGACCCGCATCAAGCTGTACACGACGGTGACGGCGGCGATCCGCTCGTATGAGCAGATCCGCGCGATCAACAGCAGCCGGCGCGGCCTCGACCAGATCGTCCGCGCCAGCACCGAGCTGATGTCGCTGCACGGCGTGAAAAACTTCGCCTCCGGCGTCTTGACGCAGATCGCCGATATCCTCGGCGCCGAAGCGGACGGCGTGCTGTGCGTGCACGAGCCAGGCGCCGTGCGCGCAGAGCGCCTGCAGGTGATGGCCTGTGCCGGCACCTTTCGCCGCCTCAGTGGCGGCGTGCTCGATGCGCACGACGACGCCCCCGTCGCCGACGCCATCGGCCGCACGCTGGCGCGGCGCGCCAGCACGTTCGAGATGGATCACGCCACGCTTTACTTCAGCGGCAAATCGAGCCGCGACTTCGCCGCCTACGTACGGCTGGCGCGCCCGCTTGGCGACATCGAAAAGCGCCTGCTCGAAGTCTTCTGCAGCAACGTCTCGGTCGGCCTGGAAAACGTCGAACTGGTCTCGCACCTGCACAACGCCGCGTTCTACGACCAGCTCTCGAAGCTGCCCAACCGCACCCGCCTGGTCGAAATCCTCGACGCCACGCTGGTCGGTCCGCTGCGCGACAACGCCACGCTGTCGCTGGTCGACCTTGACCATTTCGCCGAAACCAACGACGCCCTCGGCCACCAGTTCGGCGACCTGCTGCTGGTGGCGGTGGCAACGCGCCTGCAGGCGCGCCTCGGCCGCCACCTGACCATCGCGCGCATCGGCGGCGACATCTTCAGCGTGCTGGGCGACTCGGCCTCGGTCAATCCGGAAAATATCCTTGGCCTGTTCCAGACGCCGTTCTCGATCGACGGCCAGGACGTGCAGCTGTCGGCCACGCTCGGCCTGGTGCGCCTGTCGGAACACGACGGCAGTGGCGCCGATGCGCTGAAGGACGCCGACATCGCCCTCAAGCGCGCCAAGATGCAGCAGCGCACCGGCCACTTTTACTTCACGCGCTGCATGGGCGTCGAGATCCGCGAGCGGGTGCGCATGATGCACGCGCTGCGCACCGGCTTTGCCAAGGGCGAGCTGTCGGTGGTGTACCAGCCGCAGATCGACCTGACCACGCGCCGTCCGGTCGGCGCCGAAGCGCTGCTGCGCTGGCGCCCTGCCGATGGCGAATTCGTCTCGCCGGCGCGCTTCATTCCGATTGCCGAATATTCGGGCCTGATCATCGAGATCGGCGAGTACGTGCTGCGCGCCGCCTGCGCCGAGCTGGTGCGCCTGCGCGCGGCCGGCCACCGCGACTTCACGATGTCGGTCAACGTCTCGCAGGTGCAGTTCCGCCATCCGGTGTTTCTCGAGATGCTGCGCACGGCGCTCGACGACAGCGGCGCGCCGCCCGCATACATCGAGCTCGAGATCACCGAATCGATGGCGATGGAAGAGCCGGACCTGCTGATCCAGATGCTGGCCGACGTCAAGCGCACCGGCGTGTCGATCGCGATCGACGACTTCGGCACCGGCTTTTCGTCGCTGTCGTACCTGCAGCGGCTGCAGATCGACCGCCTCAAGATCGACCGCGCGTTCGTCACCGAGATCACCGGTTCGGCGCGCGGCAGCAGCATCGCCGAGATGGTGATCCAGCTCGGCCGCAACCTCGGCTTGTCGGTGGTGGCCGAAGGCGTGGAGGACGAGCGCCAGGCGCAGATCCTGCAGGCGCTCGGCTGCCCGATGGCGCAGGGCTTCCTGTTCGCCCGGCCGATGCCGCCCGAAGGCCTGTACCAATGGCTAAGCGAGAACGCGGTCGGAGTCTGACCCCGGTTGTTCCGTTGCGGCCATGACCCTGGGTCGGACGCTAGTCTTCCTGCTCGACCTCGGCCGGCCAGTCGCGGATGTAGGCCTTCAGCATGCGGTTCTCGAAGCTTTGCGCTTCGAGCACGGCGCGCGCGACGTCGTAAAACGAAATGACCCCCAGCAGCGTCTTGGCGTTCATCACCGGCAGGTAGCGCGCGTGCTTCTCGAGCATCATGCGGCGCACTTCGTTGACTTCGGTGTCGGGCGTGACCGTGATCGGATGGTCGTCCATGTGCTTGCGCACGGTGCCGGCGCCGACCGAGCCGCCGTTCTTGTGCAGCACCTTGATCACCTCGCGGAACGTCAGCATGCCGACCAGGTCGCCAAACTCCATCACCACCAGCGAGCCGATATCCTTCTCGGCCATCGTGTTGACCGCGTCGACCAGCGCCATCTCGGGAGTTGCGGTGTAAAGGATGTTGCCCTTCACTTGGAGAATTTCAGAGACTTTCATGATGGCACCTTTGTCTGCGGATTTTGGTAAGGCCGATTGCGTTGTGTAAAAGGCTCGTACCGAATGTAGCCTAAGCGTAGCAAAAAATCCAGCGTTGCGGGTAATCAAAGCCGCTCGGCGCGCGCATGCCGTCACGGTGGGTTATTTCTGTTCGGACACCTCGGCACCCGTTCCGGCAGCTTCGTGCGCGCCCCTCCTACAATCAAATCAGCAAGTTACCGACGAAACGGCCGGGCATGTGGCGCACCATTGACTGATGCTGGCATGTCGCCATGCATCCACCGCCGGATGGCGGAAGTCAATGGGGGAAGGTTATGTTCGCTCACAACAAACGTCTGCAATACACAGTGCGGGTCAGCGAGTCCAATCCTGGCCTGGCCAATCTGATGCTCGAACAATTCGGCGGCCCCCAGGGAGAACTTGCCGCCGCATGCCGCTACTTTACCCAGGCAATCGGCGAGGACGATCCCGGCCGCAAGGACATGCTGTTCGACATCGCGACAGAAGAACTGAGTCACCTTGAAGTCATCGGCAACATCGTCGTCATGCTCAACAAGGGCGCCAAGGGCCGGCTTGCCGAAGGGGTCGAAGAGGAAGGTGAAATCTATCGCTCCATTACCGGGGCCGGCAACGACAGCCACCTGACCCAGGTGCTGTATGGCGGCGGCCCGCCGCTGACCAACTCGGGCGGCGTACCATGGAGCGCGGCCTACATCGACACCATCGGCGAGCCGACGGCCGACCTGCGCTCGAACATCGCCGCTGAAGCGCGCGCAAAGATCATCTATGAACGGCTGATCAACCTGACCACCGATCCCGGCGTCAAGGAAGCCCTCGGTTTTCTGATGACGCGGGAAGTGGCCCATCAGAAGTCGTTCGAAAAAGCGCTGTATTCGATCACGCCGAACTTCCCTCCTGGCAAGCTTCCGGGCCGGCCTGAATTTAGTAGCGTCTATTACGACATGTCGCAGGGCGGACCGGAGGTCAACGGTCCCTGGAACAGCGGCCCGGACTGGAACGTCGTCAGCGATCGCGAGCAACAGGTCGCTGTCGGCGGCGGCGATGGCCATGCCTCGGTCAACGTCACGCCGGACGAGGACACCACGCTGGCCCAGATGGCTGCGCGCACGGCGTCCGATCCCAGCAAGGACCCGACGACGGGCGCCGAACTGGGCATGGGTGCGAGCCCGCAGGCCGGTTCCAAGCCTCACTGACCGAGCGCCCATGAACGTGCGCCTGAGTCAGGTCCCGCGTCTGCTGGTCGGCGGCGCCATCGCCGTCGCCGGCCTGCTGGTCCTCATGGACGAGATTGCGAAGCCGTTGATGCGCTTGCCGCCCAGCCTGCTCGGCGCGCTGCAAGGGGGCGCCATCGCGGCCCTCGCCACGGCGCTCGGCGCGATGCCCGTCCTGTTCGCGCAAAAACTATCGGACAGGCTGTGCAATGCGTTTCTCGGTCTGGGCGCCGGCGTCATGCTGGCGGCGACGTCGTTCTCCCTCGTCATCCCTTCGCTCGCGGCGAGCCGGGCTGCGGGGGCCGGCGCATGGGAGGCGTCGGCCATCACCGCCGCCGCCCTGCTGATCGGCATGGCCCTGGTGATGGGACTCGACCGGCTCGCCGGCGCCGAACTGCAGGTGCACGAAGCGAGCAACGGCAAGTCGATCAAGCGCGCCTGGTTGTTCGTCGCCGCCATCGCCATCCACAACCTGCCGGAAGGGCTGGCGATCGGCGTCGCCTACGCCGGCGTCGAACCGGCCAAGGCTGCCGGCCTGGCCACCGGCATCGCCCTGCAGGACATCCCGGAAGGACTGGTGGTGGCCATGGCGCTGCGCGCGGTCGGTTATGGCCGAGTGTTCTCGGTGGCGCTCGGTGTCGCATCGGGCATCATCGAGCCCATTGCCGCCGTCGCGGGCGCCGCCCTGATCGAAGTGTCGGCCGGCTTGCTGCCGTGGGGCCTGGCGTGCGCCGGGGGGGCGATGCTGTATGTGATCTGCCACCACATCATCCCGGAATCGCACAAGGACGGCCTGAATGAATTTGCCTCCGGCTCGCTGGTGACCGGCTTTATCGTCATGATGATCCTCGACACCGCGCTCGCCTGAGCACCGAAAGCTTCGGTCCGCCAGGCGAGGCGGTTTCGCAACCGCATAATCAGTGCTACGATTCGGCCCATCCTTTCCACACGATGAGCCCATCATGAGCGGTCCGAAATACCCCGGTTTCGACACCCAGTCGCTGCACGCCGGCAGCACGCCCGACCCCACTACCGGCGCCCGCGCGACGCCGCTGTATTTCACGTCGTCGTTCGCCTTCAAGGACTCCGACCACGCCGCCTCGCTGTTTAACATGGAGCGCGCCGGCCACGTCTACTCGCGCATCTCGAACCCGACCAATGCGGTGCTGGAAGAGCGCATCGCCGCGCTGGAGGGCGGCGTGGCCGGCATCGCCACCGCCAGCGGCCAGGCCGCGATGCACCTCGGCCTTGCCACCATCGCCGGCGCCGGCTCGCACATCGTCGCCTCGCGCGCGCTGTACGGCGGCTCGCACAACATGCTGGCCTACACGCTCAAGCGCTTCGGCATCGACACCACCTTTGTCGACCCGCGCGACGGCGACGCCTGGCGCGCGGCGATCCGCCCGACCACCAAGGTACTGTTCGCCGAGACGCTCGGCAACCCGGGCCTCGACGTGCTCGACATCCCGCGCGTGGCCGCCATCGCCCACGAGCACAAGCTGCCGCTGATGCTCGACTCGACCTTCACCACGCCGTATCTGCTGCGTCCTTTCGATCACGGCGCCGACCTGGTGTTCCACTCGGCCACCAAGTTCCTGTGCGGGCACGGCACCGCCATCGGTGGGCTGCTGGTCGACGGCGGCACCTTCGACTGGCAGGCCGCCTACGAGGAACACGGCCACTTCGGCGAACTGTGCGAACCCTACGAGGGCTTCCACGGCATGGTGTTCGCCGAAGAGTCGACCGTGGCGCCGTTCGCCCTGCGCGCCCGCCGCGAAGGCCTGCGCGACTTCGGCGCCGTCATGAGCCCGCACAACGCCTTCGCCATTTTGCAGGGCATCGAGACGCTCAGCCTGCGCATGGACCGCCACGTCGCCAACACCCGCAAGGTGGTCGCATTCCTGCAGTCGCACGCCGCGGTCGATTCAATCTCCTACCCGGAACTCGATTCGCACCCCGACTACGAACTGGCCAAGACGCTGCTGCCGAAAGGCTGCGGCGCGGTGTTCTCGTTCAGCCTCAAGGGCGACCGCGCCGCCGGCCGCCGCTTCGTCGACGCGCTGCAGGTGTTCTCGCACCTGGCCAACGTCGGCGACGCCAAGTCGCTGGTGATCCACCCTGCCTCGACCACCCACTTCCGCGTGCCGGCCGAACAGCTGGCCGCCTCCGGCATCAAGGAAGGCACCATGCGCCTGTCGGTCGGCCTGGAAGATGTGGACGACCTGATCGAAGACCTCGCGCGCGGCCTGAAGCTGTCGCAGAAAGGAGCCTGACATGATCCTCCTTGCAGAAAGCGCGCAGGCATACTGCTACACCGGCGGGCGGCCCTTCGATGCCGAGCGACCGACCGTGGTGTTCATCCACGGCGCCCAGAACGACCATTCGGTATGGAGCCAGCAGACCCGCTACTTCGCCCATCACGGCTACAACGTGCTGGCGGTGGACCTGCCCGGGCACGGCCGCAGCAAGGGCGCCGCCAAGGCCAGCGTCGAAGACATGGCCGGCTGGCTGCTGGCGGTGCTGGACGCGGCCGGCGTCGAGCGCGCCATGCTGGTCGGGCACAGCATGGGCTCGCTGGTGGCGCTGGAGGCGTCGTACCTGGCGCCGCAGCGCGTCAGCGGCGTCGCCATGCTGGGCACGACCTACCCGATGAAGGTGTCGGACGCGCTGCTCGAGACCTCGCGCAGCGACGAACCGGCCGCCATCGACATGGTCAATATCTTCTCGCATTCGATGCGGGCGCAAAATCCATCCTGTCCGTCGGCGGGCGTGAGCACGATGGGCGTGTCGCGCCGGCTGATGCAGCGCATGTCGGCGATCAACCCGCAGCACCTGTTCCACACCGACTTCACCGCCTGCAATGCGTACGCCAACGGCGAAGCGGCCGCGCGCGCGCTGCAGTGCCCGACGCTGTTCATCGTCGGCAGCAAGGACATGATGACGCCGGCGCGCTCGACGAAAATGCTGACGTCGTGCGTCGCGCATGGCAAAATCGTTCACGTCGACGCCGGCCACTCGTTGATGAGCGAGCAGCCCGGCGCGGTGCTCGACGCCTTGTTCGCGTTCGCCGCCACCAGCGTTTAAAACCAGGAGCATTGCATGGTCGCCAAGATTGCCAGTTTCGCCGAGTTCTATCCGTTCTACCTGACCCAGCATGCCGACCGCATGTGCCGGCGCACGCACTTCATCGGCTCGTCGCTGGCGCTCGTTGCGCTGGCGATGCTGGTGGTGACCGGCAGGCCGTGGTGGATTCTTGCCGCGCTGATAGCCGGCTACGGTGGCGCCTGGATCGGCCACTTCGTCTTCGAGAAGAACATGCCGGCGTCGTTCGCGCAGCCGCTGTTTTCATTGCGCGCCGACTGGATCATGTACTGGCAGATGCTGACCGGCAAACTCAGCTGGTAACGCCGTAAATGCGCTTGCGTTACCGCGCGCCTACGCCGAAATGCTCGGCCAGCGTCTGTTCCAGCCCGCGCTCGACGGCCTCCTCCACTTTCCCGGCCAGCGCCCGCGTATCGAGCGTCATCGCCGAGGCCTGGTCCAGGTCCTTGGCCGCGCCGGCATCGGCCGGCCTGCCGCCGAACACGAACAGGCGGTACACGTCCGACAGCTTGAGTTTGTCCGGATTAATCAGCAGCACCCAGTTGTCGTCGCTCTCCCTGACCCGTTTGCCCCAGCGCAGCCGCGCCGGCACGTCAGCCTGCACGCGCCCTACCCAGCCCTCGGTGACCATCCGGTCCAGCAAGGACGTCATCTCCTCGTAGCCGATCCTGGTATGCGCGCGGATCGACGCCGACGACACCAGCGCCGAATCGGCCACCCTGGCGCCGTCGTGCAGCACCTTCAGGATCGCCACCGCGTCGACGAAGGCGCCGCCGGGCACCGGCTCGTACCACCAGCGCTCGTACTTCACCACCGGCAGCGCGGCGGTGATCAAGGCGCCCACCAGCGTGATCATCCACGACAGGTAAATCCACAGCAGAAACAGCGGCAGCGCCGCCAGCGCGCCGTAGATCATCGTGTAGTTGGGGAACTGCTTGATGAAAATCCCGAACAGCCGCTTGGCGATTTCGAACGCCACCGCCGCCACCAGGCCACCCCAGATCGCGTCGCGCCAGTCGACGTAGCGGTTCGGCACTGCCATGTACAGCAGCATGTAGGCGCCGGTCGTCAGGCCCACCGATACCAGCGTGTAGAGCAGCGCGCCGACCACCGGCATCGGGCGCATCCAGTCGTTGGTGGCCATGAACAACTGCGACGTCACCGTCAGCGACAGGCCGAACAGCAGCGGCCCGAGCGTCAGCAGCGCCCAGTACATCATGATGCGCGGCGCCAGCGGCCGCGGGCGCCGCACGCGCCAGATCTGGTTGAAAGCGCGTTCCACCGTCGCCATCATCGCGCTGGACGTAAACAGCAGCGCCACCGCGCCGACCGCCGACAATCGCGTGGCCTTGCTGGCGAACTGGGTAAGATTGTTGATGACGGTATTGGCGATACCCTTCGGCATCACCGTCTGCACGAAGTAACCTTCCAGCGACGCGCGGAAAGAATTGAAGACGGGGAAAGTGGTGAAGATTGCCAGCACGATCGTCAGCAGCGGCACCAGCGCCAGGGTGGTGGTGAAGGTGAGGCTGCCCGCCACCTGCGGCAATTTCTCCTCGTTCAGGCGGCGCCCGGCGAAGCGCAGCAAATCGCGCGCCTCGCTCCAGGTCAGTCCGCGCACAATATCCACGCTGACGTTGATCATCTCGCTGGTCGACCTCGAAAGTGAATGGACTGTTTTAGAAAGCATCCGGCAGCGGTTATATCAGAGTGTAAAGCGCCCTATAATACCAACGATGAACCAACCCACTCCGACAATTCTCGTTTTGTACTACTCACGCCATGGGGCCACGCGCAAGCTGGCCGAGCTGATCGCCCAGGGGATCGAAAGCGTTCCCGGGGTCGACGCGCGCCTGCGCACCGTGCCGGCCGTGTCGACCGTGGCGGAGTCGACCGCGCCGGACATCCCGGCCAGCGGCGCGCCGTATGTCGAGCTGGCCGACCTGGCCGAGTGCGCCGGCCTGGCGCTCGGCTCGCCCACGCGCTTCGGCAACATGGCGGCGGCGCTCAAGTATTTTCTCGACGGCACCGCCGCCGAGTGGCTCGCCGGCACCCTGTCCGGCAAGCCGGCGGTGGTGTTTACATCCACCGGCAGCCTGCACGGCGGCCAGGAATCGACCTTGCTGTCGATGATGATCCCGCTGCTGCACCACGGCATGATGGTGATGGGCCTACCCTACACCCACCCTGAACTGATGACCACCTCCAGTGGCGGCAGCCCGTACGGCGCCACCCACTGGTCTGGCATCGACGGCGACAAGGCCGTCACCGACGACGAAAAACGGCTCGCGATCGCGCTTGGACGACGCCTGGCGCTAACCGCGGCTACCCTGCAGGGAGCACGATGATGACTTCGCAAAAATATTTTCACCTCGGCGCTATCATCAGCCTGGTGCTGCTGATCGCCTGGCTGGTTGCCTGGGAAATGTGGGTCGCGCCGCTGCGCCCGGGCGGTTCGATCCTGGCGCTCAAGGCGGTGCTGCTGCTCATTCCGCTGCGCGGCGTCATCAAGCGCGACATCTACACCTTGCAGTGGTCGGCGATGGTGATCCTGCTGTACTTCACCGAAGGCGTGGTGCGCGCCTGGAGCGACCTGCTGCCGCTGTCGCGCACCATGGCGATGGGCGAAGTCGGCCTGGTCGTGATCTATTTCGTGTGCGCGCTGCTGTACCTGCGGCCGTACAAGAAGGCCGCCAAGAAGCTCGCCCAGGAACTGATCGACAAGGTCAAGCCGGCCAAAAATGAGTGCTGATTTCCTGCAGCGCTGCCGCGCCATCGTCGGCCCCGACTACGTGCTGACATCGCAGCAGGACTGTGCGCCGTACCTGACCGACTGGCGCGGCCGCTTCACTGGCCGCGCTCTGGCGGTGCTGCGCCCGAAGGACAGCGCGCAGGTGGCGGCGCTGGTGCGCGCCTGCAGCGACGCGCGCATCGCGCTGGTGCCGCAAGGCGGCAACACCGGCCTGGTGCTCGGCGGCGTGCCCGACGCCAGCGGCCAGGCCGTGGTGCTCTCAACGGCGCGCCTGAACCGCATCCGCGCCATCGACGCCGTCAACCGCACCATGACGGTCGACGCCGGCTGCATCCTGCTCGACATCCAGCAGGCCGCGGCCGCGCAGGACTGCCTGTTCCCGCTGTCGCTGGCGGCCGAAGGCAGCTGCACTATCGGCGGCAACCTGTCGACCAATGCCGGCGGCACCGCCGTGCTGCGCTACGGTAACGCGCGCGAACTGTGCCTCGGCCTCGAAGTGGTCACGCCGCACGGCGACATCTGGAACGGCCTGCGCGGCCTGCGCAAGGACAATACCGGCTACGACCTGCGCGACCTGTTCATCGGCGCCGAAGGCACGCTCGGCATCATCACCGGCGCCGTCCTCAAGCTGTTTCCGCTGCCCGAATCGACGCTCACCGCGCTCGTCGCGCTGGCCTCGCCGCGCGACGCGCTGTCGCTGCTGAACCTGATGCAGGACCGCTGCGGCGCCAGCCTGACGGGCTTCGAGCTGATGTCGGACTACTGCATGCGGCTCGTCGCCACCCATTTTCCGCACCTGCCCAAGCCGTTCGTCCAGCGCCACGCGCACTATGTGCTGCTCGAAGTGTCGAGCAGCGAATCGGAGCAGCACGCGGTCGCGCTGCTGGAAGGCGGGCTCGAGCAAGCGGTCGAACTCGACCTCGCCGACGACGCCGTGCTGGCCACTTCCAGCGCCCAGTCGCGCGCCTTGTGGCAGCTGCGCGAACACATTCCGCTGGCGCAGGCGGCCGCCGGCAAGAACATCAAGCACGACATCTCGCTGCCGGCGTCCAGCATCGCCGACTTCATCGACAGCACCGGCGCCAAACTGCAGCAGGCCTTCCCGCAGTGCCAAGTGGTCTGCTTCGGCCACCTCGGCGACGGCAACCTGCACTACAACGTCGCCCCGCCCGACGGCGAACCGCACGAGCAGTTCCTCGCCAACCAGGCCGCCATCAGCCGCATCGTGCACGACAGCGTCGACGCCTGCCAGGGCTCGATCTCGGCCGAACACGGCATCGGCGCCCTCAAGCGCGACGACCTGGCGCGCTACAAATCGAAGGTGGAACTGGACATGATGCGCGCCATTAAAGGCGCGCTCGACCCGCTCGGCATCATGAACCCCGGCAAAGTACTGTGACGGGGCCGGGCCTGCTGTCGCGCTGGCTGCTGTTTGGCGAATGGCGCGCCCATCCGGTGCGCGCCCTGCTCGCCATCGCCGCCATCGCCGTCGGCGTGTCCATGGGTTTCGCCATCCATCTGATCAACGCCGCCGCCTTCAACGAGTTCTCCGCCGCCGTCAAGAGCCTGGCTGGCCAGGCCGACATCCAGGTCAGCGGGCGCGAGGCGCTGTTCGACGAAGCGATCTACCCGCGCCTGGCCCAGCGCGACGGTGTGGCGCTCGCCTCCCCTGTGCTCGCCATCGAGGCCGGCGTCCCGGGCGTGCGCGGCGCCCTCGAGATCATCGGCCTCGATCCGTTTCGCGCCGGCGCCATTTCGCCCGACCTGATGGGCGTGCCGCCGGCCGAGCGCCGCATGGACGTGCTGGCCGACGACGCCGTGTTCCTGTCGCCGGCCGCGATGACGTGGCTCAAAGCGTCGACCGGCAGCAGCGTCGTGCTGCGCGCCGGCGCCACCGACTTCAAGCTGCGCGTGGCCGGCCCCCTGCTGCGCGCGCGCGCCGGCCAGCGCCTCGGCGTGATGGACATCGGCGCGACGCAGTGGCGCTTCAACCTGGCCGGCAAGCTCTCGCGCATCGACCTCAAGCTGCGCGAGGGCGTCGATCGCGGCGCCTTCGAACGCGCGCTGGCCACTGAACTGGAGCGCGAGTTCCCCGGCCGCTTCCTGGTCGCCCAGCCTAACGACGCCGACCAGGAAAGCCGCACCAACACGCTCTCGCGCGCCTACCGCGTCAACCTGACCGTGCTCGCGCTGGTGGCCTTGTTTACCGGCGCCTTCCTGGTGTTTTCCACCCAGGCGCTGTCGGTGATCCGGCGCCGCAGCCAGTTCGCGCTGCTGCGCGTGCTCGGTGTCGAACGGCGCCAACTGCTCGGCCAGGTGCTGCTCGAAGGCGCCAGCCTGGGCCTGATCGGCGCGGCGCTCGGCATCGCCGCCGGCTACGCGCTGGCCGCCACCGCGCTGCGCTACTTCGGCGCCGACCTGGGCGCCGGCTTCTTTTCCGGCGTGCGCCCGACCGTCGTCTTCACCCCGATCGCCGCGTTCGTGTTCTTTGCGCTCGGCCTTGGCGTCGCCTTGCTCGGCTGCCTGGCGCCGGCCTTCGAAGCGGCCCGCGCGGCGCCGGCCGTCGCCCTCAAGTCGGGCAGCGACGAAGCGGCGCTGTCGCGCCTGGCGCGCGTCTGGCCGTCGCTGGTTTGCCTCGTCGTCGCCGCGCTGCTGACGCTCGCTCCACCCTTGTTCGACCTGCCGCTGTTCGGCTACGCCGCCATCGCGCTGCTGCTGATCGGCGGCATCGGCATGATGCCGCGCCTGGCCAGCTTCGTGTTCGGCGCCGTCAACCGCATCGCCATGGCGCGCGGCAGCCAGCGCGCGGTGCCGGCGCTGACTCTGGCGCGCCTGGCCAACGCCTCCGGCCAGGCGGCGATCGCGCTCGGCGGCATCCTGTCGAGCTTTTCGCTGATGGTGGCGATGGCGATCATGGTGTCGAGCTTTCGCGTCTCGGTCGATGACTGGCTGGTGCAGATTCTGCCGGCCGACCTGTACGTGCGCCAGGCCGCGGCCGGCAATACGGCCGCTTTCGGCCCGCCGCAGCAGGCCGCCCTCGCCGCCCTGCCCGCGGTTGGCCGCGCCGATTTCCTGCGTACGCGCGACGTCTCGCTTGACCCGGCGCGCCCCGCGATCTCGCTGATCGCCCGCCACATCGACGTCGCCGATCCGGCCAAGGCGATGGTGCTGGTCGGCGCCCCCGCCGCGCCGCCGGCGGGCAGCATGCCGGCCTGGGTGTCGGAAGCGATGCTCGACCTGTACGCCGTCAAGGTCGGCCAAACCCTGCAAGTGCCGCTCAATGGCCGCCTGCAGACGTTCTTCATTGCCGGCGCCTGGCGCGACTATGCCAGCCAGGCCGGCTCGGTGCAGATCCGACTCGACGACTACCGCGCGCTGACCGGCGACCAGGACGTCAGCGACGCGGCATTGTGGATGCGCCCCGGCGCCACCTCGGCCGAACTGGTCAAGCAGGTGCGCGCCCTGCCTTTCGGCGCCGGCCTGCAGCTGGCCGAACCGGGCGAGATCCGCGCCATGAGCCTGCAGATCTTCGACCGCAGCTTCGCCGTCACCTACCTGCTCGAGGCGATCGCGATTGCCATCGGCCTGTCCGGCGTCGCCGCCACCTTCTCGGCGCAGACCCTGGCGCGCGCGCGCGAATTCGGCATGCTGCGCCACGTCGGCGTCACCCGCGGCCAGGTGCTGCGCATCCTCGCGCTCGAAGGCGGCGCGCTGACGGCGCTCGGCGTGGCGTGCGGCTTCGGCCTCGGACTGCTCATCAGCCTGATCCTCGTCTTTGTCGTCAACCCGCAGTCGTTCCACTGGACCATGCAGCTGCACCTGCCGTGGGGCCTGCTGGGCGCCGTCGCCGCGCTGCTGCTGGCAGCGTCCGTGCTGACGGCGCTCGTGTCCGGCCGCTACGCGCTGTCGGGCGGCCCAATCCGCGCAGTCAGGGAGGACTGGTAATGCGTTTCATGCTGATCATCGTGTTGATGCTGTTGTCCCAGATCGTCCAGGCCGCCGAACCGGTGATGGCAAAGGTGGTGCCTGGCCGGCCGCTGTCGTTCCCGGCCGATTACGGCGCCCACCCCGAGTTCAAGACCGAATGGTGGTACGTGACCGGCTGGCTGAAGACGGCCGACGGCAAGCCGCTCGGCTTCCAGGTGACGTTCTTTCGCAGCCGCACCGGCCACGACGACGCCAACCCGAGCGCCTTCGCGCCCAAGCAGCTCATCCTCGGCCACGCCGCGCTGTCCGACCCGGCCGTCGGCCGCCTGCTGCACGACCAGAAAAGCGCGCGAGAAGGCTTTGGCCTGGCCTACGCCAGGACCGGCACCACCGACCTCAAGCTCGACGACTGGCGCATGGTGCGCGGCGCCGACGGCGTCTACACCGTCACCATCAAGTCGCCCGAACTGACGCTCGACCTGCGCCTGGCCGAAAGCCAGCCGGTGCTGGTGCAGGGCGACGACGGCTACTCGCGCAAGGGCCCTAAACCCGACCAGGCCAGTTACTATTACAGCTTGCCGAACATGAAAGTGACCGGCATGGCCGGGCGCGCCGGCGCCGCGCCGGCCGCCGTCACCGGCGACGCCTGGTTCGATCACGAATGGTCCAGCACCGCGCTCGACCCGGACGCGCAGGGCTGGGATTGGGTCGGCGCCAACCTCGACGACGGCTCGGCACTGATGGCTTTCCAGATTCGCGGCAAACAAGGTGGTAAACTATGGGCGCACGCGACCTTGCGGGATGCTTCCGGCAAGGTGACGCGGTATTCGTCGGGCCAGGTCAGTTTTACCCCGCAGGCGCAGTGGAAGTCGCCGCGCACCAACGCCGTCTATCCGGTCGCCACCACGCTCGTCACCGGCGCCACCAGCTGGAGCATCAGGCCCTTGCAGGACGACCAGGAGCTCGATTCGCGGCGCTCGACCGGCGCGGTGTATTGGGAAGGCGCGGTCACGATCATGCGCGACGGCGCGCCGGCCGGGCATGGATATCTGGAATTGACGGGCTACTTCAAGCCGATGACTCTTTAAAATAAAACGAACATCAGAAGCACTGACAATGACCAACAGCTCCACCAGCAGCACCACCGGTAGCACAACCGGCGACACCGCCAGCGCCAAAGTACCCGATTCGGACCGCAAGGGCAGCCTCTCCGCCTTTAAGGGCCTGTTCCCGTTTCTTCGTCCGTACCGCCGCCAGTTTCTGATGGCCGGCGTCGCGCTGGTCATGGCGGCCGCCTCCACGCTGGCCATTCCGTACGCATTCAAGCAGATGATCGACTTGGGTTTCGGCGCCTCCGCCGGCGCCACCAGCATCCGCAACGTCAACGCCACCTTCCTCGCGCTGTTCGGCGTCGCCACGGTACTGGCGCTGGCCACCGCCGCCCGCTTCTACATCGTCTCGTGGCTGGGCGAACGCGTCACCGCCGACATCCGCAGCGCCGTCTACCGCCACGTCGTCAACCAGAGCCCCGAGTTTTTCGAGACCACCCAGACCGGCGAAGTCCTGTCGCGCATCACCACCGACACCACCCTGATCCAGGCCGTTGTCGGCACCAGCATCTCGATGGCGCTGCGCAACATGCTGCTGTTCCTCGGCGGCCTGGTCATGCTGTTCGTCACCAGCGTCAAGCTGTCCTCGATCATCCTCGGCCTGCTGGTGCTGGTGGTGGTGCCGATCGTGCTGTTCGGCCGGCGCGTGCGCAAGCTCTCGCGCGACTCACAGGACCGCATCGCCGACGCATCGGCCATGGCCGGCGAAATCCTCAACGCGATGCCGACGGTGCAGGCGTTCACCCATGAAAAAATCGAATCGACGCGCTTCGGCGCCTCGGTCGAAGGCGCCTTCCAGACGGCGATGAAGCGCATCCGCTCGCGCGCGATGCTGACCATGTTCGCCATCGTGATGGTGTTCGGCACCATCGTGTTCGTGCTGTGGCTAGGCGCGCACGCGGTGCTGGCCGGGACCATGACCGGCGGCGACCTCGGTCAGTTCATCCTGTACGCCTCGATCGTGGCCGGCTCGATCGGCGCGCTGTCGGAGGTGATGGGCGAAGCGCAGCGCGCCGCCGGCGCCACCGAGCGCCTGCTCGAACTGCTGTCGGCCAAGTCGACCATCCAGGAGCCGGCGCAGCCGCTGGCGCTGCCGGCGCGCGCCGCCAACGGCGCCGCGCTGGCGCTGTCCGACGTCACCTTCACCTACCCGTCGCGGCCCGATTCGCCGGCCTTGTCGCGCCTGTCGCTGAACATCCTGCCTGGCGAAACGGTGGCCGTGGTCGGCCCCTCGGGCGCCGGCAAGACCACGCTGTTCCAGCTGTTCCTGCGCTTTTACGATCCGCAGTCGGGCTCGATCACATTAGATGGCGTCGACATCCGTCGGCTCGAACTGCACACGCTGCGCGACGCCATCGGCATCGTGCCGCAAGATACCGTCATCTTCTCTGCCGACGCGATGGAAAACATCCGCTATGGCCGCGCCGGCGCCAGCGACGCCGAAGTCATCGCCGCGGCGAAGCTGGCAGCCGCCCACGAATTCATCGAGCGCCTGCCGCAAGGTTACAAGTCGTTCCTGGGCGAACGCGGCGTGCGCCTGTCGGGCGGACAGCGCCAGCGCATCGCGATTGCCCGCGCGCTGCTGAAAAATCCACCCCTGCTGCTGCTCGACGAGGCCACCAGCGCGCTCGACGCCGAGTCCGAGCGCCTGGTGCAAAGCGCGCTGGAAGCGGCGATGGTCGGCCGCACCACCGTCATCATCGCCCACCGCCTCGCCACCGTGCAGCGCGCCGACCGCATCCTCGTCATGGAAGACGGCCGCATCGTCGAAACCGGCACCCACGCTTCGCTCGTCGCGCTTGGCGGCATCTACGCCAACCTGGCAGCGCTGCAATTTCACCACGTCCACGTGGTGCACTGACCAGAATTGCGTGGTTTAGTGGAGTAGGCTTTATATGATCTATTGCTGCAATGCAACATGAATGATACTATCGGTCGCTTTTGTATTGACCGATATTATTGGAGTTACATGCGCAGCAACAGTTTCAATCCGTCCACGTGGGGCGTTGGCGCCAAGATCACCGCCCTCACATTCACGCTGGTTGGCGTCATCCTTGGCGCTCTCGTCCTCGCTTTCAGCATGACGACGGCAACCTTGCTGCAAGACGGCGCCGAGCATGATGTCAAAGGTGAGCTGCGCGGCGTGGTCAACATGGTCGAAATGTTCAACAAGGCGGTCACCAGCCAGGTCGCCAGCTTCGCCCGCGTCCTGACCGCCAGTTTCGAGCCCGATTTCGTTCTCGACGCGGCTACCAGCGTCGACGTCGCCGGCAAACAGGTGCCGGTGCTGACGAACGGCGGCAAGCCGGTCAACCTCGATTTCACCATTCCCGACCGCTTCACCGCGCAGACCGGCGGCAATGCCACCATTTTCGTCAGCACGGGCGACGACTTCGTCCGCGTGTCGACCTCGGTCAAGAAGGAAAACGGCGAACGCGCGATCGGCACCCTGCTCGACCGGACCCACGCCGCCTATCCGCTGCTGCGCGCCGGTAAAAGCTACATTGGGCTGGCCACCTTGTTCGGCAAGCAGTACATCACCGAATACGACCCGATCAAGGACAGCAGCGGCGCCGTGATCGGCGTGCTGTACGTCGGCGTCGACATCTCCGCCGACCTGGCAGCGCTGAAGGCCAAGATCAAGGAAATCAAGTTCGGCGATACCGGCTACCTCTTCGTTCTCTCGTCGGCGCCGGGAAAAACCTACGGCGACGCGCTGGTGCACCCGACCAGGCAAGGCGCCAATATCCTCGGCACCAAGGATGCCAGCGGCCGCGAATTCGTCAAGGAAATGCTGGAGAAGAAGACCGGTGTGATCACCTATCCCTGGCTCAACGCCGAAAAAGGCGAAACCAGCCCGCGCGACAAGATGGTCGCCTACGCCACCTTCAAGGACTGGAACTGGCTGATCGCCGGCGGCACCTACAAGGACGAGATCACGCGCGAAGCAAACGAGCTGCGTAACCGCTTCATCGTCATCGGCCTGGTCGCGCTGGGCGTGTTTGCACTGGTGCTGTACCTGGTGGTACGCGCGACGATCACGCGCCCGCTGCTGCGCGCACAGAACGCCGCGACGCAGATCGCTGACGGCGACCTCACCGCCAGCATCGACAGCAGCCAGCGCGACGAGATCGGCCGCCTGGCGCAGGCGATGAACGGCATCAGCGCCAGCCTGTCGTCGGTGGTCGGCAAGGTGCGCGACGGCGCCGAGCAGATCGCCACCGCCTCGCGCGAGATCTCGTCCGGCAACCTCGACCTGTGCGTCAGGACCGAACAGCAGGCGGCCAACCTGGCTGCCACCGCCACCTCGATGGAACAGCTGACCGTCACGGTCAAGCAGAATGCCGACAACGCGCGCCAGGCCAATCAGATGGCGCTCAACGCGTCCAGCGTCGCCGGCCAAGGCGGCGCGATGGTGGCGAAGGTGATCGACACGATGGATGCGATCAACCAGTCGTCGCGCAAGATCTCCGACATCATCAGCGTCATCGACGGCATCGCCTTCCAGACCAACATCCTGGCCTTGAACGCGGCGGTGGAAGCGGCCCGCGCCGGCGACCAGGGCCGCGGTTTCGCCGTCGTCGCCACCGAAGTGCGCAACCTGGCCCAGCGCAGCGCCGCCGCGGCGAAGGAAATCAAGACGCTGATCGGCGCCTCGGTCGACCAGGTCGATGCCGGCAGCAAGCTCGTCGCCGACGCCGGCGTCACGATGAACGAAGTGCTGGCCAGCGTTGGCCGCGTCACCGGCATCATGGCCGAGATCACCGCCGCCAGCGTCGAGCAGAGCAACGGCATCGAACACGTCAACCGCGCCATCAACGAGATGGACCAGGTGACCCAGCAAAACGCCGCGCTGGTCGAAGAAGCCAGCGCCGCCTCCGAAGCGATGCAGGAACAGGCGGGGGCGCTGGCCGACTCGGTGCGCCTGTTCAAGCTTGACCGCGCCGGGCACGCCGATTCGCTACCCGTTTCCAGGGCGCTCGCGCTGCGCTGATTCTTTGCCGGCACGGCAAACCGGTGTACAGTTATAGCCCCGTCCACCGGAGTTTGCCTTGACCGACGCTGAACTGCTCGCCTCCTGCCACACCGTCTTCCCCGGCCACAAGGCGCGCACGCCGGCCCAGATGTTCGCCGCAATGGGCGCCTGGTGCGAGGAACATGGCGTCGCCCACGACGTCTACGGCAGCGGCGCCCTGCTCCAGCAATTCGAACAGAAGATCGCCGCGCTGCTCGGCTTCGAGTCCGCGGTGTTCTGCATCAGCGGCACCATGGCGCAGGTGACCGCGCTGCGGCTCGCCTGCGACGACCGCGCCAGCCGGCTCGTCGCGCTGCACCCGACCTCCCACATCCTCGTCCACGAGAAATCGAACTACCAGCTGCTCGGCCACTTCGATGCGCTGCAGGCGGGCGACCGTCACCGGCCGTGGAGCGTCGACGACCTCGCCGCCATTCCCGACCGCCTTGGCGCGGTGGCGATGGAAGTGCCGATGCGCGAAATCGGCGGCCAGAACCCGTCGTGGGCCGAGCTTGAGGCGATCAAGGCGCACTGCCGCCAGCGCGGCGCCCACCTGCACATGGACGGCGCCCGGCTGTGGGAAGCGGCGGCCGGCTTCAAGCGCACGCCGCGCGACGTCGCCGCCGGCTTCGATTCGGCCTACGTCTCGCTGTACAAGGGCATCGGCGGACTCGGTGGCGCGCTGCTGGCCGGCAATGGCCCGTTCGTCGCCCGCGCCGCCGAGTGGTTCCGACGCCAGGGCGGCAACGTCATTCACCGCTCGCCTTACGTGGTGGCGGCAGCGATGCAGTTCGACCAGCGCCTCGCCGCCATGCCCGGCTACTTTGCGCGCACCGAATGGCTGTACGGCGAGCTGCGCGCCCATCCGCTGATCAAGCCCAATCCGGCGGCGCCGCAGGCGAACATGCTGCATCTTCATTTGCCGGTGTCGCGCGAGCGCGCGCTGGGCATCCGCAACCACCTCGCCGCGCAGCATGGCATCTGGCTGTTCAGCCGCGCCAGTCACGCCGCGCTGGAGGGCACCAGCGTCGTCGAAATCTATGTCGGCGACAACCTGCTCGACATGCCCGATGGCGCGGTGCGCGAAGCGCTGACGCTGTTCTCGTCGGCCCTCGCCGCATAGTACAATCACGGCTAGATCCTACTGCGAGAGCGTCATGCGTCAATACCTCGATTTCATGCGCCATGTGCGCGACAACGGCACCGTCAAGACCGACCGCACCGGCACCGGCACCCGCTCGGTGTTCGGTTACCAGATGCGTTTCAACCTGCAGGACGGTTTTCCGCTGGTGACGACCAAGAAACTCCACCTCAAATCGATCATCCATGAGCTGATCTGGTTCCTGCAGGGCTCCACCAACATCGCTTACCTCGAGGAAAACGGCGTCTCGATCTGGGACGACTGGGCCGACGCCGACGGCGAACTGGGACCGGTGTACGGCTATCAGTGGCGCAGCTGGCCGGCGCCGGACGGCAGCCATATCGACCAGATCTCGCAGGTGCTCGACCAGATCAAGTACAACCCCGACTCGCGCCGCATGATCGTCTCGGCCTGGAATGTGGCCGATGTGCCGAAGATGAAGCTGCCGCCGTGCCACGCGCTATTCCAGTTCTATGTCGCCGACGGCAAGCTGTCGTGCCAGCTCTACCAGCGCAGCGCCGACATCTTCCTCGGCGTGCCGTTCAACATCGCCTCGTACGCGCTGCTGACGCACATGATGGCGCAGCAGGCCGGCCTCGAGGTCGGTGATTTCATCTGGACCGGCGGCGACTGCCACCTGTATTCGAACCACCTCGACCAGGTCGAGCTGCAGCTCTCGCGCGCCGAGCTGGCGCTGCCCAAGCTCGTCATCAAGCGCCACCCCGAAACGCTGTTCGACTACAAGTTCGACGACTTCGAGATCGCCGGCTACGAGTCGCACCCGCACATCAAGGCGCCTGTCGCGGTCTGACGCCGCAGCAATCGCCGAGCATCAAGCCACCGAAAACAAGTTAACGGCCATCTGCGCGGGGAGGACGTTATGGCGCCAGTCTCAGGAAAACCCCGACTGGTATCGTCGGGTCGATCGACGACTTCGGCGTGGGCTATCCCCGCCTGAACGACCTTCAATTTCAGCCGCCCGCTGCCGCCCAAACAGTTCGCCTCGCTGCTGCGGCCCGGCCGCGCCGGCGATCGGCTGCTAGAATACTGCGTGCCAATTTCACCCGGAAGCCCATGACCTACGATCCAAGCCAGTCCACTACCACGCCGCGCCTGACCCTGGTGGTGGCGATCGACGCCCAGCGCGGCATCGGCGTCAACAACACGCTGCCGTGGCGCCTGCCCGAGGACCTCGCCCATTTCAAGCGCGTCACCACCGGCCACCCGATCATCATGGGCCGCAAGACGTTCGACTCGATCGGCCGCCCGTTGCCGAACCGGCGCAACATCGTCGTCACCCGTAATCCCGACTGGCGCCATGACGGCGTCGACGCGGTCGGCTCGCTGGCCGACGCGCTTGCGCTGGTCGGTCATGAACCGGCCTTCATCATCGGCGGCGCGCAGATCTTCAACGAATCCATGGCGCTCGCTGACCAGTTGATCGTCACCGAGATCGACCACACCTTCGCCTGTGACACCTTCTTCCCGCCGCTCGCCACCGGCGAATGGGCCGAGAGCGCGCGCGTGCGCCATCATTCCGACACCAACAACTTCGACTACGCTTTCGTTACCTACAGCCGATTGAAATAGCCGTCTGCGCTCGCCGCTGGCGCCTGCCCGGCCGGCCGGCACGGCCAGCCGTTCGCTCGCGCAGCGCGCCGGCGTCAGAACTGTTCCCACTCGCTGTTGGCCACCGCCAGCGCGCGCTGGCGCGTTGGCCTGGCCGGCGCGGCCGGCGCCACCCGCGGCGCCGGCGCGGCCAGCCTGGTGCGGGGCGCGGCCATGCCTTCGCGCGCCGGCTGCGCCGCGCTATCGAGCTTGAAGACGCTGACCACGGTCGCCAGCGCCTGCGTCTGGTCCTGCAGCGAACCGGCGGCGCCGGCGGCTTCTTCGACCAGCGCTACGTTTTGCTGGGTGATCGTGTCCATCTGCCCGATCGCCTGGTTGATCTGCTCCAGCCCCGCCGCCTGCTCACGGCTCGCCTGGGTGATCTCGCCCATGATATCGGTCACGCGCCGGATGCTGGTGACGATTTCGTGCATCGTGGTGCCAGCCTGGTCGACCAGCTTGGCGCCGCTGTCGACCTTGCTCACGGAATCGCCGATCAGCTGCTTGATTTCCTTGGCGGCGCCGGCCGAGCGCTGCGCCAGGTTGCGTACCTCGCTGGCCACCACCGCGAAGCCGCGGCCATGCTCGCCGGCGCGCGCCGCTTCGACCGCCGCATTGAGGGCGAGGATGTTGGTCTGGAACGCGATGCCGTCGATCACGCCGATGATGTCGACGATCTTCTTCGACGATTCATTGATCGAGCCCATCGTCACCACCACCTGCGCCACGACCACCCCCCCCTTGGTCGCCACTTGCGACGCCGACATCGCCAGCTCGTTGGCCTGCTGCGCATTGTCGGAGTTCTGCTTGACGGTGCTGGTGAGCTGCTCCATCGACGAGGCGGTCTTCTCGAGCGAATCGGCCTGCTCGGCGGTGCGCTCGGACAGGTCCATGTTGCCCGCCGCGATCTCGCGCGAGGCGCTCGACATGGTGTCGGTGCTGGTGCGCACCTCGGCGACGATGCCCGCCAGGTTCGACTTCATCTTGCCCAGCGCCCGCAGCAGCGCGCCGATCTCGTTATTGCCGTGCGCCGCGATCTGCCCGGTGAGGTCGCCCGCCGCCACCTTGGTGGCAATCGTCATAGCTTCTTCCAGCGGGCCGGAAATGGCGCGCACCAGCAGCCAGGCGACCGTTGCGCCGAGCACCAGACCGGCCAGCAGCACCGCGAAGGTGGCATAGGTGCTGCGCCCGATAGTGACGCTGACATCGGCGGCGTGCAGCGCGGCGCGCGCCTCGGACAAGTCGATCAGCTGCTTGAGGGCGACATCGCCGACGCGGTACGATGGGTTGATCTTCTTGATCAGGATCGCCTCGGCGTCGTCCCATTTGCCGGCCGTGATGGCCGCATCGGCTGCCTTCACCGATTCGAGTCCCAGTCCGTCGCTGTTAGCATGCCAGTGCTGCGCCAGGCGCTTTTCCTCCGGCGAGCGAAGGTTGGCGAGGTACTCGCTCCAGTGGCGCGTCGCGCGCGCCGTGGCAGCCTCGATCTGCGCGTGGTGCACCGTCAACGGGTGATCATGCAACTGCGACCACTCGAATGCCGGATTGTGCTGCAGCGCCTGCAGCACCTGGCTGCGGTTGGTCTCCATTTCGAGCCGGATCGCGGTGCGCACCGTGCTGCTCTTCTGTTCAGCCAGGGTCACATCCTTGATCAGGCTCACAGAGTGCTGCGCACCGTACAGGCCAACCACGCCGATGACCACCATCAGCAGCAGCAGGAAGCCGAGTGCGCTGACGACGAGGGTTTTGATTTTCAGGTTATCCATCATGGCGGCAGTTAGTTCCCAGTTTGTATTGCGTTAAAAAAAGCGTGAATGCCGGCCCGCAGTTCGGCGGCGTGGTCGAATTCGAGATACGTCACATCGACCAGGTCGTCGAGTTCGCGCAGCAGCGTGGTCTTGATCGGCGCATGCTTCCAGACCAGGAACAGCACCGGAGTGCGGCGTCCTTCGAAGATGTGATACGCCAGTTCGAAGGCGCTGCTCTCGCTCATGCCGACGCGGATGTTGATCACCGCATCGGCCTGGTCCAGCAGGCGCAGGCGCTGGTCGCGGAAGGCCTTCGGCGTGAAGGGCCGCTGGTACTGCCGTTCGAACGACTTCTTGAACGTCGCCGCGCTTTCGGCCACGATCCCGGTCAGGTAGTCGAACGCATGCGGCGCGCCGTTGGCGCCATCGATCAGCTGCATGATCTCGCCGATCAGGCGCTGCTGCTGATCGTCCGATTCGGTGAACGGCTGGCGGATGAACAGCTTGAGCGGCGCCGTCCCGCCGGCGCGCAGGCGCACGCCGGCGCGCCGCTCCGGCACCAGCGTCACCGCCGCTGCCAGGTCGCCCGCTGCGGGCGCGGCGCGCGGCGCGTCCGCGCGCACTGGCGTGCCCTGCCGCTGCACGTCGCGCAGCGCATACAGGCCGTAGCTGTCGCCGTGCTGCATCGCCTCGACCCCCGCTTCGGCGCCGCTGATGGTCGAAAAGAATACCGTCCCGGCGTTCAATGTCGCCACCCGCAGCGCACGCGAGGCGCCGATCGCGCCGCGGTGCTCGTCGACCGTCAGCACCACCAGCGCGATCTCCCTGGCGGCCAGCGCGGCCAGAATGACGCTGTCAGCATCGATCGGCGTGACGGCGATGCCGGCGGCGCCAATCACCGCTGCCGTCACGTGGCTGGCACACAGCGTGAAGCCGGCCGCCTCGAGCCGGCGCGCCAGCGCGACGGCGCGCGCCTGGTCGCCGCGCTTGACACTCAGGTAGGCCTTGCCCCCGCGCGGCAGGCGCACGCCGGCCGCCAGCTGCGCCTTGTAGAAAGCCTCGCCGAAGGTCTTGCCGACCCCCATGACCTCGCCGGTGGAACGCATTTCCGGCCCGAGGATCGTGTCGACGCCGGGGAACTTCGCAAACGGCAATACCGACTCCTTGACCGAGAAGTAGCCCGAGCAGCGCTGTTCGAGCACGCCCTGGCTGGCCAGCGACTGCCCGGCCATGCAGCGCGCGGCAATCTTCGCCAGCGGCAGGCCGGTCGCCTTGGACACGAACGGCACCGTGCGCGACGCGCGCGGGTTCACTTCCAGTACATAGACGACGTCGCGCACCCTGCCGTCGACCCGGCTCTGCTGGATCGCGAACTGCACATTCATCAGGCCCACCACGTTCAGGCCGATCGCCAAGCGACGGGTCTGGCGTTCGATCTCATCGATGCTCTGCTGCGACAGCGAATACGGCGGCAGCGAACAGGCCGAGTCGCCTGAGTGGATGCCGGCCTGCTCGATATGCTCCATCACGCCGCCGATCAGCGTCTGGACGCCGTCGCAGACGCAGTCGACGTCGACTTCGATGGCGTCGTTGAGGAAGCGGTCGAGCAGCACCGGCGAGTCGTGCGACACCTTGACCGCTTCGCGCATGTAGCGCTCCAGGTCGGCCCGCTCGTGGACGATCTCCATCGCCCGCCCGCCCAGCACGTACGAAGGACGCACCACCAGCGGGTAGCCGATCTCTTCGGCCAGGCGCACCGCATCGTGCTCGGTGCGCGCGGTGCGGTTCTGCGGCTGGCGCAGGTCGAGCGCGTGCAGCAGCGCCTGGAAGCGCTCGCGGTCTTCGGCGGCGTCGATCATGTCGGGCGAGGTGCCGATGATGGGCACGCCGTTCGCCTGCAGTGCCAGCGCCAGCTTCAGCGGCGTCTGGCCGCCGTACTGGACGATCACGCCGACCGGCTTTTCCAGCGCCACGATCTCGAGCACGTCTTCCAGCGTCAGCGACTCGAAATACAGGCGGTCGGAAGTGTCGAAATCGGTCGATACCGTCTCCGGATTGCAGTTGACCATGATGGTCTCGTAGCCGTCCTCGCGCAGCGCCATCGCCGCATGCACGCAGCAATAGTCGAATTCGATGCCCTGGCCGATCCGGTTCGGGCCGCCGCCCAGCACCATGATCTTGCGCTTCGTGCTCGGTTCGGCCTCGCACTGCTCGTCGTAGGTCGAGTACAGGTAGGCGGTGCGGGTGGCGAATTCGCCGGCGCAGGTATCGACCCGCTTGTACACCGGCCGGATTGCCAGTGCGTGGCGGCGCGCGCGCACCGCGTCCTCATCGGTCTGCAGCAGCGCCGCCAGGCGGCGGTCGCCGAAGCCCTGCTGCTTGAGCTTGCGCAGCACCGGCTCGTCGAGCGCTTCCAGGCGTTGCGTTTCGAGCCACAGCTCGACGCCGACCAGGTCCTCGATCTGCGCCAGGAACCAGGGATCGATGCCGGACAGGCGCTGCACTTCATCGAGCGTGAAGCCGTGCGCGAAAGCGTCGCCCACATACCAGATGCGCTCCGGGCCGGCCGCGCTGAGCTGCTCTTCGATGACGCTGCGCCCGGAGTGCATGCGGCGCAGGCCGTCGACGCCGACATCGAGCCCGCGCAGCGCCTTCTGGAACGATTCCTGGAACGTGCGCCCGATCGCCATCACCTCGCCCACCGATTTCATCTGGGTGGTCAGGCGCTCGTCGGCGCCGGCGAATTTCTCGAACGCGAAACGCGGCACCTTGGTCACCACGTAATCGATGGCCGGCTCGAACGAGGCCGGCATCGCGCCGCCCGTGATCTCGTTGCGCAGCTCGTCGAGCGTGTAGCCGACGGCCAGCTTGGCCGCCACGCGTGCAATCGGGAAGCCGGTCGCTTTCGATGCCAGCGCCGAGGACCGCGACACGCGCGGATTCATCTCGATGACGATCATGCGCCCGTCGGCCGGATTGATGGCGAACTGGACGTTCGAACCGCCGGTATCGACGCCGATCTCGCGCAGCACCGCCAGGCTGGCGTTGCGCATCAGCTGGTATTCCTTGTCCGTCAGGGTTTGCGCCGGCGCCACCGTGATCGAGTCGCCCGTGTGCACGCCCATCGGGTCGAGGTTTTCAATCGAGCAGACGATGATGCAGTTGTCCGCCTTGTCGCGCACCACTTCCATCTCGAATTCCTTCCAGCCGATCAGCGACTCCTCGATCAGCAGTTCCGACGTCGGCGACAGCTCCAGGCCGCGTGCGCAGATCGTGTGGAACTGCGCGGCGTCATAGGCGATGCCGCCGCCGCTGCCGCCCATCGTGAACGACGGCCGGATGATGACGGGAAAGCCGAGCGCCTGCTGTGCGCTCCACGCTTCGGCCATGCTGTGCGCAACGCCGGAGCGGGCCGACCCCAGCCCGATCTTGCTCATCGCGTCCTTGAACTTGGAGCGGTCTTCCGCCTTGTCGATCGCCTCCGGCGTGGCGCCGATCAGTTCGACCTGGTACTCGGCCAGCACGCCATGGCGGTGCAGGTCGAGCGCGCAGTTGAGCGCGGTCTGGCCGCCCATGGTGGGCAGGATCGCGTCGGGCCGCTCGATGGCGATGATGCGCGCGACCACGTCCCACTGGATCGGCTCGATATAGGTGGCGTCCGCCATCTCCGGGTCGGTCATGATGGTGGCCGGATTGCTGTTGACCAGGACCACCCGGTAGCCTTCCTCGCGCAGCGCCTTGCACGCCTGCGCGCCGGAATAGTCGAATTCGCACGCCTGGCCGATGATGATCGGGCCGGCGCCGATGATCAGGATCGTGTTGATGTCGGAACGTTTAGGCATTGCGGGTAGCCTCCATCATCGACACGAAGCGGTCGAACATCGGTCCCAGGTCGTGCGGTCCGGGGGACGCTTCGGGGTGGCCCTGGAAGCAGAAGGCCGGCCGGTCGGTGCGCGCGAAGCCCTGCAGCGATTGATCGAACAGGGAGACGTGGGTCACCCGGCAATTGGCCGGCAGGCTGGCCGGGTCGACCGCAAAGCCGTGGTTCTGGGAGGTGATCATCACTTGTCCGTTGTCGAGGTCCTGCACAGGGTGGTTCGCGCCGTGGTGGCCGAACTTCATCTTCATTGTCCTGGCGCCGGAGGCGAGCGCCATGATCTGGTGCCCGAGGCAGATGCCGAAGGTTGGGATGCCGCGTTCGATCAATTCGCGCGCGGCGGCGATGGCGTAATCGCAAGGCTGCGGGTCGCCCGGCCCGTTCGACAGGAACACGCCGTCCGGCGCGAGCGCGAGCGCGGCCGCGGCGCTCGACTGCGCCGGCAGCACCGTCACGCGGCAACCGCGCGAAGCGAGCATGCGCAAGATGTTGGCCTTGACGCCGAAGTCGTAGATCACGACGTGCCAGCGCGGCGCGCGCTGTTCGTCGAAACCGTCGCCGAGTTGCCACTCCTGACCGACCCATTCATACGGCGCCGCGCACGAGACCTCGCGCGCCAGGTCCATGCCGGCCATCCCGGCGAAACCGCGCGCCAGCGCCAGCGCCGCGTCGGCGTCGCCGGTGACGGCAATCGCGCCGTTCTGGGCGCCTTTTTCGCGCAGCAGGCGCGTCAGCCTGCGCGTGTCGATGCCGGCGATGGCGACGATCCCCTGCGCCGACAGCCACGACGCCAGGTCTTGGCTGGCGCGGAAATTCGATGCCAGCAACGGCAGATCCTTGATGACGAGCCCGGCGGCGTGCACCTTCGCCGACTCGCCATCGTCGTGGTTGATCCCGGTGTTGCCGATGTGCGGATAGGTCAGGGTGAGGATCTGGCGGCAGTAGCTCGGATCGCTCAACATTTCCTGGTAGCCTGTCATTGCCGTGTTGAACACGACTTCGCCAACAGTATGGCCAGGCGCTCCGATCGATATGCCGCGAAACGTGCTGCCGTCCGCCAACGCGAGGATTGCGGGCGATCCCGTGCCAGGGCGGTGCGCAAGTGGGTGTTTCATCGTCTCTCCATTCAATGTGTGGCACCTCGCTGTATTCAGCACCGGTCGCCTGCGGCCGTCCGCGCAGTCGATCATGACGTCCGACCCAGTGGACGAGATTATTATAATGGGGCATTATTCCTTGCTGCAAGGAAAGATTTGTGTGACGTTTATTTCCCACATCGACGGGCTCGCCGGGACGCGGTGTTCAATATCTTTTACTATGAGAACATGGTTTTTCGATGGGTCGGTGGCGGTCCATAATTGTTAAATGTTGGCGCGGCGCGTACGATCGGCTTGGCCTATGCTGCCCCTCGCATGGCCCCTCTGGAAGCGGGCAGTGGCGCGTAGCGCCGGCGTATTCACCGCCGAAAATATATCCCTGCTGCATGTAGTGCGACACGATTGCCCGATGGCGGCTACCCTGACGAAAATCTTTCCACCGGATTGCGGACATTTCTGCGAAAATCCGCTTCTTCTTTTTCTTCGGTGCCGTGACCTGCATCCTGCCTTTTCCGGCGTGGATTGCGCTCACGGCGCTTCGCTTTGGAGCTGTCCATGAAATTTCGTTTCCCCATCGTCATCATTGACGAGGATTTCCGTTCTGAGAACACCTCTGGCCTGGGCATCCGTGCGCTTGCCGCCGCGATGGAAAAGGAAGGCATGGAAGTGCTTGGCGTGACCAGCTACGGCGACCTGTCGCAGTTCGCGCAGCAGCAGTCGCGCGCCTCCGCCTTCGTGCTCTCGATCGACGACGAGGAATTTGGCGGCGGCTCGGTCGACGAGACCGACTTCGCGCTCACCGCGCTGCGCGCCTTCGTCAAGGAGATCCGCCACAAGAACTCCGACATCCCGATCTACATCTACGGCGAAACGCGCACCTCGCGCCACATCCCCAACGACGTTCTGCGCGAACTGCACGGCTTCATCCACATGTTCGAGGACACCCCCGAATTCGTCGCCCGCCACATCATCCGCGAAGCGAAGTCCTACCTCGACGGCCTGGCGCCGCCGTTCTTCCGCGCGCTCGTCAACTACGCCAACGACGGCTCCTACTCGTGGCACTGCCCGGGCCACTCGGGCGGCGTCGCCTTCCTCAAGTCGCCGATCGGCCAGATGTTCCACCAGTTTTTCGGTGAGAACATGCTGCGCGCCGACGTCTGCAACGCCGTCGAGGAACTCGGCCAGCTGCTGGACCACACCGGCCCGGTCGCCAAGTCCGAGCGCAACGCCGCCCGCATCTTCAACGCCGACCACTGCTACTTCGTCACCAACGGCACCTCGACGTCGAACAAGATGGTCTGGCACTCCACCGTCGCGCCAGGCGACATCGTCGTCGTCGACCGCAACTGCCACAAGTCGATCCTGCACTCGATCATCATGTGCGGCGCGATCCCCGTGTTCCTGATGCCGACCCGGAATCACCTCGGCATCATCGGCCCGATCCCGCTCGAGGAATTCACCCCCGAGTCGATCGCCCGCAAGATCGAGGCGAATCCGTTCGCGCGCGAAGCGAAGAACAAGAAGCCGCGCATCCTGACGATTACCCAGTCGACCTACGACGGCGTGGTCTACAACGTCGAGACGCTGCGCGAAATGTTGGACGGTAAGATCGACACCCTGCACTTCGACGAAGCATGGCTGCCGCACGCCACCTTCCACGACTTCTACAAGAACATGCACGCGATCGGCAAGGACCGCCCGCGCGCCAAGGAGTCGATGATCTTCTCGACCCAGTCGACCCACAAGCTGTTAGCCGGCCTGTCGCAGGCTTCGCAGGTGCTGGTGCGCGAATCGGAAACGGTCAAGCTCGACCAGGACGCCTTTAACGAGGCCTACCTGATGCACACCTCGACTTCGCCGCAGTACTCGATCATCGCCTCGTGCGACGTCGCCGCGGCGATGATGGAAGCGCCCGGCGGCACCGCGCTGGTCGAAGAATCGATTTTCGAAGCGCTCGACTTCCGCCGCGCGATGAAGAAGGTCGACGAAGAATTCGGCGCCGACTGGTGGTTCAAGGTCTGGGGCCCGAACACCTTCTCCGAAGAAGGCATCGGCACCCAGGACGACTGGATGATCCGCGCCGAGGACGACTGGCACGGTTTCGGCAATCTAGCCCCCGGCTTCAACATGCTCGACCCGATCAAGGCGACCGTGGTCACCCCTGGCCTGTCGCTCGACGGCGTCTTCAGCGACTCCGGCATCCCTGCGTCGATCGTCACCAAGTACCTGGCCGAACACGGCGTCATCATCGAGAAGTGCGGGCTGTACTCGTTCTTCATCATGTTCACGATCGGCATCACCAAGGGCCGCTGGAACACGCTCGTCACTGCCCTGCAGCAGTTCAAGGACGACTACGACAAGAACCAGCCGATGTGGCGCATCCTGCCGCAATTTGCCGCCGCCAACCCGCGCTACGAAGCGATGGGCCTGCGCGACCTGTGCCAGTCGATCCACGACTTCTACAAGGCCTACGACGTCGCCCGCCTGACCACCGAGATGTACCTGTCCGACATGATCCCGGCGATGAAGCCGTCGGACGCATTCGCGAAAATGGCACACCGCGAAATCGACCGTGTCGCCATCGAGGAGTTGGAAGGCCGCATCACCGCGATCCTGCTGACGCCATACCCGCCGGGCATTCCGCTGCTCATTCCCGGCGAGCGTTTCAACAAGACGATCGTCGACTACCTGCGCTTCGCACGCGATTTCAACGAGCGCTTCCCCGGCTTCGAGACCGACGTGCATGGCCTGGTCAAACGCGAAGTCGACGGCAAACGCGGCTACTTTGTCGACTGCGTGCGGAACTAGCTAGTTCGGGTTCGCCTACGTCGCACTCCGTTTGTGTGACGTGTGTCGCATTCGTTGCAAGCCAGCGAAGGGTGACTTAGTGGACAGCAATACTGGATAGTTCTTATCGCAAATGCGTGTCCTATTGCCCTTCTGTTGAGATATCACGCTTGCGATAACCCGGATGAGTTAACGTTGCGCTCGAAACGTCAGTTGGCCTGCGGCGCTAGCGCTTTGACGCCGAGGAAATTTTGTGAAGAAACCATCTCGTGGGGTTACGCTTGGGCTATCAGGCAGAACGGCGAGGAACTTACCCGCAAGTGCGTCGTTTGAGCTAGTTCGTGTCTGCCACATTGCCAAAAACTGCTGGCGACTGTAGGTGCGGTTGCCTAGACTTGGGTCGGCAAGCCAAACGGTGTCGCCGTTAAGTCCGCGTAGCACCGTAAAATGGTCGTCCTTGCCGTGCTGCACATACACGACAACCGGAATTTTTAAACGGACGAGCGCTCCCAGCTCGCGGCAAAACCCTCCGCCCTGAACCCAAACTGCGGCAGAATACGCGCCATATCTTCAAAGCTGGCGCGGTTATCGCCTTTATTCATGGCGTTGAGCAAGCCTTTCTCGGTTACTTCTTGTCCATAAAAACTATTGAGCAAGTCGCAAGAGATGCGGCGCCGCAGGAATAGTCGAGGTCTTGCTTAACTATTTTATCGTCACGAAACGCTTTCCAACTTTTACCAAGGGATACGGTGTGGGCAGCGTGAGTGATCAGAGGCGCGCCCTCCGGTCTGGTTGAGTGGCGGTTCGGGCTTGACTCTGAGAACCAAATAGTAGAATTTTCCGGCTGCGGATTCGCCGCCAATGTTCGCGATGCAAGTATTGCAGTGACAATACCGAGCCGAACTAAAATTCTAGCCATGGTCGCGCGAGCTTTCATTTTTTCGCTTGATGGCGTGCCGAATAAATACCACATTAATTAAGCCGAGGATTAACGCCAAAATGGCAGATCCAGAAACTCCGAATAATAGCCCCTTAGCTGGAGGGAAAAGTATAAAATATATAGAGAAAAGCATAAAAAAAATCGAAGAAGTTACTATAAAAATTTTTATGCTCCCCCAACACTTCCGCTGGGCATACTCCGACATAGCGCCGCCCAAAAAGCTTGCAACCTCAATCATTAGACTCATTTCTTTCCCCTATGTTACAAAAACCCTGCGATCTTGATAATCGCAGAGTTTTTACTATTACCAACCTCTAGCTTTGCGCAATTGAGCAGCGCCGAAGTTTGTCGCCAGCATCGCTGGCCGCCATGCAACGTTGCCAGCAATTCCACCGCCCGACGCCCCAATCAGTGCGCCCCCCAAGCCGCTTGTCAGCGCCCCCACTCCCGCCGAAAAACCCGCGCCCTGCCAAGTCATGGGTGTATCCGTGGCAGAGGCAATCAAGACATATCCGCCAACCCCGACGACCGCTCCAATGGCGAAATTGAGGAACGCCCCCTCGGTCTCCTTCATTTCTTGGCCTGAAAGCTTTGCCAACTGCATCGACCGCCCAGGCTGCTCGAACATTGAGTTAATATCCGTTTGGTTGAAACCGGCATTTGGTACGAGTTTAGAACTTTCGACCATTGCGTCACTCGCTTGCGCTTGAGTAGACAACAGGCATATTGCAACCAACGCAATTTTTACGGATTTAGACTTTATCATTTACGCTCCTTTTGAAACGACATAATAAGCCTCGAAAAGGTAACATCGAGGCGCCTTGGTCGTGCTGGGCACTACCAATTTCTGCTGGGCCCCGGAGGCCCGTCCTTCTCTTCAAAAAGTGTAGAGCCAGTTGAGTCGCAGTTCAGAACCCCCGCGGCCCGAAGCATTGACCTTGAAGGTGGTGTTGACTGTGTTGTCTCTGTTGATGGCGTAGCCGACGCCCAGAACCAGATCAGTAGCAGTTCGAGCGATACCCTGAGAGTTGCCGCTGAGCCTGCTTGCGCTGAGACGGGTCCATTGCACATCCGTGGATAGAGTCACGCGGTCGTTTACCGCAAAAGCGACGCAAGGGTTGATCAAGAGTAGGTTGCCTGGCTCGTATCTTTGCTCCATTTCTTGAAGGCTCCCGTTGTAGCGGTAGGCGGCGGTGAGCGAGAACACCACCGGGTCGATGGCCTTGTATGTGGTGGCGCCAAACATTACTGACTTAAATCTGGAGGTGCTACTACGATGCTTCTCGCTCAGGGCTAATTCTGCAAAACCCACAAGTGCAGGTGTATATCCGTCATCTTTAAATTGATAATTTATTCCTGCCCATGCATCGACAAACCGCGATTCATTTTTTTCGACGGATTGCCCGAGGCCGCTGCTTCTCTGGTTTGACATCAGCCCGCTCAGGCGCGCATAAATCTCGGCTTTGGCAGTGAGTCCATAACGCAGACCCAGCGATGTAACGGTGGTGTCGCTGTTCCCAATACTCTCGCCAAACTGCGTTGGGATTGCGATAAATGAGGTAGGACCGGTCTGCACAGAGATGGGCTCTGCTGCCGAAACTCCCTGGCGGTCGCTATTTGCGTAACCAATCGATAGGTCTAGTTTTACCTTGCCTCGTTCAGTGATGATGTGTTCAACCGTGAGCGGCAGGTCGGCGAACGCTAGACGAGGCAATAAGGTCAACAATACAACCCCAAGTGTTCTGCAGCTTTTGCGCCTGCTTTTACGTGCTACTTCCAGCTTTGTTTCGCGCGTCATCTGAACGCCCCCTGTCTTAGGTTGTCAACAGCGGGGCAACCGCTAGAAATCCATCAGCGTTAAATCGTGCCGCCATTGTTCATTAAGGATAGTTTTCTGGCTAAAGCTGGAGTTGACGTGCGGCAATGATTCTGTGCCTAGCGTGCATTTCCGTGCGAACACGAGAGCATGATTCGAGGAATGGGGTCCGAGCGGCTCTTCCGAAGAAGGCATCGGCACCCAGGACGACTGGATGATCCGCGCCGAGGACGACTGGCACGGTTTCGGCAATCTAGCCCCCGGCTTCAACATGCTCGACCCGATCAAGGCGACCGTGGTCACCCCTGGCCTGTCGCTCGACGGCGTCTTCAGCGACTCCGGCATCCCTGCGTCGATCGTCACCAAGTACCTGGCCGAACACGGCGTCATCATCGAGAAGTGCGGGCTGTACTCGTTCTTCATCATGTTCACGATCGGCATCACCAAGGGCCGCTGGAACACGCTCGTCACCGCCCTGCAGCAGTTCAAGGACGACTACGACAAGAACCAGCCGATGTGGCGCATCCTGCCCCAGTTCGCCGCCGCCAACCCGCGCTACGAAGCGATGGGCCTGCGCGACCTGATCCACGACTTCTACAAGGCCTACGACGTCGCCCGCCTGACGACCGAGATGTACCTGTCCGACATGATCCCGGCGATGAAGCCGTCGGACGCATTCGCCAAGATGGCACACCGGGAAATCGACCGTGTCGCCATCGAGGAACTGGAAGGCCGCATCACCGCGATCCTGCTGACGCCATACCCGCCGGGTATCCCGCTGCTCATTCCCGGCGAGCGCTTCAACAAGACGATCGTCGACTACCTGCGCTTCGCACGCGATTTCAACGAGCGCTTCCCCGGCTTCGAGACCGACGTCCATGGCCTGGTCAAACGCGAAGTCGACGGCAAGCGCGGCTACTTTGTCGACTGCGTGCGGAACCAATGAGACGTTTGTAGGGTCTGACTATAGTCAGACCCGCTCTCGCTGAGCGCGAGGCGATGACAGTAAGACCGTTATTCCCGCGCACGCGGGAATTCCATTTCGCCGACGAGTGTTAGAGCAAAAAAAGAGCCTTTAATGGCTCTTTTTTTTCGACTAAACCATCGAGGTGTTACGCTGGGGTTGTCTGCGGTGCTGGCGGATTGGCAGGCGCTGGAGCGGGTGCCGGCGCCGGCGCCGGTTCTGCCTTTGCCGCCGGCGTGGCCGCTTGCGCGGCCTGCATCATGCGAATCGCTTCGCGCGCCGCCGGGCTGTCGGCGTTGACGCCGGCCGATTGCAGCGCATTGCGCACGGCATCGTTGCCGGTCACGCCGCCGAAGGTATAGCGCAAGCCCACGTAGACGCGGCGCTGGTTGACGATGGTGTCAGTCTGGTCGCGCAAGGTGGGCGTATCGACGCGGAACTTCTGGTTGGACGAGCGCAGCACGTCGTTGGCGCGTATGTTCAACGACAGGCGCGGGCTGAACTTGTGTTCGTACGCCAGGTTCATCGTGCCGAACGGCTCGCGATAGCCTTCACCGGACAACAACCGTCCCTGGTGAAACGCCATCACGCTCAGCACATCGTTCGGGCTGATCTGCCATTGCCCGCCGCCCTGCAACTGCAGCGACGACGTCGAACGCTTGTCGCCGGTCAGGCCGAATGCATCAAGGCGATCCTGCTGGGTATAGGCCCAGTTACCGTTGAACATGAAGCGAATGTTGGGCAAAGCGATACCGGCGACGCGGAAGCCCGGCGGCACCATTCCCATCACCGAAAACTCGACGCCGCCGGCGCGGCGGTCGCCCAGGTTCTCCCGCGTGGTCAGCAAGGTATTCTCGGTCAAGAATATCCGGCGGTCGGTAATGACGTCCGATTCGCGCCGCAGGTAGCCGCGCAAGGTGACCGGCATCAGCCCCATGACGCGCGTTTCGTAGCCGAGCTCGAGCGAATGGAGCTTGACCGGGCGCAGGCGCGGATTACCGGAACTGACATAGTAATCGTTGGCGTAATTGACGAACGGGTTCAGTTCGCCTGCGCTGGGACGCGAAATGCGCTCGGCGTACGACAGGCGCAGATTCGAGTTCTTGTCCAGCTTGTAGGTCAGGAACAGGCTGGGCAGATAGCTCAGGTAGTTCTGGCCCGCCTCGATGGCGCTGGTGACCTGGTCCAGCGCGAGGTCGGTATGCTCGACCCGCAAGCCGCCCTTGACGGACCACAGCTTATCGATCGGCATCTCATAGCTGCCGTAGGCGGCCACCACGTCCTGGTCCAGCTCGAACAGGTTGCTGCGCCGGGTGTCCAGGATCAGGCCGCTGAGGAACAGGTAACGGTTGTCGATAGTCTGACGATGGCGCTGCCAACGCCCGCCGGTAGTCAGGAAGCCGGCGCCCATCTTGCCGGAATAATCGGAGCTGAGGTCAGTCAGGCGCAGGCGCGTCTGACCGTTTTGTGTGTAGTCGCGCAGGCTAGGCGCGCCGGTGGCGGGAATCACCAGGCCCTGGTACAGCGTGGCGGTCTCGTTGACGTTGTTGTTGGATGAATGGCGCAGGTCCACTTTCAGCGTCTGGCCATCGGCGGCGAAGCGGCGCTCGAAGCCCGTCACCAGTTCGTAGTTGCGGGCGTCGCCATCGGTGGTGCGGCGGGTCGAATAATCGACCAGCGGCAGCACGCCGGCGCCCAGATCGGTGAAGCGTTCGTTGGCGCTGGCGTCGTTGCCGCGCTGGTTGACCGACACCGAGGCGGTCAAGGTATCGCGCGCGTTGTAGTTGTAGCGCCCGCCCACGCCGGCCTGGACGAAGTCGCTGATCGCTTCGCGCGCGACGTTCTGGCGCAGGCGGCTGACGGCGCCGGTCAGCGGGTCAATGCGCTCGCGCAGCTGCGTCGACTCGATGTCGTTGCCGTCGCGCCGCACGTTCAAGGTGCCGTTGACGGAGGCGTAGCCGGAACTATAACTGCCGTTGGCAAAGGCGTTGCGGCGCCCGTCCGGACCGACGTTGGCCGCCACGCTGCCGTTGCCGCCCGGCTTGGTAAAGCGGCGTGAAATCAGGTTCAGGATCGGTCCGCCGCCGGCTTCGTTGCCGAATTCGGCGCCCGGGTTGTTGATCACCTGGACCGACTCGTAGTTCTCGGCCGGCAAGGCGTTGATCGCCGCCGCCCGGTTCTCGCCCTGCAGCTGCGCGGTCGGCTTGCCGTCTACCAGCACGGTGACGCGCTCGCTGCCGCGCAGGCGCACGGTGCCGTTCGGATCGACGTTGACCGAGGGCACGTTGTTGAGGATATCGCCGATCGACGCGCCCGCCGTGGCGGCGCCCGTTTTGATGTCGTAGACCTGGCGGTCGACCCGGTTGGTGTCGCGCTCGCTGATGACGTTGACCACTTGCATCGGGCCCTCCGGCGCCGGCGCGGCTGCAGCGGTGGCCGCTTTCGGGTCGGCCTTGGCGGCGGCCGACGCAGCTGGCGTGGCGGCCTTGGCGGCTACCGGCGCGCCCGGCTCGGCCGGCGCCGTCTGGGCGTGGGCGTGGCAGCTCAACGCCAGCAGGACGATCGCCGCGGGAACGGCCTTGCAGGGGAAGGAATGGGGTGCGGCGAAATGGCGTATATGCATGAATTCTTTAACAAAATCAAAAAGTTAACTCTAGGAAAGTATCATCTTTTTGTCATTAAGGCCAGACGCGCCGAGCGAAAAAAAAGCGCCCGCAGGCGCTTTTCGATTGGTCCGGCCGCACGCAGGACTCAAGCCTTTGGCAATGTCACGCCGCTTTGTCCCTGGTACTTGCCGCCGCGGTCCTTGTACGACGTCTCGCAGACCTCGTCGCTTTCAAAGAACAGCACCTGCGCGCAGCCTTCGCCGGCGTAGATCTTGGCCGGCAGCGGGGTGGTGTTGGAAAACTCGAGCGTCACGTAGCCTTCCCACTCCGGCTCAAACGGCGTCACGTTGACGATGATGCCGCAGCGCGCGTAGGTCGATTTGCCCAGGCAGATCGTCAGCACATTGCGCGGGATGCGGAAGTACTCGATGGTGCGCGCCAGCGCGAACGAATTGGGCGGGATGATGCAGACGTCGCTCTTGACGTCGACGAAGGAATTCGAATCGAAGTTCTTCGGGTCGACGATGGTGCTGTTGATGTTCGTGAAAATCTTGAACTCGTCGGCGCAGCGGATGTCGTAGCCGTATGACGAGGTACCGTAAGAGATCGTCTTGCGCCCTTCGGCGTCCTGGCGCACCTGGCCAGGTTCGAACGGCTCGATCATGCCGGTTTCGAGCGCCATGCGGCGGATCCATTTATCGCTTTTGATAGTCATCGCGGGGGCTTTTCCATAGAGTAGTAATCGATGCTGGGCGCGCGCGGCGCGCCGGATGCAGCGATTTTACGCGAATTTATCCGCCCGGTATTTATTTACGATGCCGCCAGCAACCGCGCAATCATCTCGCGCGTCAGCTTCGCCGCCAGGTCGGGCGACTCCATCGGGAACAGGTGTCCGCCCTTGATCTCGGCGAAGTTCTCGCCCACCAGGCGGCGCGTCGCATCGAGTCCAGCCTGGCGCAGTTCGAACGAGTTGTCGCCGGCGATGAAGCCGATCGGCACCGGAAACGGCGGGCGCACCAGCGTGCCCAGGTGGTGCGGCAGCGAGCGGTAGATATCGGTTTCGACTTCGCGCGAAAAGCGCAGCTGCACGCCATCCGGATGCGGCATCAGGCCGTGCAGCATGTAGTCTTCCAGCACCCCAGGAGCCCACGCCGCAAAGATCGGCTTGCAGGCGAAGTGCTGGTAGCCGGCCTGCGCGTCCGGCCACACGGTGCGTCGGCGATGCGACGATTTGGCCGGTGAGAAGCGGTCGTCCCAGCCGCGCTCCTTTGCGAAGCGCCACAGCCAGGCGCGCCAGCCCGACACCACGGGCGAGTCGAGCATCACGACGCAGCGCACCAGGTCCGGGCGCTGCTTGGCGGCCATCAGGCTGAGCATGCCGCCAAGCGAATGGCCGACCAGGATTGCCGGCTCCGGGTATGCCTCGAGCCGCGAGATCAGTTCGGCCACCAGCTCCGGCCAGCCGTCCGACACTGGAAACGCGTCGTCGTGGCCGACCATGTCGGTCGAGCGAACATCGAACTCGTCGCCAAGGCCATCGAGGAAGCGCCGATAGACGCCTGCCGGGAAGCCGTTGCCGTGCGTGAAATGCAGAAGGTGTTTTGTCATGGGCACAATTGTAATGCGCCCGCTAACTGCGCAGCTAGAAGGATTCCCCTACTCTGCCGGAGATTGAACAGCAAGCAGGGCCGAATGTGACCTGATTGGCGCGTACCTTGTGAAGTTTCAAGGAGACGTGCATGACAAACAGCAGCCAGCCGGCAGCGACGGGCAAAGCCGGCGATTTCGATTTTCTGACCGGCCATTGGAAGATCGCGCATCGCCAGTTGAAGGACAATCAGTGGGACGCGTTCGATGGCGACGCCACCGTGTACGCGGCACTCGGGGGCATTGCGAGCGTCGAGGAATTGCGCATCCCGTCCCGCAACTTCAGCGGCATGGGGATCCGGCTGCTCGACGTCGAGCGCAAGCTGTGGGCCGACCATTGGGTCAACAGGCGAAGCGGGATACTGAACACTCCTGCCTGGGGCAGTTTTACTGACGGCGTGGGCGTGTGGGACAGCGCCGATTCGGACGCCGCCGGCGCCACCCTCGTGCGCGGCGTGTGGGACAGCATCTCGTCCGACTCCTGCCGCTGGCACCAGGCGCTCTCGCGCGACGACGGCCAGACGTGGCAAGAGAACTGGGTCATGCACTGGGTCCGCGCTTAAGCGTCAGCGCCCATACCAGTAGCGCGCATGCTCGCGCCGGTATTCGCGCGCGCCGGTGGCGGCGCCAAAATCGAGCATGACGGCGCCCGATTCATCTGTGCGCAAGCGTCCGATCGCAAAATCGCCATAGCGCTCATAGACTTCGGCCTTGGGATGGCGATAGCGGTTGCGATGGCCGACCTGGAACACGCCTAGCGCGGGCCGGACAGCGAGCAGGAAGTCCGGCGTCGACGAGGTGCCGCTGCCGTGGTGCGGCGCCAGCAGCACTTCGGCGCGCAGCTTGGCCGGCGCCGCCGACAGCAGTTGTTCTTCCTGCGCCGCCTCGATATCGGCCGCCAGCAGGATCGAGCGCGCCCCGGCCGAGATGCGCAAGGTGCAGCTGCGCGCATTCGGCTTCAAGTGAGCGTTCCCGTAGCTTGGCGCGGCCGGATGCAGCATCTCGAAATCGACGCCGTCCCAATGCCAGCGCTGGCCCGCTTCACACCGCACATGGCGCGCCGACGTGCGCACGACGACCGGATGGCCCGGCGGCAGTGAAGACGCCACCCAACCTATACGCACGTCTTCCAGTATCGAGGCGGCGCCGCCGGCATGGTCCGTATCGCTGTGGCTGACGACCATGCCGTCAAGCGCGCCGATGCCGCGCGCCTTCAGGTAAGGGAGTATGACGCGATTGCCTCCATTCGATTCCGGCGAATACGCCGGGCCGGTGTCGTACAGCAGCCGGTGGCCGGCGGTTTCGACCAGCAGCGCCATGCCCTGGCCGACGTCGAATGCCGTTACCGCGAACTGGCCGGCCGCCGGAGCGGTGGGCAGCTGGGTCACCATCGGCAGCAGCGCGACGGCGCCCGCCCAGCGATGCGGCCAGCCGCGCGGCGCCAGCATCCACAAGGTGCCGGCCAGCGCAAAGCAGAACATCCAGGGCGATGGCGCCGGCGCGCTCCACACGGCCAGCCGGCTGTCGCCAAGCCAGCCGAGGAACCAGGCCAGCGCCTCGACCACGGCGTGGGCGACGCCCAGCAGCACGTCCGACACCGGCGCCGGCAGCATGCTGCCAGCCAGCGCGAGCGGCGTGACGACGAAGCTCACCAGCGGTATCGCCACCGCGTTGGCGATCGGGCCGACCAGCGACACCTGCGAAAAAAGCAGCATCGTCAGCGGCACCAGGCCGAGCGTGACCACGTACTGGGTGTGGGCGCCGAGCCGCACCAGGTTCCATAGCCCCGCGGTCGGAACGCCGACGCGCCCGACGGTGGCGAACAGGATGATGGCGACCGCGCCGAACGACAGCCAGAAGCCCGGCCACAGCACCGCCCACGGATCGAGCAGCACCACCACGCCGAGCGCCACGCACAGCACATGCGACACGTTGGTGATGCGCCCCGACCACAGCGCGGCGGCGACAACGGTCAGCATGTACAGCGTGCGCTGCGCCGGAATGCCGAAACCGGCCAGCAGCACGTACAGCAGCGCCACCACGACGCCGACCAGCGCGGCCGTCTTTTGCGCCGGCAGCAGCAGCGGCAGCTGGGCGCGGGTGAAGAACGAGCGGCGCCACAGGTACGACGCCAGCGCCGCGAACAGGCCGGCAATCATCGTGATGTGCAGGCCGGAGATCGAAATCAGGTGGCTGATGCCGGTGCGGTTGAACACCGCCCAGTCGGACTGGTCGATCGCGCGCTGGTCGCCCACCACCAGCGCGACGATGACGCCGGCGTACTGCTTGTCGGGCAGCGCGCGCAGGATGCGGTCGCGCAGCCTGGCCCGGCATAGTTCGACGAGGTTGCGGACGCTGAAAACGAAGGCGTCGAGGCGCCGGTTGCCGCCGCTTTCCGCGCGCACATAGCCGGTGGCACGCACGCCCTGCTCGAGCAGCCAGACTTCGTAGTCAAAGCCGTACGGGTTGGCGTTGCCGTGCGGGCGCTGCAGGCGCACGGTGAGCTGCCAGCGCTCGCCCGGCTGCACCGCGCCGACCGGCTGCGACTTGTCGCGAAAGCCCGCGTACCATGCCAGCGACACGCGCGGCGGCACGTGCATCGGCGCGCCGGCGACCCGTTCGACCGCAAAGTTGAAGCGCACGCCTTGCTCGAAGCGGTACGGCAGGCTGTCGATGGTGCCGACCAGAGTGACGTCGCGGCCTTCGTCGTCGGCGGCCAGCTGCGGCGCCAGCGCGACGTGCGCCAGCAGCGCCGCCCAGCAAAAGCCAAGCAAGGCGCCCGCGGCGGCGGCGCGCGCCGGACCGCGCAGGCCGCACAGCAGCAGCAACGCCAGCGTGCAGCAGAACGCCATCGCCGCAGTGTCGGGTAAGGCAGCCACCGTCTGCAGGTACGCCGCGCCGCCGACCAATCCGAGAATCGCACAACGCATGGTGAGCTCATGGGAGTGAAAGTCGTTCAGTGTCTGCCGGTTTGCGCGGGCGCGCGTTGGGAGAAATCGAATGCACAACAACTCGGCGCCAACCCACCGGCCTGGGCGCGCCGGCGATTGCCACTGGCGCGGAAGCCCGACTGTTGCAATCTAACAACCAAGTAGCCGGGTTAATGCTAAAAGTAAATTTCGATAAGGAAATTTGTGTTAATTTATAGCATTAATTGCCACAGCCCCCGGCTACCGTAATGCGATACGCGAACAACAAATGGACGAAACAGCCATTCCCGTCTTTGGCCGCCCTCGCCGGCGGCGGCTTTGCGCTGATTGTTCTCGTGCTCGTCTGGCTGGTGCTGACGGAAACGCCGGAGCGCGTTCGGGCCCCGGCATTGGTGACGGCGCAGGTTCCGGCGGCTCGCGCTACAGCGGCACCTTCCATGCCCGCGTCCAGGCCCGCGAAGCTGGTGTATCGCCATTCGGTGCTTCCCGGCGGCGTCCACAGCGCGGCAGAACTGGCCTTCGCGCTGAGCAGCGATGCGGTGGCATCGGCCCATTTCGCCGGGTTCGACGTGGCCGCCACGCGGATAGTGCGGGTCGAACAATCGCGCCTGGTGCAGGTGTCCTACCGCATCGGCGACAAGATCTACTGGACCAGGCACAAAGTGCGCCTCGCCGTCGGCGAAGAGCTGCTTTCCGATGGAACGAATCTGGTGCGCGCGCGCTGCGGCAACCGCATCGCCGACGAGCCGCAAGGAATCACCCTGGACAATGAACCGGCGCCGGAGGCGCTCGATGCGCTGATGGTGTCGGCCGAAGGCCTGCTTGATGAGCCGGAGTATATGCCGGCAGCCGGCAGCGCCATGGCGCCGGAAGCATCGGCACACACGCTCACGCAACCGGCGCGGGTAAGCCTGGCGTCGAATGTACAATTCGGCACGCCGTCGCCATACACTGTCTTGCGCGATGCGCCCACCCGGCTAACGCTGGCGCAAGCGCCGCCGGTGTCGGTCAGCACGCCTGGGCGCACGTCATCGGCGGCACCGCGGCCAGGCAGCGACGGCGCCGCGATTCCGGCTCCTGGGTCCACCCAATTCCCCGTTGGGCCGACGCTGGGTGTGCCCTCCGCGCCAGCGGCCCCGGTGACTGCCGCGCCGGTGCCCGATGTACCCGCCCCACTCCCGCCGGTGCCGACGGCTGGATCGCAACCCTTGCCCTCGGCAGTACCGAAGCCGGCGATGCCGGCAAGCGAATCGCCGGATCCGTTTCCGCCGGGGCCGACGTCCGGGCCGCAGTTTGTCCCGCCAGAGGCGCCGACGCAAATTCCCGAGCCTGGCTCCGCGGCGCTGGCGGCCATCGCGCTGGTGGCCGTCGCGCTGGCGCGGCGCGGGCGGAAACGCCACGCCGCGCGCCCCCGGGCGCCCTGACGCAGCGTTCTCACATGCAGGCTCTATCGGATTCTCGAAAGCGACTCGTGAGCAGCCGTGGCGAAGCCGGTTGGCGCTGCCGCCAATCGGACACGGCGCAACCGATGTCGCTAGCGGGCCGGCACCGCGCGCACGAAGTCGACCAGCGCCGTGACCAGCGCCGGCGCCACCGGCAGCGCCGGATCGGAGTAGGACGCCAGGTGTGCCGGCATCGGCGCGTCGACCATCTTCAGCACATGATTCATGCCCGGGATGATCGTAAGATGCGCCTGTGGACGAGCCTTCTTCAGCGCTTCCGCCTCGCTGACGGCAACCTGGATATCGGTGGTGCCCTGAACGATCAGCACCGGCACATCGAGGGCCGCGATGCCGTCTGCCGGTACATACTTGAACCACGAAATCAGGTAAGGCTGCACGCTGTCGCGGTAGAGTGCCGCCAGTTCTTTCGGCGCGTTCGTCGTCGTGCGGCCGCCTTCGAGCGACACCAGTGCCGCCTCGTTTTGCGCCGCCAGCGCAGGCGGCAGCTTGCCGGCGAACTGCGTGCGCAATACGTCAGCGGCACCGCGCGCGACGCCGGCCACCGAAACGAACCCGTTCGCGCCCGCCTTTTTAGTCGCCAGCATGCCGATCAGCGAGCCTTCGCTGTGGCCGACGACCGTCACCGACGAAAACCGAGGATCTCGCCGCAACATGGCGATCCAGCCGGCGGCATCATCGACATAAGTTTCAAAGCGCAGGTCGGCCTCGCTGGCGGCAGCAGGCTGGCTCGCCGCGATACCGCGCTTGTCGTAGCGTACCGACGCAATCCCGGCGTCACCCAGGGCCTGCGCCAATAGCATCAGGCTGTTGTGCGCGCCGGGCAGCGCGCTACTGTTGCCGTTCCTGTCGGTCGGCCCTGAACCTGCGATGATCAGCGCCACCGGCATCGGCCCCTTCGACGCTGGCACGATCAGGCTGCCGGCGATCTTGCCGGTCGGCGTATCGAGCACGATCGGCTGGTCGGCAACAGCTGCTGCACCGGCGCCGGCTGCAACGGCTAGCGTCATGGAGGCGAAAATCAGTCGTAGCCAGTCAGTCGTCACGGTTATAGCTCCTTCAAAAATGGCAATAGTTGCAGAACTATCAATCATGATCGGATTGTCTGTCAAGTGCCGCAAATCACTACATTGCTTGCACATCAAGTTGAAAAGCCACCATAATCGAATGCATCGACGACGCGCGTCGTCAGGATTTCACAGGCACCTCAAACGCAATGAGCACTTTCGGCTTCGTCAGACTATTTTCCTCGCCCTTGCTGGCATTTTTTGTGTCGGCGATCGTCGTGTCGGCGTGGGGCTACCTGATCTATCGCGACGGTCGCCACAAGGGTTCGCGCCACTGGAAGCTGCTGTCGTTGGTGGCCGAAGTGTGCGTCGCGGTCGGCCTGATCGGCCTGGCCACCTTCGCCGGGCGGATGAAGGTTGGCGCCGACCACCAGCTGCTCGAAGAACGCGTGGGCCTGTCGCAGGCCGCGGTGGACGATCGCATGCGGCTGGCGGCGCTGGACAGCTGCGCGCCGGCGAGCCCGCGCCCGCTGGCGCCGTATAACCCGTCGGTGGCAAAGAAGGAGTTGTGCGCGATCGCCGGCTCGTTCAAGGTCGCCAACGCATCGGCCGCCGACCGGGAAGCGGCCGAACTCTCGCTGCGCGACTTCACCAGCAAATATCCGGGCTGCGTCGAGAATGTCTTCAGCCGCCATTCCGAGTGCAGCAATGTGGTGACATCGGCGACGCAGCTGGCCGACGAGCTGCGCATCCTCGAAACGAGCAAACAGACCGCCCGCGACGACGAGTCGATCGCCGCGATTCTGGAAGCGCCCAATTCATGGGGATTTCTGTTGCTGGCGTTCGTGATTGCCGCCCTTGGCGTGTCGATCAAGTGCGCGCGCGCGGCGGCCGAATACGTCAACGCCGCCAAATCACCCTGAGATCAGGGCGGACAGCCGCGGCAGCGCAGCCAGCGCGTTCTGCCGCGTGATGTCGGCCACCTGCGCAGCGGCCATCCCACGCATCTCCGCCAGCGCCATGCCGATCGCCGGCAGCTGCGCGGGGCTGTTGCGCGCGGGGTGAATCCACACCGGCGAGATATCCGGGGCGTCCGTCTCCAGCACGATCGCTTCGATCGGCAGCGTGGTCGCGAGCCGGCGAATCTGCAGCGCGCGCGAAAACGTCATTGCGCCGCCGAAGCCGAGCTTGAATCCCAGGTCGATGAACATCTGCGCCTGCTGGAAGCTGCCGTTGAACGCATGGGCTATGCCGCCTGCCGGCCGGATCTGGCGCACGTGCTTGAGCACCTGGTCCTGCGAGCGGCGCACGTGCATCAGCACCGGCAGGTCGAAGTCGCGCGCCATGCGCAGCTGCTCGCGAAAAAAGTGATCCTGCTTGTCGCGCATCGCCGGCTCGGTCAGCATCGGGATGAAGAAGTCGAGTCCGACCTCGCCGATCGCCACGAAACGCGGATCGCCCATCGCCGCTTCAACTTTCGTGCGTAACAGCGCCAGGTCGTCTTCGGTCGCATTCGGCACGCACATCGGATGAATGCCCAGCGCGTAGCTGGCATTCGGCGCGGTCGCCGCCAGCTGCGCCACGACGTCGAAATTGTAGCGGTCGACCGCCGGGATGACGATCATCGACACGCCCGCCTCGCCCGCATGGCCGGCCACCGTCAGCGATTCACCGCCGAATTCGTGCGCGTCCAGGTGGCAGTGCGTGTCGATCCACATGGTTCAGGCCTTTGCCGGCTGCAATCCGTTTTCGGTCAGCCGCAGCACGCGGTCGCAGCGCTGCGCCAGCTCGATGTCGTGGGTGACGATGACGAAGGCGGTGCCAAGGGTGCTCGACAGGTCGAGCATCAGCGCGAAGATCTGCTGCGCGGTGGCGTGGTCGAGGTTCCCGGTCGGCTCGTCAGCCAGCACGCAGGCCGGCTCGGTGACCAGCGCCCGCGCCAGCGCCACGCGCTGACGCTCGCCGCCGGACAACTCGCCCGGCACATGGATGGCGCGCTTCGACAGCCCCACCCGTTCGAGGATGGCCGTGGCCTTCCGGACGGCCGACGCCCGGTCCTCGCGGCGGATCAACAGCGGCATGGCGACGTTGTCGAGCGCGGAAAATTCAGGCAGCAGATGATGGAACTGGTAGACGAATCCCAGCGACGAATTGCGCAGGTCGCCGCGCGCGGTTTCCGACATGGTGGCGAAATCGGCGCCGGCAAGCGTCACCGTGCCGGTCGTCGGCGTATCGAGCCCGCCCAGCAGGTGCAGCAAGGTCGACTTGCCCGAGCCGGAAGCGCCGACGATGGCGACGTGTTCGCCGCGGTAGACGTCGAAGTCGACCTTGTCGAGCACCCGCACCTGGTAAGCGCCCTGGGTGTAAGTCTTGCCCAGGCCGCGGCACGACAGCACCGCCTGCGTATCCTTATTCATAGCGCAGCGCCTCCGCCGGCTTCACGCGCGAGGCGGCAAAGCTCGGGTACAGCGTCGCCAGGAAGGCCAGGCCCACCGAGACGCCGGCGATGCCGAACACGTCGTTCCAGCGCAGGTCCGACGGCAAGGCGCTGATGAAGTAGATATCCTTCGACAGGAACTGGATGCCGAACGCGCGTTCGATGAAGGGGATGATCACGTCGATATTGAGTGCCAACAGCACCCCCGCGCTCACCCCGACGGCGGTGCCGATGATGCCGATCAGCGCGCCCTGGATCATGAAGATCTTCATGATCGAGCGCGGCGACGAACCGAGCGTGCGCAAGATGGCGATGTCGGCCTGCTTGTCGGTGACCGTCATGGCCAGCGTGGCGACCAGGTTGAAGGCGGCCACCGCGATGATCAGTACCAGGATGATGAACATCATCTTCTTCTGGCTTTGCACCGCCGCGAACCAGGTCGGGTTGTGCTTGGACCAGTCGCGCACCAGCAGCTGGCCTGGCAGGCTGCCGGCGAGTTCCTGCGCCACCCGCGGCGCGTCGTGCATGTCGGCCAGGCGCAGGCGCACGCCGGCCGGCGCCGCCAGGTTGGCGATCGCCTGCGCATCGGCCATGTGCACAAAGGCCAGGCCTGAATCGTATTCGAAGTGGCCGGCCTCGAAGATGCCGACCAGCGTAAAGTTGACCATGCGCGGCGCCATCTCGGCCGACGCGGACTGGCCCGGCGCCACTGCCAGCGTGACCTTGTCGCCCACCTTCAGCGCCAGCGAGCGCGCCAGCTCGATGCCGAGGACGATGTTGAATTCGCCGGCCCGCAAGTCGGCGAACTTGCCCTGCACGATCTTGGTAGGCACGTCCGATACTTTCGATTCTTCCGCCGGCAGCACGCCGCGCAGCAGCGCCGGCTTCATCACGCCGTCGGACATCAGCATGCCCTGGGTCTCGGCAAACGGCGCGGCGCCCTTGACGGCCGGGTTCTTGAATGAATCGGCGATCACGCCCTGCCACTCCGGCATGTCGCCGCGCTGGTTGTAGATTTCGATGTGCGCCACCACCGACAGCATGCGGTCGGTGACTTCCTTCTGGAAGCCGTTCATTACCGACAGCACGACGATCAGCGCCGCCACGCCGAGCGCGATGCCGGACACCGAAATGAGGGAGATGAACGAGATGAAGCTGTTGCGCGCACTGCGCTTGCCGGCCCGCGTGTAGCGGATGCCGACGGCCCATTCGTAAGGCAGTTTGTCGATGAAGCTCATGTCGTGGCGCCGCGCAGGAGTGTTGAAGGGGCAGGTTCCGCCGGCTGCAGGCCCTGCTCGGTCAGGCGCAGCACGCGGTCGCACCGCTGCGCCAGTTCGATGTCGTGCGTGACGATGACGAAGGCGGTGCCGAGGGTGCTCGACAAATCGAGCATCAGCGCGAAGATCTGCTGCGCGGTGGCATGGTCGAGGTTCCCGGTCGGTTCGTCCGCCAGCACGCAGGCCGGCTCGGTGACCAGCGCACGCGCCAGGGCAACGCGCTGGCGCTCGCCGCCCGACAGCTCGCCGGGCACGTGGATCGCGCGCTTCGACAGGCCCACGCGATCGAGGATGGCGGCGGCCTTCTCCAGCGCCGCGGCACGCTTGACGCGGCGGATCAGCAGCGGCATGGCGACGTTGTCGAGCGCGGAAAATTCGGGCAGCAGGTGGTGGAACTGGTAGACGAAACCGAGCGAGCTGTTGCGCAGGTCGCCGCGCGCCGTTTCCGACATCGTGGCGAAGTCGGCGCCGGCCAGCGTGACCGAGCCGGTGGTCGGCGTATCGAGCCCGCCCAAGAGGTGCAGCAGGGTCGACTTGCCGGAACCGGAAGCGCCGACGATGGCCACATGTTCGGCGCGCCGCACGCTGAAGTCGACGTTACTGAGCACGCGCACCTGGTAGCTGCCCTGGGTGTAGGTCTTGCCCAGGCCGCGGCACGCCAGCACGGCGGTTGGCATCGGCTTATTCATAGCGCAGCGCCTCCGCCGGCTTCACGCGCGAGGCGGTAAAGCTCGGATAGATGGTGGCGATGAACGCCATCAGCACGGCGATGCCGCCGATGCCAAAGACGTCCGGCCAGCGCAGGTCGGACGGCAAGGCACTCACCAGGTATATATCGCTTGGCAAAACTTGAGTCCCAAATAAACGTTCGAAAAACGGCACGACGACGTCGATGTTCAGCGCCACCACCGTGCCCAGGCCAACTCCAGCCAACGTGCCGAGGATGCCGATCACCGCGCCCTGGATGATAAAGATCTTCATGATCGAGCGCGGCGACGAGCCGAGCGTGCGCAAGATGGCGATGTCGGCCTGCTTGTCGGTCACCGTCATTACCAGCGTCGACACAAGGTTGAAGGCGGCCACGGTGATAATCAGCGCCATCACGATCAGCATCATCTTCTTTTCAGTCTGCACCGCGGCGAACCAGGTCTTGTTCTGTTTAGACCAGTCGCGCACCTGCAAGTGCCCGGGCAAACTCGCTTCAAGCTGCTGCGCCACCGGGATCGCCTGGTGAATGTCGGCGATGCGCAGGCGGATGCCGGATGGCGCGGCGAGCCGCTCCATCTTCTGCGCATCTTCCATGTGCACGAAGGCCATGCCGTTATCGAATTCGAAGTGGCCGGCCTGGAACACGCCGACCAGCGTAAATGAGCGCATGCGCGGCACCATGCCGGCCGGCGTCACCTGCGCCTGGGCCAGCGCCATCGTCACCTTGTCGCCGATCTGCAGGCCGAGCGAACGCGCCAGCGAGTAGCCCATCACGATGTTGAATTGGCCGGGCACCAGCGCCGACAGACTGCCGTGGGTGACGGTCTTGGCGACGTCGGACACGTTCGGCTCGTCCGAGGGCAGCACGCCGCGGATCACGGCCGGGCGCATGCCGCCATCGCGCAGCAGCATGCCCTGGGTCTGCACGAACGGCGCGGCGCCCTTCACTGCCGGATTCTTGAAGGACTCCTTCATCACTTCCTGCCAGTTGCCCATGCCTCCGCGCGGATCGAGCACTTCGATATGCGCCAGAACCGACAGCATGCGGTCGGTGACGTCCTTGCGAAAGCCGTTCATCACCGACAGCACCACGATCAGCGCGGCCACGCCGAGCGCAATGCCGGCCACCGAGATCAGCGAAATGAAGGAGATGAAGCTGTTGCGGCCACTGCGCCGTCCGGCGCGCGTATAGCGCAGGCCGACCAGCCATTCGTACGGCAGTTTGTGGATGATACTCATGTGTTCCGGCAGCGAATTCGTGTGAAGCCGAAGTGTGCCACACAAAGCTCGGCCATGACAGAGGTTGTCACAATTGAATCGCCCCGGAACTTGGTGCTGCTTCGGCCGTCAAAACCAGATACGCCCTTTGCATGGGCGCCGCTTCGCAGACATGGAGGAAAGGACATGGCACTCAACCTTTTTGATTCGAAGGGCGCCGGCATCGACAGGCAGCGCTTTACCTGGCGCGACATGGTGCAAAAGCCGATCAGCAAACTCGACGACGACGCGTTTACCCGCGTGCGCATCATCCTGATGAACGGCCAGGAACTCGAAGCGCTTAATTTCGGCCGCATGGCCGCCCGCTGCAACGCCGACCTGCGCGTGCCGCTGGCCAAGGTTCGCCGCACCGAGCAGCACCAGGCGACGATGATCAACTGGCTGCTCGGCCCCGACCATTCACCGCTCGAAACGACGATCGCGTACGAACAGGTGGCGATCGAGGTCACCGCGGCGGTCGCCCAGCGCGAGCCGGATCCCTACCTGGCCCAGTTGTACCGCTTCGGGCTGCTGGAAGATTTCGATCACCTGTACCGCTATTCGGCGCTGCTCGACCGGCTCGAGGGCAAGGACGCCAACAACATCCTGCAAAGCTATACCGACATCCTGCCGGGCCGGCCGACCATCGAGCACCATCGGGCGCCCGAAAACGACGTGCGCAATCCCTACGGCAAGCAGGCCGACCTGCTCAGCAAGCTGCACGCGCTGGCCATCCTCGCCGCCGAGACCCAGACCCACAACTACTACATGAATATCGGGCCGCTGTTTTCCGACCCGCTGGCGCGCCAGCTGTACGCCGAAATCGCGTCGGTCGAAGAGCAGCACGTGACCCACTATTCCTCGATGCTCGATCCGACCGAAAGCTGGCTCGAACAATGGCTGCTGCACGAGGCGAACGAGTGTTTCACCTATTACAGCTGCCTCGAGTCCGAGACCAATCACACCGTCAAGGCCATCTGGGAGCGCTTCCTCGACTACGAGCTGGGGCACTTCAACATGGCGTGCGAAGCGTTCAAGCAGTTTGCCAGGCGCGATCCGGCCGAAATCATTACCAGCGTGCTGAGCTCCCCGATCGAGTTTCGCAGCCAGCGCGATTTCTACCGCCAGGTGCTGGCCGACGAAGTCGACCTGCGCGCCAGCGGCACGCAGGTCGTGCCGCTGGCGCAGGAAGACCAGGCATCGCTCACCTACCGCGCCGAGGTCAACGCCGACGGCTCGCCGAGCCAGACGGTGGCCGCCGGATACAGCTGGGCGCCCGGAACGGAGCTGACGCGCAAGGGCACGGCGGCGCCGCGGGTAACGCACTAATTTTTCATCTCGATATTCAGGAGGCAGTATGGGCCAGTCTCAAGCAACCAAAATGGGCATGAACCGCACCGGCATCATGATGTCGCCGATCGCCAGCAAGGAGATGCAGGATGTCGACCCGTCGATGATGGCGCCGCCGGGCGACGAATCGGCGCTGGCCGCCATGCGCGCCGAGTACATCGCCAGCGCCGACATGGTCGGATCGATGCCGCCGCCGGCGTCGGTCAGCGGCGCCGTGCAGACGGCAGTGGCCATGCTCAAGGGGAACCATCCGGCACTTTTGCTCGACAAACTGGGCGAGCGGCTCGCCTTCGAGCGCACCGGCACGCGCCTGTACGACGCGCTGATCACCAAGTGCGAGGTCATGCTCGACGGCCAGATCAGCATGACGATGGCCGACCTCGAACGCATCCGCGCCGAGGAAGCGCGCCACTTCCTGCTGGTGAGCGACGCCATCGAATCGCTGGGCGGCGACCCCACCACCCAGACGCCGTGCGCCGACCTCGCAGGGGTTGAATCGATGGGACTGGTGCAGGTGCTGAACGATCCGCGCACCACGATTTCGCAATCGCTGCACGCGATCCTGACGGCGGAGTTGTCCGACAAGGCCGGCTGGGAGACGCTGGTCGCGCTGGCCGAAGACCAGGGGCTCGACGACCTGGCCGCCGAATTCACCGTGGCGCTGGAAAAGGAGCGCGAGCATCTTGGCCTGGTCACCACCTGGTTCGACGAGGCGCTCGGCATGAGCTATGGCGAGGTCGAGATCCCGGCCGATGCTGCAGGATCCGCGGCGCCGCAAGGCGGCGGCGCGACGCCGGCGGCCTGACGCCGCTGTCCCGTACACCGCGCGGCAGAAAGCGCGCGGTGTACGGGCATCGCTATCAAAGAAGCAAGCTGGCATGGCGAAAGCGGCCAGTTCGGCCGCCGCCGCCACGGATGGCCTACAATATCGGCATGATCGAAATCACGCTCGTCCTGCCGTTCGCCCTGCCCCCGCCCGAACTTGCCCCTGACCTTATCCGCGCGCTGAAGATGCCGGCGCTGGCGGCGCTGTTGTCGCGCACTTCGTCGCACCAGGCCAGCGCGGCCGACCCGGGCGCGCGCGCGCTGCCGCACGAACTGTGGCTGGGCCGCGCGCTTGGCCTGCTTGAGGGGCGCAAACTGGCTGTCGCGACGGCGGTGATGCGCGCTTACGGCCTCGATCCGGCCGGAGGCGCCTGGTTCATCGTCAATCCCGCGCACATCGAAATCTCCCGCACCTTCCTGATGATGACCGACAGCCGGCGCCTCGGCCTGGTCGAATCGCACTCGCGCGCGCTGTTCGACAGCGCCAGACCGTACTTCGAGGATAGCGGCCACACGCTGCTGTATGGCGACGCCATGTCCTGGTTCCTGCGCGCCGATGCCTGGGGCGCGCTCGACACCGCGTCCGCCGACGCGGCCACCGGCATGAACCTGACCGACTGGATGCCACTGGGCGAACGCGCGATCGATTACCGCAAGCTGCAAAACGAGGTGCAGATGCTGTGGCACGAGCATCCGGCCAACGCCGAACGCGAGGCGCGCGGATTTGCCACCATCAACGGCTTCTGGCCTTGGGGCGCTGCCAGCGCCGCGGACGCCGCCGCAACGGCCACCGAACTGGCCTGCGCGGATGTACCGCCCTGGCTGGCGGCGCTGGCCAACCGCCATGGCACCTCGTTCGCCCAGATGCTGGCCGCGCCGGCCAGGCACGCCATTTTTTGCGACGGCAGCCTGGCCGAAGCGGCGCTGGCGACCGACTGGGCCGGCTGGCTGCAGCACATGCAGCGGCTCGAGAACGACACGTTCGTCCCGCTGCTAGGCGCGCTCGCCGGCGGCGTGGGCCGTGCGCGGCTGGTGCTCAGCCACCGCAACGCCCTTGGCGAATTCACCACCACCAGTCTGGCACAGCGCAAATTCTGGCGCCAGCCGACACTCGACCGATTGCTGCCATGACCCGCATCTCCACCCGCCCTTGTTCGTTCCGTACTTCCGAGATGCTGCGCCAGGGCGGCGTGCACCCCGTGCTGGCGCGCCTGTATGCCTCGCGCGGGCTGACCGATGCGCGCGAGCTGTCGAGCGAACTGGGCTCGCTGATGGCGCCGGCCGGCCTGCTGCATATCGACGCGGCGGCGGTATTCCTGGCCGACGCCATCGCCGCCGGCAAGAAGATGACGATCGTCGCCGACTACGACTGCGACGGCGCCACTGCCTGCGCCACCGCGCTGCGCGGCCTGCGCGCGATGGGCGCCATCGTCGACTACATCGTGCCGAACCGGTTCGAGTACGGCTATGGCCTGACGCCCGAAATCGTCGAACTGACCGCGCGCGAGAAGTCGCCCGACATCATCATCACGGTCGACAACGGCATCGCCAGCATCGACGGCGTGGCGGAAGCGAACCGGCGCGGCATCGAAGTCGTCGTCACCGACCACCACCTGCCGGCCGACACGTTGCCGGCCGCGCGCGTGATCGTCAACCCGAACCAGCCCGAGTGCGGCTTCCCCAGCAAGCACCTGGCCGGCGTCGGCGTGGTGTTCTACGTGCTGCTGGCGCTGCGCGCCGAAATGCGCCGGCGCGGCATCTTCGACGCCCAGACCCAGCCCAAGCTCGACAGCCTGCTCGACCTGGTCGCGCTGGGCACCGTGGCCGACGTCGTGCGGCTCGATCCGAACAACCGCATCCTGGTCGCGCAAGGAATCAAGCGGATGCGCGCCGGCCGCATGCACGCCGGCGTGGCGGCGCTGTTTCGCGTCGCCGGGCGCGAGTCGCGCAGTGCGTCGCCGTTCGACCTTGGCTTTGCGCTCGGACCGCGGCTGAACGCGGCCGGCCGGCTCGACGACATGTCGCTCGGGATCGAATGCCTGGTCACCGACGACGAGGGGCGCGCCTGGCAGATCGCGCAACAGCTCAACGAGATCAACCTGAAGCGGCGCGAGATCGAGGCCGAAATGCAGGATGGCGCGCTGGTGCACCTCGATTCCTACCAGCCGGCCGAAAGCAGCACCATCGCCGTGTTCGACGCCGGCTGGCACCAGGGCGTGATCGGCATTGTCGCTTCGCGCCTGAAGGAGAAGTTCTTCCGCCCGACGATCACGTTCGCGCCCGGGGCCGACGGCTGGATCAAGGGTTCGGGCAGATCGATCCCCGGTTTTCACCTGCGCGACGCGCTCGATCTGGTATCGAAGCGCGCACCCAGCCTGATCGACAAATTCGGCGGCCACGCGATGGCGGCCGGCCTGACGATCCGCGCCGATGCGTTCGACGCGTTCGCCAAGGCGTTCGAGGCGGTCGGCCAGGCGTGGCTGACGACGGCGCAGCTAGAGCGCGTGATCGAAACCGACGGTCCGCTGGAAGACGCCTACTACACCACTGCGTTCATCGACCTGATGGATGGCCAGGTGTGGGGCCAGGGCTTTGCGCCGCCGGTGTTCTGCGACGAATTTCGCGTCATCAGCCAGCGCATCCTGAAGGAGCGGCACCTGAAGCTTCTGCTGGAGCGCAACGGCACGCGTTACGATGCGATCTGGTTCGGCCACACCGCTTCGCTCGGCGAGCGCGCGCGCGTCGCCTTCCGGCTCGACGCCAACGAATACAACGGCGTGACCAAGGTGCAGCTGATGGTGGAGCACGCCGAAGCAGCCTGATTCGACCTCACCCGAGCACCTCCCAGAAGATGACGAGCATGAGGACGAACAAGATCAACAGTCCCGCGGCAAAGGCTCTCAGGCGTATGGGCACACGGTTGGATCGGACATGCACGAATCCGTGTACAAAACGGGTTGCTACATACAACCACGAAAGCATCAGCACGGTGGCCGAAACCGCGTTCAACTGGGATAAGGCCAGGCACACGATATAGAACAGAATAGGTGTCTCGAATTGATTGGCAATGTTATTCGACACCTTCACTACGTCATCAGGCCAGGCGCTGTGATCGAGCGCTGTCTGCTTCAGGTTGACCCTCTTCATGCGAACCGCCTGTGCCTTGCGTACCGCGAGCAGCCCGAACATACCTACCGTCAGAAGCATTTGGGCCAGCAGTGGGCCAAAGATCAGATCAGCGTTCATAGTCTCCTAATAGTGTAATGACCGGCTTGCCAGATGGCTCTCATAAGTCATATGATGCAATATGGACACCGTCAATTTATATGCAAATATTCCCACTGTCAATATGAAAACCGCAACTTCGCCAAGGCACTCGTATCACCACGGCAATCTCCGGGAAGAACTGCTGCGCTGTGCGTTCGACATGCTTGAAAGTGACGGCGCGGACGCAATCACAATCCGCGCCGTTGCCAGAGCGGCGGGCGTGGCACATTCCGCGCCCGTGAATCACTTTCCGAGCAAGCAGGCGCTCCTCACGTCGCTGGCCGCAAGCATTTTTCACGCTCTGGCAGAAGAGATCACGAACGCACTAAGGACTGGGACAATGAAGTATCCCGAGGTGATCAGGACCTTTGCCAACACGGTCACCGAGTATGCCCTGGCTCACCCGAATCGCTATCGGCTGTTATGGCGACGCGATCTGCTCGATGACCACGAGTTAAGCGCTGCGATGGATCGCATCTATGGCCTGTTAATAGAAAAGCTCGGGAAAGATGAGAGAGTCCGAACAACGAGCCTCGAGACACGCGCTATCGCGCTATGGTCCATGGTGCATGGTTACGTGACGATGCGCCTCGATGGAAATTTCGTTGAAAAAAATGATGAGATAAACGGCTTGCCGCGTCAAACCGCCATTGTAGAGGCGATCCTGGAAGGCCTCTGAACCAGGTGACCTCGTGCATGCGCGGATCAATGTTGAGCGTGCCCGGGTGAATTCTGCAGGCGTAACATTTGCATTTATCCCGGAAGCGGAGTATAAATACTCCATAACCGGAGAAAACCATGAATCTCGCCTACGCCTACCCGAAGAGCCGTTTCGAACCTGCCGTCCTGGTCGACCTCAACGCCAGGGCCGAACGCGAGCGGCTGTCCAAGTCCGCCCTCAAGGGTTTTTTCAAGCTGGTCGCCGCCTGGCAGCTACGCGACGAAGACGCGCGCGAACTGCTGGGCGGCCTGTCCTCCTCCACCTTCTACGAGTGGAAAAAGAACCCCGAGCGGGTGCTGGAAGTCGACCGCATCACGCGCATCTCCTACCTGCTCGGCATCTACAAGGCGCTGCACATCCTGTACGGCGACAAACTGGCCGACGAATGGGTCACGCTGCCGAACAAGAACGCCGTATTTGGCGGCCGCACGCCGCTGTCGCAGATGCTGGCCGGCGGCCTGCTGGCAATGCAGACGGTGCGCAAGCTGCTCGACGCGCGGCGCGGAGGGCTGTGACCTTGGCCGCTTCTCCAACACTGACCGCGCTGCGCCAGTTCGATACCTGCCGCCTGATCCCGTCGCGCTTCGCCGATGTCGAAGATTCGGTGCTGGCCCCGCTGGCCGACGACGACGGCATGCTGCGCGACCTGTTCGAACTCGACAACGCGACCAACGAGCGACTGCGCGGCGAATATGGCGACCTGCCGGGCATCGGCGTCGACGAGCTGGTATTCGGCGTGCCGAACTTCCGCATCATCAACGCCGCGTACACGTATCCACGGCCGGAAGGCAGCCGCTTCAACGACGGCGAGCGCGGCGCGTGGTACTGCGCCTTTGAACCGGAAACCGCGCTGGCCGAGATCACCTTCCACAAAACCGTCGAGTATATGGAAATCGACCGCTTCGACGACAGCGTGACCTACCAGACCATGCTGGCCGATTTCACCAGCACCTTCCACGACTTGCGCGGACAGCGGGGGTTTTCAAAGGAGCTCGCACCGGACAGCTATGTCGCGTCGCAGCAGCTGGCAGCGCAGCTGCTCGAAGCCGGGTCGATGGGCGTCATTTTTCCCAGCGTGCGGCGGGGCGGCGGCACCAACCTGGCATGCTTTCGGCCCGCACTGGTGGGTAACGTGCGCAAAGGCGGCGCCTATCGGTTAACATGGGCGGGTTCGCCGACCCCGGTCGTCGATTCCATCTGACTTCTATTTTTAGCTTCCATGAATACTAATCCCGACAACGATACCGACCTGCGCCGCAAGATCAACAGCGAGACCGCGCGCATGCCATGGGCTGAGCTGGAGAAGCACTTTGCCCAGGGCTCAGTGGTTTTCGTCAGCCCGGACCTGGATCTGATTGACGTCGCCGTGCGCATTTCGCACGACGACAAGGACAGTATCTCCTCCTGGATGGGCGCCGGTAAGATCGGCAAGGTGACCGACGAGCAGGCGCAGGCCTGGACCGAGGGACAGGCGTTGCTGTGGACGAGCGTGGTGCACCCGTTTATTCTGGTCCAGCAGGAAAAAGCGAAGCTGAACTAGACGCCGCGAAATGGGCCCCGCGCTCGCATCTCTGCGCTAGCGCGACAAATCGACCGCGTACAGCGAATAACCCTTGCCGCCGCCATCATCGGCGCGCAGCAGCGACACATTCGATAACCCCGCCTGCTCCGCCAGCGCGAGCACGCCCGGCGCCGAGCGAAACACCACCGGCCCGGCCGTCTTCACTTTCGCAAACCGCCAGCTGCGCTGCGCCCCGTGCGACGCAAACGTCAGCTGCCTGGCGCCCTTGATGTACGCGATGAGCACATCGCGATTGTTGTCCGGCGACGCAAACACGGTCTTGCTGCCGTCGAGCCCAGGGAAGGCGCCGCCGCCACTGGCCCGGTAGTTATTCGTTGCGACGATGAACTCCTGATTTGGCGCCACCGGCTTGCCGCGGTACGTCAGCTTGCCGATGCGCTTGCCCGGCTTCTGGGTGACGTCGATCTCGTAACTGACGTCGATCGAGGTGATGGTGTCGAAGTTATAGCTCGGGAAGGATGGATCGACCAGCTCCTGCGGCGCCGCGGCGGCCGGATCGATCGTGTTGAAGCGCCCGGCGCCATGCTCCAGCCATGCCAACAGCGTAGCCCCGTCGACCTTCACCGCGTACAGCGTGTTCGGGTACAGGTACAGATCGGCCGCGTTATTGAGCGCGATATCGCCGGCCTTGACGTCGGTATAGTCGGTCACGCCGGCCGAGCCGCTCTTGAACGCCGACGCCATCGACAGTACCGGCAGCGCCGCGTACTGCGGCAAGCTGGCCTTCACATACGTCGTCACGTAATCTGCCTGCGCGTGGTTCACCACCGCGATTGCCGACACGTCGCCGACGTCGGCGAAATAGCTCGACATGCGAAAAGCGCTGGCGCCGACCGGCGTCTTGACGTAGCCGATGGTGGCCTCATGCTCGGCCGCGACCAGCGCCGCCACCGCCGGATCAGGCGCCACGAACGACTTGTCGGCCCGCTGCGCACCGCGCGCTTCGACCGTGGTCTTGCGCTTGTCGACGACCCAGCGCGCGCCGTCATGCGTCAGGTGCAGGCCGATCACACCGAGGTGCTTGCCCCACAGGTTGGCCATGGTGGTCGGCACGCCGTTGACCAGCCCAGCCGCCTTGTCGACGCCGGCCAGCTTGAACTGCGCCACTGCGCTGGCGGCATTCGGGAACACCTGGTGCGAGTGGCCAAGCAGCATGGCATCGATGCCCGGCACCTTCGACAGGTGGTAGTTGGCGTTTTCCATGTCCGGCGTGTACGGACTGTCGTCCAGGCCGCCGTGCGAGATCGCGATGACCAGGTCGGCGCCCTCGGCGCGCATCTGCGGAATGTACTTGAGGGCCGTTTCGCGCACGCCCTCGGTGTAGACCTTGCCGTCGAGCCAGCGCTTGTCCCATGCCAGGATGGTCGGCGGCGCGAAACCGATGATGCCGACCTTGACTGTCGCGGTGACCGGCTTGCCGTTGGCGTCCAGCGCGCTGACCTGCTTGGCAATGATGCGGTACGGCGCGAACAGCTGCTTGCCCGACTTTTTGCTATAGACATTGGCCAGCACCTGCGGAAACGCCGGCCCGGCGCAGCGCGGCCTGGCCGGATCGACGCCGTCGACGTCGAAACGGCTGCCTGTCACCTGGCTCAGGTAGGCCAGCCCATAGTTGAACTCGTGGTTGCCGATGCCGCCGCCGTCGAATCCGAGATGGTTCATGACCTTGTAGACGGTCAATGTCTGGTCGCAGCGCAACGGCGCCACCAGCGCCTGGTAATCGGCCAGCGCGGTGCCCTGGATGGTGTCGCCATTGTCGAGCAGCAGCGTGTTGGGAAACTCCTTGCGCGCCTGGGCGATCAGCGTCGCTGTGCGGTCCAGGCCGAAGGACGGATCCGGCGCCAGCTTGTAGTAGTCGTAGCCGAGCACGTTCGAGTGGATATCGGTCGTCTCCAGCACAGCCAGCACAGCCGTCGCGCCGGCGGGTACGACAGCGCGGTCGCCAGGCGCCGAACAGGCGCTCAGGATCAGGGGCAGCAGGGGCAGGCAAAACTTGGCGCGCATGGGGATCTGGTGTAATTGATGATGTTGGACAGCATGATACGCAGTGCGGAGTCCGGCATCAAGCCCGGAACCAACTGCCGCGCCGAGCTTCTAATCATCATGGGGGGAGGCCGAATGTTCCAACACAGCCACGCCATGCTTGACCGCGTCTTGCGCCTTGTCCTTGTTGCGCTGTTGCTGGCGTGCGTTGCGCCGGCCACCTCGGCCGCGCCGCGCGCCGCCGTGACCTTGCTGACGATCGACGGGCCGATCGGGCCCGCCAGCGCCGATTACGTCGTGCGCGGCATCGCCCGCGCGGCCACGGACGGCAGCCAGCTGGTGATCCTCCAGATCGACACGCCCGGCGGCCTCGACCTGTCGATGCGCTCGGTGATCAAGGCGATCCTGACTTCGCCCGTGCCGGTGGCCAGTTTCGTCGCCCCGAGCGGCGCGCGGGCAGCCAGCGCCGGCACCTATATCCTGTACGCCAGCCATATTGCGGCGATGGCGCCAGGCACGAACCTTGGCGCGGCCACGCCGGTGCAGATCGGCGCGCCCGGCATGGAGCCGGAGGGCAAGCCGCCGCCCGCCCGCAAGGAAGGCGAACCACGTGACAAGCCCGGCACGCCCGCCGGCACGCCACCGGCCGCCACGCCGCCGCTGACATCGGCGCTGGAACGCAAGGCTGTCAACGACGCGGCCGCCTACCTGCGCGGCCTGGCGCAAATGCGCGGGCGCAATGCCGACTGGGCCGATCGCTCGGTGCGCGAGGGCCTCAGCCTGTCGGCCGAGGACGCGCTGAAGGAACGCGTGATCGACCATATCGTACCGGACGTCGCGGCGCTGACGGCCAGGCTGGACGGCGCCATCGTGCAGGTGCTGGGCCGCCCGTTGAAGCTGCAAACAGCCGGTGCGCCGCTCGTCAACGTGCAGCCGGACACCCGCTCGCGCCTGCTCACCGTCATCACCAATCCGAGCATCGCGCTCATTTTGATGAGCATCGGCATCTATGGCCTGCTGTTCGAATTCATGAGTCCTGGCGCGGTCGCTCCCGGCGTCATCGGCGCCATCTGCCTGGTGCTTGCGTTGTACGGCTTGCAGTTGCTGCCGGTCAACTATGCCGGGCTTGCCCTCATTTTGCTTGGCATTACATTCATGGTCGCCGAGTCCTTCCTGCCCAGCTTTGGCACGCTCGGCCTGGGCGGCATCGCCGCGTTCGTCGCCGGCGCGCTGATCCTGATCGATACCGACCTGCCCGACTACGGCATTCCGATCTGGCTGGTCGCCACCGTGGCCATCGCCAGCGCCCTGTTGATGGCGCTGACTGTCAACGTGGCGCTGCGCTCGCGCCGCCGCGCCGTCGTCACCGGCATCGACAACCTGATCGGCACTGTCGCCGAAATGCTCGACGACACCGAGCGCGAAGGCTGGGCCAACGCCGGCGGCGAGACCTGGCGCGTGAGCACCGCGGTGCCGCTGCGGCGCGGGCAGCAAGTGCGCATCGTCGGGCGCGCCGGCCCGATCCTCGACGTCGCGCCGATCGACTACTACAACAAGGGAGAATTGCCATGATCTTCGAGTTCGGCTTTGGGCTCGGCGCCCTATTTTTGCTGTTGGCGGCGTTGCTGGCGACGTCGGTGCGCGTGCTGCGCGAGTATGAACGCGGCGTGGTGTTCCAGCTGGGACGCTTCTGGTCGGTGAAGGGGCCGGGACTGATCCTGCTGATCCCCGTGCTGCAGCAGATGGTGCGGGTGGACCTGCGAACGTCGGTGCACGACGTGCCGACGCAGGACGTCATCTCGCGCGACAACGTCTCCGTCAAGGTCAACGCGGTGCTGTATTTTCGCGTGATCGACCCGCAGCGCGCCATCATCCAGGTCGCCAACTACTTCGAAGCGACCAGCCAGCTGGCGCAGACCACGTTGCGCTCGGTGCTGGGCAAGCACGAGCTCGACGAGATGCTGGCCGAACGCGAGCGCCTCAATATCGACATCCAGCAGGTGCTCGACGCCCAGACCGACGCCTGGGGCATCAAGGTGGCCAACGTCGAGATCAAGCACGTCGACCTCGACGAGTCGATGGTGCGGGCGATCGCGCGCCAGGCCGAGGCCGAGCGCGAGCGGCGCGCCAAGGTGATTCACGCCGAGGGCGAGCTGCAGGCGTCCGAAAAGCTGATGCAGGCGGCCCAGGTGCTGTCGCAGCAGAGCGGCGCCATGCAGCTTCGCTACATGCAGACGCTGGCCAACATCGCCGGCGACAAGACATCGACCATCGTGTTCCCGATGCCGATGGACCTGCTGGCAGCCCTGGCCGACCGCGCTCCCCGCTGATCTTGCCAATGGATCGGGTATAATCGAAGGTTCGATTCAACCCAATTCAAGACCGGAAACGCCATGGAAGCCGAACGCATCAACGCCCTCTCCGCCCTGCTCAACGACCTGACCGGTCGCGAGGCCGAACTTCGGAGGTATCTTTGACTACGATAAAAAGTCAGAGAAGCTCGAACAAGTCAACGAAGAACTAGAAGATCCGACCGTCTGGAACGATCCAAAACGCGCCCAGGATCTCGGTAAAGAGAAAAAGGCGCTGGAAGGCGTCGTGCACACGCTGCAGAAGGCCGACGCCGACCTGAAGGACGCGCACGACCTGTTCGACATGGCGCGCGAAGAAAGCGACGACGACACGCTCGAAGCGGTCATCGTCGACGCCGACGCCATCAAGCTCGTCATCGAAGGCATGGAATTCCGCCGCATGTTTGGCAATCCCATGGACCAGAATAACTGCTTCATCGATATCCAGGCCGGTGCCGGCGGTACCGAGGCGCAGGACTGGGCCTCGATGCTGCTGCGCCAGTACCTGCGCTATTGCGAGCGCAAGGGCTTCAAGGTCGACATCCTCGAGCAGTCCGACGGCGAGGTCGCCGGCATCAAGACCGCCACGCTGAAAGTCGAGGGCGAGTACGCCTACGGCCACCTGCGCACCGAAACCGGCGTGCACCGCCTGGTGCGCAAGTCGCCGTTCGATTCGGCCAACGGCCGCCACACGTCGTTTACCAGCCTGTTCGTCTATCCTGAGGTGGACGACTCGATCGAGATCGACGTCAACCCGGCCGACATCCGCGTCGACACCTACCGCGCATCCGGCGCCGGTGGACAGCACATCAACAAGACCGACTCCGCGGTGCGCATGACGCACGCGCCGACCGGGATCGTGGTGCAGTGCCAGAACGACCGCAGCCAGCACCGCAACCGCGCCGAGGCGATGGAAATGCTGAAGGCGAAGCTGTACGAGCACGAACTGCGCAAGCGCATGAGCGAGCAGCAGAAGCTGGAAGACTCGAAGACCGACGTCGGCTGGGGCCACCAGATCCGCTCGTACGTGCTGGACCAGTCGCGCATCAAGGACCTGCGCACCGGCTTCGAGACCGGCAACACCAAGGGCGTGCTCGATGGCGACCTCGATGACTTCATCGCCGCCTCCCTGAAGCAAGGCGTGTAAGCGATGGGCCTCGAAAAAAGCGCATTCATCTTCGACATGGACGGCACCATCGTCGACAACATGGCCTTCCATACGCAGTCGTGGATCACCTTCTTCGAACAGCGCGGCATGACGATCGATGCGGAAGAATTTTTCCGCACCACCGCCGGCCGCCAGGGCAAGGAGATCATCCGCGCGCACATGGGCGAACACCTGTTGGACGACGAGGTGCTGGCGCTGAACCTGGAAAAGGAAACCGTCTATCGCGAGCTGTACGGCCCGCACCGCAAGACGGTGGGCGGCTTCGATGAACTGATTCGCCGCGCCAAAGAGCAAGGCGTGGTACTGGCCGTGGCCACCGCCGCGCCCAACGCCAACATCGAGTTCACGCTCGATGGCCTCGACCTGCGGCGCCATTTCGATATCGTCGTCGGCGCGGCCGACGTCGCCCGCGGCAAGCCGAATCCGGACGGCTTCCTGCTCGCCGCCGAACGCTGCGCCGTGCCGCCGGAACGCTGCATCGTGTTCGAAGACGCGCCGCTCGGCGTGGAAGCGGCGCGTCGCGCCGGCATGCGCTGCGTGGTGCTGACCACCACCCTGCCCGCCAACGCCTTCGACGAGTTCGAGAACGTCATCGCCGTCGCCGCCGACTTCTCCGAGCTCGACATCGACGCCCTGTTCGCAGACTGACCTGATCAACCTACTAATAAAACTATCATGACCACCGACATCCAGGACCACGCCGCGCAGCCGGCCGACGAAAACAAGATCATCGCCGAGCGCCGCGCCAAGCTGGCCACGCTGCGCGGCAATGGCATCGCCTTCCCGAACGACTTCCGTCCGCAGCACAAGGCCGCCGCCATCCACGAAGAATTTGGCGGCAAGACGCGCGAAGAACTCGAAGCGAACCCGGTGGCCGTGGTCATGGCCGGCCGCATGATGCTCAAGCGCGAAGCGGGCAAGAAGGCCGCCTTCGCCACGCTGCAGGATTCGTCCGGCGCGCGCGCCGATGGCCGCATCCAGATCTACGCCACGCTGGACCTGACCGGCGCGGCCGCGATGGAAGCGCTGCACCACTACGACCTGGGCGACATCCTCGGCGTCGAAGGCACGCTGTTCAAGACCAAGACGGACGAACTGACCGTCAAGGTCACCAACCTGCGCCTGATCACCAAGTCGCTGCGCCCGCTGCCGGACAAGTTCCACGGCCTGTCCGATCAGGAGACCAAGTACCGCCAGCGCTACGTCGACCTGATCATGAGCGAAGAGACGCGCCGCACCTTCAAGGCGCGCACCGCCGCGATGTCGTCGATCCGCCGCTTCATGGAAGAAAACGACTTCATGGAAGTCGAGACGCCGATGCTGCACACGATCCCCGGCGGCGCCGCGGCCAAGCCGTTCATCACGCACCACAACGCGCTCGACATGGAGATGTTCCTGCGTATCGCACCGGAGCTGTACCTCAAGCGCCTGGTCGTCGGCGGCTTCGACCGCGTGTTCGAGGTGAACCGCAACTTCCGCAATGAAGGCGTCTCGCCGCGTCACAATCCAGAATTCACCATGATGGAATTCTACGCGGCCTACACCGACTACCAGTGGATCATGGACTTCACCGAAGCGGTGATCCGCCGGGCCGCGGTCGACGCACACGGCACCGCGCTGCTGACCTACGGTGGCCGTGAGCTGGACCTGACCAAGCCTTTCCATCGCATGACGATCGTCGAGGCGATCAACAAGTTCGCGCCAGGCTACACCAACGAGCAGCTGCACGACATGGACTTCCTGAAGGCCGAGCTGCTCAAGTTCGGCGTCAAGCCGTTCGCCACGTCGGGCCTGGGTTCGCTGCAGCTGTCGCTATTCGAAGAGACCGCCGAAGCGCAGCTGTGGGAGCCGACCTTCATCGTCGACTACCCGGCCGAAGTGTCGCCGCTGGCGCGCGCATCGGACACGGCGCCTGGCATCACCGAGCGCTTCGAGCTGTTCATCGTCGGCCGCGAAATCGCCAACGGCTTCTCGGAGTTGAACGACGCCGAAGACCAGTCGGCGCGCTTCCTGGCGCAGGTGGCGGCCAAGGATGCGGGCGACGAGGAGGCGATGTTTTACGACGCCGACTACATCCGCGCCCTCGAATACGGCATGCCGCCGGCCGGCGGCTGCGGCATCGGCATCGACCGTTTGATGATGCTGATTACGGATTCGCCGAATATCCGCGATGTGATTCTGTTCCCGCACTTGCGCCGGGAAGAGTAAGAAGGCTTGTTTGAAAAGGGGGCTCGAATGAGCCCCGATTCAATATCCGGCGCGGACGATGAAGAAAACAACGGCGACCAATGATGACACGGTGCCGATGATCCGCCAGGTTTGCGCGTTCAAACTCTTCTGAACCACAGCCAACATGGCTTTCATTTCACCACGCAGCTTTTCATTGTCGACCCTCAGTGCGCTGATATCGGACCTAAGTTCAGTCCCTAGGGCGCTGATTTCGGACTTGAGTTCAATCTTAAGTCCGTAGATATCATCTACTCTGACAGCGTCGATGCGGCTCAGCAGATTTGCTTCAATCGCTTTCATCTCCAGGCGCCCGTCCTGAATCTCCGCCTTAAGTTCCAGCCGGACTTCCTGCAGGTCCGCCTTGGTGACGTAGTTTGAGCGAACAACCGCCAAGTCCGCCTTCAGGGACGAGAGGTCATCTTCAAAGGAGCGCGAGTCATGGTTCATACATCCATGATCCCGCTACGCGGGATCAGCGTCAACGGATGCACGATACGATCGCCACGCCCGTTGAGGCCTCTCAGCTAAGCTACTGAATCACGCGATAGCACGGAACATACGTCTTACCTGGCAGTTTCATCCGGCTCTGCTCGACGAATGAAGACAGCAGCGCATCCATCGGACCCATGATCGCCGGGTCGCCGTGGATTTCGAAGTGGCCAAATTTTTCGATCGCGCGGATTCCTTCATCCTTGACGTTACCTGCTACCACGCCAGAGAAGGCGCGGCGCAGGTTTGCCGCCAGCAGATGCGTGGCCTGGTTCTTGTGCAGGCTAAGGGCACGCATATTCTCGTGGGTCGGCTTGAACGGACGCTGGAATTCCTCGTCGATTTTCAGCAGCCAGTTGAAGTAATACGCGTCGCTGCGCGACTTGCGGAATTCGCGCACTTCCCTGATCGCGACCTGCATTTCGCGCGCCACCATTTCGGGATCGTCGACGATGATCTTGTAGCGCTGCTGCGCCGCCTCGCCGAGGGTCGCGCCGATAAACTCGTTGATCTGCTTGAAGTAGTCGCGCGAGGTTTCCGGGCCGGTGAAAATCAGCGGATACGGCATATCGGCGTTATCGGGATGGAGCAGGATGCCGAGGATGTACAGGATCTCTTCGGCGGTGCCGGCGCCGCCCGGGAACACGATGATGCCGTGGCCGGTGCGCACAAACGCTTCGAGCCGCTTTTCGATGTCCGGCATGATGACCAGGTCGTTGACGATCGGGTTCGGCGATTCCGCCGCGATGATGCCAGGCTCGGAGATGCCGAGGTAGCGGCCGCCCGTCAGGCGCTGCTTGGCGTGGCCGATGGTGGCCCCCTTCATTGGCCCCTTCATGGCGCCAGGTCCGCAGCCGGTGCAGATATCGAGGTCGCGCAACCCCATCTGGTAGCCGACTTCTTTCGAATAGTTGTATTCGATCCGGTTGATCGAATGGCCGCCCCAGCACACCACCAGGTTCGGATTGCGCTGCGGGCGCAGCACGTTGGCGTTGCGCAGAATGTGGAAGACCGAATCGGTGATACCGCCCGACAGCGAGTTGTCGAACTTTGGGTTGTCGGTGATTTCGCTGTTGATGAAGACGATATCGCGCAGCACCGCGAACAGGTGCTCGTGGATCCCCTTTATCATTTTGCCATCGACAAAGGCGATCGCCGGCGCACCCTTGATATCGAGCTTGATGCCGCGCTCGCGCTGCACGATGCTGATGTCGAACGACTTGTACCGCTCCAGCAGTTCCTTGCCGTCGTCGATCGAGCTGCCGCAGTTCAGCACCGCCAGCGCGCAATTGCGAAAGACCTGATACAGGCCGCCCTGGCTGGTGTCGAGCAGTTTGGTAACTTCGGCCTTCGACAGCACTTCGAGCCGGCCTTCCGGCGAAATTAGGGTATCGACAACGTCGTGGTCCATAGTACAAATTCCTTTTCTAATTCTGTGTAACGAACGAGCCTGCAATGCCAATATACGACAACTGAACCTACTTTGTGCAGTGCAGTTTGAGGCAGGGGTGCGCCGGGCCAAATGAGGCGCGATTAACACATCCGGCAAAAATTCGCTTGCGCCGGCCGATTTACATTAAAATGCAGCGCATTGGAATAGATGGCCTCACTCATCGCAAATCCGGCGGCGTGAGGGGCGATAGAAGCTCCATATGATTATCCATTCATAACTATATCCGGGAGATCCCGCATGAGCGGTGCTGCTACACCTACGAAGCCAGTCGTAATACCAGAATTCAAGCAGATAATGGGTCATCCAAGTCCGCTGTGGATGTTGTTCATGACCGAATTCTGGGAACGTTTCGCGTTCTACGGCATTCGCTGGGCGCTGGTTCTCTACATCGTCACCCAGTTCCATGGCGGTGCAGCTGCCGGCCAGGCCGACGCCAACCTCACTTACGGCTCCTACCTGGCGCTGGTGTATGCGGGCGCAGTGTTCGGCGGCTACGTCGCCGACAAAGTCATCGGTTACCAGCGCTCGATCCTGATCGGCGCCGCCTTCATGGCCATCGGCCTGTTCGCCATTGCGATTCCCGATCCTGATATCTTCAAGATTGGCCTGGCCACGATCATCGTCGGTAACGGCATGTTCAAGCCGAACATCTCGACCATGGTCGGCAAACTGTATTCGCTCGACGACACCCGTCGCGATAGCGGCTTCACCATCTTCTACATGGGCATCAACGCCGGCGCCTTCGTCGCGCCGATCCTGACCCAGCAACTGGCGCAGAAGGTATTCAGCATCGACGACATCCCGGCCTACAAGGTCGTGTTCATCGCCTCCGGCATCGGCATGCTGATCAGCCTTTTCTGGTTCGCCGTTGGCCGCAAGGCGCTCAAGGGCATCGGCGCTCCGGAAGCGGACGCACAGAACCCGATGCGCATGGTGTACGTGGTGCTCGGTTCCATCGCCGTGATCCCGCTGATGTACTTCCTGCTCAAGGCCGGCGCGGCCAACTTGCAGGTCGTGCTGACGATCCTGTTCCTCGGCCTCGTCATCATGCTGATCCGCGAAGGCATCCGCGACGGCGCCGTCGCCCGCGACAAGACGATCGCCCTGCTGATCATCTTTGCCTTCAACATCCTGTTCTGGATGTTCTTCGAACAGGCCGGCAGCTCGTTCACCTTCCTGGCCGAGAATATCGTCAACCGCGCCGGCGTGTTCGGCATGGCCGAATTCCCGACCGCCTGGTTCCAGAGCGTGAACTCGGTGGCCATCATCGCCTGCGCGCCGATCATCGCGTGGATCTGGGTCGCCATGGGCCGCAAGAACGTGAACCCGTCGATCCCGCGCAAATTCGGCCTCGGCATCCTGTTCAACGGCTTGGCTTTCGGCCTGCTGATGTACGCCCTGTCGTTCCTGGTCGACCCGACCATCAACAAGATCCCGTTCTGGACCTTGTTCGCGGTGTACTGGATCCAGTCGATCGGTGAGCTGTGCCTGTCTCCGATCGGCCTGTCGATGACCACCAAGCTGGCGCCGGTGCGCCTGGTTGGCCTGGGCATGGGCGGCTGGTTCCTGTCGACCGGTATCGGCAACAACCTGTCGGGCATCTTCGCCAGCCACGTCTCCGGCGAAGCCGGCATGTCGGTGGCGTCGGCGCTGTCCGGCTACACGTTTGGTTTCTGGTCGCTGATGGCCGGCGGCGTGCTGCTGTTCCTGCTCGCACCGATGATCCAGAAGCTGATGCACGGCGTCAAGTAAGCCAGTCGCACCAAGTTAAAACGGCGGCCTTCGGGCCGCCGTTTTTCATTTGTGCGCCCAGCATGGGCGCACTCCTGTGGGTGCAAGTCCCGCCGCGAGCTGACCACAGTGAGCGAAGTGAAGCGCAACTGCGGAAGGGTAACCGACCGTGGGAAGGAAGCGTGGAGCATAAATCAT
>NZ_PDOC01000004.1 GCF_002760655.1 Massilia eurypsychrophila | reverse complement strand
TTATGCCTGATGACCATAGTAAATCGGTACCACCCCTTCCCATCCCGAACAGGACCGTGAAACGATATTACGCCGATGATAGTGCTGCAACCAGTGTGAAAGTAGGTTATCGTCAGGCTAGTTATAAAGAAAAAACCCAGCAGAGATGCTGGGTTTTTTTTCGTCTGGAGAAAAGCGACGCGTGCGCCCGCGACGGCCAAGGCCGCCACGAGCCACGCTGTTTTTTTTCGTCTGATGGTTTTGCGCGCCGCGCGATTGCCTTTACCTAAGCCCGCATGCGCGTCAGCAAAGTTTAACGCGACAGCGTGGCCTGCTCCAGCCATGCCTTCAGATCGGCAAACTGCCTGCTTGTATCGACCTCATTGAAAATCTCGTGATACAGGTCGTCGTAAACATGCATCTGCGCCAGTCCGGGCTTCAACTTTGCAAAGAACCGCCGGCTGCCGTCCGGGTCGACCAAGCGGTCGTCGCCGGCGACCAGCATCAGGGTGGGAATGGACAGCGACGCGGCGTGCGATGCGCAGTACGCGATCGACGACAGCATCGAACGCAGCAAGCGCGCACTGATTTTGCCGTGCACCAGCGGATCGGCCCTGTAGGCGCCGACGACCTTTGCATCGTGCGACAGGAATGTGCTTTTCACGCCATTCGATACGCCGATGGTTGGCGCCAGCATTTCCAGCACCGCCAGCATCTTCAGTTCGATCGGCTTCATGCGCAGCGCCAGCGCCGGCGACGACAGGATCAGGCCGCGCAAAGGCGACTTGTGCGCGAGCGCGAAGTGGGCGGCGAACAGTCCGCCCATGCTATGGCCGAACAGAAACGGCGGATGCGCAAAGCGGGCCGCAAAATCGTCGATGATGATTTCGGCATCCTGCAACATCGGATTGCCATTGATGACGTCGCCGCGCTTGCCCTGCGATCGTCCGTGTCCCCGGTTGTCGTAGCAACGCACCGATAAGCCGCACTCGTTAAAGAAGCCGGCGACATGCCGGTATCGGCCGCTGTGCTCGCCGAGTCCATGCATCAGCACGACACTGCCCCGTACTTGGGATGCGGGCAGCAGGTAGTCAGTGACGAACAGCCTGGTGCCGTCCGCTGCACTGACCTGGTGGCTCTGCAGCGCCACCAGCTGCGTCATTACACGCCCCAGAGGACGTCGTGGCCGCCATTGCGCGCCGCGCGCAACATTTCCAGCAGTGGGTACGCACGGGTCGCGAAACTGACCACTTCCATGCCCTCGTGATCCTTGTCCTCGTTGACCTCGCCATGATGCGCGTGGATGTCGCGCTGCACATCGTCGGACGCCTGATGCTTGCGCGATTCGGCTATTTCTTTCTCCAGCACTTCGACGGCGCGCGGCGCTTCGGCCGCGGTGATGACCCCGCGGCTGACGTCCTTGCCGATCAGGTCGAGCATGCGCTTGGCGTGCTCTTTGTACATGGTGACTTCGGCTGCTGCTTTGGATGTGAACGTGATTAACATAACGGCTTTCTGATTGTGTACTGCAATGACGAAACGATAACACGACTTCCCATTTTGGTCACCTTGCACGCGTGTGGCGTGCAGGCTCAGTCATCCCGCCGGCGCATCATCCAGGCGGCCAGCAAAATGGCGATGGTGGCGACGAACAGCAAAGCGGCGACCGGCAACATCCAGCCCGGAAACCGGGTTGCGCCCCCGGCCACCAGCAACAGGAAAGTCAGGCCCGACCAGGCAAAGCCGTTGAGTGTCTCGAGCGTGTTGCTCAGTAAATTCCCTTTTGAGCGCTTCTTGAAGTCGCCACGCGCTGCCGGCCGGCCGCACCACATGGCGATCAGCGCCGACGTCGTCACCGATGCCACCACGGTGGCGCACATCAGCATGGCCGCGCGCGGATCACGCGCCAGCACCCACAGCATCGGCACGCTCACCAGCGCGAGAGCCGGCAAGGTGACGGCCGCAAGCTTGGCACGGCGGATCGTGTGCATGCTCGACGGTGAAGCGCGCAGCAGGTCCGGCGCATCCTCGGCCGACATGATGACCCAGGCCAGCGCCGCGGTCAGCGAGCCGGCGAGGAAAGTCAGTCCCGCCGCGATGCCGGCCACCTGCGTGCCGCCTTTAAATATCAGCACGAAAAATAAGGGCAGCATGTACAGCAGCTGCAGCATGACCTGCGAAATCAGCTGAGGGTCGCGGGCGATCAGGCGCCATTCCTTGACGATGATTACGCGCGTCAAGCTGCGGCCGAACTGGTATCGCTGGCCGCCGGCCGGCGCCGCCGCCGCACGCACCAGGCTCACTGCCTGCTGCACCCCGTGCACGAAAAAGCGGTGCGTGAAGCGCACCGTCAGCGCGAACATGACGATGGCGGCGACGCTGAACGCCAGCAGCGCGTACGGCTCGCCCAGGATTGCCTGGCCAGGCAACCAGACCAGGCTGTCAGGGCCGAAGGTGGCGCCAGGCGCGAGCATCGGCGCGAACCAGGCGCCGACCTTGGCGCGAAAGCCGCCCGAGCTGTTGGCGAACACCTGCGACAACAAAAAGAACATTGCGCCCGACAACGCCCCGAGCACCTGCGCAACGACGCGCGTGCGGCGCACGCCGAACAGCCGCACCAGGCCTAGCGTCCCCAGCATCGACAGCGAAGCCGCAACCGTTGCAGTAGCGAGCACGACCGGGTAGATACCGAGCCAGCGGTAGTGGCCCAGCAGCAGCCCCATGTGCGCGAACGGCGTCAGGAAAAACAGGAACACGCCGGCGACGCCGATGACGATGCCGGCCAGCCTGACGATAAAGATGCCGCGCGACGACAACGGTGACGACAACAGGAGGTCCATGTCGCCGCGTTCGAACAACACCTCGACGCTCGCCTTCAAGCCTTGCGCCAGCATCAGGCTCGCCAGCGCGGCGAACACGCCGGTCAGCCCCATGATCACGGCGTGCGGAATCTGCATCGTGCCATCCGGCAGTTTGCTCAGCATGAAGTAGGCGCCCGCATGAATGGCCAGCGTGATGAACACCCACAACGCGATCGCCTTCTTGCTCAGGCCGCGCGTGGCGGCGCCTTTTTTGGAACCGTAGCCGGAATTGAAAAACAGCATGCGCACTTCATGCTTGAGCAGCCAGAGCGCGCTGCCGGCGGGCGCTTTCAAGGCTGCCCCGTCAGTTGCAGGAAGACATCCTCCAACGTTGCCGCGCCGGCCTGGCTGCGCAGTTCGTCCAGCGTGCCCTCGGCGATCAGGCGGCCATGCTCGATGATGCCGATGCGCTGCGCCAGCCGCTCCGCCACTTCGAGGATGTGAGTGGTCAGGATCACGGTGCCGCCGCCGTTGACGTGATCGACCAGCAAGTCCTTGACCTGGCGCGCGGCCGCGGCGTCGAGGCCGGTGAGCGGCTCGTCGAGGATCAGCAACTGCGGTTCGTGGATCAGGGCGCCGGCCAGCGCGAGCTTTTGCTTCATGCCGCGCGAAAAGCCTTCGGTCAGCTCATGGGCATGCTTGGTCAGGTCCAGCCAATCGAGCAGCTTGCGCGCGCGCGGTTCGGCGTCTGCCGCGGCAATGCCCCACAGGCCGGCGATGAACTCGAGGTACTCGGTCGGCTTGAGTTTGGCGTACAACATCGGGTCGTCGGGCAAGTACGCCATGGCCTGCTTGGCGCCGGCCGGATTGGCGGCCAGGTCGATGCCGAATACTTCGACCTTGCCCGAGTCCGGCGCCAGCAGGCCGGCGACCATGCGCAAGGTGGTGGTCTTGCCGGCGCCGTTCGGCCCCAGCAGCGCATACAGTTCGCCGCGCCGCACCGTCAGGTTGAGCTGGTCGACGGCGGGCCGGCCGAAGTGCTTGGTGAGCGCGGTCAGCTGCAGCGCGGCGGGGGCATCGTTAATCATCAGGATCCGATCGAAAGCAAGTGCTGGGTTCAGAGCAACTTGAACGACGACATGAACTGGTCGACGTGCTCCGGCGTCATGGCTTTTTCCTTGCCCATGACGATTACCTGGTAGAAGCGCTTGTCGCGCGCCTCGAAATGGCCGACCAGCTTCATCGGCGTGCCGTTGCGCACGCCGGTCGCCTCGATATCGATCGATGCGCGCTGCGAGTTGCCGGCCGCTCCGGCGGAGGCCGCTGCCGACACTTTTTCCTTGGTGATGGTGGCGCCGATGTTGCGCACCAGCGCAGTCTTCATCGCATCGAGCGCTGCTTTGGCCTTGTCCGCGTCCGGTGCTACCGCGCTGCCGACGGCGAACGTCGTGCCATCGATATCGACTGCCGTCATCGTCATCTCGACGGGCAGGCCGTTGATGTCGATCTTGCGCTTGTGGACATCTGGCTTATCGGGAAACATCGCGCGAAACGGCGCGTCCTGGCTGCTGTAATCGCGCCAGTTGTAGGTAGGGGAGCAGGCGGCCAGCAGGCTGGCGGCAAGCACGGGCATGAGTAGTCGTTTGATCAGGGAATGTCGCATGGCCAGATGGTAGCAGGAGCGGTGTTGCCGCGCTACCTTATGGAGCGGCGGCAACCGTGGCGTCCGCCCCGGCACGTCGCGACAATCCCGGCACGCCGGGCATATGCTGCCGCCGGGTGCGCATGAATTTGCGCCACAACGGCCGCGCCCTAACGATCGTAGCGCCCACCCGCTTCACTGAGCCGGCCCGCACATCGCCGATGGCATACGCGCGGCACGTTCGTCTCGTGCGGCGCTTGAATAGCTTCCTGCCTGAGGGCTAGAAGCTTAGGCTGCACATAGATGCCGGCGAGCGCAACACCGTCATCGCCGCCTGACTGATCGCGCGCGAGATCGATGCACCGAGCCTTCCATTGGCCCAAATAATCGATGTTGCGGACTACAACCAGCGGTCAATCGCGAACCGATTCTGAAACCTATTCTAAGTATCAGGTTCGCTCGATCCGTATTTATTGCAGACTTCACATCCCACCTCATGGTTTCTATTTTTGCAACGCGCGAATGAGGCGCCACCAGGTGTATTCGTCGAATTCTTCGCAAGCAATAGCTGCTGAATCTGCCCGGTGAGCAAAGCTCTTCCTGAGCGCTTAGGCAGCCGTCATGTAGATCCCTCGCAAAGAAGCATGGAGCATCAGAACCGACTCCTCCCGCGGCGGCGAGCGAGCAGCGGTGCCGAGCAGACCCCGCCGAAATTTGCATCTTTTCATCCACTAATAGGGAGATAAGCTATGTCTGATTCGAACGAGCAAGGTTTTCGCGTCCTCACCCAGCAGGATGGCCTTGCTGACGACAGCGGGACGGCCTGGAATGTCCAGCTTACGCGACTGCTGCGCAATACCGACCGATATTCCTGGGGCAATTGGACTCTCGATCCGACCATCAAGGTCGGCGCGGTGGGGTATTTCAACCCCACCGACACCCAATTCCAAGCTGCGCAAACGAACATCGACCCACCAAAGCTCAACTTTCCCTCAACTGTGGATTGGCACCTCGAGCAGGGCGATGTGAAGCAGTCTTCTGTTGGCGTGGAATTCGATGTGCCTTATCTGGACCCGACGACCGGCGTCAAGGTCAGCGTTGGCGTGAAAAGCAAGTGGGAGTTTGGCACCAAGGGTTCGCTGACCTCCTCAGGATCGGCCTTTGGTGTCGAGTACATCGAAGATCCCGCCAACTTCATGCTGGCACACTACGACAAAATGCTCAAGATTGCCAAGGAGTACAACAAGGCCACGGGTAACGAGATCGATCAGGGTTTCGGGATGATCACCAAAGTCTGGCTTACCGATGGGTGCGTGAACGTCGGCTCACGCCAGGACAAAAGCGAGTTCAGTATCACTGGATCGGTCGATGGGGTCATGGCGATGACCGGCGGCGATCAGTCGGCGTCCCTCAAGGGATCGTACAAGAATGTCAGTTCTGCCGACAACATTGAAAAGCGGATTTTCCCGAGCAAAGCCAATGAAATAATCGGCCCCAACATCCAACCCGTGGCCTACGCTTACGAATTCGCGTCGTTTGCAGGCAAGGTTGTCATTCCTCGCTGGATCGGTGAGACACCGTACCTCAATTTGTGGTTCGATAACGGCGGCTCCTACATCGTCAATGCGACGGTGACCTACACCGCTCGCAATGAGCAAGTGACGCGCCAGGTCCGCGTCTCGGGCGGGCAGGACAGTCAGATCACTGGGATTCCGCTCGATGCAACCAACTTCGATATCCGCATGGATTTCACGGCAGGAGACACTCAGTTTCTGCGCGTCTCCAACCCGCTCAATACGTGGGAGCTCGGTCGCGGTCATATCAAGCTAACCGGCTGGTGGCCTGGCCGCTCCGGCGCCGCGTGGGTCTAACGGCGCCGAGCTAGCTTCCGAAACTGTTGTCGCGGGGCTGACAGATCGACTCGCCTGTTGATCTTGTCAGCCCTTTAGCTGTGATGAGCGCCGCTCAATCACGCGCGTTTCAAAACACCACGTCGCCGCGTTCGCTGGCGTCGCTTGCAGAGATGCTGACCAGTTTCCACGCATCTTCGCATCGAGACCAGACTTGCGTGCCGCCGCCGGCTTGTTTCACCAGGCTCTTGTCCTTTAGCAGAATGGTCTGCTTGAACTCATTGACCAAAATAGCCGTCGCCTGGTTAATGACGGTCACCTTCACGTTATAAAACTCGAGTGAGACGATCTTGTCGACCGCCGCAAAACCGGGGCCGATGACGTCCTCCAGGTTCTTGATGGATTGCCAGGCTTTGCCGTCAGCACTCAGACCGGTGAACTTCTCTTTATCGAAGTATGCAAAGTATCGGTCGGCATCGAGGGCTTTCGATGCCTCCACCAATGCCTCAAATGCGTCCAACACTTCCACCTCAATCTGCTTGCTAGCTGTCGATGTTGTGACCACGATTCGAGTCCGCCTGATTTTATTATCGATGAGGCAATGAGTATAAACGATCCGTTGCTGCGTCGATCGCTTGGAGCCGTCGGACCTCTAGCGCTCGCGCAGGCTGCGCCGATACTGAATCGCCTCCGCCACATGCGCCGCCGAAATGCGCTGTGTGCCGGCCAGGTCCGCAATGGTGCGCGCCACCTTCAGCACGCGGTGATACGCCCGCGCCGACCAGTGCAGGTGCAACATCGTGGTACGCAGCAGCTTGTCGCCTTCGCGGTCGAGCTTGCAATGCTGGTCGATCTCGCGCGTCGTCAGGCGCTGGTTCGACTTGTCCTGGCGCTGTTGCTGCAACACGAATGCATGCGCCACGCGCGCCGCGATGGTGGCGCTCGCCTCGCCGTCGGCGCCGGCGCTCATCATGTCCGGCGCCATCGCTCCCACTTCGATCTGCATGTCGATGCGGTCGAGCAGCGGCCCCGAGATCCGGTCCTGGTAGCGCGCGATCGCCTCGCTGCTGCAATGGCACTTGCCCGACGGATGGCCGAGGTAGCCGCATGGGCACGGGTTCATCGCCGCGATCAACTGGAACCGTGCCGGAAAGTCGGCCTGATGCGCCGCGCGCGAGATGGTGATGTTGCCCGACTCCATCGGCTGGCGCAGCACTTCGAGCACGCGCCGGTCGAATTCCGGCAGCTCATCGAGGAACAGCACGCCGCAATGGGCCAGCGAAATTTCACCCGGCCGCGGCAGGTTGCCGCCGCCCACCAGCGCCACGCCGGACGAGGTGTGATGCGGACTGCGATACGGCCGCACTTTCCAGTTAGCCGCGCTGAAGCCGCGCGTCAGCGACTGCACCGCCGCCGACTCCAGCGCCTCCTCGTCTGTCATCGGCGGCAACAGGCCGACGAAGCGCGAAGCGAGCATCGTCTTGCCGGCGCCTGGCGGACCAACTAATAAAAGGCTGTGCGAGCCGGCCGCGGCCACTTCCATTGCGCGCTTGGCGTGCTGCTGTCCCTTCACGTCGGAAAAATCGAGGTAGCAGGGCGGCTCGCCAAGCGGCTTGTTGCGATGTCGCTGCAGCCGGCTGCCCGGGTCGGCGGCGGCAAAGTGAGCGCACACTTGCAGTAGCGTCTCCGCCGGATAGATCTCGGCGTCGCCCATCAGTGCGGCCTCCTCGGCATTGGCCAATGGCAGGATGAACGCGCGGGCGGCGCGGTCGCGCGAGCGGTGCATCGCGAACGTCATCGCCAGCGCGCCGCGGATCGGGCGCAGCAGGCCCGACAGCGACAGCTCGCCGGCGAACTCATACTTGTCGAGGTCGCGGCCCGGAATTTGCCCGGACGCGGCCAGGACGCCGAGCGCGATAGGCAGGTCGAAGCGTCCCGATTCCTTCGGCAAGTCGGCCGGCGCCAGGTTGATCGTGACGCGCCGGTTGGGAATATCGAAGCCGGCATTTTGCAGCGCCGCACGCACGCGCTCCTGCGACTCCCGCACCTCCGTTTCCGGCAGGCCAACCATCAGAAATTTCGGCAGGCCGTTGGCAAGATGCACCTCGACGCTGACGGCCGGTGCATCCATGCCGGCCAGGGCGCGGCTGCGTAACACTGCAAGGCTCATGGGAATTCCGGCGAAAGCGGGGGACCCGGCTGAGCGTGCGCGCTACTTGATCTTTCTTGTTGAGGACGGCCAATCGTGCATGACTTAGCTGCGCGTTTTGGCCGAACAGGAATGCACTAGCGAGTTTTACCATTTCGCGAAGCAGGCGTGCGCCTTCGCAATACCGGGAGTGTGATACCCATACGGGCCATGAATTGAATCAACAATTGCAGGTCGATGGTGGTTTGGCTAATTGATCTGACTCGGCAGTGTGCGAAGGATGGTGACATGAATATTTCCGCAGGGTGTAGGAAAACGATGTGCGTCACGAGGGGTGCATGAAAGCACTCCAAGCTCAATTTGGTACAAGATTTTTCCTTAGCGTACGCAAACGGACGATTTTGTACAACGGACGCTGAACACTTGAGCAATGCGATGAAGTAATATTGCGTCTTCGCTACTACGAAATCATGCGCAATTATGAGTGACCTTTCTGTTGCAATGGCGAAGCTATCGGGGATAAGGAAATCTGTAATAACCTCCCTCACCGAAATGAGTTTGAATAGTCCCAAGTTCCGATTCGATCCTGCTCATGTAGGGCAATACTTTACCCAGGCGGCAGGCATGGTGAAAGTTCTCCAACGAGAAATGCCTGAGCTGTTCGATGATTTTGCCGCCTTTTCTACGGAGCCTGCCGCTCAGACCGGAACGCCGCCGAAAGACTATTTTTCCAGGTCACAGCTTGAACGGCTCGTACGGGATATTGACCACATTTTCGAGCTACGTGCGAACAGCCCTGATACCCAACCGATAGCGAAGCAAGCAGCGCCTCTGAGCCGTGTCTTCATTACACACGGCAGATCACCTGACTGGCGCGAGGTTCAAGCTTATATTGAAAAGGATCTAAGACTCTCGACGTTAGAACTAGCACAAGAGATTTCCCTAGGAATGACCGTCATAGAAAAGTTGGAGGCGGGTGGAGACCGGTGCGACAGCGCGGTTATCGTAATGACGGGTGAAGACATCGATGCAGATGGTCAAGCACGTGCGCGCGAAAATGTAATGCATGAGATCGGCTTCTTCCAAGGACGCTACGGGCGATCGAAGGTAATATTGCTACACGAGGACGGCGTTAGTATTCCAAGCAACCTATCCGGTGTCGTGTATTTGCCCTACCCGAAAGGAGCAGTTTCCGCTAGCTTTCATGTCTTGAGCCGGGAATTGAAGGCTCTCCACGGTTTGTAGACAAAAATTTATAATAGATCGAGGAACGCATGCCAGTTGACAGAGCGCTCTACCGAGGGACACTTACTGCTGAAGTGTCACCCAACTGGCCGTGTCCTAGCTGCGGCGGTGGTTACTACCGTCTCGTCAAAGATTCTGTAAAGAGTTCGTGGACTGCAAGCACTAACAAGGTTCGACACGAATACTGGTTTGGCCCACATGAGGTCGAGATGCGATTCGTCGCGTTTTTAGAGTGTGACAATCCAAAGTGTCAGGAGCCGGCGACTGTAGCCGGGAAAGGCTTCGTGGACGAGGTATACACTGAGCATGACCGTGAGTACGTCGATAGGTTTTCTCCGCAATATATCTCCCCGTCGCCTCCGCTTATCCGTATCCCGCATCGGTGTCCTGAGGATGTCGTCCAACGCCTCGCAGAGGCTTTTGTCGCATCTTGGGGCGATTATGACGCTGCTGGAAATCGAATCCGCTGCGCTGTTGAAGCATTGCTCGACACGCTTGGCGTTAAGGAAGCAAATCTGCACCAACGCATTGTCAGCATGACGGAAAAACACGTTAGCGTGCAGAAGGAATTACTTGCAATCAAGTGGCTCGGAAACGCCGCCAGTCATGGAAATAGCCTGACCCGCGACGACGTATTTGATGCGCTTGATATCTTTGAACATGTTTTGGATGCCCTCTATGACGATCGCAAGGAAATCTTGCAACGACTGGTAGAGGGAATCAATTATAACAAGGGACCATCGCGGCCCTAACCTTGTCCCGGCATGCCTCTCTAAGCGGACGGGCCCGACCTAGTAGTATATCTCCCAGATCGTGCCGAGTGCCGTCGCCGAATTTCTTCATCGATGGTAGCGCCCACGCTAGCCACGAGCCCATTGCTGTACTTAACAAAATAACGGGCGATATCGGACAGCGCGTTCTGTTCGCAATATCCACATCGGCGCAACGTCGGGCCATGGTGGTGTAATCGCATACTGTGATAGCAAGCTATGCGAGCCGGGCGCGGCACTTCCATCGCGCGCTTGGCATTCTGCTGTCCCCTCACGTCGGAAAAGTCGAGGTAGAAGTGCGGCGCGCCAAGCGGCTGTTACGTTGTCGCTGGAGCTGGCTACCCGGATCCGCGGCTGCAGAGTGAGCGCACACGTGAAATAAAGTCTCCGCCGGATATATCTCGACGTCGCCTGTCATGGGTCTTCTTCGGCATTGGCCAGCGGCACAATGAAGGCAAGGGCGGCGCGGTCGCGCGCGAGGTGCATCACAAACTCCATCGCAAGGCCGCAGATCGGTCGCGCCAGGCTCGACAGCGGCGGCTCGCCAGCGCACTCGTATTTGTCGAGGTCGCGGCTGGGGATATGCCCGGATGCAGTCAGAATGCCGAACGCGATGCAGGTAGAGCGTCGCGACTCCTCCGGCTAATTGGCCGGCGCAAGATCAAGGAGACACAAGCTTGACAGTCCAGCTACTGCCGCTCTTTCAGCATGCGGCTGAAAAGATAGTTCGCGCGAAAAGCACCCTTCGCCCAGCAAAAGTAGAACTGATCCATTTGGACGCAAGTCTCAAACGACAACATCGCAATCGCCTTATCCGTCGCTGAGATGTATTGAAGTTGCTTGTCGAAGTCGTCTACATCACGTACGCCTGCCAGTGCCGAATAATACGCACCCCACATCGCAAACAACTGGGGCGCCTTCGCCTCAAGGTAGTTAGCCGTTTCTCTTAACTCATCACTAGAAAGCTGTTCTAGCGTCACGTTGGAAAATCTGCTTCGCAAAATAAACCGGGGCGTCTGCATTCCGGGCAAGTCAACATCCAACACTTCGACAAGCCTCACCAAATAGAATTCCACATCCGTGCGAGTGTTCATCAAGCGGGCGTGATCGTGCATGTGCTTGGTTGTCTGATGCTGCAACTGAAGCTGTCTAAACAGGACGTACAAAGTTAGTCCTGCAAGGAGTGGGCCGTAGATCCCTGACATTGCCGATCCCATCGCTGCCCACCTCTCATGCTGAGAGCTTATGGTGTTCCCGAACGTTCGCATGTACACGCCGATAGGAGCGTAAAGGAGCAGGGCAACAACAGCCCCGGTTAGCATTGCTTTCCAAGAGTCGCGTGCAAATTGGATTAATCGATTCATCAAATCCCTACCTTTTGGCAATTACCAATAAGCCAACAGTACATGATTGACTAGCATTGTGGTAATTTTCCCGAAACGGTCTAATAGCGGTGATCAATGCTGAGTATGTTAATAGCTCTAAAATCTTAGTCGAGCCGCCAGCGCAGGGTACTGGACTTCTGGCAGGGGACTGGTTCTGATATCAACACGAAGCTCCGCAAGCAATCCAGGAGCAGCACTAGAGATTTCCCCGGGCAGGGCAGGTGGTCGAACGGTCCCGACTTCATTGGCAAGTCAATGGGTCGGGTGCGCCAAAGTGTAGGCGACTGGACGGCCGGCGCCTGAGAGTGGCGTTTTGTGCGCGCCGGGCTCCCATGCGGATCAGAGAGCGCGGAGATGGCGAGTTTTAAGGCTTAGTGCAGTCCGGGCGCGGCGCTGGCGGCCGTAACGCCTACAGCTTGCTGGATCGCCCCAGCGCACGACTGGTAGGCAACCGCCGCCTTGTGCGTGTCGCTGAACTCGGTGAACCTGACTACTTCACCGTTGGCGATATGGAAGATGTGGCAGAAGTCCGAACGCAGGCACTCTTGCGTGGCCTTGATGGCCCACTCATAATGACCGGTCACGACAACCCGGTCCTCTTGCGCGGTGAACTCCATCGGACGAAATTCGCGCGCTTCCTGCAACTGGCTCATGATGCCGAAGAACTCGGCGACTGCCTGGCGGCCGCGCCGCTTGCCGGTGAACGGAACGCCCTCGACCGCGGGCAATTCCCAGGCAATGTCTTGCGCCATGAATGACAGCAGCTTGTCGACGTCGCCGTGGACGAAAGCGTCGTAGCACTGCTGTACCAGCTGAATGTTTTCCTGCTCGCTCATGATCTTCTCCTTCTGACAGGACGATAGATCTTCTATTCTCGTTCGCGCGGGACGACTGCCATCCGGTTGGCGCAAAGTCGCGCGCGATCGAGAAAACGCCAAACGGCGTTCAGGCGAGCAGCGGTGCAATCAACGGGTCAAACTGGTGCGTCACCCGCCGCGCTCGATTTCATGATGATCGGCTGCGACGCCACCCGCGCTTCGAGCAACGTCATGCGCGTCTCCAGCTCCTCGAGCTTGGCGCGCGTCTTCGCCAGCACCTGCGCCTGGATGTCGAACTCCTCGCGCGTCACCAGATCAAGCTTGGAAAAGCCCTGGGTCATCATTGCCTTGACGTTCTTTTCGATATCCTTGGCCGGCGAATTCTCGATCGCCTGGTTGATCTTGCTCTGCAAGTCGTTGAAGAAGGTGTTCATGTCCATGGTCAGTTCCTGGTGAGAGCGCAGGTAGCATGCACCGTCTTAGTGCGTCGCAGCCTTAATTCGGTGCGCACGCCTGCGCGGATCGTGCACTGCACAATTACAACTGTTGATTCGTAACGAAATTGGGTCGGGACAGCGAAAATCAAGCGCTGCCGGGCAAATTTAAGCTGGCACGCATTCTGCTAATGAAAAGGTGACCACCGCAGTCATGCATGCCAAATTTTAAACCGCATCCGCCACATCCGTTCAATTAATAGGGAATCGCCATGAAAAACTTGATGAACCAGTCGAAATTTGCCGCAGCGATCACTCTTGCCCTGGCCTCGCTGGCCTCCGCCGACGCGGTTGCACAAGAAGCAGCCAAGGTCGACGAAGTGAGCTTCAACGCAGCGATCACTTCCGATTACCGCTATCGCGGCGTGTCGCAGTCGCGCCTGAAGCCTGCCATCTCCGCCGGCGCCGACTACGTCAATACGCCGACCGGCCTGTACATCGGTACCTGGGCGTCGACCATCAAGTGGACCAAGGATGCCGGCGGCGACGGCGACGGCGATGTCGAATGGGATATCTACGGCGGCAAGCGCGGCGAGATCGCGCCAGGCATCAGCTACGACGTCGGCGGCCTCTACTACGCCTACCCGTCGAACGGCCTGCCGACCAGCGCCAATACCTTCGAACTGTACGGCCAGGTCGGCTACGGTCCCGGCTATATCAAGTACTCGCACTCGACGACCAACCTGTTCGGCACCTCCAACAGCAAGAACAGCGGCTACCTCGACATCGGCGCCAACTTCGAAGTGGCCACCGGCCTGGTGCTGAACCTGCACGCCGGCCGCCAGAACGTCAAGAACAACGGCGCCTATTCGTACACCGACTACAAGATCGGCCTGACCAAGGACTTCGGCTTCGCTTCCGTGTCGCTGGCGGTCATCAACGCCGACACCCGCGCCTATGTCAGCCCGGCCGGCAAGAACCTCGGCAAGACCGCTGCCGTGCTGACCGTGTCGAAAACTTTCTAAGGGGACTAGTATGAAACTGATCACCGCCATCATCAAACCGTTCAAGCTCGACGAGGTGCGCGAAGCGCTGTCGGCAATTAACGTGCAGGGCATCACGGTCACCGAAGTAAAAGGCTTCGGCCGCCAGAAGGGTCACACCGAGCTGTACCGTGGCGCCGAGTATGTCGTCGACTTCCTGCCCAAGACCAAGATCGAAGCGGCCGTCGACGACGCCATCGTCGAGCAGGCGATCGAAACGATTGAAAAAGCGGCCCGCACCGGCAAGATCGGTGACGGCAAAATCTTCGTGTACAACCTCGAGCAGGTCGTCCGCATTCGTACCGGCGAGACCGGCAACGAAGCACTTTAAGGGGAATCCAGATGCATAAAAATATAACAAAATGGTTGTCCGGGGTAGCCGTCGTCGTCGCCATGAGCGGCGCCGTCAGTGCCAACGCGCATGAGGCGGCCAGTCACCGGGGCGCCGACCATGCCGCGCCGATCGTGCTGGCGCAGGCCGACACCCAGCCGGCCGCGGCCCCTGGCGTCGCTGTCACGCCGATTGAAGCGCCGCCTGCTGCCGCCCCAGTGGCAGCACCAGCCGCCGCAGAAGCCGCACCGGCCGCCGCGCCGGCCGCGCCGGTCGCCAACAAGGGCGACGTCAGCTGGATGTTCATCGCCACCATCCTCGTCATCATGATGTCGATTCCAGGGCTGGCGCTGTTCTACGGCGGCCTGGTGCGCTCGAAGAACATGCTGTCGGTGCTGCTGCAGGTGTTCATGATCTTCTCCGTCATCATCGTCCTCTGGTGCCTGTATGGTTACTCACTCGCGTTTACCGAGGGCAGCGCCTTCATCGGCAAGTTTGACCGCGCATTCCTGAACGGCATCTGGAATCCGGCGACGGCAACGTTCTCGTCGGCGGCCACCTTCAGCAAGGGCGTCGTCATTCCCGAGTTCGTCTTCGTCGCGTTCCAGGGCACCTTTGCGGCAATTACCTGCGCGCTGATCGTCGGCGCCTTTGCCGAGCGCGCCAAGTTCACCGCCGTGCTGCTGTTCATCGTGCTGTGGTTCACCTTCGGCTACCTGCCGGTCGCCCACATGGTCTGGTTCTGGACCGGTCCGGACGCCATCAAGGATGCCGCAACCCTGGCAACCGAATCGGCCAAGGCCGGCTGGCTGTGGCAGAAGGGCGCGCTCGACTTTGCGGGCGGCACCGTGGTGCACATCAACGCCGCTGTCGCTGGCCTGGTCGGCGCGATCATGATCGGCAAGCGTGTCGGCTACGGCCGTGAATCGATGGCGCCGCACTCGCTGACGATGACGATGATCGGCGCCTCGCTGCTGTGGGTCGGCTGGTTCGGCTTCAACGCCGGCTCGGCACTGGAAGCGGGCGACGTCGCCGCGCTGGCCTTCATCAACACCTTGCTCGCTACCGCCTGCGCCACCATCTCGTGGGTATTTGGCGAATGGATCACCAAGGGTAAGCCATCGATGCTGGGCGGCGCGTCCGGCGCGGTTGCCGGCCTGGTGGCCATCACCCCGGCCTGCGGCTTCGTCGGTCCGATGGGCGCCTTGGTCATTGGCCTGCTCGCTGGTATCATCTGCCTGTGGGGCGTAAATGGCCTGAAGCGCATGATCGGCGCCGACGATTCACTCGATGTGTTCGGCGTGCACGGTGTGGGCGGTATTCTCGGTGCGCTGCTGACGGGCGTGTTCGCTGCGCCGCAACTGGGCGGTCAGGGCATTTTCGACTACACCACCAACAAGATGTCGGCCGATGCTTATTCGATCGGCAACCAGGTATGGATCCAGGTGCAGGCGGTCGGCACCACCATCATCTGGTCGGCGGTCGTGTCGGTGATTGCCTACAAGCTCGTTGACCTGGTGGTCGGCCTGCGCGTACCGGAAGAAGAGGAACGGGAAGGGCTCGACATCACGAGCCACGGCGAATCCGCCTACCACGCCTGATCCATCTCAGCTTTCTGGCCCGCGCAAGCGGGCCTTCAGGCGCCCTGCGGGGCGCCTTTTGCATCGGCGCTCCTTTTAATTGACGTTTTCGCCCCGATTTACGGTTTTCACAATACTCAGAAGTCTGAAGGACGTCATTCATGGTTCCTCACCTCGTCACGGCCCTGACTGGCCCGCTGCTCGACCTAGAGAAGAAAATCCTCGAGGCCACGCCGGCCATCGAACGCTGGTTCCGCATGGAATGGCAGGAGCACACGCCGCCGTTCTATTGCTCGGTCGACCTGCGCAACGCCGGCTACAAGCTGGCGCCGGTCGACACCAACCTGTTCCCTGGTGGTTTCAACAATCTTGCTACCGAGATGCTGCCGCTGTCGGTGCAAGCGGCCATGGCCGCGATCGACAAGTATTGCCCGGACGCCCGCAACCTGCTGCTGATCCCCGAGACCAACACGCGCAATCCGCACTACCTGCAAAACGTCCAGCGTTTGATGCAGATCTTCCGCCAGACCGGCCTGCACGTGCGCCTCGGTTCGCTGTCGCCGGACATCACCCAGCCGACGCCGCTGGCGCTGCCTGACGGCAACATGCTGGTCGTCGAGCCGCTGGTGCGCTCGGCCAACGGCCGCCGCGTCGGCCTGGTCGACTTCGATCCGTGCACCATCTTGCTCAACAACGACCTGTCGGCCGGTATCCCGTCGATCCTGGAAAACATCCACGAGCAGTCGCTGCTGCCGCCGGTGCACGCCGGCTGGGCGATCCGCCGCAAGAGCAACCACCTGGCCGCCTACGACGAAGTGGCCAAGAAGTTCGGCAAGCTGATCGACTTCGACCCGTGGATGGTCAACCCGTTCCACGCCAAGTGCGGCGAAGTCAATTTCGAGGACGACAACGGTTCCGAGTGCCTGGCCGACAACGTCAGCATGCTGCTGGCCAAGATCCGCAAGAAGTACAAGGAATACGGCATCAAGGACCAGAAGCCGTTCGTCATCGTCAAGCCCGACGCGGGCACCTACGGCATGGGCATCCTGACGGTGAAGGACGCCAATGAACTGAAGGACCTGAACCGCAACCAGCGCGCGCGCATGTCGGTCATCAAGGACGGCGTGGCCGTCAGCGACGTCATCATCCAGGAAGGGGTGCCGACCTTCGAGAGCATCAACAGCGCGGTTGCCGAGCCGGTGGTCTACATGATCGACCGCTACGTCGTCGGCGGCTTTTACCGCGTCCACGCCGAGCGCGGCGTCGACCAGAACCTGAATGCCCCTGGCTCGCAGTTCGTGCCGCTCGCCTTTGCTCAGCAGCACGCGGTGCCGGACCTGAAAGCCAAGCCCGGCACGGCCGCGCCGAACCGTTTCTACGTCTACGGCGTGGTGGCCCGGCTGGGTCTGCTGGCCGCTTCCCTCGAAATGGAACGCACCGATCCCAACCCGGAAGTGTATTAAGAAGCCAGACCCGCAGGTGGCCCCGGCAACACCGGGGTCAGCCCCGAAACAACAACCGGGGTCGGACCCCGGCCAACTCTGCCATCCCCGGCGGAAAACCCCGTTTCCGGCTAAAATCGAACCATTAGCCTGAACGGAATTTCCCATGAAAATCGCATTTCTCGCCGATCCGCTGTCTGGATTTAAAATCTACAAGGATTCCACCTTCGCCATGATGCGCGAAGCGGTCAGGCGCGGGCATCGCATTTTCGCCTTCGAACAGCGCCACATGGCGCTCGAAGACGGCATCGTCACCGCCGACGTCACCGAAATTACCCTCACGGGCGAGCCCGACGAGTGGTACCGCCTTGGCGCCCAGCAATCAACGCGCCTGTCCGAATTCGACGCCGTCCTCGAGCGCAAGGACCCGCCGTTCGACATGGAATACGTCTACGGCACCCAGCTGCTCGACATCGCCGAGGCGCAGGGCGCGCGCGTGTTCAACAAGCCGTCCGCCATCCGCGACCACAACGAAAAGCTGGCTATTCTGCAGTTCCCCCAGTTCACCTCGCCGACGCTGGTGTCGTCCGACCTGGCGCGCCTGCGGGCATTCCATGCCCAGCACGGCGACGTCATCTTCAAGCCGCTCGACGGCATGGGCGGCGCCGGCATCTTCCGCATCAAGGCCGACGGCATGAATCTGGGCTCGGTCATCGAAATGCTCACCGAGCTGGGCACACGCACCATCATGGCCCAGAAGTACATTCCCGCCATCGTCCACGGCGACAAGCGCATCCTCGTCATCGACGGCAAACCGGTGCCGTTCGCGCTGGCGCGCATCCCGCAGGGCGACGAAGTGCGCGGCAACCTGGCCGCCGGCGGCATCGGCCGCGCCCAGCCGCTGACCGAGCGCGACCGCGAAATTGCCGAGGCGCTCGGCCCTTTGCTGGCCGCCCGTGGCCTGTTGCTGGTAGGATTAGATGTTATTGGAGAATTCTTGACGGAAGTGAACGTAACGAGCCCGACCTGCTTCCAGGAAATCACTGACCAGGCCGGCTTCGACGTGGCGGCAATGTTCATCGAGGCGCTCGAGTGCCGGGTTGGACAAGCGGCGGGACAAGGTTGATATGGTCGGCATTTTGTTGTTAACCCACGCGCCGCTGGGCAAGGCGTTCATCGAGGCGGTCGCCCACGTGTTCCGCGGCCCCACCGAGCGCTTCGAGGCAATCGACGTGGCCGCCGACCAGGACCCCGCCCAGGTGCACGAGCTGGCGCGCGAAGCCGTCGCCCGCATCGACGACGGCAGCGGCGTGCTGGTCATCACCGACATCAAGGGCGGCACGCCGTCGAACTGCTGCAATTCGCTGGCGGTGCCGGGCCAGGTTGAAGTCATCGCCGGCATCAGCCTGCCGATGCTGCTGCGCGCGATCACCTACCGCCGCGACACGCTCGACGTGGTCGTCGAAATGGCGCTGGCCGGCGCCCAGAGCGGCGCCGTCAGGGTCGACAACCGGATCCGCGTCGGCCCGGAATAGGGACGGCCGCCGCGCGGCCTTTTTTGAGTGCATTTCTGTGTGATTGAGACGATAAAAACATGATTCAACAAGAACTAGAAATTATCAACAAGCTGGGTCTGCACGCGCGCGCCTCCGCCAAATTCACTCAGCTCGCCGCCAAGTTCCAGAGCGAGATCTGGCTCACCCGTAACGGCCGGCGCATCAACGCCAAGTCGATCATGGGCGTCATGATGCTCGCCGCCGGCAAGGGCGCCAAGGTCACCCTCGAAGCCGACGGCGCCGACGAAGCGGCCGCGCTGGCCGCGCTCACGGGCCTCATCGCCGACAAGTTCGGCGAAGGCGAGTAAGCCAGGTGTATAGCGCGCGCCATTCCAACTCAGGACCATCGATGGCATCGTTTACGCTTCACGGTATTCCTGTTTCCCGCGGCATCGCGATCGGCCGCGCGCACCTGCTCACGCCCGCCGCGCTCGATGTCAAGCACTACCTGGTGCCGGAGGAGCAGCTCGAGGCCGAAGTCAAGCGCCTGCAGGATGCCATCGCCGAAGTACACCGCGGCCTGCAGGCGCTGTGGACCGACCTGCCGCGCGACGCCCCCACCGAACTGGGCGCCTTCATCGACGTCCATGCGCTGATCCTGTCGGACCCGTTGATCTCGGAAGCGCCGCTCGACATCATCCGCTCGCGTCACTACAACGCCGAATGGGCGCTGGTGACCCAGATCGACGAGCTGTCGGCGCAGTTCGACGAGATCGAAGACGAGTACCTGCGCGAGCGCAAGGCCGACATCCAGCAGGTCGCCGAGCGTGTGCTCAAGGTGCTGATGGGGACCGCGCAGCTGCAGCCGGCGCCGGTGACGACCGACGCCTACCAGCCGCAGATGATCGTCGTCGCCCACGACATTTCGCCCGCCGACATGCTGCAGTTCCGCGACCGCTCCTTCATCGGCTTCGTCACCGACGTCGGCGGCCAGAACTCGCACACCGCGATCGTCGCGCGCAGCCTCGACATCCCGGCCGCCGTCGGCATGTCGCAGGCCTCGCAGTTGATCGAGCAGGACGACTGGGTCATCATCGACGGCGACGCCGGTGTCGTCATCGCCAATCCGAGCCCGCTGGTGCTCGAACAGTACCGCGCGCGCCAGGTTACCTTGCAAAAGGCGCGCAAGAAGCTCCTCAAGCTGAAGAAAACGCCGGCAATCACGCTCGACGGCACGCCGATCACGCTGCTGGCCAACATCGAGCTGCCCGACGACTGCCCCGGCGCGCTAGAGCAGGGCGCCGCCGGCGTCGGCCTGTTCCGCTCCGAGTTCCTGTTCATGGGCCGCGCCGGCCACGCGCACCGCATTCCGACCGAGGACGAACAGTTCGAGCAGTACCGCAAGGCGGTGGTGGCGATGAAGGGCCGGCCGGTCACCATCCGCACGCTCGACATCGGCGCCGACAAGCCGCTCGACCAGACCGAGCACACCGCGCTCAACCCGGCGCTCGGGCTGCGCGCGATCCGTTACTGCCTGGCCGAGCCGCAGCTGTTCCTCACCCAGCTGCGCGCGATCCTGCGCGCCTCCGCCTACGGCAAGGTGCGCCTGCTGATCCCGATGCTGGCGCACGCCTTCGAGATCGACCAGTCACTGGCGATGATCGAGCAGGCCAAGGCGCAGCTGCGCGAAGCTGGCCACAAGTTCGACGAGAAGGTCGACGTCGGCGCCATGATCGAAATCCCGGCCGCCGCGCTGGCGCTGCCGATGTTCGTGCGGCGCATGAACTTCCTGTCGATCGGCACCAATGACCTGATCCAGTACACCTTGGCGATCGACCGCGTCGATTACGAGGTGGCGCACCTGTACAATCCACTGCATCCGGCGATCCTGCAGCTGATCGCAATGACCATTTCCGCCGGCCACAAGGCCGGCATCGACGTCGCCGTGTGCGGCGAGATGGCCGGCGACGTCAAGCTCACGCGCCTGCTGCTCGGCATGGGCCTGCGCGAATTCTCGATGCATCCGGCGCAGCTGCTGGCGGTCAAGCAGGAGATCCTCGCCAGCGACTTGACCAAGATCACGCCGCAGACGCGCAAGATCCTGCGCGCGATGGAGCCGGCCGAAATCGCCGAAGCCGTCGAACGCCTTGGTGTCTGATCGAGGGGTCAGACCCGATTTTTCTTTTAGGGTCAGACCTCGGTGTAGTTGGCGTCAACTCTTCGTTCTACTTTTTTCTAAAGTCTCATGGCATCCATTGGAATAGTCTCCCCGCAAGCGATGCATTTCGCCGAACCACTGCGCCTGCAAAGCGGCTCGCAGCTGGCCGGCTACACCCTCATGTACGAAACCTACGGCGCCCTCAATGCCGACAAGTCGAACGCGGTGCTGGTGTGCCACGCGCTCAACGCGTCGCACCATGTTGCCGGCGTGTATGCCGACGACCCGAAGCAGGTCGGCTGGTGGGACAACATGGTCGGCCCCGGCAAGCCGCTCGACACCGACCGCTTCTTCGTCATCGGCGTCAACAACCTCGGCTCCTGCTTCGGCTCGACCGGCCCGATGCACGACAATCCGGCCACCGGCAAGCCTTACGGCGCCGCCTTCCCGGTCGTCACGGTGGAAGACTGGGTCGCCGCGCAGGCGCGCCTGGCCGACCAGTTGGGTATCGCTCAATTTGCCGCCGTGATGGGCGGTTCGCTCGGCGGCATGCAGGCGCTGGCCTGGTCGATCATGTACCCGAAGCGCCTGCGCCACTGCGTCGTCATCGCCTCTACGCCGAAGCTGTCGGCGCAGAACATCGCCTTTAACGACGTCGCCCGCCAGGCCATCCTGTCCGACCCGGACTACCGCGGCGGCGACTTCTACGCCCACGGCGTGGTGCCGAAAAACGGCCTGCGGGTGGCACGCATGGTCGGCCATATCACCTACCTGTCCGACGACGACATGGCGGAGAAATTCGGCCGCAAGCTGCGCAACGCCGCCGAAAGCAACGACTACAAATTCGACTTCGGCATCGACTTCGAGATCGAGTCCTACCTGCGCTACCAGGGCGACAAGTTCTCCGAATACTTCGACGCCAATACCTACCTCTTGATCACCAAGGCGCTCGACTACTTCGACCCGGCGCGCGGCTGCGGCGGCGACCTGACGCGCGCGCTCGAGGGCACCGAAGCGGAGTTCTTCGTCGCCTCGTTCACCACCGACTGGCGCTTTTCGCCGGAGCGCTCGCGCGAGATCGTGCAGGCGCTGGTGTGCAACCGCCGCCGCGTGACCTACGCCGAGATCGACGCGCCGCACGGCCACGATGCCTTCCTGCTCGACGATTCGCGCTACCTGAACATGGTGCGCGCCTGGTACCAGCGCATCTGGGACGCGACCTGCCAATTGACGATGACGGAGCACGCATGAATTTCCAGGAACTGTCCAGCGCGCGTCCGGACCTCGCCTTCATCGCCCATTGGGTGCCGGGCGGCGCCCACGTGCTCGACGTCGGCTGCGGCGACGGCGCCATGCTGAGCTACCTGCAGAGCGACAAGGGCTGCACCGGCTACGGCATCGAGATCGCCGACGACAAGCTGCTCGAGTCGGCGCAGCGCGGCATCAACGTCATCCAGCAGGACATGGAGAAGGGCCTGGCCATCTTCGGCGACAATTCGTTCGACACCGTGCTGTGCCTGTCGTCGCTGCAGATGATGCAGCACGTCGAAGCGCTGCTGCGCGATATCGTGCGCGTCGGCGCCGAGGCAATTGTCTCCTTCCCCAATTTCGCCTACTGGCCGCACCGCGTGGCGCTCGCGCGCGGGCGCATGCCGGTGTCGAAAGCGCTGCCGTACCAGTGGTACGACACGCCCAACGTGCGCTGCGCCACCATCTACGACTTCGAGGAACTGGCCGCCGAATGCGGACTCGAAGTGCTCGAACGCGTGGCGCTGGCCGAAGGCGGCCGTCCGGTCTCGTTCCTGCCCAATTTGCGCGGCAGCCTGGCGGTCTTCAGGCTGCGCAAGACGGAGCGCCGGCTGGCGTGATGGCGTGTGCTACTTTCGCGCGTTTTCTGAGATGATGTGTTGTCAAAATTAGCACTATGGAACCAGCAATGATCAAACTCAAGCGCTTCGCCGCCATCGCCGCGTTGTGCGCCCTGGCGGCCTGCGACCGCGCCAAGGAAGCGCCGCCGGCGGACGCCGGGCCGGCCGCCGCCGAGCAAACCCAGGTCCAGGACGGCATCGCCGTCAAGCCGTTGTCGAGGTGGCGCCATCTCGAACCCGAGAAGGCGGTCGACCAGCAGGCCTCGCAGCAGTATGCCGGCCTGATCGAACAGGCGCGCCAGGCCGGCGCGCTGATCCCGGACGAGCATCCGCAGGTGGGCCGCCTGCGCGGCATCGCCAAGCGCATCATCCCGTACACCGAGCGCTGGAATCCGCAGGCGGCCGAATGGAAGTGGCAGGTCAACCTGCTCAACTCCGAACAGGTCAACGCCTTCTGCATGCCCGGCGGGCGCATCGCTTTCTTCACCGGCATCCTGACGCAACTAAAACTCACCGACGACGAGGCGGCCGCCGTGATGGGCCATGAAATCGCCCACGCCCTGCGCGAGCACGGCCGCGAGCGCGCCGCCAAGGCCACTGCCACCGGCGTCGCCAGCCGCATCATCGGGTTCGGCCTGTCGGCCTGGCTCGGCGTGGATCCGCGCCTGACCGATACTGTCGCCAGCAGCGCCGGCCAGCTGGTGGTGCTCAAATTCTCCCGCGACGAGGAACGCGAGGCTGACCTGATCGGCCTCGACCTGGCCGCGCGCGCCGGTTTCGACCCGCGCGCCGGCATCGCCCTGTGGCGCAAGATGGGCGCGCTCAACAAGCGCGCGCCGGTCCAGATCCTGTCGACCCACCCGGGCGGCGAGGAGCGCATCGTCGAGATGGAGCGCCACATGGACGTGCTGCTGCCGCTGTACGCGCGCGCCAAGGGCGTCAGCGTCGACCAGCTGCCGCCGTACCGCACCGCCGCGCTGCCCAATTGAAGATCGGACGCCAGGCCGCGCTCAATGCGGTCGTGCCCTTGCCGATCATGCACGGCGTGGCGCCCAGCTACCTGTGGCTGCCGCAGGGCAGCGCCGGCCTGATGCTCGACTTCCTGGTGGCGCGCTTTCCCGATATCGGCGCCGACGCCTGGCGCTCGCGCATGGCGCGTGGCCACGTCGTCGACGGCGACGGCCTGCCGCTCGCGCCGGAAAGCCCGGTGCGCGGCGGCTCGCGCATCTGGTACTACCGCGAGCTCGACGCCGAAACCCCGATCCCGTTCCAGGAGCGCGTGCTGTTCCAGGACGAGCACCTGGTCGTGGTCGACAAGCCGCACTTCCTGCCGATGGCGCCGGCCGGCCGCTTCCTGCACGAGACGCTGCTGGTGCGCCTCAAGCTCAAACTCGGCATCCCCGACCTGGTGCCGATTCACCGGCTCGACCGCGAGACCGCCGGCGTGGTGCTGTTTTCGCCCAACGTCGGCAGCCGCGGCGCCTACCAGTCGCTGTTCCAGAAGCGCGGCGTGTCGAAGGAATATGAAGCACTAGCCGCGCCGATCGGCGGCCTGGCTTTTCCGCACACCCGCCGCAGCCTGATGGTCGAGGGCACGCCGTTTTTCCGCATGCAGGAAGTGGAGGGCGAGCCGAATTCGGAGACCATCGTCGACCTGATCGGCATGCGCGGCGCGCTGGCGCTGTACCGCTTGCGCCCGCACACCGGCCGCAAGCACCAGCTGCGCGTCCACATGGCGGCGCTGGGCGCGCCGATCCACAACGACGCCTTCTATCCGGTGGCGCAGCCGTGCCGCGGCGACGACTTCACGCGCCCGCTGCAGCTGCTGGCGCGTTCGCTGGAGTTTGTCGATCCGCTCAGCGGCGAACCGCGCCGCTTCGCCAGCGAGCGGACGCTCGGAGGTTAACGAAACTCAAAAACCGATCGCTTGCAGTTTCGCCGTTGGGGAGTGCTGCCAGGGTACCCGGTACGCGCCGCCGCTGACAAGGGCTGAATAAGCAACGATTTGCGGCCACCACCTGACCAAGCGTGCGCCTTGCAGCCAAAATTCGTGTTTCGACCATTGGGCGTCTAGAATAAATACGGTGTGACCGGCTCGTCGAATCGCCTCCCGCTCAGCGCCATGTTGCTTTTTAAAGCGGTCAATGGAAATGATGTACCACGGCCCATCTTCCGCCAACTCCCCGATCCAAGTCAGGTCAGGAGCATCGCGCGCGAAGCGGTCGGTTAGATGAATTACTTGTTCTACCCCTGGAGTTATCGTGGATAGTTCGCCATTGCCGTGGGCGAGGTGCTTGGATAGGTTGTTGTCGAAGAAGAACTTCAAGCAGCGAGTCTTTCCTCGAAGTCGACCGCATCGGTCACCATTTTGGGAGTGAGATCGAAAATTCTCGCTACCATGTCTTGGTCCCGGCCTTCCGCCATGTACGAAGCGTAGATGGTATCTGTCGGAACGCCAGTGCCGGATATCACCGGCGTGCCGAACTGCAGGGCCGGGTCAAGAACGATTGTCTTGCGTTTCCCGAGCGGAAACCAACGAATAGCACCGTCCGTGCCGTATTCAATTCCCTCGTATAGCGTCGGCTTGATGATGTCTGAAAAAACGAATTGCTTGCGCAAATCGTCCATCAGGAGCTCTTCTTCAGAGGCTTCTTTCAATGCTTGCAAAAAAATGCGTCTGCCATCAGTTCGAAACTGCTGGTTGGTCAATGGATAGTCTAGGCCGAAATTATGCGAAGCCGCTTCAACAGTTGCTCGGATAACCTTGAGGTCGACACCGTGCCGGACAAAAGCGGCGACCATTCGAAGTTCGAGCAAATCCCGGAAGCCGATGACATCGTCCGGCAGATCCTGGTCCCTCAGTTGGGTCTTCCAAAGCGGCTCGGAGCGCACTTGCTCCCCTTTATATCTCCGTGAGTACCCCTGAACCCAACGGCGTAGCGCGCGTGGCTCCGCACCCACTAGTCGCGCGGCTTGATGCAAAGGGTAGATGCCGGTGCCAATAATTTCCATGTGGTCGCTTGCAGCTGAGGCCGAGTCGCCAATGATGAGGAGTCCGGTCAGGTTGCCATCATTCCCCCGTCAAGTCAAACCGACTCTCCCTATGGCCGCACCGTGTAGTCGATGATCAGCGGCGCGTGGTCCGAGAAGCGCTCGTCCTTGTAGATCGATACCGTGTGCGCTTGGGCCGCGATGCCGGGAGTGGCGACGTGGTAGTCGATGCGCCATCCGACGTTCTTCGCCCAAGCCTGGCCGCGGTTGCTCCACCAGGTGTACTGCTCCTCGCGCTTGTCGATGTCCCGATGGACGTCGACCAGGCCCACTTCGTCGAACACGCGCGTCAGCCACGCCCGCTCTTCGGGCAAGAAGCCCGAGTTCTTCTTGTTTCCCTTCCAGTTCTTCAGGTCGATCTCGTTGTGGGCAATGTTCCAGTCGCCGCAGATGACTACCTCGCGCCCCTCGGCCTTCAGTTCCAGCAGGTGCGGCAAGAATGTCTCCATGAAGCGGAACTTGGCGACCTGGCGCTCCGGCGACGACGAGCCTGACGGGCAGTAGACGGAAATGATCGTCAGGTTGCCGAAATCGCAGCGCGTGTAGCGCCCTTCGGCATCGAATTCGGCGCAGCCAAAGCCGGTGCGCATCGCATCCGGCTTGGTCTTGCTGTAGACGCCGGTGCCGGAGTAGCCCTTCTTTTCGGCGTAGTGGAAATGGCCATGGTAGCCGCCGGGCATGAGGAATTCCTCTGTCATGTCGCCATGCTGCGCCTTCAGTTCCTGCACGCAGATAAAGTCGGCTTGCTGCGCAGCCATCCACGTGAAGAAGCCTTTTTTGTGGGCGGAGCGAATTCCGTTGAGATTGGCTGAGATAATTTTAGGCATGGTTCCAGGCGAAGAAAAGGGCAGGGCGGTGGCGCGCAATGTGTCCCGGGATTAAAATACAGCCACTTTTAATCGACAGGGATCATCGTGGACAATTTGCGGCAACAGTTTATCGCGTTTTCAGTCTCTGCGGGCGTGCTGCGCTTCGGCGAGTTTACGACCAAGGCAGGACGCCTGTCGCCGTATTTCTTCAACGCCGGCCTGTTCCACGAAGGCCAGACGCTGGCCCAGCTGGCGCAATTTTACGCGCAGACGCTGCTCGACTCCGGCGTCGAGTTCGACATGCTGTTCGGCCCGGCCTACAAGGGCATCACGCTGGCGTCGGCCACCGCCGTCGCGCTGGCCGGCAAGGGTCGCAACACCGCGTTCGCCTTCAACCGCAAGGAAGCCAAGAACCACGGCGAAGGCGGCACCATCGTCGGCGCCAAGCTGCAGGGCAAGGTCGTCATCATCGACGACGTCATCTCGGCCGGCACGTCGGTGCGCGAATCGGTCGACATGATCCGCGCCGCCGGCGCCGAACCGGCCGCGGTGCTCATCGCGCTCGACCGCATGGAGCGCAGCGGCAAGGACGGCGCGCTGTCGGCCAGTTCGGCGGTGCAGGAAGTGAGCCGCGAGTTCGGCATCCCGGTGATCTCGATCGGCAACCTCGACGACTTGTTCAGCTATCTGTCGGGCTCCGGGGCCGATCCGCAGCTGGCGCAGTATCGCGAGGCAGTGTCGGCCTACCGGACGCGCTACGGAATATAGATTTCTGCTGATGTTTTGATGGGCAGGATGGCGCGCCAGATTTAGGCTTGATATGTTTTTGCATGAACTCGAGAAGACGGGGCAAGGCGCCCATCGATCCCGGCATTGCGCATTTGCTAGAACTAGATGGCACAATTCAAAGTCAAACGGTTTCTGGTTATGGACGAAAATTCAAGCCCATCGAGTCAAGACAAGTTCAGCGCGACCTTTCGGCCTGAAGTACAGTTTGACCTTGCATGCCCCCAATGGCGAAAGACTGACCGGATTCGATAATGCGCATCCGTTAAGGACAGCAGGACACTCCAAAGTCCGGCTTGCTTGGGACCATTTCCATTGCTACGCAGTTGATGAACCAATTGTCTATGAGTACCGCGGGGCGGACCGATTGCCGATTGACTTTCTCAACGAGATAAATCGGGTGCTTAAAGAGGTGGACCATGAGCAAGACCATTAAGATCGGAATTGCAACCGTTCCCGAAATGCAGGCCCGAACGCTGGCAGTCGTTGCTGGTACCCGGAAGGTCCTGCCCGGGGAGCCGAAAGTCTGGTTTCCGTCGATCAGCGACGCGCTGCAGGTGGTGTCCGACGACAATATGGCCTTGCTGCGTGTTTTGCGTGAGCAGCAACCGCAGTCCGTCGATGCGCTGGCTCTCGCGGTGGGCAAGCCGGTCACCGAGGTCGCACAGTCCCTTCAGACCATGGCGAATTTCTCGCTGGTCAAACTTAATCGCAAAGAGGGCGTCGTCGTTCCTGTTGCAGCATGCGACCGCGTGACGATCGAATTAGCCTGAACTAAAGTGCCTCGCAAAAGGTCAAAATGACATAGTCATTTTGAGATTGAGCGACAAAAAACGGCGACCCGAGGGTCGCCGTTTTCGTTTAAGCGCCGCGAATTTAACCGGCCAGCTTCTTCTTCAACAGCTCCGTCAACTGCGCCGGATTGGCCTTGCCCTTCGACGCCTTCATCGCCTGGCCGATCAGCGCGTTAATCGCCGCTTCCTTGCCGGCGCGGTACTGCTCGACCGACTTGGCATTCGCCGCCAGCACCTCGTCGACGATCGCTTCGAGCGCGCCGCTGTCGGAGATCTGGCGCAGGCCTTTCTGGTCGATGATCTGGTCGGCCAGGTTCTCGTCGTTCGACTTCGCTTCCCACATCGCCGCGAACACTTCCTTGGCGATCTTGTTCGAGATGGTGCCGTCGGCGATGCGCAGCAGCAGCTGCGCCAGCTGCGACGCTTCGACCGGCGAGTCGGCGATGTCGACGTTCTCGCGGTTCAGGGTCGAGGCGACGTCGCCCATCAGCCAGTTGGCCGCTGCCTTGGCGTTCGGCTTGCCGGCGACCGCCACCACGGCCTCGAAGTACGCCGCCAGCTGGTGCGACGAGGTGAGGATCAGCGCATCGTATTCGGTCAGGCCGTAGTCGCTGACAAAGCGGATGCGCATCGCCGCCGGCAGCTCCGGCATGTCGGCGCGGATGCGCTCGATCCACTCGGGCGAAATCTCCAGCGGCGGCAAATCCGGATCGGGGAAGTAGCGGTAATCCTGCGCGTCTTCCTTGGTGCGCATGGCGCGCGTTTCCTTCCTGTCCGGGTCCCACAGGCGCGTGGCCTGCACGACCTTGCCGCCGTCTTCGATCAGTTCGATCTGGCGCCGCACTTCGTACTGGACTGCCTCCTCGATGAAGCGGAATGAGTTCAGGTTCTTGATCTCGCAGCGCGTGCCCAGTTCGGTGGTGCCGAGCGGGCGCACCGACACGTTGACGTCGCAGCGGAAGGAACCCTCTTGCATGTTACCGTCGCAAACGCCCAGCCACACCACCAGCGAGTGCAGCGCCTTGGCGTAGGCGACCGCTTCGGCGCCGCTGCGCATCTCGGGCTCGGAGACGATCTCCAGCAGCGGCGTGCCGGCGCGATTGAGGTCGATGCCGGTCATGCCGGCGTAGTCTTCGTGCAGCGACTTGCCGGCGTCTTCCTCGAGGTGGGCACGGGTCAGGTTGATGGTGCGCGTTTCGAACTTGCCGTCCTTTTCGAAGCCGAAGCTGACCTGGCCGCCGATGACGACGGGGTCTTCGAACTGGCTGATCTGGTAGCCCTTCGGCAGGTCCGGATAGAAGTAGTTCTTGCGCGCGAAGATCGAATGCGGCGAAATTTTTGCGTTGACGGCCAGGCCGAAGCGGATCGCGCGCTCGACGGCGCCCCGGTTCATCACCGGCAGCACGCCCGGCAGCGCCAGGTCGACCGGACTGGCCTGGGTGTTCGGCTCGGCGCCGAAACGGATCGCGCTGCCGCTAAAAATTTTCGAGTTGGTCGTGAGCTGCACGTGGTTCTCAAGACCGATGACGACTTCCCATTGCATAGTGTTCTCTCTTCTTTCTCAGACGCCGGCGGGCGCGCGGGTGTGCCAGTCGGTGACCTGCTGGTACTGGTGGGCGATGCCCAGCAGCTTCGCTTCGGCAAAGTAGTTGCCGATGATTTGCAGCCCGACCGGGCGCTGGCCGTTCTTGTCGCCCTGGCCGAAGCCGCACGGGATCGACATGCCGGGCAGGCCGGCCAGGCTGGTCGACAAGGTGTAGATGTCGGCCAGGTAGGCGCTAACCGGATCGTCGGTCTTCTCGCCCAGGTCCCACGCCACGGTCGGCGCGACCGGACCCATGATGACGTCGCAGCTGGCCAGCGCGGCCTGGAAGTCGTCGGCGATCAGGCGGCGGATCTTCTGCGCCTTCAGGTAGTAGGCGTCGTAGTAGCCGTGGCACAGCACATAGGTGCCGACCATGATGCGGCGCTGGACTTCGCGCCCGAAACCCTCGGCGCGGCTCTTCTTGTACATGTCGGCCAGGTCCTTGTATTCGCTGGCGCGGTGGCCGTAGCGCACGCCGTCAAAGCGCGACAGGTTGGACGACGCTTCGGCCGGCGCGATGATGTAGTAGACCGGGATCGACTGCGACGTCTTCGGCAGCGAGATGTCGACCAGGGTGGCGCCGAGCTTGACGAACTGCTCGAGCGCGGCGCGCACGGCCGCCTCGACGTCGCTTGCTAAGCCTTCGCCGAAGTACTCTTTCGGCACGCCGATGCGCAGGCCGGCGAGCGGCTCGGCCAGGTCGCGCGTGAAGTCTTCGCGCACGTTGCCCTGGGCGGCGGTCAGGCTGGTCGAGTCGCGCTCGTCGAAGCCGACCATTTCACCCAGCAGCATGGCGCAGTCTTCGGCCGTCTGCGCCATCGGGCCGCCCTGGTCGAGCGAGGAGGCGAACGCGATCATGCCGAAGCGCGACACGCGCCCGTACGTCGGCTTGATGCCGGTCACGCCGCAAAACGACGCCGGCTGGCGGATCGAGCCGCCGGTGTCGGTGGCAGTGGCGGCCGGCGCGATGCGCGCGGCGATCGCCGCGGCCGAGCCGCCCGAGGAGCCGCCTGGCACGGCCAGCTTGTCCCACGGGTTCAGTACCGCGCCAAAGGCCGAATTCTGGTTCGACGAACCCATCGCGAATTCGTCGCAATTGAGCTTGCCGAGGGTGACCATGCCGGCCTGGCCGAAGCGCTCGACGACGGTGGCGTTGAACGGGCTGACGTAATTGGCCAGCATCTTCGAGCCGGCGGTCGAGCGCCAGCCTTCGGTGACGAAGATGTCCTTGTGGGCGATCGGGATGCCGGTCAGCGGACCGGCGCTGGCGGCGGCAAAGCGCGCGTCGGCGGCGCCGGCCTGCGCCAGCGACAGCGCCGGATCGATGTGCAGGAAGGCGTTCAGGTCGCTCGCGGCGGCGCGCTGCAGGTAGTGCTGCGTGAGCTCGGTGGCGGAAACCTGTTTCGCGTGCAGCAGGGCAGACAGCTGTTTGATGGTTTTTGTATGCATGGCTCGGGGGTCGGATTCGGGGAGGGGGCGGTCGGCGGATGGCGACGGCTTATTCGATCACTTTCGGCACCAGGTACAGGCCGTCCTGGGTCTTCGGCGCCGGCGCCTGGTAGGCGTCGCGCTGGTTTTGCTCGGTGACGACGTCGTCGCGCAGGCGCAGCGGCAAGGTGCCGAGGACGGCGGCGAGCGGCTGTGACAATGGCGCCACGCCGTCGGTATTGATCGCCTGCATCTGCTCGGCCAGCGCGAAGATGCCATTGAGTTCACCCAGCGCGATCTCGGCGTGCGCGTCGTCCATGTCGAGTTGGGCCAGGTTGGCGATCCGTTTTACGTCTGAAAGAGTCAGGGACATGGCAAATAGCGCGGCAAACGCCGCGTTCGATAAGTTGAGGAAAGTTGAAGAAATTTACATAACGGCGCGCTAAAAGATCGTAAAACCTTGGCAATGCCGCCGATCCGGCATAGCGTAACGGCCTGCAATTGAGAGGCTTTTCGGCATTTAACGGGCAAATTATAAGGTAGAATGGCGGGCTAATGCGTTGCCGGCGCCGAAAACGGGCTGCCGCCGCATATAAAAGACCGTGCCGCTTTCTGCAAGAATGGTGTCGCGGCAAGGTTACGCGGTTCCTCATTAATGCTTAGGCGCACACCGTTGCGCATCAGGACACACATGTTTGGTTTTTTACGCAGCTATTTTTCGAATGACCTGGCCATCGATCTCGGCACCGCGAACACGCTGATCTACGTGCGCGGCCTGGGCATCGTGTTGGACGAGCCATCGGTCGTGGCGATCCGCCAGGAAGGCGGCCCGAACGGCAAGAAGACGATCCAGGCGGTCGGCAAGGAAGCCAAGCAGATGCTGGGCAAAGTGCCCGGCAATATCGAGGCGATCCGGCCGATGAAGGACGGCGTCATCGCCGACTTCACCGTCACCGAGCAGATGCTCAAGCAGTTCATCCGCATGGTGCATGACTCGAAATTCTTCCGTCCTTCGCCGCGCATCATCATCTGCGTGCCGTGCGGCTCGACCCAGGTCGAGCGGCGCGCGATCCGCGAATCGGCGCTCGGCGCCGGCGCCTCGCAGGTGTACCTGATCGAAGAGCCGATGGCCGCGGCCATCGGCGCCGGCCTGCCGGTGTCGGAAGCGACCGGCTCGATGGTCGTCGACCTCGGCGGCGGCACCACCGAGGTGGGCATCATCTCGCTCGGCGGCATGGTCTACAAGGGCTCGATCCGCGTCGGCGGCGACAAGTTCGACGAGGCGATCGTCAACTACATCCGCCGCAACTACGGCATGCTGATCGGCGAGCAGACCGCCGAGGCGATCAAGAAGGCCATCGGCTCGGCGTTCCCGGGTTCGGAAGTGAAGGAAATGGAAGTCAAGGGCCGCAACCTGTCCGAAGGCATTCCGCGCTCGTTTACGATCTCGTCGAACGAGATCCTCGAAGCGCTGACCGACCCGCTCAACAACATCGTCTCGGCGGTGAAGAACGCGCTCGAACAGACGCCGCCGGAACTGGGCGCCGACATCGCCGAAAAAGGCATGATGCTGACCGGCGGCGGCGCGCTGCTGCGCGACCTCGATCGCCTGCTGATGGAAGAAACCGGCCTGCCGGTGCTGGTGGCTGAAGACCCGCTGACGTGCGTGGTGCGCGGCTCGGGCATGGCGCTCGAGCGCATGGACAAGCTCGGGTCGATGTTCTCGTACGAGTAAAAGCACGGCTGATCGCTAGTCCCGGTGTCGACCTTGGTATAGCCACAGGTCGACACAGTCTTATTGGAAGTCATGGAATACAGTCCTCCGCCACTCTTCAAGCAAGGCGCCCCGGCCCGGGTCAAGGTGGCGTTTTTCGCATTCATTTCGATCGCCTTGCTGATGATGGATGCGCGGGTAGGCCTGCTGGCGACGGTGCGCCAGGCCGCCGGCACGGTGCTGTACCCGCTGCAGATGGCCGCGCTGATGCCGCGCGACGCGCTCGCCAGCATGGGCAACTACTTCTCCTCCGTGTCGACCCTGCAAAAGGAAGTCGACACCCTCAAGAGTGAGCAGGTCGCTGCCGCCAGGTCGCTGCAGGAAGCGCAGCACCAGATCGCCGAGAACGCCCACCTGCGCCGCCTGATGGGCGCGCGCGAGCACCTGCCGGTCAGATCGATGATGAGCGAGATCCTGTACGACGCGCGCGACCCGTCGACCCGCAAGGTGGTGCTCGACCGTGGCATCCGCCAGGGCGTGCAGCTTGGCCTGCCGGTCATCGACAGCTCCGGCGTGGTCGGCCAGGTCACGCGCGTATTCCCGTTCACCTCCGAAGTGACGCTGCTGACCGACAAGGAACAGGCCATCCCGGTGCAGGTGCTGCGCAACGGCCTGCGCAGCGTCGCCTACGGCCGCGGTCAATCGGGCCTGCTCGATTTGCGCTTCATGGCGCCAAATGCGGACATCGTTGTCGGCGACGTCCTGATCACGTCCGGCATGGACGGCGTCTACCCGCCAGGGCTGGCGGTGGCGAAGGTGATGCAGGTCGAAAGCAGCGCAACCGGCGCGTTCGGCCGCGTGGTGTGCCAGCCGCTGGCCGGCATCGACCGCAACCGCCAGCTGTTGATCCTGATGTCACGGCCCGACCTGCTGCCGCGCCCCGCGCCGGAGCCGGTCAAGGTCATCGGCAAGAAGTCCAGCCTGACGAAGATGCCACCGTCGAATGCGCCGCCGCTGGCGGGCGCCGTGGTCCAGCCGAAGGCGCCGACGGCGCCCGCCGCCGCGCAGCCGAAAGCGGCGCCGGTGCCAGCGCCGAAGGCAGCGACGCCGCCCGCCGCCACGACGGCTGCAACGCCTGGGGCGCTGCCGCCGCCTGTCAATAAAGGAGCCGGACAATGAACCGTCCGCATTACATCCTGCTTCCCGTCAGCCCGCTGTTCATCGCGCTTAGCCTGACGGCGGCGTTCATGCTCAACCTGCTGCCGTGGGGCCATCTGATCGGCGCCCCCGATTTCGTCGCGCTGGTGCTGGTGTTCTGGGGTATTCACCAGCCGCGCAAGGTCGGCATCGGCATGGCCTTTTTCATGGGCCTGATGATGGACGTGCATGACTCGACGCTGCTGGGCGAAAATGCGCTGGCCTATACCTTGCTGTCCTACCTGGCGATCATGATCCACCGGCGCATACTGTGGTTCCCGACCATGACGCAGGCGCTGCACGTGTTCCCGCTGCTGCTGCTGACGCAGTTGCTGCAGGTGCTGGTGCGCTTCATCATCACCGGAAAATTCCAGGGCTGGCTGATCTTCGTCGAGAGTGTCGTCGCCATCGCACTGTGGCCGGTGATTACCTGGATGCTGCTGGCGCCGCAGCGGCGCGCCGTCGACCGCGATCACACCCGCCCGATCTGATGACTGAATTACAGAATAACGACCGCGAGATCCACCTGTTCCGGGTTCGCGTCACCGCCTTGTTCACGCTGGTGTTCTTGTGCTTCGCCATCTTGGTGGCGCGCGTGGTCTGGCTGCAGGTGATCAAGCACGACGACTACGCCGCGCTGGCCGAGGACAACCGGCTGGCGATCGTGCCGATCGTGCCGAACCGCGGCCTGATCCTCGACCGCAACGGCGTCGTCCTGGCGCGTAACTTCTCCGCCTACACGCTGGAGATCACGCCGTCGAAGCTGCACCACTCGCTCGACTCGGTCATCGACGAGCTGGCCAAGCTGGTGGTGATCGAGCCGAAGGACCGCAAGCGCTTTCGCACCCTGATGGCCGAGTCGAGGAACTTCGAGAGCGTGCCGCTGCGCACCCGCCTGACCGACGACGAGGTGGCGCGCTTCACCGCGCAGCGCTTCCGCTTTCCCGGCGTCGACGTGCAGGCGCGCCTGTTCCGCCAGTACCCGCTGGGCGAAACCGCGGCCCACGTGATCGGCTTCATCGGCCGCATCAATCAGGGCGAAGCGCGCGCGCTGGAGGACGGGCCCGACGCCACCAACTACCGCGGCACCGATCACATCGGCAAGGAAGGCGTCGAGAAGAGCTACGAGAAGCTGCTGCACGGCGTGACCGGCTACGAGAAAGTCATCAAGACGGCCGGCGGACGCGCCGTCAGCACGCTGTCGCGCACGGAAGCTACGCCGGGCAGCAACCTGGTACTGTCGATCGACATCGAGCTGCAGAAAATCCTGGAACAGGCATTCGACGACTTCCGCGGCGCGCTGGTGGCGATCGAGCCGGAGACCGGCGACATCCTGGCGTACGTGTCGCGCCCGGGGTTCGATCCGAACCTGTTCGTCGACGGCATCGACAGCCAAAGCTGGAACGAACTCAATACCTCGCTCGACCGGCCGATGCTGAACCGTCCGCTGCAGGGCACCTATCCGCCGGGATCGACCTTCAAGCCGTTCATGGCGCTGGCGGCGCTGGAGAAGGGCTTTCGCACGCCGTCGCAGGCGATCCACGACGCCGGCTCGTTCAGCCTTGGCAGCTACCGCTGGATGGACGACAAGGTCGGTGGACACGGCACGGTCGACATGTACAAGTCGATCGTCATCTCGTGCAACACCTACTACTACCAGCTCGGCAACGAGATGGGGATCGACCATATCCATGACTTCATGGAGCCGTTCGGCTTCGGCCGCCTGACCGGCATCGACCTCGATCACGAAAAGACCGGCGTGCTGCCGTCGAAGGATTGGAAGCGCCAGCGCTTCTCGAAGAACAAGGCGGCGCAGGTCTGGCAGAAGGGCGACAATGTCAACATCGCCATCGGCCAGGGTTACAACAGCTACACCATCCTGCAGCTGGCGCACGCGGTGTCGACGCTGGCCAACAACGGCGTGGTGATGCGGCCGCACCTGGTGCAGTCGGTCGAAGACGGTCGCACTCGCGAGCGCACCAAGACGGTTGCCAAGGAGAGCTTCCGCATTCCGCTCAAGCAGGAGAACGTCGACTTCATCAAGCGCGCCATGGTCGGCGTGACGCAGGAGGGCACCGGCCGGCTGGCGTTCGCGAATGCCGCCTACCAGGCCGGGGGCAAGACCGGCACGTCGCAGACGGTGGGCCTCAAGCGCGGCGAAAAATACAATGCCAAGGCGATGGGCGAGCGCCTGCGCGACAACTCCCTGTACGTCGCCTTCGCGCCGGCCGACAAGCCGAAGATCGCCTTGGCGCTGATCGTCGAAAACGCCGGCTTCGGCGCCGCTTACGCTGCGCCAATCGCGCGCAAGGCGCTCGACTACTACCTGACGGGCAAGCGGCCGACATCGAAGGACGGCGCCAAGCCGGTGCCGGTCGAAGTCGAAGTAGAAGAGGTGCCGGCCGTTCCGGCGCCATTCCAGCCGGGCGCCGAGCCGCCGGCGAAGGACTGACGCATGCGCATCAACGAACGACGTTCCCTGTGGCGACGCATGAAGCCGCACCTGCTGGTATTTGACGCGCCGCTGGCGATGATCCTGTTCCTGCTGCTGGCCACCAGCATGATCACGATGTACTCGGCCGGCATCGAATACCCGGGCCGGCTGGAAGGACAGATCCGCAATACGATGGTCGCCTTCATCATTATGTGGGCCGCCGCGCTGGTGCCGCCGCAGACGCTGATGCGCCTGGCGGTGCCGATCTACACGGTCGGCGTGGCGCTGCTGGTAGCGGTGTTCCTGTTCGGGATCGTCAAGAAGGGCGCGCGCCGCTGGCTGTACGTCGGCGTCGACATTCAGCCGTCCGAAATCATGAAGATCGCCATGCCGTTGATGCTGGCCTGGTACTTCCACCAGAAAGCCGGCATGGTGCGCTGGCATTCGTTCATCGTCGCCTCGGTTCTGCTGGCGGTGCCGGTCGGCCTGATCCAGCTGCAGCCTGACCTGGGCACGTCGCTGCTGGTGCTGTCGGCCGGCCTGTTCGTGATCTTTCTGGCCGGGCTGTCGTGGAAGGCGCTGCTTGGCCTGTTCATCGCCGGCGCGGCGGCGCTGCCGGTGGCCTGGTCGCTGATGCACGACTATCAGCGCGACCGCGTGCTGACGCTGATCGATCCGACCAAGGACCCGCTGGGCAAGGGCTTCCACATCATCCAGTCGGTCATCGCGATCGGCTCTGGCGGCATCTCGGGCAAGGGCCTGCTGAAGGGGACCCAGTCGCACCTGGAGTTCGTGCCCGAGCACACGACCGACTTCATCTTCTCGATTTACGCCGAGGAGTTCGGCCTGATCGGCATTCTGGGGCTGCTGCTGATCTACCTGCTGCTGATCGGGCGCGGCCTGATGATCGCGGCCAACGCGCCGACGCTGTTTGCGCGCCTGCTGGCCGGCGCCCTCACGATGAATTTTTTCGTTTACGCCTTCGTCAACATGGGCATGGTCAGCGGCATTTTGCCGATAGTCGGCGTGCCGCTGCCGTTCATGAGCTACGGCGGCACCGCCTTCGTCACGCTCGGTTTGGGGGCGGGTATACTGATGAGTATTTCGCGGCACCGCAAGCTGGTGCAAACCTGATTACCCTTTTCACCACGGAGGCGCGAATGGCCGTATCGAACAAGCTTGCGGCGACCGTGGCGCTGGCCGGCGCCGCGCTGCTGGCCGGCTGCGGCACGACGGCGAACCAGGCCGCCCCCCAGCTGCAGCCACCGCCGCGGCCTGCCACCGCGGGCGTCGTCCATCCGAAGGCCGACGACCTGCCGGCGCTGCCGGCGGCCGGTTCGGGGCGCGGCGGCTACTACATGGACGACGGTCCGGGCGACATGCCGCCGGCCGGCTTGCGCCAGGTGCCCGATGCGGTGGTCAAGGCCGAACCGCTGTCCAGATATGCCAACCGGCCGTACGCGGTGTTCGGCAAGACCTATGTGCCGATGAACGGCAACGCGCAGTTCGCGCAGCGCGGCGTGGCGTCGTGGTACGGCAAAAAATTCCATGGCCAGCGCACCTCGTCGGGCGAAGTCTACGACATGTACAAGATGACGGCGGCCCATCCGACGCTGCCGATTCCATCGTACGCGCGCATCACCAGCCTGTCGTCCGGCGTGCAGGTTGTGGTGCGCATCAACGACCGCGGACCGTTTCATGCGAGCCGCATCGTCGACGTGTCGTACACCGCGGCGTTGAAACTGGGCCTGCTCGGCAAGGGCAGCCACGAAGTGCAGCTGGAACGGTTGCTGCCGGGTGGCGTGGTGACGCCGGCGCCGCAAGTGCTGCCGCCGCCGCAGGTAGCCTCGCTGGTGGCCGAGCGGAGTTTTGTTCTGCAGAGTGATGCGCAGCTGGCCGACGTCGGCGCCGCTGCGCCGGTACGTGCGCCGACCGACGGCTATTACCTGCAGCTTGGCGCCTTCAGCCTGGCCGAGCGCGCCGCCGAAGTGCGCAGCAAGGTGCTGGCGTCGGGCGCGGTGCCGATTGTCGAAGTGATGCAGTCGGGCGCCTTGCACCGCTTGTTCGGCGGTCCCTTCGACAGCCGCGCCGAAGCGCTTGAGGCTGCGCGCGAACTGCCGGCCGCGCTGGCGATCAAGCCGATCGTCGTCAGGCGTACTGCCGACTGAAATTGTTGCTGAATTGCCGGAATTGCTGGGGTCAGGTCTGACATTCGGACATTTTGCCGGGGTCATGTCTGATATATGGACATTTTGCTGGGGTCAGGTCTGACATTCGGACATTTCCACCGCAATTTGCATTGACGTGCCCGCCTGATACTGTCCAGCTGATAATAAAACGGCGATTCGGCTCTGAGTTGGCGCCGAAAATGTCTGAATGTCAGACCTGACCCCAGCGATTTGTCCGATTGTCAGACCTGACCCCAGCTATTTGTCCGAATGTCAGACCTGACCCCAGCGTTTGTTGGCTATTTGCAGGCGCGCGTTTTGAGCGCCGGGAAGGATTCGGCGATGTCGTCGATCTTCGCCTTGGCCGCCACGTCGATGCCGCGAAACTGGAACGCCAGCCGCGTCGTCTGCGTGCCGCGCGGATTGATGCGGGCACTGCTGACGCCTTGCTTGGTCAGCGTCGCCAGCAGCGATTGCGCCGCCGCCTCGGACTTGAAAACGCCCAGCGATATCGCCCAGCGCAGTGGCGAATTGTCGGACATGATGAAGAAGTTGGTCACGCCAAGCGCCTTCAGTTCGCCGGCCTTCTTGTCGGCCGCTTCCTTGCTGGCCTGCGGCGGGATGATCACCATGTAGCTCGATACATCGGTCGACGCCAGCGCCAGGCGCGTCATCCCCTCGCCCAGGTCCAGCGGCGAAAGCCGGGCTTCGAACCGGCGCGCTTCGGCCTGCGCCAAACTGCCGATCTCGAAGCAGGCCAGCGTCTCTGCCGTGGCCGGCGCGGCCGGCGCGGCGGCAACCGCCGCCGCCGGCGCCGCCGTCAGCAGCGCCAGCCTGTCGATATTGAGCTGGTTCTTGATGCGCGCCGGTTCACGCTCGTTGCCCTTGAAGTTGCCGAGCATGCCCTGGCCATAGGCGAGCAGCACGCCGTTCAGGCACAACAGGCACCAGAAGATAAATTTCAGCACGGGCTAATTCCTCGAAGTTGCGGCGGCGTGCAGGCCGACCAGGACAATGTTGTCGACCATGCGCGCAGTATACGAACGCGCCGACAGCAACGGCGCGATGTAAGGCGCGGCGCCGCCGGAGAGCAGGCACAGATCGGCGCCGAGCAGGCCGATGGCGCGCTCGATGGCGCCGGCCTGCGCCGACAGGCAGCCCGACAGGATGGCGTCGTCGGTGTTGTCGGCAAAGCCGGCGGCCTCGCTGCCGCCGGGGGCGATGTGCGGCAGCTGCGCCGTATTGCGCGCCAGCGAGGCAGCCATCAGGCCCAGCCCCGGCAGGATCATCCCGCCGAGGAACACGCCGTCGGCGGACAATGCGTCGATGGTGGTGGCGGTGCCGCAGGTGGCCACCACCAGCGCCTTGCCCGGCTCCAGCGCGCGCGCGCCAATGGCAGCGGCAAAGCGGTCGCACCCCAGCTGCGACCGATTGCGGTAGCCGTTGCGCACGCCGGCGAGTTGGTCAACGGATGCGAACCACTCGATCGGCGTGGCCGGCAGCATCTGCTGCAGCCGGGCGCGCACTGCGGCGCCGGCGACGTTCGACACGAGCGCTCGGGTGATGGCCCGGTGCTGCCAGCTGGCGGCCAGCTGGGTGAGGTCGGCCTGGACGACGGCGCCGGTCTCGAGCCAGCGGCCGGGCGGCGCATCGTCGGCGGCCAGCGCCCACTTGACGCGGGTGTTGCCCGCATCGATCAGTAGCAGCATCAGGATTCACCCAGCCGCAGCGAGACGTCGCCGGCAAGTACCGCGACGCGGCCGCCGTCGGTGTCGAGCAGCAGGCGCCCGCTGTCGTCGACGCCGGCCGCGACGCCCTGCTGCAGCACGGCGCCCTGGTCGACGATCGCCACCGGCTGGCCGCGCCAGGCGTGCAGGGCGTCCCAGCGCGCGCGGAAGGCGCCAAAGCCCTCGCGGGCGAATTGGTCCATGCCGGCCGCCAGTGCGTCGGTCAGCGCCGCCATCAGCGCGTCGCGCTCCATCCGCGCGAGCCAGGGTGCGGTGGCGATGCTGCGGCCGATGCGCTCTTCGATCCGGTCCGGCATCGACAGGTTCAGGCCGATGCCGATCACCGCCCAGGTGCCGCCCGGCGCGCCCTGGGTTTCGATCAGGATGCCGGCCAGCTTGCTGCCGTCCTTGAGCACGTCGTTCGGCCACTTCAGCTGCACCGGCACGGCCAGCGCGGCCAGCGCCTCGGCCAGCGCGACGCCGACCGCCAACGGCAGTCCAAGCAGCTGCTGGGGCGAACCGTCGAACTGCCACGCCAGCGAGAACGTCAGCGAGTCGCCCGGCGCCGACAGCCAGCTGCGGCCAGCCCGCCCGCGCCCGGCGCTCTGGTGTTCGGCGATCAGCAGGGTGGGGCGCGCCAGCTGGGCGGCGCGCCCCATCAGGTCGGCATTGGTGGAGCCGGTTTCGGCCACCACTTCGATGTCGACGGCGGCGCGGCACAGCGCGGCGATGGCGGCCGCGTTCATGGCTTGCTTGCCCGCGGTTTGCGCGGCGCGCGCGAAAACGCCAGGTCGTAGACGGCGTTGGGCAGCGCGCGCAGCAGCTTGGCGACGACGCCCATCTGCCACGGGATGACGCGGTAGCTGGCGCCGACTGCGATGGCGATGGTTGCCTTTTCGGCGAAGGTCGCGGCCGGCATCAGGAACGGCATCGGATAGGGATTGTGGCGCGTCATCGGCGTGTCGATGTAGCCCGGCGCGATGGTCACCACGCGGATCCCGTACGGCTTCATTTCGAGGCGCAGCGATTCGCAGTAGGCCAGCACCGCCGCTTTCGACGCGCTGTAGGCGCCAGCGCCGGGCAGGCCGCGGATACCGGCGACGCTGCCGATCCCCACCAGCGTCGGCGAGCCGCCGCGCGTTTTCATGGCGGCGATGAACGGCGCGAAAGTGGCGACGGTGGCGCTGACGTTGGTGGCGAAGATGGCGTCGAAGGCAACGAGGTCTTCGGCGTGTTCGGTCAGCGTGCCTTGCGAGACGCCGGCATTGGCGATGACGATGTCGGCGCCGCCGGCGGCGATGAAGTCGGCCGCCGCCGCCGCCAGCGCGGCGCGGTCGGTGACGTCGACCGCGTAGACCTTGTGCAGGCCGGCATTGGGCAGGCTGGCGGCAAGCCGGCGCAAGGCGTCGCCGCGGCGCGCCAGCAGGCCCAGGGTGGCGCCTTGCAGCGCATATTCGCGCGCCAGCGCTTCGCCGATTCCGCTCGACGCGCCGGTGATGAAAACGCGGTTCATGGCGCGCGCGGCTTGGTACGCACTACTTCTTTTCCGCTTTCGCTTTCGCGACCAGGAAGTCCATCACCTGCAGCGCCGCCTGGCCCTGCTGCTGTTCGGTCAGCGGCGCGGTGCTCGCTTCGCCCGCCTGGCTCGGCGACGTCATGTAGCGCCCGCCGACAGCCACCATCGGCCAAGAGTCGACGCGGTAGGCGCCCATCATGGCGCTGGCGCGGCGCAGCTTGGCCTGCACGCCGAACGAGTTCCACGCTTCGGTGAACTTGGCCTGGTCGATGCCGGCCTTGGCGGCCCAGGCGAGCACCTGCTCGTCGGAGCCGAGGCGCACGCGCTCGACGTGCATGGCGTCGAACACCTTCTGGTGGTGGGTGCCGACCAGGCCGAGCGCTTCGAGCGTGTAGAACAGGCGCTGCTGCGCCATCACGCTCGGACCGGCCGGCACGTGGACGCGCTTGAAGACGATATTATTGCCCTGTTTGCGGACCCACTCGGCCAGCAGCGGTTCGAAGCGCTGGCAGTGCGGGCAGTAATAGGCGAAGAACTCGGTGACCTCGACCTTGCCGGCGGCGTCGGTGTTTTGCGCCTCTGGCAAGGTCAGGTATTCGACGCCGTTTTTCGGATCTGCGGGGGCGGCCGCCACGGCGGCGGACAGGCCGATGGCGGCGGCGCACAGCAAGGTTCGGATCAGTCGCATGAAGTGTTCTCTTATCTCTGGTTGCGGACGATGGCGACGTCGATGCCGCTGTCGATCAGTTTGGCGCGCGCCTTGTTCATCGATTCGACCTGGCCGAACGGCCCGATGCGCACGCGGTGCAGCACGCCGGCGTCGCTGGCGCGGTCGCTGATGGTGGCCTCGTAGCCGAGCAGGGCCAGCTTGGCGCGGGTGCTTTCGGCGTCGGTCATTTCGCGGAACGCGCCGGCTTGCAGGAAGTAGATGATCTTGTCGTCGGCCGCCACGTCGGCCCTGGCGTTGACCACGCGCGCCAGTTCATGCGAGGCCGGCACCTGAGCGGCGGCGACCACGACGGCCGGCGCCTTCACTTCGGCCTTGACGTCGGCCGGGTCCTTCATGTTGGCGATGACCTGGGCCAGCGGGTCGGCGGCCGCCTTCGGTTTGTCGGCGATCTGGCGGTTCGCTTCGCGCGCCGCTTCCTTGTTGCTGTAGAGCGGCTTGTTCGGATCGGCGGCCTGGCCGGCGGTCGGCTCGGCCATCTTGCCGACCTTGCCCGACTTGTCGGTGAACGGCGTGGCGCCCTTGGTGATCGCCAGCGCCACGGCGACGGCGATGCCGAGGCCGATGATCAGGCCGATAATGACGCCGGTGATGGTGTTGCCGCGCTGGCGCCGGGCCGGTGAGAAACGAGGTGTGGAGTGCATTGGTGCCTTCAAGGTTGTCTGCTTCAAAACGCTTACATCTTGTTCGGCGCCGACACGCCGATCAGCGCCAAGCCATTGCGCAGCACCTGGCGGGTGGCGGTCGCCAGCGCCAGGCGTGCCAGCTTGAGCGCTTCGTCGTCGTCGAGCAGCCACTTGTGGGCGAAGTAGTAGCTGTGCAGTTCGCCGGCCAGCTCGCGCAGGTAGAACGCCACCTGGTGCGGGCTCAGTTCGGCCTGGGCACGCTGCACCATCTCGGGATACTCGGCCAGCTTGGCCAGCAGTCTTGCCTCGTGCGGCGTGGTCAGCGGCGACAGATCGACGCCGGCCAGCTGCGCTTCGTCGCCGCCCCAGTTGGCCAGCGCCGAGCAGATGCGCGCATGGGCATACTGCACGTAGTAGACCGGGTTTTCGTCGCTGGTCGCCAGCGCGACATCGACGTCGAAGACGAATTCGGTGTCGGCCTTGCGCGAGATGAGGAAGAAGCGCACCGCGTCGCGCCCGCGATTGATGTCGCCGTTGCCGGACCATTCGATCAGGTCGCGCACCGTGACGTAGGAGCCGGCGCGCTTGGAGATCTTGACCTCTTCGCCGTCCTTCATCACGGTGACCATCTTGTGCAGCACGTAGTCCGGGTAGCCCTGCGGGATACCGAGGCCGAGCGCCTGCAGGCCGCCGCGCACCCGCGCGATGGTGCCGTGGTGGTCGCTGCCCTGGATGTTGATGGCCTGGACGAAGCCGCGCTGCCATTTGACGAGGTGATACGCCACGTCCGGCACGAAGTAGGTGTAGGTGCCGTCGGACTTTTTCATCACGCGGTCCTTGTCGTCGCCGTACTCGGTGGTGCGCAGCCACAGCGCGCCGCCTTCCTCGAACGTCTTGCCCGAGGCGATCAGCGCGTCGACCGCGGCGTGCACCTTGTTGTCCTTGTACAGCGACGACTCGAGGAAGTAGTTGTCGAACTTGACGCCGAACGACTGCATGTCGATGTCCTGCTCGTTGCGCAGGTAGGTCACGGCAAAGGCGCGGATCGATTCGATGTCGTCGACGTCGGTGCTGGCGGTGGCCGGCAGGCCGTCGCTCGCTGCGACCGTCTTGCCGGCCTTGAAGTCTTCGGCGATGTCGGCGATGTAGTCGCCGTTGTAGGCCGACTCGGGCCATTGCGCGTCGCCCGGACGCCAGCCTTTCAGACGCGCCTGCACCGAGTTGGCCAGGGTGGCGATCTGCACGCCGGCGTCGTTGTAATAGAACTCGCGGGTGACCGCGTAGCCTTGCGACTCGAACAGCGACGACAGCGCGTCGCCGAGCGCGGCCTGGCGGCCGTGGCCGACGTGCAGCGGGCCGGTCGGATTGGCCGAGACGAATTCGATGACGACCTTGTCGCCGGCGCCGGCGTCGCTGCGGCCATACTGCGCGCCCGACTGCAAGATGGAGCGCACCACCGACTGCTTGGCGGCGGCGGCCACGCGCAGGTTGATGAAGCCCGGACCGGCGACGTCGGCCGACTCGATGATGCCCTTGGCGGCCGGATCGGCCAGCAGCGCGGCGACCAGCCTGGTGGCCAGTTCGCGCGGATTGGTCTTGAGCTGCTTGGCCAACTGCATCGCGATGTTGCAGGCGATGTCGCCGTGCGCCGGGTCGCGCGGTCGCTCGAGCACGACGGCCGGGGCGAGATCGGTACCGGCGGTCAGTGGGGCGAGGGCGGCCTGGAACAGGGCAACGATTTCAAGTTTTTGTTGGGCGAGCATGTGCGGGTATTCTGTCAGGGTGAAAAAGCGGTGGCCGGGCCACGGGCAAACATCGCCAATTATACTGGTTTGGCGCTGCCGGGAATACGCCGCCGTTGCCACAGGTCCAGGCGATTTTGTTGTCAAAACGCCCCGTTTTGGCGCGCCTGGAGGCTTAGCCGTTACAATTGGCGCCTTTACAGCGCGGTCCGCTGCGCGCATTTGCGCGGCGCCGGCCGCGCCAGCCACCGCCAGAACACCAGCAAAGATCACCATGACCGCCAAGCGCCCCACGCTCTCCATCAAACCTGCCGCGCCGAAGTCGGCCAGGCCGGCGCCGCCGCTGCGCGCCAGCTACGAAGTCAAGCCGGTGCTGCAGCCGGGCTACCTGCCGCGCCTGAAGCCCGATTCGCTGGCACTGTGCCTGCTCGGCGCGGCCAACGCCGTGTCGCAGGTGCGCGGCGGCGCCGCGCTGCCGCAGGCGCTGCTCACCGCGTTCGGCGTGACGCAGGCGTCGCCGCAGGCGCGCGGCGCGATCCAGGACATCTCCTACCGCACCATGCGCCAGCTGGGCCGCAGCGAAGTGCTGCTCAGCCTGATGACGTCGAAGGCGCCGGAGCCGCCGATGCTGGCCAGCCTGCTGTGCTGCGCGCTGGCGCTGATCGACACGCCGGCCGGCGCCACGCCGCCATATGAAGAGTTCACCGTCGTCGACCAGGCCGTCACGGTGGCCACCTCGCACCCCGACATGGCGCATGCCAAGGGCATGGTCAACGCGGTGCTGCGGCGCTTCCTGCGCGAGCGCGAATCGCTCGTCAAGACGGCGTTGCAGGACCCGGTGGCCCAGTGGAACTACCCGCAGTGGTGGATCGATACGGCCAAGGCGGCCTATCCACGCGACTGGCAGGCGATCCTTGCGGCCGGCAACGAGCAGCCGCCATTGACCCTGCGCGTGAACGTCAGGAAGACCAGCGTCGAGGCGTATTTACAGCTGCTTGCCGGCGCCGGCATCGGCGCCGCGCGCATCGGCCCATCGGCGGTGCGGCTGGACAAACCGATCGGCGTGACCTCGATCCCCGGCTTCGATGCGGGACTGTGCTCGGTGCAAGACGCCGGCGCCCAGCTGGCCGCGCCGCTGCTGGATATCGCCGACGGCATGCGGGTGCTGGACGCGTGCGCGGCGCCCGGCGGCAAGACCGGCCACCTGCTCGAACTTGCCGACATCGAGCTGACCGCGGTCGACTCCGACCCGAAGCGCCTGGTGCGGATCGAGGAAAACCTGCAGCGGCTCGGTTTATCGGCGACCCTGAAGGCGTTCGACGCGCAGACGGCGGTGTGGTGGGACGGCCAGCAGTTCGACCGCATCCTGGCCGACGTGCCGTGCACCGCGTCGGGCATCGTGCGGCGCCACCCCGACATCCGCTGGCTGCGGCGCAAGGGCGACGCGCTCCAACTTGCAACACTTTCGGCCAAAATTCTCGACAACCTTTGGCAGATGCTGCGGCCAAATGGTAAATTGCTGTTCGTGACTTGTTCACTTTGGCCCCAGGAATCGGAGGCGCAAGCGGCAGCTTTCGGCGCGCGCCACGGCGCCACGCGCCTGCCGGCGCCGGGCCAGCTGCTTCCCACCGGCGGCGCGCTCGAGGATCATGATGGTTTGTTTTACGCCCTGTTCCAAAAGAATGCGGCGTGACGGGTCTTTGACAATGCAATGGTTTTTTAAGGCTTTGGCCCACTTGTGACAATCCGATTTCTTCGACTGCTCGCCTGCCAGCTGCTGCTGTTGTTCGCTTGCGCGCAGGCGCAGGCGGCCGACGGCGTGGAGATCACGCGGGCCCACATCGAAGCGACCGAAGACGGCTACCGGCTCGATGCGCGCTACGCGTTCGACCTCAGTCAGGACCTGGAACACGCGATCTCGCGCGGGGTCGCGCTGTACTTCACCACCGAAATCGAACTGACGCGCCCGCGCTGGTGGTGGTACGACGAGAAAGCGGTGACGTCGCGCCAGACGCTGCGCATCTCCTACAACGAACTGCACCGCCAGTACAACGTGGCGGTGGTCGGCAGCGTGCAGCAACCGTTCCAGACGCTCGACGAGGCGCTCGCCAACGTGCGCCGGCCGGGCCGCTGGCAGATTGCGCCGAAGGGCGCGCTCAAGCCGGGCGAGGTGTACAACGTCACGGTGCGCATGTTCATGGACCGCCAGCTGCTGCTCAAGCCACTGCAGGTGAACGCGTTGAACGACGCCGGCTGGCAGCTCAGCTCCAACAAGAAAACCTTCCTGTACAAGGCGGAGTAAGTGAAGCCGGCCTTGAAGTACGGGGTGATTGTGGCCGGTGCGATCGTCAGCATCCTGCTGTTCGTGCTCGCCTCGGCGTCCGACAATTCCACCTTCTTCGACCGCTACTATTCCTGGCTGCTGGGACTGAACGCGGCGGTTGCCGCCGGCCTGCTGATCTTCGTGGTGGTGGCGCTGGCGCGCCTGTACGTACGCTACAAGAGCGGCAAATTCGGCTCGCGCCTGATGGCGCGCCTGGTGTTGCTGTTTGCCGGCATCGGCATCCTGCCTGGGCTGGTGATCTTCCTGGTGTCGGTGCGCTTCGTGTCGCATTCGATCGACTCCTGGTTCGACGTCAAGATCGAGGCGGCGCTGCAGTCCGGCCTGAACCTGGGCCGCGCCGCGCTGGACCAGTCGCTGACGGAACTGGGCGCCTCGGCCACGGTGTCGACGGCGACGCTGGCCGGTCAGCAGCAGCGCGAGACCCAAGCGATCCTGAGCCGCATCGTCGCCGAGCAGGACGGCGTGGTCAGCGCGATGGTGGTCGACGCCGACGGCAAACTGGTCGCCGCCGCCTCGGAAGACAAGCTGGCCAACCTGGCGGCCGACCTGCCGACGCCGTCGATGCTGAAAACGGCCGCCATGCCGGGCGGGTACACCCAGTCCGAAAGCGGCGTCGGTCCGGATGCCCAGGACAGCACCAGCGGCGCGCCGTCCAACGCGCTCGATGCGGCCACCGGCCTGCGCCTGCGGGTGGTGATGGCGGTGCCGGAGCCGCCGGGCGCGGCGCCGCGCTACCTGCAGCTGGTGCAGTCGGTGCCGGTCAACCTGGCCACCAACGCCGAGGTGCTGCACGCGGCGCTGAACGAATACAGGCTGCGCTTCGTGGCCCGCAGCGGCCTGCGCAAGATGTACATAGAGACATTGACGTTGACCCTGTTGCTGGCCATTTTTGGCGCCGTCGCCAGCGCCTTCCTGATCGCGTCGAACCTGGCGCAGCCGCTGCTGGTGCTGGCCGAAGGCACGCGCGCGGTGGCCGAGGGCGACCTGTCGCCGCGCCCGATCGTCACCACCACCGACGAACTGGGCACGTTGACGCAGTCGTTCAACACCATGACGGGCCAGCTGTTCGAGGCGCGCAGCGCCGTCGAGCGCAACCGGGCGGCGCTGCAAAGCGCCAAGGCCCACCTCGAGTCCGTGCTGGGCAACATGTCGGCCGGCGTGATCGTGCTCGACGCCGATTTCAATGTCGTCAATTCGAACGACGCGGTCGACCGCATCCTGCTCAACGACGTCAGCGGCCATGTCGGCCGCGCGCTGGCCGAGATCGAGGGGCTCGAGGTGTTCGCCGGCGCCGTCACCCGCGCTTTCTCGACCCAGAGCGCGCAGAGCGCCGCCGGCAGCGCGCGCCAGCGCACCCACTGGCAGCAGGAGATCGAAATCCCGCGCCGCGTCGGCACCAGCGACGACCACGACATCACCTTGCTGGCGCGCGGCTCGCGCCTGCCGGTCGGTGTCGGCAGCGGCTACATCGTCGTGTTCGACGATATCTCCGACGTGATCTCGGCGCAGCGTTCGGTGGCCTGGGGCGAGGTGGCGCGCCGGCTGGCACACGAAATCAAGAACCCGCTCACGCCGATCCAGCTGTCGGCCGAGCGGCTGCAGATGAAGCTCGAGGCGAAGCTGTCGCCGGAAGACGTGGCGCTGCTTAACCGCAGCACCAGCACCATCGTCAACCAGGTCGACGCCATGAAGCGCATGGTCGACGACTTCCGCGACTACGCCAAGGCGCCGCCGGCGGTGCTGCAGCCGCTCGACCTCAATAGCCTGATCCGCGAGATCCTCGACCTGTACCTGGCCGGCGACGACTCCGACATCATCCACGCGGCGCTGGCGCCGACGCTGCCGGCGGTGATGGGCGACGCCACCCAGCTGCGCCAGGTGATCCACAACCTGCTGGCCAATGCGCAGGACGCGTTGACCGAGCGCGCCGAGGGCATGGAGCCGGCCCGCATCGACGTCACCACCGAGGCGATCCACTACCAGAACGCGGTCGGCGGCGAGGGCACCGCGGTGCGCCTGGCAATCGTCGACAACGGTCCGGGATTCGCCCCGCGCATCCTGTCGCGCGCGTTCGAACCGTACGTCACGTCGAAGGCGCGCGGCACCGGACTGGGGCTGCCGATGGTCAAGAAAATCGTCGACGAACACGGTGGCCGCATCGATATCCAGAACCGCCAGGACGGAACAGGCGCGTCGGTCCTGATTTTGCTGTTAAAGTTAGCGCCTGAGGCTGCAAATTTGGCGTAACGTCCGGTTCAATCATACAATCACGCTTAGAATACAGAGTGGGCGTTAGACGCGCGTGACGCTCTTGTCAGCGGGTGATATCAGAGAAAGCATAAACACAGATGGCAAACATTCTCGTAGTTGATGATGAAATGGGCATCCGCGAGCTACTCTCGGAGATCCTGGGCGATGAAGGCCACGCGATCCAGTTGGCCGAAAACGCGCAGCAGGCACGCGACGCGCGCGCCGCCGGCGCGCCGGACCTGGTGCTGCTCGATATCTGGATGCCCGACACCGATGGCGTCACATTGCTGAAGGAATGGCAGCGCGACGGCCTGCTGACGATGCCGGTCATCATGATGTCGGGCCACGCCACCATCGACACCGCGGTCGAAGCGACCCGCATCGGCGCGCTCAATTTCCTCGAAAAGCCGATCGCCCTGCAAAAACTGCTGAAGGCGGTGCAGCAGGGCCTGACGCGGGCGCAGGAAACGGTGCGCGCGCCGGTCGCCGCGGCGCGCCCGATGATGGCGCCGCAGCCGGAAGAAAACGTGTCGGCAGCGTCGGCGATGTTCGCTTCGCAGTCGCTGCAGTCGGCGTCGATCGCGCCGCGCATGGGCGCCGTGCCGAACGGCGAGCCGCAGGGCTACAACCTGTCGTTCGACCTGCCGCTGCGCGAGGCGCGCGACGCTTTCGAGCGGATGTATTTCGAACACCATCTCGGCCGCGAAGGCGGCTCGATGACGCGGGTGGCCGAAAAGACGGGCCTCGAGCGCACCCACCTGTACCGCAAGCTCAAGCAGCTTGGCGTCGAGCCGGGCAAGCTGGCCAAAAAGGGGGGGTGAGCAGCATCTCCCCGCTGCCGGGCACCATCACCACCCTGGTCACGGGCGCCACCGCCGGCGCGCGCGAACGCTTGATCGCGGCGCAGCTGCCGGCGGACTCACCTAGCGGCGCCTGCCGCGCGGTGCTGCTCGAAGGCTTGCCCGACGGGCAAACCATCCTGATCCCATCTCCCACACTGCTGATCGAGCGCATAGCGCCCGGTTGCCTGTGCTGCACCGGCAATCTCGTTTTACGTGTAACATTAAATCGTCTCCTGCGGCGGCGCCCCGAACGACTGTATATCGGGCTGGCAACAACGGAGCACCTTGATCAGTTGAGATCGTGGCTGCGGCAGCCGCCATACGATCAGCTGTTGGAACTGACGCCGGACCTGCACTCTTGAATTCACGCCGGCCAGCCCCACCTCAGAGATGAGGCGGAGCGGCAAGTCAGCCTGCGAAACCGTCTGATCGAGAGGACCCACCATGAACATGATCTACAACAGCGAGCAGTACAGCGTCGTCGAGTTCGGCGTCGACCACAACCTCGAGGCGCTGCGTTTCGGCGGCTACGAGATCGTCGACAAATCCGGCCGGCGCGAAGCGTTTATTGGCGGCAAACTGGCACAGTCGTTCCGGCGCGACGTCAATAACCTGATCGCCAGCGAACCGACGATGGAAGAGATCGACGACTTTCTCGGCTCCTACGATTCGCTGATGAGCCAGCCAGTGCTGCTGCACTGATTGTTATTGCCGCGCCGATTGGTGCATACTGGCACACCTGGGTCTGACCCATACAGCGGGTCAGACCCAAGCTCAACACCATGTGCCAACTCCTCGGAATGAACTGCAACGTCCCCACGGACATCGTTTTCAGCTTTACCGGCTTCGCCATGCGTGGCGGCCACACCGATACCCACCATGACGGCTGGGGCATCGCGTTTTTCGAAGGCGCCGGCGTGCGCCTGTTCGTCGACCACCAGGCCGCCATCGCCTCGCCCGTCGCCGCCCTCATCAAAAGCTACCCGATCAAGTCGCGCAATGTCATCGCGCACATCCGCAAGGCCACGCAGGGCAAGGTGGCGCTGGAGAACTGCCATCCGTTCGTGCGCGAACTGTGGGGCCGCTACTGGGTGTTCGCCCACAACGGCGACCTGAAGGAGTTCGCGCCGGTGCTGAACGGCGCCTTCCGGCCGGTCGGCTGCACCGACAGCGAGCTGGCATTTTGCTACCTGCTGCAGCAATTGCGCGAGCGCTTTGGCGACAACGCGCCGCCGCTGGCCGAGCTGCGCGAGGCGGTCGGCGAGCTGGCCCGCTCGATCGCCGCGCACGGCACCTTCAACATGATGCTGTCGGACGGCGCGGCGCTGTTCGCTCACTGCTCGACCAGGCTGTGCTACGTGGTGCGCGAGTACCCGTTCGCCACCGCGCAGCTGTCGGACGAAGACGTCAGCGTCGATTTTTCGCAAGTGACGACGCCGGAAGACCGGGTGGCGGTGATCGTCACCGAGCCGTTGACGACCAACGAGCGCTGGACCGAATTTCTGCCTGGGGAAATGAAAGTGTTCGTCGACGGTACGCCGTTGCCGTGATGTCACGCCGGCAAGCCGCCGGCTGATGACAAAAAGTTCACTGATGCAAGAGAATGCGGTACAGTACGGACATTCTCCCGTCCCCGGAACTACCTAGCGATGAACGACACCGCCCCGCAAGCCGCGCTGAAAGACTTTGGCGTACGCGATTTCTACCTGGGGCGCCAGCCCATCCTCGACCGCAACCAGGCGCTGTTCGGCTACGAGCTGCTGTTTCGTAATGCACCGGCCGGCGCGGCCGATTTCGATAACGGGCTGTCCGCCACCGCGGCGGTGATCGCCCACGCCGGCCAGCTTGGCCTCGACAAGGCGATCGGCGACGCGCAAGGTTTCCTCAACGTCGACGCCGCCGTCATCATGAGCGACATCTTCGTGTTCCTGCCGCGCGAGAAGATGGTGCTCGAAGTGCACCAGTCGGTCGAGGCGACGGCGCCGCTGCTGGCGCGGATGGCGGAACTGGCCGGCCATGGTTTCCGCTTCGCCTTGAATGGCGTCAGCGACATCACGCCCAACGTCGAACGGCTGCTGCCGATGATCGACTTCGTCAAGTTCGACATGCGCGGCATTCCGGCCTCGAAGCTGCTGGCGATGGCGCCGGTCCTCAAGCGCGACAACAAGAAGCTGATCGCCGAACGGGTCGAGTCGAGCGTACAGCACGACGAATGCCGCACGCTCGGCTTCGACTACTTCCAGGGCTTCTATTTTGCGCAGCCGGCGGTGATCAGAGGGCGCAAGCTGACGCCGTCGCAGCTGGCCGTCATGGAGCTGATGAAGCTGGTGACGTCGGACGCCGAAAACATCGAGATCGAGCGCGCGGTCAAGCGCGACGTCACGCTGGCGTTAAATTTGCTGCGGCTGGTGAACACGCCGGCCGTCGGCATGCGCCAGAGAATCGACTCGGTCAGCCAGGCGCTGATCGTGCTGGGCCGGCGCCAGCTGCAGCGCTGGCTGCAGATTTTGCTGTACGCCGATCCGGCCCAGCGCGGCCACAGCGCCTCGCCGCTGCTGATGCTCGCCACCACGCGCGGGCGCCTGCTCGAACTGCTGGCCAAGCGCCTGCGCCCGAGCCAGCGCAACGTCGCCGACATCGCTTTCACGGTCGGCATCATGTCGCTGATGGATGCGCTGTTCGGCATCCCGATGTCCGAGATCGTGGTCCAGATCCCGGTCAGCGACGAAGTGTCGGGGGCGCTGACGCACCGCACCGGGTTCTTCGGCGAATTGCTGCGCCTGGCCGAATCGATCGAGCAGATGGACGGCTCGGAAGACATGGTGATGCCGGCGCTCAAGCAGCTGGCCATCTCCAGCGACGAACTGGTGCAGTTCGAAGTGGCCGCCTTCTCATGGAGCGACTCGGTGGTTCGCTACGCGCTGTAACGCCGGCCGACCACGATGACCCCGGTGCTGCTGAGCGTATCGAAGCTGACGAAGTCGTACGGCGCGCGGCTTGCGGTCGACGACGTGTCGTTCCAGGTGCGCGCCGGCCAGACGGTCGGCCTGATCGGGCCGAACGGCGCCGGCAAGTCGAGCACCGTCAGCATGGTCTGCGGCCTGCTGCGCCCCGACGCCGGCACGGTGGAACTGGACGGCCAGCAGATCGTCCAGGGCCTGTCCGAGGCCAAGCGCAAGATCGGCTTCGTGCCGCAGGACCTGGCGCTGTACGAGGATCTGTCGGCGCGCGAAAACCTCAAGCTGTTCGCCGCGCTGTACGGCATCAAGGGCGCCGATGCGCGCCGCCGCTGCGACGAGGTGCTGGCGCTGGTGAACCTGCTTGATCGCGCCGGCGACAAGGCGGAGACGTTTTCGGGCGGGATGAAGCGCCGGCTCAATATCGCCGCCGCGCTGATGCACGACCCGCAGCTGCTGATCCTCGACGAGCCGACCGTCGGCGTCGATCCGCAAAGCCGTAACGCCATCTTCGATACGCTCGAACAGCTCAAGGCGATGGGGCGCTCGCTGATCTACACCAGCCACTACATGGAAGAAGTCGAGCGCCTGGCCGACCACATCGTCATCATCGACCATGGCAAGGTGCTGGCCGACGAAAGTCCGGCGGCGCTGTTTCGGCGCCTGCCGGCGCAGGCGGCGCTGCGCGTCGAACTGGCCGATCCGGCGCTGCCGCCGCTGTGCGAAGGCATTCGCGCGCTGGCCGGCGTGAAGTCGGTCGACGCCGACGGCGGCGTGCTCGACATCGGCCTGGCGCGCGGCGAGGATGCGCTGGCCGTGATGGGCTTCCTGGAGCGCCAGGGATGCCGGCCGCTGCACTTCGCCACCGCCCGCACCAAGCTCGAAGACATCTTCCTCAACCTGACCGGACGCTCGCTGCGCGACTGACATGACCGCTTTCCTCGCGCTGGTTCGCAAAGACCTGCTGCTGTTCCTGTCGGACCGGCGCGCGCTGCTGATCAACCTGCTGCTGCCGATCCTGATGGCAGCCTTCTTCGGCTACCTGTTCGGCGGCTCGGGCAAGGCGGAGGGCGGCGCCATCGACGTCGCCCTGGTGCAGATGGACCGCGGCGAAGTGGGCGCGAAAATCGCCGCGGCGCTGAAGGCCGACGCCACGCTGCACGTCACCGAGATGGACGCCGCCCAGGCGCGCAAGGCAGTCGGCAAGGGCACGCAGAAGGCGGCGATCGTGATCCCGGCGGGATTCGGCGAGGCGGCCGGTTCGGCGCTGTTCGGCGCCGGCCAGAAGCCGGCGATCGAGGTGCTGTACGACCCATCACAGCAGGCGGTGCTGGCAATGGTGAAGGGGATGCTGACGCAGCACGTGATGCAAGTGGTCAGCGCTGAAATGTTCGGTGGTAAAACCGGCAAGGCATTGACCGACAAGACCATGCGCCAGCTGGACGTATCCGGCGCCACCGATCCGGATTCGGTGGCGCTGCGCGACATGCTCGGCAGCGTGAACAAATACCAGCAGCGCGAGCAGTCAACGCCGGCCGCCGGCGCTGCCATGGAGCCGGTGGCCGCAGGCGGCCTGTCGATGCCGTTCACGACCAGCGACAAGGAAGTGAGCTCCGGCACGCTGGCGCATGGCTACAACGGCTATGCGCACTCGTTCGCCGGCATGGGCGTGCAGTTCCTGCTGTTTCTCGGTATCGACATGGGCATCGGCATCCTGCTGGCGCGGCAAAGCGGCATCTGGAACCGGTTGCTGGCCGCGCCGGTGACGTTGACCACCGTGCTGCTGGCGCGCGCCACATCGGCCGCGCTGATCTCGTTCACGTTGTTGTGCGTGATGTTCGCGGTGGCGGTGGCGGTGTTTGGCGTGCGCATCACCAACCTGGCCGGATTTGTCGGGGTGGCGCTGTGCTTCGCGCTGCTGACGGCCAGCTTCGGCCTGCTGATCGCGGCGTTCGGCAAAACCCCGGAAGCGGCGCGCGGCATCGCCATCTTCGCCACGCTGATCATGGTCATGCTGGGCGGCGCGTGGGTGCCGTCGTTCATGTTCCCGCAATGGGTGCAGCAGGTGACGCTGGCGATGCCGACTCGCTGGGCGGTCGACGGGCTCGATGCCATGACCTGGCGCGGCCTGGGGCTCGACGCCGCGGCCATGGCGATGGCCGTGCAGCTGGGGTTCGCGCTGCTGTTCGCCACGCTGGCCATCGTCAAGTTCAGGCGCGACCAGCGCTAACTGGCGCGGCCAACTCGCTCGTTGCTTAAACGCAAGGACTGCTGGGAGAAGGAGGCTACGCTGATGGCTCCTTCCCGCTGTCACTCTTTGAGGAGCAACCATGTCCATGCAAAATACGCCGTCATCCGCCTTCGTCGGCGCCTCCTGGCTCGCCTTGATGGTCGGCGTGCTGATGTACCTGATCGGCCTGTGGAACGCCAACATGGCGCTCAATGAAAAGGGCTATTACCTAACGCTGCTGATGTACGGATTGTTCGCCGCGGTGTCGCTGCAAAAATCGGTGCGCGACCGGATGGAAGGCACGCCTGTCACCAGCATGTATTACGGCTTGTGCTGGGTGTCGGTCATCGCGGTGGCATCGCTGCTGGCGGTCGGCCTGTGGAACGCGACGATGGCCAGCAGCGAAAAAGGCTTTTACGCGATGTCGTTCGTATTGAGCCTGTTTGCCGCCGTGACGGTGCAGAAGAACGTGCGCGATGTGGCAGGCGCCGGCGCTGCCGCGGCGCTGGACCAGTGAGCCGCAGGCGAGTAGTGGTTTAATTTCTCAAAGGTTCGGCGCCAGCCAGCTTTCGAGCTGCTCGGTGGCGACGCCGCGCCGCTTGGCCATGTCGGCCACCTGGTCGACGCCGATTTTACCGACGACGAAGTACTTCGAGTCGGGGTGCGCCAAGTAGAAGCCCGACACCGCGGCGCCGGGGAACATCGCGTAAGACTCGGTCAGGGTCATGCCGATTTCTTCCGGCTGCAGCACCTTCCACATGTCTGCCTTGACGGTGTGCTCCGGGCACGCCGGGTAGCCGGGCGCCGGACGGATGCCGGAATACGATTCGGCGATCAGCTCCGCGCTGGCGAGGTTTTCGCCGGCTGCATAGCCCCACAGGTCGGTTCGCACGCGCTCGTGCAGGTACTCGGCGAACGCTTCGGCCAGGCGGTCGGCCAGCGACTTGAGCAAAATCGACGAGTAGTCGTCGTGCGCGTCTTCGAAGCGCTTTTCGTATTTCTCGATGCCCAGGCCGGCGGTGACGGCGAACATGCCGATGTAGTCGGCCACACCCGACGCCTTCGGCGCGATGAAGTCGGCCAGGCACTGGTTCGGCCGCTGCACGCCGTCGACCAGCGGCTTGACGCCCTGCTGGCGCAGGCCGTACCACGTCAGCGCCACGTCGCCGCGCGCGTCGTCGGTGTAGACCTCGATGTCGTCGTCGTTGACGCTGTTGGCCGGCAGCAGCGCGATGACGCCGTTGGCGGTCAGCCAGCGCCCGTCGATGATCCGCTTGAGCAGCGCCTGGCCTTCCTCGAACACTTTGGAGGCCGCTTCGCCGACCACCGGGTCGGTCAGGATCGCCGGGAACGGGCCGGCCAGGTCCCAGGTCTGGAAGAACGGGCCCCAGTCGATGTACGGCACCAGCGCGGCCAGGTCGACGTTCTTGATGACGCGCCGGCCGATGAACTTCGGCTTGACCGGCGCGAACGGCACCACCGCCTTGTTGGCGCGCGCCGCGGCCAGCGGCAGGATCGGCAGCGCTTTTTTATTGGCGTGCTGCTCGCGGATGCGCACGTAGTCGGCGGCGATGTCGTCGATGTACTGGTCGCGCGACTCGGGCGTGAGCAGCGACTGCGCCACCGACACCGAGCGCGAAGCGTCCGGCACGTACACCACCGGGCCATCGTAGTTGTGGGCGATCTTGACGGCGGTGTGGGCGCGCGACGTGGTGGCGCCGCCGATCAGCAGCGGAATCTTCAGCATGCGGAAGTGAGGGTCGCGCTGCATCTCGCGCGCCACGTGCGCCATCTCTTCGAGCGACGGCGTGATCAGGCCGGAAAGGCCGACCATGTCGGCGTTTTCGACCTTGGCGCGCGCCAGGATTTCGGAGCAGGGCACCATCACGCCCATGTTCACCACTTCGAAGTTATTACATTGCAGGACCACCGAGACGATGTTCTTGCCGATGTCGTGGACGTCGCCCTTGACGGTTGCGATGACGATTTTGCCCTTCGGCTTGGCGACGATGCCGGTGCGCTTTTCTTCGAGCTGCTTTTCTTCCTCGATGTACGGGATCAGGTGCGCCACGGCCTGCTTCATCACGCGCGCCGACTTGACCACCTGCGGCAGGAACATCTTGCCCTGGCCGAACAGGTCCCCGACGACGTTCATGCCGTCCATCAGCGGGCCTTCGATGACGTGGATCGGGCGGCCACCGGAAACGAGCAGCTCCTGGCGCGCTTCCTCGGTGTCTTCGACGATCCACTGGGTGATGCCGTGAACCAGCGCGTGCGACAGGCGCTTTTGCACCGTGCCTTCGCGCCATTCGAGAGTCTGGGCGTCCTGCTTGTCGCCGGCTTTGAGCGTGCCGGCGATTTCGATCATGCGCTCGGTGGCGTCGTCGCGGCGGTTCAGCACGACGTCCTCGACGCGCTCGCGCAGCTCCGGCGCGATGTCGTCGTACACGCCCATCATGCCGGCGTTGACGATCCCCATCGTCATGCCGGCCTTGATGGCGTGGTACAGGAACACGGTGTGGATCGCTTCGCGCGCCGGGTCGTTGCCGCGGAACGAGAACGACACGTTCGACACGCCGCCCGAGATGCTCGCGTGCGGCAGGTTCTCCTTGATCCAGCGGGTGGCGTTGATGAAGTCGACCGCGTAGTTGTTGTGCTCTTCGATGCCGGTGGCGATGGCGAAGATGTTCGGATCGAAGATGATGTCTTCGGGCGGGAAGCCGATCTGCTGCGTGAGCAAATCATATGCGCGCTTGCAGATTTCGGTCTTGCGCTCGAAGGTGTCGGCCTGGCCCTTCTCGTCGAACGCCATGACGATGACGGCGGCGCCGTAGCGGCGGCACAAGCGCGCCTGGCGGATGAATTCTTCCTCGCCTTCCTTCATCGAGATCGAGTTGACGATCGCCTTGCCCTGCACGCACTTCAGGCCCGCTTCGATCACGGACCATTTCGACGAGTCGATCATGATCGGCACGCGCGAGATGTCCGGCTCGGAGGCAATCAGGTTGAGGAAGCGCGTCATCGCCGCGACCGAGTCGAGCATCGCTTCGTCCATGTTGATGTCGATGACCTGGGCGCCGTTTTCGACCTGCTGGCGCGCCACCGACAGCGCCTCGTCGAACTGCTCGTTGAGGATCATGCGGGCGAACGCCTTGGAGCCGGTGACGTTGGTGCGCTCGCCGACGTTGACGAACAGCGAATCGGCGTCGATGGTGAACGGCTCGAGGCCCGACAGGCGCAGCGCGGTGGGCACCTGCGGCACTGCGCGCGGCGCGGTATCGGCCAGCATGGCGGCAATGGCGGCGATGTGTTCGGGCGTGGTGCCGCAGCAGCCGCCGGCGATGTTGATAAAACCGGCGTCGGCGAATTCGCGCAGCAGCGACGAGGTGTCGGCCGGCAGTTCGTCAAAGCCGGTGTCGCTCATCGGGTTGGGCAGACCGGCGTTCGGGTAGATGCAGACAAACGTGTCGGCGATCTGCGCCAGCTCTTCGGCGTAGGGGCGCATCAGCGCGGCGCCCAGCGCGCAATTGAGGCCGATCGTCAGCGGCTTGGCGTGGCGCACCGAGTTCCAGAATGCCGGCACGGTCTGGCCGGACAGGATGCGCCCGGACGCGTCGGTGACGGTCCCGGAGATCATCAGGGGCAGGCGCACCACGGCCGGATTCTCCTCGTAATACAGGTCGATGGCAAACAGCGCGGCCTTGCAGTTGAGCGTGTCGAAGATGGTCTCGACCAGCAGCACGTCGGCGCCGCCGTCGACCAGCCCGCGCACCTGTTCGTGGTAGGCGGCGACGAGCTGGTCGAAGCTGACGTTGCGCGCGGCCGGGTCGTTGACGTCCGGCGAAATCGAGGCAGTCTTCGGCGTCGGCCCGAGCGCGCCGGCGACGAAGCGCGGCTTGTCGGCGCTGGTGAACTTGTCGCAGGCGGCGCGCGCCAGGCGGGCGGCGGCGACGTTCATCTCGTAGGCCAGGTGGCCCATGTGGTAGTCGTCCTGGGCGATCGAGGTGGCGCCGAAGGTATTCGTCTCGAGCAGGTCGGCGCCGGCGGCGAGGTAGCGCTCGTGGATTTCCTGGATGATGTGCGGCTGCGTCAACGTCAGCAGTTCGTTGTTGCCCTTGACGAAGAGCTCGCGGGAGCCGCTGCCGGCGGGCGAGGCGAAATCGGCGAAGCGCTCGCCGCGGTATTCCTGCTCGCCCAGCTTGTACTGCTGGATGATGGTGCCCATCGCGCCGTCCAGGATCATGATCCGGCGCGCCAGGATCTGGCGCAGTTGGATATCGGTCTGGGAGGCATTGGCGGCGATGGTCATCGTGGTTCTTTCTAGGGGCGAAGCGGCGGAACCGCGGGCGCGGGCGGGTCTAAAATTATACGTCATCGGGCTAATTTGGTTTTACTGCCGGGCCCAGGTTGCACTGTGCGCAAATCGCCATTCAGTGTTTGTATCATTTTGTTTCAATTTGACAGTTGTTACATAACGATACAATAAGCAACTTTTCCGCAATCTTGTCGTTACAAGTTCGTTACAAACTCCTACCTTACCGGGCTGCCGCGGGCGCCGCCTGACTCTCATCACATGTAAGAATGGACAGTCGAATGAACAAAGAATTTGTACAAGAGTGGGACGCGCCAAGCGTCGTCGAGACCGCAGCAGCATCGGCGCCGAAGGCGAACGTGGTCGCGCTCAAGCAGATCGTCACGATCCGCCTGGATACCGACATGCTCGAATGGTTCAAGAGTAACGGTCCTGGCTACCAGACGCGCATCAACCAGATCCTGCGCCAGTACATGGCCGACCACCGCGACGACGGCGCGGCCAACCGCTAATCCCCCGGGGGTCAGTGCCGGCAAACGCAATCCCCCGGGGTCAGTGCCGGCAATCGTACACGGCCCCGTCTGTAGTGGCGCCCCTAGCGTCGAGGTCGTGTGCGTTTGCCGGCACTGACCCCGGTGTAGGTACAACCGCTAATCCCCCGGGGGCAGTGCCGGCAATCGTACACGGCCCCGTCTGTAGTGGCGCCCCTAGCGTCGAGGTCGTGTGCGTTTACCGGCACTGACCCCGGAGGTTGTAGCGGCGGTCTTAACGTCGAGGTCGTGTGCGTTTGCCGGCACTGACCCCGGTGTAGGTACCACCGACGGTGCTGGCGCCCTACTGATTAGTCGAAGCGCTGTTCGGCGAGAGGGAAACCTTTGAGGAACTCCGCCGCGGGCAAGCGCTTGCCGCCGGGCTTTTGTAGTTCGGTCAGGCGCAAGGTGCCGCTCTTGCAGGCGACCACGATGCCGTGGGCGGCATCGGCCGCCAACACCTGGCCTGGCAGCGCGAGCGTATCGGCGTCCAGCGTTTCGGCGCCCCAGATCTTGATCGTCACGCCGTTGACCTGCGCCTGCGCGCCAGGGAACGGGTTGAAGGCGCGGATCCTGCGGCCCAATAACTGCGCCGACTGACTGAAGTCGAGGCGCGCTTCTTCCTTGCCGATCTTGGCCGCGTAGGTGACGCCGGCCTCCGGCTGCACCACCGCTTCGAGCGGGCCGGCTTCCATCTTGCGCAGCGTGGCAACAATCATCCGCGCGCCGAGGGCGGCGAGGGTGTCGTGCAAGGTGGCGGTGGTGTCGGCCGCATCGATGGCGACGCGCTCGATCATCAGCATCGGGCCGGTATCGAGCCCTTCTTCCATCTGCATGATGGTCACGCCCGTTTCAACGTCGCCCGCTTCGATCGCGCGGTGGATCGGCGCAGCGCCGCGCCAGCGCGGCAACAGCGAGCCGTGGATGTTGATGCAGGGTTTGATGTCGAGCGTGCTGCGCGGCAGGATCAGGCCATAGGCGGCCACCACCATCACATCGTAATCGGTGGCCAGCAGGCGTTCATGGGCAGCGCGGGCCTGCTCGGCGCGCACCGGATCGGCACTGTCCATCCGCAGCGACAGCGGCTGCAGCACCTCGATACCGTGCGCCAGCGCATACTGTTTGACGGCCGACGCATGCAGCTGCAGGCCGCGGCCGGCGGGGCGGTCGGGCTGGGTCAACACCAGCGGAATGTCGAATCCGGCCGCGTGCAGGCTGGCCAACGCAAGCGCGGCGAATTCCGGCGTGCCGGCAAATATGACTTTCATCGATTCCTTCGAAACAGCACAGGTCAGTAGCGGCGGCCGGCGGCCTTCAGCGCCGCGTCGCGCTCGAGCCCGCGCACTTCCTTGACCATCTTGGCCTTGATGCGGTTGCGCTTGAGCGGCGACAGGTATTCGACAAAGACCTTGCCGAGCAGGTGGTCCATCTCGTGCTGGATGCAGACCCCCAGCAGGCCGTCGGCTTCGAGCTCGAACGGCTTGCCATCGAGGCCAAGCGCGCGCACCTTGACGCGCGAAGGCCGTTCGACGCCGTCGTAGATGCCAGGCACCGACAGGCAGCCTTCGTCGTAGACCTGCTTCTCGTCACTCGACCAGGTGATTTCGGGATTGATGAATACCTTCAGGTCGTCCTTGGTGTCGGAAATGTCGACCAGGATCAGCTGCTCGTGGACGTCGACCTGGCTGGCGGCCAGGCCCACGCCGGGCGCGTCGTACATGGTCTCGGCCATGTCGTCGACGAGCGTGCGCAGGCGCTCGCCAAATTCGGTGACTGGCTTGGCCACCTTGTGCAGGCGGGGATCGGGGTAGCGCAGAATGTTCAGTAAGGCCATTGGGGGACAACTCAGTAATATTTGATTAACGATAAAACGCGGCTTTGACGCAGGTCCGTAAAATAATGCCCCAAATCAACAGAAACGCAACAGATGGGTGGGGTAACCCGACGTGGTTTGTCTTGCTAGTTCAAGGATTTATGTGCAGAATTTGATCCAGTTCGGCAACCTTTTCATCCGTCTGGCGGGTGGAGGCGCTGGCTTGCATCGGCTTCCGCGCCGCGATGGACGGGAACTGTGTGCACCAGCAATGCCGCTTTCAGGCGTACTTCAGGCCGCACTTTACGGACACTTATGAAAAATTTTAGCACAGTCGGCACGCGCATTGCAGTCGGGGCGCTTTTTGCGTGCGCCCTGGCCGGTCCTGTCCAGGCCGCCACTTGCGAGTTCCGGCCGAACGCGCCCGACCAGCACCTGGTGGTGCGCGGCGACACCTTGTGGGGCATCTCCGGCAAGTTCCTCGACCATCCCTGGTGCTGGCCGCAGGTGTGGGGCATGAATCGCGACGAGATCCGCAATCCGCACTGGATCTATCCAGGCCAGATCGTCTACTTCGACCGCGCCAACCGGCGCCTGAGCCTGACGCGCCCGGGCGCGAGCAACAACGCCGACGGCATCGACGGCACCACCCGGCTGTCGCCGCAGATTCGCACCGAGGGACTCGGCGTGGACGCGGTGCGCTCGATCTCGGCCAGCGTGATCGACCCGTTCTTGTCGATGCCGCTGATCGTCGAAAAAGACGAGCTGAAGGACGCGCCGCGCATCGCCGCGCTGGAAGAGGGCCATGTCTACCTCGGCAAGGACGACAAGCTGTACGTGCGCGGCCGCCTCAACGGCGGCAGTTCGTTCCAGGTGTTTAGGCCGGGCAACGAGCTGAAGGATCCTGACACCGGCCGCCTGCTGGCCTACGAGGCGGTGTACCTGGGCACGGTCAAGCTGCAGCAGGAAGCGAAGGCGGGCGAGGACGTGCATACGTTTACGGTGTCGGCCGCCAAGCAGGAGATGGGCGTGGGCGACCGCCTGATACCGGCGCCGCCGACGCCGATCCGCAATTACGTGCCGCACCAGCCGGAGCGCCAGACCAGCGCGCGCGTGCTGTCGATCTACTCGGGGGTGACGTACGCCGGGCAGAACCAGGTGGTCAGCATCAATCGCGGTTCAGTTGATGGACTCGATGTCGGCGCCGTGCTGCAGCTTTATCATTTCGGTCAGACTGTCGCTGACCCGGGTGGCAACAAGGGTTTTCTTGGACTGGGAAAAACGATGATCAAGCTGCCCGACGAACAGATCGGGACCCTGTTCATTTTCCGCGTGTTCAAGCAAGTGTCGTATGGCCTGATCATGCAAGTGACGAAGCCGGTGGAAGTCGGCGACGTCGCCAAATCACCGGAGTAACACCGCCGTGCGAGACACGGACCTTCGCCCACCCGACCCGGCCGCGCTACTGGCCGACTGGATCCGCCTGGAACAAACGCCAGGCGTCGGACCGGCGACGGTCCGCAGGCTTCTTGCCGAGTTCGCTTCCCCGTCCCGTATTTTCGACGCCGGTTACCGCGCGCTGTGCGACCACGTGCCGGCGCCGGTGGCGCGCGCGCTGAGCGAAGCGGCCGCGCCTGCCATGCTGCGCCAGATCGACCTGACGATGAACTGGCTGGCGCAGTCGGGCAACCACCTGCTGACCTTGCACGACGCCGCCTATCCGCCGGCGCTGGCCAACATTCCCGATCCGCCGCCGTTGCTGTATTTAAAAGGCTGGCCGGAACTGCTGGCTTCGCCGATGCTGGCGATCGTCGGCAGCCGCAACGCCAGCTTGCAGGGCCGCACCAATGCCGAAGTGTTCGCCCAGGCGCTCAGCTGCGCGGGCCTGACCATCGTGTCGGGGCTGGCGCTGGGTATTGACGCCTGCGCCCACCTGGGCGCGCTGGCAGGTCCGAGTTCGACGGTGGCGGTGATCGGCACCGGCGCCGATACCGTCTATCCGGCGCGCAACCACGCGCTGGCGCACCGCATCGCGCAGGAAGGCTGCATCGTCAGCGAATACGCGCTCGGCACGCCGCCGCTGTCGGCCAACTTCCCGCGCCGCAACCGCATCATCAGCGGCCTTTCGGCCGGCGTGCTAGTGGTCGAGGCGGCCGCCAGGTCGGGCTCGCTGATCACCGCGCAGGTCGCCGCCGTCCAGGGCCGCGACGTGTTCGCCATTCCCGGCTCGATCCATTCCTCGCTGTCGAAGGGCTGCCACAAGCTGATCAAGGAGGGCGCCAAGCTGGTCGAGTCGGCCGCCGACGTGCTCGAAGAGCTGCGCATGTCGCCGCTGGCGACGATGGTGATCGCCGCGCCGGCGGCGGCGACGTCGCGCGCCGGCCAGGCGGTGCTCGACGCCATGGGCTACGAGCCGGCCGAACCGGACGCGCTGGCGGTGCACTGCGCCACCGCGCCCGGGCCGCTCAGCCTGGTGTTGCTGGAGCTGGAGCTGGCCGGCCACGTCGAGCGCTTGCCCGGCGGATTGTTCCAGCGCATCAAACGGTGACCCTGTATGTGCGGTGCTTGGCCCCAGCGGACTTAACTGATAGAGTAGAGCCATGTTCGATATCCTTGTCTATCTCTACGAAACCTACTACCGTCCGGACGCCTGTCCCGAGCCGGAAGCGCTGGCACGCAAGCTGTCGGCGGTCGGTTTCGACGATGTCGAAATTTCCGAAGCGCTGGTATGGCTGACCGACCTGACCGAAATGGCCGGTGCCGAGCATGGCGACGTGGTGGCCTCGACCGGCACGCGGTTTTATGTGGCGCAGGAACTCGACGTCCTCGGCAGCGGCGCGGTCGGCTTCATCTCCTTTCTCGAGAGCGCCAAGGTGCTCAGCGCGCTGCAGCGCGAAATCGTCATCGAGCGCGCGCTGGCGCTGGGCGAGTCGCCCGTCAGCCTGGGCAAGCTGAAGATCATCGTGCTGATGTTGCTGTGGAGCCAAGGCAAGGAGCCGGACGCGCTGATGTTCGACGACCTGTTCGGCTCCGACGACGAGCAGACGCCGCGCCTGCTGCACTAATATCCCCGCGTTACCCTTACCTTTCCTCACCTCGTGCTCGCCATTGGCGAACCCGACTTCCTGCGTCCGCGGGAATGACGGTGGATGCAGAGGCCCCTTGCGAATTTCATCGCAACACGCTTATCATTGGCCGCACATTTTCATTGTTTCCGATTAGATATCAGGATTGCAATTGCATCCCCTCTGGCCAAGCCATGTATCATGCGCCTGCCGAACCACTTTATAAGTACGCCAAACCAAATGACAAAAACCCTCATCATCGCCGAGAAGCCCTCTGTCGCGAACGATATCGCCAAGACGCTGGGCGGCTTCACCAAGCACGATGAGTACTTCGAATCGGACCAGTACGTGCTGTCGTCGGCGGTCGGCCACCTGCTCGAAATCGCCGTGCCGGAAGAGCACGACGTCAAGCGCGGCAAATGGAGCTTCGCCCACCTGCCGATGATTCCGCCTTACTTCGCGCTCAATCCGATCGCCAAGACCGAGGCGCGCCTGAAGGTGCTCAATAAACTGATCAAGCGCAAGGACGTCTCGGCCCTGATCAACGCCTGCGATGCCGGGCGCGAGGGTGAGCTGATCTTCCGCCTGATCCAGCAAAACGCCAAGGCCAAGCAGCCGGTCAAGCGGCTGTGGCTGCAATCGATGACGGCGAACGCGATCCGCGAAGGCTTCACCAAGCTGCGCAGCGACGAAGAGATGCTGCCGCTCGCCGATGCGGCGCGTTGCCGCTCGGAAGCGGACTGGCTGATCGGCATCAACGGCACCCGCGCGATGACGGCGTTCAACTCGAAAGAGGGCGGCTTTTACCTGACGACGGTCGGCCGCGTGCAGACGCCGACCTTGTCGATCGTTGCCGAGCGCGAAGAAAAGATCAAGAAGTTCATCTCGCGCGATTACTGGGAAGTGCGCGCCGAGTTCGTCTGCGCGGCCGGCATCTACGAAGGCCGCTGGCTCGACCAGTCCTTCAAAAAGGACGAAAACGACCCGGAGAAGCGCCCGGAGCGCCTGTGGAGCAAGGTTGCCGCCGACACCATCGCGATGGCTTGCAAGGGCCGCCAGGGCAATGTCACCGAAGAAAGCAAGCCGACCACCTCGATGGCGCCGGCGCTGTTCGACCTGACCAGCCTGCAGCGCGAGGCGAACGGGCGCTTTGGCTTTTCAGCCAAGAACACGCTCGGCCTGGCCCAGGCGCTGTATGAAAAGCACAAGGTGCTGACGTACCCGCGTACCGATTCGCGCCACCTGCCGGAAGACTACATCGCCACCGTCAAGGAAACGATGGGCGTGCTGGCGGAGAACAACAACTACCACCAGTTCGCCAAGCAGATCAGCGACAAGGGCTGGGTCAAGCCGAACAAGCGCATTTTCGACAACACCAAGATCTCGGATCACTTCGCGATCATCCCGACCAACGTCGCGCCGAAGAACCTGTCGGAGCCGGAACAGAAGCTGTACGACCTGGTCACGCGCCGCTTCATGGCGGTGTTCTTCCCGCCGGCCGAGTTCCAGGTCACCACCCGCTTCACCGAAGTGTCCGGCCACCAGTTCAAGACTGAAGGCAAGGTCATGACCAATCCGGGCTGGCTGGCAATCTACGGCAAGGAAGCATCGACCGACGCCGACAAGGACGACAGCACCGGCGGCAACCTGGTGCCGGTCGCCAAGGGCGAGAAAGTGCTGACCGAGAAAGTCACCGCCAACGGCCTGGTCACCAAGCCGCCGGCGCGCTACACGGAAGCGACTTTGCTGTCGGCAATGGAAGGCGCCGGCAAGCTGATCGACGACGACGAGCTGCGCGATGCGATGGCCGGCAAAGGCCTGGGCACGCCGGCAACGCGCGCGGCCATCATCGAGGGCCTGCTCGGCGAGCGTTACCTGCTGCGCGAAGGACGCGAACTGATGCCGACGGCCAAGGCGGCGCAACTGATGACCTTGCTGCGCGGTCTCGGCGTCAACGAACTGACGGCGCCGGAACTGACGGGCGAGTGGGAATACAAGCTGTCGCAAATGGAGAAGGGCAAAATTTCGCGCGAGGAATTCATGCGCGAAATCGCCCAGATGACGCAGATCATCGTCAAGCGCGCCAAGGAATACAACAACGACACGATCCCCGGCGACTACACGACCTTGACGACGCCTTGCCCGAATTGCGGCGGCGTGGTCAAGGAAAACTACCGCCGCTTCGCCTGCACCAAGTGCGAGTTCAACATGAGCAAGACGCCTGGCAGCCGCCAGTTCGAAATTGCCGAAGTTGAAGAGTTGCTCAAGAACCGCACGATCGGTCCGATGCAGGGCTTCCGCTCGAAGATGGGGCGGCCGTTCGCGGCGATCCTGCGCATCGTGCGCGACGAGGACATCAACAACTTCAAGCTCGAGTTCGATTTCGGCCAGAACGACGAAGAAGGCGAAAACGGCGAGGGTGTCGATTTTACCGGCCAGACGGCGTTAGGCCCCTGCCCGAAGTGCAATGCCGGCGTGTTCGAAATGGGCCTGGCGTACGTGTGCGAGCACAGCGTTGCCAAGCCGAAGACGTGCGACTTCCGCAGCGGCCGCATCATCTTGCAGCAGGAAATCTTGCCCGAGCAAATGGCCAAGCTGCTCAACGAAGGCAAGACCGACTTGCTGCCGGGCTTCGTGTCGCAGCGTACGCGCCGTCCGTTCAAGGCCTTCCTGGTGAAGGGCAAGGACGGCAAGATCAGCTTCGAGTTCGAGCCGCGCAAGGCCAAGCCGCCTGCCAAGGGCAAGGCCGCGGCGGTGCCGGACGAGGCGGAAGGCGCGGAAGAGACTGGCGTGCTCAAGCCGGCGGCGAAGAAAGCGGCGGCGAAAAAGGTTCCGGCGAAAGCCGCGGCGAAGAAGCCGGCAGCGAAGAAAGCGCCGGCCAAGCGCGCCGTCGCCGCCAAGAAGTAATCGCCCGCCGTAACGCTCGCCCCTACGCGTCATCCCAGCGTGCGCGAGGATGACGGGCCCTCTGGCTGATTGTGCTTACGGCAATAAAAAAACCGCGTGCCTTTGCAGGACGCGGTTTTTTTGTTACCGGCGCGACGGCGGCGCCGTCAGCGATTTACTCTTGCCACTCTTCCTGCAAGGCCTTGATCGCCGCTTCGCCGTTGCGAATCGCCTTGACGCGGTGCACGATCTCGTTGCGCCAGGCTTCGTCGGCGTCCGCATCGTCCGCACCCTCGATGTCAAGCAGCAGCAAGCGCAGCAGATCGTTTTTCTCCGCACTGCTCAAAAGCTGAATTTTGCCGGCAATTTCGGCAACAACTGTGGACATGGCAAACTCCCTGAGGTTTTTTTGTTTTTTAATTGTTTCCTTAGTCTAACGCATTTCCACGTCAATCAGGTTATCTGTGGGCTTTCGATCGATTAATTTATTATCAGGGTCGATCCCGGCCTTGGCAGGCCGCCCAGCCACCACCATCGTTACCGTCACATCGTTGCTCGCGACCACGCGGCGCTCGCGCAGCAAAGGATTGCCGTCCTTGTCGTCGACGCCAAATTCGATCATGTCCTTCAGCGGCGCGTCCTTTTCGTCGCCGGCGGCGCCGACCCGGACCTTGCCGGCGGTGGCGGTCACCGTCACGTCGTAGCGGCCGTCGGCGCGCTTGTTCGCCGTCGCCGCGGTGGCGCGGTTCTCGTACAACACCACCGATTCAAACAGGTCGTCGATCAGGTAGGAAAGCTCGGGCGGGGTGACGGCGCGCAACGCCGTGGTGAGCATCGTCACGTTCGGGTACGGCGCGCCGTGAAAGGCGTGGCGCACCAGCAGCTCGTGCAGCACGCCGTTGATCTTGTCGGCGCCGACCAGGTCCTGCAGCAGGTACATCGCCAGGCTGCCCTTGCGGTAATGGATGTAGCGCTGGTCCTCGTTCATCACCAGCGACTGCTCGCGCTGGTTGTCCATCGCGCGCCCGCGCAGGTACTGGTCGAGGTTGTAGCGCAGGAAGCGCCGCATCTTGGCCGGGCCGACCGATTTTTTCATCACCATCAGGGCCGTGTATTCGGCCAGCGTCTCGCTCAGCACGGTGCTGCCGCCGGTGTTGGCGCCGACCAGCTGGTGGCCCCACCACTGGTGCGCCACTTCGTGCGCGGTGACGTAGAACGGGTAGTCGATGTCCTTCGGGTTCTTGTCGTCAACCCGGGCGATGAAGCCGACGCTTTCCGAAAACGGGATGGTGTTCGGGAACGATTGCGCGAACTGGCCGTAGCGCGGGAACTCGACGACGCGCAGCACCTTGTGCTGGTATGGGCTGAAGTTGGCCGCGCCGTAATCGAGCGCGGCGCGCACGCCGCCGATGATGCGGTCGAGGTTGAAGTCGTGGCCCGGGTGGTAATACACGTCGATCGTCACGTCCTGCCAGCGCTCGTGGCGCACTTCGTAGCGGGCCGACTGGAAGGCGTAGAAATTGAGGATCGGCTTGTCCATCTTGTAATGGAAATAGCGCCGGCCCTTGTCGATCCACTCGCGCTCGAGCGTGCCCGGCGCAATGGCGATCTGGTCGGGGCTGGTGCTGACGACGGCGTTGAAATTAATCCAGTCGGCGTCGCTCGCAACGTAATTGTTGGTCGCGCCGGCCGGGTCCGCCGCGGCCGGCAAGTTCTTGCGCGGCTCCAGGCCCTGGCGCTTGCGGTCGCGCGCGTCGCGCAGTTCGATGCCGGCCTGGTAGCCGATGCGCGGCAGGACGTCGTTGTTGAAGAAGGTGCCGTTGGCCAGCACCGGCGTGTCCATGCCGATGCCCAGAATGCCGTTCGGTTGCTGGGCGACGTCGAATTCGAGCGCCATGCGCTGGCCAGGCTGAAGCGCGCTTGGCAGGCGGAAGGCGTAGAAGCCGCGCGCCTTGTCGGCCAGCAGCAGGCGGGCGCCGCTGCCCATGTTCAGCTTGACGGTGCTCTCCGGGAGCTGGTGCAGGAAGATCTCGACGATCGGCGTGGCGCTGCGGTTTTCCAGCTGGTAGACGCCTTTCACGCGCAGGCTGCGCCGTTCCGGCTCGATGTCCACTTGCAAGCTGACGTCGGTCACGCGCGGCTGCGGCAGCGCCGAGAAGCGCTTGTAGCGCTTCTCGTACTCGGCGCGCGCGTTGTCCTTCTGCGACAAAGTCTGGTAGTCGTTGGCAACGTGCAGGTTGTAATACAGCACGCCGCCGGCGCCGCCGAAAACGGCCAGGCCGAGCACGAACGTGGCCAGCGCCGGCATGCTCAGGTTGTGGCGCGCCAGTTGCAGGCGGCTGCCGAGTTCGGCGTTGTAGCCGCGTGGCCAGAACAGATGCGCAAGCGCCATCAGCATCAGCGCCGCGCCGGCCCAGTACAGCATGAACCAGCGTTCGCGCGCCAGGTAGTGGCCCCAGCCATTCATCGCCGAATAGATGAACGAGGGCGACTCTCCGTAGACGAGCATTGGATGATCGAAGCCGAACGCGCCGGCCATCACGGTGGCCACGAAATACAGGCCCATCGCGAAGTAGGCGAGAAACTTCTGGTTGATCAGCACCTGCAGCGCGATCGCCAGCACCGCCACCAGCGCGTATTGCGGCAGCTTGATGAGGAACAGCGTCTGCAGGTACAGGCCCGGTTCGAGCGCGAAGTAGCCTTTGAACATCTGGATCAGCATGCCGCAGATCATCGCCAGCAGCAGCATCACCGCCTGCAGCGCAATCAGGCTGAGCGTCTTAGCCACCAGCGGCAGCCAGCCCGGCACCGGCATGGCGTCGAGCATCTGGGCCACGCGCGCCTCGCGCTCTCGCCAGATCAGTTCGCCGGCGTAGAAAGTGGTGACGATCAGCATGAACAGCGGATACGTCTCGCCGATCAGTTCGAGCACCTGGTAGGTGACCGGGTAGGTATTGGTGCCGTAGATCGAACCGAGGCTGAGCGCGCCGGCGAACAGCGCCAGCACGCCGGCCAGCGCGATGACGACGAAATAAACGTTCTTGAGCGACTCGCGCAGGTTCAGCCATGTCGAGCGCAGCAGCAGCAACGCCATGCTGCGGCCGGCGAAATCGGGCGGCTCGCGGGTGCTGATTGCCGCGCTCGACAAGACCTGCTCGCTCTCGCCTTCCGGACGGTTGGCGGCGCGGCTGTCGAGCGTGCCGACAAATTGAAAGCGCCAGTAGCCCAGCAGCAGCACTGCCAGCGCGAAGCCGGACCAGACCATGCGGTTGATCAGGTACACGCTTTCAAATTCGATGGCGCGGGTGTTGCGCTCGGCCGTGGTCCAGTATTCGGTCATGCGGATCAGCGCGGTGGTGCCGAACGGGTCCATCAGCGCGGCCAGCGTCTTGTAGTCGAGGTCGCGCGCCAGCTGGGGCGCGACGATATAGCCGATCATCATCACCACGCTGGCGACGTAGACCGGCAGCATGCGCCGGGTCAGCGCGGCGAGCACGAAGAACAGGGCGCCGAAAATGAACACGTTCGGCAGCAGGGTGAACAGGTAAGGGCGCAGGTACATCGACGCCACCGTCGGGCCGAGCCGGTCCGCTTCGACGCCGGGGATGAAGATGCCGAGCCAGGCGCCCAGCACGATGCTGGAAAACACCACCGCCAAGGTCAGGTAGGCGCCGAGGAAGCGGCCGAACACGTACTGGTACTTGCGGATCGGCGCACTGAAGAAGAAATGGTGCATATCGTATTCGAAGTCCTGCTGCACCGAGCGGCCCATCATGGCCGCCACGACAATGATGCCGAGGCAGCCGAGAAAGGCGACGGTCAGCTCGATCGAGCGCGGCGCGTTGATGAACACCTTGCTGCCGAACGTCACGTTGGCGTCCTTGAAGGCGCCGCCGGCGGCGCCCATCCACAGCATCGCCAGCGCCAGGAACATGAAGAAGTAGATCCAGGTCGACACCAGCTTGAGCCGCTGGCGCGCTTCGAATAATGCAATTGCCAGCATTGGTGGCCCTAGCAATTGCTGGCGGCCAAATGGCGCCCGGCAATGGTGGCGAAGTAGACATCCTCGAGGTCGCCGACGGCCGGCTCGAAGCCGTCGCCCGGATCGCGCTCGGCGTAGACGTGGATCAAGGTGCGCCCGGTCAGCAGGCGCGTCGAGATCACCGCGTGGCGTTGCTGGAACGCGGCCAGTTCATGCTTGGCGACAAAGCGCGCCCAGATCTTGCCGTCGATGTCGTCGATCAGCTTTTGCGGTTCGCCGCACAGCAGCACGTGGCCCTTGTTGATGATCGCCATGTTGGCGCACAGGTCGGCGACGTCGGACACGATGTGGGTCGACAGCAGCACGGTCTTGTCGTCGCCTATGTCGGACAGCAAGTTGTGGAAGCGGACCCGCTCCTGCGGGTCGAGGCCGGCGGTCGGCTCGTCGACGATGATGAGGCGAGGATCGCCCAATAACGCCTGGGCGATGCCAAATCTCTGGCGCATGCCGCCGGAAAAGCCGCCGAGGCGCTGGTGGCGCACGTCGAACAGGTTGGTTTGCTGCAACAGGCCATCGACGACCTCGCGCCGGCGCGCCTTGTGCGACAAGCCCTTCAGAACGGCAAAATGGTCGAGCAGTTCGTAAGCGGTCACTTTCGGGTAGACACCGAAGTCCTGCGGCAGGTAGCCGAGCAGGCGGCGGATGTCGTCCTTTTCGTCGAGTACGTCGAGGTCGCCGAAGAACACCGAGCCGGAATCGCACTCCTGCAAGGTCGCCAGCGTCCGCATCAAGGTCGACTTGCCGGCGCCGTTCGGCCCGAGCAGTCCGAACATCCCCGCCGGGATCGTGAGGGTGACCTTGTCCAGCGCCACGACGCCGTTGGCGTAGGTCTTGGACAAATTGCGGATGCGTAATTCCATTACTGACTCCTGATCCTGATTGCGAGCGCGAGCGTACCAAGTGAGCCGGCGGGCGCACCTTCGCGATTATTGCATTGTATAAAATTTATGCCGCGCCGGGCGGCTCATGCGACAGTCCGCGCTTTGGCTGTCCCAGATTGCATATTTGGTGGAGTGGGGCGCAGGCGCGCCGCGCCCGCGATGCTACGCTAGCGGCGGCGTTTGCGCCCGGTTGGCAGCCCGGGCGGGCGCGCGTATTGACGTCAGGTGTTCGCTTCGAGCGGTTCGACGCCGACGACGACGTTGTCGCCGGCGAAGCTGTACGGCGGAATTTCGAGGTTGCGCGGCGCCGGCACGTTGCGGAACACGCGCCCGGCCAGGTCGAAGGTCGAGCCGTGGCAAGGGCAGAAGAAGCCGCCGGGCCATCGCGGGCCGAGGTCGGGCGGCGCCACTTCCGGGCGGAACGCGGGGATGCAGCCGAGGTGGGTGCACACGGCGGTGGCGACGAAAAACTCCGGCCGCGTCGCGCGCGTGGCGTTGCGCGCATAGAACGGCTGCTGGTCTTCCTGCGAGGCGGGGTCGACCAGGTCGGCGTCGTGGCCGCCCAGGGAGGCCAGCATGGCCGGGGTGCGGTGCAGGATCCAGACCGGGCGCCCGCGCCATTCGACGGTGGTGATGGTGCCCGGCGGCACGCTGGCGAGCGGAACGTCGACGGGGCCGCCGGCGGCGCGCGCGCGTTCACTCGGCGTCATCGTCTTGAAGAACGGGATGGCAACGGCGACCAGGCCGACGGTGCCCACGGCGCTGGTGGCGACGCCGAGGAAATGGCGGCGCGGATTGGGGGGAAGTGTCTGCTCCATGGCGTCCTCGCGTGAAGTCGATGCTCTCGCTTGGACAGCGAAAACGGCGTGCTGGTTTGATCCGGCGCGCAGAATCGTCGCCAGCGGCGCCGGAAATGTGGATAATGTCCGCATGGACACTGTGATTCAAGAGAAGGTGCTGGCGGTGGCACGCGCCGCGCGCAACCGCGAGGAGTCGGTGGCGTGGTTCCGTGTTGCGCTGGGGCTGTATTACCTGGCCGGCCTGATGACGTCCGACACCATCGACTTCAAGCAGGTCGACCGCGACTACAATCGCTTCATCTACCAGTCGCTCGGCGGCGGGCACAGCATTGCCAGCGCGCTGCAGTTCATGAGCGGCGAGAAAGTGGTGGCGGTGGTCGATGCGCCGCGTTTCGTCAGCGTGTTCGCCGAGCATTGCCCGGAAGTGCCGGTCGACACCATCGCCTTCTTGCTGTCGCTCAACCTTGGCGTGGCGAAGGATATTTCCAAGCTCGACATCGGCGGCCCGGTACTGGACTGGATCGAGCGCCAGAAGGCGTCGGCCAGGCCAGCGGAGAACCCGGCCGTCGAGGGCGGCGACCCGGCCGCGTCCGGCACTCTATAATGTCCTTTTACTTGCTTTTTGCACACACACCATGGTCGCCAACTCTTCCCGCAATCCCCTCGACAACCTGATCGTCGGCTTCGACAAGGCGCTGCGCGTCATTGCGGGCGTGGCGACGGCGACGCGGCCGAACCCCGGCGCCCATGCGCCCGACGTCAACCTGGAGGCGGCCGACCAGCGCCGCAGCGCCGGCCTGATGCGGGTGAACCATGTCGGCGAAGTGTGCGCCCAGGCGCTGTACGATGCGCAGGCGCGCTTCGCCAAGACCGACGCCATGCGCGCGCAGTTCGAGCAGGCCGGCCGTGAAGAGGAAGATCACCTGGCGTGGACGGCGCAGCGGTTAGCCGAGCTGGGCTCGCAGCCGAGCATGCTCAATGTCTTATGGTATGCCGGCGCCTATGCGATGGGTACCGTGGCGGCCCACCTGGGCGACGCCCGCAGTCTGGGCTTCGTGGTGGAAACGGAGCGCCAGGTCGAAGCTCACCTCGACAGCCACCTGGTGTCGCTGCCTGCGCACGACAGCAAGTCACGCGCGATCGTCGAGCAGATGCGCGTTGACGAGGCCGCGCATGGCGCCGCGGCGCAGGCGCTCGGGGCAATCGAGGTGCCGGCGCCGGCGCGCGCGGCGATGACGGCGATGGCCAAGGTCATGACCACCACGGCGTACTACATCTAAATACGCCGCAGCCCCCAACCCCGCCGCCGATTAATTGACGTCGACGATTTCGAACGAGTGGGTGATGTCGGCCGTCTTGGCCAGCATGATCGACGCCGAGCAATACTTGTCGTGCGACAGGCTGACCGCGCGTTCGACGCTGCCCGGCTTGAGCTTGCTGCCGGTGACGGTGAAGTGGAAGTGGATCTTGGTGAACACTTTCGGATCGGACTCGGCGCGCTCTGCCTTGAGCGTGACGTCGCAGCCGCGCACGTCTTCGCGCCCGCGCTTGAGGATCAGCACCACATCGTAGGCGGTGCAGCCGCCGGTGCCGAGCAACACCATTTCCATCGGCCGCGGCGCCAGGTTGTGGCCGCCGCCATCCGGGGCGCCATCCATGCTGACCATGTGGCCAGAACCGGTCTCGGCGCGAAAACTCATGCCCGACGGGCCGTTCCAGCTGACTTTAACTTCCATTGCGATCCTCAGGTAATCGATAAGTGCGCCTTATTCTACCGCCTACACCGCCAGCACGTAGCGCTCGCTCTTCATGCGCCAGCTGGCAAACGCCACCGCCGCCAGCGCCCACACCATCGAGCTGGCAAACGTCAGCAGGTAGGGCAACACGCCGATCTGGTCGCCCCGGGCGATTTCGCGCAGCAAGGTCTGGTTCGACAGCATCGGCACGCTGTACATCCACATCGCCGTCTTCAGGTCCATCATCGTCACCGCCAGCCCCGGCACCATCGGCATGAACAGCACGAACGTGAGCATGCTCTGCGCTTCCTTGAACGACTTGGCGTTCATCGCCACCGCGATCTGCAGCGACGAGGCGAACAGCGACAGTGGGATTGACGCCAGGCTCACCAGCAACAGGTCGAGCGTGGTGACGCGCCAGGCCATGCCGATTTCCTCCAGCGGCAGCCAGCTCATGATGGCGTGCGCGAGGAATAGTTCGAGCGTGATGCCGATGATGGCCAGGCTGGCGGCGGCGAGCCACTTGCCGACCACCAGTTCCCAGCTGTGCGCCGGCTGCGACATCAGCACTTCGAGCGAGCGCCGTTCGCGTTCGCCCGCGGTGCTGTCGACCGCGGCCGACAGGCCGCAGATGACGGCCGGGAAGAACAGGAAGCCGAGGATGCCGCCGATCAGGCCGGCCGAGCGCGCCGCCGTGGTGCCGGTGTCGTAGCGCTGCAATTTGACCGGCGCGACGGTGGCCGGCGACACCCCGTGCGCCAGCAGGCGGGCGCTGGCCACGCCGGAGCCGTAGCTTTGCAGCACGTCCTCGATGTCGCGCTGGCGGGCGCGGTTGTCGGACGCCGAATCGAACCACAGTTCGACTTCGGCCGGGCGCATCGCCTGGTAGTTGTCGGCGAACTTGTCGCTGATGCGCAGCACCGCCACCGTCTTCTTGTCGCGCAGCATGGTGGCGATCTGCTCTTCGTCCATCGGCCCCATCGGCCGCACGGTGATGTTCTTGTGCTTGAACTGGGTCATCAGGTTCGGCGCCATCGCGGCGTTGATGACGGCCAGTTCGATGCCTTCGCGCTCGGGCTTGGTGGCCTTCTTGATCTGCTGGTGCAGCACCAGGCCGAGCATCACCGGGTACATCAACGTAAACAGCGCCAGCAGCCCCAGCGAGCGGCGGTCACGCAGCGTTTCGCGAAACTCCTTGAGGAACACGATCAGCCATTTCGCCTTCATGCGACGATCCCTTCTTCGGTGCCGACCAGGCTGACAAAGGCGTCTTCCAGGCTGGCGATGCCGGTGCGTTCGCACAATTGCTGTGGCGAACCTTGCGCCACGGTGTGGCCCTTGGCAATGACGATGACGTCATCGCACAGGTGGGTCACTTCCTGCATCACGTGGGTGGCCATGATGACGCAGCAGCCGTCACGGCGCAGCTCGGTCAGGGCGGCGCGCAGTGCGCGCGTGCTCATCACGTCGAGGCCGCGGCTCGGTTCGTCGAGCAGCAGGTGGCGTGGGCGGTGCAGCAGAGTGCGCGCCAGCGCCACCTTGATGCGCTGGCCTTGCGAGAAGCCTTTGGCGCGCCGCTCGAGGATGTCGTTCATGCCCAGCAGGTTCGACACTTCATCGATGCGCTGCTGCAGGCTTGGTCCAGCCATGCCGTTGAGCTCGCCAAAATAGACGAGGTATTCGCGCGTGCTGAGGCGGTCGTACAAACCAAACTGGTCGGTCAGAAAGCCGATGTTGCGGCGCACCGCCATCGGGTCCTTTTCCGGATCGACGCCGTCGATGCTGATGCTGCCGTGGTCGCGCTTGAGCAGGCCCACCAGCAGCCGCAGCAAGGTGGTCTTGCCGGCGCCGTTCGGGCCCAGCAGTGCGGTGATCTGGCCGTCCTGCGCCTTGAAGCTGACCCCGCCAAGTGCCTGCACGGCGCCGAATTGTTTGCGTACATCCTGCGTTTCGATCATGGTCTGTCCCGGCGGTTACGGTTGCGGTCCGGAGCTGCCGAGCTGAAAGGCCGGCACCGGAAGGTCTTTCAGGCACGCCGCCTGTACCGGCGCGGCCGGATTGTCGAGAAACTCGCGCAGCAGCCGCGGCGTGCAGCCGAGCTGCGCGATGCCATGGCCGGCGTTGGTCACCACCAGGTGCTGGGCGCGCGCCATGTACTTGGCGGCGGCCTCGGCGCGGCGTGGCGGCGTCACCGGGTCGAGCACGCCGGAGAGCATCAGCACCGGCGCCTCGATCCTGGTCGGCGCCACGAAGGCGACCGGCGCGACGTTGATCGCCTTGCACATTGCCGGCAGGCGCGACAGCACGGGCGCGGTCAGCGCCGAGGCGTCGTCGGCGCGCAAGGCCGGCGTCAGGCGCGGGAAATCCTCGGCGCAGATGACGGCCAGGTGCAGCACCAGCGCGATCGAGCCGTTGGCCGAGAAGTCGGCCGCCACGTTGCGGCGCGCCACGAACGGCTCCCAGCGGCCGTTGGCGGCGCTGTGGATCAGGAACGGCAGGCGGCGGCTGTCGGCCGGCGAATACAGGATGCTGTGGACGGTATTGAGAAAGCGGCCGCTGTTCATGGCCAGGCTCAGCGGTTCGGCGGTGCGCGGATCGGCGACGGCGACCTTGACCTTGCCGGCCGCCACCCTGGCGCTGAGGGCGTCGAACTCCTGGCGCAGCTGGGGGAAAGCCCGCTGGCAGCCGGGCTCGGCGGCGCACTGGCGAAACAGCGCGTCGAGCGCGGCCTGGCCGTCGCGCCCGCCGGCGGGAATGACCTGCTCGGGCGCGGCGACGCCGTCGAGCACCATCGCGCGCAGCTGCGCCGGGAAAGCGCGCGCGTACGCCTGGCCGAGGCGGGTGCCGTAGGAGCCGCCGAACAGGTTGATCTTGTCGTAGCCGAGCGCACGGCGCACCTGGTCGATGTCGCGCGCGGCGTTGGCGGTGCCGTAGGCGGCAAAATCGACCTTCATCGCACCGATGCAGGCGAGCACCTCGGCTTCGAGCTGCTGCTCGGTCATGGCCGCGTCGGTGGCCTTGCTGTCGTCGCAGCTGAGCTTGCCGGAGCGGCCGGTGCCGCGCTGGTCGATGAAGACGATGTCGCGGGTGGCGCGGATGCGGCGAAACGTATTGTTCAGCAGCGGCAGCACGTCCGAGCCGGCTTCGCCGGGGCCGCCGGCGAGCACGAACAAGGGGTCTGGAAGGGCCGATTCGCGATATGCCGGCGCCACCGTCACGTGCAGCTTGATGCTGGCGCCGGCGGGGCGGGCGTAATCAAGCGCGACCGGCACGCTGACGCAGCGCAGGGCTTCCTCGACGCCCGGCAGGTGGCAGGAGCGGCCCTGCAGGCCGCCGGCGGCGTGGGCGGCGGCGGTGGCCAGCAATAGCAGGCCAAGCAGCGGCGCATCGAGGCAACGTCGAAATGTCACTAGAACTCCCCGTGGTGAATGCCAAGCAATACTAGAGTGGCACTGTTTCATCGGTCAATCGATTTTGCAGTTTACGGTAAATGAAATCGGGCAACTTAATCCAGCCAGGACGCGACGCCCGATGCAACAGCGGCGGCCTTGGCGGTTGACTTGGCGGACCGAAGTGCGCTATGATTGCCGGCTTTCCGTTTGCTCAGGAAAGACAATAAGGCAGAGTCCGCGGGCAGCAAGAGCGGAACCACCATTTGAGCGATTTACATATTAGGAAGTCAACATGAAAACTTTTTCCGCTAAAGGACATGAAGTCCAGCGCGATTGGTTAGTGATTGACGCGACGGATCTGATCCTCGGACGTGTTGCCAGCGAAGTGGCACTCCGACTGCGCGGCAAGCACAAACCTGAATTCACTCCGCACGTCGACACCGGCGATTTCATCGTCGTAATCAATGCAGGTAAACTGCGCGTGACCGGTACCAAGGCAACTGAGAAGACGTACTACCGTCACTCGGGTTACCCAGGTGGTATCTACGAAACCAATTTCCTGAAAATGCAACAGCGTTTTCCGGGTCGCGCGCTCGAAAAAGCGGTCAAGGGCATGCTGCCTAAGGGCCCGCTCGGCTACGCGATGATCAAGAAGCTCAAAGTGTACGCGGAAGGTTCCCATCCGCACGCTGCGCAGCAACCTAAAGCACTCGTTCTCTAAGGAGCTGACATGATCGGTAACTACAATTACGGCACCGGCCGTCGCAAGAGTGCAGTCGCTCGCGTCTTCATCAAAGTTGGCACTGGCCAAATCATCGTCAATGGCAAGCCGGCGACTGATTACTTCTCGCGCGAAACGGCAATGATGGTCATTCGCCAGCCGCTGGAACTGACCGGCAATGTCGAGCGTTTCGACATCAAGGTCAACGTTCACGGTGGTGGTGAGTCCGGCCAAGCTGGTGCAGTTCGCCACGGCATCACCCGCGCCCTGATCGACTACGATGCAACGCTGAAGGGCGACCTGGCACGTGCCGGTTTCGTTACGCGCGATGCCCGTGAAGTCGAGCGTAAAAAAGTTGGTCTGCGCAAAGCACGTCGCGCAAAGCAATTCTCGAAGCGTTAATTCGCCCCCTGCGGCGCCTTGCGGCGCTGCGCGAAAAAGCCGCCGGCTGCAAAGCCCGGCGGCTTTTTTTCGCCCCAATTTGGCTAGTAAACAATTGGGGTCAGACCCGTTTGTTCAACGGCGTTTGGTGCACTACGCCAAATGACAAACACCGCGGCGCCCTTAAAAATTGGGGTCAGACCCGTTTGTCCGACGGCGGTAGAGTGCCTGTGCCGAACAACAAACGGGTCTGACCCCAATTTTTTAAGGGCGCAGTAGAACGCGAGATTTTTGGAGGGCTGTTAAAATTGCACGCTTGTTTCAGCAGCACCTTATTCTTATATTCGAAGGAACAGACATGATCAAAGTTGGCATCGTAGGCGGCACCGGGTACACAGGCGTGGAATTGCTGCGATTGCTGTCGGCCCATCCAGATGCGCAACTGACCGCCATCACGTCGCGCAAGGAAGACGGACTGCCGGTCGCCGACATGTTCCCGTCGTTGCGCGGCCATGTCGACCTGGCATTCTCGGCGCCCGACAAAATCGACCTCGCCCAGTGCGACGTGGTGTTCTTCGCGACCCCGCACGGCGTTGCCATGGCGCAGGCGCCCGCACTGCTGGCCGCCGGCGTCAAGGTCATCGACCTGGCCGCCGACTTCCGCCTGAAGGACCAGGCCACTTTCGAGAAGTGGTACAAAATCCCGCACACCGCGCCCGAATTGCTGGAGCAGGCGGTATATGGCCTGCCGGAACTCAATCGCGAGGCGATCAAGTCGGCCAAGCTGATCGCTAACCCGGGTTGCTATCCGACCACGATGCAGCTGGGATTCTATCCGCTGCTCAAGGCCGGCCTCGTCGACGCGTCCAGCCTGATTGCCGATGCGAAGTCGGGCGTCTCCGGCGCCGGCCGCAAGGCCGAGATCGGCACGCTGTTCTCGGAGTCGAGCGACAATTTCAAGGCCTACGGCGTGGCCGGTCACCGCCACACGCCGGAAACGTCGGCGCAGCTGCAGCGCTATACCGACGACAAGGTGGGCCTGGTGTTCACACCGCACCTGGTGCCGATGATCCGCGGCATGCACGCGACGCTGTACGCCCGCCTGACCACGGACATCAGCAATGAGGCATTGCAGGCGTTGTTCGAGCAGCAATACCAGGACGAGCCGTTTGTCGACGTGATGCCGTTCGGCTCGCATCCGGAAACGCGCTCGACGCGCGGCTCGAACATGCTGCGCCTGGCGCTGCATCGCCCGGATGGCTCGGACATGGTAGTCATATTGGTGGTCCAGGATAACCTGGTCAAAGGCGCCGCCGGCCAGGCAGTGCAGTGTATGAACCTGATGTTCGGCCTGCCCGAATCGACCGGACTGAAGCATATCGCACTGTTGCCTTAACGCTGGACTAAATGGCTGATCGGCGCTGCCGTCGAGAAATACGCCGGTGGCGACGATCTAGATCAAAGCGGCGGACGTTGGGAACGGTAAATTGATCAATGTCTGATTGAATTTGCAATCAGCATCGATCGCCTGTTGCGATTAGTCACTGCGAGGACAGCTAATATGTTCGGTCGAAACGCCAAAAGTGAAGTTGACAGCCTTATCGGCATCTCCGCCCGTATCGAGGGCGACCTGTGTTTTACCGGCGGCCTGCGCATTGACGGCGAAGTGCACGGCAATGTTGTCGCTGCCGACGGTCCCGACAATGTGCTGATCGTGTCCGAGCACGCCCGCATCGAAGGCGAGGTGCGCTGCGCCAACCTGGTGGTCAATGGATACATCGCCGGTTCGGTTTTTGCGTCCGAGCTGCTTGAATTGCAGCCGAAAGGCCGCATCATAGGTGATGTCCATTACAAACTGTTGGAAATGCACGGCGGCGCGACCGTTACCGGCAAGTTCACCCATCAGCTGACCGGGGAGCCGGTGTTCCACCTGGCCGTCGCTGAAGCAAGCGAAGCGTGAGAACCGTCAACAGTCTATAATGGGCCCAATTGTACCCAAGTAGGAGTCACCCATGAATGCAGTAGCCGAAATGCAAGACGTCATCCCTTCGCCGATCATCTTCACCGACAGCGCCGCCCAAAAGGTCGCGCAGCTGATCGAGGAAGAGGGCAATCCGGACCTGAAACTGCGCGTGTTCGTACAGGGCGGCGGATGCTCGGGCTTCCAGTACGGGTTCACTTTCGATGAAATCGTCAACGAGGACGACACCACGATGGTCAAGAACGGCGTCCAGCTGCTGATCGATTCGATGAGCTACCAGTACCTGGTGGGCGCCGAGATCGACTACAAGGACGACCTCGAAGGCGCCCAGTTCGTCATCAAGAACCCAACCGCCACGTCGACCTGCGGCTGCGGTTCGTCGTTCTCGGCCTAAGTCCCACGCTGCCCTGACGAGGGCAGCACTTCATTACGCGGGGTTAAGTGCGCCGAGAATCCGGTCGCCCTTGGCCCCGGTCACAGCGGGCAAATTGCCCGCTTTGCGTTGGTGGAAGCGAAACGCCAGCCAGGCGAACGCTAGCGCTTCCACCCGGTTCGGCGCCACGCCCAGCGCCGCGGTCGACTCCACCGTGACGTCGCCGCCCAGCGCCGCCGCCAGTTCCCGCATCAGTGCGCCGTTGTAGGCGCCGCCCCCGCACACATACACAGCATCAATATTGACGGCTTCGCCGTGGATCGCGCGCGCGATCGACACCGCCGTCAGCCGCGTCAGCGTGGCCTGCACGTCGGCGGCCGGCAGGGCGGGGCTGCGCGCCAGCATTGCGTCGAGCCACGCCATGTGAAACAGGTCGCGGCCGGTGCTCTTCGGCCCGGTGATGGCAAAGTAGGGTTCCGCCAGCAATACTCCCAGCAGCGCTTCACTGGCCCTGCCGCTGGCGGCCCAGGCGCCATCGGCATCGTAATCCTTGCCCTGGTGGCGCGCGATCCAGCCATCCATCAGCACGTTGCCCGGCCCGGTATCGAAGCCGGTGACGGCGCCACCTGCTTGCAGCACGCTGATGTTGCCGATGCCGCCGATGTTGACCACCACCCGCGTCTGGCCGGGCTTGCCGAACTGGGCGTGGTGGTAAGCGGGCACCAGCGGCGCGCCCTGGCCGCCGGCGGCAACGTCGCGGCTGCGGAAGTCGGCGATCACGTCAATGCCGGTCAGTTCGGCCAGCAGCGCCGCATTGATCGTCTGGCGCGTAAAGCCGAGCTCCGGCCGGTGGCGCACGGTCTGTCCATGCGCGGCGATGGCGCGCACCGGCCCGCTTGCCGCCGGCAGCAACTGCGCCACGCAGGCAGCGTAGGCGGCCGCGATCTGGTTGCCGGCCAGCGCCTCGCGCTCGATTTCATTGACACCCGACGCTTGCAGCGCCATCAGGTCGGCGCGCAGTGGCGCGCCGAACGGGACGAAGGCGGCGCCGAGGGTGCGGATGGCGCCGTCGTCGGCGAAGTCGGCCAGCACGCCGTCAACGCCGTCCAGGCTGGTGCCGGACATCAGGCCGATATACAAGGAAGATAAAGTGGTCATTGGTTGGCTCAAAAAAATAGGCGGGAAAGCTGTGCTTTCCCGCCCATGATGGGTGCGTGCGCGAACGATGAGCTAGCGGGCCGCCATCGAATTGCCGCCCGGGCGCAGCAGCGCGAAGCGGTGTGTCATGTCGGCAGCCGATTTCTTGAAGCGGGCCAGTTCGGCCGGCGTCAGCGGCGCCTGGGCGATCTTGTTCACCGTGTTCGGATCACGCGCTTCGTTGTTGACGCGGAACTCGTAGTGCAGGTGGGCGCCGGTCGACCAGCCGGTCGAGCCGACGTAGCCGATGATGTCGCCCTGGCTGATCTTGGTGCCTTTGCGCATGCCCCGTGCAAACCGGCTCATGTGCGCGTAGGCGGTGGTGTAGCTGGCCCAATGCTTGATGACGACCATGTTGCCGTAGCCGCCAGAGACGCCGGCGAAGTCGATCACGCCATCGGCCGAGGCGCGGATCGGCGTACCGAGCGCGGCTGCGTAGTCGACGCCCTTGTGTGCTTTCCACGCACCGGAAATCGGATGGATGCGGTTCGAGAAGCCCGATGAAATCCGCGAGAACTCCAGCGGCGACTTGAGGAAGGCTTTTTTCAGCGCCTTGCCGTCGAAGGTGTAGTAGCCGCCGCCTTGCTTGCTGGTCGGGTCTTCAAACCATACCGACTGGTAGCTGACGCCGCGGTTGACGAATTCGCCAGCGAGGATGCGGCCGGTGCGCACCATCTCGCCGTCTTGCCAGAACGTTTCGTAGACGACGTTGAAACGGTCGCCACGGGTCAGGTCGGTACGGAAGTCGATGCTGGTCGAGAACATCTCGATGATCTGGGCGACGATCGAGTCGGGCAGCTTGCCGCCGTCGGTGCTTGAATCGGTCGCCGAATACAGCGAATTGGTAATCTGGCGTGCACGCATTTCGACGCGCCGCTCGAGCTGGGGCGCCGATTCGCGCGCGATGAACTTGTCATCCTTGCGGGTAATCGAAATATTCTTGACCGGGTTGTCGTTGGCGTCGACCACTGTCGCGCGCAGCCACTGCAGCTCGCCGTCTTCGTCGGTCTTGGCCTGCACGCGCTTGCCGGTTTTTAGCTGCATCACACCCTTGGCGACCTTGTCGCTCTTGATGAAGGCGATCGCACCCTGGTCATCGACACCGAGGCGAAACAGCAGCGAAGCGAGCGAATCGCCTGGGCGTACTTTTTCTTCGTGGATGAATTGCTGTGGCTCTTGCTGGAGCGCGGAGATCTGTTCTGCCAGGTTCGGCAGTTCCAGATCCTGGGCGATGGATTTGACTGGGACATCGGACGCATCCGGTGCCAATGGCGCGACGCCAGCGGCTCCGAATGCGCACACTGCAAGGAAGATAGCGCTGGCGCTGATGATGCGCACCTTTCGCGTTGTTCCCAGCAGGCCGGTCCAGCGCTTACCTGTGATTTTGTGTGTAGGGTTCATGCAATCAGTTAAAATTTGCCGCTTGAACATCCAATGGATCACTACTTTTTATTGTTGTTGGTTTGATTAGTTTTCATTGGGCAACGTTAATAGGATCGGGCATTATAGCAAACTCTCGCGCCTGCCCCACTTTTTTGAATATCAGTTAATAAGACCATATGACCACTTCCTCACCTTCCAAGAACGCCGCCGGCGCGCCGGCTTCACCGGCGCTGCCGCTGACAGATAACGTGCTGGAAGCGCTCGCCATCACCAAACGCGGCGTCGACGAGCTGCTCATTGAAGCCGAATTCGCGCAAAAGCTCGCCCGTTCTGAGCACAGCGGCAAGCCGCTGCGCATCAAGCTGGGCCTCGACCCCACCGCGCCCGACCTGCACCTCGGCCACACGGTAGTGCTGAACAAGATGCGCCAGTTGCAAAACCTGGGGCACCAGGTGATCTTCCTGATCGGCGACTTCACGTCGATGATCGGCGACCCGTCGGGCCGGAACATCACGCGCCCGCCGCTGACGCGCGAACAGATCGAACTGAACGCGATGACGTACTTTAAGCAGGCGTCGCTGGTACTGGATGCGTCCCGCACGGAAATTCGCTACAACTCCGAATGGTCCGATCCGCTCGGGGCGCGCGGCATGATCGAATTGTCATCGCGCTACACCGTAGCAAGAATGATGGAACGCGACGATTTTACCAAACGATTCAAGAGTGGGACTCCCATCAGCGTCCATGAGTTCCTTTATCCTTTGATGCAAGGCTATGATTCCGTCGCTTTGAAGGCGGACCTTGAGCTAGGTGGAACAGATCAGAAATTCAATTTGCTGGTTGGAAGGGAATTGCAGAAAGATTATGGGCAGGAGCAGCAATGCATCCTGACCATGCCCTTGCTCGAGGGACTCGACGGCATCGAGAAGATGTCGAAGTCGAAGAACAATTACATCGGCATCACCGAGCCGGGCAACACCATGTTTGCCAAGCTGATGAGTATTTCGGATGTCATGATGTGGCGCTACTTCGAATTGCTGTCGTTTCGCTCGCTGGCCGACATCGCGGCATTGAAAAAGGCTGTCGCCGAAGGGATGAACCCGCGCGACGCCAAAGTAGCGCTGGCGCAGGAGATCGTCGAGCGCTTCCATTCGGCCCAGGCGGCGACTGACGCGCTGGCCGATTTCGTCAACCGTTCGAAGGGCGGCATCCCGGACGACGTCGCCGAACTGGCGCTGTCCGGCGCCCCGGTCGGCCTGCCGCAGCTGCTCAAGCAGGCCGGGCTGTGCGCATCGACCTCGGAAGCGATGCGCATGGTCGACCAGGGTGGCGTGCGCATCGACGGGGTGGTGATCGCCGACAAGGCGCTCAAGCTTGACGCCGGCACCTTCGTGCTGCAGGTGGGCAAGCGCAAGTTTGCCCGCGTGACGCTGTCTGCATGATCGGCCTGCTGCAACGGGTCAGCCAGGCCAGTGTCGTGGTCGATGGCGCCGAGATTGGCGCGATCGGCGCCGGCCTGCTGGTACTGGTGTGCGCGGAGAAGGGCGATACCGAGAAGGAAGCTGACGCGCTGCTGTCCAAATTGCTGGCCTATCGGGTGTTCAGTGACGACGCCGGCAAGATGAACCGCAGCGTCACCGACATCAGCGGCGGCCTGTTGCTGGTGCCGCAATTTACGCTGGCGGCGGACACTAATTCCGGCACGCGGCCGTCGTTTTCGCCGGCCGCCAGCCCGCAGGACGGCGTGAAATTGTTCGAACATATGGTGCGCCGGGCGCGCGCGCGCCATGCTATGGTAGCGACGGGCCAGTTCGGCGCAGACATGAAAGTGGCGCTGATCAACGATGGGCCTGTCACGTTCTGGCTGCAAATCGCACCGGCGGCGCGCCCTGGGTGAAACCTCCGGCCTGCGCCGCGGTCAATAGACCATACGGGCAGGAGACTGCGATGAGACTGTGGAGCGATTCATTCACCGAAGGCGGCGTCATCCCGCCGGAATGCGCGTTCGCGCAGATCGAGCCGGCCACGCATGTGCGCTACGCCCCCAATCGTAATCCCCACCTGGGGTGGGACGAAGTTCCGTCCGGCACGCAGTCGCTGGCGCTGTTCTGCCGCGATGTCGATGCGCCAGCCGTCAAGCACGGCATGAACCAGGAAGGCAAGTTGCTGGCCGAGGATCTGCCGCGGGTCGATTTTTATCACTGGACGCTGGTCGACATTCCGGTGGCGATCAAGTCTCTGGGCGAAGGCAAGTTATCCGAGATGGTCACGCCGCACGGCAAGCCTGGTCCGCTGTTGCCGTTCACTATTAAGAATGGCACCGAGCATCAGTTGCGCCAGGGGCTGAACGATTACACGGCGTTGTTTGTTGACGATCCCGACATGGCGGGCGAGTATTTCGGTTATGACGGGCCATGCCCGCCGTGGAATGACCTGCGCCTTCACGCGTATCTGTTCTGCCTGTACGCGCTGGATGTGCCGTTTCCGCTCGAAGGCGATTTCACGGGGCCGGAGGCGCGGCTGGCGATCCGCGGCCATATCCTCGACGAGGCACAGGTGTTCGGAGTCTATTCGCTCAATCCCGAAGTGGCCGAATCGCTGGCGAAGTAAGCGCAGCCGCGACAGTCTCGAGGCCAACCGGGGCGGCCAGACTGGTATCATGGCGGCCATGCCGAACACCAACATCATTCTCATCCGCCACGGCGAAACTGCCTGGAACGCCGAACGCCGCCTGCAAGGTCACATCGACATCGCCCTCAACGCCGAAGGCTTGCGCCAGGCCGGCGCGGTCGCTGATGCGCTCGCCGGCGAGCACGTCGACGCCGTCTTTGCCAGCGACCTACAGCGCGCGCTGCAAACGGCGCAGGCGATCGCCGCCGCGCGCGGCATCACCGTCAGCCAGGATACGGCGCTGCGCGAGCGCTGCTACGGCCGCTTCGAAGGCTTGCTGTACGCCGAGATCGAGCAGCGCTTCCCGGCTGAATTTTCCGCATGGCAGGCGCGCGATGTCGACGCCTTGATGCCGGCCGGCGTCCGCGTGGCCGAAAGCTTCCGCCAGTTTTACGCGCGATCGGTGGACGGCATCGTCGCCGCGGCGAATGCCCATCCAGGCGGTAACATCGTCGTCGTCGCCCACGGCGGCGTGCTCGAGTGCGCCTACCGCGCGGCGCTCGACCTGCCGCTGGAGACGCCGCGCAACTTTCCGGTCCTCAATGCCAGCATCAACCGCTTCACGGTGCAGGGCGGCAAGCTGGCGCTGGCGAGCTGGGGCGAAGTGGCACACCTGACGCCACGCGCCCTCGACGAGTTATCGTAACAAAATAGTGCTTATAATTTGAGCAGTAGATCGGTTAAGATAGCAGGTTCCGTCCTCTCTTTTTTATTCTCCAGTGCAAATCGGCCCTTACCTGCTGCGCAATAATGTATTCGTCGCTCCGATGGCGGGCGTCACGGACCGCCCGTTCCGCCAGCTGTGCAAACAGCTCGGCGCCGGCTATGCCGTGTCGGAGATGGCCGCTTCCAATCCACGCCTGTGGGCAACCGAAAAAAGTTCGCGCCGTACCGACCACGCCGGCGAGATGGAGCCAAAAGCGGTACAGATCGCCGGCGCCGATCCGCAGGACCTGGCCGACTGCGCCAAATTCAACGTCGAGCGCGGTGCCCAGATCATCGACATCAACATGGGTTGCCCGGTCAAGAAGGTGTGCAACAGCTGGTGCGGTTCGGCGCTGCTGCAAAACGAAAGCCTGGTCGAACGCATCCTCGACGCGGTCGTCGGCGCCGTCGACGTGCCGGTGACGTTGAAGTTTCGTACCGGCTGGAACCGCGACAACAAGAACGCATTGCGCATTGCCCGGATTGCCGAGCAGGCCGGCATCCAGATGCTGACCTTGCACGGCCGCACCCGCGCCGACGGCTACTCCGGCGACGCCGAGTACGACACCATTGCCGCGGTCAAGGCAGCCGTGACGATTCCAGTGGTCGCCAACGGCGACATCACGACTCCCGAAAAAGCGCGCGACGTGCTGGCCTTTACCGGTGCGGACGCGGTGATGATCGGCCGCGCGGCGCAGGGGCGGCCGTGGATCTGCCGCGAGATCGACCATTTTTTGCGCACCGGCACCTACTTGCCGGCGCCGATGGTGGCGGAAGTGCGCGCCCTGATGCACGAGCACCTAAAAGCGCACTACGCATTCTACGGCGAGTTCCTCGGCGTGCGCACGGCCCGCAAGCACATCGGCTGGTACGTACGTGAACTGGAGGGTGGCGAGACATTCCGCCGCCAGATGAACCTGCTGGAATCGACCGCCGACCAGCTGGCCGCGCTCGACCAGTTCTTCGAATCGCAACACAGACTCGGCGAGCGGTTACAATACCGGCCCGTCAGCGTCGTTGACGAGTCCCTTGCCGCATAGGAAAAGGGCGAGCACAAAATAAGAATATGGGACGAACGCTGCCTCAAGAGCTGCGGCGACAACATTAATCAGCCGGATCAAGTAGAAAAAATGAGCAAAGAAAGTATCCAGGAAGTTATCCAGAAAAGTCTCGAAGAATATTTCAACGACCTGGGCGAACAACAAGCGTCGAACATTTACGACATGGTCGTCCTCACTGTCGAGAAGCCGATCCTCGAGGTGGTGATGCTGCGCGCGGAGGGCAACCAGTCCCACGCGGCGCAAATGCTGGGCATCAACCGCAACACCTTGCGCAAGAAACTGCAAGAACACGGGCTGCTGTAAAGCGCCGGCGCCGACGGTGGGGCGCGGTCGTTCGCGCCCATCGCGGCTGAACACCGAATCCTCATCAACCGGGCCACTCCCATGATCACACAAGCTCTGATTTCCGTTTCCGATAAGACCGGCGTGCTCGACTTTGCACGCGCGCTTTCCGCCATGGGCGTCAACATCCTGTCGACCGGCGGCACCGCGAAATTGCTGGCCGAAAATGGCGTTGCCGTCACCGAAGTGGCCGATTACACCGGCTTTCCGGAAATGCTCGATGGCCGCGTCAAGACGCTGCATCCGAAAGTGCATGGCGGCATTCTGGCGCGGCGCGACTTTCCCGATCACGTTGCCAAGCTCGCCGAGCACAACATCCCGGCGATCGACATGGTGGTGGTCAACCTGTATCCATTCCAGCAAGCCGTCGCCAAGGACAGCTGCACCCTGGAAGATGCGATCGAGAACATCGACATCGGCGGGCCGACCATGCTGCGCTCGGCCGCCAAGAACCACAAGGACGTCGTGGTGGTGTGCGACCCGGCCGACTACGGCCTGGTGCTGGCCGAAATGAAGGGCACCTCGGCGGCGGCCGGCACGGTCAGCTACGACACAAAGTTCATGCTCGCCAAGAAAGTGTTCGCCCATACCGCGCAGTACGACGGCGCCATCACCAACTACCTGACCAGTCTGGGCGAAGACAAGGCGCACGCCACGCGCGCTGCCTATCCGCAAGTGCTGAACATGACGTTCGACAAGGTGCAGGACATGCGCTACGGCGAGAACCCGCACCAGTCGGCCGCCTTTTACCGCGACCTGCAGCCGGCCGCCGGCGCGCTGGCCAACTACCAGCAGCTGCAGGGCAAGGAGCTGTCGTACAACAACATCGCCGATGCCGATGCCGCGTGGGAATGCGTCAAGTCGCTGGGCGGGCTCGGCCAGCCGGCCGGCTGCGTCATCGTCAAGCACGCCAATCCGTGCGGCGTGGCAATCGGCACCGATGCGGCGGACGCTTATGGCCGCGCGCTGCAGACCGATCCGACCTCGGCGTTTGGCGGCATCATCGCCTTTAACGTCGAAGTCGACGCGCGCACCGCCGCCGAGATCGCCAAGCTGTTCGTGGAAGTGTTGATCGCGCCGTCGTTCAGCGCCGAAGCGTTGCAATTGATGGCGGCCAAGCAGAACGTGCGCCTGCTGCAGATTCCGCTTGGCGAAGGCAACAATCCGTTCGACGTCAAGCGTGTCGGCGGCGGGCTGCTGGTGCAGTCGCCCGACGCTAGGAACGTTGGCCTGGGCGAACTGCGCGTGGTCACCAAGGCGCAGCCATCCCAGCAGCAGCTGCAGGACATGATGTTTGCTTGGCGCGTTGCCAAGTTCGTCAAGTCGAACGCGATCGTCTTCTGCGCCAACGGCATGACCCTGGGCGTCGGCGCCGGCCAGATGAGCCGGATCGACTCGGCCCGGATCGCCTCGATCAAGGCGCAGAATGCCGGCCTGACGCTGGCGGGCTCGGCGGTGGCATCCGACGCCTTCTTCCCGTTCCGTGACGGCCTCGACGTCGTAGTCGATGCCGGCGCCACTTGCGTGATCCATCCGGGCGGCTCGATGCGCGACCAGGAAGTGATCGACGCTGCCGATGAGCGCGGCGTGGTCATGCTCTACACTGGCGTCCGCCACTTCCGCCACTGATCCTGCGAGCAACACCTTAAAAATTGGGGTCAGACCCGTTTGTTCGGCGGTATTACTCGATTCCGCCAAACGACAAACGGGTCTGACCCCAATTTATTCGGGCGCGTATTTTGACCAGCTCAGCCGAAGCACCAGGCGTTATTCTTACAGTGATGACCGCGTTCGTCTGGGCCCATTTTCGATCGCCCGACAGTGAACTTCCAATTGGGGTCAGACCCGTTTGTTCGGCGGTTTTTTGGAATTGCGCCGAACGATAAACGGATCTGACCCCAATTTCTTGGTGCCGGCGGAGTGGGCGATGAAATGCCTGTGTTTTTGCACAGTCTTTTCACACGAACGTTGCCGACCGGTATAACATTCGTGCATGATAATTTTAGGCATTGACCCCGGGCTGCGCACCACGGGATTCGGGGTGATCGAAAAGCACGGCAGCAAGCTGCGCTATATCGCTTCCGGCACCATCAAGACCGGCAGCGAGAGCGCGCTGCCGCCGCGCCTGAAGGTCATCTTCGCCGGTATCGCCGAAATCATCCGCACCTATAATCCCGACTGCGCCGCGATCGAGAAGGTGTTCGTCAACGTCAATCCGCAGTCGACCTTGCTGCTCGGCCAGGCGCGCGGTGCCGCCATCACGGCGCTCGTTGGCGGCGACCTCGACGTGGCCGAATACACCGCGCTGCAGGTCAAGCAAGCCGTCACCGGCACCGGCAAGGCGGAAAAAGCCCAGGTGCAGGAGATGGTCGCGCGCCTGCTGGTGCTGCCGGGACTGCCAGGAACCGATGCCGCCGACGCGCTCGGCGTTGCCATTTGCCACGCCAACAGCCATGATGCGCTGGCGCTGATCGGCGCCGTGGCGCCAGCCCTCGGCGGCCTGCGCATGAAGCGCGGCCGCCTGGTTTAACTCACTTAATAAGGCTATCGATGATCGGTCGCATCTCCGGAATCCTGCTCGAAAAAAATCCGCCGCAACTGCTGGTCGATTGCAACGGCGTCGGCTATGAAGTCGATGTGCCGATGAGCACTTATTACAACCTGCCGGGGCTGGGCGAGAAGGTGACCCTGTTCACCCACCAGGCGATCCGCGAGGATGCGCACCTGCTGTTTGGCTTCGGCAATGCGGCCGAGCGCAGCGTGTTCCGCCAGCTGATCAAGATCACCGGCGTCGGCGCACGCACCGCGCTGTCGATCCTGTCGGGCATGACGATCGCCGACCTGGCGCAGGCGGTGACCTTGCAGGAGGCCGGCCGGCTGGTCAAGGTTCCCGGTATCGGCAAAAAAACCGCCGAGCGGCTGCTGCTGGAACTCAAAGGCAAGCTTGGCGCCGACCTCGGCGCACCCGGCGCCGCCGTCTTGCACGACGCGCAATCGGACATCCTTAGCGCGCTGCTGGCTTTGGGGTATTCTGACAAGGAGGCGCTGGCTGCGATCAAGAACATGCCGGCCGGTGCTTCCGTCTCAGACGGCATCAAGTACGCGCTCAAGGCGCTCACAAAAGGGTAATCAGTGAGTATTCAAACCGACGATTTCACCGAGCAGCGCATCATCGCCGCCACGCCCGCTTCGCCCAACGAAGAGGCGATCGAGCGCGCGCTGCGCCCCAAGCATCTCGACGAATACGTCGGCCAGGAAAAAATCCGCGGCCAGCTGGAGATCTTCATTTCGGCCGCGCGCAAGCGCAAGGAAGCGCTCGACCACACGTTGCTGTTCGGCCCGCCAGGCCTTGGCAAGACCACCCTGGCGCACATCATCGCGCGCGAGATGGGCGTCAACCTGCGCCAGACGTCCGGTCCGGTGCTCGAACGCCCGGGCGACCTGGCGGCCATCCTGACCAACCTGGAAGCGAACGACGTCCTCTTCATCGACGAAATCCACCGCCTGTCGCCGATCGTCGAGGAAATCCTGTATCCGGCGCTGGAAGACTATCAGATCGACATCATGATCGGCGAAGGTCCGGCCGCGCGTTCGGTCAAGCTCGACCTGCAGCCGTTCACCCTGGTCGGCGCCACCACGCGCGCCGGCATGCTGACCAATCCGCTACGCGACCGCTTCGGCATCGTCGCCCGGCTCGAGTTCTACAACGCCCAGGAGCTGTCGCGCATTGTCACCCGCAGCGCCTCACTGCTCGGCGCGCCGATCGTCGACGATGGCGCCCGCGAAATTGCCTTGCGCGCGCGCGGCACGCCGCGTATCGCCAACCGGCTGCTGCGCCGCGTGCGCGACTACGCGGAAGTGAAGGGCAACGGCGAAATCACCAAGGCGATGGCGGACGCCGCGCTGGTGATGCTCGACGTCGATTCGGTTGGCTTCGATGTGATGGACCGCAAGTTGCTCGAAGCGGTACTGTTCAAGTTTGGCGGCGGGCCGGTCGGCATCGGCAACCTGGCCGCGGCGATCGGCGAGGAAAGCGACACCATCGAAGATGTGATCGAGCCGTTCTTGATCCAGCAGGGATATTTGCAGAGGACGCCGCGCGGCAGGATCGCCACGCCGCTGGCGTACCGTCACTTCGGGGTGGCGGCGCCGCGCACCAGCCCGACGGGCGACTTGTGGGACGCCCTGCCGGACCAGTAAACAGTGACGTTACGCTTCGGCGATGGTGGCGGACGGATCACGCGGGCGCATGCGCCGGTGCTTTGGCCCGCGCCGGCCGGGATAGACGAAGCCGATAAACAGCAAAATAGAGCAGAACAGCAACGGACCGATCATCCACACTTCAACCGGTGTCTGGTCCAGCATCAGCACACCGATGCTGCCGAGAATGGGGAAGCCGAGCAATACGGCGGCCAGCACGCGTGCGCGCAGGGACCGTTTCATGCGGTTGCCGGCAATGCCAACCAAGAAAAAACCCGAAGCGAGCAGGGCGATGATAATGCATCCGCCAATGACGTTGAGGACGTCGCTGCCGCGCTGCGGCGCGTCTGGCAGCAGGATGAACGGCGCGCCCATCAGGATGACTATCCCGATCAGGAACGACACACATCGAAGTATTATCATGACGGCTCCAAGGCTTGTTCTTGCTTTAAATAACAAATAGTTGCGCAAATACCAGCGGAATTTGCTAACGATAACACAACCCGACATTTTCCGAAAGGCAATTGCCGTTGCAACATTTTGACAACACTGTCATGCAAAATGCATAACAATCTGAAGAGAGGAATGCGATGCAAATCTGGGTCGACGCGGACGCGTGCCCGCTGGTGTGCAAGGAGATTTTGTTCCGCGTGGCAGAGCGCCGGCAGCTGACCGTGACGCTGGTGGCGAACCAGCTGCTGCGCGTGCCGGGCTCGCGTTTCATCCGCGCGCTGCAGGTGAGCGCCGGCGCCGACGTGGCCGATCTGGAAATCGTGCGCCTGCTGGCGCACGGCGACCTGGTCGTGACGGCCGACATTCCATTGGCCAGCCTAGTGCTGGAAAAAGGCGGATACGCGCTCAATCCGCGCGGCGAGTTCTACACGGTCGACAACATTGCCCAGCACTTGTCGATGCGGGCGTTCTTGGAGGAGTTGCGCAGCGGCGGGGTCGATACCGGTGGGCCGGCGCCGTACGGAAATGCGGACCGGCAAAACTTTGCGAATCAGCTGGACCGGCACCTGGCCAGGGCGCTCGCCGGTCGATAGAAGCTTGCCATACTTGTAACTAAAAAGCGGTCATCCTCGCGACAGCGGGGACCTATGCCGAGCTAGCTCAGCAGGTCCCCGCTTCGACACAGGACAGAATGTATCTGCTTGCTGTTACGGCTCGCGCACCCAGGTCTGCGAACGGCCAAACATAGGCGCGCCGACATAGCCGCGCACTTCCAGCTTCTTGCCACCATCTTTCAGCGTCGCCTTGCTGCGGTACACCTTGCCGTTGGCTGGGTCGAGGATCTCGCCGCCGCTGTATGCGTCGCCATCCTTCTTCAAGCCCGACAGGATCATCATGCCCACCATCGGCTGATCCTTGCGCGCGCCGTCGCACTTGTCGCACTTCGGATTTTGCTCCTGGTCGGCCGGGCGGAACAGTTTTTCGATGCGGCCTTCCAGCTGCCCCTGGTTATCGGTGATGCGGATCATCGCCTTCGGCTTGCCGGTGTCGTCGTCGATGCTCTTCCACATCCCCACCGGCGAGGCGTCTTGCGCCCACGTTGAAGGAACCGCGAGCACCGCGGCAATCAGGCCAGCTTGTATCAGTTTGCGCATTTTTGTCTCCGTTGTTGTTTATTAGGCAGCAGGGAGTTTAGCAAACTGTTCACGTAACTTGTCGATAGTTGCAGAAAAATTAACCAGGCGCTCATTTTCCTGTGCCACCACGGCGGCCGGCGCGCGGGCGACAAAACTTTCGTTGCCGAGCTTACCGTTGACCTTGGCAATCTCGCCTTCGATGCGGACGATCTCTTTCGACAGGCGTTCGCGCTCGGCGGCAACATCGATCTCGACCTTGAGCATCAGCTTGGTGGTGCCGACGATCGATACCGCGGCCGGCGACTCCGGCAGCGCATCGACGATCTGCACTTCCGACAACTTGCCGAGCGCCTGCACGTACTGAGCGAAGCTGTGCAGCTGCGCCTTGCCGGCGGCATCGGCCGCTTCGACGATCAGCGGCACCCTTACTGATGGCGAGATCTGCATTTCGCCGCGAAGGTTGCGGGTGGCGTCGGTCAGCGCCTTCAGTTGCAGCATCCACGCTTCGGCCGACTCGTCGATGAGCGCCAGCTTAGCCTGCGGATACGGCTGGCGCATGACCGAGTCGCCGGCCGGATCGACCTTCTTGCCGGCCAGCGGGGCGACGGTCTGCCACAGCGCTTCGGTGACGAATGGAATGATCGGGTGCGCCAGGCGCAGGATGACTTCGAGTACGCGCAGCAAGGTGTTGCGGGTGGCGCGCTGCTGGCCCTCGGTGCCGTGCTGAACCTGGACTTTTGCCACTTCCAGATACCAGTCGCAATACTCGTCCCAGACGAACTTGTAGATCGTCGCGGCGATGTTATCGAAGCGATAGTCCTCGAAGCCCTTGGCGACGTCCTGCTCGGCGCGCTGCAGCATCGAAAGGATCCAGCGGTCGGCCTGCGACAGGTCGGCGTCGCTGGCGCTGCAATCCTTGTTTTCCGTATTCATCAGCACGAAGCGGGTCGCGTTCCACATCTTGTTGCAGAAGTTGCGGTAGCCTTCGGCGCGCCCCAGGTCGAAGTTGATGCTGCGCCCCAGCGAGGCATAACTGGCCATCGTGAAGCGCACGGCATCGGTGCCGAACGCGGCGATACCTGCCGGATACTCCTTGCGGGTAGCTTTCTCGATCTTCGGCGCGTCCTTCGGATTCATCAGGCCAGTGGTGCGCTTGGCGACCAGCTCTTCAATGCCGATGCCGTCGATCAAGTCGATCGGGTCGAGCGTATTGCCTTTCGACTTGGACATCTTCTGGCCGGACGAATCGCGCACCAGGCCGTGCACGTAGACCGTTTCGAACGGCACCTTGCCGGTGAAGTGGGTGGTCATCATCACCATCCGCGCGACCCAGAAGAAGATGATGTCGAAGCCGGTGACCAGCACCGACGACGGCAAGAACATCTTCATGTCCGGCGTCTCTTCCGGCCAGCCCATGGTCGAGAACGGCACTAGCGCCGACGAGAACCAGGTGTCGAGCACGTCGTCGTCACGGCGCAGGGCGCCGGTGACGCCGGCCGCCTTGGCTTTTTGCTGCGCTTCTTCTTCGCTGCGGGCAACAATGATGTTGCCTGCGTCGTCATACCAGGCCGGGATGCGGTGGCCCCACCACAACTGGCGCGACACGCACCAATCCTGGATGTTGCCGAGCCACTGGTTGTAGGTGGTGCTCCAGTTTTCCGGCACAAACTTGATCTCGCCGGTAGCCACTTTCTCGAGTGCCACTTCGGCGATCGACTTGCCGGGGAAGAGGGTGCCTTCCGGCGCCGGCTTGCTCATGGCCACGAACCACTGGTCGGTCAGCATCGGCTCGATGACGACGCCGGTGCGATCGCCGCGCGGCACTTTGAGCTTGTGCGGCTTGACTTCAACCAGCAGGCCGGCGGCATCGAGGTCGGCGACGATCTGTTTGCGCGCGGCGAAGCGGTCCATGCCGCGGTAGACGGCCGGCGCCTCGTCGCTGATTTTCGCATCGAGTGTCAGGATGCAAATCATCGGCAGCTTGTTGCGCTGGCCGACCGCGTAGTCGTTGAAGTCGTGCGCCGGCGTGATCTTCACGCAGCCGGTGCCGAATGCCTTGTCGGCGTACTCGTCGGCGATGACCGGAATTTCGCGGTCCGTCAGCGGCAGTTTGAGCATCTTGCCGACTATGTCGGTGTAGCGTTCGTCGGTCGGGTCGACTGCCACGGCGACGTCGCCGAGCATGGTTTCAGGACGGGTGGTGGCGACCGTCATGTGGCCGCTGCCGTCGGCCAGCGGGTACTTGATGTACCACATGAAGCCGTCTTCTTCCTCGTCCTGCGCCACTTCCAGGTCGGACACGGCGGTACCGAGCACCGGGTCCCAGTTGACCAGGCGCTTGCCGCGGTAGATCAGGCCCTGCTCGAACAAGCGGACAAACACTTCGGTGACCACTTTCGAGCGCGGCTCGTCCATCGTGAAATATTCGCGCGCCCAATCGGGCGAAGTGCCCATTCGGCGCATCTGTCCGGTGATGATGTTGCCCGACTTCTCTTTCCATTCCCACACCTTCTCGACGAACTTCTCGCGGCCGAGGTCGTGGCGCGAGATTTTCTGCGCATCGAGCTGGCGTTCGACGACGATCTGGGTGGCGATGCCGGCGTGGTCGGTGCCCGGGATCCACGCCGTGTTGTGGCCGCGCATCCGGTAGTAGCGGGTCAGGCCATCCATAATGGTCTGGTTGAACGCGTGCCCCATGTGCAGGGTGCCGGTCACATTCGGTGGCGGCAGCTGAATGCTGAACGACGGTTTGTCGGCGTCGGTGGTGGCGGCGAAGTAGCCGCGCTGTTCCCACTCGTTGCGCCAGAACTGTTCAATATCGGCTGGCTCGAAAGACTTGGCTAATTCCATGGTGTGGGCTGGGCATTTGGAGAAAACAAACATTATAGATGACAGGGGCTGACGTTGCGCCGCCGGCCCCGGCTCTTTTCGCGGGGGGCAGGTCTGACAATCGGATAGAAAGCTGGGGTCAGGTCTGACATTCGGACAAAAACCTGGGGTCAGGTCTGACATTCGGACAAATTCGGTCCGCATTGGGCAAGCGCGACCGTTAAAGCCGGTGAAAATTGTTGATCGGTATTGGTTTCAAGGGGCCAGTTCGCTATAAATGTCCGAATGTCAGACCTGACCCCACCAAGATGTCCGAATGTCAGACCTGACCCCAGCAAGTGACCCCAGCAAGGATTTGCGGCACAATGTTTCATGCTGAAAATTCTAGGAAAGCCGACCTCGATCAACGTGCGCAAGGTGCTGTGGACTTGCGCCGAACTGAACTTGCCGTACCAGTTGGAAGCGTGGGGCGACGGCGAGCTTGCGACCGATGCGCCACAATTCCTTGCGCTTAACCCGAATAAGATGGTGCCGGTGCTCGTCGATGACGCCACCGTGCTGTGGGAATCGAACACGATCTGCCGCTACCTGTGCGCAGAGTACGGCGACGGCGTATTGCTGCCGGCGGCGCCACGCCGGCGCGCACTCGTCGAGCAATGGATGGACTGGCAGGCAACCGAGCTCAACACTGCCTGGCGCTACGCGTTCATGGCGCTGGTGCGGCGCAGCGCCGCCCACGCCGATGAGCGCCAGGTGGCGGCCAGCTGCGCCAGCTGGAACCGGCTGCTCGGCATCCTCGACCAGCGCGTCGCCACGACCGGCGCCTTCGTTGCCGCGGATGATTTCACCGTAGCCGATATCGTGCTGGGCCTGTCGATCAACCGCTGGCTGATGACGCCGCTAGAGCGACCGGCATATGCCGCGCTGGCCGCGTACTACCAGCGCCTGAGCGCGCGTGCCGGCTTCGCCAGGTTCTGCGCCAACGGCATGCCGTGAGCGACGAACTCGCCTGCAAACGGATAAATGCCCGGGCCGCCGCGCACACCGTATAATTATTTTCCATCCGGACTTTGACTGTATCCTCAAAAATGACCACAGCCACCCACGCCAAACGCTTGATCCTGCTCGTCGATGACGACACCCTGCTGCTCGAGTTCCTTGCCACCATCCTTGGCCATGCCGGCTATGAAACGGTGTGTGCCAACTCCGCGGCCGAAGCCATCCGCCGTATCGAAGCGCGCGAACCCGACATGGCGCTGCTCGACATCACCATGCCCGGCATGTCCGGCATGGAACTGGCGCGCCACCTGCAAGAGAACACGTCGGTGCCGTTCATGTTCCTGTCGGCCAATGTCGATGGCGACGTCGCCCGCCAGGCGGCCACCTACGGCGCGGTCGGCTTCGTCGTCAAGCCGGTCGACGCCGCGCGCCTGATGCCGGCGTTCGAAGCGAGCCTGGCGCGCGCCGACGAGATCCGCCAGTTGCGCCGCACCGAAGTGAACCTCAACGCGGCGCTCGCGGCCGGGCGCGAAACGAGCCTGGCGGTCGGCCTTCTGATGGGGCGCTTTCATACCGACCGCAACACGGCCTTCGAAGTGCTGCGCGACCATGCGCGCTCGAGCCGGCGCAAGATCAACGAGGTGGCCGACCAGCTGCTGGCCGCCGAAGAAGTGCTCAACAGCCTGAATGGCGGCTTCGCCAGCCGCGTCAAGACGCCGAAGTAGGGCGCTGGCCCGGCCGGGCAATATTGCCGGCCTGGCCATTAAATTTAAATGGTGCGCCGCACGTGTGCGGCGCATTCCTGGGTTATACTTGCCCCACGGGAATTCCATGAATTGCCCCGATCTGTAACTCTGCCTCACATCGCTGCCCGTTACACGCTTTGCCAGCGCCGCCTTCCCCCTGCGGCCGACTCAAGTTGCCGGCCCCGCTCCGCCGATCCCATTTCCGGAACTGCCTATTCGTCGCGCCACGCGCACGCGTACGCCTCCGGATGTCAATCGTATTGGTACTCTGAAGGATGTCGGCATGAAATCGACTGAAATATTCTTAAACCGCATGCACGGGCGCGGCATCGCGACGGCGCCGCTGGGCGACACCGCCGTTCCTGGCGCCGCCGCCGCCTCTGTTGCCGAGCCAACCGAGCGCGCCGGCCCCGCTGTGCCGCACATCTTGCACATCGACCGCGACAGTGGCTCGGCGCAGAACCTGGCCGCGCTGCTGACGCCGGAAGCGCGCGTGACCCACGTGCAAACGCTCGCCGGTGCGCGCCAGCTGCTGCGCCAGCAGATCTTTTCGGCCGTCGTCATCGACCCCGACCTGCCAGACGGCAATGCGGCCGACCTGCTGCCGGCGCTGAGCGCCGTTCCACTGCTGGTGTATTCGGCGCGCCAGCCGGCCTGGCGCGAGCGATCCGGCGTGTACCTGGCCAAGCCATGGGCCACGCCGCGCCAGCTGTGGACCACGATCGCCAAGCTGCTCGGCATCGCCACCCCAACTTGCGCAGGAGACTGAGATGATCGACACCGACCTGAAAACCATTCTGTACGTTGAAGACGACCTGCACGTGCGTACCACCGCCAAGCTGGTGCTTGAAGTGATCGGCAAATTCGTTGTACGCGATTGTTGTTCCGGCCACGAAGCGCTGATCGCCGCGCAAAACTTTCACCCCGACCTGATCCTGCTCGACGTCATGATGCCCGACCTTGACGGCCTCGCCACGCTAAGCCTGCTGCGCGGCATGCCGCACCTGGCCGACACGCCGGCGCTGTTCGTCACTAGCCTGACCTCGCCGGCCGACATCGAGCGCTACTTCGACGCCGGCGCCATCGGCGCGATCCCGAAGCCGCTGGTACCGCTGCGCCTGGCCGGGCAGGTCAATGAATTCTGGGAGCGGCGCCCGCAGCCGGCCTGACACGGATCGCGCCCGTCGCTGTTATCATGAAGGCACTTTACACAGACACGGAAGCAGCATGAAAACCAGGGCAGCGATAGCATGGAAAGCGGGCCAGCCGCTGACGATCGAAGAAGTCGAACTGGAAGGTCCGAAGGCAGGCGAGGTGCTGGTCGAGATCAAGGCGACCGGCATTTGCCACACCGACTATTTCACTTTGTCCGGCGCCGATCCGGAAGGCATCTTTCCGGCCATCCTCGGCCATGAGGGCGCCGGCATCGTCGTCGATGTCGGCCCGGGCGTCACCAGCCTGCGCCGCGACGACCATGTCATTCCGCTGTACACGCCGGAATGCCGCCAGTGCAAATTCTGCCTGTCGCGCAAGACCAACCTGTGCCAGGCAATCCGCTCGACCCAGGGCCGCGGCCTGATGCCGGACGGCACCAGCCGCTTCTCGATCGGCGGCAAGCCGATCCATCACTACATGGGCACGTCGACGTTCTCGAACTACATCGTGGTGCCGGAAATCGCGCTGGCCAAGGTGCGCTCGGACGCGCCGTTCGACAAGATCTGCTACATCGGCTGCGGCGTCACCACCGGCGTCGGCGCGGTGCTGTTTACGGCCAACGTGGAAGCCGGCGCCAATGTCGTCGTGTTCGGCCTCGGCGGCATCGGCCTGAACGTCATCCAGGCCGCGCGCATGGTCGGCGCCGACAAGATCATCGGCGTCGACATCAATCCTGCCCGCGAGGAGATGGCGCGCAAGTTCGGCATGACCCACTTCGTCAATCCGACCACCACCGAGAACGTCGTCGACGACATCATCAGCCTGACCGACGGCGGCGCCGACTACAGCTTCGAGTGCATCGGCAACACCACCACGATGCGCCAGTCGCTCGAGTGCTGCCACAAGGGCTGGGGCCAGTCGATCATCATCGGCGTGGCGCCGGGCGGGGCGGAGATCTCGACGCGGCCGTTCCAGCTGGTGACCGGACGCGTGTGGAAGGGTTCGGCGTTTGGCGGCGCGCGCGGCCGCACCGACGTGCCGAAAATTGTCGACTGGTACATGGACGGCAAGATCAACATCGACGACCTGATCACGCACCGCCTGCCGCTCGAACGGATCAACGAAGGCTTCGACCTGATGAAGAGCGGCGAGTCAATCCGCTCGGTCGTCATTTTCTAACGCAGAAATCGCCAGAAACCAACGTCATCCCCGCTGCGCGAGGATGACGGCGCCGGCGAGCGCGGTCTAGCCGTGTCAATCAAGCCACCCACCCCTCAGTTTTTGCGATCCGTCGCACGTCGCTTTCCCACTCCCCAGTTCACGTCTAGTCTCCATCCTGTCGCGCTGCCAGCGCAAGTAGAAAAAAACTTCTAGACTTTTTGTTCTAGATATTTTATTCTACTTCCACGACATGGAGATCGCATGAACCTGCCACACCCAGGAATTACCCGATGAACGCGCTGCTGCCGGCAGTGGTACCCAGCCTGGCGTGGGCGCTGCTCGATTTCGTCTGGCAGGGCCTGCTGGTCGGATGGGGTGCCGCGCTGCTGCTGGGCCTGCTGCGCAGTGCCCGTCCGCAAACTCGTTACGCCGTTGCCTGCGCCGCCCTGCTGCTGTGCGCGGCGTTGCCGCTGGCCGGCACCTTGCAGCGCATCTTCGACGCCGACTCCGCCACCACCAGCCTGATGCCGCTGGCCCTTGCCGTCCCGCTCGCCGCAGCGACCGACGCCCCCGCGGCGCTGGCCGGCGCCCGCCTGGCGCTGTGGGAACAAGCATTGCAGTCGCGCCTGCCGCTGGTCATGCTGCTGTGGTCGGCCGGCGCAGGCGCGCTGGCGCTGCGCATGCTGCTCGGCCTGCTGTGGGTGCGGCGCCTGAGCCATCCCGCCAATTGCCGTCCCGACCCGGCGTGGCAGGGCAGGGTGCAACAGCTCGCTGAGCGCTTCGGCATCAATCGTCCGGTGCGGCTCGGGCTGGTCGACGATGTGCCTGGCCCGCTCACCGCCGGCTGGTGGCGCCCGGTCATCTTGCTGCCGGCGTCGGTCGCGAGCGGCATGCCGGTCCATCTGCTCGAAGCCTTGCTGGCGCACGAACTGGCCCACATCCGCCGCCACGACTACCTGGTCAACCTGGTGCAGAGCGCGATCGAAGTCGTGCTGTTCTACCACCCCGCCGTCTGGTGGCTGTCGAAACGCATCCGGCTCGAACGCGAACAGGTCGCCGATGACCTCGCCGCGGGCGTGCTGGGCGAACCGCGGCGCCTGGCGCTGGCCTTATCCGAGCTGGACCGTTTCCAGCTTTCCACCACCCCTCAACTCGCCCACGCGGCACACGGAGGAAATCTCATGAATCGCATCAAACGCCTGGTCCGTCCCGAATCCGAACCGTTGCACTGGAAGATGGCGCTGCCCATCCTCGGCCTGGCCTGCGCCTGCGCCGCCTTCTACGCCAATGCGCAGCCGTCGCCGTCGCCACAGCCAAGAACCGAAAAGACGATCTCGGTGCGCGGTGGCACCGAGCAGGCATATGCGCTGGTGCGGCCCGGGGAGCGCGGCACCCAGGGCAGCGGCAGTAGTTCTGACTGGAAAGCGATTGCCGCCGCCAAGCGCGCGATTCCCGGCCAATTCCTGTGGTTCCGCGACGCCGGCAAAGCCTACGTGGTGAGTGACCCCGCGGTGCTGGCAAAGGTCGTCGATGCGTGGGCGCCGGTGGAGCGTCTCGGCGACGAGATGGACGTCTTCGGCCGGGAGATGGAGCAGCACGGCAAGGTGATGGAATCACTCGGCCGCCAGATGGAGCGCGAAGGCCGGCAGGCTGAACAGGCCGGACGCGGCCAGCGGCGGCACAGCGAGCGCGCGGTCGAGGCGCTCGGACGCGACCAGGAGCGGCTTGGCCGCCAGATGGAAAAACTGGGACGCGACATGGAGCGGGCCGATTCCGCGCAGCGCGAGACGCTGAATCGCAAGATGGATGAACTCGGCAAGCAGATGCGTATGCTCGGCCGGCAGATGGAGCAACAGTCAGACGCGCTGTCGCGCGAGGAAGCACGCCAGACGAACGCGCCGATGGCCGAGCTCGGGCGCCAGATGGAAGATGCCGGCAAGCCGATGGATTCGCTCGGCAAAAAAATGGACGTGCTCGGCAAGCAGATCGACGCCGAGGCACGCGTCGCCGAAAGGACAATGCGCGCCCTGATCCGCGACGCGATGGCGAAGGGCCTGGCCGCGCCCGCGCCAGCCGCTTAAGCATCGACGTCGCGGCTCGTTGTCAGGGCGGTCTGGTCAGGTATGATGGTCGGATCGATATTTCCACGCCCACCAACGGGCGATGATGGGGAACCCCTGATGACGATGCTTCTGTCCCAACCTGGCGCCGCACGGCGCTCTGCCTGCCGTGTTCTGGTCGCCGCCGCCGTCGCTGCCGGTGGCTTCATCGCCTTGCCGGTGCAGGCGCAATCGGTCCCCGAGACGTACGACATTGCCATGACCTTCACCACGCCCACCAGCAAAGCGGCGCCGACAGTACGTGCGCGCGCCGGCGAGCCGTTCAAGGTGATGCTAGACGACAAGGGCGCGAAAATGATGGCGTCGTTCGTGCTGACGCCGGCCGGCAAGCAAACGGTCCGGCTCGAAGGCACCGTCGAGTGCGGCAGAACGAAGCCCGCGCACCCGGTGATGGTCGCTCACCTCGGCTCAACGGCCACGGTCAAGGTGGAGGAAACCGGCACGCCCGGTTGCGAACTCGCCATGGTGGTGACGAAAACCGCAATCGGGCCGTCGGTGAACTGATCGCCCGCTTTCCGGACGTGCCCGTGTACTGCCTTAGTGCTGGGCGATCTGACCGCGCCAGGCGCCAGTTTCGCTGCCGCGCTTCTCGAGTAGTTCCTTGAAGCGCTGCAGGCTGCTGCGTGCCTGCATGCGCACCGCGCCCATCGCATCACCGAGTTTTTCCATCGTGCCTTCGGGCTCATACTCGATTTTCAGCATGATCCTGCAAGCGTTGTCGGACAGCTTGTGGAAGCTGACGACGCCACCGTTGCGCGCGCCCGTGACACTGCGCCAGGCGATGCGCTTATCCGGCACCTGCTCGGTGATCTCGGCGTCCCATTCCTTTTCTTCCCCGGCTACCGTTGCGCGCCAGTGCAGGTGCCGATCATCCAGCTGACGCACTTCGAGCACGTTTTCCATGAACTGCGGAAACTCCTCGAACTGGGTCCACTGGTTGTAAGCGGTGCTGACCGGCACGTTGATCTCGCACGATTCTTCAATCGACGAGGTGCCTTGGGAATTGCGGTTTTTCTTGAGCTGCTTGGACAGCATCATCCCGCCGACCGCCAGCGCGGTCACTGCAACGACTCGATTCAACATTTCACGTTCTCCTCTGATCCGGGAAGGTACCCCGCGTTGGACGCTGAAATTCGCCTATGAGTTCCGCTTGTCGCTACCTTTCCGGACGGCCGGCCGCGTACCCTGGCGGGTATAATGACTGGATGCAGAATCTCCTCCACAACCTCAATCCCGAACAACTCGCCGCCGTCACACTGCCCCAGCAAAGCGCCCTGATCCTTGCCGGAGCAGGCTCCGGCAAGACGCGCGTGCTGACCACCCGCATTGCCTGGCTGATCCAGACCGGACAGGTGTCGCCGGCCGGGATCATGGCGGTGACGTTTACCAACAAGGCGGCGAAGGAAATGCTGACCCGGCTGTCGGCGATGTTGCCCATCAGTACGCGCGGCATGTGGATCGGCACCTTCCATGGCCTGTGCAACCGTTTCCTGCGCACGCACTACCGCGACGCCGCGCTGCCGCAGGCGTTCCAGATTCTCGACTCGCAAGACCAGCTATCGATGATCAAGCGCCTGCTCAAGGCGAACAATGTGGACGATGAAAAATACCCGGCCAAAAACCTGCAGTACTTCATCAACAACGCGAAGGACCAGGGCCTGCGCGCCAACAAGGTCGAAGCTTACGATCCGATCGAGCGTCGGATGGTCGAGCTCTATGAGCTGTACGACCAGCAATGCCAGCGCGAAGGCGTCGTCGATTTCGCCGAGCTGCTGCTGCGCTCGTTCGAACTGCTGCAGCGTAACCAGCCGCTGCGCGAACATTACCAGGCGCGCTTCAAGCACATCCTGGTCGACGAGTTCCAGGACACCAACGACCTGCAATACAACCTGCTGAAGTTGCTGGCTGGCCACGGCGAGCAGTTCGGCGGCGCCTTGTTCGCCGTCGGCGACGACGACCAGAGCATCTACGCTTTCCGCGGCGCCAACGTGGGCAACATGAGCGCCTTCGAGCGCGAGTTCCGCGTCGAGAACCTGATCAAGCTGGAGCAGAATTACCGCTCGCACGGCCACATCCTCGACAGCGCCAACCAGTTGATAGCCAACAACAGCAAGCGCCTAGGCAAGAACCTGCGCACCGACGCCGGCCACGGCGAGCCGGTGCGTATCTACGAAGCGTCGTCCGACCTCGAAGAAGCGCAGTGGCTGATCGAAGAGATCAAGAGCCTGATCGCCGACGGCGCCTCGCGCAGCGAGATTGCCATCCTGTACCGCTCCAACGCGCAGTCGCGCGTCATCGAGCACGCGCTGTTTGCCGCCGCCTTGCCGTACACCGTGTACGGCGGCCAGCGCTACTTCCAGCGCGCCGAGGTCAAGCACGCGATCGCCTACCTGCAGTTGATGGACAACCCGCACAACGATTCGGCCTTCCTGCGCGTGGTCAATTTCCCCACGCGCGGCATCGGCATGCGCTCGATCGAAACCTTGCAGGCGGCCGCCGAGCAGTACCGCATCTCGCTGTACGCCGCGGTGCCTTATGTGTCGGGCAAGTCGGGCAGCTCGCTCGGCTCGTTCGTCAAGCTGGTCGAAGGCGCGCGCTTCGAGACGCAGCAGCTCGCCTTGCCCGAAATGGTGCGCGTGGTGCTCGAGGCCAGCGGCCTGCTGACCCACTACGGCAACGAAAAAGAAGGCGCCGACCGCATCGAAAACCTCGAGCAGATGGTCAGCGCGGCGACCCATTTCGTGCAGGAAGAAGGCTTCGGCCAGGGCGCGCCGGCGCACATGGGCCCGCGCGCCGACGCCCAGGCCGGCGAAGCGATCCTGAACCAGGACGGCATCGAGGTTTTCGACGCCGACGCGCCGCTGCCGACCGTGATGTCGCCGCTGTCGGCGTTCCTGTCGCACGCGTCGCTGGAGGCGGGCGACGCCCAGGCGCAGGCCGGCCAGGATGCGCTGCAGCTGATGACGGTGCACTCGGCCAAGGGCCTCGAATTCGACGCCGTCTTTATTACCGGTCTCGAAGAGGGCTTGTTCCCGCACGAAAGCAGTTCGCGCGAGCTCGACGGCGTCGACGAAGAACGGCGCCTGATGTACGTGGCGATCACGCGCGCCAAGAAGCGCCTGTACATGAGCTTCACGCAGCAGCGCATGCTGCACGGGCAGACGCGCTACAACATGAAGTCGCGCTTCTTCGACGAGTTGCCGGAGCCGGCATTGAAGTGGATGTCGCCGCGGGTGCAGGCGCAGTGGTTCGGCAACAAGAAGAACGCGTGGGATGACGCCAAGTTCAGCAGCGCCGGGTCGGACAACAAGATTGCCCAGCAGATTACGCAGAAGCAGACGGGTCCCGGCTGGCGCATTGGCGAGTCGGTCGAGCACGCCAAGTTCGGCGAAGGCGTCATCGTCAACATCGAAGGTGGCGGCGGCAATGCGCGCGCCCAGATCAACTTCGGCCGCGCCGGCATGAAGGTGCTCGACCTGTCGGTGGCCAAGCTCGAACGCCTGGCGCGCTAGTCCTTCTTCTTCATCAGGCCGGCGAGGGCGGCGAACGGATTGTGCGTCGCCGCCTGCATTTCCGGCGCCTGCAGGCCGGCGCCGCGGTCCGCTTCCAGGTAGCGCGAGTGCTCATTATCGTGGCAGTACAGGCACAACAGCTCCCAGTTGCTGCCGTCTGGCGGGTTGTTGTTGTGATTGTGGTCGCGGTGATGCACGGTCAGCTGCGAGACGTTGGCGTGCGTGAACTCGCGCATGCAGCGGCCGCAGATCCACGGGTACATCTTGAGCGAGCGCTCGCGGTAGCCCAGCTCGCGGGTATCGGCGGCGCGGCGGGCGTCGGCGACGACCTTGTCGAGGCGGGCTGAGTCAGGTTTTTTCGCAATCATCGCATTCCCTCCGCTGAAAAATCATTTATCCAGGTAGAAAACTGCGCAGGCGTCGAACGGCGTCTTCTCGGTCGCGTGGCGAATCTTAAGCTCGGCGCAATCTTCCACCACCAGGCTGCGCCAGTTCGGGATGCCTTCCTTGGCGAACAGCGCGTTGGCCTTCGACGAAATCCCGATGTCCAGCGCCAACACCGCGTTGCGCTTGCCGGTCGGCGCGTAGTTGACCGAGCGGATCTCGAAGCCGAACGTCGACATCCACCCTTCCCACAGCCCCTTGTCCGTGCCGGCGATAATCTTCCCGAACATGTCCTTCAGCGACAGCCCCTTCTTGACCATGCCAAGCAGCGGCTGCAGCGACGGCGCCTGCAGCGGATCGCGGTTGCGCTTGCCGGCGCCACGCTCGTTGATGGCCTTCATCTCTTTGGAAAAGATCGCCTCGCGCGGCGAATACTCGCGCGTGCGCGTGTACAACTCGGCGTCGAGGAAGGGATTGGCGGCGCGCTCGGCGCTTGGCTCGGCGCGCTTTTTTTGCGCGGCCGGCTTGGTGGTGGTGTTCATGGTATCAATCTGGATGCGTGGTATGTGACGCGCAGTTTAACATCCCACGCACCCTATAGCGCCGGACCGGGCTTGCCTTTCAACTCGGGCACGCCAAACACCTGGCGATAACCGGCGTACATGGCGCACTGCAACAGCAGGATGAACAGGAAGGCGACCCAGGTCAGCACAACCCGGCCCATCGAACCGTTTCCGAGCAGCATCAGCAGCACGACGGTGGCCGCCATGAACATGCCAAACCAGGCCATCAGCATCACGACGAACACCCGCAACGAGCGCATGACGGCAAAGAAACTGAAGAAGATCGCCTTGGCCGGCGCCATCTGTTGCCAGAACACCAGCGGTGCGGCGAAGCACAGCGCAACCACGGTCGCTACCTGCAGCAGGGCAACTAACAGCACGCCCATCAGGTCGGAAGGATCGACGACCGGGTTGGCGGTGGGCGTGGCGGCCTGTTTCCAGAACGACTCGCCGATCATCAGGTACGCCATCAAGGTCAATACGGCGGTGACGGCCAGGTAGGCCAGGCCGACCTTGCACAGGTTGAAGACGGCGGGCTTCCTGAAGCCGGTCAGCAGCACTGCCGGGGTCACGCGCTCGTTGTGGTCGATCATCAGGCAGGCCTGCATCAACGCCATGCTGAACGACGGGATCAGCACGACTGCGGCGATCTGCCCCAGCAGCGGAATGTTGCCAAGCAAAATGCTGAGTAGGACGTTGCCGAACATAACTGTCGTCAGCGCCGCCGGCTGCTTGCGGAACAAGGTCATCGCCTGCTTGAGCCAGGCCCAGCCGGTCTTTGCCGGAAGCGCGCTCATGCGAACAACCCCGGTGCAGGGGTGGCGATGCGCTCGCGCAGGATGCGTTCGAAGTGGGACGGGTCGTGCGGGGTCAGCATTTCCGCCTCGCGCGGCAGGTAAAAATCATACAGGCGCGATAACCAGAAGCGCAGCGCGGCGGCGCGCAGCATCGCGTGCCACGAGGCCGCCTCATCTGCGGTAAACGGGCGCACCGCGTGGTAGGCATCGAGCATCGCGCGAACGCGCGCTGCATCGAGGACGCCCGTCTCCGGCACGATGCACCAGTCGTTGACGGTGACGGCCAAGTCGAACAGCCAGGTGTCGCAGCCGGCAAAGTAAAAATCGAAGAACCCGGTCAGCCGGTCGCCGTCAAACATGACGTTGTTGCGGAACAGGTCGGCATGCACCGGTCCGCGCGCCAGGCGGGCGTACGCTTCGCCGGTGGCAAACGCATGCTGGAAGGCCATCTCGGCGCGCAGCAGGGCGGCGTTGTCGCTTGATAGAAACGGTAGCACCTTTGGCGTGGTCTCGGTCCACCAGTCGAGGCCGCGCAGGTTCGGCTGCGACAACGGGAAGTCGCGCGCGGCCAGGTGCATCTGCGCCACCATCGCGCCGACCGCGGCGCAGTGCAGCGGCTGCGGCTGCATCTGCGACGTGCCGTCGAGTTTGCTGACGATGGCGGCCGGCTTGCCGTGCAGCGGCACCACCAGCTCGCCCTGCGCATTGGCCACCGGCGCCGGCACCAGCACGCCGCGCTCGGCGAGGTGGCGCATCAGCTGCAGGTAGAACGGCAGTTGTTCGAACGTCAGATTCTCGAAGATCGTCAAGACGAATTCGCCGCGCTCGGTCGTGATGAAGAAATTGCTGTTCTCAATGCCGGAGGCGATGCCCTTGATCGCGATTGCTTTGCCTAGGGGGAATTGCTCGATCCAGTGGGTGAGGTCATCCAGACTGACCGCGGTGAAGACTGCCATGTGCGAGCGAAGGTAGTGTAAAGGGAAAATTGGGACACGGTGCCGCCGTGCGGACCGTGCCTGCGGAACAGCTTACTTGCCGGGTTTCGGCGGCGGCGGTGGCGGCGCATCAGCCGTGCCAGTGTCCGCCGCTTCAGCATCCTTTTGTTTCTTGCGGGACAGGTCGAACTCCAGCACCTTCCACTGCGGCGGGCGCAAGGTGCTGCCGGTAGCGTCGCCGGTCTGCGCCACGGAGCCCGGAGGAGTGCCCTTCATCGTGTAGGTGCTCTTGCCGGATGTCACTTCCACTTCGGTGATGCGCCCGCCCTCGCGCTTTTCATTGATGTTCGTGCGGCTGCGGTTTTTCGGCGTGATCGTCGTCGCAGGGATGTCGCTGCCTTCCTCGATCCGCTCCATCTTCGGCGGCGGCGTGTTGGCGGTCTGCTGCGCGTGTGCAATGCCCACTTGCGCAAGCATGCCCAACAGCAGGGTTTTCCAGACAAAAGAAGTGCGCGACATGATGGTCCACCTTGTGATTCGTTATATGTCATTGTAACAAATTGACACCGTTGCCAGTGAAACGTGTCGAATTCGTCCTCATATGGAGAGCATACCGCGTTGCGCATGGTTGCGTTTTTTCCATGCCGGATTCTGCGATAATGCCAGACACTTCGCCGGCCCGGTCCGGCCTCACTTTCAGTTAGCGCCATGCAAAATACCCTGTTGTTAGTCGACGGTTCCAGTTACCTGTACCGCGCATTCCACGCCTTGCCGGATCTGCGCAGCCCGGACGGACATCCTACCGGCGCCATGCACGGCATGGTCAACATGCTGCGCCGTTTGCGCGCCGATTATCCGGCCGCCTACATCGCCTGCGTGTTCGACGCCAAGGGCAAGACGTTCCGCGACGACATGTACCCGGAGTACAAGGCCACGCGCGCGTCGATGCCGGACGACCTGCGCCTGCAGATCGAGCCGATCCACGAAGCGGTCAAGCACATGGGATGGCCGATCCTGATGGTCGACGGCGTCGAGGCCGACGACGTCATCGGCACCTTGTCGGTGCAGGCCTCCGCGCTCGGCATGAAGACGATTGTGTCGACCGGCGACAAGGACCTGGCGCAGCTGGTCAACGACAAGGTCACCCTGATCAACACGATGACCAACGAGACGCTCGACGAAGCCGGCGTGCTGGCCAAGTTCGGCGTGGCGCCGAACCGCATCATCGATTACCTGGCGCTGATCGGCGACTCGGTCGACAACATCCCGGGCGTGATGAAGTGCGGGCCGAAAACGGCCCTGAAGTGGCTGGCCGCGCACGACAGCCTGGAAGGCGTGATGGAGAACAATGCCAAGATCACCGGCGCCGTCGGCGACAACCTGCGCGCCGCGCTCGAATGGCTGCCGCAAGGGCGCGCGCTGATCACCGTCAAGTGCGACTGCGACCTGTCGGCGCACATGGTGTCGATCACCGAGACGCTGGTCGGCCAGCCAGAAAATATGGACGGCCTGAAGGACTTCTTCCAGCGCTACGGCTTCAAGACCTTGCTGCGCGAAATCGTCGGCAACCCCAACGCCGGCCGTCCGCAAGGCCCCGCCCTCAATTCGCCCGAAGGCGACCTGTTCGGCGAGCCGCAGTTGGTGCCGCTGATCCGCGGCGAGTACGAAACCATCACCACCGAGGCTGGCCTGGAGCGCTGGCTGGCGCTGGTCGACGGCGCCGAACTGACGTCGATCGACACCGAAACGACGTCGACCGAGCCGATGACGGCGCAGCTGGTCGGCATTGCCCTGGCGGTCGAGCCGGGCAAGGGCGCCTACATCCCGCTGGCGCACCGCTACGCCGGCGTCGCCGAGCAGCTGTCGCGCGAGCTGGTCATCGGCAAGCTGAAGGCATGGCTGGAGAATCCCGACAAGCCGAAAGTGGGCCAAAACCTGAAGTACGACACCCACGTGTTCGCCAACCACGGCGTCAGCCTGCGCGGCATCGTCCACGACACCTTGCTGCAGTCGTACGTGTTCGAGTCGCACAAGGCGCACGACACCGACAACATGGCGCTGCGTCACCTCGGCTACACCACCATTCCGATGGCCGACGTGTGCGGCAAGGGCGCCGGCCAGATTTGCTTCGACCAGGTCGAACTGGCGCGCGCGACCGAATATGCCGGCGAAGACGCCGACATCACGCTGCGCCTGTACCAGGCGATGAAGGGCCATGTCGACAGTGACCCGAAGCTTGAATTCATCTACCGCAACATCGAGCTGCCGACTTCGGTCGTGCTGCAAAAGATCGAACGCAACGGCGTGCTGATCGACGGCGCGCTGCTCGATGTGCAGTCGGGCGAACTGGGCGCGCGCATCATGGAGCTCGAAGCGAAAGCGCACGAACTGGCTGGCGGCCCGTTCAACCTCGGTTCGCCCAAGCAGATCGGCGAGATCTTCTTCGGCAAGCTGCAACTGCCGGTGATCAAGAAGACGCCGAGCGGCGCGCCGTCGACCGACGAGGAAGTGCTGCAAAAGCTGGCCGAAGACTTCCCGCTGCCGAAGGTGCTGCTCGAATACCGCGGCATCTCCAAGCTCAAGTCGACCTACACCGACAAGCTGCCGAAGATGGTCAACCGCGACACCGGCCGCGTCCACACCAACTACGCGCAGGCGGTGGCGGTGACGGGGCGCCTGTCGTCGAACGACCCGAACCTGCAGAACATCCCGATCCGCACCGCCGAGGGGCGCCGCATCCGCGAAGCGTTCATCGCCGCGCCCGGCAACGTGATCGTGTCGGCCGACTATTCGCAAATCGAGCTGCGCATCATGGCGCACATCTCGGAAGACGAGGCGATGCTGCGCGCGTTTGCCGAAGGCGTCGACATCCACAGCGCCACCGCCGCCGAGATTTTCGGCCTGGCGCCGGCCGACGTCGACAGCGAGCAGCGCCGCTACGCCAAGGTCATCAACTTCGGCCTGATCTACGGCATGAGCGCGTTCGGCCTGGCCACCAACCTGGGCGTCGAGCGCGCCGCCGCGCAAAGCTACATCGACAAGTACTTCGCGCGCTTTTCGGGCGTCAAAGCCTACATGGACGACACGCGCATGCAGGCCAAGGCGCGCGGCTACGTCGAGACCGTGTTCGGCCGGCGCCTGTGGCTGCCGGAGATCAATTCGCCGAACGGCCCGCGCCGCCAGGGCGCCGAGCGCGCCGCGATCAACGCGCCGATGCAGGGCACCGCGGCCGACCTGATCAAGCTGGCGATGATCGCCGTGCAGGACTGGCTCGAACGCGACGGTCTCGCCACCCGCATGATCATGCAGGTGCACGACGAGCTGGTGCTGGAAGTGCCGCAGGCGGAGCTCGAGCTGGTGAAGGTCAAGCTGCCCGAGCTGATGGCCAGCGTGGCCGAATTGAAAGTGCCACTGCTGGCGGAAGTTGGCGTCGGCAACAACTGGGATGAGGCCCATTGATGTTGTCGTTGGGTAAGCGCAACGTTAAATTGTTGGGGTGACAAGAACACCTTGTAAGAAGTGTAAGCGGAGGTTTCAACGTGCGGTGACGCACGCAGAAGTTGCCGTACGGATAGTAAGCTGTCATTACAGTGCAGTTCGGCTGAGAGCAGTTCTCGATTCGTACAACTAAAAAAGAGGCAACTTCATGCGCAAAAACGTCATCCGCACCGGCCTGCTGGCCACCACCGCGATCGCCGCGGCCACTCTCGTTGCCTGCGGCGGCGGCGGTGGCGGGGGCGGCACCCCGGCGCCGACCCCGACTGCGACGATGGGCACACTCGCGGTATCGATGACCGACGCGCCGGCCTGCGGCTTCGACGCGGTCAACGTCACCGTCAACAAGGTGCGCGTGCACCAGAGTTCGACGGCCGGCGACACCGATGCCGGCTGGACCGACATCACGCTCAGCCCCGCCAAGAAGATCAACCTGCTGAACCTGACCAACGGCGTGCTCGAGTCGCTCGGCCAGACCTCGCTCGCGCCGGGCAAATACACCCAGCTGCGCCTGGTGCTCGACGCCAATACCGGCACCGGCCTGGCCAACTCCGTGATCCCGACCGGCAGCACCGCCGAACAGACGCTGGAAACGCCGAGCGGCACGCAAAGCGGCATCAAGCTGGTCAATGAGTTCGATATCGCCGCCGGCCAGAAGGTCGACCTGGTGCTCGACTTCGACGCCTGCAAATCGGTGCTCACCCGCGGCAACGGCAAGTACGCGCTGAAACCGGTCATCAAGGTCGTGCCGGCGGCGGCCAATGGCATCTCCGGCTTCGTCAGCACCGCGCTGCTGCCTAGCCGCGTGATGGTGTCGGCGCAGCAGAACGGCGTCATCGTCAGCTCCACCGCGCCGACTTCGACCGGCGAATTTTTCCTCTCGCGCTTGGCTCCCGGCAACTACGATGTCGTCATCACCGCCGACGACCGCGCCGCTTCCGTGATCGGCGCCGTGCCGGTCGCCAGCACCACCAGTACCACCGCGTTGTCGACGTCGGCGGCGCCGATCGCGCTAGCTGCCAGCGCTTCCGGTTCCATCAGCGGCGCCGTCACGCTGGCGCCGGCCAGCAGCACCGAGGCGGCGTTCGTCGCGGCCAAGCAGACGTTTGCCGCCGGTCCGACCGTGACCATCAAGTACCAGGGCGCTGACCTGGCGAGCGGCGCCTACACGCTGGCCAAGCTGCCGGTCGCCGCGCCGCAGTACGCCGCCTACGGCGCCACCTTGCCGCTGGTGTTCGCCCAGAGCCTGACCACGGTTCCAGGCGCCGGCAAGTACAAGCTTGACGCGTCCGCCACCGGCTACGCCGTCAAGTCGATCGCCGTGGTCGATATCGCCACGGCCAACCAGTCGAACGTCAACTTCGCGCTGGCGCCGTAACCGGCAAGGGTAGGTAGATCCAGGCGCGGCGATGAAAATATAGCGATATATTTTCATCGCCGCGCTGCATTCGGGGAGCGGTTTTTGCGCGCACAAAGTGTGCCTCGGCAATCTGGGCGGTACAATGCCGGTCTTGCGGCAATTGCAAGACCCGAACAAGAGGCATCAAAATCGACCCGATTCTCATTTCCATCCTGCTGGCGACCACGATTGCCGGCGTTTTCAGCATCACCGCCGCGGCGGTGTTTTCGTTCACGCTGCTCTCGAAGATGGTCGAGCGCATGGTCAGCCTGTCGGTCGGCATCATGCTGTCGACCTCGTTCCTGCATGCCTTGCCCGAAGCGTTCGAGTCGAAGGCCGACCCGCGCAGCCTGTTTGCCACGTTGCTGGCCGGGCTGCTGTGCTTTTTCATGCTCGAGAAGCTGGCGATCTTGCGCCATTCGCACCACCACGAAGGCGACGGCCACCACCACGCGCACGGCCACGACAAGCACGAAGCGGGGCGCTCCGGCTGGATGATCCTGATCGGCGACGGCATGCACAACTTCACCGACGGCATCCTGATCGCGGCCGCCTTCCTGGCCAATCCGGAGCTCGGCATCGTCACCGGCCTGGCCATCATCGCGCACGAAATTCCGCAGGAGATCGGCGACTTCATCGTGCTGCTCAACGCCGGCTTTACGCGCAAGCGGGCGTACGTGTTCAATTTGCTGTGCAGCCTGATGGCGGTCGCCGGCGGCCTGCTCGGCTACTACACGCTCGACCGCGCCAGCGGGCTGATTCCGTACGTGCTGGTGTTCGCAGCTTCCGGCTTCATCTACATTGCGGTAAGCGACCTGATGCCGCAGATGCAGCGCCGCGCGACGGTCAAGGAATCGGTGCCGCAGGTGCTGATGATCGGGCTGGGTGTCATCATTGTGCTGTTCCTCACCGCCGGCCACTAGAACTCTTTTTTGTCATCTTCCTGTCATATTCGCGGCCTATATTTATAGCCATGAAAAACAATAAAAAAGGAGATGACAACATGATCAACAAATTGATGGACAGCATCGACCAGGTGCGGGCGTTGAGGGTGCGCCACATGTCGCGCTACTGGAAGGCGACAGCGGTGATTCCCGCCAGCTTGTTCCCGTACTGGCAACGTACGGCGCAGTTCGAATTCAAAGGCATCCCACAGGATGCCTTTTTTTTCGCCCGTGCCACCGAGGGCCTGCTGACATTTTTCGACTGCGTGCGTACCAGCGGCAAGCGCTGCCTCCTGCCGTCGATCGCCGCCGATTCGGTCTGGCACGCGTGGGCACGGATGGACGCGCGCTCGCTCGACGCCTTCTGCATCCAGCACTTCGGCAGGACCATCGCGCATGTCGACCAGGCGGAGATGGGACCGGACATGGAGAACGCCCTGGCCACCTGCATCGCCACCGCGCGTCAGCTGCGCGGCGGCGACCCCTCCGCGCCGATTGTGCCGCGCTTGTTTGCACTCGATGGCAGCTTGTTTATGCCGGGCGGCTACGGCTACCGCTTGGTGCAAGGCCAGGTCGGATGCCGGCGCCTCGACCAGCACGGCCGGCCAGAAGGGGCTTTGTTCTATCCGGTCGGGATGACGGCAGCGGTCGACCTAACGCGGCGCGACGGATCGTCGTGCGGCGCTGTCGCCGGCTGCGGCGGGGATGGATGTGATGGCGGCGGTGGCTGCGGCGGCGACTAAGGCGCGACGACTCTTGAGCTAACAACACGGGGTCTGACCCAGCAAGCGGGTCAGACCCCCTTGGTCAGGGCCTGGTCAGGGCCCCTATCGTCAGACCCCTTTGGCTACTGGCCGCGACGGGTCGGCGACCCACTCGCTCCACGAGCCGGGATACAGCGCCGCGCCAGGCATGCCGGCCACCTCCAGCGCCAGCAGGTTGTGGCAGGCGGTCACGCCGGAGCCGCACTGCATCACGGCGCTGGCCGGATCGGCCACCAACGGCGCAAACTCGGCCTTCAGCTGGGCGGCATCCTTGAAGCGGCCGTCGGCCTGCAGGTTATCCTTGAAAAACCGGTTCTTCGCGCCCGGGATATGGCCGCCGACCGGGTCGATCGTCTCGTTCTCGCCGCGGAAGCGGTCCGGCGCGCGCGCATCGATCAGCGTGCGCTCGCCGCTGCCGATGTTGGCCAGCACGTCGCCGGCCGTCACGGTGGCGACCAGCGGCGCGCGCTCGGCGATGGCGCCGCGCCGCGGCGCCGGCACGTCGGCCGTCATCGGCAGCGCCTGCGACTGCCACGCGGCCAGGCCGCCGTCGAGCACCGCCACCGCCGGATGGCCGACCCAGCGCAGCAGCCACCACAAACGCGCGGCGAACATGCCGCCGTGGGCGTCGTAGGCGACGACCTGGCTGTCGTCGTCGATGCCCCAGGCGCGCAAGGTCTCGATCAGCGCGGCGCGCTCGGGCAGCGGATGGCGGCCGCGAAACTGGCCGTCGGCGCCTGTCTTGGCGCCCGACAGCGCCGTTTCCATGTCGGCGAAGACGGCATTGCGGATATGCCCCACCGCGTAGCCCTCGCGACCGGCGGCGAGGTTCATCAGGTCGTGGCGGCAGTCGACGATGACCAGCGCCGGGTCGTCGATGCGGGCAGCGAGTTCGCTGGCGGAGATCAATGTCGTGTTCATGGAGTCCTCAGGTTTCACTTGCAATCGGATCGGTCTTGTCGACCGCGACGCCGCGCTCGGTCTTGCGCGTATTGTAATAGGTGACGGCCAGGCCGGAGCAGAGGATCACCGCCATGCCGAGCCAGACATGCCAGCCGAAGCTGTCGCCCCACAGCAGCATGCCCAACACGCTCGAGAAGATGATGCCGGTGTACTGCAGGTTGGCCACCACCAGCGTCTTGCCGGTACCGTAGGCGCGCGTCATGGCCATCTGCGCCAGGGTCGCCGACACGCCCATCAGCAGCATCAGGCCGGCGCCGTACGCGTCGATCTGGTGCCAGGTGTCGATCGACGGATCGGCCACCGTGGTGGCGCTGCCGGCCAGGCCCGCGAGCAGGTTCACCAGCGCGAAGTAGAACACGACGCGGTATTCGGGTTCGCCCAAGAGGCTCAGTTTGCGCACCTGCAGGTAGGCGGCGGCCGACAGGATGCCGGAAGCTAGAGTGGTGACGGCGCCGAGCCACTGCTGCGCTTCGAACGCCGGCTGCAGCACCAGCGTGACGCCGACAAAGCTGAGCAGGATGGCGCCAACCAGCGGCCACTCGACGTGGTCCTTCGAATGCCACCAGCCGGCGCAGAACAGGAACGCCGCCATCCAGATCGGCGACATGTAATTGAGCGTGACGGCGGTCGCCAGCGGCAGGCGCGAGATCCCGTAGAACCACATCCACAGCGACACCACGCCGACCGCGCCGCGCCACGCATGCTGCCACGGGAACGCGGTGCGCAGGCTGCCGCCGCGGTAAGCCACCAGCACCGCCAGCATGACCACCCCGATCAGGCCGCGGTACATGACGATCTCGGAGATCGAAAAGCTGTCCGACGCCAGTTTCACGCACGCGCCCATCACGGAAAACAGAAAGGCGGCTGACAACATCCACATCGAGGCCATCGAATCCTTAACGCGGTAGGGCGAGGTCGATATTGGTGCGGTACCACTCGTGGAAGTGCTGCATGCCGTCTTCCATCGGCGACTGATACGGCCCGCTTTCGCTGACTCCGCGCGCCATCAGCGCGCGCCGGCCGGCGTCCATCCGCAGCGCGATCTCGTCATCCTCGACGCACGTCTCCATGTAGGCGGCGCGCTCGGCCTCGATGAACTCGCGCTCGAACAGCACGATCTCTTCGGGGTAGTAGAATTCGACGACGTTGCGCGTTTTTTGCGGGCCATCCGGCCACAGGGTCGAGACGATCAGCACGTGCGGATACCACTCGACCATGATGTTCGGATACAGCGTGAACCAGATGGCGCCGTTTTCGGGCGCGACGCCGCCGCGGAACTTGAGCACCTGCTCCTGCCACTTCTGGTAGATCGGCGAGCCCGATTTCTGCAGGCCGCGGTTCACGCCGACCGTCTGCACCGAGTAGTCGCGGCCGAATTCCCAGCGCAGGTCGTCGCAGCTGACAAAGCCGCCCAGGCCCGCGTGGAACGGCTCGACGTGGTAATCCTCGAGGTAGACCTCGATGAAGGTCTTCCAGTTGTAATTACAGGTCTGCACTTCGACGTGGTCGAACATGTAGCCGGAAAAATCGAAGTCCTTGGTGACCGACAGGTTCGCCAGCTTGTCCATGACGTTATAGCCGTTCTGCTCGAACAGCAGGCCGTTCCAGTTTTGCAGCGGCGTTTTCGACAGGTGCAGGCACGGCGTTTCCGGAAAGTGCGGGGCGCCGATCAGCTCACCTTTGAGGTCGTACGTCCAGCGGTGCAGCGGGCAGACGATATTGTCGGCATTGCCGCGGCCATTGAACATCAGCGCCTGGCGATGACGGCAGACGTTGGACAGCACTTCGATGCCGCCGGCGTTGCGCACCAGCATGCGCCCTTCGTGTTCGGCCGCGAGCGTGGCAAAATCGCCGACCTCGGGCACCATCAGTTCGTGCCCGACATAGCGCGGCCCGGCCTGGAACAATTGCTGCATCTCGCGCTTGAGCAGCGCTTCGTCAAAGTAGACATCTACCGGAAGCTGCGCATTCGGGCGCGCCAGCTTGGCGTGGGTAGCCAGATCGGACATCCCAACCCCCCTTTAATATGAGCTTCAAAGCAAAAGAAGAGAAAGAATCCAAAGACCAGTATCTAGGCTGCGGAATACGGTATTTCGGACAGAACCGGCGATTATACCGTGTAACGGACTCTACAGTCCCGGTCCTGCGCGTGAATGTGGTGGGAGGCGACGCGCATATTGCTCACGAAACATCGTTTTCATGTCAGTGTGACCGATTGCTATAAAATGTCGGCTCGCCTCCAGGCTGGAGCGGCCTGCGCGACCGAACAGGATGGATTGTTCTAGAATAAGGAATTAGACTGGCTGCTGGCGCACAAGTTGCGCGCGGCCGATTTACAAAAGCATCTATGGCAAAGAAATTAACAGACGACATTGAAGCGGCCGCGCAACTGGCGCCCGAATCCTTCGAACAGGCGATGGCCGAACTGGCGCAGCTGGTGACCCAGATGGAATCGGGCCAGCTGCCGCTGGAAGCGTCGGTCGCCGCCTACGCGCGCGGCTCCGAGCTGGTCAAGTACTGCGCCGCGCAGCTGGAAAAAGTCGAATCGCAGGTCAAGGTGTTAGAGGGCGACATGCTCAAGCCGTTCGCCGCCGAGGGCATCGGCGAGGGCGCCCAATGACGATGTCGGCGGCCTTCGACGACTGGATGAAAACGGTGCAGGCCCATCTCGAGCAGGCGCTGGAATCGTTCCTGCCGGCGGCCGTCACGGAACCGGCCCGCCTGCACGAGGCGATGCGCTACACGGTGCTCGGCGGCGGCAAGCGCGTGCGTCCGCTGCTGGCGTACGCGGCCGGCGGGGTGTTCGGCGCCGACATGCGCACGCTGGCGCGCGCGGCAGCGGCGGTGGAGATGATCCACGCCTACTCGCTGGTGCACGACGACATGCCGTGCATGGACGACGACGCGCTGCGGCGCGGCAAGCCGACCGTGCACGTGGCCTACGACGAGGCGACCGCACTGCTGGTCGGTGATGCGCTGCAGGCGCAGGCCTTCATGGTGCTCGCTGAAGACCAGATGATCCCGCCAGCGCGCCAGGTGGCGATGATGCGCGTGCTGGCCAGCGCCGCCGGTTCGGCCGGCATGTGCGGCGGACAGGCGATTGACCTGGGCAGCGTCGGCGTGAGCCTGACACTGCCGCAGCTCGAGCGCATGCACCAACTCAAGACAGGCGCCTTGTTGCGCGCGTCGGTAGTGTTGGGCGCACTGGCGGGACGCGACGTCGCTGTTGATGAACGCGCCGCGCTCGATACGTATTCGAACGCGATCGGCCTGGCCTTCCAGGTCGTCGACGACGTGCTCGATGCGACGGCCGATTCGGCCACGCTGGGCAAGACCGCCGGCAAGGACGCGGCGGCCAACAAGCCGACCTATGTGTCGATACTGGGACTCGCAGAGTCGCAGCTGTTGGCGGAAAAACTGCGGCGCGAAGCGCATGATGCGCTGGCGCCGTTTGGAGAAAAAGCACTGAGGTTGCGCGACATCGCCGACCTGATCGTGCAGCGGAAAGCATAAATGAACTTGCTAGAGACAATCAACGAACCGGCCCAGCTGCGCAAGCTGGCGCGCACCCAGCTTACGCCCCTGGCCGACGAGCTGCGCCAATACCTGCTCGAGTCGGTATCGAAAACGGGCGGCCACCTGTCGTCCAACCTCGGCACGGTCGAGCTGACCATCGCGCTGCATTACGTGTTCAATACGCCGCACGACCGCATCGTCTGGGACGTCGGCCACCAGACCTATTCGCACAAGATCCTCACCGGCCGGCGCGAGCGCATGCACACGCTGCGCCAGTTCGACGGCATCTCGGGCTTTCCGAAGCGCGACGAGAGCGAGTACGACACGTTCGGCACGGCGCACTCGTCGACGTCGATTTCGGCCGCGCTGGGCATGGCGCAGGCGGCCAAGATCAAGGGCGAGCACCGCCATGCGATCGCCGTCATTGGCGACGGCTCGATGACGGCCGGGATGGCGTTCGAGGCGCTCAACAACGCCGGCGTGCAGGAAGACATCAACCTGCTGGTGGTCCTGAACGACAACGACATGTCGATCTCGCCGCCGGTCGGTGCGCTCAACCGCTACCTGGCGCGCCTGATGTCGGGCCAGTTCTACGCCGCCGCCAAGAACGTCGGCAAATCGGTGCTGCCCGGTCCCGTGCGCGAGCTGGCCAAGCGCCTCGAAGAACACGCCAAAGGCATGGTGGTGCCGGCCACGATGTTCGAGGAATTCGGCTTTAACTACATCGGCCCGATCGACGGCCACGACCTCGAGTCCTTGATCCCGACGCTGGAAAACATCAAGAAGCTCAAGGGGCCGCAGTTCCTGCACGTGGTGACCAAGAAAGGGCAGGGCTACAAGCTGGCCGAGGCCGAGCCGATCCTGTACCACGGCACCGGCAAGTTCAACCCGACCGAGGGCATCATCGCGCCGACCAAGGCCGGCAAGGTCACCTACACCGAAGTGTTCGGCAACTGGCTGTGCGACATGGCGGCCGCCGACAAACGCCTGGTCGGCATCACGCCGGCAATGCGCGAAGGCTCGGGCATGGTGCGCTTCGAGCAGCAGTACCCGGAGCGCTATTTCGACGTCGGCATCGCCGAGCAGCACTCGGTGACGTTCGCCGGCGGCCTGGCCACCGAAGGCCTGAAACCGGTGGTGGCAATCTACTCGACCTTCCTGCAGCGCGCCTACGACCAGCTGATCCACGACATCGCGCTGCAGAACCTCGACGTCGTCTTCGCGCTCGACCGAGCGGGCCTGGTCGGCGCCGATGGCGCCACCCACGCCGGCAATTACGACATGTCGTATTTGCGCTGCATCCCGAACATGGTGGTGATGGCGGCTTCCGACGAGAACGAATGCCGCCGCATGCTCACCACCGGCTTCCACTATCCGGGGCCGGCGGCGGTGCGCTATCCGCGCGGCGCCGGCATCGGCGCTGCAATCGAAAAGGAGCTGACCTCGATCGAGATCGGCAAGGGCGAAATCAAGCGGCGCGGCACCGGCGTGGCGATCCTGGCGTTCGGTTCGATGGTGGCGCCGAGCGTGGCGGCCGCCGAAGGGCTGAATGCGACGGTAGCCAACATGCGCTTCGTGAAGCCGCTCGACGTCGAGCTGGTCAAGCAGCTGGCGCGCGACCACGATTATTTCGTCACGGTCGAAGAGGGTTCGGTGATGGGCGGCGCCGGCGCCGCGGTGGCCGAGGCGCTGGCAGCCGAAGGCATCGTCAAGCCGCTGCTGATGCTCGGGTTGCCCGACAAGTTCATCGACCATGGCGACCCGGCCGCGCTGCTGGCTGGCGTCGGGTTGGACGCTGCCGGCATCGCCGCGTCGATCCGCCAGCGCTTTGGCGCCGCGGTGCCGCGCCTGGTGGTCAACAACAGCTAGCTGGGGTCAGGTCTGTTATTCGGACATTTAGCTTTTCAAATGTTCGAATGGCAGACCTGACCCCGGCGTTCACGCGGCCGCAAAAAAGCTGGGGTCAGGTCTGACATTCGAACATTTCAAGATGCCGAAATGTCCGAATGTCAGACCTGACCCCCGCGCCGAAATGTCCGAATATCAGACCCGACCCCTGTCGTGCTGCCACAGCACGTCGCTGCCGCCGGCAAAGCGGTTCAGCACGCGCGACAACACGAACATCAGGTCCGACAGCCGGTTCACATACTGCCGCGGATGCTCGTTGATCGTCTCGTTCTTGCCCAGCGTGACGATGCTGCGCTCGGCGCGCCGGCACACCGTGCGGCACACGTGCGCAAGCGACGCGGCCCGCGAGCCGGCCGGCAGGATGAACTCTTTTAACACCGGCAGATTGGCGTTGTACTTCTCGAGCAAATCGTCGAGCCGGCCCACGTGCACGTCGGTGATCATCTGGTAGCCCGGAATGCACAGCTCTCCGCCCAGGTCGAACAGGTCGTGCTGGATCAAGACCAGCTCTTCGCGCAGATCGGCCGGCATCTCCTCGCACAGCAGCAGCCCGACGAAGCTGTTGAGTTCATCGACGTCGCCGAGCGACTCGATACGCGCGCTGTCCTTCTCGGTGCGGCTGCCGTCGCCCAAGCCGGTGGTGCCGTTGTCGCCGGTGCGCGTGGCGATCTTTGAAAGCCTGTTGCCCATAATTTTCCCTGGTTCTGCGAATCGAATAATGTCGAGGATACGGCATAACGACAATCCAGTACAATCGACTTATGTCCCAATCCCTCACAATCGATCCCGTGCGCCGGCAGCAGGTAGCCACAGCACTGCGTGCCGCCTTGCCCGAGCGCTGCGTGCTGTCCGACCCGGAAGACACCCGTCCCTACGAATGCGACGGCCTGGCGGCCTACCGCCAGCTGCCGATGGTCGTCACCTTGCCCGACACCGAACAACAGGTGCTGGCGATCCTTAACATCTGCCGCGACCTGAAGGTGCCGATCGTGCCGCGCGGCGCCGGCACGGGTCTGTCCGGCGGCGCGCTGCCGCTGCACGACGGCGTCGTCATCTCGACCGCGCGGCTCAACAAGATCGTCCGCGTCGACCAGTATGCGCGCACCGCCGTCGTCCAGCCGGGCGTGCGCAACCTGGCCATCTCGGAAGCGGCGGCGCCGCACGGCTTGTACTACGCCCCCGACCCGTCGTCGCAAATCGCCTGCACCATCGGCGGCAATGTGGCGGAGAACTCGGGCGGCGTCCACTGCCTCAAGTACGGCCTGACTGTGCACAACGTGCTGCGCGTGCGCGTGGCCACCATCGACGGCGAGATCATTGAACTGGGCGGCGAGGCGCTCGACGCGCCTGGCCTCGACCTGCTGGCCGTATTCATCGGCTCCGAAGGCATGCTCGGCATCGTCACCGAAGTGACCGTCAAGCTGGTGCCCAAGCCGCAATCGGCGCGCGTGATCATGGCCTCGTTCGATGACGTCGTCACCGGCGGCAACGCGGTGGCGAGCGTCATCGCGGCCGGCATCATCCCGGCCGGCCTCGAAATGATGGACCGTACCTCGTCGCGCATGGTCGAGCCGTTCGTCAAGGCCGGCTACGACATCGACGCCGCCGCCATCCTGCTGTGCGAAGCCGACGGCACCCAGCTCGAGGTCGACGAAGAAATCGAACGCATGACGGCGGTGCTGCAGGCGGCCGGCGCCAGCGCCATCCAGGTATCGCAGACCGAGGCCGAACGGATGAAGTTCTGGTCCGGCCGCAAGAACGCCTTCCCGGCGGCGGGCCGCATCTCGCCCGACTACTACTGCATGGACGGCACCATCCCGCGCAAGAAGCTGGCCCAGGTCCTGACCGGCATCGAGCTGATGGAAGCCGAATACGGCCTGCGCTGCGCCAACGTGTTCCACGCCGGCGACGGCAACCTGCACCCGCTGATCCTGTTCGACGCCAACCAGCCGGGCGAATTCGACCGCGCCGAAGCGTTCGGCGCCGCCATCCTCGCGCTGTGCGTCGAAGTGGGCGGCACCATCACGGGCGAACACGGTGTCGGCAAAGAGAAGATCAACTCGATGTGCGTGCAGTTCACCCGGCCCGAGCTTGATATGTTTTTCGCGGTGAAGCGCTCGTTCGACGTGCCGTTCCTGCTCAATCCGGACAAGGCGATCCCCACCTTGAACCGCTGTGCCGAATTCGGCAAGATGCGGGTCAGCGGCGGCGTGCTGCCGTTCGCCGACCTGCCGCGTTTTTGACAAGCGAATGACGACAATGACAGAGCCGCAAATTGAACAATTCAGGCAGCAGGTGCGCTCGGCAGCGGCCGACAAGCGCACCTTGCGCATCCGCGGCGGCGGCACCAAGGACTGGTACGGCCAGGCGCTGGCCGGCGACCTTCTCGACACGCGCGGCCACAAAGGCATCGTCGACTACGAGCCGACCGAGCTGGTGATCACCGCGCGCTGCGGCACGCCGCTGGCCGAGATCGAGGCCGCGCTGGCCGAGCGCCACCAGATGCTGGCCTTCGAGCCGCCGTATTTCGGCGACGGCGCCACCTTCGGTGGGGCCATCGCCTCAGGTTTATCCGGTCCGCGCCGCGCCACCAGCGGCGCCGTGCGCGACTTCGTGCTGGGCGCCGTGCTGATGGACGGCACCGGCGAAGTGCTCACCTTCGGCGGCCAGGTCATGAAGAACGTCGCAGGCTACGATGTGTCGCGCCTGCTGGCCGGCTCGATGGGCACGCTCGGCCTGATGCTGCAGCACTCGATCAAGGTGCTGCCGCTGGCGGTGCGCGAGACGACGTTGCGCTTCGAGATGAGCGAGATCGACGCGCTGCGCCGGCTCAACGAGTGGGGCGGCCAGCCGCTGCCGCTGTCGGCCAGCTGCTGGCACGATGGGCAGCTGACGGTGCGCCTGTCCGGCGCGCAGGCCGCGGTCGACGCGGCGGCGCGCCAGTTCGGCGGCGCGCCAGTCGACGATGCGCGCGCATTCTGGGCCAGCGTGCGCGAGCAGCAGCACTTGTTCTTTGCGGGCGCCGACAGCATCTGGCGCCTGTCGGTGCCGGCCACCACCGGGGCCATCATCCTGAAAGGCGAGCAGCTGATCGAATGGGGCGGCGCCCAGCGCTGGCTGAAAGCGAGCGGCGACGCGGCCACCGCGCAGAACATACGCAGCGCGGTGACGGCGGTGGGCGGACACGCAACGCTGTTTCGCGGCGGCGACAAGAGCGTCGGCGTGTTCCAGCCGCTGGCGCCGGCGATCGCGCGGATCCACGAACGGCTCAAGGCGTCGTTCGATCCGTCGCACATTTTCAATCCTGGGCGGATGTACTGAAAATCGGGCCAAGAGGGACCGCATGGTGGTACTTGCAAAATTAATATGCGGCGGGCGCGGGTGGCTGGTTATGATGGCAGCTCCCTCAGCCACCACGTCCCCGAGCCAAAATGAAGATACTGCCGCCCTTGTTGTGCCTGGCTGTGATGTTGTCTGCATCCGGATGCGGCCTGCTTTATGATATCGGGCAGGACGCCGATACCAACCGCTGCAACCGCATGAAGTTGATCGAAGACCGCAATGCGTGCTTGAAGCGCATCGGCCCGAATTTTGAACAATATGAACGCGACCGGGAAAAGCTCAGGCGCGGGCTCAGCGAAAAGCCGAATCCGCCGGGTCGCCAGTAGAGAAACCAAAGGATCATGCAAACCAATCTCGCCGATTTCATCAAAGGCACCCGCGAAGGCGACGAAGCGGAGGCCATCCTGCGCGCCTGCGTCCACTGCGGCTTCTGCACGGCGACTTGTCCGACCTACCAGCTGCTCGGCGATGAACTCGACGGGCCGCGCGGGCGCATCTACCTGATCAAGCAGGTGCTCGAAGGCGCCGAGCCGACCCGCAAGACGCAGATCCACCTCGACCGCTGCCTCACCTGCCGCAACTGCGAAACGACCTGTCCTTCGGGCGTCAAGTATGGCCGCCTGGCCGATATCGGCCGCAGGGTGGTCGAGGAGCGCGTATCGCGCCCGCTCAGCGAGCGCATCACCCGCACCGTGCTGAAGGAGTCGCTGCCGCGCGAGTGGCTGTTCAAGCCGGCGTTCAAGGCCGGCCAGCTGGTGCGCCCGCTGCTGTCGAAAAATCTGCAGGACAAGCTGCCCGCGACGCCTGCCGCCGGCGTATGGCCGACCCGCACGCATGCGCGCAAGATGCTGGTGCTGGAAGGCTGCGTGCAGCCGTCGATGGGGCCGAACATCAACAGCTCGACCGCGCGGGTGCTCGACGCGGTCGGCGTGCAGCTGGTGGTCGCGCCAAAGGCTGGCTGCTGCGGCGCGCTGCGCTTCCACATGAACGACCAGGACGGCGGCCTTGACGACATGCGCCGCAACATCGACGCCTGGTGGCCGTACGTCGACCAGGTCGAGGCGATCGTCATGAACGCGTCGGGTTGCGGCGTGACGGTCAAGGAGTATGGCCATCTACTGGCGCACGACAGCGCGTACGCGGCCAAAGCGGAGCGCATCTCGAGCATGACGCGCGACCTGTCGGAAATCATGCCGGAATTCGAAACCGAATTAGGCGCGCGCCTGAAGGGCAAGATCACCAAGCGCGTCGCCTACCATCCGCCATGCACGCTGCAGCATGGCCAGCAGATTCGCGGCAAGGTCGAAGGCGTGCTGCGCGCGGCCGGCGTCGACGTCACGCTGTGCGCCGACAGCCACATTTGCTGCGGCTCGGCGGGCACGTATTCGGTGCTGCAGCCGGAGCTGTCGCATGCGCTGCGCGACCAGAAGCTGGCGAACCTGCGGGCGACCGGCGCCGAAGAAATCGTCTCGGCCAATATCGGCTGCCTGACGCATCTGCAGTCGGGCACCGACACGCCGGTGACGCATTGGATCGAGCTGATCGACCGCGCGCTGGCGCACTAGCCTTGGTCGTCCGCCGTGCCGAACAAGTCATTGAGGGCGTCGCGCGACTGCGATGACGCGCGCGGCGCCGCCCGTTTTCCGCTGAACTCTTCCTCGATCTTGTCGCGATAGTAGCTCCACGCGGCGCCCGAGGTGGACAGCTTGCGCCACACCTCGCTGTCGACGCCGGCGTATTCGATGGCGCTGCCGTCGTCGAGTTCGACGCGCAGCAGGCGTTGGCGGCTGTCGTAGCCGATCGCCCGCAGTTTGCCGGCATTCACGCGCTTCATCTCCATGGTCAGCTCCCAGTTCACGATATCCAATGATACCGTCACTGCGCTGGCATGGCAGAAATCCTTGCCACCTTTGCATAGTGACGCGCTACGCGTGCTTCGACCGCTGCTCCGGCACTTTGACGCCCTCGAAATACTGCGCCGTCTCGTTAGACACCGCATCGCTGACCGCCCGGGTCAATTGCTGCAACGCCGCCTTCAGGATTCGCATCGCCTCTTCTTCGGACGCTGCAGCGCGCGCCTCAGCGGTGCGCGTCTCCCATTCGGTCAGCGCGAACTGCAAGGTCAGCTGCGTTTGCGTGTACAGCTGCCACGCCTTTTGCCAGTTGAAGAACGAACTCGACGCCGCCACGATGGCGATCAGCCACGACAACGTCGACGCCACCTGCGCCTGGCTGGCCACAGGCACGCTCTGCGTGATGAAGGGCAGGCTGATGCTCAGGAAAAGCAGGCAGAATCCTGCTGCGCGGAAAGCCTTGCGCCGCTGCGGCGCACGCAACTGGTAAAACGCGATGTACCAGCGCACGCTGCCTGGTGTTTTTTCATCCTTCAGCAAGGCCTGTTCGCGCAGTGTCGCGAGGAATTCTTCCACCCTGGAATGTGCGCCGTCCATCGTTGCCTCCTGAAGGTGAGTTCAGTCAAGCATACGCAGCCGTCATGGCGGCGGCCACCGGATAGCACAAGGATTCGGCAAGCTCGGCTGCCGGGTGGAAACTGCCGCGCTACGCCGCTCAGGCGGCCAGCAGCTTATCGATGTCGGCGACGATTTCTTCCGGCTTGGTCTGCGGCGCATAGCGCTTGTACACGCTGCCGTCTTTATTGATGAGGAACTTGGTGAAGTTCCACTTGATGCCTTCGGTGCCGAGCAGGCCAGGCGCCGCTTCCTTCAGGTGCTTGAACAGCGGGTGGGCGTTCTCGCCGTTGACGTCGACCTTGGCAAACAGCGGGAACGTCACGCCGAAGTTCTTCTCGCAGAAGGCGCCAATGTCCGCTTCGGTGCCCGGCTCCTGCTTGCCGAACTGGTTGCATGGGAAGCCGAGCACCTCGAAGCCGCGTGCCCGGAACTGCTGATACGCTTCTTCGAGCCCCTTGTATTGCGGCGTGAAGCCGCAGGCGCTGGCGGTGTTTACGATCAGCAGCACCTTGCCGTGATAGCGCGACAGCTCAACCTGTTCGCCGTCGATGGCCGCAGCCTGGAAGTCAAAAGCATTCATGGTCAGACCATCCCGATGTAGTTGGCTCGGTTGGCCGCGCTGCGCAACCGATGAGCAGCCTTCAATCTACCATGTTTTTGGCGGCCACGAACCGTTCAGAACGCTGCCCATTCGGCGGCCCCGGCCGCAACCGACAGCCGCTTGGCCGGCGCCACGGGCCGTGGTCGATGGACCCGCGTCGTCACGCCGGCCGCCATTACAGCCGGGCCGACATCGCCGGCAAGCTTGAATACGCTGACTGCCTGTGCCAGCGCGCCAGCCTGCTCCTGCAACGATTCGGCCGCCGCTGCCGCCTCTTCCACCAGCGCCGCGTTCTGCTGGGTGACCTGGTCCATCTGGCTGATGGCCTGGTTGATCTGTTCGATCCCGGAAGTCTGCTCCTTGCTCGCGCTGGTGATCTCGCCCATGATGTCGGTGACGCGCTTGACGCTGAAGACGATCTGGTCCATCGTGGCGCCGGCCTCAGTGACCAGCCTGGAGCCGTTGTCGACTTTGACAACCGAGTCGTCGATCAGCGATTTGATTTCCTTCGCCGCCGCCGCTGAGCGCTGCGCCAGGTTGCGCACTTCGGCGGCAACGACGGCAAATCCGCGACCCTGTTCGCCAGCGCGCGCTGCCTCGACGGCGGCGTTGAGCGCCAGGATGTTGGTTTGAAACGCGATGCTGTCGATGACGCCGATGATGTCGCCGATCTGCTTTGACGACGCGTTGATCGAACTCATCGTGTCAATTACTTGCGCTACCACGGCACCTCCCTTGCACGCCACTTCGGAAGCGGACGCTGCCAGCCCATTGGCCTGGCGCGCGTTCTCGGCGTTCTGCTTGACGGTACTGGTCATTTCTTCCATCGAGGCCGCCGTTTCCTCGAGGGAGCTGGCTTGTTCTTCGGTGCGCGAGGACAAATCGAGGTTGCCGGCGGCGATCTGCGCCGACGCCGTTGCGATGGTGTCGGTACCGGTCCGCACCTCACCGACGATGTCCACCAGGCTCGTCTTCATGTCCGCTAGCGCCTGCAGCAACTGGCCCGTCTCGTCCCTCGAACTGACGACGATCGGATGCGCAAGGTTGCCCGAGGCGACTTCGTGGGCAATCGAAACGGCGTAGGCCATTGGCCGGGTAATGCTGCGCGCGAGCAGCCACGCGCATGCCGCGCCAAGCGCCATGGCCCCGATCCCCAGCATGGTCAGCAGTGTGCGTCCGGAGCTCGCCAGCGCATCGACATCGGCCTTGGCACGGCCGAACACGCCATTTTGAAATTCGACCAGGTCGCGCACCGACTGGCTATACGCCGTCATCACCGGCAGCAGCCTCGTCTTGACGTGCGCAGCCAGCAGCGCATCGTCGCCGCCCAGCATGGCGAACGTGGCTTTTCTGACGTCGACGTAAGCTTTCCGGCGTTCGCCGATCAGATCAATCAAGCGCTTTGCCTCAGCGTCCGTTACCAGCTTCTGCAGTTGCTGCTGAATTTTGGTCAGGTTCGCGCTCTCGCTATCCATCTCGAGCTGGAAGTACGCCTGATCGTTGGGGTTGTCGCTTCTGGCCTTGGCAAAGGTGCGCACCGAGTTGGCGACTATGCCGCGCAGCCATTCTTGCGTCAGGCGTTCCTTCAAATTGGCGCTGTCCATTACGCTGCTCGCCTGTGCGACGGCATGCAGGCGCCAGATGCCAACGACCGTCATCAGCGAAGTCAGTGCGAGCACAAGGGCGAACGCGGCGGCGAGCCGAGTACCGATTTTTACATTTCCAAGTTTCATGGTTGCGGTCCTTATTGGGTTCCGATATCTATATTTTTGAAGGGTCCCGCAACCGGCGCCATGCCATGCATGGCAGCACCGCGAATGTACGGGATAGCGAGAACGACAGGATTGGTGCAGCGTAGTGGCGCACATGCCGTCACAGGCAGCGGGCGAACAGGAGAGCGGTCAATCCGAGTGGAGCGACGGCGGGGAGATGGGCCGTGGAGGAAATTCTGGGCGGTCACTCGGGACGAGCAACGACCAACGACAGGATACGCTAAAAATTACCGAAAATCAACTAATATCGACTTGTTCGCGATTTCTCATTGACGCAGCGCGTCGCCATGCGGACCCAGCAGGCGCCGTGCGCGCGCCCGCTGACGCAGCAGGCGGACCGTTGCCGATCCGCTTGCGTGTTACACGATCCCCAAGTGTTCGGTACCCGCCGACAGGTCGCGGTTCTTCGCGTCCTTGCCCTGCAGTTTGATGGCCAGGCGCAGGTCGTTGACCGAGTCGGCGTTGCGCAGCGCGTCTTCGTAGCTGATCTTGTCCGCCTCGTGCAGGTCGAACAGCGCCTGGTCGAACGTCTGCATGCCCAGTTCGCGCGACTTCTTCATGATCTCCTTGATCTCGTGTACCTGGCCTTTAAAAATCAGGTCCGAGATCAATGGCGAATTGAGCATGATTTCAATCGCCACGACGCGCCCTTTGCTCTCCTTGCGCGGAATCAGGCGCTGCGACACCATGCCCTTCAGGTTCAGCGACAAGTCCATCAACAGCTGCGCGCGGCGCTCTTCGGGGAAGAAGTTGATGATGCGGTCGATCGCCTGGTTCGAGCTGTTGGCGTGCAGCGTGGCCAGGCACAGGTGACCGGTTTCGGCGAAGGCGATGGCGTGCTCCATCGTTTCGCGGTCGCGGATCTCGCCGATCTGGATCACGTCGGGCGCCTGGCGCAGCGAATTTTTCAGCGCTGCCTCGAAGCTGTCGGTGTCGACGCCGACCTCGCGCTGCGTGATGACGCAGTTCTTGTGCGGGTGGACGTATTCGACCGGATCCTCGATGGTGATGATGTGGCCGTAGCTGTTCTCGTTGCGGTAGCCGACCATCGCCGCCATCGTCGTCGACTTGCCCGAACCGGTGGCGCCGACCATGATCACGAGGCCGCGCTTTTCCATGATGATGTCGGCCAAAATCGGCGGCAAATCGAGGTCGGCCAGCTTCGGGATGGTGGTGGTGATCACGCGCAGCACCATGCCCACGCAGCTCATCTGCACGAACGCCGACACGCGAAAGCGTCCCAGGTCGCCCGGGCTGATGGCGAAGTTCGCTTCCTTGGTCAGCTCGAAGCCGGCGGTCTGCTTGTCGTTCATGATCGAGCGGGCCAGGTCGGCGGTGTGCGACGGCGTCAGCGCCTGGCTCGACACCGGCGTCATCTTGCCGTCGATCTTGATCGCCGGCGGGAAGCCGGCGGTGATGAACAGGTCCGAGCCGCCCTTGCTGGTCATCAGCCGGAGCAGGTCGAACATGAATTTTGAAGCCTGGTCGCGTTCCATTTGTCTTCCTTGATCAGCCGGGGAAGTTGTCCGGGGTCTTGGCGGCGGAGCGCGCGGCGCCGTGCGAGATGATGTTGCGGCGTACCAGGTCGGTCAGGTTCTGGTCGAGCGTCTGCATGCCGACGTTGCTGCCGGTCTGGATCGCCGAATACATCTGCGCGATTTTCGCCTCGCGAATCAGGTTGCGGATCGCCGGCGTGCCGATCATGATCTCGTGCGCGGCGACGCGCCCGGAGCCGTCCTTGGTCTTGAGCAGCGTCTGCGACACCACCGCCTGCAGCGACTCCGACAGCATCGCCCGCACCATCTCCTTTTCGTCGGCCGGGAAGACGTCGACGATACGGTCGATCGTTTTGGCCGCCGACGAGGTGTGCAGCGTGCCGAACACCAGGTGGCCCGTTTCGGCGGCCGACAGCGCCAGGCGGATCGTCTCGAGGTCGCGCAGTTCGCCGACCAGGATGCAGTCCGGATCCTCGCGCAGCGCCGAGCGCAGCGCGTTGTTGAACGACAGCGTGTGCGGCCCGACTTCGCGCTGGTTGATCAGGCACTTCTTCGAATCGTGGACGAATTCGATCGGGTCTTCGATCGTCAGGATGTGGCCGTACTCGTTTTCGTTGAGGTGGTTGACCATCGCCGCCAGCGTGGTCGACTTGCCTGAGCCGGTCGGGCCGGTCACCAGCACCAGGCCGCGCGGCTTCATCGCCAGGTCGCCGAAGATCTTCGGCGCGTTCAGGTCCTCGAGGCTGAGGATCTTCGACGGAATGGTGCGCAGCACGGCGGCGGCGCCGCGTTCCTGGTTGAAGGCGTTGACGCGAAAGCGCGCCAGACCCGGAATGGCAAACGAGAAGTCGCATTCGAGCACTTCCTCGTACTGCTTGCGCTGGCCGTCGTTCATGATGTCATAGATCATGCCGTGCACGTCCTTGTGCTCGAGCGGCGGCAGGTTGATGCGGCGCACGTCGCCGTGCACGCGGATCATCGGCGGCAGGCCGGATGACAGGTGCAGGTCGGACGCCTTGTTCTTGACGGAGAAAGCGAGTAATTCGGAGATGTCCATTTATAATCCCTGTGCAGTGAAGGGCGCGTGCCTTGCCAAGTGTGCACGTTTGCATCGACTCGAAGTTTTTTAATTGCCCGCTGACAATGATTATGTCCACAATCGCCCACAAACTGCAAGCTGTCGATGCGACTATACGCGCCGCAAGCAATACGGCCGGGCGCGACCGTGCGTCGATACAACTACTGGCCGTGTCGAAGTCGTTCCCCGCCGAAGCGGTGCTCGAGGCAATCGCCGCCGGCCAGCGCGCCTTTGGCGAAAACTACCTGCAGGAAGCGCTCGACAAGATGGCCGCCGTCGCCGCCGCGCTGCCGGCCGCGCCGATCGAGTGGCACTTCATCGGCCCGATCCAGAGCAACAAGACGCGCCCGATCGCCGCCGGCTTCAACTGGGTCCACACCGTCGAGCGGCTGAAGATCGCCCAGCGCCTGTCGGAGCAGCGCCCGGCCGGCATGGCGCCGCTGAATATCTGCATCCAGGTCAACACCAGCGGCGAGGCGAGCAAGAGCGGCGCCGCCGCCGACGAGGTGGAGGAGCTGGCGCGCCAGATCACGCTGCTGCCGAACCTGAAGCTGCGCGGCCTGATGACGATTCCCGAACTGGAAACCGACGAGGCCAGGCAGCGCGCCGGGTTCGCCCGCCTGCGCCTGCTGGCCGACGGGCTGCGCGCCGGCGGCATCGAACTCGATACGCTGTCGATGGGGATGTCGGCCGATCTGGCCGCGGCGATCGCCGAAGGCGCCACCATCGTGCGCGTCGGCAGCGCCATTTTCGGAGTACGCAATTATGATTAAAGGGCAGGCATGAAGATTACATTTATCGGCGGCGGCAACATGGCGTCGGCGCTGATTGCCGGCCTGGCCGGGCAGCTGACGGCAGGGGCCAACATCCACGTCGTCGATCCGAACCCGGAGCAGCTGGCGCGCCTGGCCGATAATTTCGGCGTCACCACCGCGACCCAGGTCGACGACAAGGTCGGCGACAGCGGCGTGATTGTGCTGGCGGTGAAGCCACAGCAGATGCGTGAAGTGGCCGCCGGCCTGGCGCCGCATCTGGCCGGCCAGCCGCTGCTGCTGTCGATTGCCGCCGGCATTCGCGGCGTCGATCTGGCGCGCTGGCTGGGCGGCTACGGCGCCATCGTCCGCACGATGCCGAACACGCCGGCGCTGATCGGGCGCGGCATCACCGGCATGGTGGCGATGGGCGGCGTCACGGCGGCGCAGAAGCAAGCCGCCGACGACATCATGAAGGCGGTCGGCGCCACCGTGTGGCTCGATGACGAAGCGCTGATCGACCCGGTGACGGCGGTGTCGGGCAGCGGACCGGCGTACGTGTTCTACTTTATTGAGGCGATGCAGCAGGCGGCGCAGGAATTGGGGCTGACCGAGGAGCAGGGCAAGCAGCTGGCGCTGGCCACCTTTGCTGGCGCCTCGCAGCTGGCGGCGCAGTCGCCCGACGAAGTAGCGGTGCTGCGCGAGCGCGTGACGTCGAAGGGCGGCACCACGTATGCGGCGCTTGTCAGCATGGAGCAGTCGGGGGTCAAGCAGGCGATCATTGAAGCGGTCAAGGCGGCGTCCGCACGCGGGCGCGAACTCGGTGAGCAGCTGGGCGGTGACGGGGCCTGACGGGGCCTGACGGGGCCTGACGGGGCCTGACGGGGGCGCCGAGTCCCGAAGTGCGGGACTCGGCGTCCCCGTCAGAGCGCGGATGCGCCTTTGGCGCGCGCAGGCTTAGTCGCGCCGCGAGATCGCCAGGCCGAGCAGCAAGCCGGCGGCGCCGCCGATGGCGATCGCGCGCCATGGGTTCTCGTGCACGTACTCGTCGGTCGCCTTGGCCGCTTCGCGGGTTTTCTCGACCACCATCTCCTGGTAGTGAATCACGTCGGCCTTGGCGGCGCTGATGGTACGCTCGAACTTTTCCTTCGCCGCTTTCAGGTCTTCACCGGTCAGCGAGCTGTTGCGCAGCCAGCCTTCGGCATCCTGAATCACCGTTTTCAGATCATTCATCAGTTGGTCGCGTGCGCCGGTCTGGGTAGGGATTTTTTCCATCATGGGATAGCCTCGTTAGTTAAATTTTCTTTTTGAAAATGCCCGGTTCGGACAAAGGATCCGCCAAGTGCAAATTGGATAACGTTATCCTGCTGCATAGTCTAACGCGACTCCGGCAAAAAGGGCCGCACCCAACCAATTGTTGTGGCGAAAGGCGGCAAAACAGCCCATCCGGTCGCGCTCGCGGATCAAGTTGTAGTGATACAAGGCAATTCCTGCCGCGACGATAATGCCGCCGACAAACCACCAGCGCAGCCCCAGCAGCCAGCCGCACGCGAGAATGATCGCCAGCGCGGCGCCGTAGCACAGCATGACGGCGGCGACGTCGAAGCGGCCGAAGGTGATGGCCGAGGTGCGCATGCCGATCTTGAGGTCGTCGTCGCGGTCGACCATGGCGTATTCGGTATCGTAGGCCACTGCCCAGAACACATTGGCCAGCAGCAGCGCCCAGGCCACTGCCGGCACTTCACCGAGCACCGCGGCGAACGCCATCGGGATGCCGAAGCCGAACGCGATGCCCAGGTAGGCCTGCGGGATGGCGAAGAAGCGCTTGAAGTAGGGATAAGTGGCGGCAATGATGACGGCGGCCACCGACAACTGTTTGGTCAGCGCGTTGAGCGGCAGGATCAGCAGAAACGACACGATCGCCAGCACGGCGGCCACGGCCACCGCCTCCCACGACTGAATGCGCCCGCTGGTGAGCGGGCGCTCGGCGGTGCGCTTGACGTGCTTGTCGAAGTCGCGGTCGGCGAAGTCGTTGATGGCGCAGCCGGCCGAGCGCATCAGCGCGGTGCCGACCGTGAAAATGAGTACCAGCTGCCAGTCCGGCTTGCCGTTCGACGCCAGCCACAGCGCGATCAGCGTCGGCCACAGCAGCAAGAGGATGCCGATCGGCTTGTCGGCACGGATCAGCTTGAAGTACAACGCCAGCTTGTTCATCGAGAGGTATGTGTTTTAGGCAAGGCTCGAATTCTACCGGGTTTGCGCCCGCCCTTGGGGCAGATCAAGCGTACCGCCCAAGCTCGGCGCGACGATAGGCTGCCTACGTCACTCTGCGGACATGCCATGCCGAATCTACTTTGCCCAGCCTGCAGCAGCGGCGCCGTCATCGCCGCCGAATCGATCGCCAGCGCCGACCTGGTCGCCGGTTACCGCGACAAGGGCATCGACGTGGCCGCCTGCCTTGCCGCCACGCCGGCGATCGTGCTGTTCCGCTGCGCCGGCTGCGACCTGGGTTTCTTCTCGCCGCCCTGCGCCGGCGACGCCGCGTTCTACGAGCAACTGCAGCAGTTCGACTGGTACTACCAGGACGACAAGCCCGAATACGCTTACGCCAGCGGCCACGTGGAAGAGGGCGCGCGGGTGCTCGAAGTCGGTTGCGGCAAGGGCGCGTTTCACGCCGCGCTGCCGGCGTCGGTCAGCTACACGGGGCTCGAATTCAACGACGCGGCGGTGGCGCGGGCGCAGGCGGCGGGCCTGGCGGTCAGCAAGCAGCCGGTCGAGGCGCATGCCGCCGCCAATCCAGGCCGGTACGATGTCGTCTGCTCGTTCCAGGTGCTCGAACATGTGCCCGAGCCGGCCAGTTTCGTGCACGCGTGCGTGCAGGCGCTGGCGCCCGGCGGCAGGCTGATCCTGGCGGTGCCGGCCGAGGACAGCTTTCTGGCCATCGCGCCCAATGCGCCGCTGAACATGCCGCCGCACCACGTGCTGCGCTGGAGCGACCTGGCGCTGGCCAACCTGGCGCGGCGCGAGGGACTGGCGCTAGTCGATGTGTGGCACGAGCCGGTCGCGTCGTTCCACAGCGAGTGGCATCGGCAGACGCTGGCGTTTCATTATTTCGTGCTGTGCGGGCTGGCCAGGACGCGGCTGCTGGACCGCGGCTTGAGGTATCGCGCGATCGGGCGGCTGCTGCGTTTCAAGGGGCTGCGCGATGCGCTGGCGGCGAGCGTGCTGCGGCGCTTGCCGGAGCTCGATCGCGGGCATACGGTGGCGATGGTAGCGCGCCATGAGCAAACCGCGCTCTGACGGGGGCGCGACTCAGGCGGCGTCGGCCAGCGGCAGCATGTCGACGCCGGGCAGGTCGCACGCGGCGACGCAGGCGCAGATCGCTTCGATCGCGGCGCGGCGCGTAAAACTCTTGCGCCAGACGATGACGACGCGGCGCGACGGCGCCGGCGCCGAAAACGGCACGAAGCTGAGCATGCCGTTCTTGTCCTTCATGTCCGGCACCGAGGCGCGCGGCAGCACGGTCAGGCCGATGCCGCTGGCCACCATGTGACGGATGGTCTCGAGCGACGAGCCTTCGAAGGTGCGCTGCATGCCGTTGCCCGGCGTCGAAAAACGCGCCATCTCCGGGCACACTTCCAGCACCTGGTCGCGGAAGCAGTGGCCGTTGCCGAGCAACAGCATGGTCTCGGATTTCAGGTCTTCGGCCGGCACTTCCTTGCGCGCGGCCCACGGGTGGCCTTTCGGCGTGGCCACCACGAACGGCTCGTCGTACAGCATCTGCATCGACATGCCGTGCTCCGGCAACGGCAGCGCCATGATGGCCGCGTCCAGCTCGCCCTGGCGCAGCAGTTCGAGCAGGCGCACGGTAAAATTTTCCTGCAGGATCAGCGGCATCTGTGGCACCGTGTCGATCAGCTGCTTGACCAGCGGCGGCAGCAGGTACGGCCCGATCGTGTAGATGACGCCGAGCCGCAGCGGGCCGGCCAGCGGATCCTTGTTCTGCTTGGCCAGCTCCTTGATCGCGGCGGTCTGCTCGAGCACGCGTTCGGCCTGGGCGATGATCTGCGCGCCGAGCGGGGTGACCGACACTTCGGCGCCGCCCCGTTCGAACAGCACCACGCCGAGTTCGTCTTCGAGCTTCTTGATCGCCACCGACAAGGTCGGCTGGGCGACGAAGCAGGCCTCGGCGGCGTGCCCGAAATGTCTCGCACGCGCGACGGCAACGATATATTTCAGTTCAGTGAGTGTCATCGGATAGGTGAATGGCAGGTGGGGGCAGGTGGCCAGCGGCAATAGTGCCAGAAAGTTGCTTTTTAGTCAGCAAAGAAATTCTATTTTACCGGAAGGGCAGTCGATATAATTGCCGGGAAGGCGGTTTTTTCGCCGCTTCATTCTTGAAAGTTGCGCATGTCGACGACATTTGGCCCCGCCGAAGCCCAGGCTTACATCCACAAACTGCTGACGGTGATGCACCACCAGGGCGGCTCCGACCTGTTCGTGTCGGCCGACTTCCCGCCGAGCATGAAGCACCAGGGCGCGATGAAGCCGCTGAGCCAGCAGAAGCTGTCCGGCGAAGTCACGCGCGCGCTGGCGCTGTCGCTGATGAACGAGCGCCAGAAGGCCGAGTTTGAAGACCAGATGGAGTGCAATTTCGCCATCTCGCTGCCGAACGTGTGCCGCTTCCGCATCAACGTGTACGTGCAGCAGCAATGCGTGGCGATGGTGTGCCGCACGATCGCCTCCGAAATTCCGAATTTCGAAAAGCTCGACCTGCCCGACGTGCTCAAAGACGTCATCATGACCAAGCGTGGCCTGGTGCTGGTGGTCGGCGGCACCGGTTCGGGCAAGTCGACCACGCTGGCGGCGATGATCGACTACCGCAACGCCAATTCGGCCGGCCACATCATCACGGTGGAAGATCCGGTCGAGTACGTGCACAAGAACAAGAGCTGCCTGATCACCCACCGCGAAGTCGGCGTCGACACGCATTCGTGGCACAACGCTTTGAAGAACACGCTGCGCCAGGCGCCGGACGTGATCCTGATCGGCGAAATCCGCGACACCGAAACGATGGAGCACGCGATCGCGTTTGCCGAAACGGGCCACCTGTGCCTCGGCACGCTGCACGCCAACAACTCGAACCAGACGATGGACCGCATCATCAACTTCTTCCCTGAAGAGCGGCGCAACCAGCTGCTGATGGACCTGTCGTCGAACCTGCGCGCGATCGTCTCGCAGCGCCTGGTGCGCACCGAGGACGGCAAGGGCCGCAAGGCGGCGATCGAGATCTTGCTGAACACGCCGACGATCGGCGAGATGATTTTGAAGGGCAACTTCCAGGGCATCAAGGAGATCATGCACAAGTCGCGCGAGCTGGGCATGTGCACCTTCGACCAGGCGCTGTACGAGCTGTATAACAAGGGCTTCATCGGCTACGACGAGGCGATCCGCAACGCCGATTCTGCCAACGGACTGCGCCTGCAGATCAAGCTGCGGGGCGACCGCAAGGAGCCCGGCAGCACCGGCACCACCACCTCCGACGACCTGTCGATGCTGGTGGAGGAAGAGCCGGAGGAGTGATGGTGCTCACTGTGCAGGAGCTGGAGGCGGCGATCAATTTCTGGCGACACCAGGCTCCCGCGCGCGGCAACGAGTACGCCTTGTCGCGCGAAGTCAACGTGCTCGCGCGCGCGTATGCGCTGATGATTTTCAACCGCGCCGCCAGTATCGACATCGATACGCTCGACGCATCTGTGCGCGGCCTGATCGAATCCTGGCGCGCGACAAATCCACACACTGATTGATGCCCAATGCCCGAATTTGAAAAGAAAATCTGCACGCGCGACGAACTGAAGGCGCGCGTTGCCGCCTTGCCAAAGCCGGTGGTGCTGACCAACGGCGTATTCGACATCCTGCACCGCGGCCACGTGACGTATCTTGCGCAGGCGCGCGCGCTGGGCGCCTCGCTGGTGGTGGCGGCCAACACCGACGCGTCGGTAAAGCGGCTCGGCAAGGGCGACGACCGTCCGCTCAACATGTGCGCCGACCGCATGGCGGTGCTGGCCGCGCTTGAATCGGTCAGCCTGGTGGTCGACTTCGACGAGGACACCGCCCTCGAAGTGGTGCAGGAAGCGCAGCCGGAAATCTACGCCAAAGGCGGCGACTACGACATGACGGCCATCCCCGAGGGGCAGGCGGTGCTGGCGTATGGCGGGCAGGCGGTGGCGATCGATTTCAAACACGACCGCTCGACGACCAAGCTGCTGACAAAAGTGCGCAGCAAGTAGCCGTTCTCCCCGAAATCTATAGAGCCAAACACTGGTGTCAGGTCTGACATTAAGACAATCACGCGTGAATGTCCGAATGTCAGACCTGACACCGGTGTTGCGCAGTCTGCGCTTGAATCGGATGTGGAAGGCGCTGGCGCTCGAGGCGGGCTTTATGCGGTGCGGCCATTGCGCCGTGCAGCCTGGCGCCGCTCGACGCTGCCGTAGATATCATGCACATTGCCGCCCGTGCTCGTTTCGGGCGGCCGGTGCCATCTCGCACTAATCTGCTGGCACATTATCTTGACGTCGTGGCCGTCGCCGTATGGCTGGAGTGATTTGCCCGCAACTTCGGCCAACGCAAGTTGGCCAATGCTGTAGCAGAGCGCGCGAGAACTTTCGAATTGGGTTTCGTCGAACCATTGATGCTATATTAAGGGATGCCAAAAAAGCCTCCAGCGAAGCGAGCCGCCGCGCCGAAGATGGGAAAAGGTGCGAAGCAGAGTGAGCGGGAAACACGGATGCCCAAGAGCGACGCTTTGGAAGCAATTCAGAGCGCTGCCGCCGCGCTTCACGCCGTCGGTGTTTTTGATAAGCAGACCATGCGTGAATTCGACGGGGCCTGTTTGAGCGCGCCCAACTACACAGCATCTGACGTCCAGCGCATCCGCACGAAAAACCAGGTCAGCCAGGAGGTATTGGCACGTTATATGGGAATCACGAAGTCGACGGTTGCAAAGTGGGAATCGTCAGTCAACACGCCCAGCCCATGGCGCAGCGGCTGCTCAAGGTAATCGACGACATGGGAATAGACGTGCTTGCATCATGATGCAAGCACGTCACCGCCCGACCTTACAGGGTCAGGCGCGTGGTCACGCGCCGCCGGCGTAGCCGTTCTGCCGCCACGCCTCGAACACCACCACCGCCACCGTGTTCGACAGGTTCAGGCTACGGTTGTCGGGCCGCATCGGCAGGCGGATGCGCTGCGCCGCGGGAAACGATTCGCGCAGCGCCGGCGCCAGCCCGCGCGTTTCGCTGCCGAACACGAACACGTCGCCCGGCAGAAAGGAAGCGCTGGCGAACGGCGCCGAGCCATGCGTGGTCAGCGCAAACATGCGCGCGGCGTCGGGCTTTTCGGCGGCCAGGTAGGTTTCCCAGTTCTTGTGCACCTTCATGGTGGCGTAGTCGTGGTAGTCGAGTCCGGCGCGCTTCATCTTGCTGTCGTCGAGCGGAAAGCCGAGCGGTTCGATCAGGTGCAGCTGAGCGCCGGTGTTGGCGCACAGGCGGATGACGTTGCCGGTGTTCGGCGGGATCTCGGGTTCGACCAGTACGACGTGGAACAAAATGTTTCTCCTTCAAAGATTAATGGGGCGGGGTGCGCGCGAATACAAAGTTGCTGACGCGCGCAGCGCCCGCGCGCTTTAGCGTGGCGGCCAGCTCGCCCAGCGTGTGGCCGCTCGTCATGACGTCGTCGACCACGCCGACGTGCCGGCCGCGCACCTGCACCAGCGCCGCCGGCGCGACGGCGAAGGCGCCGCGGATGTTGCGCCGCCGCTGGTCCGGCGCCACGCCCGACTGCGCGCGCGTGTCGAGTGCGCGCACTGCCAGCCGCTCGCACAGCGCGATGCCCAGATGGCGCGCGAGCGGGCGCGCCATCTCGAGCGCCTGGTTGAAGCCGCGCTCAACCAGCCGGGCCGGGCCCAGCGGCACCGGACAGAGCACCTGCGGCAGCAGGAAGCGCTCCTCGATCACGGCGTCGCGCAACACTTCGGCAAACCACGGCGCCAATGCGAGCTTGCCGCCGAATTTCAGTTGCAGCACTAGCTGGTCGAGCGGGGCGCGGTAGTCGGCGCCGGCCAGGGTGGCGTCATACGCCGGCCGTTCGGCCAGGCAGGCGGCGCATTCGCGTCCGGCGTCGGCGTCGCCGACCGGGTTGGCGCAGCGCGGGCAGCGCGCCGTGCGGGCGACAAACTGCGCGTGGCAGGGCCGGCACACGGCGCCGTCGCACGCGGCCGCGCACAGCGCGCACGACGACGGCAACAGCGCGCGCGCCAGGCGCCGCCAGCGGCCCAGGCGGTCAGGCATCGGCTTTGGTCCTCGCAGATTGATACAACCATGTACACTGCCGCCATTATCTCATTACACCGCACCACGCCCATGGTTTCACCCCAATCCCCATCGAAACTGAGCGCGCCGATCGAGCTGGCGCGGGTGCGCCGGCTGTTCGCCTGCCCCGCCCAAATTGCCGGCGCCAACTTCCTGCGCCGCGAAATCGCCAGCCGCATGCACGAGCGCTTGGGCCTGGTGAAGATCACGCCGCAGCGCGTGCTCGACGCCGGTTGCGGCGCCGGCGCCGACCTGGCACTGTTGCATGGCGATTATCCGGCCGCCCAGATCGTCGGCATCGATGCCGCGCCGGAAATGGCGGCGGCGGCAAAAACGCCGGGCGCGAAGTCGCTGCTGAGCCGCTTGTTGCCGGCCAAGGCCGGCATCGACGTGCTGGCCGGCGATTTTGCCGTTCTGCCGTTCGGCCCGAACTCGATCGACCTGGTGTGGTCGAACCTGGCACTGCACTGGCATCCGCAGCCCGACCGCGTGTTTGCCGAATGGCGCCGCGTGCTGCGGGTGGACGGTTTGCTGATGTTTTCCAATTTCGGCCCGGATACGTTGCGCGAGCTGCGCGCCGCCTTCGCCGAAGTAGATGGGGAACCGCATGTGTTGCCGTTTGTCGACATGCACGACTTTGGCGACCAGCTGGTGGAAGCGGGCTTTTCCACCCCGGTGATGGACATGGAAGTCATCAAGGTGACATACGACACGGTCGACGCGCTGCTGGCGGACGTGCGCGCGCTGGGCGGCAATCCACTGGCAACCCGCCGGCGCGGCCTGCTGGGGCGCGCCGGCGGCGCCAGGCTGCGCGCGGCGCTCGAGCGCGGCCGCGGCGCCGACGGCAAGCTGGCATTGACGTTCGAGGTGATCTACGGCCACGCATTCCGGCCGGCGCCGCGCGTGACGGCGGCCGGCGAAGCGATCGTGCGCTTCCAGCCGCGCCGCTAGCGGCCGGGAAGCAAAAGTGCAGTGGCGGCGCCGAATTGCATTAATTGACACAAACTGTGGGCGGCAAGAGGGAAAAACGGGCGTGCTGACCCGCCTGCGGATCGATTTCCCCTTGATGGTTAGGGCACTCCTTGAGTATAATCAACGACTAATTTTGTCGGCCAACGTTGTGAACGTAAGAAAAACAGGTGGTGATGCTGCCTGTGTCCAATATGTGGTCGATAGCAGCAAAAGCAAGCAGCGTTCATCAGTGTGCAGCATTTACCCGGTGGCGGTGTCATGGTTCCAGCAGGAGCGGCGCAGTCGATGCGGCCGGGTCTGCTAGGGGCCTTTTTGCGCGATGTGTTGAAAAGTGCGGCGGCCGCGGGTGGGCTCGTTGACGATAAAAGATTTTAATTTTGGGTGGTTGGGGAAAACATGACATATGCAAAGCGACTTCAAGCCTTGATGATCGGTCTGGCGATGACGGCCGGAATTCCGGCCTTGGCGCAGACAGAGGTGACGGGGCGTCCGGTTCCATACCAGTTGAACCTGCAACCGCCCGTGACGAAGATCGCGTCGGAGATCTACGATCTGCACACCTGGATGATGGTCGTCTGCGTGGTCATTTTCGTCGGCGTGTTCGGCGTGATGTTTTACTCGGTGTTCAAGCACCGCCGCTCGCTCGGCCACAAGCCAGCGACCTTCCACGAGTCGACCGCGGTCGAAATCGCCTGGACCGTGGTGCCGTTCCTGATCGTCATCGCCATGGCGCTGCCGGCAACGAAGACCGTGGTCGGCATGAAAGACACCTCCAACGCCGACCTGACCATCAAGGCCACCGGCATGCAGTGGAAGTGGGGCTACGATTACCTGAAGGGCGAGGGCGAGGGCATTTCCTTCCTGTCGAACCTGTCGACCCCGCGTTCGCAAGTCGGTTCGCCAGGCGTGGCGCCAACCGAAGCACGCGGCGAGAACTACCTGCTCGAAGTCGACAACGAAGTCGTCGTGCCAGTCAACAAGAAGGTCCGTATCGTCCTGACCGCCAACGACGTCATCCATGCCTGGATGATCCCGGCGTTTGGCGTCAAGCAAGATGCGATTCCTGGTTTCGTGCGCGACACCTGGTTCAAGGCCGAAAAAATCGGCACCTACCGCGGCCAGTGCGCTGAGCTGTGCGGTAAAGAGCACGCGTTCATGCCGATCGTCGTCAAGGTCGTCTCCGACGCCGACTACACCGCATGGGTTAACGGCAAGAAGAAGGAAATGGCGGCCCTGGCCGACGATCCTGCCAAAGTCTGGACCATCGACGAACTGAAGACCAAGGGCGAAAAAGTCTACACCACCAATTGCGTGGTCTGCCACCAGGCCAACGGCAAGGGCATCCCGGGCGCGTTCGCCGCACTCGATGGCTCGCCAAACGTCAACGGCCCGAAAGCGGACCAGATCAACGTCCTGCTGAATGGCCTGAAGTCGGGCAAGTACCCTTCGGAAATGCCAAGCTGGAAGCAACTGTCGGATTCGGACATCGCTGCGGTGATCACCTATACCCGCAACAACTGGTCGAACAAGGCTGCGGAAAATATCGTTCAACCAGCCGAAGTTCTGGCTGCACGTAAGTAATCGGGAGTAGAACAAATGAGCACAACGACTGTAGATCACGCCCACGACGCGCACGATCACGCCCACGACCACCCGCATGGCATGAGCCGCTGGCTGTTCGCCACCAACCACAAGGACATCGGTACGCTGTACCTGTGGTTCTCCTTGATCATGCTGATGTCCGGCGGCGTGCTGGCGCTGATGATCCGCACCGAGCTGTTCCAGCCCGGCCTGCAGTTCTTCCGGCCTGAGTTCTTCAACCAGCTCACCACCATGCACGGCCTGGTGATGGTGTTCGGCGCCATCATGCCGGCGTTCGTCGGCTTCGCCAACTGGATGATCCCGCTGCAGATCGGCTGCGCCGACATGGCGTTCGCCCGCATGAACAATTTCTCGTTCTGGCTGCTGCCGCCGGCCGCGATCCTGCTGGCCACCTCGTTCCTGGTGCCTGGCGGCGCGACCGCCGCCGGCTGGACCTTGTACGCGCCGCTGTCGACCCAGATGGGCCCTGGCATGGACATGGCGATTTTCGCGATGCACCTGATGGGCGCTTCGTCGATCATGGGTTCGATCAATATCGTCGTCACCATCCTCAACATGCGCGCTCCGGGCATGACCTTGATGAAGATGCCGATGTTCTGCTGGACCTGGCTGATCACCGCCTACCTCCTGATCGCCGTCATGCCAGTGCTGGCAGGCGCCATCACGATGACGCTGACCGACCGTCACTTCGGCACCTCGTTCTTTAACGCTGCCGGCGGCGGCGACCCGGTCATGTACCAGCACATCTTCTGGTTCTTCGGCCACCCTGAGGTCTACATCATGATTTTGCCGGCGTTCGGCATCGTCTCGCAGATCCTGCCGGCGTTCGCCCGCAAGCCGCTGTTCGGTTACGCGTCGATGGTCTACGCTACCGCGTCGATCGCGATCCTGTCGTTCATCGTCTGGGCGCACCACATGTTTACCACCGGCATGCCGGTAACGTCGCAGCTGTTCTTCATGTACGCCACGATGCTGATCGCGGTACCGACCGGTGTGAAAGTATTTAACTGGGTCGCCACGATGTGGAAGGGCTCGATGACGTTCGAAACGCCGATGCTGTTCTCGGTCGGCTTCATCTTCGTGTTCACGATGGGCGGCTTCACCGGCCTGATCCTGGCCGTGACACCGATCGACATCCAGCTGCAGGACACCTACTACGTCGTGGCGCACTTCCACTACGTGCTGGTGGCCGGTTCCCTGTTCGCCCTGTTCGCCGGCTTCTACTACTGGTCCGCCAAGTGGACTGGCCACATGTACAGCGAAACGCGCGGCAAGATCCACTTCTGGGCATCGCTGATCACGTTTAACATCACGTTCTTCCCGATGCACTTCCTGGGCCTGGCAGGGATGCCGCGCCGCTACGCCGATTACCCGGCGCAGTTCGTCGACTTCAACATGGTGGCCACCATCGGCGCCTTCGGTTTCGGTCTGTCGCAGGCGTACTTCCTGTTCTTCGTGATCCTGCCGACCATCCGCGGCGGCGCCAAGGCAGCGGCCAAGCCATGGGATGGCGCCGAAGGCCTCGAGTGGACCGTGCCGAGCCCGGCACCATTCCACACCTTCGAGACCCCACCGTTGGTGAAGTAAGCAAGCAAATGCAGCACGGCAGGCGGCCAACACCGCCTGCCGACAGGAGCTAAGTGGCAAACATGTCTGACCCAAAAAAGCCGAACAACCTCAAGACCGGCCTGATCATCGGCGGTATCGCGCTGTTTTTCTTCGCGATGGTGTTCATTAAACGTATCTGGCTGTAACGTGAGTACCGTACCGAAAGGGCGCCTGCGCCTGAACCGCACGATGCTCATCAAACTGGTGGTGGTGGCAGTGGCGATGTTCGGCTTCGGCTACGCCCTGATACCGGTGTACAGGCACATGTGCGAACTGCTTGGCATTAACGTATTGACGGCGCAGGACGGCATGGCGGTACGCGATGCCAATACGCAGATCGACAAGACGCGCACGATCACCATCGAGCTGGACGGCAATGCGCAGGGACCGTGGCGGTTTCGCCCGACCACCCGCAGCATCGACGTCCATCCCGGCGAGCTGGCAACGGTCATGTATGAGGTGGTCAACACCACCAACCGCACGGTGCAGGCGCAGGCAATCCCGAGTTACGCGCCGCAGTCGGTGACGCCGCACTTCAAGAAGGTCGAGTGCTTCTGCTTTAAGCAGCAGACCATGGGCCCGAACGAAGCGAAGCAGATGCCGGTGGTGTTTTTCATCGATCCGGCCTTGCCGCGCGAAGTGAAAACGATCACGCTGTCGTACACGTTCTTCGAAATTGCAGGCACCCAGAATTCGGTAGTAAAGCAATAGTCAGAGCAAGCACAGAGCAAGAAGCACAGGGCAACGGGCACACCCGGCCCACGACCGAATACCAAGTTTGATTTAGGAGATGAAGATGAGTTCACCACACGCCGTACCGCACTATTTCGTGCCGGGTCCTTCCAAGTGGCCTATGTTCGCCGGCATTTCGCTGCTGGTGACGATGATCGGCGCGTCCGGCTGGGTCAACGACGCCAGCTGGGGTCCGATGCTCAACATCGCCGGCATTCTGGCCACCATCCTGGTGCTGTACTCCTGGTTCGGCGACGCCATCGGCGAATCGGAAGCTGGCCAGTACGGCAAGAACGTCGACCTGTCGTACCGCTGGTCGATGAGCTGGTTCATCTTCTCCGAAGTCATGTTCTTCGGCGCCTTCTTCGGCGCGCTGTTCTACGCCCGCGCGATCAGCTTGCCTTGGCTTGGCGACCTCGACCACAAGTTCATCTGGCCTGACTACGCCGCGCAATGGGGCGGCACCGGTCCTGCGGGCACCGTCGACGCGTTCCAGACAATGGGCCCGTTCCCGATTCCGACCATCAACACCGCGCTGCTGCTGCTGTCGGGCGTGACCTTGACCATTTCGCACCACGCCCTGCGCGCCGGCCACCGCGCCAAGACCGCGATCTGGCTGTTCGCCACCATCATGCTCGGCGCCATCTTCATGGGCTTCCAGGTCTACGAGTACATGCACGCTTACAGCGACCTGAACCTGAAGATGACGTCCGGCATCTACGGCTCGACCTTCTTCATGTTGACCGGTTTCCACGGCTTCCACGTCACGCTCGGCGCGATCATGCTGTCGGTGATTTTGTACCGCGTGCTGAAGGGTCACTTCACCGCCGACAACCACTTCGGTTTCGAAGGCGCCGCCTGGTACTGGCACTTCGTCGACGTCGTCTGGCTCGGCCTGTACGTCGTGGTCTACTGGCTGTAACGGCCGGCGGCGCTGGCGCCGCCGCATGAAAAAGCCGCACGGGGGATAATCCCTCGTGCGGCTTTTTTCACGCAAGCGATACGTGCTTTTAGCGCAACCCGGTCGGCGCGATCCAGCCCATCTTGTAGGCGCCGAGCAGCAGCAGGAACAAGGTGATCGACAGGCCGACCCGCATCGCCAGCGCCTGCACGGTGCGGTTGCTCTTGCCCTTGTCGCGCATGAGGAAGAACAGCGCCGAGCCGAGGCTGCCGATGATCAGAAGGAAGGCGATGGCGACGAGAATTTTCATGGTTCAGAGTAAATAGTTGACTGGATAACAGCGGCAAAGGATCTATTGTAATGGGTATCAGCTTCCGGTTTCGACCAATTCCCTTTGTGGCAACCGTGCTGCTGGTGGCGCTCGGGGTGTCGCTGGGGCAGTGGCAGGACCGGCGCGCGCTGGAAAAGACCACCTTGCAGCAGAAGCTGACGGCGCGCGGCGCCGAGGCGCCGCTGGCGCTGGGCGCCGCGCTGCTGCCGGCCGCGCCGCTCGAATACCGCAACGTGCGCGTGACGGGCGAATTCGTCGCCGGCTGGCCGGTGTACCTGAACAACCGCCCGCAGGACGGGCGCGCCGGCTTTTACCTGGTCATGCCGCTGCGCATTGTTGGTACCGACACCCACGTGCTGGTGGCGCGCGGCTGGCTGCCGCGCAATACCGCCGAAGCGACCAGGCTGCCGCCGTATGCGACCCCGGCCGGCACGGTGACGGTCGACGGCATCGTCAAGGCCAGCGTCGGCCGGGTGATGCAGCTTGGCACCCCGGAGCCGGTGAAACCTGGCGCAATCGTGCAAAATATCGATCCGGCCGAATTCGCCAAGGCGAGCGGCCTGAAGCTGCAACCGTTTTTCATCGAGCAGGCCGGCCCGGCCCCGGCCGCCGACGGCCTGGTGCGCAGCTGGCCGGCGCCGTCCCTCGGTGTCGAGAAACACCAGGGTTATGCATTCCAATGGTATGCGCTGGCGGCAATGGCGCTCCTCTTTTTTGTCATTACAGGATTTCGACGTGGAACAGACCAAAGTAAGCAAAGTAACTAACCCCGAACAGAAACAGAAAATCAGCGGCCGCTGGAAGCTGCTGGCGGTGCTGGCCGTGTGCGCGGCGCCGATGATCTTTTCGTACCTGACCTATTACGTCATCAAGCCGCAGGCGCGCACCAACTTCGGCACCCTGATCGACCCGCGCGCGCACCCGGTACCGCCGACCCTCGGCGCCACCACACTCGACGCCAAGCCGGCCAGCCTGGAACAGTACAAGGGCAAGTGGGTGCTGCTGAAGGTCGGCCCGTCCACCTGCGCCAAGGAGTGCATGGAGCAGATGTTCGCGATGCAGCAGGTGCGCTCGATGACGGGCAAGGAGATGGGCCGCATCGAGCGGCTCTGGCTGGTCACCGACGCCGCGCCGCTCGACACCATGCTGATGCGCCAGCTCGACGGCATGCGCATCCTGCGCGCGCCTGGCGCCGCCGTCGCGCAATGGCTGCCGGCCGAGCCGAACGCCGCGCTGGAAGAGGGCCTGTGGCTGATCGACCCGGTCGGCCACCTGATGATGCGCTTTCCGAAAGTGCCGGCGGGCGCCGCCGAAGCGGACAAGGTGCAGCACTACGCCAAGGTCAAGAAGGACATCGGCAAGCTGCTCAAAGCATCGGCGATCGGCTAAGCGATGCAGACGGCAACACTGCTGCAACTGGGCGCGATCGGCCTCTTGGCGGCCAGCCTGCCGCTGGCGATGGTGTGGATGTCGGCCGACGCCAACAAATACCGCAAGCTGGTGTGGGTGGCGGTGTTCCTCACGTTCGACCTGATCGTGTTCGGCGGTTTTACCCGGCTGACCGATTCGGGCCTCGGCTGCCCCGACTGGCCCGGCTGCTACGGCCTGGCCAATCCCTTCCTCGCGCATGAACAGATCAGCGCCGCCGAGCAGCTGATGCCGCACGGCCCAGTGACGGTGGTCAAGGCGTGGATCGAGATGATCCACCGCTACCTGGCGATGGGCATTGGCGTGTTGATCATGGCGCTGATGGCCACCGCCTGGGTGCAATGGCGCCGTACCCGCAGCCAGACGTTCGCGCCGGCCATTCCCACCGCGCTGTTCCTGTTCGTCTGCGTGCAGGGCGCGTTCGGCGCCTGGACCGTGACGATGAAGCTGCAGCCGGTGATCGTCACCATCCACCTGCTGCTGGGCATGGGCCTGCTGGCGCTGCTGGCATGGCTGGGCGGGCGCGCAGACTACCTCGTCAAGCCGCAGGCGCCGGGCGGCAGTCCGGCCGCGCTGCGCCGCGTGCGCACGCTGGCCATCGCCAGCGCCGCGCTGCTGCTGGTGCAGATCGCGCTGGGCGGCTGGGTCAGCACCAATTACGCCACCCTGGCGTGCAGCGATTTTCCATTGTGCAACGGCAAGCTGGTGCCGGAGATGGACTTCGAGCACGGCTTCACCCTGTGGCGCGAGCTGGGCAAGACCGCTGCCGGCCACTACCTGCCGTTTTCCGCGCTGACGGCGATCCACTGGGTGCACCGCAACTTCGCGCTGGTCGTCGTCGTCGTGCTCGGCTTGACCGCATGGCGCGCTTGGCCGCATGCGGCGCTGCGCCCGACCGCGCGCTACGTCGCCATCGTGCTGGCGCTGCAGACTGCCAGCGGCCTGGCCACCATCTACTTCAGCTTCCCGCTGGCCATTGCGGTGCTGCATAATGCGGGCGCCGCACTGCTGGTGCTGCTGGTGACCATGTTAAACTACAAGTCAAAGTACCAACTCGACATTGCCCTGCGCGCACCGGCGCGCGCGCCGGTGCCAGCCGAGATCCATTCCCGATAGCCTCCATGACAAGCCAAACCGCCACACAAAAACCGCACAAGCGGTCCAACCGCATCGCCCAGTACTGGGCGCTGACCAAGCCGCGCGTGACGCAGTTGGCGGTGTTCTGCGCCGTGATCGGCATGTTCCTCGCCACCGACGAGCTGCCGCCGTGGCGCGTCGTCATCGCCGCCACCATCGGCATCTGGCTGTTGGCCGGCGCCGCGTTCGCCGTCAACTGCCTGGTCGAAGCCGAGATCGACGCGCGCATGGCGCGCACCGCGCGCCGCGCCAGCGCCACCGGCGAACTGACCAAGCGGCAAACCATCATCTTCTCGGCGCTGATCGGCGGCGCCGGCATGGCGGTGCTGTACCTGCTGGTCAATCCGCTGACGATGTGGCTGACCTTCGTCACCTTCGTCGGCTACGCGGTGATCTACACGATGATCCTCAAGCCTGCCACGCCGCAGAACATCGTCATCGGCGGCCTGTCGGGCGCGATGCCGCCGGCACTGGGCTGGGCCGCGATTGCCAACGACGTGCCGATGCAAGCCTGGCTGCTGGTGCTGATCATTTTCGTCTGGACCCCGCCGCACTTCTGGGCGCTGGCGATGTACCGCCGCGACGACTACGCCAAGTCCGGCCTGCCGATGCTGCCGATCACCCACGGCATGAACTTCACCGGCTTTCACGTCTGGCTGTATTCGATCGCGCTGGCGGCGGTCACGATGCTGCCGTTCGCCGTGCACATGAGCGGGCTGATCTACCTGGTCTCGGCCGTCGCGCTGAACGCCGTGTTCCTGTGGCACGCCTGGCGCGTCTACCGCCACTACACCGACCAGATCGCGCGCAAGGCCTTCACCTGGTCGATCATCTACCTGTCGCTGCTGTTCGCCGCGCTGGTGGTCGACCATTACCTGAAATTCTAAAGATGAAAAAACTGCCAGCCGTTATTGCCTTGACGTTTGCCGCCGCGCTCGCGCTGTCCGGCTGCGACAAGCTCACCAGCAAGCCGCCGAGCTTCCAGAACACCGACGTCACCGGCTTGCCATACGCCCACGACTTCGCCCTGTTTGACCACAACGGCAAGGCGCGCACGCTGGCCGACTTCAAGGGCAAGGTGGTGGTCGTGTTCTTCGGCTTTACCCAGTGCCCTGACGTGTGCCCGACGACGATGGCCGAGATGGCCACCGTCATGAAGGAGCTGGGTCCGCAGGCCGACCAGGTGCAGGTGCTGTTCGTCACCGTCGACCCGGAGCGCGACACCCAGCAACTGCTGGCGCAGTACGTGCCGGCGTTCGACCAGCGCTTCCTCGGCATGTACGGCGACGCCGCCGCCACCGCAACAATGGCCAAGGACTTCAAGGTGTTCTACGCCAAGGTGCCGGGCAAGACGCCGGGCAGCTATTCGATGGACCACACCGCCGGCAGCTACGTGTTCGACAAGAACGGCAAGGTGCGCCTGTTCCTGCGCCACGGCCAGGGCGCCGGCCCGATCGTGGCCGACCTCAAGCAACTGCTGGACTGATCGATGGAGACGGCGCGCTTCGGCAAGAACTACACCAAACTGGCGACCGTTCTGCTGCTCGCGCTGGGCTGCGTGTATGTGCTGCGCCCGTTCCTGACGGCGCTGCTGTTCGCCGCCGCGGTGGTGATTTCTTCGTGGCCGCTGTACATGCGGCTGGTCACGCGCATGCGCGGGCGCCGCACCCTGGCCGCGCTGACGATGACCTTGAGTCTGACCTTGCTCGTCATCATCCCGATCGCGCTGGTCGCCTATAACCTTGCCGACGACATTGGCCGCACGTTCGAGCAGGTCAAGCTGATGATCGAGCTGGGCAACGTGCATCCGCCGACCTGGCTGCGCGAGCTGCCGCTGGTCGGCGTCTGGCTCGACCAGTACGTCAACACCCTGATGGCCAGCCGCGAGCAGATGACCGAACTGGCCAAGCGCATGCTCGAGCCGGCGCGGCGCATTTTGATGAGCGGTGGACTGGTGCTGGGCGGCGGCGTCGTGCAGATGAGCATGGCTGCCTTCGTCAGCTTCTTCATGTACCGCGACGGCCTGGCGCTGATGCGCACGCTCGAAGTGGGCGCCGGCCGCATCTTCGGCGACCGCGCCGCCACCGTCTGGGTCACCGTCAGCAACACCGTGCGCGGCGTCATGTACGGCCTGCTCGGCACCGCGCTGGCGCAGGCGCTGGTGGCCGCGCTCGGCTTTGCGATCGCCGGCGTGCCGGGCGTGCCGCTGCTGGCGGTGCTCACGTTCGTGCTGTCGCTGGTGCCGGTCGGCCCGCCCTTGATCTGGGGTGGCGCCGCGATCTGGCTGTTCGCCCAGGGCAGCGTCGGCTGGGGCGCGTTCATGCTGGTGTGGGGCGTGGTGCTGATCTCCGGCGTCGACAACGTCGTCAAGCCCATCCTGATCAGCCGCGGCAGCAGCCAGCCGTTCCTGCTGACGTTCCTGGGCGTCCTGGGCGGCGTGTTCGCGTTCGGCTTCGTCGGCCTGTTCATCGGCCCGACCCTGCTGGCGGTGGCGTATTCGCTGCTGCGCGACTGGACCGCCGCAGGCGACCCGGGCATCGTCGACGCGCAGGTCGATGCGATGCGCGAAGCCTAGCGCGGGCGACCAACGCCGTTAACGTTCCGCCAAGTTTTCGTAGACGAACGATTTCAAGGTCAGCAGAACCGATTCATCGACTTCTTCATCGAACTCGATGCCATAGCGCATCTGCTGAGACAGCTTTCCCTTAATGCTGCGGATTACGCACGGGATGCTCACCACGCGGTTTTTCTCAGCGATCTTGAGGCGGAATGCCACCTTCAGGCGCGTGCCGGGTTGACCCAGCACGAAGCCGGTGGCCACCGCGCAGCCGCAACCGGACAAATTGGTGATCAGCGCCGGCACGGTGTAATCGTCCGCCATGGTGATCGACGCCGGAATCTTGGCGTCCACGCGCAGCGCCTGGCGGAACGACTTCGTCACCGCTTCCTGCGGGTAGCGCAGAAAAAGGTGGCCGCTCGGCAGGCCCGAATAACGCATGACGGTGGTCTTGAACATGCACAGGCTGCGGCCAAAGATGACCTGCACTGTCATCGGGAGACCTTCGAAATTCTGCCACGTCTGGCCGGCACCGAGCCCAAGTGTCGGGGCCGACACGATAACCGACTGCAGTGGCACGCGGCCGTAGAATTCAACCCGTTCGTTGCGCGGCTCGAAATCGACCGGCAATTTAAACGTCAGCACCACGCCTTCGGCATTGTGTTTTAGATACTTTAGCGGATCGGGGGTGTGAGCTGGCGACTCTTTGTCTCGTTCGCCGCCGTCCTCGACGACCATTCTGCGGTCCCCGCGGTCGGTAGCTTGCGCGGCGCGCATCGGCAATGCCATCATGAGCCGCTTCTGTACCAGGGCATCGGTGACCATGAATCCCGCGGGCGCGAGCAATTCTCCAGAGCGCAGATATACTGACCACGGTAACACGCTGCCGACAGGGATATCGCTCTCGGACAGATAGATAAATTGCGGCTTTGGCATCGACATTACGTAAAGAAAATCATAGAAGTTTCCGGGTGAGAATCCTGGCGGCGTGAGGATCATTGTTCTACGGTACAGGGCAATATCAACCACTTCGCATAGAATTGTTGAATTCTAACTGGAAATGCCTTGGATATGCATTCATTCACATCCGGAAATTTCTTCCGGCTCCTTGCTGTCGTAGCATTACAGTGAAATTGTCTATGCACTAACTATTTATTTGTCGCGAGGAAATCGCCGCCTTGCATTTCGCCGACGTGGCAGAAATGGGGGCAGCGTGGACGAGGATAGTTGACGGGTTTGGTTCAGCCGGCGCATGAGACGTGCAAGCGGGGCCGTCTGTTGGTTGATGTGTGAGCGGGCCGCCGGCAGCGCGTCATTCACCCGACGCCTTCACATCAGGACGGCACCACTTCTCGAGCGGCGGCAAGATGAGTTGCCGGGGTCAATTGTGCAGCGCCAGCACTTCCAGGTATTCCGACTCGACGAAGGTGCTGCCGTCGGTTGCCTTGTTATTTGCCGTCCACAGCTGCGTCAGTTCCTTTGTCAGCGCCGCCAGGCGGCGCTCGTCGAGCGAATCGCTGGCCATCACGGTCGGGCCGTAGAAAACGATGAAAAATTCCACCACCTCGGCCGGCGAAAACGGATAGCGCATCGGGTACAGGCGCCGCGTCTTGGTCAGCTTGGACGTGCGCTGGCCGAGCCGCTCGCGCACGCATGCTTCGTCGCCCCATTTCAGCGGCGACGGCATCAAGGGCGGCGGTGGTACATACTTGCCGATAATCTTGAACATCTGGCCGACATGGCCCTCCGGGGTCCAGTTCGCCATCGCGATGCGCCCGCCGTGGCGGCACACCCGCAGCATTTCGGCCGCCACCCGGTCCGGCCGCGGCGCGAACATGGCGCCGAACAGGCTCACCACCAGGTCGAACGAATCGTCGGCAAAGGGCAACTCCTCGGCGTCGGCTTCTTCGAAGCGCACCGTCACGCCTCCGACGGCGGCTTGCGCGCGGGCCGCTGCGATCTGGTTGGTGGCGATGTCGATGCCGGTTACTTCGGCGCCGGCCCTGGCGGCGGGAATGGCGATCTGGCCGGCCCCGCAGCCGAGGTCGAGCATGCGGGTGCCGGGCGCCACTTTCAGATGATCGAGGAACTCGAGGGCGCCTGGCAGCAGGAATGTGGCGAAGTGGGCGTAGTCGCCCGCCATCCAGGTGTCTTTCAGGCGTGACTTGAGCGCTACCATTTCCGGGGTGATCGGCATCGATGGTTCTCCGCGTACGCGGGCCGCACGCCGGGATGGCGAGGCAGTCCTGCTCAACAGTATTACAGCTAATGGCAAAAATGCAAGCAACCTCGGTCGCGCGCTGCGGTCGCCACTGATGACCCCTCATCCTCGCGCGGCGCGGATCCCTTCTGAACCGTTTTGTCACCCATGCTGATTCAGCATGGGTCCTCGCTGTCGCGAAGGTGACGGTCTGAAGCGGCGAGGTGGCGAAAATGTCACAGGTCCCAGACTCTGCGCTAGATCAAACGTGCCGGTGCCGGCAGGCATATTCTTTTCAGACGAACTCAACGTTGGAGACTGCCGTGGACATGCAACATTTTGAGATTATGGTCAATGCAATGCTGTCCTGGGCGGACGAATCGAAGGCGCCGCGCAAGGCGCCGCTGCGCTCGGCCGCCGTGATGATGCGCGGCGAGCGCGACGAGCTCGAGGACGACGACTTCGAGCCCGACGAAGCGCTCAATGTGACAGCGGACGAGCAGGCCGTCATCGAACCGGTGCTCGTCGCCGAGCCGCTCGAAGAGGAAGCCGAGTCCGAACTGGACTAGCCGCCGGTCAGTCGAGGTCGTCGGTATCGACCTCGCGCTGCAGCTGCGGGATCACCTTCACCAGCACGATGCGCGGCCCGTTCATCTTCTTGACGACGATGTCGAAGCGCGGAAACTCGATGCGCTGGCCCTGCTTGGGAATATCGCCCAGCTTGACCATCAGCAGGCCGCCGACCGACTCGACGTCGTCCAGGCCCAGTTCCTCGTTGTCGATGTCGATGCCGAGGATGCGCTCGAGCGAGAAGATCGGCAGGCTGGCCTTGCCGACCAGCGTGCCGTCGCTCTGGCGCAGCCAGTCGTTCTCGTTGAGCCGGAATTCATCGCGGATCTCGCCGACCATCGCGCCGAGCAGGTTGTCGAGCGTGATGAAGCCGACCGGGCGCTTGCCCTTTTCACCGATCAGCGCGAAGTGCGGGGCGCCGTCGCGAAAGCGCCGGAACATGTCCTGCGCCGGCGTGCGCGCCGACATCGTCTCCACCGGGCGCAGGTACTGGGTCAGGTCGCTGATCGCGCGGCCCGCCTGCTGCGCAAAGAACAGGTCCTTCAGGTGGATCACGCCGAGCACGTCCTCGCCATTGGCGTCGAAGTATGGATAGCGGCTAAAGCGGTTGCGGCGCACCGTCTCGAGGTTTTCTTCCAGCGACTTGCTCGCGTGCAGGGCGATCACCTCATTAATCGGGCGCATCAGGTCCGACACCTGCAGGTGGCTGAAGTCGAGTGACTGCGCCAGGATGTGGCGCTCGTCGCGCGTGAATTTTTCGCCCGGCTGGCTGGTGCGCAGGATCAGCTTGAGTTCTTCGGTCGAATAGTGGGCGTCGTGGCCGCCCTTGCCATGCAAGCCCGCCATGCGCAGCACCATGTTGGCGCTGCCGTTGAGCACATAGATGGCCGGGTACATCGCCCAGTAAAAGGCGTACAGTGGCACCGAGCTCCACAGGCCGACCACTTCCGGGTTGCGGATCGCCAGCGACTTTGGCGCCAGCTCGCCCACCACGATGTGCAGGAATGAAATCACGCTGAAGGCGAACACGATCGACACGCCATGGATGACGGCGGGCGAGGTGACGCCGGCCATCAGGAACAGCGGCTCGAGCAGGCTGGCAAAGGCCGGCTCGCCGACCCAGCCGAGGCCCAGCGAGGCCAGCGTGATGCCGAGCTGGCAGGCCGACAGATAGGCGTCGAGCTGGTTGTGCACCTTGGCCAGGATGCGCCCGCGCATGCCCTGGGTGCGGGCGATGGCGCGGATGCGGGTCTTGCGCAGGCTGACGATACTAAATTCAGCGGCGACGAAAAAACCGTTGAGTACGACGAGAAACAGGGCCAGCACGAGTAACAGGAAGTTATACATAAAGTGGTAGTTACGGACAAAAAGAACCCCCGGGGTCAGTGCCGGCAATCGGACACGACCTCGGTGCTATAGCCCCTTGAGGGATCAGTCCGTGTCCGTTTGTCGGCACTGACCCCGGGGTTGCGACCATGAAAATACAAGTGCATTGTACCAATCACGCCGGGTTCGACCCATCTTGCTGGCCCGATGCGAGGATCGCCTCGACGCCGGGATGCTTGATCTTGCGTTCGTTGGAGATCGCGTACACCTGCTCGCGCACCTGCGGCACGTGGCCGATCAGCACGGCGCCGAACTGCGCCTTGACCTCCGAGGCGAGGGCGGCGGTGGCGAAAAACAGCCCCAGCCCGCGCCGGCCAAACGTGTTCAGCAACGCGTTGTCCTCGAACTCGCCGACCACGTCCGGGCGCAGCCCTTGCTGCTCGAACCATTCGTCGATCTTGCCCCGCAGGTCATTATTGCGTGTTGGCAGCAAAAACGGCGCGCCGTTCAAGTTCGCCGGGAAGTGCGCCTTGTAGCGCGCAGCCAGCGCCGGCGACCCCACCACCATCGTGCCGCTCTCGAGCAGCTGGTGGCTGAACACGCGCAAGGTGGTGCCGGAGCGCACCGGGCGGTCCGTCAGCACCAGGTCGAGCTTGTGCAGCGCCAGGTCGCCCAGCAGTTGCTCGAACTTGTTCTCGAAACAGACCAGCCGCACGGGACGCGCCAAGGTCGTGGTGGCCTCCAGCAGCCGGAACGCGGTAAGCTTGGGGAGCGAGTCGGAAATGCCGACCGTCAGCCGGGTCTTGTCGCTGTCGGCGTCGCCCAGCGCTTCCTGCATCTGCTCGCCGAGCATGAAGATCTGGTCGGCGTAGGCCAGCGCCAGTTCGCCCGATTCGTTCAGCACCAGGCGCCGGCCCTGCTGGGAGAACAGCGATTTGCCGATCGACTGCTCCAGCAGCGCCAGCTGGGCGCTGATGGTCTGCACGGCCAGCCCTAGCCGCTCGGACGCGCGGGTGATGCCGCCTTCCTTGGCGACGACCCAGAAATAGTAGAGATGGCGAAAGTTCATGCCGGTGTTCTTCATAGTTCTGTTTTTCCGAAGTGTTTATTCGATTATCTTCCCATTTTCAATCGGCTGCAGCGGAACTATAATGTTGGCTATCAAATTACATAATTGAGGGGAATACCAATGAAGCATTTCAGGATTTCATTTATCGTCACGTTCCTGTGCCTGGCGGGTGCCGGATGGTGGGGATACTCTAACAGCGGCTGGTCCGGTGCGCTCACCGCGCTCGCCATCGCCACTATTCTGGGCATCATGGAAGTGTCGCTGTCGTTCGATAACGCGGTGGTCAACGCGTCGGTCCTGAAGACATGGGATGAATTCTGGCAAAAGCTGTTCCTCGGCGTCGGTATCATCATCGCCGTGTTCGGTATGCGCCTGCTGTTCCCGCTGGTGATCGTCGCTCAGGCGGCCGACCTTGGCATGATGGAAGTGTGGAACCTGGCGCTGTCAGACCCGAAGGCGTACTCGGCCCACCTGACGGCCCACCACGCTGAAGTGGCGGCGTTCGGCGGCATGTTCCTGCTGCTGGTATTCCTCAACTTTCTGCTCGACGACGAGAAGGAAATGCATTGGCTCGGTCACATTGAAGAGAAGATCGGTTCGCTCGGCAAGGTGTCCTCGATCGCCGTGATGATTTCGCTCGGCACCCTGATGGCCAGCCTGGGCATGGTCGCTGAAGCGCAGAAGATGGTCGTCCTGATCGCCGGCCTGTGGGGCATCCTGATCTACGTCGGTGTCGACGTCATCTCCAGCATGCTGGAAAAGGAAGAAGCCGGCGAAGTAGTCAAGCGCGGCGGTATCGGCGCCTTCCTGTACCTCGAAGTGCTCGACGCCTCGTTCAGCTTCGACGGTGTGATCGGCGCCTTTGCGATTACCTCCGACGTCGTCATCATCATGCTGGGCCTGGCCATCGGCGCGATGTTCGTCCGTTCGATGACGGTGTACCTGGTCAAGAAAGGCACGCTCGACGAGTATGTGTATCTGGAACACGGCGCGCACTATGCAATCGGTATCCTGGCAGTGATCATGCTGGCAAGTATGAAGTACCACGTGCCTGAGCTGTTCACCGGCCTCATCGGCGTCGCTTTCATCCTCGCCTCGGTGTGGTCGTCGCTGCGGTACAAGAAGCAGCAAAAGCTGATGGAAGCGTCGGCCTGAGCATTGCGCAAGGAACGCGCGGCAAACGGACGAACACCGGTTTGCTGCGTGTGTCACACTAAACGGTGTTCAACAAGTTCTCATTGTTTTTAACTCATTTACCAGGAGATACACAAATGGCTATCAGTCTGCAAAAAGGCGGCAACGTCAACCTGAGCAAAGAAGCTCCCGGTCTCACCAAATTGATCGTAGGCCTGGGCTGGGATACCCGCGCAACCGACGGCGCCGCATTCGACCTGGACGGTGCTGTGTTTCTGATCAACAGCACGGGCAAGGTGCGCTCCGACGCCGACTTCGTCTTCTACAACAACCTGAAATCGGTCGATGGCGCGGTCGTGCACTCCGGCGACAACACCACCGGCGCAGGCGAAGGCGACGACGAGACCATTACCGTCGACCTGTCGCAGGTCGCCGCCGACGTCGACAAGATTTCGGTCTGCGTCACGATCCACGACGCTGAAACGCGCAAGCAGAACTTCGGCATGGTATCGAAGGCTTACGTACGCTGCGTCAACGCCGGCGACAGCAAGGAAATCGCCCGCTACGACCTGTCGGAAGACGGTTCGACCGAAGCGGCGATGATCTTCGGCGAAGTCTACCGCGCCGGCGCCGACTGGAAGTTCAAGGCAATCGGCCAGGGCTTCAAGGGCGGCCTCGGCCCCCTGGCCAAGAACTTCGGCGTCAACGTTTAAATCGTCGCCAGGCTTGCGGCCGGCGCCAGCGGTGCCGGCTGCAGTCTCACTCCACAGAAAGGCTCGGTATGCCAGAGTTTACAGTGACAGGAGACGTCGATCCGTTCCTCCACGTCTCGCTCACCAAGGGTGAAACCATCTACTGCGAGTCAGACGCGATGGTGATGATGGAGTCGACGCTCGACCTGAAGGGCAAGATGAAGGGCGGCCTGGGCAGCGCGTTGATGCGCACCTTCGCCAACGGCGAATCGTTCTTCCAGCAGCACATCGAAGCGGTGCGCGGCGACGGCGATTGCCTGCTGTCGCCGACCTTGCCAGGTGCAATGCAGATTGTCGATGTCGGCCCCAGCAACTACATCATCAGCGACGGCGCCTTTGTCGCCGCCAGTGCCAAGGTCGACCTGAAGGTGCGCACGCAAAGCGTCGGCAATGCGCTGTTTGCGCAGAGCGGCGGCTTCTTCGTCACTGAAACGTCCGGCAGCGGCCAGGTGGTGGTGTCCGGTTTCGGTTCGATGTCGGCACTCGACGTCGAGCCGGGCAAGGACGCCATCATCGACAATTCGCACGTGGTGTGCTGGGACAGCACGCTGCGCTACGAAATCTCGATCACGACCGGCACCAGCGGCGGCTTCCTCGGCAACCTGGTCAACAGCCAGACCAGCGGCGAGGGCGTCGTGCTGCGCTTTTCCGGGCGTGGAAAAGTCTATGTCTGTTCGCGCAACCGGGCGGCATTTCGCGCCTGGACCCAGCAGGGCGCGCGTTAAAAAAACCAGGAGTCTCACATGTCAGTCAATTTGCAAAAAGGCCAGAAAATCTCTCTGGACAAGGAAGCCGGCGGCGCGCTCACGCGCATCATCATGGGCCTCGGCTGGGACGCGATCAAGTCGAAGGGCCTGTTCGGCTTTGGCAGCAAGAGCGAGAGCGTCGACCTTGACGCGTCGTGCGTCATGTTCGACGAATCGAACAAGCCGGTCGACTATGTCTGGTTTCGCCAGCTCAAGAGCAAAGACGGCAGCATCGTCCACACCGGCGACAACCGCACCGGCGCCGGTGACGGCGACGACGAGCAGATCGAAGTGGACCTGTCGCGCGTGCCGGCGTCGGTCAAGTCGCTGATCTTCACCGTCAACAGCTTCACCGGCCAGAACTTCTCGCAGGTCGAGAATGCCTACTGCCGCATTTTGAACGCCGCCAACCAGAAGGAAGTAGCGCGCTACGACCTGTCGGTGCAGGGCGCGCACACGGCGCAGATCATGGCCAAGCTGTATCGCCATGGCGGCGAGTGGAAAATGCACGCGATCGGCGAAAACGGCAGTGGCCGCACCTTCGACGACCTGATGCCGCAGATCACGCCGCACCTGTAATACGCACGCACGCAGCAACCGAAACAGGCCCGCTAACCCGGGCCTGTTTTTTTTCGCCGGCGTACCGACGCTAGTGGCCGCGCCGCTGCACCAGCGCCGTGCCCACGCCGTGCCGCTTGCCTTCGCTCACCGCCGTCACGGTGCCGTCGGCATTGAACACCAGCGCGTTGGCGGCGCCGATTGGCTCCGGTGCGCCGGCCCACTGGTGGCCGAACCGCTGCAGCGCGGTCGCCTGCGCGCTGCCGGCAAAACCGGGTTCGACGTCGGTCGCGCCGGCATTGCGCTGCGACAGGCGCGGCGCGTTGACCGCCTGGTCCATCGGCATGCCGAGGTCGACGTGGTTGACGATCGTTTGCAGCACCGTGGTGATGATGGTCGAGCCGCCCGGGCTGCCGATCGAAAACGCCGGCTTGCCGTTCTTCAGCGCGATGGTCGGCGCCATGCTGCTGCGCGGCCGCTTGCCCGCTTCCGGCACGTTCGGATGGGGGCCGCTGAAGTCGAAGTCGGTCATCTCGTTGTTCAGGATGAAACCGTAGCCTGGCACCGTGATGCCGCTGCCGCCCCACGACTCGATGGTGAAGGTGTACGACACCACGTTGCCGGCGCGGTCCGAAACCGTCAGGTGGGTGGTGTGCGCGCTCTCGCGCAGCGCGGCGCGCGCCGGTTGCGGGCGCAGCGGCACGCTCGGGTCGTTCTGGAACAGGTACGGGTCGCCCGGTGCCGCCGCTGCCGCCATCGCCTGGCGCGACCGGATCTGCGTGCGCCGGCTGGCGGCGTATTCCTTGCTGAGCAAGCCGGCCAGCGGCACGTCCAGGTATTCCGGGTCGCCCAGGTAGGCGTTGCGGTCGGCGAACGACAGCCGGCTGGCCTCCAGGTACAGGTGCTCCACGTCGGCGCGCGCCATCGCCTTCAGCTCGTAGCCTTCGAGGATGTTGAGCGCTGCCGCGACCGTGCTGCCGCCGCTGCTTGGTGGCGGCATGCCGTAGATGTCGAAGCCGCGGTAGGTCGTGTGCAGCGGCTGGCGGATGCGCGACTCGTAGTTGGCCAGGTCGGCCATCGTCATGCGCCCGCCCCGCACGGCGGCGCCGGCGGCGGTCGGCGGGCGCGTCACCGCGTCGACCATCGCGCGCGCCATCGGACCGTCGTAGAACGCCTTGTAGCCCCTGGCGGCCAGCTCGCGGTAGGCTTTTGCCATGCCGGGGTTGCGCAGGGTAGTGCCGGCCGGCAGCGCCTTGCCGTCCTTCAGGTACAGCGCGCTGATGGCCGGGAACAGCGTGAATTTATCGACATTCATCGCCACCAGGTGATTGAAGTTTTCGCTGACGCGGAAGCCCTTGTCGGCCACGTCGATGGCGGGCGCGAGCACCTGGCGAAACGACATCGTGCCGTAGCGCTCCAGCGCGTCGTGCCAGCCGCGCACCGTGCCCGGCACGCCGACCGCGGCGCCGCTGGCGACGGCCAGGTCGAAGTCGATTTCCTTGCCGTTTTGCAGAAATACCGCGGGAGTGAAGGCGGCCGGCGCGCTTTCGCGGTGGTCGATGGTGATGACGCGCTTGCCGTCAGCCAGGTAGATCATCATGAAGCCGCCGCCGCCGATGCCGCAGCTAAACGGATCGGTCACGCCGAGTGTTGCTGCCGCGGCCACCGCCGCATCGACGGCGTTGCCGCCCTTGTTGAGGATCGCCATCGCCGCCTTCGACGCCTGCTCGCTGACGGTGGCCACCGCGCCGCCGGTGCCGATGGCAACCGGCGGGCCGGCGCGGCTTGGCGGCGCCGCGAGCACGATCGCCAGGGTAAAAAAGCAGGCAGTGGGCGAGCACGGCTGGAAGATCATGGGCAGCTCCGGCATAATTGAAACGTTTGCACGATGGTATCAAACTGGCGACCGACCCCGGCTGTTTTGCTTGACATGTCAGGCTGATAAGATTACTGTGACGCGCCGCCGCGGCATGGAGTTCACGAGAATACTGAAAGAAGCGTCATGACCGTACCGATCATCCAGATAGCGTCGATCTCGAAACAGTTCACCAGCAAGCCGGTCCTCGACCAGCTCGACTGGGAGATCCTGCCTGGCCAGGTGATCGGGCTGCTGGGACGCAAGGGCGCCGGCAAGTCCACTTTGCTCGCTTGCATGCTGGGGCTGCAGGAAACCGACGGCGGCGCCGTCAGCGTGTTCGGCGAGCCGGCCGCCAACCTGTCGCCGCAGGCGCGGGCGAAAGTGGCCTACGTGCCGCACACCTGCGACCTGTTCGAATGGCTGTCGCCGCTGCAGATGCTCGATTACTTCAAGACGCTGTATCCGCACTGGAACAGCGCCAAGGTCGAGGGCCTGCTGGCGCGCTGGGGCTTCGACAAGATCATGCGCAAGCGTCCGATCAGCCAGCTCTCGGCCGTCGAGAAGCAGCGCCTGTCGATCGTGCGTGCGCTGGCGCATGACCCGCAGTTGCTGGTGCTCGACGAACCGATGTCGGCCCTCGAGCCGGCCGCGCGGCGCGACTTCCTGCGCGAGCTGTTCGACGGCTTCATCGAGCGCGGCACCACGATCGTGTTCTCGACCCATGTACTGTCGGACCTGGAGCGGGTGGCGTCGGAAGTGGCCTTCCTAAAGACCGGCAAGATTGCCCTGCAAGGCGGGCTGGACGAATTGCTGCAAAGCGCGCGCCGCGTCACCGGGCCGGGCCGTCTGCTGGACCGCTTCGCCGTCAGCGGCGAGCTGCGCCGCTCCAAGGATCTCGACGGCATCACCCAGATCGTTACCAGCGCGGCCAGCGGCGAGTTGCTGGCGCTGGCCGAACGCGAGCCGGCCATCCGCATCGAGCACCTGACCCTGGCCGACCTGTTCGTCGAGGTGACGCAATGAGCGCGCCGGTACGCCTGCACAGCGAGATCCGCATCAACGGCCAGCGCCGCCAGCCGCCGTTCACGCGCGTGCTCGGTCCCGCCGCCTTCAGCGGCGCGCGCAGCTGGCTGGCGGTGCTCGTGGTGGTGTGCGTGGCGATCCGCGTGCTGATCGAAGTGCAGGGCACCGGCACCGCCCATGCACGGCTGACCATGACGCGCGCCCTGGTGCTGAGCGCAGTGCTGTTCGGCCTGGCGATGATGACCTTTAACGAAGCGGCGCGCTGCTACGGCCGTACCGCCGAGCAGCGCCTGGTGCGCCTGTCGCCGGCGGCGCCGATGGCGCGCGAGCTCAACCGCGCGCTGGCGAGGTACCTGCTCGCCCGGTTTAGCGCGATGTGGGCGTTGGCTAGCGTGGTCACGCTGGCGATGCTGTGGGTGCTGGGCGCCACCGGCGGTGAAATGCTGCGCGCGCTGGCCGTGTGCGGCGCCGCGCTGGTGCTCGCCGGCGCGCTGCTGCGCGACTATGCGCGCGGCGTTGTCGCTGACCGACTGCAGCCGTTGCTGCTCGCCGCCGGTGCCGGCGCCGCATTGTTCCTGGTGCCGGCGGCGGTGCGCGGCCAGTTCGACGGCCAGGTCTGGGCCTGGTGCGCGCTGGCCGGCACGATCGGCATCGCGCTGTTCGTCTGGCGCCGCTGGCGCTGCATGGTGCAGGCAGCGCCGGCATTCCCGGCAGGAAGCAAGCGCTAGCGCCACAATCTTTTCGATTGTCACCGCTTTGCTATTGCGGATTCTGCCCGATGGTCACTTCGAGCACGACGGCATGTTCAGCCAGCGGCCGCTCCTTCACGCCGGCGAACGAAATGCCGAAGCGCACCGCCGGCAGCGTCTTGGACACGTACTGCTCGCCCTCGTAATCGAGCGCGAATTTCTCCGCGCCGGCCTTGCTGGTCAGCGTGAAGTTGTAGCTGACCTTGCCGGCCCAGATGCACATTGCGCCTTTCGGGCAGCGGCTGTCGGCGAAGCTGTCGTAGCGCACCGCCACGCCGGGCGCCAGCGTCACCGCCTGGCGTTCGACCAGCGGAAAGCTGCCGCCACGCAGCGGCTGGTCGAGCGCGGTGCCGGCGCAGCCAGCCAGGCTGTACAGCACTGACGCGCACAGCAAACGGGCCCACAGGGCGATTCGTTTCATGGTGTGTTCCGCATGGACAATGCCAGCATGGTAACGCACTCCCGATGAAAAAAGGCGCCCTGTAACAGGCGCCCTTTTTGTGCCGGCATGCAGCCGGTCAGATGAACGCGCTCAGCGCGCCTTTCATCTTCTTCAGCGCGGCCGACTCGATCTGGCGGATGCGTTCGGCCGATACGCCGAACTCTTCGGCCAGCGTATGCAGCGTGGCGCCAGAGCCGTCGTCGTTGGCCAGCCAGCGTGCTTCGACGATCCGGCGCGAACGCGGATCGAGCTTGCCGAGCGCGGTCTCCAGGCCTTCCGATTGCAGGCGCGTGACCTGCTGCGCTTCCAGCACCTTGGTCGGCTCCGACAGGTCCGACGACAGGTAGGCGATCGGCGAGAACTTGTCGTCCTCGTCATCGGTCGGCGATTCGAGCGCGATGTCGCGGCCCGACAGGCGCGTTTCCATCTCGATCACTTCTTCGCGCTTGACGTCGAGCAGCTTGGCCAGCGCGTCGATCTGGGTCGGGGTCATCGCGTCCAGGCCAACCTTGTTGCTGCGCAGGTTGAAGAACAGCTTGCGCTGCGCCTTGGTCGTGGCGACCTTGACCAGGCGCCAGTTCTTCAGGATGTACTCGTGCATCTCGGCCTTGATCCAGTGCATCGCGTACGACACCAGCCGTACGCCCTGGTTCGGGTCGAAGCGCTTGACCGCCTTCATCAGGCCGATGTTGCCTTCTTGGATCAGATCGGCGTGCGGCAGCCCATAGCCCAGGTAGCCGCGGGCGATCGACACCACCAGGCGCAGGTGCGACAGCACCAGCTCTTGCGCGGCGCCGAGGTCGTTCTGTTCCTGCAAGCGCTTGGCCAACGAAATCTCTTCCTCGTGGGTCAGCATCGGCAGGCGGTTCACCGCCGAGATGTAGGCGTCGATATTGCCAAGGTTACCCGTGAAGCCCAGGCCCAAAGCGCGATTGGCGGTTGGTACCAATGCGGATTGTGCGGTCATCGTCGTCATGTAGTTGCCTCGTTGTGATAGTGCCGGATCGTCAGCCTGGAGGAAAAATTCCCCGGCGCGCTCGCAGCGTTTGTTCCCTGGTGCCGACGGTGGTGGTTGTGTTTCCCCGTCAGCAAACATAGTTTAGCACTCTCTTTGATAGAGTGCCAATCGCCAGGAACTATGACCCTGATAGGCGATAATATTGCTTTTGAGTATCTATTTGTCGCGTTTACACTGTAGAGGACGGGCACCGTCCACTATTGATCTGGATCACACCAAACGTGTTGTACTTTGGGAAAGCGCCGTGGTAGCGCTCATGAAGTATACGACAGCCGGCGCAAGGGAGGCGCGCCGTACGACACCGCACGCCGTTCATAATCAACCGGCGACAAAACGCTGGTGTCAGGTCTGACATTCGGACATTTCACGTGCGAAATGTCCAAATGTCAGACCTGACACCAGCTTTTTTAGTGCAGGCGGGCCAGGTGGCGCTGCACCGACAGCACGGCGCCGACCAGGCCGAGGCCGGCGCTAACGGCCAGCAGGGCGGCGATCGCCAGCGGCGCCAAGGGCGCCAGCTGGAATTCGCTGGCGTACAGGCGCGCGAATTCGGCGATCGCGGTGTTCAGCGGCAGCAGCGCCAGCGCCACCGCGCCCAACGCGACGGCGCCGGCGCACAGGCCCAGCAGCGCGCCGGTGTAGTAGAAAGGCCGGTGGATGAACAGGTCGGTCGCGCCGATCAGCTTGGAAACGGCAATCTCGTCACGCTGGGTCAGCACCTGCAGGCGGATCGTGTTGAATACCACCGCGATCACCACCATGCCGAGTGTTAGCGCCAGCAGCAGCAGCACCAGGCGCAGCACGCCGAGCAGGGCGGCCAGGCGCCGCACCCAGGCCGAGTCGACCTGCACCGTCTCGACGCCAGGCAGCGCGCGCAGCTGGTCGGCCAGCGCATCGACATTGCCCGCTTCGGCGGCGCTATTGAAACCGCCCAGCGTCATGACGTAGCTGTCGGGCAGCGGATTTTCGCCCAGTGTGCCGAGCACGTCTGACAGGCCGCTCTTGGCCTTCAGCGTCTCGAGCGCCTGTTCGCGCGGCACGAATACGATCTTCGCGTTGTGGTCTTTCAGCACCGCGCGCAGCGACGGCGCCAGCGCCTGCGCCTGCTCGCGGGTGGTGCTGGCGTCGACGAACAAGCTGATTTCGGGGTCGACCGACAGCTGCTGCGACATCGGCCGCACATTGTCGAGCAAGGTGATGCCGGCAAACGGCAGCGCCAGCGCAATCGCCACCACCACCACATTGAACAGGAAGCTGCCCGGCGACTTGCCGACGTTGCCCAGCGCCGCCATCATGGCGAAACGGTGTTGCCGCAGCCAGCTCTTCATGATTGCTCCTGTACCAGCTGGCCATGGTCGAGATGGATCACGCGCGCCGCGCCGTCCAGTACATACTCGTCATGGGTGGAAATCATGCACGTCACGCCGACCGCGTGGAAGGCGCGCAGGGCGTCGAGCACCTTGTCGGCGCTGGCCCGGTCGAGGTTGGCGGTCGGCTCGTCGGCCAGGATGATCTGCGGCCGGTTGACGATGGCGCGCGCGATCGACACGCGCTGCTGCTCGCCGCCGGACAATTCGAGCGGCAGCGCCTTGGCGCGCTCGAGCAGGCCGACCTTGTCGAGCGCGGCGCGGGCGCGCTGCTCGGCCTGCGCCTTGGAGGCGCCGGTCACTAATAAAGGCAGCATGGTGTTGGCCAGGATGTTGCGGTCGTTCAGCAGTTTTTGCTGCTGGAAGATCAGGCCGAGGTTGCGGCGCAGGAAAGGAATGCCTTCCTTGCGCAGCTTGCCGATGTCCTGGCCGTTGACCAGCACCGAACCCGACGTCGGCCGCTCGATGGCGGCGATCATTTTCAGCAGGGTCGACTTGCCGGCGCCGGACGGACCGGCCAGGTACACCAGTTCGCCCTTGGCGATGTCGAGCGAGACCTCGCGCAGGGCGATGGCATGGGCGGAATACTGCTTCGAGACAGAACGAAATTCGATCATGTGGTCCTATCCGAGCAGCGCTTCGACGAATTCGTCGGCGTTAAATGGCTGCAGGTCTTCAATTTTCTCGCCGATGCCGATGAAGTACACCGGCACCGGGCGGGTGCGCGCGATCGCCGCCAGCACGCCGCCCTTGGCGGTGCCGTCGAGCTTGGTGATGACCAGGCCGGTCAGGCCGAGCGCGTCGTCGAACGCCTTCACTTGCGCCAGCGCGTTCTGGCCGGTATTGCCGTCGATGACCAGCAGCAGCTCGTGCGGCGCGCCGTTCATGCCCTTGCCGATGACGCGCTTGATCTTTTTCAGCTCTTCCATCAGGTGCAGCTGGGTCGGCAGGCGCCCGGCGGTGTCGACCATGACGACATCCATGCCGCGCGCCTTGCCGGAATGGACCGCGTCGAACGCGACCGCGGCGGGGTCGCCCGATTCCTGCGAGATGACGGTGACGTTATTGCGCTGGCCCCACACCATCAGCTGCTCGCGGGCGGCGGCACGGAAGGTGTCGCCGGCGGCCAGCAGCACCGACTGGTCGTACTTTTGCATGTGCTTGGCCAGCTTGCCGATGGTGGTGGTCTTGCCGGCGCCGTTCACGCCCGCGATCATCATCACCAGCGGCTCGTGGCGGCCCAGTTCCAGCGGCTTTTCAAGCGGGCGCAGCAGGTCCGTCATCAGCACCTTCAGCGCGCCCTTGACGGCGGCGGCGTCGAGCAGCTTGTCTTCCTTGACCTTGCGGCGCAGCCCGTCGAGCAGGAACTGGGTGGCGTCCATGCCGGCGTCAGCCATCAGCAGCGCCGACTCGAGTTCCTCGTACAGGTCCTCGTCGATGCGGGCGCCGACAAACAGCAGGCTCAGGTTCGACGACGTCTTCGACAGGCCCGCCTTCAGGCGCGCCATCCACGACGATTTGCGTTCGGCTTCGCTGCTGCCGAGGCGCGCGGCCGTCTCGACGATCAGCGGCGCCGGTACCGGCACAGGCAGCGGCGCTGGCCGCGGCGGGGCCAGCGGCGGCGCGATGAAGGTCGACGTGGTGCCGTAGCGGCGCGAGGGTGTCGACGGCGCGACAGTCGGTGCCACGGCGGAGTCAACGGCGGGTACGGCCGGCGCGGCCGGCGCGACGACCGGCGCCTGGAAGACGGGCTCGGGTGGCGGCGGTGCTGTTTCGGGAACAGGCGGTTTCTTCTTGAAAAAACTGAACATGGGTGTCTTGGGGCGGGCGCTGCATGCACATGACCGGCGCTGCCGGGCACGACGAATCGACTGGCCGGTATTTTACCAGAGCACGGCGGTGCATCGCCGCCTGCGTTGCTTAAGCGGCAAGCGCGCTATGCTGGGCACGCCAGCGCGCCACCGCCGCCGGAATGCCGCCCAGGTTCAGCACGTTGGCAGGATTGAGGTGGCGCCGCGCCGCTTCGACGCCGGCGCCGCCGGCCCACACTTCGGCGCGGTCGCCCAGGCGGGTGCGCAGTTCGTTGACATTCTCGACCGCCGCGCGCGGCGAAGTGACGCCGGAAAACGACAGCGCCACGATGTCGGCGCGCTGCGACAGTGCCGCTTCGACAATATCGCCAAGCGGCGTCTGCACGCCGAGCGAGACGCAGTGCGCCCCCTCCAGCGCCAGCAGCGCTTCGGCCATCAGCAGGCCGAGGCCGTGGCGTTCCTGCGGCACCGTGGTCAGCAGCACGCGCGGCGTGGCCAGCGCGTGGCCGGCCTGCTGGGTAGCGGCGGCGATGGCGGTGCGCATCACTCCTTGCAGCATTTCCGCGAACAGGTGTTCTTCGAACACGGCCACTTCGCCGCGCGCCCAGGCCGCGCCAACGGCCGAGGTCAGCGGGGCGATCAGTTCGGTCACGCCGCGCTGCAGCCCCATCAGCAGGATCGACTGCGACAGACGCTGGCGCAGTTCAGCAATCTTGTGCGAGCGCAGCAGCGCGATGCAGGCGCGAATTTCCGGGTCGTCCAGGCCGCGGTGCGGGGTCGCCGGACTTAGCTTGCTGCCCAGTTCAGACAGTTCCTCGGCGCCCAGCGTCATGATCTTGCCCGGCCGGTAACCCTGGTCGAGCAGCCGCTTGACCAGCGACAGCCGGTGCACCTGGTCGGCCGGGTACACGCGCTCGCCATTGGCGTCGCGCTGCGGCTGCGGGAAGCCGTAGCGGCGCTCCCACACCCGCAGGGTTTCCTTGGCAACGCCGATGTCGCGTTCGACGTCGCTAATGCTGCTCAGTACGGCAGTGAGGGGGGCGCTGGTCATGTCGGGCTCGGTCAAAGTGTCGGTTCCTGTTCAGGACACGCCGCTCTGTCGGCGGCTGTCTGCATTCTACATTGAGATGACGACAATACGACAAATGCGTCGGATCTTGTATGTCTATAAAGATTGCTTCAGTTCGTTCGGACTGCGAAGCCGCTGACGGCGCCGCGGACAGCTACAAAGTATCACTATCTAACCATCTCCCGACTACTTTGTCTAGGACACACAATTGACTCTTGTCCGATTTTGGTGGATTATTGGCCTCGTAAGCATTTTGTCCACGACAAATATCGATCAATGACGAAGGCGGGTTGGCATGAAAATAGCGGTGATAGGCGCCGGCATCTCCGGCTTGTCGTGTGCGTACCGGCTCGCCCAGGCGTCGGCCGACGTCACCTTGCTGGAAGCGGGCAGCTATTTCGGCGGCCACAGCAACACGGTCGACATCACGCTCGACGGCGCCAGCTTCGGCGTCGACACGGGTTTTCTCGTCTTTAACGACCGCACCTATCCGAACCTGATCAAGCTGTTCGACGAACTCGACGTCGACACCGCGCCCAGCGAGATGTCGTTCTCGGTCAAGCTGCCGCTCGGCGCTGGCGCCATGCTCGAATGGGCCGGTGCCAATCTCGACACCGTGTTCGCCCAGCGCGCCAACCTGCTGCGCCCGCGCTTTCTGCGCATGCTGCGCGACATCATGCGCTTTAACCGCGAAGCGAGCGCGATGGCGCAGGGCGCCGCCATGCCGAACGCGGCGCTCGGCGACTGGCTCGACCAGCAAGGCTACAGCGCGCAGTTCCGCAACTGGTACTTGCTGCCGATGGCCGCGTGCATCTGGTCGTGCCCGTCGGACCAGATGCTGGCGTTTCCGCTGTCGACCTTCGTGCGCTTTTGCCACAACCACGGCCTGCTGCAGGTCAGCGGGCGGCCGCAGTGGCGCACCGTCAGGGGCGGCTCGCGCAATTACGTCGACAAGATGCTGGCGGCGATCCCGTCTTGCCGCCTGAATAGCCCGGTGCGCTCGGTACTGCGCGGCAGCGGCGGCGCGCGCGCGGTGCGCATCGAGACCGACGCCGGCATCGAGCAGTTCGACCACGTCGTCATCGCCTGTCACAGCGACCAGGCGCTGGCGCTGCTGGGCGACGCTCGCGCCGACGAGCGCGACCTGCTGTCGGCCATCCGCTACCAGCAGAACCGCGCCGTGCTGCACACCGATGCGAGCTGCCTGCCGGCGCGCCGCAAGGCCTGGTCGGCGTGGAACTACCAGAGCACCGCCGCGGCCACGCCCGACGTCTGCGTGCACTACCTGCTCAACATGCTGCAGCCGCTGCCCTGCACCACGCCGGTAATCGTCTCGCTCAACCCGATCGACGCGCCCGATCCGGCGCGCGTGCTGGCCTCGTTCGACTACGCCCATCCGGTGTTCGACCAGGCGGCGGTGGCCGCGCAAGGCGCGCTGGCGCAGATCCAGGGCGCGCAGAACACCTGGTTTGCCGGCGCCTGGACCGGCTACGGTTTTCATGAAGATGGCCTCAAGTCGGGCCTGGCGGTGGCGGCGTCGCTGACATCGCTGATGGCATCGCGCCGGCATGCGGCCTGACGGGGGCGCCGCGCCGGCGCCGCAGCTGTGCTTCGGCCAGGTCCGCCACAAGCGCGTGCGGCCGGTGGCGAACGCATTCGCCTATCGCGCCTACTATCTGCGCCTGCCGCTGCGCGCGATGGGCACTGCCAGCCCGCGCTGCGCGCTGTTTGCGCGCAACCGCTTCAACCTGTTGTCGTTCCACGATGCCGACCACGGCGACGGCAGCACGCCGCTCACCGCCTGGATCGACGCGCTGCTGGCGCGCGAAGGCGTGCTCGATGCCGACGGCGAAGTGTGGCTGCAGGCGATGCCGCGGGTGCTCGGCTACGTCTTCAATCCCGTCTCGTTCTGGTTTTGCCACCGCGCCGACGGGGCCCTGCGCGCGGTGCTGTGCGACGTGCGCAATACTTTCGGCGAGCGCCACTTCTACCTGCTCGATAACGGCGGCGACCTGGCCAACGGCGCCGAGATCAGCGCGCGCAAGGTGTTCCACGTGTCGCCGTTTTTCCCGGTCGACGGCAGCTACCGCTTCCGCTTCATGCGCTCGATGCGCGGCGCCGCCGAGGCGACGCTGGCGCGCATCGACCATGAAGACACCGCCGGCGAGCTGCTGCTGCAAACAAGCGTCTCCGGCAGCGGCGCGCCGATCACCAGCGCGCGCGTCGCCATCGCCTTCTTCACGTATCCGCTGATGACCATCGGCGTAGTCGCCCGCATCCATATCCAGGCACTGCGCCTCTGGCTCAAGCGCGTCCCGTTCCATTCCCAACCTGCGCCACCCCAAAACAAGGTAACCCGATGACTTCCGAATCCATCCAAACCCTCGGCCAGGCGGTCGTCGCGTCGCCGGCGCCGGCGGCGGCGCGCATCTTCCTCAAGCTGATGTCGAACCTGCAGCACGGCGCGCTGGCGCTGCGCACGCCCGACGGCGAGGTGCGCCACTTCGGACACGGAGCGTCTCCCATCGCGCTGGAGCTGAAGAACTGGAACCTGTTTACCCAGTCGGCGCGCGCCGGCGACATCGGCTTTGCCGAGTCGTACATCGCCGGCGACTGGACGACCAGTAACCTGGCCGGCCTGATCGAACTGCTGGCGCGCAACCGCACCCAGATCGAAGCGCTGGTGTATGGCAGCTGGTGGGGAAGCCTGGCCTACCGCGTCAAGCATCTGCTGAACCGCAACAGCAAGGCGGGCAGCCTGAAGAACATCCACGCCCACTACGACATCGGCAACGAGTTCTACAAGCTGTGGCTCGATCCGTCGATGACCTATTCGAGCGCGCTGTTCAACGACGCGAGCGGCGCCAGCCTGGAGAAGGCGCAGGCGGAAAAATACCGTCGTATCCTCGGCCAGCTGCAGCTCGCCCCTGGCGCGCGGGTGCTGGAGATCGGCTGCGGCTGGGGAGGCTTTGCCGAAATGGCGGCGCGCGAGCGCGGCGCCTACGTCACTGGCCTGACACTGTCGTCCGAGCAGCTGGCGTACGCCGTCAAGCGCATCGACGACGCCGGCCTTGCCGCCCAGGTCGACCTGCACCTGCGCGACTACCGCGACAGCGTCGGCGGCTACGACGCGGTGGCGTCGATCGAGATGTTCGAGGCGGTCGGCGAAAGCTACTGGCCGAGCTATTTCGAATGCATCGCCAACAGCCTCAATGCCGGCGGGCGCGCCTGCGTGCAGACCATCGTCATCGCCGACGAACTGTTCGAGCGCTATCGCAAGGGCACCGACTTCATCCAGCAGTTCATCTTCCCCGGCGGGATGCTGCCGTCGCCGTCAAGATTCGCCAGCCTGGCCGCCGCACATGGCCTTGAAGTAGTCGATCGGTTCAGCTTCGGCATCGACTACGCCGACACGCTGGCGGCCTGGCGCAAGGTGTTCCACGCGCGGCTCGACACGGTCCGCGCGCAGGGCTTCGACGAGCGCTTCATCCTGACCTGGGAATTTTACCTGTGCTATTGCGAGGCCGCCTTCAGGGCCGGCAACACCAACGTCATGCACTTCACGCTGGTGAAGAAATGATCACGCTGCGCCGCCTGGTCGCACTGTTGTCGCTGGCGTGCGCGTGCGTTCTGGCGCAGGCCGTCGCCGTCCCCGGCCACGTCGAACAGTCGATCCCGCAGGCGCGCCTGGCCGGCGCCGGCACCTTCACCTGGTTCACCATGAAGATCTACTCGGCCGAGCTGTGGGTCGGGCCGCAGGGCTACCAGCCGCAGGCGCCGTTCGCGCTCGAACTGCGCTACGCGCGCAAGCTCGATGGCGCCAAGATCGCCCAAGCCAGCGCCGAACAGATGGCCAAGATCGGCGCCGGCAGCGCCGCACAGCGCAAGGCCTGGCTGGCGCAGATGACTGCGCTGTTCCCCGACGTAAACGAAGGCAGCCGCATCACCGGCGTCAACCTGCCGGGCGAGGGCGCCCGCTTTTACCTCGACGGCAAACCACTCGGGAATATCGCCGAACCGGCATTTGCGCGCGCCTTCTTCGGCATCTGGCTCGATCCGGCCACCACCGCGCCGGCGCTGCGCACCGCGCTGCTGGCCAACGCCGCGCCGCCGCCGTGACCGCGCTCGGCCTGCCCAAGCTGCTGTACTACGGCTTCTTCGGCCTGCCGCTGGCCATGGTGGCGCTGCCCATCTACGTTTACCTGCCGCAGTTTTATGCCGTGCGCGCCGGCTTGCCGCTGGCGCTGATCGGCGCCGCTCTGCTGGTCGCGCGCATCGCCGCCGCCTTCATCGATCCGCTGCTCGGCTGGTGGATCGAGCGCGGCGGCGGCGCCTATGCGCGCTACGTGGCGCTGGCGCTGCCGCTGCTGCTGGCCAGCTTCATTGCGCTGTTCAACCCGCCGGCGATGGCGGGCGGCGCCACGCTGGCCTGGTTCGGCGCCACCCTGATGCTGGTCTACCTTGGCTTCAGCCTGGCCACCATCGCGCACCAGAGCTGGGGCGCGGCGCTGTCGCACGCACCGAGCGAGCGCGCCCGCGTGACCGGCGTGCGCGAAGCGTGCGGCCTGGTCGGCGTGGTGCTGGCCGCCGGCGTCACCGCCGCCGCCGGCTACGACGCCCTGGCGATCGCGTTCGCCGTGGCGCTGGGCCTTGGCGGCGCGCTGTTGCTGGCCAAGGCCGACCGTCCCGCCGCCACCGCCGCCGCCGCGCCGCTGGACTGGCGCTCGCTGGCCATGCCGTTTCGCGAGCCGCGCTTTCGCGCGCTGTTCGCCGTCCTGCTGGTCAACGGGGTGGCGTCGGCCATCCCGGCCACGCTGTTCTTGTTTTTTGCCGCCGACCGCCTGCGCCTGGCCACCATGTCGGGCCCCTTCCTGATCCTGTACTTTTGCGCCGCGGCGCTGTCGATGCCGCTGTGGATCGCGCTGGCACGCCGCTTCGGCGAGGCGCGCGTGTGGGCCGGCGCCATGCTGGCCTCGGCGCTGGTATTCGTCTGGGCGTTTGGCCTGGCGCCCGGCGCCGCGGTCGGCTTTGGCGTGATCTGCCTGCTGTCGGGGATTGCGCTTGGCGCCGACCTGGCGCTGCCGCCGGCGCTGCTGGCCGGCGTGATCGGCAAGGCCGGCCATGGCGGCTCGCGCGAGGCGGCCTATTTCGGCGTGTGGAACTGGGGCGTGCAACTGACGCTGGCGCTGGCCGCCGGCATTGCGCTGCCGCTGCTTGGCTGGTTCGGCTACGTGCCGGGCGGGCAGGGCGCGGTGGGCGCGTTGGCGGGGGCGTACGCGCTGCTGCCGTGTGCATTGAAACTGACGGCCGCCGCCATGCTGTGGCGCGCGCCGCTACGCGATTGTTGATCTATAAGGAGATAGCATGAATACCAAACGATTTTTCGGCGCGCTGGCGATCGGCGCGGCCCTCGGTGTGGCGCTCGGCGGCTGTTCGTCGCCCAAGCCGGACCAGTATGCGAAAGAGTCCCCGCGCCTCGACATCCAGCGCTATTTCAACGGCACCCTCGACGCCCACGGCATGTTCCAGGACCGCTCCGGCGACGTCGTCAAGCGCTTCGTCGTCGTGATGCGCTGCAGCTGGGTCGGCGACACCGGCACGCTCGACGAAGACTTCACCTACTCCGACGGCACCACACAAAAGCGCGTCTGGACGATCCGCAAGACCGGCCCCGGAACCTATACCGCGACGGCGCCGGACGTCGTCGGCGTGGCCGAAGGAATCGAGTCCGGCAACGCGCTGCGCTGGAAGTACGTGCTGGCGCAGCCGGTCGGCGACAAGGTCTACAACGTCGACATGGAAGACTGGATGTTCCTCATTGACGGCAAGGTCATGCTGAACCGCACCGCGATGAGCAAATTCGGCGTCAACCTTGGCCACGTGACGCTGTCGTTCACCAAGCGATGAATCCGCGCATCGACTCCTGGTCGGGCAAGCGCGTCTGGATGATCGGCGCCTCGACCGGCATCGGCGCCGCCGCTGCCGCCCGGCTGCTGCGCCAAGGCGCGCGGGTGGCGCTGTCGGCCCGCAACGCCGCCAGGCTCGATGCCGCCGCCGCCGGCTCGCAAAACGCGCTGGCGCTGCCGCTCGACGTCACCGACCACGCCAGCGTGCTGGCCGCGCGCGACGCCATCGTCGCCGCCTGGGGCGGCATCGACCTGGTGCTGGTGGTCGCCGGCGGCTACAACGAGATGCGCGCCGACAGCTTCGACCTGGCCGCGGCCAACGCGATGGTCGACCTGAACCTGCGCGGCGCCTTCAACTGCCTCGACGCGGTGCTGCCGGTGCTGCTGCGCCAGGGCGCCGGCGGCATTGGCATCGTCGCGTCGGTGGCCGGTTTCGGCGGCTTGCCGAAGGCGCTGGTGTACGGGCCGACCAAGGCGGCGCTGATCAATTTGGCCGAGTCGCTGTACCTCGACCTGCGCCCGCGCGGCATCGCCGTCTATCAGATCAATCCCGGCTTCGTCGACACACCGCTGACGGCCCACAACGACTTTCCGATGCCGGCCATTATCAGCGCCGACGAGGCGGCGGCGGCGATGCTCAAGGGGATCGAACACGGCCAGTTCCACGTGCACTTCCCGCGCCGCTTCACCAACAGCATGCGCCTTGCGCGCCTGCTGCCGTACCGCGCATACTTCTGGCTGATCCACAAGGTGACGGGGCTATGAAACACCAGGAACAACTCGACCGGCTGGTCCGCTTTTACGAGACGCTCAGCCTCGAATCGCTGTCGCAGCTGCCGGCGATCTACGCGCCCGACGCGCAGTTCAAGGACCCCTTCAACGAGGTGCGCGGCATCGTGCCGATCACGGCGATCTTTCGCCACATGTACGAACAGGTCGACGAGCCGCGCTTCGCCGTCGGCACCCGCGTCCTGCAAGGGGGCGACGCCTTCCTGGCCTGGGATTTCGCTTTCCGCATGAAACGTTTCTCGCGCGAACGCCAGTGCATCCGCGGCTCCACCCACATCCGCTTCGACGACGCCGGCGCCGTCGTCATGCACCGCGACTACTGGGACGCGGCCGAGGAACTGTACGAGAAGTTGCCGCTGGTGGGGGCGCTGATGCGCTGGCTGAAGCGCGCCGCCAACAAGTGATGCGCGCGTTTGAAGCAGATCAGCCGCGCAGCACTTTGTCGCTGGTATAAGTCATAGCAGAGTTGACTCATCAGGGGGATGGCGATGAAGATTGCAGGGTATTTCAAGCGGATCTTGTCTACCGATAAGATTGTCGTGCGCGGTGCGGCCACGCTGCGCACCGTGCTGTGCGGCCTGTTCATCGTGCTGATCGCGCTGTTTCGCACCAGCCCGGTGGGCGAACTGGGCAAGGGCGAGCAGCCGGTTCCCTTGCCGCCCGAACTGGGCATCGAAGACTTCACGCTGCGCCTGATCGGCGCCGAGGCGCCGCCGCCTGCATTAACCGAAGCCGCTCCGCAATAAGCCTAGCTGGCTGCCTTTGCTTTTTCAGCGTTGGCGCGGATCGTCTCGAGCGTCGCATTCGGCGTGATCAGGTTGCCGTCGTAACGCAGTTCAATCAGCGCCGGCAGCTTCTGCGTGCGCGTGTGTTCCAGCGCGCGCGCCAGCGCCGGGCCGAATTCCTCGGTGCGCGCCACCACTTCCCCACTCGCGCCATACGCCGTCGCCAGCGCGGCGAAATCCGGATTGGAAAGCGTCGTGCCGGACACCCGGCCCGGATAGTCGCGCTCCTGGTGCATGCGGATGGTGCCGAACATGCTGTTGTTGAAGACGATGATGATCACGCCCGCCTTGTACTGCACCGCGGTGGCCAGCTCCTGGCCGTTCATCATGTACTCGCCGTCGCCGGCGAAGGTGACCACGGTGCGCTGCGGGTCGATGATCTTGGCCGCGATCCCGGCCGGCACGCCGTAGCCCATCGCGCCGCTGGTGGGCGCGAGCTGCGTGCGCATGGCGCCATAGCGGTAGAAGCGGTGCGCCCACGTCGCGTAGTTGCCGGCGCCGTTGGTGATGATGGTGTCTTTGGGCGCGGCCGCCATCAGCTCCTGCACCAGTTGCCACAGGTCGAGCGGGGCGCTGCCGTCCTGGAAAATCGGCGGCTGCTGCTGGTACGCCGCCAGCTCGGCTTTCGCCTCGGCCACCGTGTGGCGCCAGGCGTCGGCCGCCACCGGCGCCATCGCCGCCAGCATCGCCGCTGCCTGCGGCGCGCCGCTGGCGATCATCAGGTCGGCCTGGTACACGCTGCCCAGTTCCTCGGCGTCCGGGTGGATGTGCACCAACTGCTGGGCCGGTGTCGGCGACGCCAGCAGCGAGTAGCCGCTGGTGGTCATTTCGCCCAGGCGCGGACCGAAGGCGATCAGCAGGTCGGCGTTCTTGACGCGCGTGGCCAGCTTTGGATTGATGCCGATGCCGACGTCGCCTACGTAGTTCGGGTGCGCGTTGTCGAGCAGGTCCTGGAAGCGGAATGCGCACGCCACCGGCAGGTCGTTCGCCTCGGCGAAGCGCTGCACGTCGGCGCAGGCCTGGGCATTCCAGGTGCCGCCGCCGAGCAGCAGCAGCGGGTTCTTCGCCGCGGCCAGCAACGTGCGCAGGCTGTCGACCTGTGCGGCGGACGGCGACGCCTGCACCGGCTGATAGCAGCGGGTGTCGGCGACGGCGGCCAGCGCCACCAGCATGTCTTCGGGCAGCGCCAGCACCACCGGGCCCGGGCGGCCGCTGGTGGCGACCTGGAAGGCGCGCGCGATGTATTCGGGGATGCGGTCGGCGCGGTCGATCTGCGCCACCCACTTGGCCATCTGGCCGTACATGCGGCGGTAGTCGATTTCCTGGAACGCCTCGCGGTCCATGAAGTCGAGGCCGACCTGGCCAATGAACAGGATCATCGGCGTCGAGTCTTGGTAGGCGGTATGCACGCCGATCGCGGCATTGGTCGCGCCCGGCCCGCGCGTGACGAAGCAGATGCCCGGCCGCCCGGTCATCTTGCCGTAGGCCTCGGCCATGAACGCGGCGCCGCCTTCCTGGCGGTTGATGATGAAGCGGATGCTCGAGTCGTGCAGCGCGTCGAGGACGTCGAGAAAGCTCTCGCCTGGTACGCCGAAGGCGGTGTCGACGCCGTGGATCTTGAGTGCGTCGACCAGGATCTGGCCGCCGGTGCGGGATGGGTGGGTCATGTCTGCCTATGTGGTTATCGGCGCCAGGCGAACTGGGGCGTATAGCAGCCATTCTATGCGAGCCGTTTCTACCCGGCTTTTGAAATGGCGACACCAAATTTCAAAAATCACCGGAACGAAGTGTTGTCCGCGCCACATAGAGGCGCATGTTAACAAATAATAAATAATATCCATTGACACATCTTGCCAATAGGAACTAAAGTCGTTTCGGCAATAAAAAAATGCCACCTCTCCACAATAAGGACGTAAATAAAGGGAAGACCATGAAGAGAATAGCGATTGCCGCTGTATCGGCGAGTCTGGTGTTATCTGGATGCGCTACGGCGTCAAAGGATATTTCGCCGACCTACACTTCGCCGATGCAATACCAGTCTTACGATTGCGACCAGCTCGCCAGCGAGTCGCAGCGCATTCAGACACGCGTTGTGCAGCTCGGCGGGCGGCTCGACACCGCCGCGTCCAACGACAAGGCCATTGCCGGCGTTGGCGTGATTCTGTTCTGGCCAGCGCTATTCGCACTAGGCGGCACCAAGCAACAAGAGGCCGATTACGGCCGGCTGCGCGGTGAATACGACGCAGTTCAGCAATCGGCAGTCATTCGTAAATGCCCTGGAATGGTGTCTGCATCCGCTACACCCCTCGCTCGCAAGGAATAAACCATGAAAATCCTGAAATCCATTTCCCTCGTTTCGCTGTTCACTTTGTCGGCGGTCCTGTTGTCCGGTTGTGCGGCGCCTGCCCGGACCGATCAGATGACAGCCCAGGTCAGCCCCGCGCAGCGCGTTGCGAACACGCCGATGCGAAACAACGTCGCCGTCAAGGATGTCTCCGGCGGCAAGGAAACCAATCCGATGTGGGTATCCAATGTGGGCAACAGCGAGTTCGAACAGGCGCTGGAAGGGTCGTTGAAGGATGCCGGCTTGCTGTCAGCGGGAAAGCAGGCGGGTAAATACCTGTTGACGGCGCACATGCAAAAGGTCGAGCAGCCGATGTTCGGCGTCAGCATGACCGTCACTGTAACGGTCAATTACGTCTTGACGGCGCGCGCGAGCGGCAAGGAAGTGCTGAACCGTACGGTTAGCCTGCCATACACGGCGGAATGGAACTCGTCCTTCATTGGAACCGAACGTCTCCGCCTGGCCAACGAAGGCGCTATTCGCACGAACATCGGCAAGATAATCGACGAGATCTTCGCCATTCGGGCCGACCAGGTCGCCTTGAACTGATCAGGTAAGGGCTTTCTCCGGCAGCTGACGGCGCCGCCAGCAGGCAAGACAGGCGCTGGTGGACACAAGCCATTGGAAGGTGGCGGTTGACGGCCGTCCGCCAACGCCGCCAGGAACGAACACGGTTGGTTTGGCTCAAACGCCGGATTGGCCCGCCCTCTATGGTTAACGCTTGACGAGCGGCTCGACGTGTCTGCCATGGAAATATTCATCATCCTCGGACTGATCTTGCTCAACGGCGTGTTCGCCATGGCAGAGCTGGCTCTGGTGTCGGCGAAGCGGGCGCGGCTGCAAAAGCGCGCCGCCGAAGGCAGTCACGGCGCCCGCACCGCGCTCGCGTTGGTTGACGATCCCAGCGCCATGCTCTCGACGGTGCAGGTCGGCATCACGCTGATCTCGATTTTCAATGGCGCCTTCGGCGAGGCATCGCTGGTTGCCAAGCTGCAGCCGTATTTGGCCTCGGTGCCACTGCTGGCGCCGTACGCCTGGCCGGCTGCGCTGGCAATCGTGGTTGCCGGCATCACCTTCGCGTCGATTGTGCTGGGCGAACTGGTGCCCAAGCGCATCGCGATCCAGAATCCCGAGTTTTTTGCCACCGCCATCGCCGGCCGCTGAAGGGCTTGTCGCGCCTGATGACGCCGTTTGTCAAGATCCTGTCGCTGACAACCAACCTGATCGTTCGCTTGCTGGGCATGAACAAGCCGAAGTACGACGCGCCGACCGAGGAGGAAATCAGCGGCGTGCTCAAAGAGGGCACCGCCGCCGGCGTGCTCGAAAAGGATGCATACGAGATCGTCACCCGCGCCCTGCGCCTGCGCGACCAGCGCCTCAGCGGGGTGATGACGCCGGGCATCGACCTCGAACTGATCGACATCGACGACGACGCCAGGCGCAACCTCGAGCGCATCGCGCGCAGTCCCTACAGCCGCTTTCCCGTCTATCGCGGCGACCGCTCGCATATCCTCGGGGTAGTGCGTGCCCGCGACCTGTTGGAACAGGCGGTGCATCGCGACTCGCTTGGCGGCATCGACATTTTGGCGGCGATGAAACCGGTGCTGTTCGTCCCCGATTCGGTCAGCGCGATGGACTTGCTGGAACAGTTTCGCGCGCACCGGGCCGAGCTGGCGCTGGTGGTGGACGAACACGGCCAGGGTCGGCGGCATGGTCACCATGGCCGACCTGATGAATACGCTGGTCGGTGACGTGCCGGGCGTCGAGGAGCGCGACGCCGATTCGGTGCAGCGCGCCGACGGCAGCTGGCTGATGGACGGCGACATCTCGCTGCACCGGGTGCGCGACAAGCTCGACAACACACCGCGTTCCCCGACGAAGCGTCCGGCGCCTACCAGACGCTGGCCGGTTTCGTGCTCGATGAGCTCGGCCACGTGCCTAAGCCGGCCGACCATTTCCACTGGAACGGCTATCGCTTCGAGGTCGTCGACATGGATAACTACCGCATCGACCGGGTGCTGGTGTCGCGCGCCGCGCCGCCGCCGCCGCACGCCTAGGCGCCGTCTTATCAGCCATTCGGCCGATCGTTCCGCCGGCGCCGCCCGTGGCGCGGTACAATGGCGCGGTGAAGCAGGCCAGACAGCCGCTGGCTGGCGTGTAATGCGTCGGCGGGAGGAAGGTCCGGACTCCATAGAGCAGGATGACGGTTAACGGCCGTCCGCCGAAAGCCGCAAGGTATAAGGCGAGGAATAGGGCCACAGAGACGAGCGTATTAAGTTACGGTGAAACGCGGTAACCTCCATCTGGAGCAATCCCAAATAGGCACGCGTTGAGGCGGCTCGCGGAGCGTGCGGGTAGGGAGCTTGAGCGCAGGAGTAATTCTGCGCCTAGAGGAATGGCTGTCATAGCGGGTGTTCGCAAGGGCATCGGCCGTAACAAAATCCGGCCTATCGGCCTGCTTCACTTCATATTTCCGGCCCCGGCGCGTGTGCGCCCACGGGCCAATCGGGGAGCTGCTCATGAAACAGTACATCCTCGCCCTCGACCAGGGCACGACCAGCTCGCGCGCCATCCTGTTCGACCACGATGGCAGCCTGTGCGGCAGCGCCCAGCACGAATTTGCGCAGCATTTTCCGGTTCCCGGCCGGGTCGAGCACGACGCCAGCGATATCTGGACCAGCCAGCTCGCCTGCGCGCGCCAGGTACTGCGCGAAGCGGGCGTGTCCGCGGCGCAGGTGGCCGCGATCGGCATCGCCAACCAGCGCGAAACGACGGTGCTGTGGGACCGCAAAAGCGGCGAAGCGGTGGCGCCGGCGATCGTCTGGCAGGACCGGCGCACTGCCGACGCATGCGAACGGCTGCGCGCCGACGGCCACGCCGCGCTTGTCCAGCAGGCCACCGGTCTCGAACTCGACGCCTACTTTTCCGCCACCAAGCTTGCCTGGCTGCTCGACAACGTGGCCGGCGCCCGCGAGCGCGCATGCCGCGGCGAGCTGGCGTTCGGCACCGTCGACAGCTGGCTCGCGTTCAAGCTGACCGGGCGCCACGTCACCGACGTCTCCAACGCCTCGCGCACGATGCTGTTCAACATCCACGACGTGGCGTGGGACGAGCGTTTGCTGACGCTGTTCAATGTTCCGCCCGAGGTGCTGCCGCAGGTCGTGTCCAGTTCGGAAGTGGTGGGCCACACCCACGCCGACCTGTTCGGCTCGCCCGTAACGGTCTCCGGCATCGCCGGCGACCAGCAGGCGGCCACCTTCGGCCAGGCCTGCCACAGCCAGGGCATGGTCAAGAATACTTACGGCACCGGCTGCTTCATGCTGATGCACGCCGGTGCGCAGGCGGTCGCCTCGCACAACCGGCTGCTGGCCACCGTCGGCTGGCGTGTCGGCGGCGCCACCGACTACCTGCTCGAAGGCAGCGTGTTCATGGGCGGGGCGACGGTGCAGTGGCTGCGCGACGGCCTGGGCATCATCGAAAAATCGTGCGACGTCGAGGAGCTGGCGCTGAGCGTGCCCGACAACGGCGGCGTCTACCTGGTGCCGGCATTTGCCGGGCTCGGTGCGCCGCACTGGGATCCGTACGCCCGCGGCACCCTGATCGGCATGACGCGCGGCAGCGGCCGCGGCCATGTTGCGCGGGCGGCGCTGGAGGCGATTGCCTACCAGAGCGCGGAGCTGCTGATGGCGATGCAGAAAGATGCCGCCATCCCCGTGACCGAGGTGCGGGCCGACGGCGGCGCCGCGCGCAACGATTTGCTGATGCAATTCCAGGCCGACCTGCTGGGCGTTCCGGTGGTGCGGCCGAAGGTGACGGAAACGACCGCGCTGGGCGCGGCCTGGCTGGCTGGACTGGCGATCGGATTCTGGGAGTCGCGCGAAGAAGTGGCGGCGCAGTGGCAGGCGGAAAAGCAGTTCGAGCCGCTGATGCGGGAGGATCGGCGGCGCGAGCTGATGGCGACGTGGGCGAGGGCGGTGGAACGCTCGCGCGGCTGGGCGCCGTCCGGGTCCGGGGTCTGACGGCGACGCCGAACCCCGTGCGGCCAGACCCCGGTGTGCTGCTGGCTATTCAACCCTCAATGCAACCCAAGCAAATTTCTCACAGCGGTGGCACCGGTGCCGGCCTGCTGCACGGCATCGCGCAGCTGATCCCTGCTGACACCAAGCTCTTTCATCCAGTAAGCGACTTCCATTTCCTCATGCAGGTAGATCGAACGGTCAGGGACGGGCTGGCTTGGCAGGTTTTCGCTCATGATGTAGCCTCGTAGTATACGGCGTGGTTGGAATGATGCCAGAATCGCACGCATTTCGACGGCCTTCTGTTCGCTCGCGCACCCATGCTGCATTTGTCTGTGGAGTCTCAGATGAACGTCGTGGTCAACCTTGATGTCGACGATCTCGATGCCGCCATCGCCTTCTACATCGCCGCCTTCGGACTCGAAGTCGGACGGCGGCTGGGCCCCACCGTTGCCGAGTTGCTCGGCGGTCCCGCACCCATCTATCTGCTCGAAAAGCCCGCCGGCACGCGTGCAGCCGGGCACGCGGCGCAGCTATCGGCGCCACTCGACGCCGGTGCATCTCGATGTCGTCGTCGCAGACATCGACAGCTGCGGTGCAGCAAGCCTTGACCGCCGGCGCCCAACTCGAGGCCGCCGTCACGGTCCACGCCTGGGGCAGGCTTGCCTTGATGGCGGACCCGTTCGGCCACGGCTTTTGCTTCGTGCAGTTTTCTGCGCAAGGCTACGACGCAATCGCGGACCAACGCACTACATCCGCAGGTCAGCGTGGCGCCGGAACTGCATAGTCGACGGTGTCGAGATCGGTGTCGGTCGGCAACGGCGGGCTAAAGAACTTCAGCCACAGGAAGCCGCACACGCCGGCCGATAGCGACGCCAGCAGGATCGTGATCTTCGACGCCGTGATGTCGCCCGCCTGGCCGGCAAACGCCAGGTTGGTGATAAAGATCGACATCGTGAATCCAATCCCGCCCAGCATCCCGGCGCCGAGCACATGGCGCCAGCCGAGGTCGAGCGGCAGCCTGCACAGGCCAAACGACACCGCGGCAAAACTGAACAGGAAGATGCCGATCGGCTTCCCAAACATCAGGCCGGCAAAGATGCCGAGACTGTTCGGCGAAGCCAGCTGCTCGGTCCAGCCGGCCGCGATGATGATGCCGGTGTTAGCCAGCGCGAACAGCGGCAGAATCAAGAACGCCGTCGGAACATGCAGTGCGTGCTCGAGCCGGTGCGACGGCGATTTCTGATCGTCTTCGCGCGGCGAAAACGGGATGGCAAACGCCAGCAGCACGCCGGCGATGGTCGCGTGGATGCCCGATTTGAGCATCAGCACCCACATCAGCGCGCCGCCGATGAGATAGGGGGCGAGCGCCATTACGCGGGCGAATCGATTGATGCAGACGAGCACCACGAACACGGCGAGCGCCCCGGCGAGATAGGCCATCGACAGCGTGTTCGTATAGAACAGCGCGATGACGACAATGGCGCACAGGTCATCGATGACGGCCAGCGCGGTCAGGAATATCTTGAGCGAGGCGGGCACCCGGCTGCCCAGCAGGGCCAGCACGCCGAGCGCGAAGGCGATGTCGGTGGCCATCGGAATGCCGATCCCGCTTTGCGTCGGCGAGCCGGCGTTGAGGCTGAAGTGCAGCAGCGCCGGTACGCAGATGCCGCCGAGCGCGGCGAAAATCGGCAGCAGGGCGTTGCGAAAGTCGGACAGCTCGCCGTTGTACATTTCGCGTTCGAGTTCGAGGCCGACCATCAGGAAGAAAATCGCCATCAGGCCATCATTGATCCAGTGCTCGACGCTCATGCCGAGAAATTGCAGGTGCCACAACGCCTGATAACCCTCGCCCCATGGCGAGTTGGCCACCAGCAGCGAAACCAGCGTACAAACGATGAGAACGATTCCGCTCGACTTGTTCGAGGCGAAAAAACGCTTGAAGGTGAGCGATAGGGGGCGATGCGATGTGGTGGCAGATGGGATCATGAGGGCAAGCGGTATCCGCGTGGCGGCCCGACCGACGCTTTGCCTGCTGCACACGGCGTGTGAGCACCCGCCCAAAGTATAGCTTATGTACGTGCCTGGCCGCGCGAAATCGGTGCCAGTCCGGGTGCAAGATACCGCGGCAAGGCCTCAGAATCCGATCCGCGCCTTGCCCGCCCCCGGCTTGATGCGGATGTCTTCCGCCTTGACCTGGTCGCGGCCCGCCGCCACCGCGTACCCCAGGCTGTCGAGCAGCGTCTTGCGCATGTCGCGCGGCGACACGCCGGCCAGCCTGTCGATGACGGCACCGTTCAGTTGCGGGTCGTATTTTCCCAGGTGCAGCTCGCGCAGCAAGCCCGCATAGATCCGCTGCGCAATTCCCGCCGCCTGCTCCAGGGTCGGCGCCGGCACCTCGTACACCGCCATCCGGTTCAGCAGCGGCGCCGGAATGCCGCCGGTGCTGTTGGCCGTCAGCACCCAGAAGATCTGGCTGGCGTCGATCTCGACGTCGATGAACTCGTCGCGAAAGGCGCGCGACGTCTCCGGCTCGAGCAATTGGTACAGCGCCGCCAGCGGATCGGATTGCGACGAGCCCGTTGCCTTTTCGACTTCGTCGAGCACCACCACCGGGTTGGCAAACTGACCACGCACCAGCCGCTCGGCCACCTTGCCGCACTTGGCGCCCTTCCAGCTGGCCGAGCTGCCGGTAATGACGAAGCCGGCCGACAGCGCGTTCATGCTGATCAGCTCGCACTCGGTCTGCATCACCTTGGCCAGCCGCTTGGCGAAATGGGTCTTGCCCACGCCCGGGTCGCCCAGCAGCAACAGCGGCATCACGTTGAAGCCGCCGTCGCCGGCATGCGCCAGGCCCAGGTAGCGCGTCAGGTCGCCCACCACTTCAGCGAAATTCGGACACTCCTCGCCCAGCGGCGCCAGTGCGGCGGTCGAAGAGGGCGTGGTGACGAAGCGGTCGGCGCCGGTGTCGAGCATGCGCTCGTAGAACGCTTCGAGCTCGGGCGAGCGCCCGCGGCTGCGTTCGAGCGCGCCCTGCACGTCGCCGAGTTCGTATAGCGCGCGGGTGCGCGCCAGGGTGATGCTCACGACTTTTCTCCCGAAAGTGGCGTGGCGGCACTGTCCGCCAGGGCCGCTAAAACGGCCGGCCTGCGTTCAAATCCTACCCCGGACGGGTTGATCGCGCAATGCCGCGCCGTACCCTGCGCTAGTTGCAGAAATTGAACTGTGGACATTTATTTTAGGGGATAAAAGCGTCCGTACAGCTGAGAAGCCACATTCACTGTCTTTGATAAGTGCCTAATTTATCGACATATTTTTACTTTACGTCACTTCAGGGAAACGCGCTAAGTCATTGACTTCATTGGAAAATTTACCGTTTTCCAATCGGAAACCGCTTGACCCTAGAGGATGCTTCCTCTAAAGTGGGCAACTGTGTGGAAAAGTGTAGTTTTGTGGGAGATAAATCATGATCCCCGACGCGCAAACTAAACCGATCCATCAAACTCTAAGCTAGGTATAAACCGTGTTTCAAGGCGCGTCCGCAATCAATCTCGATGCCAAAGGCAGGATGTCCATCCCCGCCAAGCACCGTGACGCACTCGCAGTTCAGTGCGAAGGCCGCCTTACGCTTACCAAACATCCCCATGGCTGCCTGTTGTTCTTCCCGCGCCCGGTATGGGAATCGCACCGCGAGAAAATCGCCGCGTGGCCAATGTCGGCCCGCGCCTGGCAGCGCATTTTCCTCGGTAACGCCTGTGATGTCGAGATGGATTCGGCCGGCCGCATCCTGATTTCGCCCGAACTGCGCGCCGCTGTCGGCCTGGCCAAGGACGTCATGCTGCTGGGCATGGGCACTCACTTCGAAATCTGGGACGCCGTCAGGCTTAACGATAACGAGCAGCAAGCCGTTGCCGGCGGCATGCCCGATGTTCTCTCCAATTTCTCTTTCTGAAGGCGCCGCGATGACCCCAGTGGCGGTGCCCGAGTTTCAGCATCGGACGGTGCTGCTCGACGAAGCGGTTGACGCGCTCAACCTGGGCGGCGCGCGCGCCGACGGCATCTATATAGATGGCACCTTCGGCCGCGGCGGCCACAGCCGCCTGATCCTGTCGAAGCTGGGCGCCAACGGCCGCCTGTTCGCCTTCGACAAGGACCTGCAGGCGATCGCCACCGCAGGGCAGATCGACGATGCGCGCTTCGAGATCGTCCATGACAGTTTTGCCACCATGCGCAGCGCGCTGGCCGCGCGCGGCGTGACCCAGGTCGACGGCATCCTGCTCGACCTTGGCATCTCGTCGCCACAGGTCGACGACGCCGCCCGCGGCTTCAGCTTCCGCAACGACGGCCCGCTCGACATGCGGATGGATACCACGCGCGGCGTGTCGGCGGCGCAATGGCTGGCCGTCGAAACCGAACAACAACTGGAAAAGGTGATACGCGATTATGGGGAAGAACGGTTTGCTTTTCAGATTGCAAAGGCGATTGTTGCTCGCCGGGCAGTCGAACCAATTTCAAGCACACGACAGCTTGCCGCAATCGTGGCAAACGCGGTCAAGACTCGGGAAAAGGGCAAGGATCCGGCCACCCGTACCTTTCAGGCTATCCGGATTTTCATCAATCAGGAGCTTGAAGACCTTGCGGCAGGCCTGAGCGAGGCGTACGCCATGCTCGCGCCCGGCGCGCGCATGGTCGTCATCAGCTTCCATTCGCTGGAAGACCGCATCGTCAAGCAGTTCCTGGCCAGCAAAGCCAAGGTCGAGCAGCCCGACCGCCGCCTGCCGATCCGCGCGGTCGACCTGCCGCAGCCGCTGATGAAGCTCGTCGCCAAGATCAAGCCGTCCGATGCTGAAGTCGACGCCAACCCGCGCGCCCGTTCGGCGGTGATGCGCGTGGCCGAACGGCTGCCGTCGAAAGGCGCCCAATGAACGCCAAGATCAACCTGGTGCTGCTGGCCGCGCTGGTGGCGTGCGCGCTGTCGGTGGTGAGCGCGCAGTACAAGGCGCGCCATTTGTTCATCGACCTCGAGAGCTTGCAGCAGCAGGCGCGCCAGCTCGACATCGACTGGGCCCAGCTGCAGCTCGACCAGTCCACGCTCGGCAAGCACGCCCGCATCGAGCAGATCTCGCGCACCGATTTGAACATGACGCCGCTGACGCCGGCGCGCACCCAGTATCTGACGGAAGGCGCCAAATGAAGCGCGGCGGGAACGGCGCAAACGGATCGCGGGTCGCTGCCTCGAAAGGCGTGGCGTTCTCGAAAAGCCCGGTGCTGGCGGTTCGCCTGCCGACCTGGCGTTCGCGCGTGGTGCTGTTCGTGCTGTTCGCGTCGTTCGTTGCGCTGGCCGGCCGCGCCATGTGGCTGCAGGCGGTGTCGACCCAGTTCCTGCAAAGTCAGGGCAAGAGCCGTTACGAGCGCTCCATCGAACTGCCTGCCACCCGCGGCAAGATCACCGACCGCAATGGCCAGGTGCTGGCGTCGTCGCTGCCGGTGCGGGCGGTATGGGCGTTTCCGGACGTCGTGCTTACCTCGCCGCCGGAAAAGCTGCGCGCGCTGGCCAAGCTGCTCGAGATGCCGGAAGCCGAGATGCGCAAGAAGCTCGACTCCGACCGCACCTTCGTCTACCTCAAGCGGCAGGTCGAGATGGACGTCGTCGAGCAGGTCAAGAAGCTCGAGATCAAGGGGCTGGTCGAGCGGCCGGAATACAAGCGCTTCTATCCGCAGGGCGAAGTGATGACCCACCTGGTGGGCTTTACCAGCGTCGAGGACATCGGCCAGGAGAGCATGGAACTGGCGCAGCAGAAGACGCTGGTGGGCACCGTCGGCAGCCGCCGCGTCATCAAGGACCGCCTCGGCAACATCGTCGAAGATGTCGGCCTGTCGCGCGAGCCGCGCGACGGCAAGGACCTGACACTGTCGGTCGACAGCAAGCTGCAGTTCATCGCCTTCACGCACGTCAAGGAAGCGGTCGAAAAATTCAAGGCCAAGGCCGGCGCCGCGGTGATCCTCGACGTCCATACCGGCGAAGTGCTGGCGCTGGCCAACTGGCCGGCCTACAACCCGAACGACCGCCGGGCGCTGACCGGCGACCAGCTGCGCAACCGCGTCATGACCGATACCTTCGAGCCCGGTTCCACGCTCAAGCCGTTCACCGCCGCGCTTGCGCTCGAGACCAACCGGGTTCGCCCGGACACCCTGTTCATCACGCCCGGCGCGATGAAGATCGGCTCCGACACGATTCACGATTCGCATCCGAAGCCGCAGCTGACGGTGTCGCAGATCATCCAGAAGTCGTCCAATATCGGCATGGCGAAGATCGCGCTGCCGATGCCGCCGCAAGAAATGTGGGAACTGTTCACCAAGTCCGGTTTCGGCCAGCAGCCCAAGTTCGGCTTTCCCGGCGCCGTCGCCGGCCGCGTGCGCCCATATAAAGCGTGGAAGCCGATCGAGCAGGCCAACATGGCGTTCGGTCACGGCATCTCGGTGTCGCTGCTGCAGCTGGCGCGCTCCTACCTGATCTTCGCGCGCGACGGCGACATCATTCCGCTGTCGTTCCAGAAGGTGAGCGAGAACCCGGTCGGCCAGCGCGTGATCTCCTCCAAGACGGCGCGCGAAATGCGCGTGATGCTCGAAAGCGTCGTCAGCCCGGAGGGCACCGCGTCGAAGGCGCAGGTGGCAGGCTACCGTGTCGGCGGCAAGACCGGCACCGCGCAAAAGCTGGTCAACGGCCGCTACTCGCACACCAAATACATCGGCAACTTCGTCGGCATCGCGCCGATGTCGAACCCGCGCTTCGTCATCGCCGTCATGATCGACGAGCCGACCACCGCCGCCCACACCGGCGGCGCCGTCGCCGCGCCGACCTTCGCCGCGCTGGCCACCAGCGCGCTGCGCGCGGCCAACGTGCCGCCCGATTCGACCGTCACCGACATCATCATTCCGGAAAATCCTCTCGAGGAGGGCATGTGAGCACTGCCATCAGCCATCAGGATGTCTGTAGCTGGATCGCCGTCGCCGCGCCTGGCGCCAGGCTGGCGTCGGACTCGCGCCGCGTAGGCGCCGGCGACGTCTTCTTCGCCTATCCGGGCGAAGCCGGCGACGGCCGCGACTTTGTCGAAGCCGCCATCGCCCAGGGCGCTAGCGCGGTAGTCTTCGAGCAGAAAGATTTCGCCTGGAACCCGGCCTGGCGGGTCGCGCACCTGGCCGTGCCCGACCTCAAAAAGAACGCCGGCCCGATCGCCCACGCCTGCCACGGCATGCCCGACGCCGCCATGTTCACCGTCGGCGTCACCGGCACCAACGGCAAGACCTCGTGCGCCGTGTGGATCGGCCAGGCCCTGGCGCGCCTTGGCCACACCACCGCGGTGATCGGCACCCTCGGCGTCGGCATGTTCAAGGGGCGCGCCGAGCCTGAATTCGACGTCACCGGCTACACCACGCCCGACGCCGTGCTGCTGGCCGAAAAACTCGCCGCCACGCGCGACGCCGGCGCCACCGCACTGGCAATCGAAGTGTCGTCGATCGGCCTCGAACAAGGCCGCGCGCTGGGCATGCACTTCGACGTCGCGCTGTTTACCAACCTCACGCGCGACCACCTCGACTACCACGGCGACATGGCCAGCTACGAAGCGGCCAAGGTCAAGCTGTTCGAGTGGCCTGGCCTGAAGGCGGCGGTACTGAACCTGGACGACCCGGCCGGCCACCGGCTGGTTGCGCACCTGCAGGCGACCAACCCCGGCTTGCCGCTGATGGGCTACACGCTGCAGGACCGCGCCGCCCAGCCGGACCTGGCTGGTGTCGCCATGCTGCGCGCCTCGCAGTTCAAGAGCCGTAATTCGGGCACCGACTTCCACCTCGATTCCGCCTACGGCAGCGCCACCGTCAAGACCCAGCTGGTCGGTCACTTCAATATCAGCAATGCGCTGGCGGTGTTCGGCGCGCTGATGGCCAAGGGCGTGGCGCTGCGCGCCGCGGTCGACGCCATCGAAGCGCTCACGCCCGCGCCGGGCCGCATGCAGCAGGTCGGCGGTCAGGAAGCGCCGATGGTCGTCATCGACTACGCCCACACGCCGGACGCGCTGGAAAAGACGCTGCTGACGCTGCGCCAGGTGGCGCAGGAACGCGGCGGCCAGCTGTGGTGCGTGTTCGGCTGCGGCGGCGACCGCGATCCGGGCAAGCGCCCGCAAATGGGTGCGATCGCCCAGATCGCCGCGCACGTGCTGGTCACCAGCGACAATCCGCGCAGCGAAGATCCGACCGCGATCATCGCCCAGATCGTCGCCGGCATGGATGCCGCGCACCCGCAGTCGACATTCCAGGCGATCGAAGACCGCGCCGCCGCGATTCTGTCGGCCGTCAAGCACGCCGCCAAGCGCGACGTGATCCTGCTGGCCGGTAAGGGCCACGAGCCTTACCAGGAAATCAAGGGCCGCAAGATGCCGTTTTCCGACGCCGACCACGCCGCCCTGGCGCTGGCCGCCCGGGTCACCATGATGAGGACTAACTGATGCGCGCTTCGCTGGCCCAACTGGTCGCCTCGCTGTCGGGCGCCCGCATGACCCACAACGCCCCGTTCGACGGCGTCACCACCGACAGCCGCAACCTGGCGCCCGGTTCCCTGTTCGTCGCGCTGCGCGGCGAGCACTTCGATGGCCACCACTTCCTGCCGCAGATGGCCGAGAAGGGCGCTGCCGCCGTCATCGTCGAAGCGCTGCCGGCCGGCTGGACCTTGCCGGCAATCGTTGTTCCCAACACGCTCACCGCGCTTGGCCAGGTCGGCAATTTCTGGCGCAGCAAATTCGCCATTCCGGTCATCGGCGTCACCGGCAGCAACGGCAAGACCACGGTCAAGGAGATGATCGCGGCGATCCTGGCCGCGGCCCACGGCGAAGACGGCCGCCTGGCCACGCGCGGCAACCTGAATAACGAGATCGGCGTGCCGCTGACCCTGATGCGCCTGACGCCCGAGCACAAGGCGGCAGTGGTCGAACTGGGCATGAACCACCCGGGCGAGATCGCGCGCCTGACCGCCATCGCCGCGCCGACTGTCGGCCTGGTCAACAACGCCCAGCGCGAGCACCAGGAATTCATGCACACGGTCGAAGCGGTGGCGCTCGAAAACGGCGCCGTGCTGGCCGGCCTGCCGAAAAACGGCATCGCCGTCTACCCGGGCGACGACGTCTACACGCCGCTGTGGGCGCGGCTGGCCGACCAGCGCCGCTCGATCACCTTTGGTCTCGATGGCCAGTGCGACGTCGGCTGCACCCACGCCGTCCAGGACTTCGGCAGCGCGTTGTCGGTATCGGTGCGCATCGGCGGGCAGGAACAGCAGCATTTCGACATCAACCTGGCCGCCGCCGGCCTGCATAACGTGCGCAACGCGCTCGCCGCAATTGCCTGCGCGCTGGCCGCCGGCGTCAGGCAGGAGGCCATTGTCCGCGGGCTCGAAGCGTTCGCGCCGGTGTCGGGCCGACTGCAGCACAATAGAAGCGCGAACGGCGCAACAGTTATCGATGACAGCTACAATGCCAACCCCGATTCGGTGCGCGCGGCGATCGACGTGCTGGCGCAGGCGCCGCAGCCGCGCATCCTGGTCCTGGGCGACATGGGCGAAGTCGGCACCCAGGGCCAGCAGTTTCACGAAGAAATCAGCGCCTACGCTGCCAGCCGCGCTATCGACGCGGTGCTGGTGACCGGCGAACTGACGCGCCACATGACGGCCGCCGGCGCGCGGCATTTTGAACAGTTTGAGGAATTATTGGCCGCACTGGATATAGAACTGGGCAGTAACTCTGACGCGACTGTGTTGGTGAAGGGCTCGCGTTTCATGAAAATGGAACGCGTAGTCCAACACCTGCTTGGATCCCAAAACACTGGCAAGGACGCCCACTAACATGCTGCTCTGGCTCGCACAATTCTTTCAGCAGGACTTGGGTCCTCTGCGTATTTTTAACTTCATCACGTTTCGCGCGGTGTTCGCGACGATTACCGCGACCGTCATCGGCCTTGGCGCCGGCCCGTACGTGATCCGCTGGCTGACCCGCATGAAGGTCGGCCAGGCGGTGCGCACCTACGGTCCCGAGACCCACCTGGCCAAGCACGGCACCCCGACCATGGGCGGTGTGCTGATCATCATCTCGATCGGCATCTCGGTGTTCCTGTGGTGCGATTTCTCCAACCGGCTGATCTGGCCGGTGCTGGTCGTCCTGCTCGGTTTCGGCGCCGTCGGCTGGGCCGACGACTACCGCAAGGTCGTCTACAAGGATCCCGAAGGCATGCGCTCGGGCGAAAAATACTTCTGGATGTCGCTGATCGGCGTCGCGGCCGCGCTGTACCTGGCGTTTTCGGTGTCGGCGCCGAACACAGCCAAGGTATGGGAGCTGTTCTACGCGTGGGTGCAGTCGGGCTTTTCGATGGACCTGCCGCCAAAGGCCGACCTGATCGTCCCGTTCGTCAAGACCATCAGCTATCCGCTCGGCGTGTGGGGCTTCATCGCGCTCACTTACTGCGTCATCGTCGGCACCAGCAACGCCGTCAACTTCACCGACGGCCTCGATGGCCTGGCGATCATGCCGACCGTGATGGTCGGCTCGGCGCTCGGCCTGTTCGCCTACCTGACGGGTTCTGCCACCTACTCGCGCTACCTCTTCATTCCGCACATCCCGGGCGCCGGCGAACTGCTGATCTTCTGCGGCGCGATGGCCGGCGCCGGTCTCGCCTTCCTCTGGTATAACGCGCACCCGGCGCAGATGTTCATGGGCGACGTCGGCGCGCTGGCGCTCGGCGGCGCGCTCGGCACCATCGCCGTCATCGTGCGCCAGGAGATCGTCCTGTTCATCATGGGCGGCGTGTTCGTCGCCGAGACGCTGTCGGTGATCATCCAGGTGGCGTGGTTCAAGATCACCAAGAAGCGCTACGGGGTAGGGCGGCGCGTGTTCCGCATGGCGCCGCTGCACCACCACTTCGAACAACTGGGCATGAAAGAGACCAAGGTTGTCGTGCGATTCTGGATCGTCACGATGATGCTGGTCCTGGTCGGCCTGTCCACCTTGAAGCTGCGCTGATGAACTACGCGGGCAAACAGGCACTCGTGCTCGGCCTCGGCGAATCCGGGCTGGCGATGGCGCAATGGCTGGCCCGTTGCGGCGCGCGCGTGCGCGTGGCCGACACCCGCACCGAGCCGCAGCGCCTGCATGCGCTGCGCACCGCGGTCGAGGGCGTCGAGTTTGTCTGCGGCGAATTCAACGACGCGCTGCTCGACGGCGTCGACTTCGTCACCCTCAGCCCGGGCCTCGGCCCGCAGCGCGAACTGCGTGGCATCGTGCCGAGCGCGCGCGCGCGCGGCATCCCGGTGTGGGGCGAGATCGAACTGTTCGCCCAGGCGCTCGCTGCGCTCAAGCTCGAACGCGGCTACGCGCCGAAAGTCATTGCGATTACCGGCACCAACGGCAAGACCACCGTCACCAGCCTGACCGGCCTGCTGTGCCAGCGCGCAGGCCTGAGCACCCGCCTGGCCGGTAACATCAGCCCGGCCGCGCTGGACGTGCTGCGCGAAGCGCTGCGGGACGAAGAGGTAAAGCAAGAACCTTTGCCGCAGGCATGGGTGCTCGAGCTGTCGAGCTTCCAGCTGCATTCGACCTTCAGCCTCGAAGCCGATGCCGCCACCGTGTTGAACCTGACCCAGGACCATCTCGACTGGCACGGCGACATGGCCGCCTACGCCAACGACAAGGCGCGCATCTTCGGCGAGCACACCGTGCGCGTGCTCAATCGCGATGATGCCGCCGTCATGCGGATGGCGTCGGCGACTGCGCCTGCGGTCACCTTTGGCGCCAGCGCGCCGCTGCAGGCCGAAGACTTCGGCTTGGTTCAAGAGCGCGGCGTGCTGTGGCTGGCAATGGCCACGCCCGGCGAAGAGAGCGACAAGAAGCGCAAGAAAAACGAAGTGGCCGAGCCGGTGGAGGCCATCGTCAACCGCCTGATGCCGGCCGACGCGCTGCACATCCGCGGCGTGCACAATGCCACCAACGCACTTGCCGCGCTGGCGCTGTGCCGGGCGATCGGCCTGCCGATGGCGCAACTGCTGCACGGCCTGCGCGAATACAAGGGTGAGCCGCACCGCGTCGAACTGGTCGCCGCCATCGACGGCGTCGACTACTACGACGACAGCAAGGGAACCAACGTCGGCGCCACCGTGGCCGCGCTGGTCGGCCTGGGCAAGGCGTTCGGCGGCGAACAGCAGCGCATCGTGCTGATCGCCGGGGGCGACGGCAAGGGCCAGGATTTCGATCCGCTGGCCGAGCCGGCGTCGCGCTACGTGCGCAGCGTGCTGCTGATCGGCCGCGACGCGCCGAAGCTGCGCGTCGCGCTCGAGCCGTCCGGCGTCGAACTGATCGACTGCCGCTCGCTGCCCGACGCGGTGCTGCGCGCCAGCGCGCTGGCCCAGCCGGGCGACGCCGTGCTGCTGTCGCCGGCCTGCGCCAGCCTTGACATGTTCACCAACTACGCCCATCGCGCGCAGGTGTTCGTCGACGCGGTGCGCGACATCGCGCTGTCGAAAGGCCAGGACCTCTGATGGCCTTCCAGCTCCCATTCAAGTTTGCCGGCTCGTCCGCTGATGCGTTAAGCAGCAGCCGCGCGCGGCCGTCGAAAATGATGGAGTACGACCAGCCGCTGGTCTGGGTCACCTTGCTGCTGATGCTGTTCGGGATGGTGATGGTCTACTCGGCCTCGATCTCGCTGCCCGACTCGCCCAAGTTCGCCGCCTACAAGAACACCTATTTCCTGACCCGCCAGGCCGCCTTCATCTCGTTGGGCCTGTTGGCCGGCCTGTTCGTCTTCCGCGTGCGCATCGCCACCTGGCAGCGCTATGCGCCATGGCTGTTCGTCGCCACCCTGGTGCTGCTGGCGCTGGTGTTCATGCCGGTACTGGGCTATTCGGTCAACGGCGCGCGCCGCTGGCTGGACCTGAAATTCATCAAGCTGCAACCGTCCGAACTGATGAAGGTTGTGGCGGTGCTGTATGCGGCCGACTACACGGTACGCAAGCAGGAATACATGCACAAGCTGACCAAGGGCTTCCTGCCGATGGCCGGCGCGATCGGCCTGGTTGGCCTGTTGCTGCTGCTTGAACCCGACCTGGGCGCCTTCGGCGTCATCGTCTGCATCGCGATGGGCATCCTGTTTCTGGGCGGGATCAACGCGGTCTGGTTCGGCGGCATCGGCGCGCTGCTGGTGCTCATCTTCACCGCCATCATCGCGTTGTCGCCGTTCCGCCGCGCGCGCATGTTCGCCTATCTCGACCCGTGGCAGGAAGACAATGCGCTCAACAAGGCCTACCAGCTGACCCACTCGCTGATCGCCTTCGGCCGCGGCGAGATCTTTGGCGTCGGCCTGGGCGGCAGCGTCGAAAAGCTGCACTACCTGCCGGAAGCGCATACCGACTTCCTGCTCGCCGTGATCGGCGAAGAACTTGGCCTGGTCGGCGTGCTGGTCGTGATCGCGATGTTCTACTGGCTCGTCAAGCGCGCCTTCGACATCGGCCGCCAGGCAATCGCCATCGACCAGACTTTCGCCGGCCTCGCCGCGAAGGGCATCGGCATCTGGCTCGGCGTGCAGACATTCATCAACATGGGCGTCAACCTGGGCCTGTTGCCGACCAAGGGCCTGACCCTGCCTTTGATGAGCTACGGCGGCACCGGCGTGGTGATCAACTGCGTCGGCCTGGCGATCCTGCTGCGCATCGACTACGAAAACCGGGTGCTGATGCGCGGAGGTCGCCCATGAAGCGCCTGATGATCATGGCGGCCGGCACCGGCGGTCATATCTTCCCCGGCATCGCGATTGCGCAGACAATGCGCGCGCGCGGCTGGGAAGTGAGCTGGCTCGGCACCTCGCTCGGCATGGAGCAGGACATCGTGCCCAGGCACGGCATTCCGCTCGACGCCATCGACTTTTCCGGCATGCGCGGCAAGGGCCTGCAGCACACGCTGGCCGGCGCCTTCAAGCTGACCGTCAGCTTCGCCAGCTGCCTGCGCATCATCTCGCGCCGCAAGCCCGACGTGGTGCTGGGCATGGGCGGCTACGTCACTGTGCCGGGCGGCCTGATGGCGCGCCTGCGCGGCATTCCGCTGGCGCTGGTCAACGCCGACGCCGCGCTGCTGTTGTCGAACAAGACGCTGACGCCGCTGGCGCAGCGCGTGCTGTTCGGCTTCCCGGCCGACTTCGGCCGCGCCGCCGGCAAGGCCAGCGTCACCGGCAACCCGGTGCGCAAGGAGATCCTCGACGTCGCGCCGCCGCAAGGCCGCTTCGACGGCCGCGACGGTCCGCTGCGCATCCTCGTCGTCGGCGGCAGCCTCGGCGCCAAGGCGCTCAACGACAGCGTGCCGGCGGCGCTGGCCTTGATGCCGCAAGCGACGCGCGCGATCGTCACCCACCAGTCGGGCAAGAAGAACATCGATGCGCTGCGCAAGTCGTACCTCGACGCCGGCGTCGAAGCGAACGTGGTCGACTTCATCGAAGACATGGGCGCCGCCTACGCGGCAGCCGACCTGGTGATCTGCCGCGCCGGCGCCATCACGATGTCGGAGCTGACGGCGGCCGGCGTGGCCAGCGTGCTGGTGCCGTTTGTCGCCGCCACCACCAGCCACCAGCGCGACAACGCGCAGTGGATGGCGACGCAAAAGGCGGCGATCCATTTGCCGCAACAGGAACTGAACGCGGCGCGCGTGGTGCAGCTGCTCGAATCGCTGACCCGCGACGACTGCCGCCAGATGGCGATCGCCGCGCAGGCGGTCGGCAAGCGCGACGCCAATGACGCCATCGCCGACATACTCGAAAAATTAGCGGACTCCAAATGAAACACAAGATCAAGAACATCCACTTTGTAGGCATCGGCGGCAGCGGCATGAGCGGCATCGCCGAAGTGCTGCTCAATCTCGGCTACAACGTGTCGGGCTCTGACCTGGGCAGCAATGCCGCCAGCCTGCGCTTGGAGAGCCTGGGCGCCATCGTCACGCTCGGCCACGACGCCAAGAACGTCGAAGGCGCCGACGCCGTCGTCACTTCCACCGCGGTCAACGACCAAAACCCGGAAGTGATCGCCGCGCGCGCCGCGATGATCCCGATCGTGCCGCGCGCGATCATGCTCGGTGAACTGATGCGCTTAAAGCGCGGCATCGCCATTGCCGGTACCCATGGCAAGACCACTACCACCAGCCTGGTCGCCTCGGTGCTGGCCGAAGGCGGGCTCGATCCGACCTTCGTCATCGGCGGCAAGCTCAATAGCGCCGGCGCCAACGCCAAGCTGGGCACCGGCGACTACATCGTCGTCGAGGCGGACGAATCGGATGCGTCGTTCCTGAACCTGGCGCCGATGATCGAAGTGATCACCAACATCGACGCCGATCACATGGAAACGTACGAACACGACTTCGAAAAGCTGAAGATGGCGTTCGTCCACTTTACCCACCGCCTGCCGTTCTACGGGCGCGTGATGCTGTGCATCGACGACCCGCACGTGCGCGCCATCATTCCGCACATCTCCAAGCCCGTCACCACCTACGGCTTTTCCGCGCTGGCCCAGGTGCGCGCCGTCAACGCCCGCGCCAACGGCCTGCAGATGCACTTCACCGTCATCCAGGACGGCTATGAAGACACCGACTTCGTGCTGAACCAGCCAGGCATGCACAACGTCGCCAACGCCTGCTCGGCCATTGCAATCGCGCGCGAAATCGGCATTGACGACAGCGCCACCCAGCGCGGCCTGGCCGGCTTCAATGGCGTCGGGCGCCGCTTCACCCGTTACGGCGACATCGCCATTCCGGGCGGCGCCGGCAGCTTCACGCTGGTCGACGATTTCGGCCACCACCCGATCGAAACCGAAGTGACGCTGGCGGCCGCGCGCGGCGCCTATCCGGGCCGGCGCATCGTGCTGGCGTTCCAGCCACACCGCTTTACCCGCACGCGCGACCTGTTCGAAGACTTCGTCAAGGTGCTGTCGACGCCCGACGTGCTGCTGCTGGCCGATGTCTACGCCGCCGGCGAGACGCCGATCGCCGCTGCCGACGGCCGCGCGCTGGCGCGCGCGCTGCGCGTGGGCGGCAGGCTCGAACCTATCTTTGTCGAGTCGATCGCCGACATGCCGGCGACGATCATGGGCGCGGTGCGCGACGGTGACGTCGTCATCACCATGGGCGCCGGCTCGATCAGCACCATCCCGGCCAAACTGACTTCTTATACAAAGGCTTGATCGTGAGCGAAATTTCCTCCACTGACGCAGCAGCACTTGGCAAGGTAGGTGTCCTGTTCGGCGGCCGCTCCGCCGAGCGCGACGTCTCGATCATGTCCGGCACCGGCGTGCTGGCCGCTTTGATAAGCCGCGGCGTCGACGCCCACGCGTTCGACCCGGCCGAGCGCAACATCGCCGAGCTGGCAGCCGAAAAGTTCGACCGCGTGTTCATCGCGCTGCACGGCCGCTTCGGCGAAGACGGCAGCCTGCAGGGCGCGCTCGAGCAGCTCGGCATCCCGTACACCGGCAGCGGCGTGATGGCCTGCGCGATCGGCATGGACAAGATCTACACCAAGATGATCTGGCTGATGAAGGGCCTGCCGACGCCGAAGTATGCTTCGCTCGACGGCGCGACCGACCTGGCGCAGGTGGTGGCCGAGCTCGGCCTGCCGCTGATCGTCAAGCCGCCGCACGAAGGCTCGACCATCGGCATCACCAAGGTTGTCGCCGCCGAAGCACTGCAGGCCGCGTACGACGTCGCCGCCGGCTTCGACGACATCGTGCTGGCCGAAGAATTCGTCACCGGCCGCGAGTTCACCGTCACGGTGCTTGGCCGCGGCAAGACCGCGCGCGCGCTGCCGGTCGTCGAGATCGTCGCGCCGCAAGGGAACTACGACTACCAGAACAAGTACTTTACCGACGACGTGCAGTACATCTGCCCGGCCAAGCTGGACGACGCCACCGCCGCCGAGATGGCGCGCCTGGCGCTGGAAGCGTACCGCGCGCTCGACTGCGAGGGCTGGGGCCGGGTCGACGTGCTGCTGCGCGCGGTCGACAACAAGCCGTTCCTGATCGAGGTCAATACCTCGCCGGGCATGACGACGCACTCGCTGGTGCCGATGTCGGCGCGCGCGGTCGGCATGAGCTATGAAGACCTGTGCGTCGAGATCCTGAAGACGGCGCGCCTGAAGCTGGTCAAGGAACAGGGTTAATCGCATATGTGGCAAGACGCACGCGCCCTGAACGCAACCGCCAGCGGCCTGATGGCCCTGGTGGTACTGGCGTGCATCGCCTCGGGCGTGTGGTGGGTGTCGCAGCGGCCGATGTTCTCGCTGCGCACGGTGCGGGTCGACAGCATGTACGAGATCGAGCTCAAGCGGGTCAGTGAACTGACCTTGCGCAACGGCGTGGTCGGCAAGATCAAGGGAAATTTTTTTACCGCGAACCTGGAGCAGGTACGCACGGCGTTTGAATCGGTGCCCTGGGTACGGCGCGCAACGGTGCGGCGCGAGTGGCCCGACCAGCTGATCGTGTCGGTCGAAGAGCACGAACCGCTCGGCACCTGGGGCGAAGACGGCCGGCTGCTGTCGGTCAAGGGCGACGTGTTCACGGCGAACCTGGCGGAGGCGGAAGACGACCGTCCGCTGCCCGAGTTCACCGGACCGGAGGGCAGCGAGAAGGAAGTGCTGGCGCGGTTTGCCGAGCTGCGCGCGTGGTTCGCGCCGATCAAGCTGGTGCCGGCGGCGCTGAGTTTGTCGAGCCGGTATGCGTGGACGGTGAAGCTCGATAACGGCATGCAGGTGGCGCTGGGGCGCGAGCAGGACAACACCACCTTGCGTACCCGGGTGCAGCGGCTGGTGGGAATTTATCCACAGCTCGAGAGCCGGGTGCAGGGCGGCATCGACACGATCGACATGCGCTACGCGAACGGCCTGGCGCTGGCCGCCGCCGGGCTGACAGTGCCGAAAGATGGAACCAAGCCTGTGAAGGCCGTCGTGAAAAAGACAACTTCAACAACCAACAAAACCAGCAAGCACTAGGCCACAGCAAAATGACAAAAGACGCTAAAAACCTGATCGTCGGACTCGATATCGGCACCTCGAAAGTGGTCGCCGTTGTCGCCGAGGTGATGTCCGACGGACGCCACGAGGTGATCGGACTCGGGCAGCACGAGTCGCGCGGCCTGAAGAAAGGTGTCGTCGTCAACATCGAGGCGACCGTCGAATCGATCCAGCGCGCGCTCGAAGAAGCCGAGCTGATGGCCGACTGCAAGATCCGCAACGTCTACGCAGGCATCGCCGGCAGCCATATCCGCTCGTTCAATTCGAGCGGCATGGTCGCCATCAAGGACAAGGAAGTGACCGCGACGGACGTGGCGCGCGTGATCGAGACGGCCAAGGCGGTCAACATCCCGACCGACCAGCAGCTGCTGCACACGGTGCCGCAGGAATTCATCGTCGACAGCCAGGAAGACGTGCGTGAGCCTATCGGCATGAGCGGCATCCGGTTGGAGGTGCGGGTGCACATTGTCACCGGTGCGGTGTCCGCCGTGCAGAACATCGTAAAGTGTGTGCGTCGCTGCGGTCTTGAAGTGTCCGATCTGATCTTGCAGCCGATGGCGTCGGCCGATGCGGTGCTCACGCCCGACGAAAAAGAGCTCGGAGTGGTCCTGATCGACATCGGCGGCGGCACCACCGACATCGCCGTGTTCTCCGACGGCGCCATTCGCCACACGGCGGTCATTCCGATCGCCGGCGACCAGATCACCAACGACGTGGCGATGGCGCTGCGCACGCCGACTTCGGAAGCCGAGGAGATCAAGATCCGCTACGGCGTCGCCAAGCAGGTGCTGGCAGATCCGGGACAGTCGCTCGAAGTGCCGGGCCTGGGCGACCGCGGTCCGCGCACGCTGTCGAAGCAGGCGCTGGCCGCCGTCATCGAGCCGCGCGTCGAGGAGCTGTTCGCGATGGTGCACCAGGTGGTGCGCGAGTCCGGCTACGAAGGCGTGCTGTCGTCGGGCATCGTGCTCACCGGCGGCAGCGCCATCATGCCGGGCATGGTCGAAATGGCGGAAGACATATTCCTCAAGCCGGCGCGCCTTGGCACGCCGGACTACCGCGGCCAGCTGGCCGACGTGGTGCGCAGTCCGCGCTACGCGACCGTGCTCGGTCTGTTGTTGGAAGCGAAAAAGCAGTATCTGCGCGGGCATATCGTCACGCGCCAGGACGGTTCGGTGACGGCGGTGTGGCAGCGGATGAAGGAATGGTTTTTAGGGAATTTCTAAGCACGGCGGCAGGGGTTGGCGGCGGATTGGCAAGACGGTTGCAACAAGAATACAAACACTTACATTTTTTATTTACAAACGCAGTTTTCAATCTCCAGGTTTCATACCACTATGAGTCCTGGCGCTTGGAAACGGCACTTTGATTAGGAGTTTCATCATGGAGTTCGATATGGTCGATAACGCAGCACTGGGTACTGTCATCAAGGTTGTCGGCGTCGGCGGCGCAGGCGGCAATGCGGTTCAACACATGATCAACAAGGGCGTCTCCGGCGTCGAGTTCATCGCGGCCAACACCGACGCGCAGGCATTGGCTGCATCGTCGGCGCACAACGTGATTCAGATCGGCGAGTCGGGTCTGGGCGCCGGCATGAAGCCGCAGGTCGGCCGCCAGCTGGCCGAAGAATCGCGCGCGCGCATCGAAGACTCGCTGCGCGGCGCGCACATGGTGTTCATCGCGGCCGGCATGGGCGGTGGCACCGGTACCGGCGCCGCGCCGATCGTGGCCGAAATCGCCAAGTCGATGGGCGCGCTGACGGTGGCGGTGGTGTCGAAGCCGTTCTCGTACGAAGGCCAGAAGTGCATGGACATCGCCGAAGAAGGCCTCGAAGAGCTCTCCAAGCACGTCGACTCGCTGATCATCATCCTCAACGAAAAGCTCGAGGAGATCTACGAAGACGAAAGCATGATCGACTGGATGAAGCATGCCGACGACGTGCTCAATAACGCGGTGGCCGGTATCGCCGAGATCATCAACGTCCCGGGCCACATCAACGTCGACTTCAACGACGTCAAGACCATCATGGGCGAGCAGGGCAAGGCCATGATGGGCACCGCGACCGCGTCGGGCGTGGACCGTGCGCGCATCGCCGCCGAGCAGGCAGTGGCCTCGCCGCTGCTGGACGGCATCGACCTGTCGGGCGCGCGCGGCGTGCTGGTCAACGTGACCGCCAGCCGTGGCCTGAAGGGCAAGGAAATCAAGGAAGTGATGGCGGCGGTACGCGCCTTTGCCGCTCCGGATGCATCGATCGCGCAGGGCATCGCCTACGACGACGCCATGGGCGACGACATCCGCGTGACCGTGGTCGCCACTGGCCTGGGCAAGAGCAAGAAGGCGATGCAGCTGGTGCAGCAGCCGATGCTGCGCACCGGTACGCACAACGCGCCGCTGATGGCGTCGAGCGCGGGCCTGCACGCATCGGCCGGCGTGACGATGGGTTCGACGTCGGTGGGCGGTCACGCCGCCATGGACGGCATGAAGCAGCCGGCCGTGTGGCGCCGCGAGCAGGCCTCCGAGCAGGTGCAGGCGATGCAGCGCAATGGCGTCGAGACGTACGACATCCCGGCGTTCCTGCGCAAGCAAGCCGACTAAGACGGCAACGCATAGCCAGCCTGGCCCGGCCACCCCACAAGGGGCGCCGGGCCTTTTTTCGACATTTTCCTTTTTTGCCAAGTACTTAAATTCAACTAGATGACCTGTATCATTTATATTTAATTGATGCTATTCTCTGGCTCACTCCCACGAGCCCGAAGGTCGTTTCGATGAATTCTGTGCTGGCCTGGAAGCCTGCCGCGCTGCTGCGCTTCTGGCCGGGCATCGTCATCGCCGCCGTGATCGCGCTGGCGGCGTCGTTCATTTCGAGCAGCTACGGCGGACCTCAGTTGCTGTTCGCGCTCTTCATCGGTCTCGCCTTCCACTTCCTGTCGAACGATCCGGTGTGCCGACCTGGCATCGACTTTTGCAGCAAAGGCGTGCTGCGCACCGGCGTGGCGCTGCTTGGCGCGCGCATCACCTTGCCCCAGGTGGCGTCGCTGGGCGCGACCACCATTGCGCTGGTGGTGGCCGCGGTCCTGTCGACCATCGGCTGCGGCTACCTGCTGGCGCGCCTGCTGCGCCGCCCGCTCCAGGAAGGCATCCTGTCCGGCGGCGCGGTTGGCATCTGCGGCGCGTCGGCCGCCCTTGCCATTGCCGCGGTGCTGCCGCAAACGCGCCAAAACGAGCGCTTCACGCTGCTCACCGTCGTCGGCGTTACGGCGTTGTCGACGCTGGCGATGATCGTCTACCCGCTGCTGGTGCACCTGGCGCGACTGGACGGCGAGGCCAGCGGCATTTTCATCGGCGGCGCCATTCACGATGTCGCCCAGGTGGTCGGCGCCGGCTATCTGATATCGAACCACGCGGGCGACGTCGCCACCATCGTCAAGCTGACCCGCGTCGCTTGCCTGGTGCCGGTGGTGCTGGCCCTGTGCGTGATATTCCAGACGCGCGGCTCCAGCACCGAGGTCGACCTGCCGGCGCTGCTGCCGTTATTCCTGGTCGGCTTCGTGCTGACCATGCTGGCCAATACCTACGGCCTGATTCCGCCGCCGCTGGTGGAGCTGCTCAACACAGTCTCGCGCGCCTGCCTGGTCACCGCAATCGCGGCGCTGGGAGTGAAAACGTCACTGCAGGCGCTCGCCCAGCTTGGCTGGCGACCGGTCGCCATGCTGCTGGGCGAGACACTGTGGATCGCAGTATTCGTCTTCGCGGGAGTGCTCATGCTTCGCTAATTGATATAGATGATATAAATTACATTTGACTTAAACGAGAGCGCTGGATAAGATCGTTTCACAAGCATGGCCGGAGACACGGCCAGCACGGGAAAAACGATCGCCGCGACCTCGAGACGCAGCCGTTTCATCGTTGCCAGGCGCTGGCGCCCGCATGCAGGCGAAAGCGCGTGGTGTATAGAAAAGCAGTCCAACTGGAGGAGACACCCCATGAAGTTGACGTCTAGTACCCGCTATCCGCGCAGGCTTGAGCTTGCGCTGCTCCCGTCGCTGATCGCGGCAGCCCTGGCCAGCATGCCGGCGCACGCCCAGCAGGCGCCGGCCGCACCGTCGGCCGAGTCGAGCCAGATCGAAACGGTGATCGTCACCGCGACCAAGCGCCCGGCGCCGCTGCAGACGGTGCCGATCGCGATAACGGTCATCAGCGGCGCCCAGCTTGAAAAATCGAACCTCAACACGCTCGGCGCGATCACGTCGCAAACGCCGACGGCCAGCTTCCGCTCGGGCGCCTCGAACAAGGACACGTCGTTGTTCATCCGCGGGGTCGGCACCATTTCGACTTCGCCCGGCATCGAGCCGACCGTGTCGACCGTGATCGACGGCGTGGTCACCGCGCGCCCGGGCCAGTCGACGATGGACCTGCTCGACGTCGACCGTGTCGAGGTTCTGCGCGGACCGCAAGGCACGCTGTTCGGCAAAAACGCGTCGGCCGGCGTGATCAGCATCGTCACGCGCGATCCGGGCGCCGAGTTCGGCGGCTACGTCGACCTCGGCTTCTACCAGGGTAACGAGAAGCGCGCGCGCTTTGGCGTTTCTGGCGAATTGAAGCCGGGCGTGGTGCGCGGTTCGTTCTCGCTGATGCACGGCGACTACGACGGCAACATCACCAACGTGGCGAATGGCGCCAGGCTCAATGGCTACGACCGCAACGGCGCCCGCGGCAAACTGATTATCACGCCCAATCCCGACACCAGGATCGCGCTGATCGCCGACATGGTCAAGTCGCGCGACAACACACCGACCGGCGTGCCGGTGGGACTGACCGTCACCGCCTACCCGAGCAACGTAGTCGGTGCGCCCAACACCCAGTACCAGGCTGGCGTCGCGCCAGTGGTGCCGTCGAAGACCAACCGCAGCATCAACAGCGAAATCGAAACCAGGGTCGCCGACGATAATTCCGGCTTGTCCGCGCAAGTGGACTGGAACGCCGGCGCGCATGCGCTGACGTCGATCACGGCCTACCGCAAATGGGAAAACACGCAGTACCAGGACCAGGACCGTTTGCCCCTGACGTACCGCCAGTTTCCCCAGACCGTCGACAAGGGCGACCTGTCGTTCAACCAGTTCACCCAGGAGCTGCGCGTCGCTTCGCCCAAGGGGCAGTTCTTCGACTACGTCGGCGGCCTGTTCTACATGAAGGCCGAAAACGCCGAGACGTACCGGCGCGATGTCACGCGCTGCGTCAACAGCGTGGCGGCGGCGCTGCCGTCAGGCCTGGTGCCGTGCACGCCGTCGACCACCACGGTCGATAACGGCGTGGCCACCTACGGCATCGACAGCACCAGCGCTTCGGTGTTCGGCGAAGGCGCCTTCAACTTCCGCAGCGACCTGCGTGCGATCGCCGGCGCACGCTATACGCGCGACAAGCTGTCGTTCGACCATAACCGCACCTCCACCCAGCTGGCCGCCATTCCTGGCGTGCGTCCGGCGTTTGTCGCGGCGGGCAGCACCTCGGTGACCGGTTACTCGGGCCGTATCGGTCCTCAGTTCGACATCAACCGCGATGTAATGGTCTACGCAACCGCCTCGCGGGGCTACAAGGGACCAGCCTACAACGTGTTCTTCAACATGCAGGCGTTCGACAACATCGCGATCAAGCCGGAGACGTCCAACTCCTACGAAATCGGTCTGAAGTCCTCGCTGCTGAACAACAGGCTGCGCCTGAATCTTGCCGCCTTCAATACCAAGTACGACAACTACCAGGCCAACCTGAACGACCTGGTCGCCGGCACCATCGTCACGCGCCTGATCAACGCCGGCTCGGTTTCCACCAAGGGCATCGAGATGGACTTCGTGGCCAAGTTCTCGTCGCGCTTCACTGTGTCGGGAGCGGCTGCCAATATCCAGGCGCGCATCGACAGCTTCAACTGCCCGCCGGGTGCGTCGGCCAGCTGCGACGTCAATGGCAAGCCGCTGCCGTTCTCGCCCGACTGGCGCGCCAACCTGCGTGCCAACTACAAGATGCCGGTATCGGGCGGCTGGATGGCGGACGTCGGCGCCGACTATAACTACCAGAGCGAAGTGGTCTACGATATCGGCCAGGCGCCCGATTCGATCCAGCCGGCGTTCGGCATCATCAACGCCACGCTGTCGCTGTACAACTCGGAGCAGGGCTGGAGCGTGACGCTGGTTGGCAAGAACCTCGCCAACAAGTCGTACGCGACCAACCTGGTCAACGGCGGCGGTTTCTTCGCGCGCTACGTGCCGCGTGACGATCAGCGTTACTTCGGCATCAGTGTGCGTAAGGACTTCTGAACCAGCTGCAGACAAAAAATGGCCGCGCATTACGCGGCCTTTTTAATCGCCAAGTTGTTTATATGCTGCCGATGCACAAGTACTTGATGTCGAGGTAGTCGTCCATGCCGTAGTGCGAGCCTTCGCGTCCCATGCCGGATTGCTTGACGCCGCCGAACGGGGCCGCCTCGTTGGCGATCATGCCGGTATTGATGCCGACCATGCCCGCTTCCAGCGCCTCGCCCACGCGCCAGGTGCGCGCCAGGTCGCGCGTGTAGAAATACGCTGCCAGGCCGTATTCGGTGTCGTTGGCCATGGCGATCACCTGTGCCTCGGTCTCGAAGCGAAACAGCGGCGCCAGCGGCGCAAAGCTTTCCTCGCGCGCCACCAGCATCTGCGCGCTTGCCTCGAGTATCACCGTCGGCTCGAAAAACGTGCCGCCCAGTGCGTGGCGTGCGCCGCCCGTTGCCAGCTGCCCGCCCTTGGTCAGCGCATCGGCGATGTGCTGTTCCACCTTACGCACCGCGTTCTGGTCGATCAGCGGTCCCTGCTCGACGCCGTCAGCGGTGCCGTCGCCGACCTTCAGCTGGCGCACGCGCGCCACCAGCTTGCCGGCGAACTGCTCGTAGACGCCGTCCTGCACGTAGATGCGGTTGGCACAGACGCAGGTCTGGCCGCTGTTGCGGTATTTCGACAGCAGTGCGCCTTCGACGGCAGCATCGATGTCGGCGTCGTCAAAGACGATGAACGGTGCGTTGCCGCCCAGTTCGAGCGACAGCTTCTTGATGGTGCCGGCCGACTGCCGGGTGAGCCAGGCACCCACTTCGGTCGAGCCGGTGAAGCTGATCTTGCGCACCAGTTCATCGGCGCAAATGGCGCTGCCGATCGCCTCGGCGCCGCCGGTGATGACATTGAACACGCCGCGCGGCACGCCGGCGCGCAGCGCCAGTTCGCCAAGGGCGAGCGCCGACAGCGGCGTCTTGGAGGCCGGCTTGAGCACCATCGCGCAGCCGGACGCCAGCGCCGGTCCCGCTTTGCGCGTGATCATCCCGTTGGGGAAATTCCACGGCGTGATCGCGGCGCACACGCCGATCGGCTGCTTGATGACGACGATGCGCTTGTCGTTGGACGGCGGGGCGATCACGTCGCCGTACACGCGCTTGGCCTCTTCGGCGAACCATTCGAGGTAGGCCGCGTTGGAGCGGATCTCACCGCGCGCCTCGGCCAGCGACTTGCCTTGTTCGCTCGTGAGTATCAGCGCCAGGTCGTCGACGTTGGCCAGAATCAGGTCGTACCAGCGGCGCAGCACAACCGAACGTTCCTTGGCGGTGGTCTGGCGCCAAAGCAGGAAGGCGGCGTGCGCCGCCGCGATCGCGCGGTGCGTTTCGGCCGCGCCCATGCGCGGCACGGTCGCAACCAGCGCGCCGCTGGCGGGGTTGATGACGTCGATCGTGGCGCCATCGTCGGCGCCGGTCCACTGGCCGTCGATCAGGCAGGCGGTCTTGAGGAGGGTAGGGTCGTTCAGTTGCAGCATGGTGGCTCCTGGGGTGTGTGTTAGCCGAATACGGCGACCTGCGACAGGCCGGCGTCGACGATCATGTTCTGCCCCGTCATGCCGTCGGAGTCGTCCGCGGCGAGGAACAGGGCGGCGCGCGCGACGTGGCCCGGATCGAGCCGGTACTTGAGGCATTGCAGGTCGATGAATGTCTTGTCATCGTCAGGGCTGCGCCACAGCGCCGCCTGGCGTTCGGTGACGATAGCGCCTGGCACCAGCGCATTGACGCGGATGTTGGATTCCCCGAGCTCGCGCGCCAGCGTGCGCGAAATGCCAGACACCGCCGCCTTTGACGCGGTGTAGCCGACCAGGTTGGGGCGCCCGCGCATCCACGAGATCGACCCCAGGTTGATGATCGAGCCGCCGCCGGCCGCCGCCATGCCAGGCGCCACCTGCTGGATCGCGAACACGTGGTGGCGCAGATTGAGCGCGAGGCAGTTGTCCCAGTAGTCGACCGTCAGCTCGGCCAGCGTGTGGCGGTCGTCGCGGCCGGCGTTGTTGATCAATACCCGCACCGGGCCGGCGCGCTGCTCGAGCGCGGCCAGCGCTGCCTGGTAGGCGCCGATGTCGCGCACGTCGCAGGCGAAAAAAACGGGACGGTGCAAGCTGCCGGCCAGCTGCTCGGCCAGTGCGGCGCCGGCATCGGCGTCGATGTCGCAAAAGGCCACGCGCGCGCTCTGGCGTGCGAAATGCTCGACCAGCGCGGCGCCGATGCCGGACGCGCCTCCGGAAATGACGACAAGGCGGTCGGTGAGGCTGGGGTAACGGGTCATGGCTGTCTCGTGGTGGGCATGGCGCGAATGGCCATGCGGATGGAAAAGGTCTCGGCCGGCGCCAGCCAGCGCAGGCCAGTGCCTGTCACGCCGCGCTGTTCGAGCTGGTGGGCATTGCTGACGTGGCTGACCGGCTCGATGGCGACGAACGGCCGCCCGTCGGCTGGCCGAAAACAGACGACATAAGGGCACTCGGGACCGGCCTCGATGCGCACGCAGTGATGGGCGTAACTGAGCGTGGCGCGCCCCGGCCAGCCGGTAAAGCAGTTGTCGACCTGCCAGCCGCCGACGGAGCGCGGGGCGCTGAAGTCGTCCCGGGTCGAAAGCGTCGTCAGGTGGGTCGGCAGTCTGGCCGCGTCGAGCTCCCAGCGTCCGTCCCACTGCGCCTGCAGGCAGGTGGCGGCGTCGACCGGGAAAAACGGGTGAAACCCTAGCCCCGCCGGCATCGGGCGCGTATCGTTATTGCGCAGCGAAAGCTGCATGCGCACGCCATCGGTGCGCAGTGCGATGTTGAGGGTGGCCCGGCACGAAAACGGCCAGTGCTCGTCGGGCGCGTGAACCAGTTCCAGGCACGCCCAGTCGGCGCCAGCGCCGGACACCTGCCAGGCGCGCTGCCAGCCGAAACCGTGGATGCTGTGCGGCTCGCCCGGAAAATTGGCAGCCAGCCGCGTTTCCCCCGGCAGGGCGCCAAGGCCGATGCGGTTCGAGTAGGGCGCCAGCACGAACATGCCCATCTCGCGCACCGTCGCGCCCTCGCCGGCGGGGCGCAGCAGGTCGATGCCGCGCCACTTCAAGCTGGCAACGGCGCCGCCGGTGTGCGCGTCGATGGCGGCGCTGGTGTCGCCCTGCGCGAGTGCCAGCATGCCGTTCATGCGCGTCTCAATCTATCCGCACGCGGGCGCCACGCTGCTGCACGCCGGTGCCGGCCGCCGGCAGGCACTGCGCAGCCGTTACGCCGCTCAGCCATGCGCCGTCACGCCCCAGTTCGAGCGTGACGCACTGGTTCATCACGCTTGGCGCGTGGCGCGGCTGTCCGAACAGCCAGACCTGGTCGACCGGATTGGCCAGGTCGATTTCGCCGGTGTGCTGCACCTCGGGGCCCAGGCACAGCAGGTGGCCTTCGCGCCCGTACACCGGCAACTGGTCAATGGCCTTGTGCACCGTGCGCGCCTGTCCGCCCTCGATGCGTTCGCCCGTGCCCAGGTCGTACCACGCGCTGCCGGCGGGGAACCATACCTCGGTGGCGCCGCCGGCGGCGATGATGGGGGCGACCAGCAAAGCGTCGCCGAACATGTACTGCATCTCGTAGGCGCGCGCGGCGCGGTCGTGCGGGAACGCCAGCGCCATGGCGCGCATCAGCGGCAGGCCAGTGGCAGCTGCCTGTTGCATCGTCCCCATGATGTAAGGGATCAGCCGGTAGCGAAACAGCAGCCACTGGCGCGCGACCGTCTCGGCCTCTTCGCCCAGGCCCCACGGCTCGCGCACGCCGATGCCGTGGTAGCGGAAATGCGAACAGAAGATTGCGTTGGCGGTCCAGCGCAGGTAGAGTTCGGGGTCGGGCTGGCGCGCGCCATAAAAGCCGCCGACATCGCTCGAGTAATACGGCACGCCGCTCAGGCCATACGACAGGGCGCCGCGAATGCTGGCGGCCATGCCTTCCCAGTCGGTCTGCGGGTCGCCGCCCCATTGCATCGGATAGCGCTGGCTGCCGATGAAGCCGTCGCGCCCCCACACCATGGCCGCGCCGCGCCCGTGGGCGTCGTTGTAGCGCTGGGTGGCGTCGTACACGCAGCCGTTGTAGAGCAGCGGGTAGACGTTGTGCAGGCGGCGCCCGGTGTCGCCGTTGTGGGCGTGCATGTCGTCTTCGACCTGTTCGCCGAAATCGGTTTTCATCACGTCGACGCCGTCGTCGAACAGGGCGTCATGGCTGTCGGCCCAGAAGCGCGCGGCGTCCGGATGGGTAAAGTCGAGCAGGCCCGATGGAGGCAGCGGCGTGAGCACCGCGCCGAACGGATCGTCGGTCGGGTCCTTGACCCAGTCGAATACGTAGGCCGAGCCGTCCGCCTTTTTCAGCAGCCAGCCCTTTTTTTCGAGCTCGCCGAACAGCGGGTTGTGAACCGATACGCAAGGGTACTCCCACAGGCACACTTTGAGCTGGTGCGCCTTCAGCGCCGCCAGCGACTTGGCCGCGTCGGTGAAGCGGCTCTTGTCCCACTTGAAGTCGAAGCGGGTGCGCACTTCCCACGCGGCGCGGCCGTCCAGCGTGATCACGTCGCACGGGATTTTGCGCCTGCGCAGTTCTGCCGCCGTCTCGATCGCTTCCTCGGGGGTGGCGTAATAGGCGCGCGAGAGCCACATGCCCAGGCTCCACAAGGGCGGAATGGCGGCGCGTCCGGTCAGCGAGGTATAGCTGTCGATGATGGCGGCCGGTTCGCCGCCGAACAGGAACAGGTCGAGGCAGTCGTCCTCGACTTCGAGCACGTAGCTGCGGTGCGACCACTGACCGAAGCCCACGCCGTGGCGCACCACGCCCGGCGTGTGCGCCAGCAGGCCCCAGCCGTCCGGGCTCCAGCAGAACGGGATGTTCTTGTACGACAGTTCGGTATTGACGCCGAGCGCATCCTCGGTGCGCCCGCGCACCAGTTGGCCGCGCTTGTCGAGGGCCCCGTATTTTTCGCCCAGTCCGTAGACGGCGCTGTCGCTCGATAGCGCAATGGCGGCGCACCACAGGTTGTCGCCGGCGCGGCCGAATGCGGGCAGCCGGGTGCGGCCCTTGAAGTGCTGGTCGGTGATCGACTCGAGCACAAGCTCGCCGTCGCGGTACAGCGACAGGCGCAGCGGATTGTCGCGCAATTCCAGACGCAGCACGCCGCAGTCGATGCGCCAGCCGCCGTCGATTTGCGCCAGCGCCAGCGCGGGCGGGACGGCGGTTGGCTGCAGCAAGGCGTAGTCGGGCAAACTGGTGCTGCCCAGGGTCAGGCGCAGCGTGCGGCCATCGACCGCGCTGACGGTCAGGGCGACGCCGTCGGCGTCGAAGCGGACGAGGCGGGCCTCGCGCGCGACCAGCCGCAGCTGCGCGAAACGGGAAAAATCGGCTTGGTGCAAAACGGTCGATGACATGCAGACTCCTGTAACAAACTACTAAAAACACGAACGACGGCCGCGGTTCAGCCTTTCAGGCCGCCGGACGTCAGGCCGCTGACGACCTTCTCCTGAAATACCATCACCAGGATCAGCACCGGCACAAGCGCCACCACCAGCGCCGCCGAGACGATCGGCCACGGGAAGGAGAATTCGCCCTGGTACAGCTGGATGCCGACCGGGAGGGTGCGGTACGCCACGGCCGAATTCATCGACAGCGACAGCAGGAACTCGTCCCACGCGTTGACGAAGGCGATGATGGCGGCGGTGAACACGCCAGGCGCCGCCAGCGGCATCACGATGCCCCACAGCGCACCGATGCGGGTGCAGCCGTCGAGCATGGCGGCATTTTCGATATCGCGCGGGATGTCCTGGAAAAAGCTGACCAGCATCAGCGTGCAGATCGGCAGATTGAGCACCGTGTATGGCAGCACCAGCGCCCAGTAGGTATTGAGTAGTCCCAGGCCGCGCATGATCTCGAACAGCGGCACCATCAGCGTCACCAGCGGGAACATCGAAACGGCGATGATGCACGTGAGGATGGCATTGCGAAAGCGCAGGCGCAGGCGCGCGATGGCGTAGGCGGCCAGCGTGCTGACGAACAGGGAGCTGATGGTCGACAACGTGGCGACGACGGCGCTGTTGTACAGGAACGTGAGCAGCGGCTGGTCTGCAAACGCGTGCACGAAGTTGACCATCGTCGGCGCCTGCGGCAGGTAGGTGATCGGCAGCTGGGTCAGTTCCGCTTCGCCCTTGAGCGAGGTAAGCAGGATCCACAGCGCCGGCGCGGCGCCGTTGAAGATGACGATCAGCGCGGCGAGCCAGCGCAGCCGCTTCGAGGACAGCAGTGAATTCATTCTTTGTCCGCCCTGACGAATTTGAGATACACGAACGTGGTGGCCATCGACAGCAGGAACATGAACACCGCCAGCGCCGAGCTGTAGCCGATATCGAGGTAGTCGACCGCGCTGCCCTGGATGTACATGGCCAGCGTCTTGGTCTCTTCGCCCGGGCCCGACATGTTGTAGGGGATGTCGAAGGACTGGATTGCTGTGAGCGTGCGGAAAATCAGCGCCACCAGCATCGACGGCAGCAGCAGCGGCAAGGTGATTTCGGTGAACTGGTTCCAGCGCGTGGCGCCGTCGACTTCGGCGGCCTGGTACAGCGATGCGGGAATGGTCTGCAGGCCCGCTAGCAGGATCAGCGCCATGAATGACGACGTCTTCCAGATGGTGGCGATGCAGATCGCCATCATGCTCAGGGCGGTGGAGTTGAACCAGATCTGCTGTTCCAGGCCGAGGCGGCGCAACAGGTCGTTGGCAACGCCGTACTCGCTGTGGAAGAACCACGCGAAGATCATGCCGACGAAGGCAAGCGGCAGCGCCCATGGCATCAACAGCGCCAGGCGCACCGGCCATTTGCGCCTGAACGGCAGGTTGGCCAGCATCGCCAGGCCCAGGCCCACGATCAGTGCGCCGGGAACGGTGACGATGGTGATGATCATCGTGTTCTTCAGCGCATGCCAGAACAGCACGTCGCCAAACGCATAGACGTAGTTATCGAAGCCGATGAAGCGCGGCGCCGTGCCGCGCGTGATGCGGATGTCGTAGAAGCTGTCGACGATCAGGCGGCCGACGGGATAGGCCACCACCAGCAGCAGCAGCAGGACCGCGGGCGCGAGCAGCAGCCAGGCCAGGGTGCGTTCGCTGGGGTCGGCCAGGCGGTTTTTCCAACTGCGTGCTTGCATGGTCGGCGCCCTTAGTGGTTGACGCGCGCAAAGCGCGCCTCGATGTCGGTGATCGCGGCGGGAATGCTCTTGGCGCCTGCCAGCACCGCGCTGGTGTTGATGCGCAGCGCATCGGACACCGCTCGGTACTCGGACGTGACCGGACGCGGACGCGCACCCAGAACCGCCGGCAGCGCCGCGCCGAAGAACGGATTGGCCGCGAGGATGTCCTTGTCCTGGTACAGGTGCGCGAACACCGGCAGGTTCGACGCCTTCAGGGCCAGCATCTTCGACGCTTCCGGGCCGGCCAGCCAGCGGATCAGCCGCACCGATTCAGCCTTGTTGCCGGAGAACGCGGACACCGCCCACTGCCAGCCGCCCATGCAGCCGGCCGGCACGCCGCCGCGCATGGCCGGTACCGGCATCACGCCGACCCGGTCACGCACCCTGGTATCGGGATTGCTCTGGAAGTGGTTCCAGGCGTAGCCGAAGTTGACGGCGAACAGCGCGTTCCCGGCCTGGAACTCCTTGCGCGTGTCGTCGGTGGCCACTTCGGCGATATTTTTTTTCGCCACGCCCTGGCGCACCAGGCCAAGCCACATGTCGAGGCCCGCGGTGACTTTGGCGCGGTCCAGTTCGAGCTTGCCGCGCGGGGCCAGTTCGCCGCCCAGACTCCAATACGGCAGCAGGAAGGTGCACACCGCCGATTCGACCGCCTTGCCCTGGAAGCTAATGCCTTGCAGCTTGGGGTTCGCTTCGGCGGCCATCACTTTTCGGGCCGCCGCCGCCAGCTCGTCCCAGGTGGTGGGCGGCGCGATATTGTGACGCGCCAGCAGGTCCTTGCGGTAGTAGAGGAACTGGGCATCGGCAAAGCCGGGCAGCGCCACCAGCTTGCCGTTGATGACGTTCGACTGCCGGTACGCCGGCAGGTAGCTGTCGATGAGCGTATCGCGCTCGGCGCCAAGGTAGCGGTCGAGCGGCTCGAGCCAGCTGGCCGCGGCGTACTGCGCGGGGCGCACGATATCGATCAGGAAGACGTCGAGGTGGCTATCGCGCGCGCTCAGCATCATGTTCAGGTAGCGCGACTGCAGCTCGGACGTGGCGCCGCCCGTTTCGGCTTCGATCACAACGCCGGGGTGCAGGGCCATGTAGCGGGCAAACACCTGTTGCATCACTTCGGGACGCTGCTGCGCGCCGACGAACACGCGCAGGCGCGTCTCGGCCAGGGCGTGCTGGCAGGCGCCGCCCAGCAGTGCGGCGCACAGCAGCAAGCGTGTCATAACGGGAGGCGGATGCATCGGCTAGCTCCCGCGGTGCGTCATGCCGAGCGACAGGCCGCTGGCGGCGTCGAACAGGTGCAGCTTGTCCATGTCGAGCGACAGCGCGCGCGGCTGCGCCGGCGCCAGCTTGACGCTGGGGGGCAGGCGCGCGATCAGTTCGCCGGCCGCGCACTCGAACGTAACAAGCGTTTCGGCGCCCAGCGGTTCGGCCACCACCACCGTTGCGGGCAGCGCGGCGTGGCTGGCGCCGTTCGGCGCCAGCCGGATGTCTTCGGGGCGGATGCCGAATTCGACTTCGCGTCCGTGCATGCCCTGCACGCAGGCGCGCAGCGAATCGGGGATCGCCAGGGCGCTGGCGCCGACGACGATCGACGCGCCGCCATCGCGCACGTCGATGGTCGCCTTTAGAAAATTCATCGGCGGCGAGCCGGTGAAGCCGGCCACGAAGCGCGACACCGGACGCTGGTAGATCTCGTCGGGAGTACCGACCTGCATGATGCGTCCGGCGTCGAGCACGACGATGCGCTCGGCCAGCGTCATCGCCTCGACCTGGTCGTGCGTCACATAGATGGTGGTGGCGCCGATCCGCTGGTGCAGCTTCTTGATCTCGGTGCGCATTTCGGAGCGCAGCAGTGCGTCCAGGTTCGACAGCGGCTCGTCGAACAGGAACAGTTTGGCGTTGCGCACGATCGCGCGGCCCATCGCCACGCGCTGGCGCTGGCCGCCGGACAGCGCTCTCGGCTTGCGGTCGAGCAGGTGAGTGATCTTCAGGATAGCGGCTGCGTCGGCGACGCGCTTGGCGATGTCGGCGGCAGGGGTCTTGCGCAGCTTCAGCCCGAATGCGAGGTTGTCGTACACGCTCTTGTGCGGATACAGCGCGTAGTCCTGGAACACCATGGCGATGTCGCGTTCGCGCGGCGGCAGCTCGTTGACGACGCGCCCGTCGATCGAGATGGTGCCGGCGGAGATGCTTTCGAGGCCGGCCACCATGCGCATCAAGGTTGACTTGCCGCAGCCGGAAGGGCCGACGAAGACGACGAATTCGCCGCGCCGGATCTCGAGGTCAATGCCGTGGATGACCTGCAGCCCGCCTTCATATTGTTTGACGACGCCTTCGAGCTTGACGCCCGACATGCGCGGATCCATCAGTAGGCCCCGGTGTTGAGTGCGACTCCAGGAATGGCGCGCAGGTCGGCCAGGAAGGCGTTCGCCTGGCGCATCATCATGCCCATGTCCGACGCGACCGCCACGTACGAGTAGCCGTAGGCGATGAACCTGGCCACCATCTCCGGCGTCGGGCCGACGATGCCAATCGGTTTGCCGACCGCTTTGGCGCGCCGCGCGGCGTCGGCAATGGCAGCCTGCACATCCGGGTGAGCGATGTCGCCCAAATGGCCCAGAGCTGCGGCCATGTCGCCGGGCCCGACGAACAGCGCGTCGACACCGTCGATGGCGGCGATTTCTTCCAGCCGCGCGAGCGAGCCCGGTGTTTCGATCTGGATGATGCGCACGATGGCATCGTTGGCGCGCTCGTTGTAGCCTTGCGCGGTGCCGTAGCGGCTGGCGCGGTGCATGGCGGCGTAGCCGCGCGTGCCGGGCGTTTCCTGTCCCGGCGCCGGGTAGCGTGTCGAGGCGACCGCACGGCGTGCCTCATCGGCGTTCTCGACGAACGGGAACATCAATGTCTGGGCGCCAATGTCGAGCGCGCGCTTGACCAGCACCTGGTCGTTCCAGGCCACGCGCAGCACCGGGCAGGCGCGGGTGCCGGCGATCGCCTGCAAGATCGCGATGGCGTCGCCAAAGCCAAGCGGCACATGCTCCATGTCGACGCACAGCCAGTCAAAGCCGGCGCAGCCCATCGCTTCGGCCGTCGCCGGGGAGCCGGACATGAGCCAGGTGCCAAGCGGCGGCGAGCCGGCAGCGAGCAGCGCGCGGAACGGATTGTTCAGGATATCCATGGTCTTGTCTCGTGTTGTTGTTCGTTGTTGTTATGCGGTGCGCCGGCGGCGATGGAGGCCGGGTCAGAAGATGGGCGGCTCCGGCGTCGGCTCGTTCCCCAGCAGGAAGTCGAGGTCGCAGCCCTTGTCGGCCTGCGTTACGTGTTCGATGTAAAGGCGCGTGTAGCCGCGCCGGTAAGGGTGCACCGGCGCTTGCCACGCGGCGCGCCGACGCGCCAGTTCGTCGTCGCTGACCATCATGTTGAGCGAGCCGGCGTCGAGATCGAGTTCGATGATGTCGCCGGTCGCCACCAGCGCCAACGGGCCGCCGACGGCCGCTTCGGGCGTGACGTGCAGTACGCAGGTGCCGTAATGGGTGCCGCTCATGCGCGCATCCGACACGCGCAGCATGTCGCGCACGCCCGCCTGCAGCAGCTTTTTCGGTATCGGCAGATTGCCCCATTCCGGCATGCCGGGCGCGCCGATCGGTCCGCCGTTGCGCAAAATGAGCACCGTGTCCTCATCCACATCGAGGTCGCTCTGGTTGATCCGCGCCAGCATGTCGGCGTTCGAATCGAACACCAGCGCGCGGCCGCGGTGGCGGAAGAATTTCGGATTGGCGGCAGATGGCTTGATGACGGCGCCGTCCGGGCACAGGTTGCCGCGCAAAACAGCCAGCGCGCCAAGCGCCGACACCGGCTCGGCGAGGGAGCGGATCACCTGCGCATCGGTGCTGGAGGCACTGGCGATGTTTTCGCCCAGTGTGCGGCCGGTCACGGTAAGACAATCGAGTGCGAGCTGCGGCGCCACCTCGGCCAGCAGCGCGGGCAGGCCGCCGGCGTAATAGAAGTCTTCCATCAGCTTGTCGCCGGACGGGAACAGGTTGGCCAGCACCGGTACCGTGGTGGCCGTGCGCGCCATCTGGTCGAGCGTCAGGTTAATGCCGGCGCGCCCGGCGATGGCGACCAGGTGGATCGCCGCGTTGGTCGAGCCGCCCAGCGCCATGTATGCCACCACGCCGTTGTCGATGGCGGCGCGGGTGAGGATGCGCGACGGCTTCAGGTCTTCCCACACCATGTCGACGGCGCGCGCGCCGCACTGCGCGGCCATGCGCGGATGGTTCGAGTCCATCGCCGGAATGCTCGACGCGCCCGGCAAGGTCATGCCCATCGCCTCGGCGATCGCGGTCATGGTGCTGGCCGTGCCCATCGTGTTGCAGGTGCCGGGCGAGCGCGTCATCTTCGCTTCGAGCCGTATCCACTCCGGCTGGTCGATGGCGCCGGCGACGTAGTCGTCCCAGAACATGCGGGTGTGGGTGCCGGCGCCGACGCTGTGGCCGCGATGGCGGTCATTGAGCATCGGGCCGGCCGGACAGAAGATCACCGGGATGTCCATGCTGATGGCGCCCATCAGCATGCCGGGCGTGGTCTTGTCGCAGCCGCCGAGCAGCACGGCGCCGTCGATCGGCAGGGAGCGCAGCAGCTCCTCGACTTCCATCGCCAGGAAATTCCGGTAGATCATGGTGGTCGGCTTGACCATCACTTCGCCCAGCGACATGGCCGGCAGTTCGACCGGGAAGCCGCCGGCGAGCAGGATGCCGCGCCGCACAGCGTCGGCGCGCTCGCGCAAGTGGGCATGGCAGGGCGACAGGTCGCTCCAGGTATTGATGATGGCGATGACGGGACGGCCCATGAACTCTTCGCGCCGCAGTCCCATTTGCTGCAGCCGCTGGCGGTGCGCGAACGAACGCATGTCGTCCGGCGCCAGCCAGCGCTGGCTGCGTAATTCCGACAGGGGGCGACGTGGTGTCGATGTGGCCATGCGTTCCTTCGATTCGGGTATGCCAACGTGTGCGCGGGCGATCTTTTGCCTTGCGCAGCACCACCTTTGGCCGTAAGATTCATATAGATGATTAATATGTCTACCATAAAGTGATTCATCTTCGATGTCAACGAAAGTTTGTTTTAACAATCCGCCAGCCGTAAAGTACACCAGGAAGGAAGCCAGTGAGCTATCTATTAGCGCTAGACCAGGGCACAACCAGTTCGCGCGCCATCGTGTTCGACCATCACGGCCAGCCGGTGGCGCGCGCGCAGCAGGAACTGGCGCTGCACTATCCGCATCCCGGGTGGGTCGAGACCGACGCGCGTGCGCTGTGGCAGGCGCAGCTTGCGGTGGCGCGCGCGGCGATGCATGGCCTGGCGCCGCAATCGATCAAGGCGATCGGCATGACCAACCAGCGCGAGACCACGGTGCTGTGGGAGCGCGACGGCGGCGCGCCGCTGGCCAACGCCATCGTGTGGCAGGACCGGCGCACCGCCGCCATATGCGAGCGCCTGCGTGAAGCTGGCCACGCGGAGCTGATCACCTCGCGCACCGGTCTGGTGATCGACCCATATTTTTCCGCCACCAAGCTGGCCTGGCTGCTCGATCACGTGCCTGACGGGCGCGCCCGCGCCGCGCGCGGCGAACTGTGTTTCGGTACCGTCGACAGCTATCTGCTGTTCATGCTCACCGGCGGGCGGCTGCACGTGACCGATCCATCGAACGCGGCGCGCACGATGCTGTTTAATATCCATACCTGCGCCTGGGACGACGAGCTGCTTGCGCTGTTTGACATTGCGCCCCAGCTGCTGCCCGAAGTGGTGCCCAGCAGCGGCGTGTGCGGCTACACCGACGCGGCATTGTTCGGCGCCCCGATCGCGATCGCGGGCATCGCGGGCGACCAGCAGGCAGCCACCTTCGGTCAGGCGTGCCACCATCCCGGCATGGCCAAGAATACCTACGGCACCGGATGCTTCATGCTGCAAAACACCGGCGCCGAAGCGCGGGCGTCGCAGCACCGGCTGCTCACCACCGTCGGCTGGCAGGCCGGCGGTCAGACCACCTACCTGCTCGAGGCCAGTGTCTTCATGGGCGGCGCCACGGTGCAGTGGCTGCGCGACAGCCTGGGCATCATCGGCCACAGCGGCGAAGTCGAAGCACTGGCCGCCAGCGTACCGGACACCGGCGGCGTGCTGATGGTGCCCGCCTTTACCGGCCTGGGCGCCCCGTATTGGGATGCCGGCGCCCGCGCCACGCTGCTGGGCATGACGCGCGCGACCGGCCGCGGACAGATTGCGCGCGCCGCGCTCGAATCGATCGCGCTGCAAAGCGCGGACCTGATGCATGCAATGGAGCTCGATGCCGGCACACCCTTGCACGAATTGCGCGTCGACGGTGGCGCCAGCGCCAACGATTTGCTGATGCAGTTCCAGGCCGACGTGCTGGGCGTGCCGGTGCTGCGCCCGCGGGTGACCGAAACGACTGCGCTCGGCGCCGCTTACCTGGCCGGACTTGGCTGCGGCGTGTGGTCGGGCCTGGACGAAATCGGCGCGCATTGGAAGCTGGACCGGGCTTTCGAGCCGCGCCGTTCGGACGACTGGCGCGGCGCCACGCTGGCGCGCTGGCGGCGCGCGGTGGCGCTCACGCGCAGCTGGCAAGAACAGGCGGCGCCGTGACCGCCGCGGTGCAGGAGATTGCCTGCGACCTGCTGGTGATCGGCGGCGGCATCAATGGCGCGGGCATCGCGCGCGACGCCGCCGGCCGTGGCCTGTCGGTGGTGCTATGCGAGCGCGACGACCTGGCGCAGCACACGTCGTCGGCGAGCACCAAGCTCGTTCATGGCGGCTTGCGCTACCTCGAATACTACGAGTTCGGCCTGGTGCGCAAGGCCTTGCGCGAGCGGGAAGTGCTGCTGCGCCTGGCGCCCCATATCATCTGGCCGCTGCGTTTCGTCATGCCGCATGAGGCCAGCACGCGGCCGGCCTGGATGATCCGCGCCGGCCTGTTCTTGTACGATCACCTGGCGCGGCGTGCCTTCCTGCCGGCCTCGCGCGGCATCCGCCTGAACGACCATGTGGCCGGGATGCCGCTCAAAGGCGGCCGGCAGCGCGGATTCGAGTATTCCGATGGCTGGGTCGACGACGCCCGCCTGGTCGTGCTCAATGCGCTCGATGCGCACGAGCGCGGCGCGCGCATCCTCACGCGCACCAGCTGCACGCATGTGGCGCGCGACGGCGACGGCTGGCTGGCCACGCTGGAAGGGGCGCGGCATTTCCAGGTCAAGGCGCGTGCGGTGGTCAACGCGGCCGGGCCGTGGGCGGCGCAGGTCGCTCAGCTCGCGTCGGGCCAGGCCAAGCCGCGCGCGCTGCGGCTGGTAAAAGGCAGCCACATCGTGGTGCCACGCCTGTTCACGCACCCTTACGCCTATATCATTCAAAATTCGGACCGCCGCATCGTGTTCGCGATTCCTTACCAGGAGCACTACACGCTGATCGGAACGACCGACCTTGAATACAAGGGCGATCCCGCGAAGGTGGCGATCGGCGAAGATGAAGTCGACTACCTGTGCCGGCTGACCAACGCCTACTTTCACAAGCAGATCGGCAAGGCCGACGTGGTGTGGACCTACTCCGGCGTGCGCCCGCTGTTGGATGACAGCGCCGGCGAGGCGTCGGCCGTCACGCGCGATTATCTGCTCGACATGCCGGCAGGCGGTCCGCCGCTGCTGCACGTATGGGGCGGCAAGATCACCACTTACCGCAAATTGGCCGAGGAGGCGCTTGGATTGCTGGCGCCACGCCTGGCCTGCACCGGCGCCGACTGGACCGCGCAGGAGCCGCTGCCGGGCGGCGACCTGGAGGACGCCGGCGAACTGGCGAACGGCGATGCCTTTGCCCCGTTCCTGGCGCGGTTCCGGGCGGCCCATCCGTGGCTGCCGGAGCCGCTTGCCTTGCGCTACGCGCGCGGCTACGGCAGCCGTGCGGCGCGGATGCTGGGCGGCGTGTCCTCGCTGGCGCAACTGGGGGCGGAACTGGCGCCAGGTCTGTTTGAATGCGAGTTGCGCTACCTGGCCGAGGTCGAATGGGCAGCTGATGCGGACGATGTGCTGTGGCGCCGCACCAAGCTTGGCCTGTCGTGCGATAGCGCTGAGGTGGAAAACGTGCGGCGGTGGCTGGCGCAGCACCGCCCGTGACAAAAAATATCGTCCTGGCCAAACTCACTGGCCAGGACAATGTCAAGGTCTTCTGAATTGGCCGGCCGCCAGCGCGGTGATCTGCTGGTACAGGGCGTCGGGGATGTTAATGCCGTCGCGCGCCGCATCGGCAGCGAGCTGGCGCCGGCGTTCGCCAGGAAGGCGCACGGCGTCGTCGTCCAGCATGGCCGCCACCAGTACCTCGGTGCGCGAAAAATAGGCGTCGGCGCCGGCCAGCGCGCCCGGGTCGACCGCCAGGAACAGTTGGCCAAGCCGCGGCTGATTGCCTTCATCGGTAAAAAAGGAGTCGGCCTCGAAGCCGAACGCGGCGCCGGTCAGCGCCACCGCCAGCAGTTCCACCGTCAGCGCCAGCATCGCGCCCTTGACGCCGCCCGCCGGCAGCATGCTGCCGGCCAGCGCTTCGCGCGCATCGGTAGTAGGCTTGCCGTCGCGGTCGACCGCCCAGCCGGCCGGAATCGGCTTGCCTTCTTTGGCGGCAAGCATGATCTTGCCGCGCGCCGTCTCGCTCAGCGCCAGGTCGATGACCAGCGGCTCTGCGCGGCGGCGCGGGAAAATGGCGGCGATCGGATTGGTGCCGAACAGCGGCGTGCGCCCGCCCCAGGCCGGCATCGCCGCCGGTGAATTGGAAAACGCCATGCCCACCATGCCCGCCGCGCCGATTGCTTCAAGGTGCAGGGCGGCGGCGCCGAAGTGGTTGCTGTTTGTGACACCGACGCAGCCGATGCCAAATTCACGCGCGTTGGCGATGCAGCGTTCGACCGCCAGGTCGCACGCCGCGTAGGCCATGCCGCAGTGGGCATCGACCAGCGCGGCCGCTCCTTTGGCGTTGCGGATGGAAGGTTCGGCGCTGCCCACACTGCGGCCGTTACGCAGGAAAGTGGTGTACTGCGGGATGCGCGACAGGCCGTGCGAGTTCAGTCCCTGGGCGTCGGCCGCAACCAGCGCCCGCGCGCTGGCGCGGGCCGCGGGCGCATTGGCGCCGGCCGCTTCGAGCGCGCGCACGGCAAGTTCGGTGAGGTGTTCAATAGAATGACGCGGCATGGTCGCTCCTGGGGCGGAAAAGTGAAGCGGGGCAAGGCACAAGCGCCGCGCACCGCGTTGTCGTTTAATGTGGCGCAGTGCGCAGCAAGGCGGCCACCCGTTCGGCGATCAGGCCGCTGACGCGCAGGTTCGATTCGGACGTCACGCCGGCAATATGCGGCGTCAGGATCGCGTTGGGCGCGTCGGCCAGCGCGCTACCGGCGCCTAGCGGCTCCTGCTCGAACACGTCGATCGCCGCGCCGCCCAAATGCCCGGAGTGCAGCGCGGCAGAGAGCGCCGTTTCGTCGACGATGCCGCCGCGCGAGGTGTTGACCAGAATAGCACCGGCGCGCATGCGTCCAAGCGCGGCGGCGTCGATCAGGTTGCGCGTGCCGGGCGTGAGCGGCGCGTGCAGCGACACCACGTCCGACTCGGCCAGCAGCGCCTCGAGCGAGCGCCGGCCGACGCCGGTTTGCGCCCACAGCGGCGAGGCGGCGGCCAGCAGCGGATCATGCGCGACGACCTGCATGCCGAGGCCCCGGGCCAGGCTGGCGCATAGCTGGCCGATGCCGCCGAAGCCGATCAGGCCGAGCGTCTTGCCGCCGATTTCGCGGCCATTCGACAAGGCGCCGCGCGGCCAGGCGCCGGCGGCCGTTTCGCCGCTGCGCGTGTAGGCCTGGCGCAGCAGCGCCATCGCCGTGCAGATCACGTATTCGGCCACCGCCAGCGCGTTCGCGCCGGTGGCGGGAATGACGGCCACGCCGCGCGCCGCGCAGGCGGCCACGTCGATATTGTCGAGGCCAACACCCAAGCGTCCCACCACCCGCAACAGCGGCGCGGCGTCGAGCACGGCGCCATCGACCTGGGTGCGGTTGCGCACGATCAGCGCAGTGGCGCCGGCCACGCGCGCCAGCAGCGCGGCGCGGTGGTCGACCAGGTCCGGATCGTAGTCGGTGGCGAATTCTGCGGCCAGCGCGGCCACCGCGCCTTCGTCCATGAATTCGCTGATCAGTACAGTCATTGTCGCTCCATTGGCAGGGCTGGGAATTACGCGCTTTCGTACAGTCGCGTGAGCACGAACTCGCGGTGGCCGAGCACTTCGGCATCGGTGAGGCGGCCGTTGGCGGTGGCCACCATCATCTCGAGCAGCTGGTCGCCAGTCTGGTCGAGCGACTTTTCGCGCTGCAGCAGGCCGGAACAATCGACGTCGATATGCTCGCTCATCAAGCGTACCGTGCGCGGGTTGGCGCAGATCTTGATGACCGGCAGAATCGGGTTGCCGATCACGTTGCCCTGGCCGGTCGGGAAGAAGTGGACCACGTAGCCCGACGCCGCGCACAGCGTTACCATCTCGGCTGCGGCGGAGGACGAATCCATGAACCACAGGCCCGGGTGGGTCGGTATTTCGGCCTTGTCGATGACGCCATCGACGCTGCACTTCTTGCCGATCTTCTGGATATTGCCCATCGCTTTTTCTTCGATCGTGGTCAAGCCGCCGGCGATATTGCCCTTGGTCGGCTGCGAGTCGGACAGGTCGGACGTCTTGTGGCGGTTGATCATGTCCTGGTAACGGTTGAACATGAACATGAAGCGCTCGCGTACATCGTCGTTGGCGCAGCGCGCCGCCACGATGCTCTCGCCGCCGGTGATCTCGGACGTTTCGCCGAACACCAGCGTGCTGCCCAGCGCATGGAGCTTGTCGAATGCGTTGCCGACGGTCGGGTTGGCGCCGCAGCCGGAGGTGGTGTCGCTCTCGCCGCACTTGGTCGATACCCACAGTTCGCTGATCGGGCATTCGACGCGCTGCAGCTCGGACGCCGTCTGGACGAATTCGCGCGCCTTGCGCGACGCTTTCAGGATCGTCTCGTGGTCGCCATGGCCTTCGATGCCAAAGCCGACCACCGGCTTGCCCGTCGCGGCGATCCCTTCGACCACCTTCTGGGTCCAGCCGTCCTCGATGCCGATCACCACCACGGCGGCCACGTTGGGATTCGAGCCGGTGCCAATCAGGGTGCGGAAGTGCAGGTCCAGGTCGGCGCCGAACTGCAGGCGGCCGTACGGGTGCGGGATCGCCATCGCGCCCTTGATGTTGTGGGCGACTGCTTCGCAGGCGGCGTTGGACAGGTCGTCGAGCGGCAGGATGATGACGTGGTTGCGCACGCCGACGCGGCCGTTTTCGCGGCGGTAGCCGAGGAAGGTGGTGTCTTTCGAGATCATTGGATAGGCCTGTTCGTGGTTGGGAGGGCAGGAAATGAAATACGCCGCGCTTACCAGCGCTTGGTCTTGATGTTGTGGACGTGCGCGTGCTGTCCGCGCCGGGCGCTGGCCACCACCTTGCCGATGTCGACGCCGTACTTGATCACCGTGTCGCCGACGGCCAGGTCGGCCATCGCGATCTTGTGCCCCATCGGGATGTCGTCGAGCGCGGTGAGCATCACCGTGCGGTCGTCGTCCATGATCCACGCGGTCAGTTCGGCGCCTGCCTGGATGCCTTCGACGACCGCCACCGCGACTGTGTCGGTCGCGTCATGCAATACAACATGGATCATGCTTGTCTCCTGGGTGTGGGTTGGGTGGGATGCGCTGAGCTGCAAACGAGTCCATAGTAGGCGCAAATATTCACCAAGTCAACTAGATGACATAGATCATACAGACTTAATTAAAGACCGCTGGCCGAGCGGCTTGGCATGTGAACTGGATCATCTGGATAAATAGGACGGGAAATCGCCTTGCGGCGCCTTATTGCTATTAAAATGGTGGCTCCATCAGCTTCTCTGCCGCCATGACCATGAACGACCTCGATCCGTCTACCAGCCTGGGCGCGACGCTTTACAAGGAAGTGGCGCGTCGCATGCTCGCGGCGCTGTCCGCCGGTGAGTGGAAGCCGGGTGAAGCGATCCCGGCCGAAAAGAAGCTCAGCGAACGCTTCGCCGTGTCGATCGGTACGCTGCGCAAGGCGATCGACGAGCTGGTGGCCGAGAACATCCTGATCCGCCACCAGGGGCGCGGCACGTATGTGGCCACGCACAACCGCGAGCAGCAGCTGTTCCGCTTCTTCAATATCGTGCGCCAGGACGGCGTGCGCACCTACCCGACGGTGGAACTGGTTGGCTTCGGCCACGCCAAGGCCGACAAGCGCGTCGCCGACAAGCTGGCCATCTCGCGCAATGCCAAGGTGGTCCACTACACCAACGTGCTCACCTTGAACGGCGAGCCGGTGATCGTCGACGAGATTTATCTTCCCGCCGCGATGTTCGCCGGCCTGACCGAGCAGATGCTGCGCGAGCGCCCGAACACCCTCTACAACCTGTACCAGACCGGCTTTGGCATGAACGTGATCCGCATCGACGAACGCCTGCGCGGCAACCTCGCCAGCGTGCCCCACGCGGCGCTGCTCGGTTGCGCGCCGGGCGCGCCGCTGCTGGAAATGCACCGGGTAGCGTTGTCGTTCAATCAGCAGCCGATCGAGTACCGGGTGTCGTCGGTCAACACGGCCAACTACGAATACTTCGCTGCCGGCAGCCAGTAGCGGCCAGCCGGCCGAGGCCGGTCGCTTGCCTGCACGTTCTTGTCAGATCAGGCATACTGCCTGTTCGCACTATGATCGATCCCACAATATTCTTTTACCAGATAAGGAGTCTTCAATGACCATCAAAGTCGGCGATAAATTGCCAGAAGGCACGCTCGCAGAATTCATCGAGACCGAAACCGAAGGCTGCTCCCTCGGCCCGAACACGTTCCAGGTCTCCGAACTGACCAAGGGCAAGAAGATCGCCATCTTCGGCCTGCCGGGCGCCTTCACCCCGACCTGCTCGGCCCAGCACGTGCCAGGCTACGTCGCCAATGCCGACGCCCTGAAGGCCAAAGGCGTCGATGAAATCTGGTGCATCTCGGTCAACGACGCCTTTGTCATGGGCGCATGGGGCCGCGACCAGAAGTCGACCGGCATCGTCCGCATGATGGCTGACGGCAACGGCGACTTCAGCAAGGCACTCGGCCTGTCCGTCGACTTTTCCAAGCACGGCATGGGCACGCGCTCGCAGCGCTACTCGATGGTCGTCGAAGACGGCGTCGTCAAGCAGCTCAACGTCGAAGAAAACGGCTTCAAGGTATCGAATGCCGAAACGATGCTCGAGCAGCTCGGCTAAAGCATCCTGCAGTTCTCGCAAAACGGCGCCGCGGCGCCGTTTTTTGTTCTTTACCTGATTTGATACGGCCCCCTTATGCAGCAGGCAATCGCCAGCCGCGGTGCAAACCGCCGCAACATCACCATGATGCTGATCGCGGCAGCCGTGTTCTCGCTGATGGACATGGCGATGAAGCTGCTGTCTGCGCATTACCCGGCGATGCAGGTGGCCGCATTGCGCGCGCTGGTGGCGCTGCCGCTGGTGGGCGTCTACGTCGTCTGGCGCGGCGCGCACCGCTCGATGCTGCAGATCCGCTGGGGCATGCACCTGATGCGCGCGGTGCTCGGCATCGCCATGCTGGCGCTGTTCGCGTATGGCCTGAAGACGCTGTCGCTGGCCGAGGCCTACACCATCTTCTTCATCGCGCCGGCCCTGATCACGGCGCTGTCGGTGGTGTTCTTGAAAGAGCGCGTCAGCGGCGCCCAGTGGATCGCGATCGCGGTCGGCCTGGGCGGCGTGCTGGTGGTGCTGCGCCCGAGCGGCGCCGGCTTTCTCACCATGGGCGGCCTGGCGGTGCTGTGCGCGGCCGCCTTCTACGCCGTCTCGGCCATCTCGGTGCGCATCCTGGCGCGCACCGACCGCAGCGAACACATGGTGGTGTGGCTGATGGTGATGATGGCGATCGGCGCGTCCGCGCTGGCCGCGCCGAACTGGGTGCCGCTGCGCGCCGAGCACACCTTGCTGCTGTGCGGTCTGGCCATCACCGGCTTCATCGGCCAGCTGGCCATCACCGCCGCGTTCAGCTCGGGCGAGGCGTCGAAGGTGGCGCCGTTCGAGTATTCGGCGCTGGCATGGGGCGTCGGCCTCGACTGGCTGCTGTGGCGCGTGCTGCCCGATTACTACACCATCATCGGTGCCGCCATCATCATCGGCAGCGGCATCTACCTGATCCGCCACGAGCGCGTCCACGCCGAAGCGGAACACCCGTAAGGCTGAGCGCCGGCCATCCAACTTGGATATAATCGCAGCATGTTAAAACAACGAACCATCAAGCAGCTGGTGCGCACGATCGGCGTCGGATTGCATTCCGGCACCAAGGTCGAGCTGACCTTGCGTCCGGCGGCGGTCGACACCGGCATCGTGTTTCGCCGCGTCGACCTCGATCCGGTGGTCGAGTTTCCGGCCAGCGCCGGCGTGGTCGGCGACACCCGCATGGCCTCGGTGCTGATCAAGGACAAGGCGCGCGTTTCCACCGTCGAGCACCTGATGTCGGCCTGCGCCGGCCTCGGCATCGACAACCTGTACGTCGACGTCTCGGCCGAAGAGATCCCGATCATGGATGGCTCGGCGTCGTCGTTCGTGTTCCTGCTGCAGCAGGCCGGCGTGCAGGAGCAGGGCGCGGCGAAAAAGTTCATCCGCGTGCTGAAAGACGTTGAAGTGCGCCAGGGCAGCGGCGACAACGAAAAGTGGGCGCGCCTGTCGCCGCACGACGGCTTCAAGCTCGATTTCTTCATCGAGTTCAACCACCCGGCGGTGGACGGCACCACCCAGCGCGCGCTGGTCGATTTCGGCGACGTCTCGTACGTGCACGATGTCGCCCGCGCGCGCACCTTCGGCTTCATGCAGGACGTCGAGAGCTTGCGCGGCATGGGCCTGGCGCGCGGCGGCTCGCTGGAAAACGCCATCGTGATGGACGAGTACCGCATCCTCAATTCGGACGGGCTGCGCTACGAGGACGAATTCGTGCGCCACAAGATTCTCGACGCCATCGGCGACCTGTACCTGGTCGGCCATCCGCTGCTGGCCAGCTACCACGCCCACAAGTCGGGCCACGCGCTCAACAACCTGCTGCTGCTCGAATTGCTGGCGCGCCCGGATGCCTTTGAAATCGTCTCGTTCGACGCGCCCGGCACGGCGCCGGCGTCGTACGTGCGGCAGATGGCGCGCGAGTGGGCGCTGACCTGAAGCGACGCCATGGCGACACAGTTCGGTGGCGCCGTTTTGGTTGATAAGAAAAAAGCCCGCTCTTATGCGGGCTTTCCCATTGCTGACCGACTTAAAGCATGGCAATTTCTGCGAGTAACTCCGGGTGACGTTCTATCAACTTGAGCAAGATCGCGGCCCGAGAATTCGGTGTCGATACGCCTTGCTCCCAGTTCGCCACCGTGCGCGGTTCAATCCGCAATTGACGAGCAAAAACCGGCTGCGACATGCCAAGCTTTGTCCGTAAGGCGTGAACGGCTGCAGCGTCCATCCGAGGCACAGGTTTTGGTTCGACTTTGTACTTCCGGAGTGTAACCTTGCCTTCGCGTGCCTGATCGAGGGCATCAAAGCCGCCCATCAGTTCTGTAAAAATATCGCCTTTGGTCAGGTCAGTGTCTTAGCCTTGATTTGTTGCGCGAGTCGGGCTTTGAGGAGCTTGGCCTGGGCCGGCGTAAGATCGTCTGCCTGATCTCATCTTGCGCAAGCCGCCTGTTCCCTGGATGATGGAGCCCGCGTCGGGGTTCTCAATCAACGCATCTTGAAGCGCCTTGAATGCGTCGTCATCGAGGTAGTCCTGACGGACATTCGCGAAAGCGGGGAGTTCGTAAAAGACCATGCCACCAAGTGTATCTAACTTGGAGATGTTTTTATGCTTTTATGACGTTGTTGTTGCGTAGCTTCATGCAGTGCTGCAAGACAGCAATTTGGTTCAGCGCCGCCTGGCCGCCATCGCCTTGATCGCCGCAATCAGCGACGCGTTCTGGGCGTTTTCCGGCAAGGTGTTGCCGAGCTCTTCGAACGCCGCCACCGCCGTCTGCGGGAAGTCCAGCTGGCGCGTGTGCACCACCGCTGGAATGCTGCGCGTGACCTGCACCTTCAGGCGTATATTATTGATCTGCCAGCCGCGCTTTTGCAGCGCCGCCTGGAGTTTCGGCAACTGCTGCTTGAGTTTGGCAGCGACGGCCGAGGTCGGGGTCGCCAGCACCAGCTGGGTGTCCTCGAACGACAGCACGTCGCAGGTGCCGAACATCGGCGGCAGGGCTGCGGCGCAGTCCTTTTGCAGGCTGGCCATGCGCATTGCAGCCGGCAACAGGCTGGCCATCCTGGCGTTGCCGGTCAGGAAGCTGGTGGCGCCAACCGACGTCTGGCGCGACTTGGTGCCGTAGATATGGCCGATGCCTTGATTGTGGGAATTAAACCGCATGAGGCGCAACATATCACAGCTGGGTCGCTGACGGGCGATTGGTGCCGGGGCGGTACAATTTGATAACATTGTTTCACCGGACGCACTTGTTATCCGGGCCGATATCCCCAAGTGTGGCGGCATCGCATGATAAAATCACTGTCTTTTTGCCATAGTCGGCTTCGGATGCGTATCTTTTTGATATCATTCAGGCTCTTTTTCGCGGCGCATTTTTCAAGAATTCAAGCATGTCATTACTGACCCAGATTTTCGGTAGCCGCAACCAGCGGCTGCTCAAGCAATATCAAAAGACGGTGCGCGTGATTTCCGCGCTCGAGCCCCAGATCGAAAAGCTGTCCGACGCTGAGCTCCAGGCCAAAACTCCTGAATTCAAGGACCGCATCGCGAAGGGCGAGGCGCTCGACGACCTGTTGCCGGAAGCGTTCGCGGTATGCCGCGAGGCCGCCCGGCGCGTGCTCAAGATGCGTCACTTCGACGTCCAGATGATCGGCGGCATGGTTCTCCATTACGGCAAGATTGCCGAGATGGGCACGGGCGAAGGCAAGACGCTGATGGCGACCTTGCCGACGTACCTGAACGCGCTGTCGGGCAAGGGCGTGCACGTCATCACCGTCAACGACTACCTGGCGCAGCGCGATGCCGAGTGGATGGGCCGTCTGTACGGCTGGCTGGGCCTGACGACCGGCGTGAACCTGTCGCAGATGGACCACGACACCAAGCAGTCCGCCTACGCCGCCGACATCACCTACGGCACCAATAACGAATTCGGCTTCGACTACCTGCGCGACAACATGGTCTACGAAGCGCGCGAGCGCGTGCAGCGTTCGCTCAACTTCGCCGTCGTCGATGAAGTCGACTCGATCCTGATCGACGAAGCGCGCACCCCGCTGATCATCTCCGGCCAGGCCGAGAACCACACGGACCTGTACCACAAGATCAACGAAGTGCCTGGCATGCTGACGATGCAGATCGGCGAAGAGACGCCGGACGGCAAAGGCGTGATCCAGGTGCCGGGCGACTACACCAAGGACGAGAAGGCGCACTCGGTGCTGCTGACCGAAGCGGGCCACGAGAACGCCGAGGCGATCCTGACCAAAATGGGCCTGCTGCCGGAAGGCGCCTCGCTGTACGACGCCGCCAACATCACCCTGATCCACCACCTGTACGCGGCGCTGCGCGCGCACGCGCTGTACCACAAGGACACGCATTACGTGGTGCAGAACGATGAAGTGGTGATCGTCGACGAATTCACCGGTCGCCTGATGACCGGCCGCCGCTGGTCCGACGGCCTGCACCAGGCCGTCGAAGCGAAAGAGGGCGTCAAGATCCAGAACGAGAACCAGACGCTGGCCTCGATCACGTTCCAGAACTACTTCCGCATGTACGCCAAGCTGTCCGGCATGACCGGTACCGCCGACACTGAAGCGTACGAGTTCCAGGAAATCTACGGCCTCGAGACGGTGGTGATTCCGCCGAACCGTCCGTCCAAGCGCGTCGATCGCCAGGACCAGGTCTACAAGTCGGCGCAGGAGAAGTACGGCGCCATGCTGGTCGATATCCGCGACTGCTACGAGCGCGGCCAGCCGGTATTGGTCGGCACTACCTCGATCGAGAACTCCGAACTGCTGTCCGGTATCCTGACCGGCGCCAAGCTCGAACACAACGTCCTCAACGCCAAGCAGCACGCACGCGAAGCGGAGATCATCGCGCAGGCGGGTCGTCCGAAGATGATCACCATCGCCACCAACATGGCCGGCCGCGGTACCGACATCGTTTTGGGCGGTAACGTCGAAAAGCAGATCCAGCTGATCGAAGAGAACATCGCCCTGCCGGAATCGGAAAAAGAAGCGCAGTCGCACAAGCTGCGCGACGAGTGGCAGTCGCTGCACGACCACGTCGTCAATGCCGGCGGCCTGCACATCATCGGCACCGAGCGTCACGAGTCGCGCCGCGTCGACAACCAGTTGCGCGGCCGTTCGGCGCGCCAGGGCGATCCGGGATCGTCGCGTTTCTACCTGTCGCTCGACGACGCGCTGCTGCGCATCTTCGCCGGCGACCGCGTGCGCGCCGTGATGGACCGCCTCAAAATGCCGGAAGGCGAACCGATCGAAGCGGGCATCGTCTCGCGTTCGATCGAATCGGCGCAGCGCAAGGTCGAAGCGCGCAACTTCGACATCCGCAAGCAGCTGCTCGAGTACGACGACGTCGCCAACGACCAGCGCAAGGTGATCTACACCCAGCGTAACGAACTGCTCGAGACGACCGACATCTCCGAGTTGATCGGGTCGCTGCGCGTCGGCGTCTTCCACGACGTCGTGCGTACTCACGTGCCGGCCGAATCGGTCGAAGAACAGTGGGACGTGCCGGCGCTGGAAAAAACGCTGGCCGGCGAGTGGAACCTCGACGTGCCGCTGCAGCAGATGCTCGCCGACGACCAGAACGTCACCGACGACGACATTCTCGAGAAGGTGTTGGCTGCCGCGGACGACTCGTACAACGCCAAGATTGCTGTCGTCGGCAAGGAGTCGTTCGGCGGTTTCGAGCGCAACGTCATGCTGCAAAGCGTCGACAGCCATTGGCGCGAGCACCTGGCCGCACTCGACCACCTGCGCCAGGGTATCCACCTGCGCGGTTATGCGCAGAAGAACCCGAAGCAGGAATACAAGCGCGAAGCGTTCGAACTGTTCGGCAGCATGCTCGACCAGATCAAGAACGAGGTGGTGCGCATGGTGATGACGGTGCGGATCCAGTCGCGCGATGAGATCGACGCGGCCGAAGCGGCCATCGCGGCGCAACAGGCGCAGGTCGAGAACCTCAACTTCCAGCATGCCGACTTCAATCCAAACGCGGCGTCTGAGGAACTGCTGGCGCCGACGGCGGCGCCAAGCGCTGCGCCGGCCGACGAAGGCTACATGGGCGTCAAGGTTGGCCGCAACGACCCGTGCCCTTGCGGCAGCGGCAAGAAGTTCAAGGCGTGCCACGGCAAGCTCGCTTAAAGCGGCGCGCGTGAGAAGAGCGGCTGGGTGAAAACCCCGCCGCTTTTTTTTCGTTCGCCTCCAAGCACGTCATTGCCGCCACTGGCGGAAATGACTCCTCGCGAAAGCGGGGTCGATGCTGATCTGAGCGTAGTGTTTAGAGGGGAAAGGCATGACCGTATCACGTACGATTCTCACGGCGGCGGCAATGGTGCTGTGGACGGCCGCGCACGCCGCTTGTGCGGCGCCGCCGCCGGTCGCCCGTATCGCCGATGCCCGTGCCGAATACCGCGCCATGTTCTGCGCCGTCGTGCAGCGTGACGATCCTGACGCCGATTGCAGCGACAAGCTGCGCCGCTTTCCCGACGAGGCAGCGGCGGCGGTCGACACGCCGCCAATCGACAGCGCGCCGGCGGTGAGCGTCGTCATCGTCGGCGGGTTGTTCGGCGAATGCCTGCCTTCCGTGCCGACCTTCGGCGACGCCGCGGCGCGCCTGCGTGCCAGCGGCTACCGGGTCAGCCATGCGCCGGTGTTGGGGCGCGCCAGCGCCGAGGCCAACGCGGCCATCATCCGCGCGCACGTCGCCGGCGAGCGAGCCGCCATGCCTGCGTTGCCGCTGGTGATTGTCGCCTACTCGAAGGGTGTCGCCGATACGATGACCGCGCTGGTAGCCTATCCGGAACTGGCCGACAGTGTCGGCGCCTTCATCAGCGTCGCCGGCGTGGTCAAGGGTTCGCATGCGGCCGACCGCATGGTGTGGCTGTACGGCGCCACCGCCGCGCGCCTGCCGGTAAACCGGTGTGCGCAAAGTGATGGCGGCGCCGTGCGCACCCTGACGCGCGAATACCGCACCAACTGGTTGGCGACGCACCGGCTGCCCGACGAGCCGCTGTATTTTTCGATTGTCGGGCTACCGACGCCGGCGCGCATGTCGTCGGTGTTTTCGGTTTTCCAGCGCCGCCTGGCGCCGATCGACCGCCGCAACGATGGCCAGTTGATCTACTCCGACGCCATCCTGCCGCGCGGCGCGTTGCTCGCCTACGCCAACGCCGATCATTTCGCGGTCGCGCTGGCGCTGCCCGCGGCGGGGCTGCTGGGAGTGAACCGCAACGATTTTCCGCGTGCGCATCTGGTCGAGGCGGCGGTGCGCATTGCCCAGGCGAGGCTCATATCGTCCGATTCATCCACGGCGTTTTCGCGATCGCCCATGCGACCGCCAGCGAGCTCGCATACACCGTGATGGTCAGCAGCGGCACCGCCAGCGCCGGCTGGTAGTCGAACGGCGTGACGACGAAGTCGCTCAGCGTCTCGAAAATGATCGGGTGGATCAGGTACACGCCGAGGGTCAGGCGCGACAGCGTGCGCGCCGCTTTGCTGCTGATGAACGGCTTGTTCCACTCTTTCAGCAGGAACATCACGCAGATCGACGTCGGGATGACGGTGATGCTCAGGTAGTTATAGAAATACAGGCCGGCGTCGAGCGACTGGTAGCGCGCCAGCAGCCGGCAGCCGACCGCGGTGGCGGCGATCGATAGCGCCAGCGCGGTCCACGGCATCGCGCGCGGGGCCCGCACGTCGGTGATGGTGATCAGGTAGCCGAGGAAATAATAGGGGATATACGACAGGAACCAGTTGACGAACAGGCTGGGCCCCGACGGGTACAACGCGGTGACTACCGAGTTGAGCGCGGCGATGGCGAACGACAGGAACGTGATGGTGCCGATTTCGGCGCGCGTGGCCGAGCGCGCAATCATCCTGAAGAACGGCGTGAACAGGTACAGCACCACGAGCATGTAGAGGAACCACATGTGGTAGTGCGGTTTGCCCGACGCCAGCCCGCGCAGCAGAGACATTGGCGCGAACTGGTTACCGGCCATGACGGTCTTGAACGCGTTCCACGCCAGGTACACCAGCGACCAGAACACAAGCGGCGCGCTGATGCGCGAGGCGCGCTTGGCGTAGAAGGTTTTCATGTCCTCCGCCTTGGCCGGATCGAGCAGCAGGGCGCCGCTGATCATGACGAACACCGGCACGCACCAGCGCAGCGCCGAGTCGTACAGGTTGCCGGCCCACCAGTACAGCGAGCCGATCTCGGTGCCGGTGACGACGATGGCCGCCACGTGCAGAAACATCACCGCGAAGATCGCCAGTATTCTCGAGTTATCCAGCCAGGTCATGATCGCCGTTCTCGGTAGCCGCCTGTTGCCGATTTTGCTACGACAAATCGGACGGGCCTTGCCTTGTGATAAGCAATCGATCCCAGCTTTTCTGTGGCGGCGCCATCCATTCGCCAGGGTTAATTGGCAGCGCGCGAAAGTGATGACCATAAGAACAAGCGTCGCTGGCCTTTGCGAATGCAGGCGGTACAATAGCGGCTTCGAATTTAACCGTTGGATACCCGCCATGGCCGTCAATTCCCCTCTGCCCGTCGCCGCCGATCTGAAACCGGTCGCCGGCATCGACATCGGCTTCGCCCAAGCCGGCATCAAGAAGCCGAACCGCAAGGATGTGCTGGTGATGACGCTGGCCGCCACCGCCACCGTCGCCGGCGTGTTCACCAAGAACCGCTTCTGCGCCGCGCCGGTCCAGGTCAGCAAGGCGAACCTGGCGGCGGTGACGGCCGGCGGCGCGCCGATCCGCGCGCTGGTGGTCAACACCGGCAACGCCAACGCCGGCACCGGCGAATCGGGCCTGGCGAAAGCGCACGAGACCTGCGCCGCGCTGGCAAAGCTGCTCGGCTGCGAGCCGCAGCAGGTGCTGCCGTTCTCCACCGGCGTGATCCTCGAGCCGCTGCCGGTCGAGAAAATCGTCGCCGGTCTGCCGGCCGCGATCGCGAACCTGAAGCAGGATAACTGGTTCAACGCCGCCGAAGCGATCATGACCACCGATACCCAGCCAAAAGCTGCGTCGCGCACCGTCACCATCGGCGGCCACACCGTCACCATGACCGGCATCAGCAAGGGCGCCGGCATGATCAAGCCGAACATGGCCACCATGCTCGGCTACCTGGCGTTCGACGCCAAGGTGGCGCAGCCGGTGCTCGACCAGCTGGTGCGCCACGCCGCCGACCAGTCGTTCAACTGCATCACCATCGACGGCGACACCTCGACCAACGATTCGTTCATGCTGATCGCCACCGGCGCCGGTAACCTCGAAGTCGACGACGTCGCCTCGCCGCACTACGCCGTGCTGCGCGACGCCGTCACCGATATCGCTCGCAACCTGGCGCAGCAGATCATCCGCGACGGCGAAGGCGCCACCAAGTTCATCACCATCACGGTGGAAGAGGGCAGCAGCGTCGACGAGTGCCGGAGAATCGCCTACTCGATCGCCCACTCGCCGCTGGTCAAGACCGCGTTCTTCGCCTCCGATCCGAACCTGGGCCGCATCCTGGCGGCGATCGGCTACGCCGGCGTCGACGACCTCGATGTGTCCAAGCTCGATATGTACCTCGATGACGTCTGGGTGGCCAAGAATGGCGGGCGCAATCCCGACTACCAGGAAGCGGACGGCCAGCGCGTGATGAAGCAAAGCGAAATCACGGTGCGCGTAACGCTCGGCCGCGGCGACGCTGCCGCCACCGTGTGGACGTGCGACCTGTCGCACGAATACGTCACGATCAACGCGGACTACCGCTCGTAACATCATGACGCCGCTCGAACAGTTCTTGCTGCGCGCCGAGGCGCTGCTGCTGCGCGTCGAAGGCGTGCTGCCGCCGGCCATCCCGCGCGAGCCGGACTGGAAGCGCAGCTTCGCGTTCCGCTGGAAAAAGCGCGGCGGCAGCGGCTTCCTGCAGCCGGTCATGCATGCGTCGACCATCACGCTGTCGGACCTGCACAACATCGGCAACCAGAAGCAGCAGATCGAGCAGAACACGCGCCAGTTCGTGCAGAAGCGTCCGGCCAACAACGTGCTGCTGACCGGCGCGCGCGGCACCGGCAAGTCGTCGCTGATCAAGGCCTGCCTGAACCAGTTCGCCGGCGACGGCCTGCGCCTGATCGAAGTCGACAAGGCCGACCTGGCCGAGCTGACCGACATCGTCGACCTGGTCGCCGGCCGCCCTGAGCGCTTCATCATCTTCTGCGACGACCTGTCGTTCGAAGAGGGCGAGAGCGGCTACAAGGCGTTGAAAGTCGCGCTGGACGGCTCGATCTCGGCGCAGTCGGACAACGTGCTCATTTACGCGACGTCCAACCGGCGCCACTTGATGCCGGAGCGGATGAGCGACAACGCCAGCTACAAGTCGGACGACAACGGCGACCTGCATCCGGGCGAAACGGTGGAGGAAAAAATCTCGCTGTCGGAGCGCTTCGGCCTGTGGCTGTCGTTCTACCCGTTCAAGCAGGACGACTACCTCGACATCGTCGCCCACTGGCTCGGCACGTTTGGCTGCGACACCGCGCAGATCGAGGCGGCGCGCGCCGATGCGCTGCGCTGGGCCCTGCAACGCGGCTCGCGTTCGGGCCGGGTCGCCTGGCAGTTCGCCAAGGACCACGCCGGGAAGCTGCCCGATGCATGAGGCCAAGGCCGGCCCGATCGATGTGGTCGTCGGCATCCTGATGCAGCCGAACGGCGACGTGCTGCTCGGCCAGCGCCCGGCCGGCAAACCGTACGCCGGCTACTGGGAGTTCCCGGGCGGGAAAGTCGAGGCGGGCGAGGACTTGTTCGCCGCGCTGCAGCGTGAATTTGTCGAGGAGCTGGGGTTAGAGGTCATCAGCGCCGACGAGTGGTGCGGCGTCGAACACGTGTACGAACACGCCCACGTGCGTCTGCATTTCTTCATCAGCCGCGCCTGGCGCGGCGAGCCGCAAAGTATGGAGGGGCAGGCCTTTGCGTGGCAGGGCGCGGTCGGCGTGGCGCCGCTGCTGCCGGCAACGATCCCCTTGCTGGAATGGCTGGACCAGGTGCGCTATCCGGCTTATCCGTCGGTGATCGCGTCGGACGATGCACCCGATACCCCGGCGGCGATCCCGCCGGCATCCGCCTCGTCCGCTCTCTAAATTTGTACAAGGAATTTTAGTGAAAATTATCGTCTTGGGTAGTGGCGTCATCGGCACCACGTCGGCCTATTACCTGGCCAAGGCCGGCCATGAAGTGACCGTCATCGACCGCCAGCCGGCCGCCGGCATGGAAACCAGTTTCGCCAACGCCGGCGAAGTCTCGCCTGGCTATTCGGCGCCGTGGGCCGGTCCCGGCGTGCCGATGAAGGCCGTCAAATGGCTGCTGATGCAGCATAGCCCGCTGGTGGTGCGCCCGGCGTTCGACCCCGAAATGTGGCGCTGGATGTTCCAGATGCTGGCCAACTGCAACCAGAAGAGCTACGAGATCAACAAGGGCCGCATGGTGCGCCTGGCCGAGTACTCGCGCGATTGCCTCGTTCAGCTGCGTGCCGACACCGGCATCGCCTACGACGAGCGCTCGCAGGGCACCTTGCAGCTGTTTCGCACCCAGAAGCAGCTCGACGGATCGGCCGCCGACATCGCGGTGCTCAAGCGCTACGGCGTGCCGTATTCGCTGCTCGACCCGGCCGGCTGCGAACAGGTCGAGCCGGCGCTATCGAACGTGCGCGGAAAATTTGTCGGCGGCCTGCAGCTGCCCGGCGACGAGACCGGCGACTGCTTCAAATTTACGCAGCGGCTGGCGCAGATGGCCGAAGGCCTCGGCGTCAAGTTCCGCCAGGGCGTTGACATCCAGCGCCTGGTCGTCGACGGCGACCGCATCACCGGCGTGGTGACCGACAAGGGCGAACTCAAAGCCGATTCGTTCGTGCTGGCGCTGGGCAGCTATTCGCCGCTGCTGCTGCGCCAGGTCGGCATCCGCATTCCGGTCTATCCGGTGAAGGGCTATTCGATCACGATCCCAATCGTCGACGCTGCCGGCGCGCCGGAATCGACGGTGATGGACGAGACGTTCAAGGTGGCGATCACGCGCCTGGGCGACCGCATCCGTGTTGGCGGCACCGCCGAAATCGCCGGCTACGATCTGCGCTTGCACCAGGCGCGGCGCGACACGCTGGAGCACTCGGTGAGCGACTTGTTCCCGAAGGGCGGCGACACGTCGAAGGCCGAGTTCTGGTGCGGCCTGCGGCCGATGACGCCGGACGGCACGCCGGTGATGGGGCCAACGCCGTTTCGCAACCTTTTCCTCAACACCGGCCACGGTACGCTCGGCTGGACGATGGCGTGCGGCTCCGGACGCGTGCTGGCCGACCTGGTGTCGGGCAAGCAGCCTGAGATCGGGCTCGAAGGGCTGTTCATGGACCGCTATGGCCGCTCGAACAAGCCGATCTTCGTGCCGCAGGGCGTGACCGCGTAAGGTCGCCGTCGGGGTCAGGTCTGATATTCGGACATTTGGGTTTTCAAATGTTCGAATGTCAGACCTGACCCCAGCGGTTAGTGGTCCGCCAGCGGATCGTCCAGCGGATCGGTGGGCGCGCCGCCGGGGATCACGAATTTCTCTTCGGCCCAGGCGCCCAGGTCGATCTGCTTGCAACGCTCGGAACAAAACGGGCGGTACTTGTTGGCCTCAGTCCATTCGACTTTTTTGGCACAGGTGGGGCAGGCTACTACGGTCATGGCAATTCACTCACATCTTAAAAGTTGCACAGCGTGAGTTCGAACGGTACGTCGTCTTCCAGCGGCTTCGGCTTCAGGTCGCCGTCCTGGGTCGTAAAGCGAACCCACAACATGTATTTATTGGCCGATATTTCGGGGATGGCGCCGAGGCTTTCATCGAGCGTCAGGCGCAGCATCTGGTACACCTTTCCCTGCAGCATTTGCTGATAGCTGCCGGCGCTGGCGATCATCTTGACCGGGCCGCCGGAGTCGCGCAGCAGGCGCAGCACCAGCGCCAGCGCGTCGAACAGCGGCGCCAGCGGCGCGAACCACGTGACGATGTCGTTGTAGCGCTGCTCGGCCGGACGCTTCTGCCAGGCGTAATAAGAGGGTAAATCGAATTCGCAGGCGCCGCCAGGGATGATGGTGCGGCCGCGGATGCTCATCAGCCACTCGTTGTCGCGCACGTTCTGGCCCGTCTTGCCTTGCGCCGATACCAGGCTGGCGCTGACGCCGTCAAGTTCGGCGAGCACGGCGTCGAGCATCTCGGCGGCCACGTTCGGATTCGAGCGGTAGCCCAGCAGGCTTTGCTTCTGCCGCTCGAGTTCTTGCAGCAGGTCCGATTTGAGGTCGGCGCGGCCAGCCACTTCGAGCATGTCGAAAATAGTGGACAAGGCGACGTGGTGTTGCATCGCATGTTCTTGATGGACAAAGAACTTAAATTTTTCGTACAAGTCTTCCAGCCGTAACAACGTGCGTATGCGCTCGTTGAAAGGGTATTCGTAGACGATCAAAATGACATCCCTTTATTTAGGCTGGCGAAGAATCACGTGATTCTGACCCAAGCGGCGCAAAATTACAAACGCTCCATTGGTATTCCGGCCATTCCGGCCGAAATTGCCATATAAACCTGGTGCAAGGCCTCTACCTGGGGGGCTAGGGCGGCGATGCCGTCGTCGTTGACGATGACATCGTCGGCCGCCGCCAGCCGTTGCTGCCGCGTGACCTGTGCCGCCATGATGGCCTTCACTTGCGCTTCTTGCAAGCCATTGCGGGCCATCACGCGCGATATTTGCGTTGCCTCCGAGCAGTCGATCGCCAGCACGCGCGCCACCCGCCCTTGCCAGCTGCCCGATTCGATCAACAGCGGCACGACGAAAATGACGTATGCACCTTGCGCCGCGGCCGCTTCAGCCTCGGCGGCGGCGCGGATCAGCGGGTGCAGGATGCCCTCCAAGCGCAGCTTGGCGGCCGGGTCCGAGAACACCAGCGCGCGCATGGCGGCGCGGTCGAGCGCGCCGTCGGGCGTAATGTATTGCTCGCCAAATGCGGCGCCGATGGCGGCCATCGCCGGCCCGCCAGGCACCGTCATCGAATGGGCGATCAGGTCGGTGTCGACGATGGTCGCGCCGAGCGCGGCGAACATGTTGGCGACGGTGGTCTTGCCGCAGCCGATGCCGCCGGTCAGGCCGATGTGCAACAGCGGAGCGTGCCGTGTGTCCATGTGTTCCTCGGCGGCCCGCATCGCCTTAGCCGATGAGGCGGTTGGTGTAGGCGGCGATCGGCGCGCCGTACAGCAGCGCGATCAGGCCGGCCGCCGCCAGGTAAGGCCCGAATGGAATCGGCTTCTCGCGACCATGCTTGGTAAATACGATCAGGCAGATGCCGACCACCGCGCCGACCGCCGATGAAATCAAGATGATGGTTGGCAGCATGGTCCAGCCGAGCCACGCGCCGAGCGCTGCCAGCAGCTTGAAATCACCATAGCCCATTCCTTCCTTGCCGGTCGCCAGCTTGAACAGCCAGTAGATTGCCCACAGCACCAGGTAGCCGGCGGCGGCGCCGATGACGGCCTCGTGCAGCGGCGCGAAGGTGCCGTTCAGGTTGATCAGCAGGCCTGCCCACAGCAGCGGGAACGTCAGGTCGTCGGGCAGCAGCTGGGTGTCGAAGTCGATCGCCGTCATCGCCAGCAATGCGTAGCCGAAGCCGAGCGTGGCCAGGCCGGCCCAGCCGCTGCCGAACTTCCACACCAGCAGCGCCGACAGCAGGGCGCTGACGACTTCGATGGCCGGGTAGCGCATCGAGATCGGCGCCTTGCAGGCACTGCACTTGCCGCCGAGTGCCAGGTAGCTGATCACAGGGATGTTCTCCAGCGCCGTGATCTGGTGGCCGCAATGCGGGCAGGCCGAACGCGGCACCATCAGGTTGAACTTGTCCTGGTGCGGCAATTCCTTGCCGCTTTCGTGCGCCACGTAGTTGTCCGATTCGCGCTGCATCATCTTCGGGATCCGGTAGATGACGACGTTCAGGAAGCTGCCGATCAGTAGCCCGAACAGGCCGGCCGCAAGGGTGGCTCCGAGCGAACCGGGCGCTGCGAACAAAAGAGTTTCCGGAAGCATAACACTCCAAAATAGGGGGATAGCGCTGCCATGCATGTTGCATCGCAGGAATAACTTATCATAGACGCGATCCCCGTCGTATGGCAAATCAAAGCGCTGAAACCTGGACTATCTCGCTTTGAGTCGCATACGAAGAATGCCCGCATTGGCTTGACGTGCATCAAGGATATCGTGGTGTCGAACTGACAAACTGCAAGTATTGGCAATGGACTTGGTTGCCCATCCAACAACAGGGAGTCGCATGTCGTACAAAACTATCCTCGTCCATGTGGACCATTCAGCGCATGCCCCGGCCCGCATCGCGCTCGCCGCAAGGATTGCCGCCGACAACAACGCTCACCTGATCGGCGCGGCCATGACTGGCATTTCGCGCTTTATTTATCATGGCGCCACGGTTGACCTGGCGCGCACCGTGCTGGCCGCCCAGGTCGACGTGCTGGTCGACAAGGCCAACGACGCGCTGGCGCGCTTCGACGCCATCGCCGGGGCCATCGCCGGCCTGTCGTTCGAGCGGCGCCTGGTCCACGACGACGCCGCCGGCGCGCTGGTGCAGCAGGCGCGCTATGCCGACCTGGTCGTGGTAAGCCAGTTCGATCGCGACGATCCGGTCGCTCGCCTCGACTCCGAATTGCCCGCATACGTGATGCTCAACAGCGCCTGCCCGCTGCTGGTGGTGCCCTACGCCAACGCCGCTGCGACCTTCGGCGAGCATGCCCTGGTGGCGTGGGACGAGAGCCTGCCGGCCAGCCGGGCGGTAGCGAACAGCCTGCCGCTGCTGCGGCGTGCCCGCAAAACGACGCTGGCCGTGTTCAACGCCGGCGACGAGCCGCGCCTGGCCGGCGCCGACATCGCGCTGTATCTTGCGCGTCATGACGTCAATGTCGAGGTGCGCGCCGGCGAGACCAACATCGATGTCGGCAACGCGCTGCTGTCGCTGGCGGCCGACCTCGGCGCCGACCTGATGGTGATGGGCGGCTACGGCCACACCCGCTTTCGCGAAGTGCTGCTTGGCGGGGCCACTCAGACCGTGCTGGCGGCGATGACCATCCCGGTCTTGATGTCCCATTAGGAGCAGATCATGTGGAAGAAAATCCTGGTACCGACCGACGGCTCGGAGTTGGCCGGCAAGGCGATCGCCGAGGCCGTCGACTATGCGCGCGTGGCCGGCGCGACCCTGGTGGCGTTCTCGGTGGCGCAGCCGTATCCGCTGCTGCCGGCCGTCGACGGCGCGATGCTGATCGATCCGGCGATCGACAGCGCCGAGATGCAGCGGATGGCACAGGAGACGGTCGACGCGGTCGCCAGTGTGGCGCGGGCGGCCGGCGTGAAGTGCGAGACGCACACCTCGCTGTCGTTCCTGCCGTACGAGGAAATCATCCGCGCCGCCGAGGAGTACGGCTGCGATGCAATCTTCATGGCATCGCACGGACGGCGCGGGCTGAGCAAACTGATCGCCGGCAGCCAGACGCAGAAGGTGCTGGCGTATGCAAAGGTGCCGGTGGTGGTGTTCCGGCCGGCGTTGCCGGTGGATTGAAGGTTGCCGCTGTCGCTGATCAGGCTTCTGGCGCCGTCCAGACCAAGTTCCACAGGTGGCCATCGATATCCTCGAAGCCCTGGTCATACATGATGCCATGGTCCTCGGGAGGATGTGGGATGCGGCCACCCGCGGCAACGGCCTTGGCGATCAGGCTGTCCACCTCTTCCCGGCTTTCACAACTCAGGCAAATGACGACTTCATTTGCTTCTCGTGCATTCGCGACCGGCTTGTCGATCAGGGACTGAAAGAAGGGTTCGGACGTCAGCATGGCCTGGATGGTGCCATCGACGATGTTCATGAAAGCTGCGTTCTCTCCGCTAAATCGGGCAACGAAGGTAAAGCCGAGAGCGGAAAAGAAAGCCTTCGATTTGTCCAGGTCCTTCACGGGCAGGTTGAGGATGATCTGTTTGTTCATGGCGTCTCCTTGGATTCTTTCGAATTATTTCTAATTCAGATGTCCGCTGCTCGTTGACTGATGCCCATCACGACTTTAAATCATCGGACAGCGGCTGTCAGCGCAAGTCCAATTGGTTTGGTGACGAAAGTGGACGGTGCGAACGGTCACGCAGCAAAAGAAAAACGCGCCATCGCGGCGCGTTTTTGCTAAGTCCGAGGCGATTTACAATTTTTAAACCACCGAGCCGAGCTTGAAGATAGGCAGGTACATCGCGATCACCAAGCCGCCGATCAGCACGCCGAGAATGACCATGATCAGCGGCTCCATCAGCGACGACAAGGCGGCGACGGCTTCGTCGACTTCCTCTTCGAAGAAGTCGGCAACCTTGCTCAGCATTGAATCGAGCGCGCCCGACTCTTCGCCGATCGCCACCATCTGCGTCACCAGGTTCGGGAACACGTTGGCGTTCTGCATCGCCACCGTCAGGCTGGTGCCGGTCGACACTTCGTTCTGGATCTTGCGCGTGGCGTCGAGGTAGACCGCGTTGCCGGCGGCGCCGCCGACCGAGTCGAGCGCTTCGACCAGCGGCACGCCGGCAGCAAACATGGTTGCCAGGGTTCGCGTCCAGCGCGCGATCGCCGCCTTGCGGATCACGGTGCCGAAAATCGGCGCCTTCAGCAGCGCGATATCCATGAAACGCTGCACCTTCAGCGAGCGCTGCCAGGCCTGGAAGAAGAAGTAGATGGTGCCGCCGATGGTGCCGAAAATGGCCCACCACCACTGCACGAAGAATTCGGAAATGCCCATCACCACCAGCGTTGGCGCCGGCAGGTTGGCGCCGAAGCTGGCAAACACCGATTTAAACGCCGGCACCACCCAGATCATGATGACGGCAGTCACCACGAACGCGATCGCCAGGATCGACACCGGATACATCAGCGCCGACTTGATCTTCGCCTTGATGGCCAGCGTCTTCTCTTTGTAGATGGCCAGGCGCGTCAGCAGGTCTTCCAGGATACCGGCCTGCTCGCCGGCGCCGACCAGGTTGCAAAACAGCGGGTCGAAATACAGCGGGTACTTGCGGAAGGCGTTGTTCAGGCTGGTGCCGGTCTCGATGTCCGAGCGCAAGTCCATGATCAGCTTCGACATCGACGGATTGGCGTGGCCCTTGCCGACGATGTCGAATGATTGCAGCAGCGGTACGCCGGCCTTCATCATCGTCGCCAGCTGGCGGGTAAACAGGGCGATGTCCTTGCCGGTGATTTTCTTGCCGCTGCGGTAGACCTTCTTCTTGATCTTGGTGACCATCACGCCCTGGCGGCGTAAGGTGACGTTGACAATGGCTTCGCCGCCGGCGCGCAGTTCGCCGCGCACTGTCTTGCCGGACTTGTCTTTGCCTTCCCAGGAGTAGACCGATTCCTTGATCTGCGCCGAGCCGGCTTTCGATGTCGAGATTGCCATGATGATTTTTCCTATTCGTTTGTGCAGCCAAGCACTTCCTCGAGGCTGGTGAGCCCCTGCTTGACTTTCATCAGGCCGGAACGGCGCAGCGACTTGACACCCTCCAGTTCCGACTGGGCCGCGATTTGCATCGAATTGCCATTGGCGAGAATGATTTTTTCGATGGCCGGCGTGATCGGCATGATCTGGTAGATGCCGACGCGGCCCTTGTAGCCACCGCCGAGGCAGCGGTCGCAGCCGACCGGGCCGTACGCTTTCCAGCCGCCTTCCAGTTCCTCCGGGCGGAACCCGGCTGCCAGCAGGATCTCGCGGCTCGTGTCGACCGGCTGCTTGCAGGTGCACAGGCGGCGCGTCAGGCGCTGCGCGGTGATCATGATGACCGACGAGGCGATGTTAAACGGCGCTACGCCCATGTTCATCAGGCGCGTCAAGGTCGACGGCGCGTCGTTCGTGTGCAGCGTGGAAAACACCATGTGGCCCGTCTGCGCCGCCTTGATGGCGATGTCGGCCGTCTCGAGGTCGCGGATCTCGCCGACCATGATGATGTCCGGATCCTGGCGCAGGAACGATTTGAGCGCGACCGGGAAAGTCAGGCCGGCGCGGTCGTTGACGTTGACCTGGTTTACGCCCGGCAGGTTGATCTCGGCCGGATCTTCCGCGGTAGAGATGTTAATGCCAGGCTTGTTGATGACGTTCAGGCAGGTGTACAGCGACACCGTCTTGCCCGAACCGGTCGGGCCGGTCACCAGCACCATGCCGTACGGCCGCTGGATCGCCTCCATCAGCAGTTCTTTCTGGTCCGGGTCGTAGCCGAGCGCGTCGATGCCCATCTGCGCCTGCGTGGCGTCGAGAATACGCATGACGGTTTTCTCGCCGAACAAGGTCGGCAAGGTGCTGACGCGGAAGTCGATCGTCTTCACCGGCGACAGCACCAGGCGCATGCGGCCGTCCTGCGGCACGCGCTTTTCCGAGATGTCGAGCTTGGCGAGCACCTTGATGCGCGACACCAGCTTGTCGCGGATGGTGATCGGCGGCTGGGCGTGTTCGCGCAGCACGCCGTCGACGCGCAGGCGAATCCGGTAGAACTTTTCGAACGGCTCGAAGTGGATGTCGGACGCGCCAAGGTTGATCGCGTCCATCAGGATCTTGTTGAGGAACTTGACGATCGGCGCGTCTTCGATGTCGTTGCCGGCTTCGGGCGCCGCCGCGGCCGGCGTGTCGTCGGCAAACTCGATGTCCTGCTCGTCGCCGGCCAGGTCCTGCAGGCTCTGCTCGGCGCTCTTGCCCAGCGTTGCCAGCAAGGCCAGCAGGGCGTCGTGCGGCACGATCACCGGTTCGACCGACGCTTCGCTCTGGAACTTGATCTGGTCGAGCGCCTGGTTGTTGGTCGGGTCCGAGATTGCCACCGACATCTTGTTGCCGCGCTTGGCCAGCGCGATGACCCGCTGCGCCTGCATCAGCTTGTCGTCGATCACCTTCGGCGGCAGCAGCGACACGTTGAAGCTGGCCAGGTCCATGATCGGATAGCCGAACGTTTCGCCGCAGAACACTGCCAGCCCGCGCGAGTCGATCAGGCCGCTGGTAACGAGGGTGTCGATGAACAGCACCTTGTCGGCCACCGCCTTCTTTTGCAGCGCGTCGGCCTGCGCCGCGGTGAGGCGCCCGGCTTGCGTGAGCGCGCGCGCCAATCCCGACATCGGAGTGCCTGAAGCCGTGTTGGGGATCACTGCTGCCATATGCGCGCGGGGTTGGGAGGGAGGATGGACAAAAATTCACCGGTCCGCCATGGACGGTTTCGGCGCAACTGCATCAGATCATGCCTCCGGGCATCATTTTTGTAAAGGGTTTGTCGCAGGAAAGAGGCATGCATACCACGTAGACAAAATGGCATGCTGCCGGATGACGGGACGTTGCCAGGTCAGGCCGGGCGCTTGCCGGGTGGCCGGGTCAGCTTGACGACCTTGATCGACTGATTTTGCGCCTGTATCACTTCGATAACACAGTTGCCGATTTTGACACTGATTGCGGCCTCCGGTATTTCCTGTAGCTCTTCCAGCAGCAGGCCGTTCAGGGTCTTCGGGCCGTCCACCGGGAAGTCCAGGCCGAGCCGCTTGTTGATGTCGCGCAGCGGGGTCGATCCTTCCAGCAGGCATTCGCCATTCGCATCCCAGCCGAACGATTCGCTGCGCGCCGCGCCCGGCACCGATGTCGTGAATTCGCCGATCATTTCCTCGATGATGTCTTCCAGCGTCACCAGGCCCTGCACTTCGCCGTACTCGTCGACGATGATGCCGAGTCGCTCCTTGTTTTCCTGAAAATACTGTAATTGCGTGAACACGCCGGTTTCTTGCGGGATGAAATAGGGCTCGCTGAGCAGTTCGCGGAAATGCTCGACGGTGAGTTCTTCCTCCTCGTTCAGCAGCGCGACCGCCTTGCGCACGTGCAGCACGCCGACGATCTGGTTGATTTCGCCTTCGTAGACCAGCAGCTTGTTGTGATAGCAGGTCGTCAGCTGGTGCTTGATCTCGTCGACCGGCACCGCCAGGTTCAGCGCCTCGATCTGCGCGCGCGGGGTCATGATGTCCTCGACCGAGATGGTTTCCAGGTCGAACAGGTTGAGCAGGATGCTCTTGTGCTTCTGTGGAATGAAGTTACCGCCTTCCATCACGATCGAGCGCAGCTCGTCGGGCGAGACGCGGTGCTCGTCGGCATTGCCGCCCGACTTGATGCGCAGCAGCTTGAGCACCGTGGTGACGAACAGGTTGACGAACCACACCACCGGCTGCAACGCCGTCATCAGCGGCTTGAGCACCACGCTGCTGGCCAGCGCGATTTTCTCGGGATAAGTGGCGCCGATCACTTTTGGCGACACTTCGGCGAACACGATCAGCAGGAAGGCCACCACCGCGGTAGCGATCACGAGCACGGTTTCCTCGGGGCCGAAGTGCAGGATGGCGATGGCGATGACCAGCGCGGTGGCCATCGCGTTGATCAGGGTATTGGCGATGAGGATCACCGACAACAGCTTATCGGTGCGTTCCAGCAGCCACAGGGTCGTGATGGCGCCACGGTGAGCGCGCTTGGCCAGGTGGCGCAGCCGATACTTGTTGGCCGCCATCAGCGCCGTTTCCGCCATGGCGAAAAAAGCCGAGCACAGGATGAGGATGCTGAGCGCGATGACCAGCGCCCAGATGGGCACGGTACTCAAGGCTCACCGACAGCAAAACAGCATGAAAAAGCAGGGGGCATCGCGGTGGGCCAAGCCCAGAATGGTTCGGCGCCGGTCGGCGGCCGCAGAGCTTTTGATTTTAAGGCACCCGCGCGCCACTTGCAAGTTTGACCAGTGTACGAGCGCGCGCGGCGCAAAAGCCGGGGTCAGGTCTGACATTCGGACATTTTGCCGGGGTCAGGTCTGACATTCGGACACTTCGGTTGACTTTGCCCGCTGCCCAGTCCGCGGAAGGGCGGCCTTGTAGCATGAACATGCGCGTCGCACGCGAGACCAGCTGGATTTGTCCGTTTGTCAGACCTGACCCTGCCAATTTGTCCGTTTGTCAGACCTGACCCCAGGGTGCCAGGGGCGAGCTTAGCCGTAGGTCAGCGCCGGCACTGTCGCCCCGGCGCCGGTCAGCTTGAACACGTTCAACGCGACGCTGAGCTGGTTGGTCTGGTCGGTCAGCGATTCGGCCGCGGCCGACGCTTCTTCCACCAGGGCCGAGTTCTGCTGCGTCATCTCGTCCATGCTGACGACCGCGCGGCCGATCTCGTCGATGCCGGCACTTTGGGCCTGGCTCGCCGCGCTGATCTCGGCCATGATGTCGGCAACCTTGCGCACCGATTCCACGATCTGCCCCATCGTCAGGCCGGCCTGGTCGACCAGCGCGCTGCCGGCATTGACCTTGGCAACAGAGTCGCCGATCAGCTCCTTGATTTCCTTGGCGGCGCCGGCACTGCGCTGGGCCAGGTTGCGCACTTCCGCCGCCACCACCGCAAAGCCGCGTCCCTGCTCGCCGGCACGCGCCGCCTCGACCGCGGCATTGAGCGCCAGGATGTTGGTCTGGAAGGCGATACCGTCGATCACCGAAATGATGTCGACAATTTTTTTCGCCGATGTATTGATGTCGCCCATCGTCGTCACCACGCCGCTGACGACCTGGCCGCCGCGGGTAGCGATGCTGGACGCATCGATCACCAGCTGGTTGGCCTGGCTGGCGTTGCCGGCATTCTGGCGCACGGTGCCGCTCAGCGCTTCGATCGCCCGCGACGTCTGGTCCAGGCTGCCCGCTTGCGATTCGGTGCGGCTGGCCAGGTCGGCGTTGCCGCTGGCAATTTCCGCGCTGGCGGTCTGGATCGTCTCGGCCGACAGCTTGATCTCGGCCACCATCGTGCCGAGCCGCGCGCGCATTTCTTTCAAAGCCGCCAGCAGGCTGCTGCGGTCGCCCGCATCGGTCGCGATCTCCATCGACAGGTCGCCGTCGGCCACCGCGCGCGCGATCTGGCGCGCATATTCCGGTTCGCCGCCGAGCTGCTGCCAGATGGCGCGCACGACGAAAAACGACACCAGCGCCAGGCTCGCCACTACCACCAGCGCGGTCAGCACCATCGCGCTGACAACCTTGCGCACGCTCGCCTCGCTGTTGGCGATGCCGGCCTTGAACTGCTGCTGCGCCGCCGCATTGGTCTTTGCCAGGTCGGCATTCAAGGTCGCCAGCGTGCTCTGCATGCGGGCGACGGTCGCTTGCGGGTCGCCTTCTTCCATTTCCAGCATGATCTTCGCGGCCGACAGCGCCGGTGCGTAATAGGCGTCGAATTCCTTGGTCAGCCGTTCGCCATTGCCGGCCTGGCCGTCGATCTTGCCGAACGCGGCAATCTTGGCGCGCAGCTTGCCGGCCTGCTCGCCGACCTGGGCGATACGCGCCTTGTCGCCTTCGCTGACGGCGTCGCGCAATGCATCGGCCACCGCGCCGACGTCGAGCGTGATGGTCTTGGCCGCGTCGAGCACTGGATAATCGACTTGTTCCGTCATGCGAATCGACCCCAGCGCGCCGGTCGCGATGGTCGCACTGGCCGCTACGCCGAGGCCGAAAATGATGGTCGAGATGACCGGTAGTGCCCAAATCCTGCGCTTGATATTCATCTTGCTTCCTGAGTTGGAACGGGCCCGCCGCGCCGCGGACGCGGCGGGACAGGCCCGGTACTGCTAGATGGAACTGGCTTGAGGCAAATTACGGCGCAGTCAGCACGACCTTGACGGTGGCGTCGACGGCGCTCTTTTCGATGTAGCCGATCGCCTTCGAATCGGCGGCGACGGCTTTCTTTACTTCGGCGCTGCCGGCAACTTCCTTCGGCAACGTGGCCTTGCCGGTAAACACCAGCTTCGACCACAGCGCCTTGGCCTGCGACGCTTCCTTGTCGGCGACCTTCTTGTAGAACTCGTTGCGGATCGGCGAGCTCTCCGGCTGGTCGATCGGCGTCATCGACGACGATTTACCGAGAAAAAACTGGGCGACCTGCTCGTTGGTCATGGTAGTGGCCGGGCTCTTGGCGCCGACCACGGCGACCACTTCCGCGAACGAGGGAACGCCAGCCGAAATGAGTGCGGCGGCCAGTGTGGCTTTTAACATGGAGTGCATCGAAAAATCCTTAGAAAACGAAGTCGACGGCAACGGCGCCGACGGTGACCGGGCCGGTGAAACTGGCGGCAGGGGTGAGCAACAGTCCCTGGCCATGCTGCGGCTTGACGCGGTCGATCTGTACTTTCAGTGCGGCCGAGCGGTGGAAGTCCCAGCGCACGCCAATGGTGTTGGTCTGCTGCTGGCCTTGGGCGCCTGTGGTCGACAGGCGCGTCACGCCGGCCGACAGCGCCTGCAACGTTGGCGTGCACGCGGCCGGGTAGCCGGGCGGGCAGGCAGCCGGCACGGTGTTAGTGACGATGCCATCGCGTTTCAGGCTGGCGTGGCTGGCGTACGGCAGAAATTTGCCGATGCGGTAGCCGGCCATCAGGTACCACGAGCTGGTGTCGTTGATGTAGCTGTCGGTCTTGCGTTTGGCATACTCGGTCTGCACCAGTACGTTGTTCCAGTCGAGGATCGCGCCTGCCGAGCTGAACGAGGTTTGCTTCTTTTGCACGGAAAGCGCATCGGCAAGGATTGGCAGTTGAGGGAACTTGTAACCGGCGCCGGCGCCGCGCAGCCCGCTCAGCAGCGTGTTCAGCGAGGCCGAGTCATCGATCGACACTTTGGCGCGGGCGTGGCCGATGCGCACCGTCAACGGACCGTGCTCGGCCACCAGATTCAGCGCCGTCAGCAGGTCGGTCTCGAGATGCACGGCTGGACCGAGCGCAGGCCTGGTCTTGCCCACTGCCAGCTGGGTGGTCAGGGTGGTGTCGCCGATGCTGTGCTGAAACGTGCCATCGATGCCGTCGATGGTGTCGAACGGCACCTGGGAATACACTTCCGCCGATGGCCGCACCATCGTGTTGGCGTAGCCGACGTTGCGGTAGTCGGAAATCATGAACACTGGCAAGCCCATGCGGCCGACGCGCACGCTGAAACGGTCCGATACCTTCATTTTGACGAATGCCCACGACAGGTCCGCGCCGTAACCTTCATCGGCATCTTTGCGCACCAGGCCCTGAACGGTGCCCGACAGCCAATTGTTGACGTCGACCGACGCTTGCAGGCCGAGGTTCGAATCGACGCCGGTGCGCGGATCCTTGCGCACGCCGCTGGCTTGGTTCGGCCGGGCGAATTCGGCGTCATCGGTATTGGTCCAGGTCAGCGCGCCGGTGCCGAAGCCGCTGATCTTGACGGTCGGCGCGGTGCCCGAATCCTGCGCAAACGCGCTGGAGACCGCTAGTGGAAGGGCCAAAAGGGTAGCGATAAAACGTTTGTTCATAGGAATGCCTGTAGCGTTTGCAACATAGGGGAATGTCTGGGGTGGAATAGTGACGCCGCGGCAGTTGTTGGGCCGTTGCGCGAAGTTGAGGTTTGATTTTAGTCAATTGCGCGAAATTTTCACAAGCAATTTATCGTTCCCGGTGGAAATTGTTGACATCGATCAAGTTTTTGTGGCGTAAAAGGAACGTTCGTGCACTTACTCAACAGGGTGAAATGGACCTAGCCGTTCCACCAGTGCGACGTTTCGCCCGACGTTGGCAGGCGCGTCTGCTGCGTTTCATGCGTGATGCCGGCCGCCCGCGCCTGGTTGGCGTCGAAGAGGCGGGCGTTGCCGAACAGGTGGGTGCGGATGTCGTCCGGCTCGCCGGCGCCGGCGGTCGCTTCCTCGTAGATGGACGCGTAGCGCTCGGCATCGAAGTCGAGGCATTCTCGCCATTCGCTGACGCGCGAATGGTCGGCCGCGACGAGGTTGCCGAAGCCCCAGTGCAGCGGATGCACCAGGAAGCGGGTGCCGGGACAGGCGTAGCGTTTGGCGCCGGCAAGAAAAATGACGACGCCGATCGATTCGACGCTGCCGATGTTGTGAGTGGACAAGGGAATCGGCAGCGACTTGAGGAAGAAGTACAGCGCGAAGCCGGCGGTCATGTTGCCGCCTTCGGTCGACATGTGCAGCTCGATTTCGGTGGCCCCGCTTTGCAGCGCCTGCAGGCACAAGTTGCGGACAGTACACACCGCGCTGTGGTTGATCGGGCCGATGAAGTGAACGATATGCATGGCCATCTGCTCTCCTGACGCTTCTCTGCACCAAGAATACCAAACATTGCGCGCCGGCCCCCGTTCGCTGAACTTGCCTAGCTGCCCCGATAGGTCGAATACGACCACGGCGTGACGACCAGCGGCACATGGTAGTTCTGCTCGGCGCTGGCGATGCCGAACGCAATCGTCACTTCGTCGATGAAGCGCGGCTCCGCCAGCGCCACGCCCTGGGCGGCGAAATAGTCGCCGGCGGCAAACACCAGTTCGTAGCGGCCCGGCTGCATGGCCTCACCCTCCAGCAGCGGCGCGCCGCAGCGTCCGTCGGCGTTGGTGACGTCGGTCTTGAGCAAGCTGCGCCCCTGCGCGCCGACAACGTACAGCGCGATGCGCACGCCGGCGCCGGGCTTGCCCTGGGTCGTGTCGAGCACGTGCGTACTAAGTTTTCCCATCGTGGTTCCTATGCGGTCGTTGTTTGGCCTGTCGCGCAGATCATAACCCCAACTGTTGCGATCAATATATGATGACAAATATACTGACCTTGCCGAAGCCACCCATGAGCACCTACGACAACTATCCGCGCGACCTGGCCGGCTATGGCCGCAACCCGCCTCATCCGGCTTGGCCGGGGCAGGCGCGCATCGCGCTGCAATTTGTCCTCAATTACGAGGAGGGCGGCGAAAACAATGTGCTGCACGGCGACGCTGCATCGGAAACCTTCCTGTCCGAAATCATCGGCGCGGCCCCGTTTCCGATGCGCCACATGAGCATGGAGTCGCTGTACGAATACGGTTCGCGCGCCGGCCTGTGGCGCGTGCTGCGCCTGTTCGAAGAGCGCCGCATGCCGCTGACCGTGTTTGGCGTGGCCATGGCACTCAAGCGCCATCCGGAAGCCGTGGCCGCCTTCACCGAGCTCGGCCACGAGATCGCCTGCCATGGCCTGAAGTGGATTTCGTACCAGAACATCGACGAGGCGACCGAGCGCGCCCACATGGCCGAAGCGGTGCAGATCATCGGCGAGCTGACCGGCGCCGCGCCGCGCGGCTGGTACACCGGGCGCGATTCGCCCAACACGCGCAAGCTGGTCGTCGAGCACGGCGGCTTCGCCTACGATGCCGACCATTACGGCGACGACCTGCCGTTCTGGCAGCAGGTGGAAACCGCCGCCGGCGTCAAGCCGCAACTGATCGTGCCGTACACGCTCGACAGCAACGACATGCGCTTCGCAGCCATGCAGGGCTTCAATTCCGGCACCCAGTTCTTCGACTACCTGAAAGACTCCTTCGACACGCTGTACGCCGAAGGCGACCCTGCCGGCCTGAACCGGCCGAAGATGCTGTCGATCGGGCTGCACTGCCGCATCGTCGGCCGGCCAGGTCGCGCCGCGGCGCTGGCGCGCTTCCTCGATTACGTCCAGCAGCACGACCAGGTTTGGATCGCGCGCCGCATCGACATTGCCGATCACTGGCGCGCAACCCATCCGTTCAGTATTGTCGAGTCGATATAAGCAACATCATTAATATCGTATAGTTGGTGCGGCCCACGGTGTTAACCTGGCAAGCTGGGAGAAAACCGAGGCAAGCATGTCAGATCCAATTCGTTTCTATTTTCAAGGCAAGGTTCGCCAGCTCGACGGCGTGGCGCCGACCCGCACCGTGCTGCAGCATTTGCGCGAGGATCTGCACTGCACCGGCACCAAGGAAGGCTGCGCCGAAGGCGACTGCGGCGCCTGCACGGTCGTCATCGGCTCGCTGGAAAACGGCGCGCTCGAACTGAAGGCCGTCAATTCCTGCATCCAGTTTGCCGCCACGCTCGACGGCAAGGCGCTGTTCTCGGTCGAGGACCTGCAGCAGCCCGACGGCGCGCTGCACCCGGTGCAGCAGGCGATGGTCGAATGCCACGGCTCCCAGTGCGGCTTCTGCACGCCAGGCTTCGTCATGTCGCTGTGGGGCATGTACCTGAAGCAGGACCTCATGCAGGAAAATGCGCAGCCGAGCCGCCGCCAGGTCGACGACGCGCTCTCGGGCAACCTGTGCCGTTGCACCGGCTACCGCCCGATCATCGACGCCGCCCGCCGCATGGGCGAGCTGCCGCCGGTCGCCTTCGACCGCGCAGCGCTCGCCGCCCAGCTGCTCGAACTGCGCCGCGACAGCATGGCCACCTACAGCGCCGGCGGCGCCAGCTTCTTCGCCCCGCGCACGCTGGACGAACTGACAGAGGTGCGCGCCGCCCATCCGGCCGCGCTGCTGCTGGCCGGCTCCACCGACATCGGCCTGTGGGTCACCAAGCAGCTGCGCGAGATCGGCGACATCATCTACCTCGGCCACGTCGATGCGCTCAAGGCGGTCACCGAGGCCGCCGGCTTCATCGACATCGGCGCCGGCGTCACGCTGGAAGACGCCTACCGCGCCGTCTGCAAGCACTATCCCGATCAGCTGTCCGAAATGTGGCAGCGCTTCGCCTCGCTGCCGATCCGCAATGCCGGCACCTTGGGCGGCAACGTCGCCAACGGCTCGCCGATCGGCGACTCGATGCCGTGGCTGATCGCGCTCGGCGCCGAACTGGTGCTGCGCGGCCCGGCCGGCGTGCGCGCCATGCCGCTCGAAGCGTTTTATCTCGGCTACCAGAAGAAGGACCTGCAGGCCGGTGAATTCGTCCAGGCGGTACGCGTGCCGATGCCGCGCGCCGGCGTCCAGTTCCGCACCTACAAGCTGGCCAAGCGCTTCGACCAGGACATCTCGGCGGTGTGCGCCGCTTTTGCGCTTCGCATCGACGGCGGCGTTGTCGCCCACGCCCGCATCGCCTTCGGCGGCATGGCCGCCACCCCGCAACGCGCCGCCCGCACCGAGGCACTGCTGCAGGGACGCCAGTGGAGCGAAGCGACGCTGCGCGAAGCGATGGCGATGCTGGCCGTCGACTACGCGCCGCTGTCGGACATGCGCGCCTCCAGCGGCTACCGCATGAAGGCCGCGCAAAACCTGCTGCGCCGCTTCTGGTTCGAGACGCGCACCGAGAACCCGCTGGCGCCTGCCGACGTCAACGCCTTTGCCAGGCGCATTCAAGGAGCATCGGCATGAACGACGCCGGCGTCCCCGTCCTGAAAGAAGCCGCATGGCGCGCCGTCGGCGTGCCGCGCGCGCATGAATCGGCCGCGCTGCACGTGCTCGGCCAGGCCACCTACACCGACGACATCCCGGAATTGCAGGGCACCGTGCATGGCGCGCTCGGCCTATCTGGCAAGGCCCATGCGCGCATCGTCTCGACCGATTTTGCCCGCGTGCGCGCCGCCGCCGGCGTGCTGGCCGTGTACGCCGTCGGCGACATCCCCGGCCTGAACGACTGCGGCCCGATCATCCACGACGACCCGGTCTTTGCCGACGGCGTCGTCATGTACGTCGGTCAGCCGATTTTCATCGTCGTCGCCGAAACACACGACCAGGCCCGCCGCGCCGCGCGCCTGGCCGACATCGTCTACGAAGAGCTGCCCGCCATCCTGACGCCGCAGGCGGCCAAGGCCGCGCAATCGTACGTGCTGCCGCCGATGCGCCTTGCGCGCGGCGAATTCAGGCAGGCGTTCGAGCAGGCGCCGCACAAGGTCAAGGGCGAGCTGTATGTCGGCGGCCAGGAGCATTTCTACCTCGAAGGCCAGATCGCCTACGCCGTGCCGAAGGAAGACAAGGGCATGCTGGTCCTGTGCTCGACCCAGCACCCGAGCGAAATGCAGCACGTCGTCGCCCACGCGCTGGGACTGCATTCGCACAACATCGTCGTCGAATGCCGGCGCATGGGCGGCGGCTTCGGCGGCAAGGAATCGCAGTCCGCGCTGTGGTGCGCGGCGGCGGCCATCGCCGCCTTCAAGCTGAAGCGCCCGGTCAAGCTGCGCGCCGACCGCGACGACGACATGCTCGTCACCGGCAAGCGCCACTGCTTCCATTACGACTACGAAGTCGGTTACGACGGCGACGGCAGGATCGCCGCCGCCCGTGTCGACATGGTCACCCGCGCCGGCTACTCGGCCGACCTGTCGGGCCCCGTCGCCACGCGCGCCGTCTGCCACTTCGACAACACCTACTACCTGTCCGACGTCGAGATCCTGGCCGCCTGCGGCAAGACCAACACGCAGTCGAACACCGCGTTTCGCGGCTTCGGCGGACCGCAAGGCGCCATTGCGATCGAATACGTCATCGATGAAATCGCCCGCAACCTCGGCCGCGATCCGCTCGACATCCGGCGCCTCAATTTCTACGGCGGCGAAGGCCGCAACGTCACGCCCTATGGCCAGGTCGTCATCGACAACGTCATCGGCGCCCTGGTGGCCGAACTGGAAGCGAGCAGCGACTACCGCGCCCGTCGCGAAGACGTAGCTGCCTTCAACCGCGCCAGTCCGGTGCTGAGGAAAGGCCTGGCGCTCACGCCGGTCAAGTTCGGCATCGCCTTCAACGTCACCCACCTGAACCAGGCCGGCGCGCTGGTGCACGTGTACGTCGACGGCTCGATCCTCGTCAACCACGGCGGCACCGAAATGGGGCAGGGCATTAACACCAAGGTGATGCAGGTGGTGGCGCACGAACTGGGCGTCGACATGGCGCACGTGCGCGCCACCGCCACCGACACCAGCAAGGTGGCCAATACCTCCGCCACCGCGGCGTCGACCGGCGCGGACCTGAACGGCAAGGCCGCGCAGGACGCCGCCCGCCAGATCCGTGAACGCCTGGCCGCCTACGCGGTCAAACTGTATGGAGGGGACGTGGAGGCAGTGCGCTTTGCTGCCGACATGGTGTTCGTCAATGGCCACGAGGTGCGCTTTCCGGAGCTGGTGCAAAAAGCGTACCTGGCGCGCGTGCAGCTGTGGTCCGACGGTTACTACGCCACCCCGGGCCTGCACTGGGATCCGGTCACCATGAGCGGCAATCCGTTCTCGTACTTCGTCTATGGCGCGGCGGTGTCCGAAGTGGTGGTCGATACGCTCACCGGCGAATTCAAGCTGCTGCGCGCCGACGTGCTGTACGACGCCGGCCGCTCGCTCAACCCGGCCATCGACATTGGCCAGGTCGAAGGCGCCTTCATCCAGGGCATGGGCTGGATGACCACCGAAGAACTGTGGTGGAACGAAGGAGGCAAGCTGATGACGCATGCACCGTCGACCTACAAGATCCCCGGCGTCTCCGACTGCCCGGACGATTTCCGCGTCGCGCTGTACAACAACAGCAACGCCACCGACAGCATCCACCGCTCCAAGGCTGTCGGCGAGCCGCCGCTGCTGCTGCCGTTCTCGGTGTTCTTCGCGATCCGCGACGCCGTGTCGTCGGTGGGCGGGCACAAGGTCAACCCGCCGCTGAACGCGCCGGCCACCAGCGAAGAAATCCTCAACGCCATCGCCGCCGTCGAAGCGGCGGTGGCGCAAGGCGCATGATGAACGAATGGGCCATCGCCTCGCGCGCGCCGGCGGTGCTGGTCACCGTCGCCATTGCCGAGGGCTCGGTCCCTCGCGAGCCAGGCGCGCGCATGTTCGTCGCTGCCACGCAGGTGGCCGGCACCATCGGCGGCGGCCACCTCGAGCTGCGCGCCATCGAGACGGCGCGCGCGATGCTGCGCAATGCCCCGCCGCGCCACGTCGAACGCTTCGCGCTCGGGCCCAGCCTCGGCCAATGCTGCGGCGGTGTCGTGCACCTCGCGTTCGAGCTGATCGAGCCGGCCCAGGCTGCGCTGCTGGCCGAGCGCCGCGGCGCCGACAGCTGGCGCCTGGCCGCGCTTGACGGCGCCGCCGACAGCGCGCTGTTCGACGGCGCCGGCAGCCAGCTGCACGGCGCGCCCGCGCCGGTATTTGCGCGCGGCCGCGGTACCCACGTCATGCAGGAGCAGGACGGGCGCCGCTGGCTCGTCGCGCAGGTGGCCGCGCCGCGCGCGCACGTGATGCTGTTCGGCGCCGGCCACGTCGGCGCCGCCGTGGTGCGCGCGATGGCGCACCTGCCGTGCACGGTGACGTGGGTGGACGAGCGCGAAGACATGTTCCCGCCGCGGGTGCCCGACAATGTGTGCGTCGAAGCGACCGACTCGCCGGAAGACCTGGTGGCCGGCGCGCCCGACGGCGCCAGCTACCTCGTCATGACCCACAGCCACGCGCTCGACCAGCGCCTCGCTTGCGCCATCCTGGCGCGGCCGGCGGTCGGCTGGTTTGGCCTGATCGGCTCCCACACCAAGCGCAAGCAGTTCGAGCACCGGCTGCGCGAGCGCGGCGTCGATGCTGCCCGCATCGACGCGATGGCATGCCCGATCGGCTTGCCTGGAATCACGAGCAAGGAGCCTGCGGTGATTGCCGCCTCGGTATCGGCGCAACTGTTGATGCAGTGGGAAGCGGCGTCCCGCGCCGGCGCTGGCGCGCCCCCGATTAGGCTGGTAGGCTCGTGCTGAGCGCAACAAGTAAGACAGAAAGAAACTGATGTCGATAGCAACACCTGAACACCTGAGGGCCTACCGAGCCAGCTTGCTGCATTTCCACGCCGATCCGGCGTTTGCCGATCATGCCTATTCCTGGCATGAGGACGGCCTGTTGCTGGTCGACGGCGAACGCATCCACGCCGCCGGCGACTACGCGCAGCTGGCGCCGGCGCTGCCGGCCGGCGTCGACGTCATCGACTACCGCGGCAAGCTGATCGTGCCCGGCTTCATCGACACCCACGTCCATTTCCCGCAGACCGACATGATCGCCTCGCCGGCGCCTGGCCTGCTGCCCTGGCTGGAGCGCTACACCTTCCCGACCGAGAGCAAATTCGCCGACCCTGTGCACGCGCGCGAGGTGGCCGACTTCTTCCTCGGCGAGCTGCTGCGCGCCGGCACCACCACCGCGATGGTCTACTGCACCGTGCACAAGCAATCGGTCGATGCGTTTTTCGAGGCGAGCGAAGCGCGCGGCTTGCGCATGGTGGCCGGCAAAGTGCTGATGGACCGCAACTGTCCCGACTTCCTGGCCGACACCGCCGAAAGCGGCACCCGCGACAGCGAGGAGCTGATCGGCCGCTGGCACGGGCGTGGCCGCGCGCTGTACGCCATCACGCCGCGCTTCGCGCCGACGTCGAGCGAGGCGCAGCTGCAGCTGGCCGGCGAACTGGCGGCCGCCCATCCGGGCACCTTCATCCAGACCCATTTGTCCGAAAACGAGGACGAGTGCGCGTGGGTCAAGTCGCTGTTTCCTGGCGCGCGCAGCTACCTTGACGTGTACGACCGCCACGGCCTGCTGCGTCCGCGCGCCGTCTTCGGCCACTGCATCTGGTGCGACCAGCGCGATTTCGCCCGCATGGCGGAAAGCGGCGCGGCGGTCGCGGTGTGCCCGACCTCCAACCTGTTCCTTGGCAGCGGTTTGTTCGACTTCGAGCGCGCCGATGCCGCCGGGGTGGCGCTGTCGCTGGCGTCCGACGTTGGCGCCGGCACCGACTTCTGCATGCTCGGCACGATGAACGAAGCGTACAAGGTCGCGCGCATGAAAGGCAGCTACCTGCCGGCGCTGCGCATGTTCTACCTGGCCACGCTGGGGGCGGCGCGCAGCATGCGCCTGGAAGGGGCGATCGGCAGTTTCGCGCCTGGCGCCGAGGCCGACTTCGTCGTGCTCGATCCGCAGGCGACGCCGCTGCTGGCGCGCCGCACCGGCGCCTGCGACAGCCTGGAAGAGTTGTTGTTTGCGCTGGCGCTGCTGGGCGACGACCGCGCCATCCGCGCCACCTATTCAGCCGGCCGTCTGGTGCACGAGCGCCCGCCCGCCCGATAATCTTTGGAAACACTGGGGTCAGGTCTGACATTCGGACAAATAGCTGGGGTCAGGTCTGACAACCGGACAAATAGCTGGGGTCAGGTCTGACAATCGGACATTTTTCACGCTTTTTTTGGGACAAATAGCTGGGGTCAGGTCTGGCAACCGGACAAATAGCTGGGGTCAGGTCTGACAATCGGACATTTTTCACGCTTTTTTTGTGGTGGACGTGTTCCAGCGGGAAAAACTCTGTCGTGGATCGCATCCCAAGGCGAGACCGCAAGCGGGATTTGTCCGAATGTCAGACCTGACCCCGGCAAAATGTCCGAATGTCAGACCTGACCCCAGCAAAATGTCCGAATGTCAGACCTGACCCCAGCATTCTTAGGCCAGCGTCTCGATCAACGAGATGAGCGCGACGTGGTCGAGCGGCTTGTTGAGGAAGGCGGTGGCGCCCTGGCGCAGCGCCCAGATGCGGTCCGAATCCATGTCCTTGCTGGTGAGCAGGATCACCGGAATGTGCCAGGTGGTCTCGTCGTTGGTGATGGCCCGCGTGGCCTGGAAACCGTTCAGGCCCGGCATGACGATGTCCATGATGATCAGGTCGGGCAGCTCGCTCTTGGCCTTGGCGACCGCTTCCTCGCCATCGTTGGCCATGATGACGGTGTGACCTTCCTTGGTCAGCAGGGCGTTTAAAACCAGCCGCTGCGACAGCGAATCGTCGACTATAAGTATTTTTTGACTAGGCATGGCGTTTCAGGAGTCAGGTGTCGGGAGCGGCGCGGCTTCTTCCGCCGCTTTTTCTTCTGGCAGGTAGCGCCAGTAAAACGCGTGCGGCTGCATGTCGAACTCGTCCTGCAGCTCCTTGCAGATCATCGACTCGGCCAGGTACAGCGCCTTCAGGTTGGTCGTGCGGCTGAGCGTGACATACACGCGCAGCGTCTTCGTCTGCGAGGAATTATGCAGCTCCATGTCGGTGACGTCGATTTCCATGCCCCGCAGCTTTTTCTTGATGTGCTTGGACACATCGCGCTTGACTGCGTTGTACAGCTCCGCACTGAGGAACTTGGCCTTCGGCATGAATAAAGCCCCGATGTAATGACGAAAATGAAAGTGCGCCGCTGGGCTGCGCACTCCACAGTAGATATGATGTGTTGTCCCTAGTCAACCCGTTGGGGTCAAGGATTGGACGATTTCCACCCGCCCATTGCTGACAGGATCAGCGGCCATTATAACCGCCTGCATGAGAAAAGTGCCGAAAAGCAATAGTCGAAAGCCCGCGGCTTTGCGCTTTCGCCACGTTATTGCAAACGAGGTATGAAGCCTATAAAGTAGCGCGCAGGAAAAGGCGCCGCGGACGCTGGCGCGCCGCCCAACAATCGACAAGAGAGAAACACGCATGCAGAAGACACTCAGCCTGATGATCGCCCTGGCCCTGGCCGGCGTCACGGCCGGCGCGGGCGCCAAGGAGCCGCTGCCAAAAGGCAACGAAGCGGCGACCGCCCGCTATCTGGCCAGCCTGGTTGGCGGCCACGATGCGCGCCTGGCCGAACTGACGATGTTCTTCACGCAAATGCCGAAGGGCGGCGACCTGCACCACCACTATTCGGGCTCGCTGTACGCCGAGCAGTACGTCGAGTTCCTCGACAAGCAGGGCTATTGCGCCAACAAGCTGACCTACCGCATCGAAACCAACAAGGCCGTCATCGATGCCGAGCGCGCGCTGCCGCCGGCCCAGCGCACCTGCCTGTCCGGCAGCGAGCTGTTCGCCGACGACTTCACCTGGCGCGAATTGCTGCAGCGCTGGTCGAGCAAGGACTTCCACAACCATGGCGCCAACCAGCCGCCGCCGGACCGCCAGTTCTTCCAGACCTTCGGCTACTTCGGGCCGGTATCGAACGCCAATTTTGCCGAAGGCCTGCAAACGCTCAAGCAGCGCGCCATCGCCGAAAACGTCAGCTATATAGAGACGATGTTCAAACTGGCGCCGTTTACCTTGCACGCCGGCTTCGACACCAGGGCCGCGCAGGTCGGCCTGGACGACGCCGCCTTCACCGAACTGATGCGCGGCCAGCTGGCCAATCTCGAGCAGGACGCCGCGTTCGGCCGCAACATCGCCGATTACGTCGCCAAGATCCACGCCGCCGCCGCCAACATCGACGACGACAACTTCACCATGCGCTACCAGGCCTACGTGCTGCGCCTGCTGGCGCCGTCGCAGGTGTTCTCGTCGATGGTGGCCGGCTTCAAGGCCGCCAGCCAGAGCGACCTGATCGTCGGCGTCAACATCGTCGGCCAGGAGAGTCAGGCCGTGTCGATGCGCGACTACGCGCTGCACATGAAGATGTTCCGGTTCCTCAAAGCGCAGTACCCGAAGGTGAAAATCGCGCTGCATGCCGGCGAACTGGCGCTCGGCGACGTTGCCCCCGAAGGGCTGAAGTTCCACATCGACCATGCGCTCAACGTGGCCGGCGCCAACCGCATCGGTCACGGCATCGACCTGGCCCACGAAAGCAACATCTTCGCCATCATGAAAAAGCTGCGCGAGGCCGACGTGCCGGTCGAGATCAACCTGACGAGCAACGATTTCATCAACGGCGTGCGCGGCGAAAATCACCCGATCACCTTGTACCGCAAGCATGGCGTGCCGTTTGTCATCTCGACCGACGACGCCGGCGTGACCCGCCATACCCTGGCACAGGAGTACGTGCTGTTTGCCAGCCGCTACAAGCCCGACTATGCCGAAGTGAAGAAGGTGTCCTACAACAGCGTGCGCTACGCTTTCCTGCCTGATGCGCAAAAACAACGGCTGACGCGCCAGCTGGACCAGCGTTTTGCCCGTTTCGAGGCGGCCATCGCGGCGTTCGGCGCGCACAAGCCGGCCGTTCGCGCGCGTTAACCGCCGCCACGACCTCTGGCGGCGCCACGCCGCCAGACCGCCCGCAAGCGGCAATGTCATTACGTTTTCGCCATCTTTGTGGTCATCTCGCTACACAATCTCCCCATCCGACTCGGCTTTATCAAAATTCCCCCCGAAAGGAATTCTGCCTTCAGCGCCTCCTTTATAATCGCGCCTTGATACGCAGCAATCCTTTGGCGAATGGCACGAGACTTTCCAGACTTTTTCTTTTGCGCATATATATTTTTATCGTATAAATGCCGAAACGAAATGGTATTTGTCAGCAATGTAGCCTTAATGCATAGTTGACCAAGAACTTGCCTATTTTGTATTTTTTGGCAACTTCTCCATATACGCGTTGATGTCATGTCAATGTCACGCGGCCCCTATAAGCTGCCGCAGTGCGGTCCGGGGTCACGGTGCCGAAACCATTTTTTTGCCGCAAGTGTGTCACTTGCAGATGTCGTTTTTACAATAACACTCTAGGGAGTTCTCAATGCAATCCGCTTTTATTCAACAACCTAAGCTGCGCCTGAGCCTGATCGCTCTGGCCTGCCAGCTCGCGTGCCTGAGCGTGTCGGCGTACGCGCAGACGACGCCAGAAGTCGCTGCATCGGCGCCGCGAGCTGAAGTTGTCATTACCGGTAAGAAAATCGGTATGGGCCTGATGGTTACCGAAGATGCGCCAAAAGCGCGTTCGACCATCACCGCTGAGGAATTGGAAAAGCAGCGCCCAACGGGCAACGCATATGAAGCTCTCGAAATGCTGCCGTCGGTAAACAGCTACAACCATGACGCCACCGGCCTGTTCGGCGGCGGCATGAGCCTGCGCGGTTTCAACAGCGATCAGATCGGCGCCACCATCAACGGCGTGCCGGTCAACGACTCGGGCAACTTCGCTGTCTACCCACAAGAGTACGTCGACCAGGAAAACACCTGCTCGCAGTTCGTGACCCAGGGTTCGACCGACGTCGACTCGCCGCAAGTGGGCGCCTCGGGCGGCAACTTCGGCATCGTCACCTGCAAACCAGAAAACAAGAGCCGCGTGCGCATCGCACAAACCATCGGCCAATTGGCAATGCACAAGACCTTCGTCCGTTACGACACGGGCTATTTTTCCGACAAGCGTTCGAAGGCGTTCATTTCGTTCTCGAATGCACAGGCAGACAAGTGGAAGGGTCTGGGCGGCGCCAACCGCGACCACGTCGATGCCGGCTTTAACTACGACTGGGATCGCTTTAACTACGTGCACGCGACGCTGCTGTACAACCAGGCAACCAACAACAGCATCAACAACCTGACGCTGACCGAACTGAAGAACTTCGGCTACTACTACGACACGTCGCCAACCTTCCCTGGCCACGTCAAGCCAGTGGGCGGCACCGCCCAGCGCGATACCGTGCCGTCGCCGTTGTACTATGGCCTGTACCTGAACCCGTTCAAGAACGCGATTTTCTCGGCCACCGCGAAATTCCGTGTCGGCGAAAACACCGACATCAAGATCATCCCTTATTACTGGTACGGTTTCGGCAACGGCGGCCTGCAGCAACGCTCGCAGAATGAAGGTAGCGGCTTCCTGAACACCACCACGTTGGCGAACACTGCCGCTATCGACCTCAACGGTGACGGCGACACCCTCGACACCGTCATCGTCGCCAACGCATCGGTCACCCGCACCCAGCGCCCAGGCGTGACGGCGTCGGTCACCCACACGATCGGCAACCACGAGATCCTCGCCGGCGGCTGGTACGAGAAGGCAACCCACCGTCAGACCAGCCCGATGGTGCGCGTCACCGACGAAGGCAATCCGGTCGACGTGTATCTGCAGGACGGAAGAATCTTGCGAGCCGACGGCAGCCAGGTCAACATCAGCCGCGACAACCGCACTCTGTCGACCGGATACCAGGCATTCGTGCAGGATACGATCAGCATGTTGGACGGCAAAGCACTGATCAACATCGGGGTGCGCACGCCTTTCATCAAGCGTGATTTCACCAACTACTCCAGCGAAGCGAACCGCAACGCGACTTACCAGATCGCGCGCACCTATAAGGCCGTGCTGCCGCAGTTCGGCGCACGTTACAAGATCACCAACGACGACCAGATCTTCATCAGCATTGCCAAAAACATGAAGGCGCCGCCTAACTTCGTGTTTTCGAACGTCGGCACCAACGTCAAGATCATCAGCCCGGGCGTCGTGCAGCTGGCCGGCGACGTCAAGGAAGAGACGTCGTGGAATACCGACATCGGTTACCGCCACCAGGATAGCCGCTTCATCGCCACCTTCACGGCGTTCGGCGTGTCATTCAAGAACCGCCAGGCAAGCGGGTTCGATCCGATCGCCAACGCCAACAGCTACACCAACGTCGGCGACGTCAAGACGCGCGGTTTCGAAATCGAAGCGAACAACATGCCAATCAACGGCTGGTCGCTGTACGGTTCGGTCGGATACATCAAGAGCGAAATCCAGGACGACCTGCGCGTAACGTCGACCGCAACTCTGCCGCTGGGCGGCAAGGAACTGCCGAACACGCCACGCCTGAAGGGTGGCCTGTCGCTCGAGTACTCGCAAAAATCGTTCTGGGCGCGTGTGAAGGCAAAGGCCACCAGCGAGCAGCAGTCGACGCTGGTCAACGACGAAAAGTCGCCGGGTTACACCGTGTTCGGCTTTGACGCCGGCTACACGTTTCCTAACTACGGCATCCTGAAGCGCCCTAAGCTGACCTTCAACTGGAGCAACATCACCAACAAGCAGTACCGCAATGCGTCGTCGACCAGCGTCACCAATACCACGGCTTACCCTGGTATTTCGGCCGGCACCCTGCGTTACTACCTGGGCGCGCCACGCTTTGCGTCGGTCACCCTCTCGATGGACATCTAAATAGTTCCACCCGGTCCGTTGCAGAGTACACCCTGCAGCGGAGCGGAAAAGGTGCATAATCGAACAGGCCCTCGGGCCTGTTTTTTCGTCCGCTCACTGCAGTACCTACCCGGAATTCTTATAACGATGAAACTTGCTCCCTTCCTAGTCCCGACCGTCCTGAGCCTGGCCCTGGCGCTGGCCGGCTGCGCCGCGCGCGCGCCGGCGCCCGCCGCGCCCATCGACATCAACCTCGTCGCGCTGAACGACTTCCACGGGCACCTCGAAGCGACCAAGTTCGTCTACACCAGCGCGCGCGAGGGCAAGGAAAACACCATGATGGCCGGCGGCATCGACAACCTCGCCGCCGCGCTGCAGGCCTACCGCGTCGAAGACAAGGACTTGCTGCTCGTCGGTGCCGGCGACCTGGTCGGCGGCACGCCGGCGCTGTCGTCGATGTGGGGCGACGAGCCCAGCATTGTCGCGCTGAGCATGCTCGGCATGAAATTCAGCTCCGTGGGCAACCACGAATTCGACCAGGGCCGCGCCGAACTGCTGCGCAAGCAGCGCGGCGGCTGCAAGCCGACCTTGAGCGTCAACGCCTGCAAGTTCGCGCCCGACTTTAGCGGTGCCGCCTTCAGCTACCTGGCCGCCAACGTCATCGACAAGGTCACCGGCCAGCCGCTGCTGCCGGCGTTCGCCATCGAGCAGGTCAAGGGCGTCAAGGTCGCCTTCATCGGCGCCGTGTTGAAAAACACGCCGTCGGTGGTGCTCGCCTCCGGCATCGCCGGCCTCGCCTTCACCGACGAAGCCGACGCCATCAACAAGGCGCTGCCGCAGGCGCGCGCGCAAGGCGCCACCGCCTTCGTCGTGCTGATCCACGAAGGCGGCCACACCACCGAGCCGTTCGATCAGCCCGACTGCACCAGCCTGAAAGGCCCGGTGGTCGGCATCGCCGAGCGGCTCGATCCGGCCATCCGCCTCGTCATCAGCGGCCACTCGCACACCGGCTTCCAGTGCAAGGCCGGCGGGCGCACCATCACCCAGGCGCAGATGGGCGGCCATGTGCTCTCGCGTATCAAGCTGTCGATCGACCCTGCCACCGGCAGCGTGCTTGACGTCGCCGTGCGCAACGTCCCGGTCAAGCCAGGCGAGTATCCGGCCGACCCGAAAGTGGCCGGCTACCTGGCCCGTGTCAAGGCGCAAAGCGCGGCCGCGCTGGCCCGTCCGATCGCCCGTGTGGCGCAGCGCAGCACCGCGCGCAAGATGAACGAGGCCGGCGAATCGGCACTCGGCGGCCTGGTCGCCGATGCCGTCGTCGAAGCGACCCGCGCCCAGGGCGTGCAGGTCGGCTTCATGAACATGGGCGGCTTGCGCAGCGACTTCGACGTCGCCGACAACCTTACCGCCACGTTCGGCCAGGCCCAGGCCGTGCTGCCGTTCTCGAACACGCTGGTGGTGATGGACATGACCGGCGCACAGCTGCGCGCACTGCTCGAAAACCAGTGGCTGCGCGCTTCGGGCGGACGCTCGATGCTGCAGGTTTCGCGCTCGTTCTACTACAAGTGGGACAACGCCAGACCGGACGGCCAGCGCGTGGTGCCGGGCAGTATCCGCATCGACGGCGCCCCGCTCGACGACGCGAAGACGTACCGGGTGGTGGCCAACAACTTCCTCGCCGAAGGTGGCGACGGCTATCCGGTATTCAAGCAGGCGGCCAACAAGGTCGACACCCAGATCCTCGACCTCGACGCCTTCGTCGGCTACCTCGCGCGCAATCAGCCTGGCAGCGCCGCGTTGGCCGCGCCGGCCGCGCCGCGTCCGCGCATCGACCGGATCAACTGACATCCCCGGCCGCCCAAGGGCGGCATATAACGTTCAAACCAAGGAAAAACAAACATGAAAAAACTAGCTTGCGTACTTGCGTTGACGGGCGCCTTCCTGTCGACTGAAGCACTCGCTTGGGGCAACGATGGCCACCGCGCGGTCGGCGCCATCGCCGACAAACTGCTCAAGGGCAGCAACGCCGAAAAGCAGGTCGCCGCGCTGCTGCTGCCTGGCGAGAGCCTCGAATCGATCTCGGTGTGGGCCGACTGCGTCAAGGGCAACTGGTGCGGGCCGCAGACGCCGGAGATGGTCACCTACGTCAGCGCCAATCCGAAGGCCAGCGTGTACCACTACACCGACGTGCCGTTCCAGAAGGACCACTACCACGACAATGACGTTGGCACCGACCCGGACGACATCGTCCAGACCCTCAAGCAGGCCATCGCCGTCTTGCAGGGCAAGACCGATGCGGCGCTGAACCCGCACGGTTTCTCCAAGCGCCAGGCGCTGCTGCTGATCACCCACATGACCGGCGACATCCACCAGCCGCTGCACGTCGGCGCCGCCTTCATCGGCAAGGATGGCAAGTTCGTCGTGCCGAACAAGCACGCCGATATCGACACCGTCAGCATCTTCGATTCGCGCGGCGGCAACAACCTGCTGATGAACGACGACAAGGTCGCCGCCATGGGCGCGAGCCAGATCCCGGGCCAGAACAAGCCTGAACGCGAAGGCGTGCCGAAGGCGCTGACCAAGCCGTTCCACTCGTACTGGGACAGCACGACGGTCGACTACGCGATGCGCCGCATCAGCACCCGCACCCCCGAACAGTTTGCCCAGGCCGTCATCGCCACCAAGCCGGACGTGGCCAAGAACGCCGGCGACCCGGTCACCTGGCCTTACCAGTGGGCCGACGATTCGCTGGTGGCCGCCAAGCTGGCCTATGCCGACGTCACGTTCGGCCCCGGCATCCAGCAGACCAGCAAGAAGGGCGAGATTTACTATAACTGGAACCTCGAAGTGCCGGCCAACTATCCGGTGCCCAGTTCCGCCATCGCCAAGACCCAGCTGATCAAGGGCGGCTATAACCTGGCGTCGCTGCTGCAGGCGATCTTCCCATGAGCGCGCGCAAGCTGATACCGGGCGCGCTGGCGTTGGCCGCGTTGGCCTTCGCGCTGCCGGCCGCCGCGCAGCAAACCACGCTGCCGTTGTGGGAAGCCGGCGTCGGCGGTTTCGCCGCCTCGACGCCTGCCTATCCCGGCGCCGACAGCCGCTCCGGGCGCGTGCTGGCGGTACCGTTCTTTATCTACCGCGGCGAAGTGCTGCGCGCCGACGGCGGCGGCATCGGCGCGCGCCTGGTGCGCACCGACCGCGTCGAATTCGACATCGGCTTTGCCGCTTCGCTGCCTGCCCGTTCCGACTCCGGCGCCGCCCGTGCGGGCATGCCGGACCTTGGCTTCCTTGGCGAATTCGGTCCGCGCGTGAAGGTCTTCCTGACCAATCCGACGCCGACCAGCCGGCTGCGCCTGGACCTGCCGCTGCGCGCGGTGATCGAGTTCCGCGACGGCGTGCGCCGCCAGGGCACGACCTTCGAGCCGCGCCTGGTATACGAAACGCGCCAGCCCGGCAGCCCGTGGAGCTACGACGCCAACCTCGGCCTGGTAATCGGCGACAGCCGCATCAACCGCTACTTCTATGAGGTGGCGCCGCAGTATGCCACCGCGGCGCGCCCTGCGTACCAGGCCGACGCCGGCCTGATGCTGGTGCGCCTCGGCCTGTCGACGTCGTACAAGTTCAACGACGACGTGCGCCTGTTCGGCTTCGTGCGCCTCGAGAGCTACTCGGGCGCGGCCAACCGCGACAGTCCATTGATGAAGAAGGATAACGACGCATCGGCCGGCGTCGGATTCGCCTGGACGCTGGGCCGCTCGAAGACGGCCGCGCGCAGCGCTCAGTAAGAAGAGCAGGGCGCCGCCGCGACTGCGGTGGCGCCATCCCGGTGACAATCTGCTTGCCCTGCGAGCGGTTTGCGGTAATACTGAGTGATTACTCATTTATTGACCTGCACCATGGCGCGACCAAAAAGCGAACAAAAACGCAATGCCATCCTGCTGGCCGCCAACGATGTGGTGGCCAGGCTGGGCACCGAGGCGCCGACCTCGCTCATCGCCAAACAGGCGGGAGTAGCCGAAGGCAGCCTGTTTACCTATTTCCCCAGCAAGGACGCGCTCCTCAACGAGCTGTACCTGCACATCAAGACCGAACTGCGCGACGCCATGCTGCCCGGCTATCCGCTGACCGCTGCACCGCGTGACCGCGCGCTGCACACCTGGCGCACCTTGATCGCCTGGGGCGGGAAGAACCCGACCAAGCGGCGCGTGATGAACGTGCTGGCGCTGTCGGGCCGGGTCACAGAGGACAGTAAAGCCGCCGGCGCGAGGGCGTTCGCCACGTTTGCGGTGCTGCTTGGCGAAGTGCTCAGCGCGAGCCCGATGCACGCGGTGCCGATCTCGTTCGTCGCCTCGCTGATGGGCGCGATGGCCGAGACCACCACCGAGGCGGTGGCCCAGGATCCGGCGCATGCTTCCTTGTTGACCGATGCTGGATTCGACGCCTTCTGGCGCGCCGTCGGCTGCGCATGAGCAGCTTTTTTTTGTCATGATTAAATGAGTGGGCACACGCTCATTTTAAGATGCGCCGCTGGTTGGCGCCTGATTAACCGACTCCTTGACCTGCCACCTCCATGCGCCTCCTTTACGCTTCGCTCATCTTCGCAATCCTGTCGACCATGACCTACTGCACCGTTGCTTCCGCACCGCCGCGCGCCGCCGATTCCCCGCAAGCGCACGACGGCAAGTTCCGTAACCCGGTCCCGATGTACAAGCAAAGCGCCGGCCAGATCGCGCGCCTGGCCTGGATCTTCCTTTTCGATAAGCCGGCCGGCACCACGCCCGAGCAGGCGATCCCTGTGCGCACCCTGACCAAAAGCGAGCTGCTCGCGGCGCCCAACAATACGCTGTATCGCCTGGGCCATTCCACCATGCTGATCAAGCTGGCCGGCGAGTTCTACTTGACCGATCCGGTGTTTTCGAAACGCGCCTCGCCGGTGCAATGGGCCGGCCCGGCGCGCTTCCATGCGCCGCCGATCAGCATCGAAGAGCTGCCGCCGATCAAGGCCGTCATCCTCTCGCACGACCACTACGATCACCTTGATCACGCGTCGATCGTGGCGCTGGCGGCCAGGACGACGCAGTTCCTCACGCCGCTCGGCGTCGGCGACCGCCTGGTCGAGTGGGGCGTCGACAAGGCCAAGGTGCGCCAGCTCGACTGGTGGCAGGAAGTCAAACTGGGCGGCGTACGCTTCGTCTCCACGCCGGCGCAGCATTTCTCCGGCCGCGGCCTGCGCGACGGTAATTCGACCTTGTGGACATCGTGGGTGATCGAGCACGACGACCTGCGCATCTTTTTCAGCGGCGACACCGGCTACTTCGCCGGCTTCAAGGAAATCGGCGCCAAGTATGGCCCTTTCGATGTCGCCTTGATGGAGACGGGCGCCTACGACAAGCAGTGGCCCGACGTTCACATGCAGCCCGAAGAGACGATGCAGGCCTTCCTCGATGTCAAGGCTGCCTGGCTGCTGCCGGTCCACAACGGCACGTTCGACCTCGGCCTGCATCCGTGGCGCGAGCCGTTCGACCGCATCGCCGCATTGGCGCAAGAGCGCGGTGTGTCGATGACGACGCCGGAAATGGGCGAGCCGCTCGACCTCAGGAAGCCGCATGCGGGAACCGCGTGGTGGCGCGCCCTCAAGTGATTAACCCGGGCTCAGTGCTTTGGTAAAAAACGACACGACATCAGAGTTGAAGCGGCGATGAAAAAGTTCGCGATCGAACCCATTGCCGTTAGTGCATATTTGTGGCGCAAGGCTTGACAACTTTGCGCTGCAAGGAGCCAGGAAATCGAAATGCCCCGCCTTGGCGACTGAGTGGTAGTCCGGTTGTTTCGGCAAAGACGTTCGAACAGCCTCTGCATACCAGGGGTGCGGGAGGAGCACATCGTCTTCGGCGCGCCATAGTTGGACGGGTACGTCGACGCCATGTAACCCTGTGGCGCCAAAGGTGAATCCCAGGGCCGGCGCTGCAATGACTGCCGCGCCGATGCGAACGTCATGCAGCGCTTTGGTGGGCACCGTTGAAATCTGCGGAAGTTGGTCTTTGTTCTGTGACAGCAAAGTGCAGGCGAAGTCCGATGGATGCGCTTTGCAATGCGTCGAGATCAGCGTCAGATCCGGGATGCCGCCGATATTGACGAGTGCCGTAAAAGCCCCGGCGGAATGGCCCAAAATGCCTATGCGACCGGGCGCCAGGCTGGTACGGCCTTGCCACGTGCCGAGCATGTAGTCGATTGCGCCGGAAACGTGTTTTGGGCGCGCCATGATATCGACGGATCGGCTTCGATCGGCATAGTTATCGCCCGGATGCGTTAAAGCGGCGACAACAAATCCGGCGTTCGCCAATGCCAGCGCAGTATCGTAGTGACTCAGTCCGAATCCTCCCGTGCCGTGCGAAAAGACGATGAGCGGCAGTCTGCTTCCTTCGACCGCAGCGCCGATAGCGACATCTTGCGTAATCACGCCCATATTCCGAGTTGCTACCGGCGCTGGGCTCGGGTACCAAATGTCGACTTGCATTGGCGCTCCATTTGGACTTGGAATACTGATCGATTGGAAGCCGGCGCCCGCGGCGCCGGCGTGGACGACCGCAAACAGTGCAGCGCAAACTAGCGTTTGGATGATTTTCATGGTGGTCTCCCTTTGATTGACAATGGACATCACTCTAGCGGCAGCCATCAGGCGCCGGGTCGCCATGCGACCAGGCGGCAAGGAGGTGCGCGAGGTGCGCCAGGACAGCGCGAAATGCGCCCGCCCACCCGACCGGACGCCGCGCGGCGCCGGTTTCTGGTACGGTCATCGAAACCCTGATGGAGCCGCCATGGAAAACCCGCTAATCTATATTTTCGACGACTTCGACGCTGCCGAGCGTGCGCGCGAGGAGCTCATCGAGTTTGGCTTTGCCGCGCCCGCCGTCAATCTGGAGGTGCGCGACGACGAGGCCGGCCCGGTGCAAGGCAACTTCACCGTCGGCGACAACCCGGCAGTGGCCGGCGGCGAAGCCTACAAGCACACCTTCGCCAACACGACCCACCGCGGCCTGTGCATGTTGACGGTCGCCCCGGCCAACGCCAGCCAGCGCGACTATGCGGTAGGGCTGCTGGCGCGCTATGGCCTTCGGGAGGGACCCGGTGCCTAGACGCGGTTGATCTAGCCGAGGCAGCAGCTCATGGCTGTTCCCTTTCTCGCCTCCCGTCCTTCAACGCTTACATTTTTCGCAAGATTTTCATGTAGAATCTGGCCCCGTCCCTATGAGTCGCCAGAATGTTCGTACCCATTGTCACCTTCGCGGCAGCGGCGCTTGTCGGTGGGCCGCTCCACGCCCAGTCGCTCACTGCCACGCCCAACGGCGCGGCGCCCGCCGTCATTGTCGACGGCGCGCTGACCGAATCGCAATGGACTGACGCGCCGGCGCTTGAGCACTTTGTCGAGTACGAACCGAGCAACGGCGCCCGGGCCCCTGACCACCTGCGCACCAGCGTCAAGCTGCTGGTCGACGAGCACGCCCTCGTGTTTGGCATCCGCGCCTGGGACAACCAGGCCGCCCGCATGCAAGGTTCGCTGGGGCGGCGCGACAAGGTGGGCACCGATCAGGACTTCATCGGCATCTGGATCGACCCAACCGGGCAAGGACAGTCAGCGCAATTTGTGCGCGTCAATATCGCCGGCGTGCTCACCGACGGCATCAGCCGCCGCAATGCCGACGACGACCTCGGTCCCGACTACCCGATCGATGCCGCGGTCAAGGTCCTGCCCGACGGCTACAGCATGGAAGTGCGCTGGCCGCTGTCGAGCCTGCGCTTTCCTTACCGTGACGGCAAGCCCTGGCGCGTGATGATCGAACGCAGTGTGCCGCACGATGGTGGCAAATTGCTGCTGAGTGTGCCGCTGAAAACCGGCGGCGGCAATTACCTGGCCGACATGGCGCCGGTCGCGGGAATGGACCGGACGGTCGCGGCGGTGCGCGATCGCCGCTTCGTCGACGTGCGCCCGGAGCTGACGGTGCGCAGCGGCAAAGGGCCCAGCCTCGGGGTCGAAGTCAACGCCCGGCCGCGCGCCGACTGGGTGCTCAACGCCACGCTCAATCCCGACTTTTCGCAGGTCGAGATCGATGAACCGGTCAGCAGCGCCAGCCGCATCGCATTGAGTCTGCCGGAAAAGCGCGGCTTTTTCCTCGAGAGCGCCGATGTGCTCGGGCTGCCGTTGGCGCCGTTCTATTCGCGTACAGTGGCCGATCCGGCCTGGGGCGTGCGCGCGACATGGCGCTCGGCCGGGGCCGATGCCACGGCGATGAGCCTGCGCGACCGCGACGGCGGCGTCGTGCTGCGCGGCGGCGCCTATGAAACGGCAGCCTATGTGCAGCGCCACCAGACGCTGGCCAGTTTCGCGCGCACGCGCTGGCACCTCGAACGGGGCGTCGTCGGCGCTTTCGCCTCCATGCGCGACTACAGCGCTGCCGGCGGCAATGTAGTGGCGGGCGTAGACGGCCAGCTTGATCTTGGCGGCGGTAACCAGGCCGCGTGGGTTGCCATGCACTCGCGCACCACCGCCGGCTTTGGCGATGCCGGCGCCGCGTTGACGCCGGCACGGCGCGGCGCTTATTTGTGGAGCCAGTTCAAGCACAATTCCGACGACTGGATCAACGATCTGGAATTGCAGGTCATCTCGCCAGGGTTTGTCAACGATAACGGCTTCGTGCCGCAAGCCGGCATCGCCGAGGCCCGGCTCAACCTTGCCAGGCGCCTCGGCGAGCAGGACATCGGCATCAAGCTGTATGAATCGGAAGCCTATGTGCGTCTCCACCAGGTCGCTACCCTTTCCGATCCGGTCAATGGCCAGCGCGGCGGCGAGACGGTATCGAGCGCCATCCATCCGGGTGTATGGATGTACGGGCCGCGCCAGACCCGGCTATGGGCCGAGTACGGGTCAGATCGCCTGCGCGGAAAGCGCGATGGCAAGCTGCATGAGGTCCCGGCCATGCATGCGGGCTTCGAAACCAAGCCGATCGCGTGGATCGCCCATCTTGGCGGCGAGCTGGCGGTCGGGCGCAGGCTTGACGTGGAGGCGGACCGGGTCGGCCGCGGCGGCGAAGTGCTGGGCATCCTCAAGCTGCGCTTCGGCTTGCCGTTCGGCTGGGCCACCGAGCTCGATCATCGCCTCAACCGCACCTGGGTCGACGCCGGCGACGGCCGCCGCGTTTGCCGACACCGGCTGGCGTTGGCTGGCCATGCTGCACTTCAGCCCGCGCGACTCGCTGCGCCTGCTGGCGCAGAACACGGCCTACGCGCGCCGAATCGACAACCGCGCCGGGATCGATGCCTACGCCGACCGCCAGCTGCACCGTTCGTTGTTATACCGCCACCTGTGGCAGCACGGCCGCTCGATGTCGCTTGCCTGGTCCGCCGACCGCACCCGCAATCCGGATGTGCTCGACAAGACCCTGACGTTCAAACTGCAGTGGGAGATGTAGCGAGCAATCGTCAGCGTTGCGGCGGATGCAGATGGGTGGCGAAGAATGCACCCACCCGGCGTTCGTACTCGGCCGGCGCGACCGCGTGCAGGTCGACATGCGCCGCGCCCTCGATCAGCCACAGCTCCTTCGGTCCCGGCAGCGCAGCGTAAATGCGGCGCGTTTCGGCGGCCGGCGTGTGCAGGTCGACGGCGCCGGAAATGACCAGCGTAGGGCTATGCAGCGCCGCGGCCTGTTCAACCGGCCGCAGTTCGCGTGGCGACGCCCCGGCCAGTAGCGGCAGCTGGTACATCAGCAGCGGCGCCAGCCAGGCTCCCGGCGCGCCCAGGCGCATCCGCAGCCGGTTCGCCACCGCTTCGCCGATGGTCGGATACATCGATTCGAGTACCACCGCCGCCGGCGCCGGCCGCGGCGTCGACAGCACCAGCGACGCCGCGCCGAGCGACACGCCGATCACGCCAATCCGCTCGCCGGGGAACTGCTGCGCCAGGAAGGCCAGCGCGCTGCTGGCGCCTTCCTTCTCGTGGGCGCCGAACGTGATGCGCGTGCCGCTGCTCTCGCCATGCGACGCAAGGTCGATCAGCAGCACCGTGTAACCAGCCTTCCACAGAAAGCGCGCGCGCTCGAGCATCTGCAGCCGGCTGGCGCGCAAGCCGTGCATTAGGAGCACGGCGCCGCCGTGCGGCTTGCCGGTCGCCAGCCAGCCCGCAACGTAGCCCGATCGCGTGGCGATGCGCACCGTGACCGCGGGCAGATCCTCCGGCGGCGAGCCGACCGCGCCGGGCGATGGCGCGCTGAGGCTGTGGCCGACCATCAGCAGCGCCGCCAGCGCCGCCAGTGCCGTCAGCGCCAGTGCGATCAGGCCGCGCATGGCAGCAGCGTGCAGATCACCAGTTCGGGATTGGCGTTGAGCCGCACCGGGATCGTGCTGCAACCGATGCCGCGGCTGACCAGCATCACGCCGTTGTCCTTCACATCGAAGCGCCCGTAGCAGAACTCGCGGCACAGCGGCCCGCTCGGCACGATGATCGGCCGTCCGCCCGGCAGCGCGACTTGGCCGCCGTGCGTGTGGCCGGCCAGCGCCAGGTCGAAGCGATGGCTGCCGGTGAGCAGCAGGCCGTCCGGCGAATGGATCATCAGGATGCGGGTCTCTTGCGCGCCGGCGAACGTCGGCGCCGCATCCGGCCGGCCGGTCCACGGGTCGTCCATCCCGCACAGCGAGACCGATTCGAACGGCGCGCCCAGCACCAGGTTGCGGTTGACCAGCACCTCGACGCCGGCCGCCGCCAGCACTTGGCGTATCAGGCGGTCGTCGGTCCACAGGTCGTGGTTGCCCATCACCGCGAACTTGCCCAATGGCGCCTTGCAGCGCGCCAGTCCGTCGGCCAGCGCCTCGGCATTGCGCGCGTGTCCGGAGACGAAGTCGCCGCCCAGCAGCAGCACGTCGGGCTGCTCGTGCGCGATCAGGTCGAACAGCAGGTCGAAGAGGGCGGGGGCGGTAGTCGGCCCGGCGTGAAAATCGGAGGCGAAGGCAATCCGCAGCGGGCGCTGTAGCGCGCGGCCCGCAGGCAGCATGACGTCGTGGCGCGTGACGCCAAGGCGCCCGTGCAGGCCGCAGCGGTAGCTGATGCGCGCCAGGTGCCCGCCGCGCATCAGCGTGGCGAGCAGCACTTCGCTGAAGCGCCGCCAGCGATAGTTGTGAGTGCCGCGGTGCTGCGTCACTCGTCGCCTTTCGTTAGCGCGACTTGACGAACGGTTTGCCGATCGCCTTTGGCGCCACCGACTTGGCCATCAGGCCGGCCAGCACGATCACCGTGACGATGTACGGGATCATCTGGATCAGCGAGCCGGGAATCCGGCCCACCAGCGGCAGGTCGACGCCTTCCATCTGGATCTGCACCGCCGAGAAGAAGCCGAACATGATGCAGCCGAGCGCCGTGTACAGCGGGCGCCAGTTGCCGAACACCAGCGCGGTCAGGGCCAGGTAGCCGGCGCCGGCCGACATGTCGCGCAGGAAGAAGCCGCTCTGCACGATCGCCAGGTAGGCGCCCGAAAAGGAGCACAGCACGCCGGCGATCAGCATCGCCATGTAGCGCGTCGCCTCGACGTTGACGCCGGCCGCATCGGCCGCATGCGGGTTCTCGCCGCAGGCGCGCAGGCGCAGGCCGAAGCGGCTGTGGTACACCACCCAGTGCACCACCGGCACCAGCGCGAACGCCAGGTACACCAGCAGCGAATGGCCGCCGATCACGTGGCCGTAGAACCAGCCGATAAACGGGATGCCTTCCAGGGCGGCGGTGCCTGGCAAGACGATGTCGAACAGGCGCGCCTGGCCGAGGTCCGGCGTGCGTCCGCCCTGCTGGTAGAAAAACTGCGCCAGCACGAACGTCAGGCCGCTCATGGCGATGTTGATGGCGATGCCGCCCACCAACTGGTTGCCCTTTTGCGTGATGCTGACATACCCTTGCAGCAGCGCCAGCGCGGCCGACACGGCGATGCCGGCCGAGATGCCGTACCAGACGTTTTGGGTGGTGAACGCCACCGCGGCCGAAGCGAACGCGCTGGCCAGGATCTTGCCCTCGAGCGCGAGGTCGATCACGCCGCTGCGTTCGGCGAACAGGCCGGCCATCGCGGCGAACATCAGCACCGGCGCATTGCGAATGGTCGACACCAGGATGCTGGCTAAGTTGAATTCTTCCATGGCTTATCCTTTCGCCGGCACTGGCGTGGCGCGCAGGTTGATCAGCTTCAGGACCGCGGGAGCGTAGAAATTCTCCATCGCGCCGCAGAACAGGATGATCAGGCCCTGGATGAAAATGAAGGTCTCTTGCGGGATGTTCGGTTTTTCCAGCGACAGGTCGAAGCCGCCCTGGATCAGCGCGCCGAACAGCACCGCCGACAGGAAGATGCCGACCGGGTGCTGGCGGCCCATCAGGGCGATCGCGATGCCGACGAAGCCGGCGCCGGCCGGGAAATTGAGCGACAGGTAGTGGGTCGAGCCCATCACCGAATTGACCGCGGCCAGGCCGGCCAGCGCGCCGGAGATCAGCATCGCGACGATGATCATGCGGCTGATCGACACGCCGGCGTAGTGGGCGGCGTGCTGGTTCAGGCCCGTTGCGCGCAGCTGGTAACCCCACGACGAGCGCCATACCATCACGCCGTAGATCACCAGCGCGACGATCGCCACCAGGAAGCTGACATTGAGCGGGGTGTCGCCGAGGATCGGGAACCACTGGTTCAGGCGCGGCATCTCGCCGGCGGCGGCAAACACGCGGCTGGCCGGATTTTGCTGGCCTTCCGGGATCATGTATTTGACGATGATGAAGTTCATCAGGCTGGCGGCGATGAAGTTGAACATGATGGTGGTGACCACCACGTGGCTGCCGCGCCTGGCCTGCAGGTAGCCGGGAATGAAGGCCCACAGGGCGCCGAACAGCGCCGCGCCGATCATCGCCACCGGGATCAGGAGCCACGCCGGCAGCGTCGCGTCGAACGCCAGCATCGCCATCGTCAGGCCCAGGCCGCCGAGGTACATCTGGCCTTCGCCGCCGATGTTGAACAGGCCCGCCTTCATCGCGATCGACACCGACAATCCGGTGAAGATGAACGTCGAGGCGTAGAACAGCGTGTACGACAGGCCTTCAGGATTGATGATGGCGCTGTTGATCAGGATGCCCATCGATTCGGTCGGGCTCTCGCCGAGCAGGTGGATTACCAGCGCGGCCACCAGCAGCGCCGACACCAGGTTCAGGAGGGGCAGCACCACGGCGGTGGCCCAGCGGGGAAGTTCGGTCTTTTTCATGATGTGTGCATCCCGCCCATCAGCAGGCCAATGCGGGTGGTGTCAAATTCTTCGATGTTCAATTCGCCGGTGATGCGCCCGCCCGACATGACGATGATGCGGTCGGCCAGCGCCCGCACTTCCTCCAGTTCGACCGACACCAGCAGGATCGCGACGCCGTCGTCGCGCATTTTGAGCAACTGCGTATGGATGCTTTCGATGGTGCCGATGTCGACCCCGCGGGTCGGCTGGCCGACCAGCATCAGCTTCGGCGCCGCCGACACTTCGCGCGCGATCACCACCTTCTGCTGGTTGCCGCCCGAGAGCAGGCCAATGCGGATGTCCGGATCGGACGGGCGCACGTCGAATGCGGTAAGCAGGTGCGCGCAGCGCTTGGCGATGGCCGCGAAGTCGAACAGGCCCCAGCGATTCTTGACCCGGTCCTGGTAGCCGAACACGGTGTTCTGCATCACCGAGAAATCCTTGATCACGCCGTCGCGCAGGCGGTCTTCCGGAATGTGACCGATGCCCATCTGGCGGAACGTGGCCGGCAGGCCGTCGGCGTCGGAGCGGCCGGCGAACGGCAGCGCCTTGCCCATCATCTCGACCTTGCCGGCGCTCGGCAGGCGCATGCCCGACAAGATCTCCAGCAGTTCGCTCTGGCCGTTGCCCGACACCCCCGCGATCGCGACGATTTCGCCGGCGCGCAGGGTGAAGCCGATGTTGGCCAGCAGGCGCACGCCGGCCGCGTCGTTCAGCTGCAGATTCTCGACCTTCAGCACCGCTGCGCCGGGGTTGAACGGGGCGCGCGGCAGCTCGCTCTGGATCGGGCGGCCGACCATCATGTTGGCCAGCTCTTCTTTCGACGTGCCGTCGGTTGCCACCGCGCCGACCACGCGGCCGGCGCGCATCACCGTCACCTGGTCGGTGATCTCCATGATTTCGCCGAGCTTGTGGGTGATCAGGATGATGGTTTTTCCCTGCTCCTTGAACAGGCGCAGGATCTCGAACAGCGACGCCGTTTCCTGCGCCGTCAGCACCGCGGTCGGCTCGTCGAGAATCAGGATATTGGCGCTGCGGTAGATCTGCTTGAGGATCTCGACGCGCTGCTGGGCGCCGACCGACAGGGTCGAGACGACCGCCAGCGGATCGACGTCGAGCCGGTAGCGCTTGCAGATTTCGCGCAGCTTCGCTTCCGTATCCGCGCGCTTGGCGGCCAGCCGAAAGCCGCCTTCGGTGCCGAGCATGACGTTGTCGAGCACCGTCATGTTCTCGACCAGCATGAAGTGCTGGTGCACCATGCCGATGCCGAGCGCGATCGCTTCGTGGCTGGTGCGGATCGCGTGCGCCTGGCCGTCGAGCAGCAGCTGGCCGCTGTCGGCTTTGTAGTAGCCGTACAGGATGCTCATCAGGGTCGACTTGCCGGCGCCGTTCTCGCCGATCACGCCGTGGATCGAGCCCTTGGCGATGGCGAAGCTGACGTCGGCGTTCGCCTGCACCGGGCCGAAGGCCTTGCATATGTTGCGAAATTCTACGGCTGGCTGCATAGCGAATCAGTAGTCAAGGTGGATGCATTCAAAAGCGCGCCGGACCGGAAAAACCGGTGCGGCGCGCTCTCAGGTGGTGCTGTGAAAATCAGACCGGGCAGCTGCTGCCGACGCGGTAGTCGATGACTTTGATCTTGCCGCTGATGATGCCGGCCTTCGCTTCATTGACCTTCTTTTCCATCTCCGGCGAGACGACCTTGCGGTTGTCCTTGTCGAGCGCCCAATCGACGCCGCCTTCTCTCAGGCCGCGGTAGCTCACGCCCGGTTTCCAGGTGCCGTTCTTGACCGCCATGAACGAGTCGTACACGGCGCCGTCGACCCGCTTGACCATCGAGGTCAGCATGGTACCCGGATGCAGGTAGTTCTGGTTCGAGTCGACGCCGATCGCCAGCTTGCCCTTTTCCTTCGCCGTTTGCAGCGTGCCCATGCCGCTGCCGCCGGCGACGGCGAACACCACGTCGGCGCCGCGGTCGAACTGCGCGCGCGCCAGTTCGCCGCCCTTGGCCGGATCGTTCCAGGCCGCGCTGGTGGTGCCGACCATATTCTGCAGCACTTCGACTTTGGCGTTGTTCGCTTTGGCGCCCTGGCTGTAGCCGCACGCAAAAGCGCGGATCAGCGGGATGTCCATGCCGCCGACAAAACCGAGCTTCTTCGATTTCGATGCCATCGACGCGGCCACGCCGACCAGGTACGAGCCTTCTTCTTCGCGGAACAGGATCGAGTTGACGTTGTTGCCCTTGGCCACACTATCGATCAGCACGAACTTCACGTTCGGAAATTCCGCCGCGACCTTCTGCACCGCCTGCGTCTGCGAGAAGCCGACCGCCGCGATCAGGTCGAGCTTTTTGCGCGCCAGGCCGCGCAGCACCTGCTCGGCCTGGGTATCGCTGCTCGCTTGCGCCTCGATGTAGCCGATCTTGGTTTCGGCCTTGAAGCGGTTGGCGCCTTCGAACGCGGACTGGTTGAAGGACTTGTCGAACTTGCCGCCGGCGTCGTACACGATGCCCAGTTTCGGGTCGGCCGCCGATGCGCCGGCGGCGACGAGCAGCGCCGCGATCGAGATGCTGAGTTGCTTAAATTTCATGAAGGCTCCTGGAATATCGATATTGTACCCGGCGCAACGTCCGCAATGGGAACGACTGTGTAGCTTAATAGTAACTAAACAGGCAAAGCCAGCAATTCCGTGCATGCCCAGCCGCATAGTGTCAGGTCTGCACAGAACATGTCGTTACCGATTGTATCGAGATCGATTCTCGGGGGAGAAAGGCTGCCGCTGCAGAACTATGCATCATCGACAATATGTATGGCAAATACGTTTTAACTTGCCGATTTATATTTTTACCGTATATATGAGGACTTCGGGGTCAGACCTGGGTCTGACCCCGATGGTGGGCGCGGTGCCGGCGTCGCTTATTCGGCGGCGGCAGGGTTGAGGATGTTCAGGAAGGCGCGCACAACCGGCGCATCGTCCTGCGTAGTGTAGGCGATGTACAGGTTGGCTGACGGCGCAGCAGTCTTGATCGGCAAGAAGATCACGCCCGGCCAGCCGATCCGGCTGGTCGTCTCCGGCATCAGCGCCACGCCCAGGCCCGCGCCGACCATTGCCAGCAGCGTCTGCGGCTCGGTCGCCTCCTGGAAGATCGTTGGCTGAAACCCCGCGTCGACGCAGCACTGGATCAGATAGCGCGGGAACGCCGACTTGTCCAGCGCCAGCGTCAGCATCGGCTGGTCGGCGATGTCGATCAGCTCCACATGCCCCTTGCTGGCCAGCGGATTGTGTTCGTTTACCGCCACGCACACGTTTTCGCGGAAGCACAGCTCCTGGCGCAGGTTGTCGTGCTTGAGTTCGTCCTCGTTGAGCTTGGGCTCGCGCCAGAAGCCGACGTCGATTTGCTTGGCCCGCAGCGCCTCGTACTGCACGTTCGGCCCCGACTCGTGCAGCGTCCACGTCACGCGCGGGTACTTGGTCTGGAATTCTTCCAGCAGGCTGGGGATCGGTCCCCACATCGCCGAACCGACGATGCCCACCCGCAGGCGCCCGACTTCGCCGCGGTCGATCTGGCGGATGGTGTCGATCGTCATGCGCATCTTCGCCAGCAGCTCCGACGCCTCCGCCATCAGCGCCTTGCCGGCCACCGTCAGCTCGAACGTGCGCGTGGTGCGCGCGAACAGCTTGACCCCAAGCTCGCTCTCGAGCTTCATGATCTGCTGCGACAGCGGCGGCTGCGAGATGTGCAGCCGCTCGGCGGCGCGGCTGAAGCTCTTTTCTTCGGCAACCGCAAGGAAGTACTTCAGCTGTTTCAGGTCGATGGACATGGCGCCCTTTTCTAGCGGTTCAGGTCAGACCGGCTGGGTGCCGGGAAAATCGTGCAATGCCAGCGCCAGCCGCGCGCCCACCACCGCATTGTGCTTGACCAGCGCGATGTTGGTGGCCAGGCTGCGGCCGCAGGTCAGCTCCTTGATGCGACCTAACAGGAACGGCGTCACCGACTTGCCGGTCACGCCGCGCTGGTGCGCTTCCGCCAGCGCCTGGGAGGTGATGCGGTCGATCTCTTCTTTTTGCATCGCCGCTTCGGCCGGCACCGGATTACTCACCACCACGCCGCCGCGCAAGCCGAGCGCCCATTTGGTGTGAATGAACGCCGCCTGCTCCAGCGGGCTGTCGAGCTGGAAGTCGGCATTGAAACCGCTCTCGCGCGTGAAGAACGCCGGGAAGCCCGCCTGGCCGACGCCGATCACCGGCACGCCGTGCGTCTCCAGGTATTCGAGCGTCAGGCCGATGTCGAGGATCGACTTGACCCCGGCGCACACCACCGCCACGTTGGTCTGCGCCAGTTCCTGCAGGTCGGCCGAAATGTCGAAGCTGGTCTCGGCGCCGCGGTGCACGCCGCCGATGCCGCCGGTGACGAATACCGCAATGCCGGCCAGCTGCGCGCAGATCATCGTCGCCGCCACCGTGGTCGCGCCGAGGCGCTTCTGCGCGACGACGAACGGCAGGTCGCGCCGGCTCACCTTCATCGCGTCGGGCGAAGTGCCCAGCAGCTCGAGCTGCTCGTCGGACAAGCCGATGCAGATCTTGCCGTCCATGATCGCGATGGTTGCCGGCACGGCGCCGGCGTCGCGGATGATCTGCTCGACTTCGCGCGCCATCGTCACGTTCTGCGGGTACGGCATGCCGTGCGAGATGATCGTCGATTCGAGCGCGACGACCGGGGTGCCGGCCGCGCGCGCGGCGGCCACTTCTGGCGAGAACAAGAGAAACTGCTGCATGGTCATTCCTGGTAAAGAGCGTTAAATGGTTGCGGCGCGTCGGCCGCGCCGACGTCGAGCAGGCTGTCGGCGTCGAGGGTAGGGCAGACCGTCTGGTCGCACGCGAGCGTCATGGCCGACAGCTTCAGGCCACGCCGGCACGCCAGTTCAAGGTCATCATCGCCCTGGAACAGCGACCAGCAAACGGCCGCGGCGAAAGCGTCGCCGGCGCCGGTGACGTCGACGATGTGCGCCGGCGCGGCAGCCAGGTGCCTGACGCTGCCGCCGCTGGTGAAGCACACACCCCCACCGCCACGCGTGACGATGACGTCGCGCGCTCCCTGCGCCTGCAGCGCCGCGCAGGCGGCGGCCAGCGCACCTTCGCTGTCGACCGGGGCGCCGGCGCGCGCGGCCAGTTCGCCTTCGTTGAGGATCAGCAGGCGCAGGCCGTGCAGGTCTTGCGGCAGGCGCGCCATCTTTGGCTGCGACACCGCCACCAGCACCAGCGTGGCGCCGTCGACGCGCGCCTCGGCCAGCAAGGCCGCCACCGTGTCGGCCGGCAGGTTCAGGTCAGCCACCGTCAACGCCGCGGCAGCGCGCCGCCGGCTGGCCATCAGGGCCGGCGTCAGCACGTCGTACAGGGCCATGTCGGCCAGCGCGACGACCATTTCGCCGGCTGCATCGAGCACCGCGGTGTAGGTGCCGCTGCAAGCGCTGGCCACTTTCACGGCGCCGCCGGTGTCGATGCCGGCCGCCTCGGCATCGGCCAGCAGCGCGCGTCCGGACGCATCGTCGCCAATTGCCGTCGTCAGGCTCACCGGTGCGCCAAGGCGCGCCAGGTTCTCGGCGATATTGCGTGCCACGCCGCCGAACGATTCGTGCTGGCGCGCCGGATTCGACGTGCCCATCACCAGCGGCGCCTCCGGGCGCAGCTTGCGGTCGATGTTGGCCGCGCCGATGCAGGCGATCGGGCGCGCGCCTGGCAGCACGTACGCGCGCCCGAGCAGGCGCCGATCGCGGATCAGGCTGGCGATGTGTCCGGCCACGGCTGAACGCGACAGGCGCAACTGATCGGCCAGCTCCTGCTGGGAGATGAAGGGGTTTGCACGAATCAGTTCGTACAACTGATCTTTCTTGGGCAGATCGTTCACATTTTCGCCATTAACAAACAATTGTCTGAAAGAGTAAACACTTGTTCATTCGCTGTCAATCGGTCGCTGTACTTCGCTCTTGCGCCCTGAAGAGCCAGGCATGCTCAACAACGATTCAATTTATACGATCTTAATATAAATAAGGAAGAAAATGGGTATTTGCAATACATATCCCGATTGATGCATAGTTATAATACTAGGCCGCCCGGTTCGCCTCCGAACGCGCTCCCGGCCGTTTTGCCCCAGATTTCACCTCATCCTCACCGAACAAGGAAACCCGCATGTCCAATAACACGCCATTCGAAGCCGCCGACCTGATCCGCGCACGCAAGCCAGGTTTTGCGCCCCGCGTGGCGCTGATCCTCGGTTCCGGCCTGGGCGTGTTGGCCGAGCAGATGACCGGCGCGGTGTCGATCGGCTTCGACGAACTGCCAGGCTTCCCGATCAGCACTGTGCACGGCCACGCCGGCGAACTGGTACTGGGCACCCTGGCCGGTGTCGAAGTGGTGTGCATGAAGGGCCGCGGCCACTTCTACGAAGGTTACGGCATGGGCGTGATGACGTCCGCCGTGCGCACCCTCAAGCTGCTCGGCTGCGAGATGCTGTTCGTGACCAATGCAGCCGGCTCGCTGCGTCCTGACGTCGATGCCGGCAGCCTGGTCGCGCTGACCGACCATATCAACCTGCTGCCGGGTACCCCGATGATCGGCCCGAACGACGATCGTTTCGGTCCGCGCTTCTTCAGCATGGCCAACGCCTATGACAGCGACATCCGCAAGCAGGTATTGGACACCGCGGCCGCCAACGGCATCACGCTGCACGAAGGCGTGTTCGTCGCCTACCCGGGCCCGAACTTTGAAACCGCCGCCGAAATCCGCATGATGGCCAAGCTCGGCGCCGACGTCGTCGGCATGTCGGTGGTGCCGGAAGTGATCTCAGCGCGCCATTGCGGCCTGAAGGTCACCGGCGTATCGGTCATCACCAACCTGGCCGAAGGCATGTCGCCGTTTGCGCTGTCGCACGAGCAGACATTGAAGTACGCCGCCATTGGCGCCAAGGACCTGGTCAAGCTGATCCTCGCCTTTCTCGAAGGCGTCGCCGCCACCCCCCGCGCGAAAGCCTGAGTCCACACACCTTTTCAAACGAGCCAACACCATGTCACGCGCATTCATCCTTTTGCTTGATTCCTTCGGCCTCGGCGCTGCGCCTGATGCGGCAGCCTTCGGCGACACCGGCGCCAACACCTTCGGCCACATCGCCAGCTGGGCCGCCGATAGCGGCAAGCCGATGTCGCTCCCGAACCTCGAGCGCCTCGGCCTCGCCGCCGCCGCACACGACGCCAGCGGCGAGTGGGCGCCTGGTTTCGCAATGCGCGACGGCTTCACCGGCGCCTACGGCGCCGCGCGCGAGCAGTCGACCGGCAAGGACACCCAAAGCGGCCACTGGGAAATCGCCGGCGTGCCGGTGCTGTTCGACTGGGGCTACTTCCCGCGCGACGTGCCGTCGATTCCGGCCGCGGTCACCGACAAGCTGCAGGAACTCACCGGCGTGCCTGGTTTCCTCGGCAACTGCCACGCGTCGGGCACCGAAATCATCAACAAGCACGGCGACGAGCATGTCGCCACCGGCAAGGTGATCCTCTACACGTCGGGCGACTCGGTGATGCAGATCGCCGCCCACGAAGAGCACTTCGGCCTCGAGCGCCTGTACGCGATGTGCGAGGCGGCGTTCGAACTGGTCAAGCCATACAACATCGGCCGCGTGATTGCGCGTCCTTTCCTCGGCGAGAACGGCAACTACCGCCGCACCAGCAACCGCCACGACTACGCCGTGCCGCCGCCAAGCGCGACCCTGCTCGACCACGTCAAGGATGCGGGCGGCGAGGTGATCGCCCTCGGAAAAATCAGCGACATCTTCGCCACCCAGGGCGTCTCGCGCGTCGTCAAGGGCGTCGACAACATGGCGCTGTTCGACGCGCTGCTCAAGGTCGAAGAAGAAGCGGGCGACAAGTCCCTCACGTTCGTCAACTTCGTCGACTTCGACCAGGCCTTCGGCCACCGCCGCGACATCGCCGGCTACGCCAACGCGCTGCACCAACTCGATGAACGCCTGCCCGAATTCATGGTCAAACTGAAGGAGGGCGACCTGGTTGTGATCACCGCCGATCATGGTTGCGACCCGAGCTGGCCGGGGTCGGATCACACGCGCGAACACATCCCGATGATCTTCTTCGGTCCCGGCGTGGCGCCGCGCGCGCTGCCGATCTCCGACACGTTCTCCGACATCGGCGCCACCCTGGCCAAACACCTGGGCGTCAAACCTCTCTCCAACGGAACACCTCTGCTATGACCCAACCTACCGCATTCAAACGCAATGAAGCCTCCGGCCTCGATCTGGGCTGGGTCAACCAGATCAAGGTCAACCGCAACGCCGCCGACCGCCGCGCCGCCAGCCTGGCGAACCGCCGCACGGTAAAGAAGGAGTACCAGGCCGCGTGGCTGGTCCAGGCGATCAAGTGCATCGACCTGACCACCCTCGGCGGCGACGATACGCCAGGCCGCGTCGAGCGCCTGTGCATGAAGGCGATGCGCCCGCTGCGCTCGGACCTGATGGAAGCTCTCGGCCTGACCACGCTGTCGACCGGCGCCGTCTGCGTGTACCACGAGATGATCGCCCCGGCCGGCAAAATCCTGCAAGGCCGCCTGCCGATCGCGGCGGTATCGACCGCGTTCCCGGCGGGCCTGGCCAGCATGGAAACCAAGGTGCGCGAGATCGAACTGTCGGTCGCCGCCGGCGCCACCGAGATCGACATCGTCATCACCCGCCAGCATGTCCTCAACGGTAACTGGCAGGCGCTGTACGACGAGATGGTCGCCTACCGCCAGGCCTGCGGCGACGCCCACGTCAAGGCGATTCTCGCCACCGGCGACCTGACCACGCTGGAAAACGTCGCCAAGGCGTCGTGGGTATGCATGATGGCCGGCTCCGACTTCATCAAGACCTCGACCGGCAAGGAAGGCGTCAACGCCACCATCCCGGTCGCGCTGACGATGGTGCGCGCGATCCGCGAATACCACCAGCAGACGGGCTTTCAGGTCGGTTTCAAGCCGGCCGGCGGCGTCAGTTCGGCCAAGAGCGCGCTGCAGTACCTGTCGCTGATGAAGGAAGAACTCGGCCGCGAATGGCTCGAGCCGCACCTGTTCCGCATCGGCGCATCGAGCCTGCTGACCGACATCGAACGCCAGCTCGAACACTACGTCACCGGCAATTACTCGGCGAACCACCGCCACGCGCAACCATAAAAAGTCATCGGATTCGTCATGCCAACTATTAACGAGATTCTCACCACCATGGATTACGGCCCAGCCCCCGAAAGCACCAAAGAAGCGCAAGCGTGGCTCGATGGCCACGAGCGCCGTTTCGGCCTGTTCATCGACAATGCGTGGACGCCGGCATCCGACACCTTCGCCTCGACCAATCCTGCCGACGGCAAGGAGCTCGCGCAGCTGACGCAGGCCGGTAGCGACGACATCGACCGCGCCGTGGCTGCGGCGCGCCGCGCCCAGCCGGGCTGGGTCGCGATGGGCGGCCATGGCCGCGCGCGCGTGATGTACGCGCTGGCGCGCCTGCTGCAGCGCCACGCGCGCCTGTTCGCCGTCATCGAGACGCTCGACAACGGCAAGACGATCCGCGAAACGCGCGACGCCGACCTGCCGCTGGCCGCGCGCCACTTCTACCATCACGCCGGCTGGGCCCAGCTGCAGTCGGAAGAATTCGCCGACTACCGCGCCGTCGGCGTGGTGGGTCAGATCGTCCCCTGGAACTTCCCGCTGCTGATGCTGGCCTGGAAAATCGCCCCGGCGCTCGCCGCCGGTAACACCGTCGTCTTCAAGCCGGCCGAATTCACCTCGCTGTCCGCATTGCTGTTTGCCGAGATCTGCCAGCAGGCTGGCGTACCGCCCGGCGTCGTCAACATCGTCACCGGCGACGGCCGTGTCGGCGAAGCGATCGTCAACCATGCCGGCATCGACAAGATCGCCTTTACCGGCTCGACCGAAGTAGGGCGCCTGATCCGCAAGGCCACCGCCGGCACCGGCAAGAAGCTGTCGCTCGAATTGGGCGGCAAGTCGCCGTTCATCGTGTTCGAAGACGCCGATCTCGATGCCGCCGTCGAAGGCCTGGTCGATTCGATCTGGTTCAACCAGGGCCAGGTCTGCTGCGCCGGTTCGCGCCTGCTGATCCAGGAATCGGTCGAGGAGCGCTTCCTCGCCAAGGTCCGCGCGCGCATGGAAAACCTGCGCCTCGGTTCCCCGCTCGACAAGTCGATGGACGTCGGCGCACTGGTCGATCCGGTGCAGCAGCAGCGCATCCACGGCCTGGTCGAATCGGCGCGTGCAGAAGGCTGCACCATCTGGCAGCCGAACTGCGAATTGCCGGCCACCGGCTCGTGGTTCCTGCCGACCCTGATCACCGGCGCCTCCACCTCGGCCGCCGTCGCGCAAGCCGAGATCTTCGGACCGGTGCTGGTCGCCATGAGTTTCCGCACGCCGGCCGAAGCAGTCCAGCTGGCCAACAACACCGTCTACGGCCTGGCCGCCTGCGTGTGGTCCGAGTCGATCAGCCTGGCTCTCGATATCGCGCCGCAGATCAAGGCCGGCGTCGTATGGATCAATACCGCCAATCAGTTCGATGCTGCCTGCGGCTTCGGCGGCTACCGCGAGTCCGGCTTCGGACGCGAAGGCGGCAAGGAAGGCATGTACGAGTACATGACGGCGCTGTCGGAAGACGCGCGTCCGGCGCTGCCTGTCGTCGAAGCGAAGGGCAAAGTCAGTTCGTCTGAATCGGGCAGCGTGTTCGGCATCGACCGCACCGCCAAGCTGTACATCGGTGGCAAGCAAGCCCGCCCTGACGGCGCCTACAGCCGCGCCATCAACGGCGCCGGCGGCGCTTTCCTCGGCGACGTTGGCGAAGGCAACCGCAAGGACATCCGCAACGCCGTCGAAGCGGCGCACAAGGCGTCCGGCTGGGCCAAGGCCACCGCGCACAACCGCGCGCAGGTGCTGTACTACATCGCCGAAAACCTGGCCATCCGCGCCGACGAATTCGCCGCCCGCCTGGCAGCGATGACCGGCGCGAAGAATCCCGAGAAGGAAGTGCAGGCCTCGATCGAGCGCCTGTTCTACTACGCCGCCTGGGCCGACAAGTACGACGGCCTGGCGCACCAGCCGCCGATGCACGGCATCACCGTCGCGCTTAACGAGCCGGTTGGCGTGATCGGCATCATCTGCCCGAACGAGTCGCCGCTGCTCGGCTTCATCTCGCTGGTGGCGCCGGCGCTGGCGCTGGGTAACCGCGTCATCGCGGTGCCGTCGGAAGCGTATCCGCTGGCCGCGACCGATCTGTACCAGGTGCTCGACACTTCCGACCTGCCGGGCGGCGCGCTCAACATCGTCACCGGCAGCGCCGACGAGCTGGCGCGCACGCTGGCGTCGCACTCGGACGTCGACGCGGTATGGCGCCACGACGGTTCGGCCGAGGGCTGCGCCGAAGTCGAGCGCCTGTCGGCCGGCTCGCTCAAGCGCACCTGGGTTGGCGGCGGCAAGGGCCGCGACTGGTACGACACGAAACAGGCCGGTGGCCGCGCCGTGCTGGCTCACGCCAGCCAGGTCAAAAACGTCTGGATCCCATACGGCGTTTGATAAGAACCCGCACCCGCAAAACCGTTACTCCCGCGCAGGCGGGAATCCATAGCACCTGCGCTCCGCAAGCGAAGTATGGATTCCCGCCTCCGCGGGAATGACGTTTCTAAAAAAGGCAGCATATGTTTTTGAACCAGGAAATCATCCGCAAGAAGCGCAACGGCGAAGCCTTGAGCGCAGCGGAGATCCAGTTTTTCGTCGCCGGCATCACCACCGGCGGCACCACCGAAGGCCAGATCGCCGCGCTCGCGATGGCCGTCTACTTCAAGGACATGACGATGGACGAACGCGTCGCCTTCACGCTGGCGATGCGCGATTCGGGCCAGGTCATGGAATGGCGCTCGCTCGACCTGCCCGGTCCGGTCGTCGACAAGCACTCCACCGGCGGCGTCGGCGACGTCGTCTCGCTGATGCTCGGACCCATGATCGCCGCGTGCGGCGGCTTCGTGCCGATGATTTCCGGCCGCGGCCTTGGCCACACCGGCGGCACGCTCGACAAGTTCGATTCGATCCCCGGCTACTGCACCGTGCCCGACCCGGCGCTGTTTCGCAAGGTGGTGCGTGAAGTCGGCGTCGCCATCATCGGCCAGACCGCTGAACTCGCGCCCGCCGACAAGCGCTTCTACAGCATCCGCGACACCACCGCCACGGTCGAATCGGTCGCCATGATCACCGGCTCGATCCTGTCGAAGAAGCTGTCGGCAGGGCTCGACGCGCTCGTCATGGACGTCAAGGTCGGCAGCGGCGCCTTCATGCCGAGCTTCGACAAGTCGGTCGAACTGGCCGAAAGCATCGTCGCCGTCGGTAACGGCGCCGGCACCCGCACCTCCGCCATCCTGACCGACATGAACGAGTCGCTCGGCCCGGTCGCCGGCAACGCGCTCGAAGTGCGCCTGGCGATGGACTACCTGGCCGGCCGTTCGCGCCCGGCGCGCTTGCACGAAGTGACGATGGCGCTGTGCGCCGAAATGCTGATCCTCGGCGGCCTGGCTACCACCGACACCGAAGCGCGCGCCAAGCTGCAGGCAGGCCTCGACTCCGGTGAAGCGGCCGAACGCTTCGCCCGCATGGTCACGGCGCTGGGCGGCCCGGCCGACCTGCTCGAGCGTCCCGACGCCTACCTGGAGCAGGCGCCGATCATCGTGCCGGCGCCGGCGCTGCAGGCCGGTTTCGCCACCGCCACCGATTGCCGCTCGCTCGGCCTGGCCGTGGTCAGCCTGGGCGGCGGACGCCGTCGTCCGGAAGACGCCATCGACTTCGCCGTCGGCCTGGCCGGCATGGTCGAACTGGGCGCGCAGGTCGCCGTCGGCCAGCCGCTGGCGATGGTCCACGCGCGCACCGAAGCGGCCGCGCAGCAGGCGATCCGCGAAGTGCAGGCCGCCTACCAGATCGGCGCCGCAGCGGCTGCGCCGAACCCGGTCACCTATCGCACCATTCGTCCGTAAAGAGAACAGCATGAACTACGAAAAACTGATCGACGAAGCGCGCGCCGCGCGCGAACTGGCCTACGTGCCGTACTCGAACTTCCAGGTCGGCGCCGCCCTGCAATGCAAGGACGGCCGCGTCTTCCGCGGCTGTAACATCGAAAACGCATCCTACGGCTTGTGCAACTGCGCCGAGCGCACCGCCTTTTTCAGCGCCATCGCGCACGGCTACAAGCCGGGCGACTTTGCCGCGCTGGCCGTCATCGGCTCGACCGACGGCCCGATCGCGCCGTGCGGCGCCTGCCGCCAGGTGGTGCTCGAATTGGGCGGCAACGACCTGCCGGTGATCCTCACCAATCTCAAGGGCGACATGCTCGAGACCACCGCCGCCGGCCAGCTGCCCAACGCGTTTGGCGGCTGGGACCTGAAGAAGTAAGTTGAAGAAAACGATCGACGTGCAGGCCGCGGTGGCAATCGCCGCCGCCGAAGCCATCGCCGCCAAGTCGCAGGGAACCTTCGGCGTCGGCGGCGTGCTGCTCGACCAGCACGGCAACGTGCTCAAGTCGCTGCCCAACAACGTGGTGCGCGATGAACTCATCTTCGACCCCACCGCGCACGGCGAGCGCCAGCTGATCGACTGGTATTTCGCCGAGCGCGCCAGGGGCCGCGACCTGCCGGCGCCGCACGACATCACCCTCGTCACCTCGCTCGACCCATGCGCGATGTGCGCCGGCGCCATCCTGGCCGCCGGTTTCAACGTGGTGGTGGCTGCCAACGACCCGAAGGCCGGCGTCAATTACGACCGCAGCGGCGCCTTCCTGTCGCTGCCCGAACCCCTGCGCGCGCAGGCCGTCGCCAGCTTCTTCTATCCCGCCGTGCTGGGCACCTCCGGCTACGCGCGCGAGGCCACCGGCGCGCCGCCGCGCTCTCTGTTCATCGGCAAGACCATCGCCGAGCCGACCCAGGCCCTGTGCTCGCTGGCGCTGGAGGCGACTTCCGACAAGGTGCAGGCCTTCCTCACCAGCGACCTGGCGCAGGAGCAGTTGCGCGATCTGGCCACGCTGGCGGGCAGCGACCTGATCGTCCGCAAACTCAAGTCGCTGTATCCGCAAGCCTTGTCCTACCGCTGCGCGCCGCACGCACCCGACGCCGGCCTGGCGCCGTTCCTGCTGGCGGCGATGGAAAAGGACCGGCGCCAGGGCGGCGACGGCGATGCCGCCGCGCTGCTCGACGGCTTCGGCAACCTGCTGCTGTGCGTGCCGGGGCGGCGCGCGCAATCGGCGATCTGCACCGCGTTCATGGAATGCACCCGCCAGTACGCCCAGCTGCGCTACCAGCTGATGCTGGGCGCCGACGCGGACATGCGCGATTTGGTGCGGCGCTTCCTGGCCCATCCGAAGCAGGGCACCTTCGTGTTCGCGCGCGGACCGGGCGCCGGCGCCCACAGCGTCATGGACCTGGGTGCCTACGGCTCGACGATGGAAGGGCCGCTGCCGGCGACCAATCCGGCGCAGTTCCAGTACGTGCTGCCGCGCATTGACGAAGCGGCGCTCAGCGCGCTGTGCGCGGCGATGCCGCCGCTGTACCGCGACACCATCCGCATCCGGCCCGTCCAGGTTGCCGACCGCGCGCTGGTCGAGGCGCTAAGCTAGCCGGGCGCGCCGAGCAGGTTGGCGTCGCGCGACAGGCGCCACTTGCCGTCCTCGCATCTGCGCCAGATCGACAGCGTGCTGCCGGCGCGCGCCATCGGCAGCTTGCCGTGCTTCGAAATGATCGTCACCGACAGTCGGGTGCGCGAATAGGCGAAGTCGCCCGCCACGACGATCTCCTCGATCTCGCTGGAAGACTCGATCGCATGGTTGGCCAGCACGCCGCGCAGGCTCAGTTCGAACGCCTCGCGTCCTTGCATCGGCGGCTGCCCCGGCACCTGAAACACCACGTCTTGTGTCATCAGGTCGAGCACCGCCTCGACATCGCCGTCGCGCGTGGCATGCATCCAGGTGCCGATCGATTCGCGTATAGCCTGTTCGTCAGTGTTCATGTTTGTCGTCCGGTCGGGTTCAGGCGGCGCGGGTGTCCGGCTGCATCATGCCGAAGAAATTGCCGTCCGGGTCCTTGATGTAGGCCAGCCAGCCGATCGACGGCACCGCCATCTTCGGCACTGCCACCTTGGCGCCGCCGCCGATGCTGCCCAGCTTCGCCAGCGTCGCATCGAGGTCGTCGACGATGATGGTGAGAACAGAGGCATTCACCGCCGCCATGTCGACCGGCGGCGGTCCCTGGCGCGGCAGCAGGCCGCCGTTGATGCCCGGCTGGTCGTCCGGCCCGGTGTGAATCATCCAGTACTCTCCGGCTTCCCATTTGTTGAAGGTCCAGCCGAACAGTTGGGAATAAAAATCCATCAGCACAGGCGGATTCGACGCCTGGATTTCGAAGTGCATTGGGCGTGCCATGGTCTCTCCTTGGGGTTTATTGCTGCCAGGGGTCGTAGGTACCGATGCTCCAGATGTGGCCTTCGAGGTCGCGGCAGGTGAAGCCGCGCCCGCCGTATTCCTCGTCGACGATGTCGATCACGATCGCCGCGCCCGCTTCCAGTACGCGGCCGTAGACGGCATCGGCATCGGCCACCACCAGGTAAGTCGTTTGCGTCTGGGCGCCGCCGATGTCTTCCGGCTGCACCAGCAGCTTGCCGTAGGCGCCTTCATTGCTGACCGAGCCGAGCATGATCATGCCGCTGCCGCTGTTCAGCTGCGCGTGAGCGATGGCGCCGTTTTCGCCCTCGACCACCAGGTGGCGGACAAAGCCGAATACGCTGCACAGCCAGTCGATGGCGCGCGGCGCGTCGCGGTAGCGCAGGCAGGGGATGACGCTGGAGCCGGCATAGGCAGGATGGTCTGACATGGCGCATACCTCTCGAAAGCATGATCGAAATGATATGGTAGTCGATTTTGTATTTACTGCCTACATTTGCTGGAACAGGTAGGCGTGGTTGCGGCTGACCTCCAGCTCCTCGGTCATCCCGTGCACTTTCAGCATCTGCCGCCCGCGCATGTCGCGCGTGACCGCGGCGATCGCGTCGACCCGCACCAGGGTCGAGCGGTGGATGCGCCAGAACTCGTCCGGATCGAGTTCGTCCGCCAGTTCCTTCAGCGTCTTGCGGATCAGCAGTTCGGCCTGCGCCGTCTGCACCCGCGTGTATTTTTCGTCGGAGCGGAAGAACAGCACCTCGCGCGTGCTGATCATGCGCAGGCTGCCGCCGACCTGGGCCTGGATCCAGCGCAGGTACGATGGCCGCGCTGCGCGGCCGTGCTCCAGCGCCGCCGCCAGCTGCGCCAGCTTCTGGCCGATGTCCTCGGGCGGCGCCGCCAGCCGCTGGCGCAGCCGCGCACAGGTCGTCGCCAGCCGCTCTGCCGTCACCGGTTTGAGCAGGTAGTCCATCGCGCCCTGTTCGAACGCGTCGAGCGCGTACTGGTCGTAGGCGGTGACGAACACGATGTGGCAGCTGCCGTACAGCTGGCGCGCCGCCTCGATGCCGCTCTGGCCCGGCATGCGGATGTCGAGGAACACGATGTCCGGCTTGTGCTCGGCGGCCATCGCCACCGCCTCGACGCCGTTGGCCGCTTCACCAACGATGTCGAGCGCCGGCCACGCTTCGCCAAGCCGCGCGCGCAGCTGGTCGCGCATCGGCGCCTCGTCGTCGACGATCAGCGCACTGACCGTGCTTGCCCCATGCGCCATGTCAGTCCGCCATCATCTTGTAGGGGAGTCGGATCGACGCCAGCGCGCCGCCTTCGGCCGGCGCCTCGATCACCAGTTCGGCGTACTTGCCGTACAGGAGAAACAGGCGTTCGCGGATATTCGCCAGGCCGACGCCGTCGTCGGATGTCATGTCGAAGCCGGCGCCGTTGTCGCGCACGTCGACCTGCAGCGTGGCGCCGACCACTTTGGCCGAGACGTCGATGCGCCCGCCGGCGATCTTCGGCTCCAGGCCGTGCTTGATGGCGTTTTCGATCAGCATCTGCAGCATCATCGGCGGGAACGGCGCGCTGCCGAGAAAATCGGGCACCTCGAATTGCACGGTCAGCCGTTCCTTCATGCGCGCCTGCATGATGGCCAGGTAGGCGCGCGACAGCTCGACCTGCTTGCCCAGCGTGGCGCCGCCGGCCGCGCGCATCTGCGGCAAGGTCGAACGCAGGTAGCCGATCAGGTGCGCGTGGATGCGCGCCGCTTCCGGCGGATCGGTTTCGATCAGCTGCCCAATCAGCGCCAGCGTGTTGAACAGGAAGTGCGGCTCGACCTGCGCCTGCAGCGCCGCCATCTGCGCTTCCGTCAGCTTGCGCTCGAGCGTGGCGACGTCGGCCTGGCGGCTCGCCGCGGCCGCGTCCAGCTCCGCCTTGCGCTTGCCGCCGGCGAGCACCTTGACGCCGAACGAAATGAGCAGGAACCAGATTGCCGGCTCAGGCGTTTGCGTCATGCCGCCGGTGGCCAGCACCAGCACCCAGATGATGAACAGGCGGCGCCACTCGATCACCGCCAGCCAGTCGACGAATCGCCACCACGTGGTCTTCACCACTTCGGCCGCTTCGCGCACGACGTCGGCGGCGCGGTTCAGTTGCGACGCGCTCACATTCATTCCTTCTGGCGCCGCGCGTTGAGCACGATCGCCGCCACCGCCAGCTTGACGATCAGGAAGACCATGAACAGGAAGAAGGCCAGCGGCAGGATGGTGATCAGCAGCGCCAGGCCAATGCAGGCGGCGATCGTCTGCGGCACCGACATGGTGGCGATGGCGCGCGCGCCGTAACGGAACGCTTGCGCAAAGGCGCGGCCCATTTCTTCCAGCAGCGTCGAGATCGATGAGAAGGTAACGTTTTTCATGCAGTGCTCCTGAGGGGCGGTTGTCGATGAGGTCACTGTAGCAAGCACGCCGCCACGATGCCATGCGCGTCCGACGAAGCGCGCAAACGGTGGGATAACCGGTCGTCAGGCGCGATTAACGGGGGCGCGCGTCCCAGTCGCTTTTCAGCAAACCGTAGAAAGCGGTGTCGCACACTTCGCCGGCGACGATCCAACGCTCGCGCAGCAGGCCTTCATGGACAAAGCCGAGCCGCGCGAGCGCCTGCATGGAGGCGGCGTTGCGCGGGTCGACGTCGGCCTCGATCCGGTTCAGCGGCAGCTCGGCGAAAGCGTGATCGAGCATGGACGTTATCGCCTCGGTCATGTAGCCCTTGCCCCACGCTGCGCGCCCGAGTGCGTAACCGATCTCGCAGCGCCGGTTCTGCTCGTCGAAGTGGTGCAGCGCAAGCTGGCCGACCACCTTGCCGCTAGCCGCCACTTCGATCGCAACGCGCAGCATGCTGCCTGCGGCCAGGTCCTGCGTGGCGTTGTCGATGTATTCGTCGGCCTGCTTGAGCTCCGTCCACGGCGCGCAGCTCCAGTAGCGCATCACTTCGGGGTCGGAAAACACCTCGAACAGCGCCGCGGCGTCAAGCGCGGTCAATGGCCGCATCCGCAGCCGCTCGGTGGTGAAGGTGGTCGTTTCAAACATCTGCAGATCCTGGAATGGCAACCGCACACAGTACCATGTCGGTGATGAGCTTCTCGGCGTCGGCAAAATCGTCCGCGGTCAGCTTGCGGTTCAAGACCAGTTCCATCTGCGCCGAAAAGTCCGCGTACGACTGCGTCATCGCCCAGATCGCGAACAACAGGTGCGTGGCATTGACCGGCGCGATGCGGCCCTGTTCGATCCACCGTTCGAACACCTCGATGTCCTTGCGCACCAGTGGCACCACGCGTTCGCGAATCTGCTCGCCGTACAGCGCCGCGCCGCTGATCACCTCCATCGCATACACGCGCGAACCGAGCGGATGCTCGCGCGAGAAACGCAGCTTGGCCTGGACGTACGCGCGCAGCATGTCGCGCGGCTCCTGGCTCGGGTCGGCCAGCGTGTCCATCCGCGCCAGCCATTCGTCGAGCACGTCGTCGAGCACGCGCTGGTACAGCGCCTGCTTGGTCGGGAAGTAGTACATCAGGTTCTGCTTCGACAGGCCGGCGTTGTCGGCCACGGTGGCCACCGAGGCGCCTTCGTAGCCGCTTTCGGCAAACACCCGCACCGCCTCGAAGGCGATGTCCGCTTCCAGCTTGTCGCGGTTGATCACCCGGCGCTTGACGGTGGCTGTGCGGATCGCGTTGACGGTCTTGGTAATGGCCATGGTCGCTTTCAACGAGGCGCAAACGGCCGCAGGAAGTCGATCAGCGCCGGCGACTCGGCCGCGTAGGCGACGTTGAAGCGGAACCAGATCGAACTGGAAGGGCGCAGCATGAAAAACTCGTTCGGCGACAGCAGGATGCCCGCTTTCAGCGCCAGGTCGGCGATCACCTTGCCGTTCCACTCAGCCGTCGGCGCGACCTGCCAGCCGGCGCTGACGAACATGCCGCCGCGCGGCCTGGCGATCGGCGCCATGCCGGCCTCAAGCAGCCGTTCGATGGTGCGTTCACGCCCGGTTTCGAGCCGGCTTGCCAGCTTCTCGACCATCCGCTTGTACGGCCGCGCCGACACCGCGTGGTACACCGCGCGCTCGTTGATTTCGGATGTCGTCAGGCCGGCCAGCATCTTCACCCGCAGCAGTTCCGGTACCAGCGAATTGGACGCGCAGATCGAGCCGACCCGCAGCACCGGCGACAGGGTCTTCGAAAAGCTGCCGACCCGGATCACCCGCCGCAGTCCGTCCATCGCCGCCAGCGACGCCTCGCCGCGCGCCGCCAGTTCGCGGTAGATGTCGTCTTCCACCAGCCAGAAGTCGAACTGCTCGGCCACGCCCAGCAGCCGGTGCGCCTGCGCCTGCGTCAGCGACGTGCCGAGCGGGTTTTGCAGCACCGTGTTGACGAACATGAGCTTGGGCTGGGTGGCCGCCGCCTGCGCCAGCAGCACCTCGAAATCGAGCCCCGCTTCGCCGCGCGGAATGCCGACCGCGATGCAGCCATGGTGGCGGATCAGCGACGTCAGGTTGCTGTAGCCGGGGTCTTCGACGAACACCGTGTCGCCAGGCTTGGTCAGCGTACGCAGGATCAGGTCGAAGGCGTGGGTGGCGCCGTGCGTCAGCAGCACCTGGTCCGGCTCGGCCGCGAACAGGTCCTCGGCCAGCGTCGCCGCCAGGTGCTGGCGCAAGGTAGGAAAGCCCAGCGGATGGCCGTAGCCGCGCAGCCGCGAAGCCGGGATCTTCATCGCGTGGCGCACGGCGTCGAGGATGGTGGTCTCGCCATACCACTCCGGCGGCAGCCAGCCGGCGCCCACCGGCAGCGCATCCGAGGTGCCCGAATACAGGTCGGGGGTGAGGGCGTCGATGGCGATCGGCGTGGCCGCCAGCGCCGGTATCGGCGCCGCCGCGATATCGCTGCGCGCGACAAAAAAGCCGGAACCGCGGCGCGACGACAGCAGTCCAACATTCAGGAGCCGGTCATACGACTCCACCACCGTGAAGGTGCTCACACCATTACATTTTGCGAATTGTCGCACCGATGGCATTTTTGTACCAACCCGTAATTCCCGCTGGTTTACCATCTGCGCGATCGCTGCCACAATCTGATCGACCAGGCTGCCGCGTTTGGTGCGGTCGATCGCCAGCACCGGCCAGTCCGCGGCGCCGTTACCAACAGGAATATTTTCAGTCGTTGCTGCTGTCTCGTCCATCCACAGCTCCTTTTGCTGCGCCGCGCCAAACTGTACTGTTTCCGCCACCGATACGGTTGGCCGGTTTTGCCGTTTGTGTATATGTGTGATCGTTGTCTCGATGTCTATTATTGCACCATCATTTTGCCAACTGGTAAAAAACTTTTTTTAGCCGTAAAAATTTCTCGGAGAGCCGCATGAATCAATCCAGGCCAGCATCGATGTCCTCATTTTGGATGCCGTTTACCAATAACCGCGACTTCAAGGCCAATCCGCGCCTGCTGGTGTCGGCCGAAGGCATGTACTACAAGGACGTCGACGGCAACAGCGTGCTCGATGGCACCGCCGGCCTGTGGTGCGTGCCATGCGGCCACGCCCAGCCGAAGATCGTCAGCGCCGTGCGCGAAATGGTCGGCCAGCTCGACTTCGCGCCGACCTTCCAGATGGGCCACCCGGCCGCGTTCGACCTGGCCGAGCAGCTGATGGAATACGCCGGCCACAAGTTCGGCCACGTCTTCTACACCAACTCCGGCTCCGAAGCGGTCGACACCGCGCTGAAGATGGCGCTGGCGTACCACCGCGCGCGCGGCGAGGGCACCCGCACGCGCCTGATCGGCCGCGAGCGCGGCTACCACGGCGTCGGCTTCGGCGGCCTGTCGGTCGGCGGCATCGGCGGCAACCGCAAGAGCTTCGGCCCGCTGCTGCCGGGCGTCGACCACCTGCCGCACACCCATGACCTCGACAAGAACGCCTACACCCGCGGCGAGCCCGAATACGGCACCCACCTGGCCGACGAACTCGAACGCCTCGTCACGCTGCACGACGCCTCCAACATCGCTGCCGTCATCGTCGAGCCGGTGGCCGGCTCCACCGGCGTGCTGATTCCGCCAAAAGGGTATCTGAAGCGCCTGCGCGAGCTGTGCACCAAGCACGGCATCCTGCTCATTTTCGATGAAGTCATCACCGGCTTCGGCCGCCTCGCCACGCCGTTCGCCGCCGACTATTTCGACGTCGAGCCGGACCTGATGACCACCGCCAAGGGCCTCACCAACGGCGTCATCCCGATGGGCGCCGTGTTCAGCAAAAAGCACATCCACGACGCCTTCATGGAGGCGCCGGCCGGCATCGAGCTGTTCCACGGCTATACCTATTCCGGCCACCCGGTCGCCTGCGCCGCCGCGATCGCCACGCTCGAGGTGTTCAAGGAGCAGAACATCCTGGCGCACGCGCAGGAGATGCAGGGCTACTGGGAAGACGCGGTACACTCGCTCAAGGGCATGCCGTACGTGACCGACCTGCGCACCATTGGCCTGATCGCCGGCATCGAGCTCGAATCGATTCCCGGTAAGCCTGGCGTGCGCGCATTCGGCGCGTTCAAGAAGGCGTTCGCCGACGGCGTGCTGATCCGCACCACCGGCGACATCATCGCGCTGTCGCCGCCGCTGGTGCTCGAAAAGAAGCACATCGACGAATTGTTCGGCAAGCTTGCCACCGTACTCACACACCTCGACTGACCGAAAGCCTTACATGAATACGCTCGATACCATTACCCATTTCATCAACGGCCAGAAGGTCGACACAACCAGCGGCCGTTACGCCGACGTCTTCAACCCGGCCGTTGGCGAGCCTTGCGCGCGCGTCGCTCTCGGCACTGCCGATGAAGTGGGCGCCGCCGTCGCGGCCGCATCGGCCGCTTTCCCGTCCTGGTCGAACACGCCGCCGCTGGGGCGCGCGCGGGTATTGTTCAAGTACCTGCAACTGTGCCAGCAGCACACCGACGACTTCGCCGCGATGATCACCCGCGAGCATGGCAAGACCTTCGACGACGCCAGGGGCGAAGTCGCGCGCGGCATCGAGATTGTCGAGTTCGCGGTCGGCATCCCGAACCTGCTGAAAGGCGAATTCACCGACCAGATCGCGCGCGGCATCGACGCCTGGTCGATGCGCCAGCCGCTTGGCGTGGTGGCCGGCATCACCCCGTTCAACTTCCCGGTGATGGTGCCGATGTGGATGTTCCCGGTGGCGCTGGCATGCGGTAACACGTTCATCCTCAAACCTTCCGAGCGCGATCCGTCGCCGGCGCTGCTGCACGCCAGGCTGCTCAAGGAAGCCGGCCTGCCGGACGGCGTCTTCAACGTCATCCAGGGCGACAAGGTCACCGTCGATGCGCTGCTCGACCATCCTGACGTGCAGGCCATTAGCTTCGTCGGCTCGACCCCGATCGCCCAATACATCTACGCCCGCGGCAGCGCCGCCGGCAAGCGCGTGCAGGCCTTGGGCGGCGCCAAGAACCACATGGTAGTCATGCCCGACGCCGACATGGAGATGACGATCGACGCGCTGATGGGCGCCGCCTACGGTTCCGCCGGCGAGCGCTGCATGGCCATCTCGGTGGTGGTCGCGGTCGGCGACGCCGGCGACAAGCTGGTGGGGGCGCTGGCCAGCCGAGCCGCCGCGCTGATCGTCAACGACGGCATGGAGATCGGCGCCGAAATGGGACCGGTGGTCACCAGCGCGGCCAAGCAGCGCATCGAAAAACTGATCGGCGAAGGCGTCGAGCAGGGCGCCACCCTGATGGTGGACGGGCGCAACTTCAAGGTGCCGGGCCGCGAGAACGGCTTTTTCGTCGGCGGCACCCTGTTCGACCACGTCACCGCCGACATGACGATCTACAAGGAAGAGATCTTCGGGCCGGTGCTGTGCGTGATGCGCTCGCCCGACGTCGCGAGCGCGGTCAAGCTGATCAACGCCAACGAATACGGCAACGGCGTCGCCATCTACACGCGCGACGGCGGCGTGGCGCGCGAGTTCGTGCGCCAGATCCAGGTCGGCATGGTCGGCGTCAATGTGCCGCTGCCGGTGCCGATGGCCTTCAACAGCTTCGGCGGCTGGAAGAAGAGCATGTTCGGCGACCACCACGCCTACGGCCCCGAAGGCGTGCGCTTCTACACGCGCCACAAGGCCGTGATGCAGCGCTGGCCCAACACCGCCAGTGCCGGCGCCGAATTCGCTTTCCCGCAGATGAAGTAACGCAGTCGCTTTGAATCGGGGAGCTGCGGCCCGCTCCCCGTGTGTCGCCATACAAGAATACCTACCAGGGATGCACATGATCGATTCTCTCAAACACCTGCCAAGGTCTGTCGGGTCTGCGGACGCGTTGGCGCAGCAGTTCACCGACCTGGCGCCGCCGCTGACGGAACGCCAGGCCGCCATCGAAGCGGCGCGCTGCCTGTACTGCTACGACGCGCCGTGCACGCGCATCTGCCCGTCGGACATCGACGTGGCCAGCTTCATCCGCAATATCCACGACCACAACATCAACGGCGCCGCCGTCGGCATCCTCAAGCAGAATATCCTTGGCGGCAGCTGCGCGCGTGTATGCCCGACCGAGATCCTGTGCGAGGACGCCTGCGTGCGCAATCACGACGCCGAAGGCCAGCCGGTCAAGATTGGCCTGTTGCAGCGCCACGCGCTCGATCACGCCAAATTCGACGCCCACCCGTTCCAGCGCGCGCCGGCGACCGGCAAGATCATCGCGGTGGTCGGCGCGGGCCCGGCCGGCCTGTCGTGCGCGCACCGCCTGGCGATGCTCGGCAACGACGTCGTCATTTTCGAGTCGCGCGAAAAACCGGGCGGCCTGAATGAATACGGCATCGCCAAGTACAAGCTGACCGGCAGCTTCGCGCAGGACGAAGTCGAGTTCCTGCTGTCGATCGGCGGCATCGAGGTGCGGCACGGCCAGACGCTGGGCGACAATCTCACCTTGCGCGAACTGCACGCCCAGTACGATGCCGTGTTCCTGTCGCTCGGCCTGAGCGCCTGCCGCACGCTCGGGCTGACGGGCGAGGACGCGCCGGGCCTGATGGCGGCGGTCGACTACATCGCGGCGCTGCGCCAGGCCGACGACCTGTCGGCGCTGCCGGTGCCGCGCCGCGCCATCGTCATCGGCGCCGGCAACACCGCGATCGACATGGCGGTACAGATCAAGCGCATGGGCGCCGAGGACGTGACCCTGGTGTACCGCCGCGGCTTCGAGTCGATGAGCGCGACGCACCACGAGCAGGACATCGCCAAGGCCAACTACGTGCGCATGAAGACGTGGGCCGCGCCGCTCGAAGTGCTGCTCGACGACGACGGCCGCGTGCGCGGCATGCGCTTCGAAGAGACCCGTCTGGACGGCGGCCGCTTGCTCGGCACCGGCGCCTTCATCGAGATCGCCGCCGACGCCGTGTTCAAGGCGATCGGCCAGAGCCTCGATACCGCCGGCCTGTCCGACCCGATGGCCCAGCAGCTCGAGCGCAAAGGCGACAAGCTGCACGTCGACGCCCAGTTCCGCACCGCGCTGCCGGGCATCTATGCCGGCGGCGACTGCGTCTCGCCCGGCCAGGACCTGACGGTCGAGGCGGTCCAGCACGGCAAGCTCGCCGCGCACGCAATCCACAACGACATCCAAACCAAAGCGGGGGCAGCATGGCCGACCTGAGCATCGATTTCTGCGGCATCAAATCGCCCAACCCGTTCTGGCTGGCGTCCGCGCCGCCGACCGACAAGGCCTACAACGTCGTGCGCGCGTTCGAAGCAGGGTGGGGCGGCGTGGTGTGGAAGACGCTCGGCGAAGACCCGGCCGCGGTCAACGTGTCGTCGCGCTATTCGGCGCACTACGGCAAGAACCGCGAGGTCCTAGGCTTCAACAACATCGAACTGATCACCGACCGCAGCCTGGAAATCAACCTGCGCGAGATCACCCAGGTCAAGAAGGACTGGCCGGACCGCGCGATGATCGTCTCGCTGATGCTGCCGTGCGAGGAGCCCTTGTGGGCGGCGATCCTGCCGCTGGTCGAGGCGACCGGCGCCGACGGCATCGAGCTCAATTTCGGCTGCCCGCACGGCATGCCCGAGCGCGGCATGGGCGCCGCGGTCGGCCAGGTGCCGGAGTACGTCGAGATGGTCACCAGCTGGTGCAAGAAGCACTCGAAGCTGCCGGTGATCGTCAAGCTCACGCCCAACATCACCGACGTGCGCGGCCCGGCGCGCGCCGCCAAGGCCGGCGGCGCCGATGCGGTCTCGCTGATCAACACGATCAACTCGATCACCCACCTCGACCTTGACCGCATGGTGGCGTTTCCGATCGTCGGCAACGCCAGCACCCACGGCGGTTACTGCGGTTCGGCCGTCAAGCCGATTGCGCTGAACATGGTGGCCGAGATCGCGCGCGACCCGGCCACGCACGGCTTGCCGATTTCCGGCATCGGCGGCATCGGCAACTGGCGTGACGCGGCCGAATTCATCGCGCTCGGCTCCGGTTCGGTGCAGGTGTGCACCGCGGCCATGCTGCACGGCTTTCGCATCGTCGAAGAGATGAAGGACGGGCTGTCGCGCTGGATGGACGCGAAGGGCTACGCCAGCATCGCCGACTTCCAGGGCAAGGCGGTGGCCAATACCACCGACTGGAAGTACCTGGACATGAACTACCAGGTGATCGCCCAGATCGACCAGGAAAAGTGCATCAAGTGCGGCAAGTGCTACGTCGCCTGCGAGGACACGTCGCACCAGTCGATCGCGCAGCTGATCGATGCGGCCGGCGTGCGCACATACGAAGTGATCGAGTCCGAGTGCGTGGGTTGCAACCTGTGCGAGATCACCTGCCCGGTGGAAGCCTGCATCACGATGGTGCCGCAGGAGAGCGGCAAGGCGTACATGAACTGGACGCAGGATCCGCGCAATCCGCGGCGCGCGGCCTAGGGTCAGACCCGTTTTTTCTTATAGGGTCTGACCCGGGTGTTCGCACGCCAACTCAAACCGGGGTCAGACCCTAACTGAAAAAACGGGTCTGACCCCTGCTACACTCACCCCGTCTATCAACCGATGGAGTCACCCAGCATGAGTAAAGAACTGTCAGCCACCGACCTGTGGAACGCCGATCTCGCCCCCACCACGGCGGCGCAGCGCACCTGGCGCTGGTATCACTTCGCCGCGCTGTGGGTCGGCATGGTCATGTGCATTCCGGCCTACACCCTGTCGGCCAGCCTGATCGAAGGCGGCATGTCCGGCTACCAGGCGGTGATGACGGTGTTCATCGCGAACACCATCGTGCTGCTGCCGATGCTGCTGATCGGCCACGCCGGCACCAAGTACGGCATCCCTTACGCGGTGCTGGCGCGTTCGTCGTTCGGCACCACCGGCGCGCGCATCCCGGCGCTGATGCGCGCGATCGTCGCCTGCGGCTGGTACGGCATCCAGACCTGGTTTGGCGGCAGCATGATCTACACGCTGCTCGGCGTGATGCTCGGCCACGAAATCGGCGGCGACAAGCTGCCGGGCCTCGGCATCAACCTCGCCCAGCTGGCGTGCTTCCTCGCCTTCTGGGCCATCCAGTTCTACTACATCGTGCACGGCATGGAATCGATCCGCAAACTCGAAACCTACACCGCGCCGCTGAAGATCCTGATCTGCTTCGTGCTGCTGGCGTGGGTGCACAACAAGGCCGGCGGCTTCGGCCCGCTGCTCGATCAGCCGTCGCAGTTTGTCGAAGGCGGCAAGAAGGCCGGCCAGTTCTGGAGCACATTCTGGCCGTCGCTCACCGCAATGGTCGGCTTCTGGGCCACGCTGGCGCTCAACATCCCGGACTTCACCCGCTTCGCCAAGACCCAGCGCGACCAGGTCATCGGCCAGACCGTCGGCCTGCCTGTGCCAATGGGTTTGCTGGCGATGCTGGCGGTGATCGTCACCTCGGCCACCGTGGTCTTGTACGGCAAGGCGATCTGGGATCCGGTCGACCTGGCCAGCCGCATGACCGGCATCGCCGTGCTGATCGCGCTGATCGTGCTGCTGATCGATACCGTCAGCGTCAACCTGGCGGCCAACCTGGTTGGCCCGGCCTACGACTTTTCGGCGCTGGCGCCAAAGCATATTTCGTACCGTACCGGCGGCTACATCACCGCCGGCATCGCGCTGGTGATGATGCCGTGGAAGATCCTCGAGACGACCCAGGGCTACATCTTCACGTGGCTGATCGGCTACTCGGCGCTGCTGGGACCCATCGCCGGCATCCTGATCATCGACTACTACTTTATCCGCAAGACCGAGCTCGATGTCGACCAGCTGTACCGCCACGACGGCATCTACTCGTACGGTAACGGCTGGAACATGGCCGCCGTGGTGGCGTTTGCCGCCGGCGTGCTGCCGAACATTCCCGGCTTCCTGAATGCCGCCTTCCCGCAATCGTTCCCGGATGTCGGTGCCGGCTTCAAGCTCGTATATACCTACGCATGGTTCGTCGGTGTCGCCATTTCCGCCCTCGTCTACGGCGTCATGATGAACGGGCGCTCCAGCCCCGCCTTGGCCGCCGCGCACCGCTAGAACACCACCAGGAGAACCAAATGAGTATCTTTATCCGCGGCGGTACCGTCGTCAACGCCGATCGCGCCTTCAAGGCCGATGTGGTCTGCTTCGGCGACAAGATCATCGCCGTCGGCGAAAACCTAGACGCGCCGCCGCACGCCACCGTGGTCGACGCGCGCGGCCAATACGTCATGCCCGGCGGGATCGACACCCACACCCACATGCAGCTGCCGTTCATGGGCACCGTCACCGCCGACGATTTCTTTACCGGCACCGCGGCAGGCCTGGCCGGAGGCACCACCACCATCATGGACTTCGTGATCCCCGATCCGAAGCAGTCGCTGCTCGAGGCGTATCACATGTGGCGCGGCTGGGCCGCCAAGTCGGCCGGCGACTACACTTTCCACGTCGCCGTCACCTGGTGGGACGACTCGGTGCACGCCGACATGGGCACGCTGGTACGCAGGCATGGCGTCAACAGCTTCAAGCACTTCATGGCGTACAAGAACGCCATCATGGCCGACGACGAGACGCTGGTGAAGAGCTTCAGCCGCGCGCTCGAACTTGGCGCGATCCCGACGGTGCATGCCGAGAACGGCGAGCTGGTATTCCAGCTGCAGCAGGACTTGCTGAAAAAAGGCATCCGGGGACCCAGCGCGCATCCATTGTCGCGCCCACCGGAAGTGGAGGCCGAGGCGGCCAACCGCGCGATCGCGATCGCCAACGTTCTCGGCACGCCCGTGTACATCGTCCACGTGTCGTGCGCCGAATCGCTCGAGGCAATTACACGCGCGCGCGCCAAGGGGCAGCGCGTGTATGGCGAGGCGCTGGCCGGCCACCTGGTCATCGACGACAGCGTGTACCAGAGCGCCGACCTCGAATACGCGCGCGCCCACGTGATGAGCCCGCCGTTTCGCGGCAAGCACCACCAGGCCGCGCTGTGGCAGGGCCTGCGCGGCGGTAACCTGCACACCACCGCGACCGACCACTGCACCTTCTGCGCCGAGCAAAAGGCGGCCGGCCAGGACGACTTCACGAAAATTCCCAACGGCTGCGGCGGCGTCGAGGACCGCATGTCGGTGGTGTGGGACGCCGGCGTCAATAGCGGCTTGCTGACGCCATCCGAATTCGTGCGCGTCACGTCGACCAACGCGGCGCAGATCTTCAACATGTATCCGCGCAAGGGCATCGTCGCTGCGGGCGCCGATGCCGACATCATCGTGTGGGATCCGGAAGGCAGCCGCACCATATCGGCCAGGACGCAGTTCGCCAAGGGCGGCTTTAACGTGTTCGAGGGCCGCACCGTGCGCGGCATTGTTTCGCACACGCTCGCCGCCGGCCGTCTGGTGTTCGAGCGCGGCGACCTGCGCGCGGTCGAAGGCGCCGGGCGCCACGTCGACCGTCCCGCATTCACCGCCACCAGCGCGGCCGCAGCATGACCATGGAGAGCACAATGAACGAACTGCGAATCGATGGTGGGCGCCTGTGGGCGTCGCTGATGGAACTGGCAAAGATTGGCGCCACGCCGAAGGGCGGCGTCAAGCGCCTGGCGCTCACTGACCTCGAGCGGCAGGGGCGTGACCTGGTGGTGGGCTGGGCGCGCGAAGCGGGCCTGTCGATCACCGTCGACCAGATCGGCAATGTGTTCATGCGCCGCGAAGGCAGCAACCCGGCGCTGGCGCCGATCGTCACGGGCAGCCATATCGACACGCAGCCGACCGGCGGAAAATTCGACGGCAACTACGGCGTGCTGGCCGGCCTGGAAGTGGTGCGCACGCTGAACGACCTGAACATCACCACCGAGGCGCCGATCGAAGTGGCATTCTGGACCAACGAGGAGGGCTCTCGCTTCGTGCCGGTGATGATGGGCTCGGGCGTTTTCTGCGGCGCGTTCAGCCTCGAGACTGCGTACGCCGCCAAGGACACCGAAGGCAAGACGGTCAGGGACGAGCTGGCGCGCATCGGCTACATGGGCGACCAGGTGCCGGGCCAGCATCCGATCGGCGCCTATTTCGAGACGCATATCGAGCAGGGCCCGGTGCTGGAAGACGCCGACAAGGTGATCGGCGTTGTGCCCGCGGTGATGGGCCTGTCGTGGTACGACTGCGTGGTGACCGGCATGGAGGCGCACGCCGGTCCCACGCCGATGGCGCTGCGCAAGGACGCGCTGCAGGTATCGACGCGAATCATGCAGGAAGTGGTGCAGATCGCGAACCGCTATCCGCCATACGGACGTGGCACGGTCGGCATGGTGCAGCTGTTCCCGAACAGCCGCAACGTGATTCCCGGCGAAGTCAAATTCAGCATCGACCTGCGCAACGTGAGCGACGAGCTGCTGGGCACCATGCACGACGAGATGCTGGCGTTTATCGACAAGACGCGCGCGGAAAGCGGCCTTGCGGTCAGCATCGAGCGCGTGTCGTACTATCCGCCTTGTCCGTTCCATCCCGATTGCGTCGGCGCGGTGCGGGCGGCGACCGAAAAGCTCGGCTACTCGACGATGGATGTCGTCTCCGGCGCCGGCCACGACGCCATCTACGCCGCGCGGCTGGCGCCGGCCGGGATGATCTTCGTGCCGTGCAAGGACGGCATCAGCCACAACGAGATCGAGGATGCGAAGTCGGATCACCTGGAAGCCGGCTGCAACGTGCTGCTGCACGCGATGCTGGAGCGAGCAAAGGTCGTCGCCAGCTAGCCAGTGTGGTGAGAACTGTTATTCCGGCGTTGCGCTGATCTTGTGGACGGACAGGTCGGCGCCATCGAACTCGTCCTCCGGGTCGAGGCGCAAGCCGACCGTCGCCTTCAGCAACCCATACACGGCCAACCCGCCCACGGAGGCGATCACAATCCCCAGCACGGTGCCGGCCAGCTGCGACAAGAACGACACGCCGCCAAGCCCGCCCAGCGCCTTGCTGCCGAAGATTCCGGCAGCGATGCCACCCCACGCGCCGCACAGGCCGTGCAGCGGCCACACGCCCAGCACGTCGTCGATCTTCCACTTGTTTTGCGTCCACGTGAACATCGCCACAAAAATCACGCCGGCGACGGCGCCGGTGGCCAGCGCACCGAGCGGATGCATCAGGTCCGAGCCCGCGCAGATCGCCACCAGGCCTGCCAGCGGGCCGTTGTAGACAAATCCCGGGTCGTTCCGGCCCATCACCAGCGCGGTGAGGGTGCCGCCGACCAGCGCCATGAGCGAATTGACGGCGACCAGGCCATTCATCTTGTCGAGCGTCTGGGCGCTCATCACGTTGAAGCCGAACCAGCCGATGGTCAGGATCCACGCGCCAAGCGCCAGGAACGGAATGCTCGACGGCGGATGCGCGGCCATGCCGCCGTCCTTGTGATAGCGCCCGCGCCGCGCGCCAAGCAGCAGGATCGCCGGCAGCGCCACCCAGCCGCCGACCGCGTGGACGACGACCGAGCCGGCGAAGTCGTGGAACTGGTGGCCGAACCATGACTGCAACGCGGCCTGCACGCCGAAGCGGTGATTCCACGCGATCCCCTCGAACAGCGGATAGATGATCCCGACCAGCAGCGCGGTGGCCATCAGCTGCGGGTAAAACTTGGCCCGTTCGGCGATGCCGCCCGAGACGATGGCCGGAATCGCGGCGGCAAACGTCAGCAGGAAGAAGAACTTGACCAGTTCATAGCCGTTCTTTTCGATCAGCGTCTCGGTCGCGCCGAAGAAGTTGATGCCGTAGGCGATGCTGTAGCCGACGAAGAAGTAGGCGATCGTCGAGATGGCGAAATCGACCAGGATCTTGACCAGCGCATTGACCTGGTTTTTCTTGCGGACGGTGCCCAGTTCGAGGAATGCGAAGCCGGCGTGCATCGCCAGGATCATTATGCCGCCGAGCATGATGAAGAGCGCGTCTGCCCCATTTGTGTGACTGTTCATTACTAAAACTCCCTGAAATCGTGCGGTTATTCGCCCGTGCATTAACGCTGAGCAAAAAACGTGCCATTCCAGTGCGGCGATTCAGTGCCGTTTTCTCGCCTGCAAATGCGACGCGCACCACCAGGGCGCGGTAGTGCACCGCGATAGTGCCTCCTGCCTGTCATTCCACTGTAGGCAAATACCTACCGCCACAACAGTGATCCGCTGACAAGATGCGCGTGACAATATTGCTAGGCTTGCCATACATCCCGCATAGAACACCGGGCAACCACATCAGGAGAAAGCAATGCGAGCGCTCACTTACCATGGCAGCCACGAAGTTAAAGTCGATACTGTCCCCGATCCAATATTGCAAGAGCAGGATGACGTCATCCTGAAGATTACCGCGACGGCCATCTGCGGCTCGGACTTGCACATGTACCGCGGCAAAATCCCGGCCATGAAGAGTGGCGACATTCTCGGCCACGAATTCATGGGTGAAGTGGTCGACGCCGGACCAAAAGTGACCGCGCTGCAAAAAGGCGACCGCGTGGTGGTGCCGTTCGTGATTGCGTGCGGCAGCTGCTTTTTCTGCGACATGGATCTGTACTCGGCCTGCGAGACGACCAATCCGGATCGCGGTTCGATCATGAACAAGAAGAGCCTGCGTTCCGGCGCCGCGCTGTTTGGCTTCAGCCACCTGTACGGTGGCGTGCCGGGCGGGCAGGCGGAGTATGTGCGGGTGCCAAAGGCGAACGTCGGCCCGATCAAGATCCCGACCAACCTGGCCGATGAACAGGTGCTGTTCCTCTCCGATATCCTGCCGACCGGTTACCAGGCAGTGCTCAACACCGGCGTCACCAAGGGCGGCTCGCTGGCCATTTTTGGCGCCGGGCCGGTCGGCCAGATGGCGGCGGCCAGCGCCAAGATGATGGGAATCGACCGCATCTTCATGGTCGACCATCACAAGTACCGGCTCGACTTCGCCACCGAAACCTATGGCGTGGTGCCGTTCAATTTCGATGATGGCGACGCCGCCGAATTCATCCTGCAGGCCACCGACGGACGCGGCGTCGATGGCGTGATCGACGCCGTCGGCTTCGAGGCCAAAGGCAGCAAGATCGAGACGGTGCTGACCGACCTGAAGCTCGAAGGCAGCAGCGGCAAGGCGCTGCGCCAGTGCATCGCGGCGGTGCGGCGCGGCGGCATGATCAGCGTCCCTGGTGTGTACGCGGGCTTCATCCACGGCTTCCTGTTCGGCGACATCTTCGAGAAGGGCATCGGCATCAAGGCCGGCCAGACGCACGTGCAGAAGCACATGCCGGAACTGCTGAAGGCGATCGAGGAGGGCAAGCTGCATCCGAACGCGATCATCTCGCATCGCATGAAGCTCGAGCAGGCTGCCGAGGCCTACAAGATGTTCGACAAAAAAGAGGACAACTGCAGGAAGGTTGTGCTCACGCCGTAACTTGTCGGGGTCTGTGCCTGGGGACTGGCGTCCCCGTCAGACCCCGGCTGCTTCGCGCGGCTTGAAATTGCGGAAGAAGTCGAGCAGCACGCGCGCCGCTACATCGGCGTCATCGGCCGTCATCGTCTCGAGCCGGTTATGGCTGATGCCGCCGTTGCCGCAGCGCGTAAACAGCATCGCCACATCCGTCATCTTCGCCATCGCCATCGCGTCGTGGCCGGCGCCTGACGGCAGGTCGAAGCGCGGCAGGCCGGCCCGTCCGACCGCGGCGCCCAGCTGGTCCATCAGCCAGGGCGCACAAGGCGCCGCCGATGCCGACACTACCTGCCGAATGCTCGACTGCACCTGGCGCCGCGCGCAGATTTGCGCGATCGCATCGAGGACGTCCGCCACCGCCGCCAGCCGTACAGCGTCGTCGGCCGCGCGGATGTCGAGCGACAGATTGCAGTGGCCCGGAATCACGTTCACCGACCCATTCGGTACCTGCAGCTGGCCCACCGTGCCAACCAACGAAGCGGCCTGGCCGCAGCGGCGCTCGACCATGAGCACGATTTCGGCGGCTGCCGCGGCAGCGTCCTGGCGCATGTGCATCGGCGTGGTGCCGGCATGGCTGGCCAGGCCGGTCAGGTCCACCAGGTAGCGCGAGCTGCCGGCAATGGCGGTGACCACGCCAACCGCAAGGCCGTGCTCGAGCAGCACCGGGCCCTGCTCGATATGCACCTCGACAAACCCCAGCACGTCCGCCGGATTGCGCGCAATGGCGGCAATCGCGCCGACATCGTGCCCCGCGTCGGCCAGCGCCGCGCGCATCGTGACGCCGTCGGCATCGACCGCATCGAGCTGCGCCATGTCGAACTGCCCGGCGACGGCGTTACTGCCGAGGAAAGTGCTCTTGAAGCGCACCCCTTCCTCTTCGGCGAAACCGATGATCTCGAGGTCGAACGGCAGCCGCTCGCCGTGCTGGCGCAGGTGGCGCACGATCGCCAGCGGCAGCAGGATGCCAAGCCGGCCGTCGTACTTGCCGCCGTCGCGCACGGTGTCGTAGTGCGAGCCGGTGATCAGCGTTTTGGCGCCCGGCCGCCCGCAGGCATAACGGCCGACCACGTTGCCGACCGCGTCGATGTGCGCTTCCATGCCGGCCTCGCGCATCCATTCGGCCAGCTGGCCGGCGGTGCGCTGGTGGGCCGGCGTCATGTAGGAACAGGTCAGGCCGTCCTCGGCATCGCTCCAGGCGCCGATCACTTCCGACCAGTACATCACCGCCGGACCGAAATCGAGCTGCACGTGCAGCAGGTCGTTGAGGCGCAGTTCGGCGATGCGGTGGATCTGGCGCAGGCACTCGGCCATCTCGCCAGCGCGCTGGTTTTTAAGCCGTCGCGTGAAGGTGTCGATGATGGCCTGGCGCGGCAGGCCGCGGCCGTCCGCACCCTTCACCGCGAGGATGAAGGGGAAGCTGAACTTCATGTTGTAGTCGGCGTTGAGCCGGTGCAGGGTCGCGTATTCTTCCGCGCTGCACAGGTTCAGTCCGGACTTTGCCTGCTCGCTGGCCGATTCGGGCGTCAGCTCACCGGCGATCGCCGCCTTGCCGGCCAGTTCGGGGTGGGCGCGGATCAGGCCAAGCTGCTCGTCTTCGGTGGCCGCGGCGACCGCATCCTGCAGCGCCAGCTTGAGCGCGGCGACGGTGGCGAATGGGCGCTTGTGCGCGGCGCGTTGCGGGATCCAGCGCGAGTGTTCGTAGATGCCGTGCAGCGCGTCGGCGAAGTCGGCTTCGCGGCAGCAGTTCAATTCCGATAGTGTCGTCATGGCGATATTGTCTGCTATGGATAGTGTGATGACAAGCTTACTTCGGCAATGCCCGCGCCGCGGCGCTGACCTGGTCGCGCAGCCACTTGTGCTCAGGCGCCTGGTGCACGCGCTCGTGCCACAACTGGTAGAAGCGCATCGGCGGGAACTTGACCGGCACGGCAAAGCTCTTGAGCGGCAGCGTCTTTTCGTAATAACGCATGAACTGGCGGCCGGTGGTGAGCACCAGGTCCGTTTGCGTCAGCATGTACGGAATCAGGCCGAAGTAGGGCGACTCCACCGCGACGTTGCGGGCCATGCCCTGGCGTTCGAGGAAGGCGTCGATCACGCCCAGGTTCCCCGGCACCATCTGCGACGGCGCCACGTGCGGCAGCGCCAGGTAGTCTTCCACCGTCATGGCGTCGCTGGCGGTGCGCTTGGCGTACGGGCAGTCGGCGCGCATGGTGCACACGATCGGGTCTTCGAACAGCTTCGAAATGTGCAGGTGCGCCGGCGGCTCGTCCCAGTTGGCGATCACCAGGTCCATGTCGCCGTCGGACAGCATGCGCGTGTAGTCGATGCCGGCGCCGAGGCTGTGGATCACCACGCGGCTGTTGGGCGAGCCGCGCCGCAGCGCCGCCACCACGTTGGGCAGGAATTGGCTGTCGAGGTAGTCGGGCGCGGCGATGCGGAAGGTGCGCGCTTCTTCCTGCGGCACGAACGGCGACTTCTTGATGAACAGGCTCTCGGTTTCGTCGAGGATGCGCTTGGCCGGCTTGAGCAAGCTCTCGCCGTGCTGGGTCGGCACCATGCCGCGCGCGCCGCGCACCAGCAGCGGGTCGCCGGTCAGCTCGCGCAGCTTGCGCAGCGACGCCGAGATCGAGGGCTGCGGCTGATTGAGCTTGAGCGCCACCCGCGAGACGTTTTTTTCGACCAGCAGCAGGTACAGGATGCGGATCAGGTGCAGGTCGAGGTGGACGGGGAGGCTGGCCATGTTGAGTATATGAAAACGAATATGTCGAATATACTTGATTTTTCATGTCATCGGCAGCGAATCAGGCTATCTTCGTACACTGGCGCCGCTGCGTCTGCTGCGCCCGCACCTAGGAACCCCATGGAAGTTTTCGACTATCTGATCCCGTACGCGCTGGACTGGTTCAATTTACTGCTGCGCTGGCTGCACGTCATCACCGGCATCGCCTGGATCGGCGCGTCGTTCTACTTCGTCTGGCTGGACAACACGATCCGCCCGCCGGCGCCAGGGTCCGAGCTGGCGAAGAAGGGTGTGTCGGGCGAACTGTGGGCGGTGCACGGCGGCGGCTTCTACAATCCGCAAAAATACCTGGTGGCCCCAAGCGAACTGCCGAAGGAACTGCACTGGTTCAAATGGGAGGCTTACGCCACCTGGCTGTCCGGCTTCGCGCTGCTGACCATCGCCTACTACTTCAACGCGCAGGCGATGATGATCGACAAAGCGGTGGCCGACCTGTCGACCTGGCAGGCGGTCGGCATCGGCATCGGCAGCCTTGTCGTCGGGTGGACGGTCTACGACCTGCTGTGCCGCTCGAAGCTGGGCCAGCACGACCTCGCGTTCGGCGTAGTCATGTTCGCCTTCCTGGTGCTGAGCGCATGGGTGCTGAGTAACTACCTGAGCGGGCGCGCCGCCTACATCCACGTCGGCGCGATGATCGGCACCATCATGGTGGCCAATGTGCTGATGCTGATCATTCCCGGCCAGCGCAAGATGGTGGCGGCGATGGCGGCCGGCGGCAAACCCGATCCGATCCACGGCCAGCGCGCCAAACAGCGCAGCGTCCACAACAACTACTTCACCTTGCCGGTGCTGTTCATCATGATCAGCAACCACTACGCGATGACCTACCGCCATCAGCACGCGTGGGCGGTGCTGGCGGCAATGATGGCGGCCGGCGTGTTGATTCGCCACTTCTTCAACCTGCGCCACCGCGGCCGCACGGAGTGGCGCTATCCGGTTGCCGGCGTGGCGGTGCTGCTGGCGCTGGCGGTGGCGATCGCGCCGAAGGCGCCGGTGGTGGCGCCGGCGGTGTCGTTCGCCCAGGTGCAGGCGATCGTCACGCAGCGCTGCGTGTCATGCCACTCCGACCATCCGACCCAGCCTGGCTTTGCGGCGGCGCCGGCCGGCATCATGCTGCACACGCCTGACCTGGTGCGGCAGAATGCGGCGAAGGTCTACCAGCAGACAGTGCAACTGAAGGCGATGCCGATCGCGAACCTGACCAACATGACGGACGCCGAACGCGCGCAGGTCGGCGCCTGGTTCGAAGCCGGCGCCAAATAAGGACTCACATGCAAACCCAAGAAAAGCTCACCAGCTGGATCGACGCCCATTTCGACGAGGAAGTCGCCTTCCTGCAGCGGGTCATCGCGATTCCAACCGATACCCCGCCGGGCAACAACGCACCGCACGCCGACGCGGTGGCCGACATGGTCGCCGGTTTCGGCTGGAGCGCCGAGAAGCACGCGGTGCCGGCACAAGCGGTGCGCGACTACGGCATGGAGAGCATCACCAACCTGATCGTGCGCCGGCCTTACCAGGCGGGCGGGCCGACCATCGCGCTCAACGCGCACGGCGACGTGGTGCCGCCAGGCGAAGGCTGGACCAGGCCACCATACGGCGGCGTCATCGAGGACGGCTTCATCTACGGGCGCGCGGCGGCGGTATCGAAGTGCGATTTTGCGACCTTCATCTTTGCCGTGCGCGCGCTTGAGGCGGCAGGTGTCGCGCTGAAGGGCGGGGTCGAGCTGCACTTCACGTACGACGAGGAATTCGGCGGGCTGCTCGGCCCTGGCTGGCTGCTCGAGCAAAAGCTGACCAGGCCGGATTTTGTCATCGCGGCCGGCTTCAGCTACAACATCGTCACCGCCCACAATGCCTGCCTGCAGCTGGAAGTGACGGTGCACGGCAAGTCAGGCCATGGCGCGATGCCGGAGACCGGCGTCGATGCCTTGCAGGCGGCCACGCGCATCCTGAATGCGATCTACGGCCAGCTGCCTGAACTGAAGAAGATCAAGTCGAAAGTGGCGGGCATCGATTCGCCGACCATGCTGGTGGGACGCATCGACGGCGGCACCAACACCAACGTCGTGCCGGGCAAAGTGGTGCTGAAGATGGACCGCCGCATGATTCCCGAAGAGGATCCGGTGGCGGTGGAAGCGCAGGTGCGCGCGCTGATCGAGGATGCGGTGCGCGGCGTGCCGGGCATCCGCGTCGAGATCCGGCGCCTGCTGCTGTCGCACGCGTTGCGGCCGCTGGAGGGTTCCGAGAAGCTGGTGGCGAGCCTGCAGAAGAACGGCCGGCAGGTGATGGGCGAGGAGATCACCGCGCAAGGCACGCCGCTGTATGCGGACGCACGCCTGTACGGCGAGCACGGGATACCGGCGGTGCTGTACGGCGCCGGACCGCGCACGGTGCCGGAGTCGAACGCGAAGAAGGCCGACGAGAAGCTGGCGCTGGACGACTTGCGCAAGGCGACCAAGGTGGTGGCACTGACGCTGCTCGATTTTTTGGCCGTGTAGGGCACGATTTCCAGCACTGGTCTTCACCGGGCTGGCATGGCAGGCGATTCGCCTGCGCGGGAACGACGTTGCAATGTGCGTCAGTTTAGCTCGTCGTTCCCGATTTTGGCGCGTTGCTAGCAGCGTCCTCGCGTGCCGGTGGCCAGCCCGTCGTCACCGCGCGAACAGATCGGCAGGTAGGTCTTTTCGGTTGTCTGCACCGCCAGCACGTAAGCTTGCCGCTCGAGCTTATGGCGCACCAGCCGCAGCGCCACCGACGCGGCCCCGAGCACCGGAATGCCGGCCACCGAGTGGCGGTACGCGCCGACGATGCGGCTCAGGACCGGCTCAGAGACCTTGCCGGCAGGGTCGGCGCCTTGCGCCTTCATCTGCCACAGGCGCTCGAACGCGATGCTGCCCTGGTCGCCCGCCCATTCGGCGATGTTGAGCTTCCTGGCCACTTCATTGACCTGGCGCGTCAGCGTCTCCTTGTCGGCAACCTCCTTGAACAGCGACTGCAGCGGCGCCAGCGCCGAGACGTATTGCATCGCGCCGGACGCGTGGTACAGCCTAGCGCGCGCGCCTTGCGCCAGGCGCACCACGGTCTGCGCGTCGGTCGACACCCAGTCGCCGTGGCCGCTGGCGCAGTCGTCCTCGCGCGTGGCCGCGACACTGGCCAGCAGGTGGCGGGTGCGCGACTTGAGCTCGTCGAGCGAAAACTGCTGGACCGCGATGATGTCGGCAGTGGCGGGGATGTCGACGGCGTCGGCCATCAGGCCTTGTATCAAAAGTTGTGCGTCCATGGTTCAACCCTCCGTCCAATACCACAAGATGCAGGCCTGCTGGGCAGGTGCGCGATCCGGATCGACGCTGCCGTGGCCCCAGAAATGATCGCGGTTCAAGGTGCTGCGGTCCCAGCGGATGTTGCCCTTGTTCCAGGTCGCAGCATCGCCGACGCACACGGTGATCGGGTGATTCTCGACCCACCAGTCGGACACGCCGTCGTGCCAGGCGTGGCTGACGGAGTCGCCGTGGATCAGGCTGTCGCCGACGTCCTCGCCGCATTCATCTGTGGTGGTGCCGTCCCACATCGTGCCCCACGCGTCGCAGTAGATGTGCAGGCGCGCAAAGATGTTCCACAGGCCGGTGACGCGGTTCAGGTCGACCGTGTCACGCGAATACGCCATCACCCATTCGGCGTTCCAGTTTTCGCCCAGCTGCCACTGGTCCGAGAACGTGCGCCAGTTGGTCTGCGCCGTGTCGTACAGCAGGCGCGCGCGGCCGTCGGCCTCGTGGTTGCCGTGCGTCTCGATCCAGAACAGGTCGACGTCGTCGACCCAGTTGACATCGTCGCCGCCCTTGTCGGCGTCGCGGATGTCGGTTTCCCAGGCATTCGTATTGGACCAGTAGAACGCGCGCGCGTGGCCGGCCGAGCGCAGCTTGCCGTCGATGCCGTTCGCGCGGTTGAACGTGTACGTCAGGTCGCCGGCGGTACTGACGCCGGCCGCGCGTGCATGATTGAAATATCGTATCCCTTCCACCCCAAAGCGTGCCATTGCATTCTCCGGTTCAGACATCGGTGAACGCACATGCTGCTGGTCAATGGTACAGATCGCCGGCACGTGCGAAGCAGCCTTAACAGTATCGGCGCAGGTGTCTCGGACTCTGCTGTAGAACAGGGAGGAGGCGATTGGGCGCGATGTTCTTTTAGGCATTGTGGCGCACGCGTTGGGGGTAAAAAAGGGCACCGGTGCTTTAAGCCTTGCTCTTCATTTCAACGGAGTAAAAGCGGCCAATTTTGCTTCCGCATGGACAAAACCTATTAATTGCATAGTGATAATTAATTTCCCGTATGCAAACCCGGCGGATAGGATAGCTATTCAATCAGAAACTTAGATAGGGAATAACTATGAATGTGTCATTGCACGCCATCGGCCGCTTTACCACTTGCGCCTTAACGCTGGCTTCCGGCGTCATCGCCCTCTCGCAGGATGTGCTGGCCCAGGCGCCGGCCCAGACCCAAACGCTTACCAAAGATAATGGCGCCCCTGTTGGCGACAACCAGAACAGCCAGACGGCCGGTCCCGGCGGCCCGACCCTGCTGCAAGACGTGCATTTGGTGCAAAAGCTGCAGCGCTTTGACCGCGAACGCATTCCGGAGCGCGTGGTGCACGCGACCGGCACGGGCGCCCATGGCGAATTTACCGTCACCGACGACCTGTCGGATTTGTCCAAAGCGAAGCTCTTTGCCAAGAACACCAAAACGCCGGTCTTCGTGCGTTTCTCGACCGTGATCCCGAGCCGCTCCGGCGCCGAGACCACGCGTGACCCGCGCGGCTTCGCTACCAAGTTCTATACCCAGGAAGGCAACTGGGACCTGGTCGGTAACAACCTGCCGATCTTCTTCATCCGCGACGCCATTAAATTCCCGGACATGATTCATGCGCTGAAACCGTCGCCGATCTCGAACGTGCAGGAGCCCGAGCGCGTCTTCGATTTCTTCTCGCACGTACCGGAGGCGACCCACATGCTCACCCGCGTGTATTCGAACTACGGCACGCCGGCGACCTACCGCGAAATGAACGGCAGCAGCGTGCATGCTTTGAAGCTCGTCAACGCTCGCGGCGACTACGTGTACGCCAAATTCGCGTGGAATTCGCGCCAGGGAGAGCGCAACCTGCGCCCGCAGGAGATCCCGGCCATCCAGGGCAAGAACACCAGCCACGCCACCGTCGACCTGTACGGCGCGATCAATGCCGGCAAGTTCCCGCAGTGGGACCTGACGGTGCAGGTGCTCAAGCTGGAGGACCTCGGCAAGTTCGATTTCGATCCGCTCGACGCGACCAAGATCTGGCCGGGCATCCCCGAGCGCAAGGTCGGCACGATGGTGCTTAACAAGGTGCCGGAAAACTTCTTCGAGGCGACCGAGCAGGTCGCGATGGCGCCGGGTAACCTGGTGCCGGGCATCGAAGCGTCGGAAGACCGCATGCTGCAGGGCCGTCTGTTCTCTTACGTCGACACCCAGCACCACCGCCTCGGCGCGAACTTCCAGTCGCTGTCGATCAACAAGCCGCTGGTGGCCGTGAACAACAATCACATCGACGGTGCGGCGAGCACCGGTAACCGCAAAGGCCTGGTGAACTACGAGCCGAGCCGCCTGGCGCCGCTCAAGGAAGACCCGCGGGCACGCAGCAGCAACTTGCCACTGACCGGCACTACCCAGCAGGCGCGCATCGCCAAGACGCTGAACTTCCGCCAGGCCGGCGAGTTCTACCGCTCGCTGAGCGCGCAGGAACGCGACGACCTGATTGCCAACCTGTCGGGCGACCTGAAGGCGGTCAAGAACGTCGACAGTCTCGATACGATGCTGTCGCACTTCTGGAAGGCCGACGCCGACTACGGCAACCGTCTGGTGAAAGCGGTCGGCGCCAACCCCGGCAAGGTCGCTGCGCTGGCGGCGGCATTGAAGGAGTAAAGGCAGCAGTAAAGGGGGCAACGAAAACGGGGCGGCCAGGCCGCCCCGTTTTGCATCTGCCGGCGGGCGCCGTAGTCAGTATTATTTCAGCGTTCGTTCGAACAGCTGATAGATGCGCCGGTACTGGTCGTACCAGCTTTCCGGCTGCACGAAGGCATGCTTTTCGAGCGGGTAGCTGGCCAGTTCCCAGTTGTCCTTTTTCAGTTCGATCAGGCGCTGCGCGAGGCGCACCGAGTCCTGGTAGAACACGTTGTCGTCGATCATGCCGTGCGCGATCAGCAGGTTGCCGCGCAGCTGGTCGGCGTACTCGATCGGCGACGACTTGCGGTATGCCTCGGGGTCGAGTTCCGGCGTGTTGAGGATGTTGGCGGTGTAGTCGTGGTTGTAGGTGGTCCAGTCGGTGACCGGGCGCAGCGCGGCGCCCGACTTGAACATGTCCGGCGCGCGCATCAGCGCCATGAACGTCATGAAGCCGCCGTAGCTGCCGCCGTACACGCCGACGTTCTTGATGTCGCCCTGCTGGTGGGCCACCATCCAGTTGACGCCGTCGATGTAGTCCTCCAGCTCCGGATAGCCCATCTGGCGGTAGATCGCCGTGCGCCAGTCGCGCCCGTAGCCTTTCGAGGCGCGGTAGTCCATGTCGAGCACGATGTAGCCGCGCTGGACCAGCAGGTTGTGGAACATCTGCTCGCGGAAGTACACCGGATAGCGCTTGCTGACGTTTTGCAGATAGCCGGCGCCATGCACGAACATCACGATCGGATATTTCTTGCCCGGTTCGAGCTGCGCCGGGCGGTACATCTTGGCCCAGATGGTGCCGGCGCCGTGGGTCGACGGCACCGCCACGTATTGCGGCTCGATCCACTGGCGCGCCTTGAAGGCGGCGCTGCGGCTGTCGGTCAGCACTACCGCCGCGCCGCCGCGCGCCGGCACCGTCGCCAGCTGCGCCGGCACGTAGCTCGACGAGTAGTGCACCAGCAGCCTGGCCTGGTCCGGCGACAGCGCAAAGCGCTCGACGCCGCCGAGCGACGTCACTTCACGGACGGCGCCATCGCGCGCAGACACGGCGCACACTTCGTAATCGCCCGGCATGCGGCGGTTGCACAGCATGTACGCGGTGGCGCCGTCGGACGACCAGGCGATATTGGTCGCTTCCCATTTGCCCTGCGTGAGCGCGCGCGATTTGCCGTCGGCGCTCATCGTATACAGGTGCGCGTAGCCGCTCTCTTCGGACTGGTACCACAGGGTGCTGTTATCAAGCATCCAGCCAAAATCGTTGTTGCCGTTGTTGATCCAGGCCGTGTCGGTCTGGCGGTGTAGCGGCTTGAGTTTGCCGCCATCGAGGTCGACGGTGGCGATCCAGCGGTCCTTGTTGTCGACCGAGCGCACCATCACGGCGGCCCGCGCGCCGTTCTCGCTCCACTGGATGGCGGCGCCGTCGTCGTCGACGCGCACCGCGCGGCTGCCCTTGAGCGGATCGATCTTGCGCGCCACGCGCAGCGCCGCCAGCGGATCGGTGCCGATGCCGGGCAGGCTGTCGAACGACAGGTCGCGCACCTTGCCGGTGGAAAGGTCGACCAGCTTGAGCGTGTGCGGCGCCGGCATGTTGCGCCCGACGCGGGTGCGCTGGTCGTCGAATTCCTCGTAGCCCGATTCGGTGACGTAGCGCGGCAGCTTGCCGATGCGGCCCTTTTCGCCGGCCTTTGGCGCCGTTGCCAGCAGCAGATAGCGCCCGTTCGGCGACATCGCGCTGCCGTCGATGACGACCTTGTCGCCGAGGTAGATCGGCGCCGGCGCGCGGGTGGCGTCGGCGCGGCGTTCCTGCTCGGCGCGCGTGCGGCCGGCGTCGCGCTCGTCCTTCTGGCGCTGCAGCGTGGCGATCAGGCGCAGCTGGTCGCTGCGCATGGTGTCGTCGTCCGGCGGCGCGGCCGGGTCTTTCGCCGCGCGCGCCATCGCCAGTGGCGAGAGCAGGCGGTCGGCGCGGTTCCAGGTCAGCCACTCGTGGCCGACGCGGAACTGGATGCTGCCGCCATCGGCCGAATACTGCGGCGCCGCCACCGCATTGGCGCCGCGCGTGACCTGCGTCAGCGTGCCGGTGGTGAGGTCGCGCTCGAACAGGTCGCCGTTACGCAGCAGGATGCTGCGCGTGCGCGCGCGGTTGTAGACCACGGTGGCGCTATCGAGGTTGGCCAGCTCGGTGTCGCCGATCAGGCGCGGTGCGCCGGCGGCAGCTTCGAACGTGTCGCGCAGCGGCGAGCCGGCGCGCTTCTGTTTGTAGAACACCTGCCTGCCATCCCAGCTCCACCAGGCCGTTTCGGCGGCGGCGCCGATCCAGTCCGGATGGGCCATCGCCTGGTCGAGGCTGACGGGGGTGGAAGCGGCGGCGGGCAGCGCCAGCAAAGCGGCGGCCAGGAAGGAAAGGGCGGAAAGTCGCATCGAGAGGGGCAGTAGAAGGAGGGATCGGCTTGCGTATGAGAGTTGCAAGCAGGCATTCTAGCTCAGCCAGGCGGCGCGGTGCCAACGGTAAATAGGGGAGGAGTGCGAGCAAGCATTTGCCGCCGCGGGGGACGCGGCCGGCAAGTCGGGGAGGGGAGTCGGAGCAGCTCCCCCGGAGGGATAGGGTGCGCCATTTCACCGTCAAGCAGGGGATCGCCTACTTCACGGTGACATGGCCGGTTTAATACTAGTACTGCTGCGACGCGGCCGAGTTGAACCAGATGAACCGCGCCAGTATGGCGATGCCGTACAGTCCTGCAACGGCGTACTCAGCCAGTTCCATACTTAGTCTTTGGAAGCGAAAAAGCGCAGCTCGGCGGCCAGGTTCGGCGACAAGCTCTCGTGCTGTTTGGCCAGGGCGAAAATCTGGCGGCGGCCTTCGACCTTGGCGCGTTCGGATACCTTGGCCGAGCGCACTTCCTGGGCGACGAACTGGCGGCCCTGGGCGGCGAACAAAGCTTCGGCGAACGCGCGCGCAGCGTTGCTGACGTCGGTGAAGTAGTGGCGGAGCGAGCCGGCTGGCTGATTGAAAGTGGCGGTAGTCATCATTTTTCCTTAATTAATATCCCGTGTTGCAGTGCAGTATAAGTGCCCTACGCCAATAAAGAAAATTTTGATTTGTGATGCCAGCCATATGAAATGTGAATAATGCGGAGGCGGAGGCGGACGCGCACGCGCTCGTCTGCGTTTGCGTACAGACGCCGAAATGCTACACTTGCCAATCCAATTTCCTAAGTGAACTCCCGTGCCCGAATTGAGCTCAGCTCCGATGTGGACAGAACCGGAGCGGCTCGCGGCGCTTCACGCTTACGGCATTCTCGACACAGATCCCGAGAGTGCCTTCGACGACCTGGTCGTGCTGACCGGGCAGTTGCTGGGCGCACCGATTGTCGCGGTCAACCTCATCGATGCTCACCGGCAGTGGTTCAAGGCTGAAATCGGCCTCGGCACGCGTGAGATGCCGCTGGACGACTCCATCTGCAAGTTCGTGCTGCTCGAACAGCAGCGCATGGTCATCACCGACACCCGCGACGACCCGCGATTCAACTGCAACCCGCTGGTCACCGGCACCCCCGGCTTGCGCTTTTACGCCGGCGAGTTGCTGAAATCCGCCGAAGGCTTACCGCTAGGCACCTTGTGCGTGCTCGACACCACGCCGCGTCCACACGGCTTGACCGACTTGCAGGCAGCGGCCTTGCGCACGCTAGCCCAGCAAGTAATGACGCAGCTCGAATTGCGCAAGATTGTGCGCGAGCAGGACAAGCTGCTGCTCGCGCAGCAGCGCATGCATTCCGAGTTGCTCGGTGCGCAGGAACGCAGCCGCCTCGCAACGGATGCTGCCGGACTCGGCGTGTGGAGCTGGGATCCTGTCAGCGACGTGGTGGCATGGGAAAACGACCGCGCCGTCGAGATGTTCGGACTGGCGCCGGACGACGCCTGCTACAACGCCGAGCGCTTCATGCGCGCCCTGTTGCACCGCGACGATGTGGCGGCGTTCGCCAAGGCGGTCGCCTCGACCGTACGCAGCGGCGCCGCATTCCACCTCCAGGCCAGGGTGCACCGCGCCGATGGCGAGATGCGCTGGATCGATTTCTTCGGCAAGGCGCAGGCGCCGCGCGACGGTGCCCCGCCGCTGATTGTCGGCGTCGTCGCCGACATCACGGCGCGCAAAATGGCCGACGTGGAACTGAAGGAAAGCCGCGGGCGCTTCGAGCGAATCGTCAGCCAGGCTGCCACCGGGGTGGTGCAGGTCGACCCCGACGGCCGGATCAAGGTCGTCAACGACAAGTTCTGCGCCATGCTCGGCTACGACAGGGCCGAGCTGCTGGCCCTGACCATGCGCGACATCACCGCGCCCGAATCGATGGGGGTGACCCGCGCGGCGTTGGACAAGGTCGGCGCAGGCGAAGCCGGCGTCGTAGTTCAAAAACAATACCGGCGCCGCGACGGCTCACTGATGTGGGCCAGCAGCAGCGTCAGCGCGGTGCGCAGTCCGGTTCAGCAATTCGAGGGCATCGTCGCCATCGTTGTCGACATCAGCAAGGATCGCGAGGTTGAAGAAAGCCTGCGCAAGCTCGCGTCGGACCTATCGGAAGCGGACCAGCGCAAGTCGGAATTTCTGGCAACCCTGGCGCACGAGCTGCGCAATCCGCTGGCGCCGATCAGCACCGGTCTGGCGGTGCTCAAGCTTGGTGGCGACAATGCTGCCGCGGTCGGCAAAATCCGCGCCATGATGGAGCGCCAGGTCGCCCAGATGGTGCGCCTGATCGATGACCTGCTGGACGTGGCGCGCATCAGCGGCGGCAAGATCGATTTGCAGAAAGCGGTGGTCGACATCAAGACGGTGCTGGCGGCGGCGATCGAAACGAGCCAGCCGTTCATCGAGCACGGCGCCCATACATTGCTTGTTCGGCAGCCGGACGAGCCTTTGCTGCTGCATGCCGACCCGACCCGGATCGCCCAAGTGCTGTCGAACCTGCTCAACAACGCTGCCAAGTACACGCCGCTCGGCGGCAATATCGAGGTGGTGGTGCAACGCGCCGGCGCCGACGTGACCGTGTCGATTACCGATAACGGCGTCGGCATCGCGGCCGAATCGCTGTCGACCATCTTCTTGATGTTCAACCAGGTGCGTCACAATTTGCATCGCGCACAGGGCGGCCTGGGCGTCGGGCTGTCGCTGGTCAGACGGCTGGTGGAAATGCATGGCGGCGCGGTCACTGCGGTCAGCGCCGGCGCCGGCGCCGGGAGCACTTTCACGGTACGGCTGCCGTTGGCGCGCGACAACAGCAGCGCGCCGGCGCCGGAAGCGGTGTTCGCAACTGCCGCACGGCGGCAGTTGCGCTTGCTCGTGGCCGACGACAATGTCGACGCGGCGCAATCGCTGGCGTCCATGTTTGCGCTGCAGGGGCACATGACGCGCGTGGCGCACAGCGGCAAACAGGCGATCGACATGGCGCGCGATTTCTCGCCCGAGGTGGCGTTCCTCGATATTGGCATGCCGGAAATGAATGGCTACGAGACCGCGCGGGCGATGCGCACACTCGCTGGCATGGAGGGTAGCGTGCTGGTTGCGTTGACCGGATGGGGCAACGAAAGCGACCGCATCCTGTCGAAGCAGGCCGGTTTCGACCATCATCTGACCAAGCCGGCAGATGGGGCGACCATCGACCGCTTGCTCGACGAGATTGCGCTCGGCATCACCCCTTAGTCCATGCGCCGCTGAAGGCAAGCTGGGCGAGAGGATCCAACGGCCGGCCTCTGCGCCCCGAGATCGCCTTACCTGCTGATCAGCACCGGCTCGCCGAAGCCCAGCTCCTTCATTCGCGGCAACTGTGTTTTAGCGTCGCCGACCACCAGCCAGACCATCTTCGACGGATCGAGATACTTTTGCGACAGCGACTGGATCTTCGGCACCGTCATCGCCTTGACGATCTGTTCGCGGTCCTTCACGTAATCGGCGCGCCAGCCGTATTTGCTGAGGTTTTCCAGCATGCCCAGTTTGGCGGCGGACGTTTCGAAAGCGCGCGCGTTGCTCTTGATTAGGTAGTTTTTGGTGGTTTCCAGGTCCGCTTCCGTGTACGCCGGCGCGTAGTCCTGCAAGATCTGTTTCACCAACTGGGTGGACTCGAGCGTGACGTTGCTGCGCACGCCGCTGGCGATGGTAAACGGCCCGGCGTTGTTGCTGCCCGAGAAATTCGAACTGATGCCGTAGGTGTAGCCTTTGCCTTCACGCAGTTGCTGCGTAAGGCGTGAGGCGAAGCCGCCGCCGCCGAGGATGTAGTTTGTCACCGTGGCCGGGTAGTAGTCGGCATCGGTCGCGGCAAGCGCGCGGTAGCCGACGCGCAGTACCGATTGCTTTGCATCCGGCACATCGACAAAGTAGATCTTCGCGGCCACCGCGTCGGCCACCGCGGCCGTGGCCGGCAGCGTGACCGGCTTCGCTTTCCATTCGCGATTCAAGTTCGCGAGCGACCGGGCGATGGCCGCCTTCGGCAATGCCCCGATGACATGCATGCGCGCCACCGACGGCGACAGGTGGGCGCTGTAATACTGCTTCAGGTCGTCGATGGCGATCGCGTTCACGGTCTCGGCGGTGCCAAGAATATTTCGCGAGCGGATGTTGCCTTTGCCGTAGATGATTGCGCTGTAGTTGCTGCTGGCAAGCATGTTCGGATCGGCTTCCTGCTGACGGATTTGGCTCAGCACGCTTTGTTTGATCAGCGCAAACTCCTTCTCGTCCCAGCGCGGCTGCAACAGGATTTCCTCGACCAGCGCGAGCGTCGCCTGGTAGTTGCGCGCCAGCGTCGTGACGCTGACCCGGACGTCTTCAGTGTTGGCTGACACGTTAATTGTCGCGCCCAGTTGCTGGATCGCTTCTTCCAGCTCTTGCGGGGTTCGCTTGGCGGTGCCTTGCGTAAGCATGCGTGCCGTCAGGTTGGCGACGCCGACCTTATCGAGCTTGTCGAGCAGCTGCCCGCCGTCGATCGCTATATCGAACTGCACCAGCGGCACTTCGCTGTTCTCGATGCCGTGCACGCGCATGCCGTTCGACAGCGTGGTGTCCCACACCAGCGGCACCTTGACAGTAGGCGAGGCGCCGTAGCCGGGCTCCTTGCTGCGGTCAAACGTGGACGGCGTCTTGGCGTACGCGGCATTCGCGCTTGGGTCAACTGCGTCCTCGGCGCCTTGCACGACTTTTTCCTCGACCACTTGCGCCTTGCCGGAGCCGGTCAAGGCCAGCGCCAGTTTGCCTTTCGGAACAAAGCTGGTCGCCACGAACGGTTTGCCTTTGATATACGTGTCGTAGACGCGACGCACGTCGGCCGTGGTGACTGCCAGCGTTTTTTTGACGCTTGTTTCGACGTAACCTGGATTGCCGGTCAAATAGTTGTACTCGGCCAGCAACGCCGATTTGCCGAGCACGCTTGAGACCGAACTGTAGAACCTGGTTTCCAAGCCCGCCTTGATCCGGTTCAGGTCCTTTTGCGGAATGCCTTCGGCTTCGAATTTGGCGAACGCCTTGTCGACCGCGGCGGCGACTTCGTCGAGGGTTTTGCCATCGAAAGCGCGCGTCTTCAGCATGAACTGGCCCGCCAGCTCCGAGGTGTAATTTGCGATCTGCACTTTCGATGTCAGCTTGCTGTCTTCCACCAGCACCTTGTAGAACGGCGCGCGCTTTGTCTCCGACAAATATTCGGCCAGCACTTCCAGCGCATACGAGTCCGGGTGCACGTCCTCGACCGTTGGCCAGGCCATGGTCAGTTCCGGCAGCTTGGCGAAATTGTCTTCGTGCGCGAGTTTCACGGTCTGCTTGATGACGCCAGGACGCTTGGCCATCGACTTGACCGGCTCGCCGCGCTTGATTTCGGAAAAATACTTCTCGACCCACTTGCGCGCCTGCACCGGATCGAAATCGCCCGCCAGCACGAGCGTCACATTGTTCGGCACATACCAGAGGCGGAAAAATTCAGTGACGTCGTTGAGTTTCGCGTTCTGCAAGTCGTCAAGCGAACCGATGACTTGCCAGTTGTACGGATGGTCAACCGGGTACAAGGCCTTGTTGATGACGTACATCGTGTGGCCGTACGGCGCGTTGTCGTAGCTTTGGCGCTTCTCGTTCTTGACGACCTGCTTTTCTTTCGCCAGCACCGGATCGGTGACGGTGTTGATGAACCAGCCGAGCTTGTCGGCTTCGGCCCAGATCATTTTTTCCAGCGCGTCCTTGGGGACCGTCTGCAGATAGTTTGTGCGGTCCTGCGAGGTCGAGCCGTTGGCGCCGGAGCCGCCGATGCGCGCGCTCATCTTGTCGAGGCCGCCCTTGCCGAGGTTTTCCGATTCAAGGAACAGCAGATGCTCGAACAAGTGGGCGAAGCCGGTGCGGCCGGCCTTTTCGCGGGCGGAGCCGACGTGCGCGGTCAGGTTGACGGCGACGACAGGATCAGACCGGTCGATGTGGAAGATCACCTCGAGGCCGTTCGGCAGCGTGAATTTCTGGAACGGCAGTTTAAGCACGGCGTTAGGCGCTGCCTTTGCCGGCGCGGCGTGGGCGGGCACCAGCATGGCCGACGCGATACACGCTGCCAGAACGAGGGAAGAGGGAACAGTCTTCATGCAATCGGATCCTTAGAGGTAGAACGACGGGCGGCGATGACCGCAGCGTTCCAGATAGTATTGGAATTTCTTGATCAGGACAACGCCAAAAGGAAGGGGTGACTCTGCCGAATCCGGCCGGCGGTTGTCGGCGAACTTTACACGCCGACAGCGCTATATCGAAAGTAATATCGTAACTGATTGATAATTATCGCTAATGTAACTCTGGTGTAAATATTGCTTGAAGACAGCACGGCGACGGTGTGGTGGGTATTCCTGCGCCAGAGAGCGATTTCACCAAGCGTGCTTTTTAATGGGAGTTATCCAAGTGAGAAGAATATCTTTGTCCGTTATTGCGGCCGTGACAGGGTCGGCATGCCTCTTCGCCAGCGCCCCTGCGGCGCGGAAATTGTCTATACCGGTATGACTGCGTCCCAGAACTATTAGCAGACCGCCTCCGGATTTGCCTTCCGAAGCGCCGGACTGAATTTTGCAATGGCGACCCGCGCCGCGGATAATTTCAATACTGTGTCGATCCAGATCCCCGGCCAGGCTGCGCCGATCGTCCGCCCAATCGTGCCGGTGTTAAACTCGGGTGGAAGCTATACCGGCGGGTTGGGCGTTACGCGCGTGATCGGTACCGACGTCACAGTACGCAAGCTCAGGTGAATGCGGTGTTTCCGGTTGGCGACTACAAATTCACCGCAAGCAACACAGTGACTGGCGCTTCCCAGGTGGCGACGCTCAATTATGACTTCAAAATACTGCGTATCTCTACAACGTCATTTTCAAGAATGGTGAGCATTGCGGCGGCGACCTGACTTGCGGAACCGGAAATCCGGTCGGCTTCTATCGTGATTTCAATACCGTGACGTCGGGAGAATTCACCACCGCCCTGACCAGACCGACCGTGCCGACAACGGTCAACTTACAAGGGTGAACGATTGCCAATCCTTTCGCCTTGCCGCATCAAGGGGAGATCGGCCAGGTCAACGGCACCATCGGCGGCCTGGGCGCCGAGGAGTTCTGCCGGTTTTATTGGAAAGGCGGCTTGTTCAAGTCGAATGACGTCATCACTGGCGCGGACCCACTGGCGGAGTATGAATTCATGCTACGCGACATGCTTTGTAACCCGCTGTAAAACCTGGCGCTCAATTACGCTGACAGCTTTACTGCCGACATGGGCCATGTCCTTCCGGCCTCCGCTGCTGATCGCAAGGCGTTTTGCGAGCGGGCAGCCTTGCTGCGATCGCCGCGGACACTAGCCCAGTGTTGATCGCGTTGCCAGCACCACCACCGTCGCGCCGGCGACGACGATCAGCGCGTCCTCAATCAGGCCGCTCCTGGTCTGACCGATATGCGACATCGCCTGCTTGCGTGCGGCAACGGTCAGGTAGGCAAGGGGTACCGCCGTTGCTACCGCGACCGCTGCGCCGGCCTTTTGGCGCCGCGCCGGCGGTTCCAGCACTCATCACGCGCGCCAGCAGTCCCAGGAACACCGGGCGCCGAAGGGGGCTGACCCGTTTCTTCCCTTGGGGTCGGACCCGGAGTTGGCAGCGCCAGCAGATCCGGGGTCTGGCCCAGAGTTCGGGGCAGACCCCTGCTGTTACCGGTGCGCCGGCTAGCCGAGTCGCGATCGCGTTGCCAGCGCCACGACCGTCGCACCCGCGGCCCCGATCAGCGCGTCTTCAACCAGTCCGCTGCGGGTCTGGCCGATACGCGCGATGGCTTGCTTGCGACCGGCAAGTGTCAGGTAGGCAAGCGGAACGGCGGTTGCGATCGCGACCGCCGCGCCAGCCTTCTCGCGGCCCGCTGGCGCCAGTGCCGCGCCAGCGATCCCCGCACTCATCAAGCGCGCCAACGCCCGAGAAATACGGTGCGGTCGGGCGCCGACTTTATCTCGTCACCGAGCGATTCAGCGACCCAATGGCCGAGCCGCGGCGATGGTGGCCATCGGCACATCGACCGCGCGCTTGCAACCGTACCGTTCAGGGCGGAAAAGCAGGCTGCGAGGAGTCATGCAGGTGTAAACGTCGCGTCGGCTATCAAATTGCAGCCACTATTATCAATTGCCGAGATACTTGCATCGATAATGGTTATCGTGGCTTGGAAGTCGGCGTTCCGTTTATCATTACAGTAATAAGTTACCGGAATAGCGACATCAGCTATCCCACCGTAAAAATGCATCCATTCATCAACCTACAACAACTAATTCGGATAACTTTGATTGTTGCACTGGTCATCGTCTTTCCGTTGGCCTGCGAACGTGCAAAAGACAGATGATGATCTCAAAAGCATAATTGCAGCGAGGTGTTTCAGAAGCTGACCATGTGCCGTCTCGGAATCGAGTCGTTTGGAATCAACCAGGGCCTCAAAAATTTCATCATCAGTTTTTTGGAACTGGGGCAGGGGATAAATGGCGAGATTTTAGTCCATTCCTACATATTAGGATCAGGTTTGAGGACATTGTGGGTAACAAATACCTCAAGTTTGCAGTTAATACTTGAGGCCGCCTCGCTAGCAGGATCGGCTGATGCTGTCATTTATCGGCCTCAAGCGGTGCGCGTTTTTTATACGCGTTTTGTATTCCTATAGTTCTCGCGATCGGCAGAGCTGCGAATGGGCGAGCCAATTCAGGATACCGGCGCTTTCCCGTTTCGAGCAGCGCACACTTTTGGATTGCGCAAATTTTTTCGATAAAGTTGTTGGTGCCGGTATATTTCCCGACCGCCGGCCCCGGTAGTAACGCCTCTGCGGACGTTAATTCTGTTTGTCTCCTCTTACTCACAAGCAGGGGATCATTTTATCGCTCTGACGTTCGATTTTTTTTGACCAGACGCAATTTAACGAGAATTATGAGTCCCATGAGCAAATTTATTACGCCTGCATTTGAGCGAAAGTAATATGTCGTTTTTTCCGGCATCGAAATTTTAGGCTATGACAATCGAAATTCCCGCGGAGCAATAAAACCGCTCGCAATGGGTATATTCCAACATGCGTCAACTTCATATGTTAAAAATAGTAACACTTGGTTGTATTTTCGCTCATTTCGGTGCCTCTGCAATTAAGCGATAGAGAGTGCGTATTTATGCGCTATATTTGTCATGACGCAAGCCACTCCTATAAAGAGCTGTGCTGCCGAGTAGCGTCTGGGCAAAACCAAGCCCAACTCCAGCACTATTTCATCTGATTACTTATCGTGCATTCAGTGTTGATAGGAAATCTTCTTGTCAACGGGTAATTGAATGCACCTTGCAGTATATATATTTGTGAGGGAATATGAATGTGGCTACTCCTACATCGTTGTTTAATCTCTTGCAGGCTGACACAAAGACAGCGCCCAGTGGCGGTTGCGGTTCTTGCCCGTTACGCAAGACATGTATGCCTCGTAATTTCACTGCCCGACAGGTGATGGAATTTGAGCAGCTTGTGCAAGGGAAGCGTCGTGTCGCGCGCGGCGCGAGCTTGTATCGCAGGGGGGACAAGCTAGGAATGCTGTTTGTCGTTCGTTTCGGGCAGTTCAAGCTTGTCGGTGGCGATCTCAGCGAGGGTCGCGTGGCGGGTTTCCATATGTCCGGCGACCTGGTGGGCTTGGATGCGATAGCGACAGGGCGCCACAGCTTTCGCCTCACCGCACTGGAAGATAGCGAGGTTTGCGAAATTCCTGTTGCGGCGATGGCTGGAGTAACGAGTGGTGAGCCGGCAATGCAAAGTCAATTCTTCCGGCGCATCAGCGAGGTGCTCAACCATGAATACGACCGTTCTTTCATGTTAGCAACGGCGTCGATGGAAGAGCACTTTGCCAGCTTCTTGCTGACACTAGGCGAAAAGTATGCGCACTTCGGGTATTCGGATAAGTCGTTTCGATTAGGGATGTCGCGGGGCGATATCGGCAGCTATCTTGGAACCACCTTGGCAAGCGTCAGCAGGCTCGTCGCGCGGTTCAACCAGCAAGGCGCGGTATCAATCAAGGGACGGATGGTCGAACTGCGAGATCGCCCGTTTCTCCAAGCTATGGTGGCTCGGGACGCGCCGACGGTTGAACCGGCGCCTTGGCATCCTAAAACTAACGCTGTCGATGCCACGAGGTTGTGCATGACCGGAACGTGAACCGCAGCAGGTGCGGGTTAGGCAAGCTCATCTCGTTATCAGGGGCTCGCAACGGCATTAGTATCAGACCCCGGAGTCCGTGGTGGCGCCAGCAAATCCGCGGTCTGGCCCTCGGTCTGACCCAGAGTTCGGTCAGACCCCTGCTGTTACCGGCGCGCGGGCTAACCGAGTCGCGATCGCGTTGCCAGCGCCACGACCGTCGCACCCGCGGCCACGATCAGGGCGTCTTCAATCAGTCCGCTGCGGGTCTGGCCGATACGCGCCATGGCTTGCTTGCGCCCGGCAAGTGTCAGGTAGGCAAGCGGAACGGCGGTTGCGATCGCGACCGCCGCGCCAGCCTTCTCGCGGCCCGCTGGCGCCAGTGCCGCGCCGGCGATGCCAGCGCTCATCACGCGCGCCAACAGTCCCAGAAATACGGTGCGATCAGGCGCCGACTTCATTTTGTCACCGAGCAGTTCAGCGGCGCCCATGGCCATCGCACCGTACTTGAACAGTGGGCGGTCGAGGAGGACAACTCCCCCGGGGGTCGGACGGTCGGCAAGCCGTGCCGCCGCGATAGTGGCCATCGGGGTCATCGAGCGCGCGCTTGCGACGGCGCCGATCAGAGCGGAATAGAGCAGGCTGCGATTTGTCATTGTTATTGATTCCTATGCGGTGAACAGTTGAGGTTTGCTCGAAAGCAGCTGTTCAATTGTAACTATCCGCTGTAGATCGTGTCGCCGCGGACGAGACCAGAACTGGCCTGTAGCCGACGTCCCATCGGGAGAAACGCAGCTGGCGGTCCGAGGGCAAGTCAGGCACGGGAGGCAGCTAGCGTGCTTTTGCTCATCAGATATCCGGCGATGAAGCCAATCCCTGCAGTTCCCCAGGTTAAGGCGGCGACGACTTCAAACACATTGATCAGCTGAGGATGGATGAACGCGAAAGGGACGAGTGCGAGTGCGCGAAGCAGACAAACCGCCGCTATTCCTGCCAGCATCGTCCGGAGCAAAGGTAAGCGCGGCACCAATCCGAGGGCCGAACAGGCATACAGGGCACAGATACCCATCAGAATCGCAATGCCAGCTGTGGAGAGGGGTGCCAACCATGTACCGTCTTGTGCGGAAGCCAGGACCTGAGGCGGCGCGCCGAAGAACGCACACCAGGCGGGCCCTCCGATGATGGCTGCGACGTGGATTGCGACGCCGAGCAGGGAAATCGCGAGCGAGAAGAAGGTAAAGCGGACATGGATATTCTTCATCGTGCAAGCCACCAAGAAGTTTGAGGTAAAGATGTGCGGAGTTTCAAGGCGAAACTAAAAACTTGCTTGCTGTGGTCTAATTTGCCCGGACACCTCAATAGGTGGAAAATCCACCATCTGAGGAGTAATACATGGCAACAAGAAAACGGAAGACATTCGACCCCATCCTGAAGTTGGAAGTCGTTCGAATGATCAAAGAGCAAGGGCAGAGCATCCAAAACGTCAGCGAAAGCATGAGCATCGGTCAGACCGCGATCCGCCGCTGGCTGACCCAGTACGGCGCTGAGCAGAGCGGCCAACCAGGTATCGGCAAACCGCTCACCGCAGAGCAGCAAAGGATCCGGCAACTGGAAGCGGAAAATCTGCAACTTAGACAGGATGTGACCATCTTAAAAAAAAGGCCTCGGCCTTCTTTGCCCGCGAAATGAAATGATCCATCAGCTCATTCTCCAACTGCAAAAGGAGGCCATCCCGGTCCAGCACAGCTGCCGCATCCTGGACGTCAGCCGGTCCGGCTTTTACGAGGCACAGCGTCGTTCCGCCAAGCCGGTCGTCTGCAAGGCGAGCGTGCACCTGAAGGCCGCGTTCATGGCAAGCCATCAGAGCTACGGCAGCCGTCGGTTGGTTACGGCTATGACCAACGAAGGCTTCAACATCGGGCGCTACAAGGTGCGCAGTTTGATGCGCAAGGCGGCATTGAAGCCCGTCTGGAAGCGCAAATTCGTTCACACGACGGACAGCAAGCACGACTTGCCGATCGCCGCCAACGTGCTCAATCGGCAGTTCAATCCGACGGCGCCGAATCTGGCTTACGTCAGCGATATCACCTACATTCGCACCGGCGCGGGATGGTTGTACCTGGCCACCGTGCTGGACCTTTACGCGCGCAAGGTGGTCGGCTGGGCCATGGCGCCGAGCATGCCCGCCAAGCTGGTCTGCGACGCGTTGAACATGGCCATTCAACAGCGGCAGTCGGCACCGGGGCTCGTCGTCCATTCGGACCGGGGCAGCCAGTACGCGAGCGAGCTTTACCAGGACCTGCTGGCAGAACACGGCTTCGTTTGCAGCATGAGCCGCAAGGGAAATTGTTGGGACAATGCAGTCGCAGAGCGCTTCTTCTTGAACCTCAAGATGGAACGTGTCTGGCAGCGCCAATATGCCAATCACGCCGAGGCCAAGGCCGACATCACCGACTACATCGTCGGCTTCTACAACTGCAAACGCATCAATTCAGCATTGGGCAATTTGTCGCCCGCCGTCTACGAACGGAAAATGGCAGTACGCGAACCTATCGTCGTGTCCGAAATTACTTGACCACAGCAGCTAGCGGACTTTCCTGGGCGACCGCTTCTGGCCGGCTGCTGCCGTTCACTTTAAAGCAGCTCACGGCCGTTGTGGCCTCCCGAGAAACTGCTTCAAGCATTCACAGTGGCGGCTTGATCCCCGGTCCGCCGTAAGCCGACCCACAACAGTCCGCCCAGCAGGAAGCACAGGATTGCCGTCGTTATCTCAAAAATGCTGAGCTGTGCTCTCACTGTTGGCGCGATTACGAGAATAGTTGGCAAGGCCGCTGCACGAAGAATGAGAACCGCAGCTGTGCCGTAGAGCAAAGGCCGAGATAACGGTAACGAGCGAATGTTGCCAGCAATGGATAACGCAGAAAACCCAACGATGAAGAGAAGTATCGCAATAGTCGAGATTACTACTGGAGCAAGCCAGGTCCCCCGCATCGCTGACTCCACAATGTTCGGAGGCGATCCCAATGCCTCTACCAATGCTGGACCTGAGAAAAGTGCTACTACGTGAAGAATGGCAGCTCCCAATATCACGACACCACCGAGCTGAAGTGGCCAACGTCCGTTTTTCTTTTGCATCGCTCAGATCGCTTTCACAATGTTGTGTAGGTAATAATTCGAAAATCTCAACTTAAGCGAGCAGGATAGGGTTGTGTCGCAACCATTACGTGCATTGAGCACCCTGCGCGTTCGCTTACTTGATGTGATATTTGTGTGCGCGCGAAGAGTTCTTGCTGCAGTTGTTCGACAATACCGCCCCAGCACGCGAATCCTCGAAGCGATGCGATGAACTGCGGAAGTAGGGGAATGAAACGTAATTTTCACTCAACACCCTTCTGCATGAGCAGTTGCAGTTTGCTGCAACGGCGCCAAGCAGAGTGCGTCTCCCGAGCGGTGTCGGCAGGTATGACATCCCGCTCATCTTGCAAGACAAGAAATTCGATTCGGGCGTTAATCTCGGCTATAACCAGTTCGAGTCGGAAGGCTTTGTCGGCAACCTCTTCTTCGTCAACGGGAAAGTCCACCCTTACTTCAAGGCAGAGGGTCGCAAATACCGCTTCCGGCTTATTAACGGCAGCCTGGCACGCTACTTCGAAATGTATCTCGGCGACGAAAGCGATCGTTTCCACAACTTTACCTTCATTGCCAGCGACGGCAATTTGCTCGAGCGGCCATTGACGCTGCAGAGAATCCTGCTGGGCATGGCCGAGCGCGCCGATATCATCGTTGATTTTTCCAAATATCCGCCCGGGACCAAGCTCTACCTGGTCAACAGGCTGGAGCAGATCGATCCCAGGAAACCGACCGGCAAACTGCTCAATCCCGGAATCCGCATGCTCCGTTTCGAGGTTGGGCCGCGCAGGCCTGATAACAGCGTCATCCCGGCTTACCTGCGGGCGTTGACGCCGATCGATCGCAATGCCGCCAAAATCATACGATCGTTCAGATTCGAGCGAAACAACGGGCAATGGTCGATCAATGGCAAATTTTGGAACCCCGAGCGCGTCGACGCGGCTCCCAAGCTGAACGTTCCCGAAATTTGGAAACTGCAAAGCGATAGCGGCGGCTGGGCGCACCCGATCCATGTACACCTGGACGACTTCCGCATCCTGTCCATCGACGGCAAGCCACCGCCGCCAGAATGGCGCGGCCGCAAGGACGTGCTTTCCCTGCTGCCTGGCGATGCGGCGGAAATCCTGGTCGAATTTCGCGACTTTACGGGTAACTACATGATGCACTGCCACCAGCAGGCGCATGAGGATCACGCGATGATGATCCGCTTCGATGTCGTTCCCTGAACCACCTCACCCATGAGGAGCTTGCAATGATTGCCAGAAGATTTTTTATAGCCTCCGCTGTCGCTGGGGCGGCATTGCCCGTGCTGCCGGCCGGTGCTTCCCGGTACGCCGCCAAGTTTCACGCCAACGAATTTCCGAACCCGCTGCTGGCAACGCACACGGGACAACGGCTGCGTTTCTACGACGATGTGGTCAAAGGGAGCAAAGTGCTGGTATTTAACATGATGTACGCAAGCTGCCGGAATATCTGTCCGCCAAATACGGCAGGCTTGCTCCAGGTCCAGAAGCTGTTGAGGCACCGCATGGGCCGAGACGTATTCTTCTATTCCCTCACGCTTCAGCCCGATCTCGACCGGCCGGCCGACCTGCATGCATATGCCCGGCGCCATGGCGTAGGACCAGGTTGGACCTTCCTTACCGGGGATCGCCAGGGCATCGACGCCATACGGCGGAAGCTCGGGTACTTCGACCCCGATCCGAACGTCGATGCCGACCTGATGCAGCACACCGGCATGGTCCGCATCGAAAACCATGCACTGGACCGCTGGATGATGATGCCGTCACAGCTGACCCCGGCCAAGCTGGCGAGGTCGATTGTGGAACTTGCGAGCTAAGTACCGATCCGCAACTAGATCTGAGGGTCCAGTGGTCGGGGTGAGAGGATTCGAACCTCCGCCCTCTGCGTCCCGAACGCAGCGCTCTACCAGGCTGAGCCACACCCCGACGCTAGAGATTCACGTGAGGTTTTAGTGTAAAAAGCTTAATGGTCCCTGTCAACCGCGAACACGCACAGTTGCAGCAGGCTTCGCTTGAATTCGCTTTCCGGCAGGCCAGCAATGGCGGCCGCTGCGCGCTGGGCGGCAACTTCGGCCTCGCGCCGCGTGTAGTCGAGCGCGCCGCTGGTGGTTACTGCCGCAAGCACTGCCTCGAAATGCTGCTCGTCGCCGTTCTCGATGCAGTTGCGCACCAGGTCGCGCTGCTCCGGCGTGCCGTTTTCCATCAGGTAGATCAGTGGCAAGGTCGGCTTGCCTTCGCGCAGGTCGTCGCCGACGTTCTTGCCGATGGCTGCGGCGTCGCCGGCATAGTCGAGCACGTCGTCGATCAGCTGGAACGCGGTGCCGAGCGAGCGGCCGTATTCGCCGGCGGCGTCGATCTGGTCGTCATTGGCGCCGGAGATCAGGGCGCCCAGTTGCGCCGCCGCCTCGAACAGCTTGGCTGTCTTGGAGCGGATCACGTTCAGGTAGGCGTCCTGGCCGACGTCTGGGTCATGCATGTTCAGCAGTTGCAGCACTTCTCCTTCGGCGATCACGTTGGTGGCGTCCGACAGGATCTGCATCACGCGCATGTTGTTCAGGCCAACCATCATCTGGAACGAGCGCGAGTACAGGAAGTCGCCCACGAGCACCGAGGCGGCGTTGCCGAACAGCGCGTTGGCGGTCTGGCGGCCGCGCCGCATCGACGACTCGTCGACGACGTCGTCGTGCAGCAAGGTGGCGGTGTGGATGAACTCGACGACCGCGGCCAGTTCATGGTGGGCGGTGCCCTTGTAACCGTAGGCGTTCGCCACCAGCAGCACCAGGGTCGGGCGGATGCGCTTGCCGCCGGCACTGATGATGTACTCGGCGATCTGGTTGACCAGGCTCACTTCGGAATGCAGGCGCTCGCGGATAACCGCGTTGACTGCCTCCACGTCGGCAGCGATCGAATGGGCGATGGTGTTCGTTTGGGCGTGTAAGATAGCGGCTGACAAGGCTGACCTGCGAGTGGCGTTAAGTGCGTGGATTATACGACAACCCCGCCGTTTCGGTCCGGCACGCACAGCAGCCTGCCACCGGCGCCGTGGCGCTTGCATAGTGTTGTCGTTGTGCACATACCACGAACCGCCGAACTTGTGCATCCTTTTGACGAGAAATTTCAATCCATGTATAATCACAGGTTCCCCCGGTTCCGCACAGGCTCGACGTGATGTCGCCGGGAGAAATTCTTTTAAACATTTGATGAGGTTTCCTATCATGTACGCGGTCATAAAAACCGGTGGCAAGCAGTATAAAGTTGTCGCTGGCGAAAAACTTAAAATAGAACAGATACCGGCAGACATTGGTTCCGAACTCACCATCGATCAAGTTCTCGCAGTAGGCGCGGGCGACACCATCAAGTTTGGTGCGCCATTGGTTGAAGGTGCAACGGTTACCGTTTCTGTTGTGGCACACGGTCGTCACGATAAAGTGAAGATTTTTAAGATGCGTCGTCGTAAGCACTACCAGAAACACCAAGGCCATCGTCAAAATTTCACCGAAATCCAAATCGTTTCGATCAACGGCTAATCGCTGTTGCCCGGTACATCCAGTCATCAAGGAGCTATAAATGGCACACAAAAAAGGCGGCGGCACAACGCGTAACGGCCGCGACTCAGAATCAAAGCGCTTGGGCGTTAAGGTTTACGGCGGCCAGACCATCAACGCCGGCGGCATCATCATCCGTCAGCGCGGCACCCCGGTGCGCGCAGGCGAAAACGTCGGCCTGGGCAAGGATCACACCTTGTTCGCGCTGGTCGATGGCAAGGTAAAATTCCTCGTCAAGGGCGCCGGCTCGAAGCAATTCGTCACCGTGATCCCGAACGAAGTGGCTGCAGTAGCTGCTTAAGTAATACGCGCCGCTTGCGGCGCACACTTTGTAAGGCGCAAGCCTTCAATCGAAAGGCTCTGCCAACGGTAGGGCCTTTTTAGTTTTATGGCGGTACAAAATTATGAAGTTTATCGACGAAGCAAAAATTGAAGTCATCGCCGGCGATGGCGGGAATGGCTGCGCCTCGTTCTGCCGCGAAAAGTTCCGTCCATTCGGCGGGCCGGACGGCGGCGACGGCGGCAAGGGCGGCTCGATCTGGGCCGTGGCCGACCGTAACATCAACACCCTGGTCGACTTCCGTTACTCGAAGATGCACAAGGCGCGCGACGGCGAGCCTGGCCGCGGCGCCGACTGCTATGGCAAGGGCGCCGACGACATCCACATGCGCATGCCGGTGGGCACTTTGATCGTCGATAACAACAGCGGCGAGATCATTGCCGACCTGACCGAACACGGCCAGGTGGAACTGCTCGCCAAGGGCGGCGAGGGCGGCTGGGGCAACATCCACTTCAAGTCCTCGACCAACCGCGCGCCGCGCCAAAAAGGCGAGGGCAAGGAAGGCGAACGCCGCGAACTGCGCCTGGAGCTGAAGGTACTGGCCGACGTGGGCCTCTTGGGCATGCCGAACGCCGGCAAGTCGACCTTTATCACGGCCGTCTCGAACGCCAAGCCGAAGATCGCCGACTACCCGTTCACCACCTTGCACCCTAACCTGGGCGTGGTGCGCGTGTCGCACGAGAAGAGCTTCGTCATCGCCGACATTCCCGGCCTGATCGAAGGCGCGTCGGAAGGCGCGGGCCTCGGCCACCAGTTCCTGCGCCACCTGCAGCGCACTGGCCTGCTGCTGCACATCGTCGACATGGCGCCGTTCGAAACGAACGTCGATCCGGTCAAGGAAGCCAAGGCGCTGGTCAAGGAGCTGGAAAAGTACGACGAGTCGCTGGTCGAGAAGCCGCGCTGGCTGGTGCTTAACAAGCTGGACGTGGTGCCGGCGGAAGACCGCAAGAAGCTGGTCAAGGATTTCGTCAAGCGCATGGCCTGGAAGGGTCCTGTGTTCGAGATTTCGGCGCTGTCGCACGAAGGCTGCCCGGAATTGGTCAACGCCATCTACCAGCACCTGGAAGCGAAGAAGGCTGTGGAGCACCGCGCCGAAGAGACGCAGATGACCGAGGAAGCGCGCGGCATCGCATCGATCGATCCGGACGATCCACGCTTCAAGATTCTCGAAGACTGAGTTGGTCTCCGTGACGCGGGCAGGGCTGCGCAGGCAGCTGCTGCAACTGGTTGCCTGTGCCAGTTCGCTGGCCGCGCTCGTGGCCATGCTGGACCCGGACCGCGTGGCCACCGTCATGGGCTTGTTTCTCGTTGGCGTGAACGGCTACAGCCAGTTCTACGCCATCTATGTCGGCACCAGGCTCGCTACCGCGGGCCTGGCGCTGTTAGCGGCAAGGCAGGGCGAACCGCCTGTCCTCGGCGATATCACTGCATTGTTCGTCCTGGCGCAGCCGGTCGGCCGCTTCATCGCGGCCTTCGCGATCGGCCTGCCCCAGGGATCTTTATTAGTCGTATGCGGGTTGGAGCTGGCCGGCGGCATCGCGCTGCTGGCGCTGCGCCCGCGTTGATAAGAGCCGCTGCCAGATGAAATCCGTCATTCAGAATGCCTCCCGCATCATCATCAAGGTCGGCTCGTCGCTGGTCACCAACGACGGCCGCGGGCTCGATCACGCCGCCATCGCCCGCTGGGCGTCGCAGATATCGGCTTTGCGCGCGCTCGGCAAGGAAGTGGTGCTGGTCAGCTCCGGCGCGATCGCCGAAGGCATGCTGCGCCTCGGCTTCGACACGCGCCCGACCGATATCCACGAACTGCAGGCCTGCGCCGCGGTAGGGCAAATGGGCCTGGCGCAAATCTACGAGTCGAGCTTTCGCGCGCACGGCCTGGGCACCGCGCAGGTGCTGCTCACGCATGCCGACCTGGCCGACCGTGAGCGCTACCTCAACGCGCGCTCGACCCTGACCACCTTGCTGCGCCTGGGCGTGGTCCCGATCATCAACGAGAACGACACCGTGGTCACCGACGAGATCAAGTTCGGCGACAACGACACGCTCGGCGCCTTGGTGGCGAACCTGATCGAAGCGGACGCGCTGGTGATCCTGACCGACCAGCACGGACTGTTTTCGGCCGACCCGCGCAAGGAGCCGGCGGCGACCCTGATCGCCGAGGGCGCGGCCGGCGACCCGGCGCTCGAAGCGATGGCCGGCGGCGCCGGCAGCAGCATCGGCCGCGGCGGCATGCTGACCAAGATCCTGGCCGCCAAGCGCGCCGCGCGCTCGGGCGCGCACACCATCATCGCGTGGGGACGCGACAGCGACGTGCTCACGCGCCTGGCCGCCGGCGAAGCGATCGGCACCCAGCTGACGGCGCAAACCGGCCGCATGACCGCGCGCAAGCAGTGGATGACGGATCACCTGCACACGGCCGGCAAGGTGGTGCTCGACGCCGGCGCGGTGCAGAAGCTCACCCGCGAGGGCAAGTCGCTGCTGCCGATCGGCGTGATCGGCGTGACCGGTGAATTCGGCCGCGGCGCGGTGATTACCTGCGTCGGCGAAGACGGCGTGGCGATCGCGCGCGGGCTGTCGAACTACACCAGCAGCGAGGCGCGGCGCATCATGCGCAAGCCGTCGTCGGAGATCGAGAAGGTGCTCGGCTTCCTCGAGGGGCCGGAGCTGATCCATCGCGACAACCTGGTGCTGCTGTAGCCGCATAGTGGTGTGTCACTGACTTAAACTGGCGGGCGCTGCGCTTGCCAGGCGCAGCTCGATGTTGCGGATGACGGCGTGGATGTCGTCTCCCGATACCGGCGGACTGAAGAAAAATCCCTGGCCCAGGTGGCAGCCGTGCTCCATCAGCCAGTCCATCTGCTGCTCTGTCTCGACCCCCTCGGCCACCACCAGCATCTTCAGCGCCACCCCCATCGCGACGATGGCCTGGGTCAGCGTCTCGGCGTTCGAATCTTGCAGCATGCTGAGGGTGAACGACTGGTCGATCTTGATGCTCTGCAGCGGCAGCTGGCGCAGGTAGCTCAGCGACGAGAAACCGGTGCCGAAGTCGTCCAGCGCGGTGCCGATGCCGCGCGTGTTGAGCGCTGCCAGCACGTTGCGGGTGCGTGTCAGTTCGCGCATCACCGCCGACTCGGTCACCTCGATCTCGAGCGCGCTGGCCGGCACATTGAACTCGTCGAGCAGGGCGCCGAGGTAGTCGACCACGTTGGTCGACAGGATGTCGGCCATCGACAAATTCACCGATACCGGCAGCGTCGGCAGCCCCTGGTCGCGCCAGTGCGCCTGCGCCTGCAGCGCCTGGCGCATCACCCAGCGGTCGATGCGCACGATCTGGTCGCTGCGCTCGGCCAGCGGAATGAACACCGCCGGCGGCGTCTGCCCGCGGCTGGGGTGATTCCAGCGCACCAGCGCCTCCATGCCGACCACGCGCCGCGTCACCAGGTCGACCTTGGGCTGAAACACCAGCGACAGCTCGTCCTGCTCGATCGCTTCGCCGAGGTCGCGCTCGAGCAGGTACTGGTCGAGCTGGTCGGACTCCATCGAAAAATCGAACACCGAACTGCGCCCGCGGCCGTGCGCCTTGGCGTGGTACAGCGCCAAGTCGGCGCGGCGCAGCAGCTCGCCGACGGTTCGCCCGTGCGCCGGCGGCAGCGCAATGCCGACCGAGACGCCCATGCGCAGCTGCTGGCCGTTGATGTCGAACGGCTGCGTCACCGTCTGGTGCAGCCGCTCGGCGAACATCAGCGCGGTGGCGGCATCGGGATGGTCCATCTGGAACAGCAGCATGAATTCGTCGCCGCCCAGGCGCGCCAGCAGGTCGCAATCGCGGATCACGGCGTCCAGGCGCCGGCCGAACTGCAGCAGCACCTGGTCGCCGGTGGCGTGGCCGTAGGCGTCGTTGATCTTCTTGAAGTGGTCGAGGTCGAGCAGCATCAGCGCGGCATCGTACTGGCCTTCCTGCAGGCGCCGGGTGACCTCGTCTTCCATCGTGCGGCGGTTGTACAGTCCCGTCAACTGGTCGTGGTGGGCGCGCCAGTGCAGCTTCTCGTGCAGCGTGCGGTTGACCCGCAGCTTGTGCACTTCGGCGAGGATCTGCAGCAGCGACTGCAGGCCTTCGGCCTCGACGTCGGTCCACGGTTCGCTGCGCCCCCTGACCTGCTGGCGCCATTCGGCAAACGAGCGGCGCGGCTCGAGCCTGACGCGCCCGTCCGGTTCATCGCGGACTGGCTCTTTTACCGGTTCGCCGGCCCAGCGCACCAGCTGCACCACCTCGGGCCGGGTAACAAAGCAGAAGATTGGATGGTCTTCGAAGCGGTGCGCCAGCAGCATGCCGGCCGCTTCGGGCAGCGCGTCGATGCGCTGCTGGCCGGGCGTAAGCAGGTCGTCCCACACCAGCACCCCCGGCGCATGGCCGGTCCGGTCGAGCCGCGCGAGCACCTCGGTGAGCGTCTGCTGGGCCGGATGGTGGCGCCGGCCCGGCCCGCCGACCCAGTGGGTCGAGTTCAGGTACACGCCGAGCGTGTTGGCCCTGAACGCCTGCAGGAAGTCGGGCAGCCGCTGGCGCAGCAGCACGGTGATGTCTTCGCCCATCAGCAGCGACTGGTGGAACTGGCTGAGCAGGTTGCCCATCGCCAGGCGCTGGTCGACCGCCTCCAGCTTGGTCAGCGTTTCGATGCGCATGGTGGCCACTTCGGCCGTCAGTTCGCACAGCTGGCGCAGCGCCTCGCGTACCTGGTGCGGCGGCGCCTTTGGCGCGTGGTGATGGCAGGCTATCATGCCCCACAGTTTGGCGTCGATGACGATCGACATCGTCAGCGTCGCGCGCACGCCCATGTTGCGCAGGTAGGACAGGTGCACCGGCGACAGGCCGCGCAGCAGGCAGTGGCTCTGGTCGAGCAGGGCGCCGTCGGGCAGCAGCGGCGGCACCAGTGTGTCGGCCGGCGCCTCGACGTCGGCCAGCACGCGCAGCCGGTTGGTCAGGTACAGCGCGCGCGCCTGGGCCGGGATGTCGCTGGCCGGGAAGCGCAGGCCGACAAAGCGCTGCTCGCACTGCTCGCCGCACTGCTCGGCGATGACTTCGCCGCAACCGTCGGGCAGGAAGCGATAGATCATCACCCGGTCGAAGCCGGTAAAGCCGCGCACCACCTTGGCACAATCGTCGAGGAAGGTGCCGATGCGGTCGGCGTGGCGCAGCCGCGCGATCAGCGAGGCGATGTCGGCGAACTCACGGCCTTCGGCGCGGCGCCGCGCGGCGCTGGTGGCCTGCGGCAGCCATTCGAGCACGGCGACGTCGCCGCTGCGATGGCCAAGGCATGCCCAGTCGTCCGACGCCTGCTGCTGTGCCGGCGCGGTGCGCTCGAAACGCGCGCGCCACGGCAGCGCCATCGGACGCACCGGCGGCAGCGCGTCGAGGCCGAGCGTGTCGAACGGCGCGCCGCGCTCGATCCAGTCGAGCAGCGGCGTGCCGAACATCGACTCGGCAGTGAGCCCGGGCCAATGGCGCGCAATGCCGCTCGAGACCTGGACAATGCGCCCGTCGCTGATCTGCGCGACGATCAGAAAGCCGTGCGGCTGCACGGTGCCGAGCAGGTGAATCGGTTCCTGGGCACAGGCTTTTTCCAGCTCCGTCGGTATGGTGTCGTAGCCCTGCATGGAGGTCGGTCACGCCGTTGTTACCGCAATACTGTAAGACTGGTTCGGCGGCGGCTAGTTCATGGCGCTACAGCCCATCCGGCGGCGGCGTCTTCTGGCGGTATTCGCACAGGTCGGCGATCAGGCAGTTCCAGCACAGCGGTTTGCGCGCGATGCAGGTATAGCGCCCGTGCAGGATCAGCCAGTGATGAGCGTCCTGCAAAAACTCCTTCGGCACGAACTTGAGCAGCTTGTGCTCGACCACCTCGACCGTTTTGCCGGGCGCGATGCCGGTGCGGTTCGACACCCGGAAGATATGGGTGTCGACCGCCATGGTCGGCTCGCCGAAGGCGGTGTTGAGCACGACGTTGGCGGTCTTGCGGCCGACCCCGGGCAGCGCTTCGAGCGCCTCGCGCGAGCGCGGCACTTCGCCGCCGTACAGGTCGACCAGCATCTGGCAGGTGGCGATGACGTTCTTCGCCTTGGTGTTGTACAGGCCGATGGTGGCGATGTAGGTCTTCAGTTCGTCGAGGCCAAGCGCCAGGATCTGCGCCGGCGTATTGGCCACCGGGTACAGCTTGCGCGTGGCCTTGTTGACGCCGACGTCGGTCGACTGGGCCGACAGCAGCACCGCGATCAGCAGTTCGAACGGCGTGGTGTATTCGAGTTCGGTGGTCGGATGCGGATTGGCGGCGCGAAAGCGGGTGAAGATCTCGAGGCGTTTGGCGGGATTCATTCGGCGGAAGGCAGCGCCTTCAGGCGCGCGCGTTCAATGGCGGCGGCGATGATGGCGCGCTTGCGCTCCTTCTCGGCCAGTTGTTCGGGCGTGTTGGTCGCTTCGGCCGTCACGTCGCGCATCTTGGCCACCGCCTTGGCGGCCAGGCGGGCGTCGTTTTCGTCGCGCTCGCGCAGCAAGCGTGCGCTGCGCAGGTCGTGGCGCGCGCGGGCGGCGTCGGCCTGCTGCTGCGACCAGGCGTCCCAGCCGGTCAGGTCCTCCGTGACCGGGTACATGACGATGCAGTCGACCGGGCAGGGCGCCACGCACAGGTCGCAGCCGGTGCACAGGCTCGGCACCACGGTGTGCATCTGCTTGGCCGCGCCGACGATGGCGTCGACCGGACAGGCCTGGATGCACAGGGTGCAGCCTATGCACAGCTCCTCGTCGATGTAGGCGACCGGGCGCGGACGCTCGATGCCGTTGACCGGGTTGATCGGGATGACGGCGCGCCCGGTGACGGCGGCCAGGCGGCGCACGCCCTCGATGCCGCCCGGCGGGCACTGGTTGATGTCGGCGGCACCAATGGCGATCGCTTCGGCATACGGCCGGCACGCCGCGTAGCCGCACTTGGTGCATTGCGTCTGCGGCAGTACGTCTTCGATCAGGTCGGCGAGGGTCTTGGTCACGGTGATTCTATCGGCGCAAAACGCCATTATCCGACAAAAGCCGATGTGGCGGAGAAGGCAAAAAGTTAATGCATATAAGTAACGATGTTGGTTGGAAAGATTGCTCTCTGGGCTATAATTATTTTCCGTTATTGCAATGGTGAAAACTCGATGATTGAAGTTAAAAACCTGTTCAAGCGCTTCCGCCAGGCGAAGAAATCGGATCCGTCCAGGCGCCGCGATGCGCGCGAAGGCGACGGCTATTTCCAGGCCGTGCGTGACGTCAGCTTTCATTGCGCGCCCGGCGAAGTGCTGGGCTTGCTCGGCCCGAATGGCGCCGGCAAGACCACCACCTTGCGCCTGCTGGCCACCGCGCTCAAGCCCGACCAGGGCACCGCCTTCGTCAACGGCGTCGACATCGTCGCCGAGCCGATGCAGGCGCGCCGCCAGATCGGGTTTTTATCCGGCACCACCGGCTTGTACGGGCGCCTGACCGGGCGCGAAAACGTCGAATATTTCGGCCGCCTGCACGGCATGGACGAAGCGCGCCTGCAGCGCCGCTGCGACGAACTGTTCGAGCAGTTGCAGCTGCACGACTTTGCCCACAAGCGCACCGACGAGATGTCGACCGGCATGAAGCAGAAGTGCTCGATCGCGCGCGCCGTGGTGCACGATCCGAAGGTCATCATTCTCGATGAACCGACCAGCGGCCTCGACGTCATGGCAGCGAAGGTGCTGCTCGACTTCATGGCCGACTGCAAGCGGCGACAGATTCCGCTGATCTTCTCGACCCACCATCTGCACGAAGTCGACAAGCTGTGCGACCGCGTCTGCGTCATCAATGGCGGCACCACGGTGTTCAACGATACGACGGGTGCATTCCGCCAGCGGGGCGGCGGCGATATTTTCGACGCGTTCATCGGCGTCATCAACGAAAGGAGTGCCGCCTGATGTGGATCGTCTACCTGAAGGAACTGCGCTCGCTGCTGCGCGACCGCAAGACGCTGATTTTCACGATCCTGATTCCGATTATCGCCTTGCCGCTGATCGGCTTTGGCATGACGCAGGTGATGAGCAAGCTGAGCGAAAAGGCGCGCACCGAGCAGATCAAGTACGCCATCTTCGGTGCGCAGAATGCGCCGGCGCTGGCCGAGCTGTTCGCCAGGGATGCCGGCTACCGCGAAGTGAAGCTCGGTAGCGCCGGCGACATCCGCGGCGCGATCGGTGACGACCGCATCAAGCTGGCGCTGAACGTGCCGGCGCAATTCGCCGGCGCCATCGGCGCCAGCCAGCAGGCCGCCATCGAGCTGCACTTCAACAGCGCCGACGCCGGCGAAATCACCCGCAAGCGTGTCAACGCGGTGGTCGAACAATACAACGCGACCTTGCGCGACAAGGCGCTGTCGGACTTCAAGCTGACCGCGCCGCAGCTCGCCTTCGTCCTCAATCCGGTCACCATCGACGTGCGCTCGACGGCCGACCAGCGCGAGCGCATCGGCGCTCTGGTGGGCGGCATGCTGCCTTACCTGCTCATCTTCGTGTGCCTGATGGCGGGGATGTATCCGGCGATCGACATTGGCGCCGGCGAGAAGGAAGCCGGCACGCTCGAGACGCTGCTGCTGGCGCCGGTGTCGCGCTCGCAACTGGTGATGGGCAAGTTCCTGGTGCTGTTTACGGTGGCGCTGGCGGCGTCGCTGCTGATGGTGAGCAGCCTTGGCTTGCTGCTGCGCTTTTACTCCGGCCGGCTCGACCCTGCGCTGGCGGCGGTGGTGGCGGCGATCAGCATCGGCGACCTCGGCATGATCGCGCTGATGCTGGTGCCGACGGCGGCGATGTTTGCCGCGATCTTGCTGTCGATGTCGATCTACGCCAAGAGTTACAAGGAAGCGGCCGGCATGATGCAGCCGATGATGATCATCGCAATCATGCCGATGATGGTGGCGATGATCCCTGGCGTGGAGCTGACCTGGTTATGGTCGGCCGTCCCGCTGACCAACATCGCGCTGGCGATGAAGGAGATCGTCAAGGGGACAATGGATTATCCGAAGTTCCTGATGATCCTGTTTTCCAGCACGCTGCTGGCGGCCATCTTGCTGGCGTTTTGCCGCCGCTGGTTCAGCCGCGAAGAGGTGCTGTTCCGCGACTGAGCCGGCGCCGTCTCCGGGCACGCACAATGAGCGGCCAATAAAAAACGCCTCGCTGGATGAGCAGCGAGGCGTTTTTTTTACGGCTGATGGAATCAGCCGTGCTTCTTGATGAACTCGCCGATCTTCGGGCAGATCGTCTCGCGCCAGCGGCGGCCCGAGAAGATGCCGTAGTGGCCGGCGCCAGGGGCGACGTAGTCCTGCTGCATGTTGGCCGGGATGCCGGTGCACAGGTCGTGCGCGGCCTGGGTCTGGCCGGCGCCGGAGATGTCGTCCAGCTCGCCCTCGACCGTAAACAGCGCCACCGTCGTGATGTCTTGCGGGCGCACCAGCTGGCCGCCGACTTCCCACGTGCCCTTCGGCAGGCGGTGTTCCTGGAACACCGTCTTGATGGTGTCGAGGTAGTACTCGGCCGGCATGTCGAGCACCGCGTTGTACTCGTTGTAGAACTGACGATGGCTCTCGGCCGGCTCATCGTCGCCCAGCACCAGGTGCTGGTAGAACTCGCGGTGGCTCTGCGCGTGGCGGCCAGGATTCATCGCGATGAAGCCGGCGTGCTGCAGGAAGCCGGGATAGACCTTGCGGCCAAAACCGGGGTAGTTGCCCGGCACCGCGTAGATCACCGTGTTCTCGAACCACGAGAACGGCTTTTCGACGGCCAGGTCGTTGACCGCGGTCGGCGACTTGCGCGGATCGATCGGGCCGCCCATCATCGTCATCGTTTTTGGCAGCTGCGGATCGTTGGCGCTGGCCATCAGCGAAATGGCGGCCAGCACCGGCACCGTCGGCTGGCACACGGAAATGACGTGCAGGTCAGGCGCCAGCAGGCGGATGAAATCCTGCACGTAATAGATGTAGTCGTCGAGGTGGAACGGGCCTTCCGACGCCGCCACCATGCGCGCATCGGTCCAGTCGGTGATGTAGACGTCATGCTCGTGCAGCAAGCCGCGCACGGTGTCGCGCAGCAAGGTCGAGTGGTGGCCCGACAATGGCGCGACCAGCAACACTTTCGGCTGAGCCAGCTTGGCGATCTGCTTGTCGCTGAGGTCTTTCTTGAAGTGCAGCAGGCGGCAGAATGGGCGCGTGACGACGGTGCGCTCCATGATGCCCACCGTTTCGCCGGCGACAAGGGTGCTGCCGATGTCGAAAGCCGGCTTCTCGTAATCCTTGCCGAGGCGGTACATCAGCTCGTATCCCGCGGCGATACGCTGGGAAAACGGGGTGTGCGCGAAGGGCGAGACCGGGTTCGAAAACAGTTTCGAGGATGCTTCTGCCCATTGCATCATGGGGGTCAGGAATGAACGTTGCATCTCGTGCAATTGGTAGAGCATGGAAGTTCCTTCGTGGGCTGCTTGGCCGCCGCTAATGCGGCGGTCCGTGAATTAATTATAGGCTATACCGGTCACCGTACTGCAATTTGCCGTTCTACTTAGCAATTGATTAACGTGGATCACAGACATCCGGTAGTTTTTCCCCATTCACGCTTTGTATCACGCCAGGCGATCTCTCGTCCGTGCAGCGCCCAACATAGGCGCAAAAAACCGCGCGCGTTTGTGACGCAGCGGAAACGGAACGTGATCAGTGCAATATCGGGTGTCGGCGGGGAGCTGGTCGAGGCCGCGGCGCGCGGGCGCCGGGAATGGATGCAGATGCGTTGCCGGGGTGGCCCGGCAACGCGGATAGTAAGGATACTGTGGATGAAACACCGCCGCGTGGCGGCCGGGCACGCTAGCGGATCAGCTGGTCCATCTTGTCCTTGACGTCTTTCCACTTGTCCGCGTCAGGCAGGGCCGCCTTGGTCTTGGTGATCGACGGCCAGGCGCGCGCCAGGTCAACGTTAATTTTGATGAAAGCAACCTGGTCGGCCGGCACGTCTTCTTCCGCGAAGATCGCGTTGACCGGGCACTCCGCCACGCAGACCGCGCAATCGATGCACTCGTCCGGATCGATCGTCAGAAAATTCGGGCCTTCCCGGAAACAATCAACCGGGCATACATCGACGCAATCGGTGTATCGACAGCTGATGCATGATTCGGTGACAACGTGGGTCATAACAGTCCTATCAATGAAGTGTTGCTCAGTGGCGCAGGAGTTCCGCCAACCTTGGCAAAGCACTGTATTTTAAGGCAATTCGCTTATTCCCACAAATGCGAGTCATACACAATCCGCATAAGCATATGTGAGCTCTGGGCGGTTTCGGGTCTGACCGCATGGAGTCAGACCCCGGTGCGGCTGCCGGCTTTCACGCCAGATTGCGCAATTGCGACAGCAGCGACTGCCACGGCGCCGAATCGGCGCTGCCGTCCTCGGCGAAGCGGACGGTGTGTTCGCGCGCGCCGTCGGCGACCGTGATGGCCCAGCGGCCAATGTCGGCGCCGACCGGCTGCGGCGGCGCGGCGGCGAAGAAATCGAGGTCGCGCAGCAGCGCTTCGAGCGCCGCCCCCTGCTCGATTCGCCCAGTGTCGAGCTCGTAGTGTTCGGCGCGGCCGCTAAAGCCGCCGCCGCCGGTGGCCGTGATCTTCATGGCCATGATATTAGCGCAGCCTGGCCGGAAGGGGCAGCGCGGACAGCATGTCGTCCGGCACGACGGCCGGCACGACGGCCGGCACGGGCGCGCGGTTGCGGCCGTGCTCGGCGCACCAGCGCGCCAGCGCCTGCGACTCGGCCGCGAGCACATGTTCGAGGTTGTAGTACTCGGCCAGGTTCATCGTGCCGCAGCAGGCGCGCCGGTCCTGCACGGCGCCGGGCGGATCCTGCACGCCGGGCAGGCATTCGAGCGGATCGCGGTCGTCGTCGGCCAGCGGCGCCGGCGTCTCCACCACCTGGCGCAGTGTGAAGCGGTGGCGGATGCTGTCGCGGTAGGTGACCGGCTTGCCGTCTTCGGCTGTCAGGCGCAGCATCTGGTTGACCACGTCGGGATAGGTGGCGGCGACGTCGGGCGCGGCCACCAGCGCGCGCAGCAGCAGTCCGCGCAGGTAGCAGCCCACTTCGTGCAGCACCAGCGCGTCGTCGCGCAGCGCCGGGTCGCGTTCGAGCGCGAACTGGTCGGCCAGGATGTCGTAGATGGCGCCGGTGAACACCTGCGACAGCGCGTGCACCTGGGTGCCGGCGTCGGCCAGCGTGAGCTCGTTGTCGGCGTTGCGCAGGCCGGTGGAGCCGCCCAGCGCCAGGCCGAACTGCTCGGCGATGTCGGCCAAAAAGGTCTTGTCGTGCAGCCGCGCCTTGGTCTGGGCGATGACCGCCTCGCACTGGTCGAGCTGCGACAGCGCCAGGAAAATCGCCGTCAGGTCGCCAAACGCCTCGTGCAGTCCGCCCGTCTGCGGCGGGTTGTCGGCGCCGAGCCAGTCGGGCTTGAGGCCGTCGAGCACGGCGTGCGCCGTCTCGTGCGAGACGATGTCGAACGAGCGGCAGGTAAATACCCGCGCGTCCTGCCCGCTGGGGACGAAGTCGCCGAACTTCAGGCAGCACTGCGAGCGGCTGTAGAACGCGTTCATCACGTTCGGCAGCCCGTACGGGAAGATCTGCAGCGGCGCGGTGTCGACGCTGCTGTTCCATTGCCACGGCAGCGGCATGTCGGCGCCGGCGGCCGACAGCGCGCGCTGGTACATCGTCAGCGTCTGGCGCACCACCGCGAAGGTGTGGACGGCGTTGAACTGCGGCGTGTCGGGCATGCTGATGAAGTCGCCGAACGCGTTCGGGCTGACCGGCGCGATGCCCGGGTCGCCAGAGACAATGCGGGCGTCGCGCGGGCCGTCGAGCACAATGCCTGGCAGGAACGCCTTGCGGGTGCCGATTTCGCTCACCGACGGATCCTGCTTCCACATCAGCACGCGCGCGCCGAAGGCGAACGGCAGCGGCACCGGCGGCGCCGGCTCGCCGTCGCCGCGCGGCTGGCCCGGCTCGTCGAGCAGCTGGGCCGCCTTGCGGTGCTGGCGGTAGGCCGCGCTGGGGGTAGGGACGTAGCTGACGGGCGCGTCGGTGCGCTCGGCCAGCGGGTCGTCGGGCAGGGTGTCGCGTGGGTTCATCTGCAGTTCTCCTTCGAAAAACGCGGTGTTTGCCGAAGGAAATAGTCGCGCCATGCGCGCTTGCCCTGTTTGATGCTCGTCAATAAGCGCTGCCGGTGCGATAAAATGCGCGCTACTCGGAAACAGACAGAAAGCAGCAGATGGCGCAGATCAGTATCGTTCAGGCGCACAGCCTGAGCCAGGAGCAGGCGCGCGCGGCGGCGCAACAGGTGGCCGACAAGCTGGCCGGCGATTATCAGTTGGCATGCAAGTGGGATGGCGACGTGTTGAAGTTCGGGCGCAGCGGCGTCGAGGGCGCGCTGACCTTGCAGGGACAGCGCGCCGAGATGGCGATCACGCTGGGATTCCCGATGAGCGCGTTTTCGGCGGCCATCGAGACGAAGGTGGCCGACAAGATGCGCAAGGTGTTTGCGTAGCGGCGGTGCGAGCGTCAACTAAATCGGGGTCAGACCGTAAAAGAAAAATCCGGTCAGACCCCTGGGTTGGCGCCTGCTTTACTCGTCCTTGAGCTCTTCGATCAGGTCGACGTACTGCTGCATCGCGTCGTCCTTCGACGTGCCCTTGAAACCGTCCCAGGCATCGAACTTGGCGCGGCCGATCATGTCGGTAAAGCCAGGGCGCTCGCCGGTGGCGTCGCCGCTCGAGGCCTGCTTGTACAGTCCGTAGATCTTCAGCATCGTCATGTTGTCGGGACGCTCAGGCAGATTCTTCGAATCGGCCTGTGCCTGGGCAAACTGTTCTTGCAAGCTCATATGAAACTCCTGTGGGCTGAAAAAGGAACTTAAACTGCCAGCAGTTCGACGTCGAAGATCAGGGTGGCATTGCCCGGAATGACGCCGCCGGCGCCGCGAGCGCCATAGCCCAAGCTGGCCGGAATCGTCAGGCGGCGCGCGCCGCCGACCTTCATGCCCTGCACGCCTTCGTCCCAGCCCTTGATGACCTGGCCGCCGCCGAGCGAAAACTGGAACGGGTCGTTGCGGTCCTTGCTCGAATCGAACTTGGCGCCGGTTGTGCCGTCGTCATTGCGCAGCCAGCCGGTGTAGTGCACCGTCACGTGCTGGCCGGCTTTCGCCTCGGCGCCATCGCCGACGATGGTGTCTTCGTACTGCAGTCCGGAATCGGTTGTAATTGTAGACATGATGTTTCTTTCTTGATCAGGGAGTGTTGGAGAATTGTAGTGCATGACGTGTCAAAGCGCTATGCGACCCCGTGTCAGCGGTGCTGTGGCAGCGGCAGCGTTGACGTGCTGGACGTACCGGCAGCGCATTTCCCACGTAGAATATCCATATGCTTCCTAACCTGAAAACTCCCATGCTGCGCAGTATTCTCCGGCTCGCCTCGGCCGTCCTTTGCCGCGCTTCGATCGCCGGCGCCGCAAGCGCGCATGTCGCCCGCAACTTCCATACGTTCGGCAACACCGCTTCTGGCAGCAGCAGTGGCCGGGCCTGAAGCGGATGGTCCAATCCGGCCGCCGCGGCAGCGCCTGATGCGCGCCGTGCTGAACGCCTACGGGCGCGCGCTGGCCTCGCAGCTGAGCGTTCGCATGCTGCTGCTGTCGGCGCTGCCGTTTGCGCTGTCGGTGGCGTTGTGGGGCACCTTGCTGTACTTCGGCATGCAGCCGCTGATCGATTACGTGCAGGTGCTGTTCGAACAATACGGCATCTACAAGGCCAGCGGCGGGATGCTCTCGTCGATGGGCCTCGGTGTGCTCAAAGCGGTGGTGGTGCCGCTGGTGGCGATGCTGTTGCTGCTGCCGCTGATGATCCTGACGTCGCTGCTGGTGATGGGCATCGTGGCGATGCCGGCGATCGGACGCCACGTCAGCGCGCGCCAGTTTGCCGGCCTCGACATGAAGCAGGGCGGCAGCACGCTCGGCAGCCTGGCCATCAACTTCGGCGCGGTGCTGCTGTTCGTGCCGCTGTGGCTGATGACGTTGCCGCTGTACTTTTTTGCCCCGCTGGCGCTGGCGGCGCAAGTGGCGCTGTGGGGCTGGCTGACCGCGCGCGTGATGAGCTACGACGCGCTGGCCGCCCACGCCAGCGCAGAGGAGCGGCGCGCCATCATGCAGCGCCACCGCTGGCCGCTGCTGGCGATCGGCATGGTCTCGGGCGCCTTCGGCGCCTTGCCCGGCATCGTGTGGATCGGCGGCGCGCTCATTTCAGTGGTGCTGTTTCCGTTCCTGGCGATGCTGTCGATCTGGCTGTACCTGGTGATCTTTATCTTCACCGGCCTGTGGTTCCAGTACTACTGCCTGCAGGCCTTGCGCGAGCTGCGCGCGCTTGATGCAGATGCCCGGCCGCCGAGCGATTTAGTGGCACACTGACCGTAGCAAATTGCAAACGCGCGGCGGCATTTGCGGATGTTGTCGAAGTGCTTTTACTAGCGGACTGAGCCGTTGTTTTTTTGCGAAAACAATCGGCCGGGCGACAATTTGTCGATCAGTGCTACGTCGTGGAGGCATTGATGTGGTGGAATGGTAAGCATGCGATGGCCAGGTTCTGGAGTGGGATTTTGGTTGTTATTCGCGAAACACGAAACGGCCTCGCTCCGTTGCAACGACCCATGCATGGATGGCGATGGTCGGGACGCAGGGCGCTGACGATTGATTCATACCGGTTGAGCCATCATGGAAAGTAATAGCCAAGCAGGGCGGAACTACAGCGTTGCGAGTGCAGTTCGCGCGCTGCGTGCACGCGCCGCATCGATCAACCTGGGCCGCTCGCGCGGCGCCGCCGCCACCGCCGCCGCGCCCGTGCTCGAGCAGGAACTGCAACACGAACTGCAGGACCAGCAGGCCGCCGAACTGCGCTCCGCGCCAACCCACCTGTCGCTGGTAACCGAGCCGCCGGAGCAGCCGGCCGAAGGCGCCCCCGATGGCAAGCCGCCCAAGCGCCGCAGCCGCATCAAGCCGGCGCTGGTGCTGTTGCTGCTGATGCTGCTGTCGCTGTTCGCCTGGTGGCTGGTGCGCGAAAGCCAGACCTCGTCGATGCAGGCGCAGTTCTTCACCGGCCTGGCCAGGAAGATCAGTTACAAGGTCGAGCCTGGCCCGAGCAACGCGATCCGCTTCCCGTCCGACAGCCCGTACGACGAGCGGCTCGGCTACGCCAACCTGCCCGACTACCTGGCCAAGCTGAAGGGGCACGACTACGTCATCGCCTCCCAGGCGCGACTGTCGCCGAAAATGATCGAGCTGGCCGACATGGGCCTGTTCGCCACCTACCGCGAAAAGACCCAGGTCGGCCTCGAGATCTTCGACGACAAGCAGCAGCCGCTGTTTAGCGCCCGCTTTCCCGAGCGCGTGTACGGCGGCTTCGACGCCACGCCGCTGCCTTTGATCCAGAGCCTGCTGTTCATCGAGAACCGCGAGCTGCTCGACACGACCTACCCGAAACGCAATCCGGCGGTCGAATGGGACCGCTTCAGCAAAGCCGTGTTCGACAAGTCGCTGCACGTGGTGACCGGCGCCGACAAGCGCTCCGCCGGCGGCAGCACGCTCGCCACGCAGATCGAAAAATACCGCCATTCGCCGGACGGGCGCACCAATTCGCTGTCGGACAAGCTGCGCCAGATGGTGTCGGCGTCGCTGCGCGCCTACCAGGACGGCGAGGACACCACCATGGCGCGGCGCCAGATCGTGGTCGACTACATCAACACGGTGCCGCTGTCGGCCAAGCTTGGCTACGGCGAAGTAAACGGCATCGGCGACGGCATGTGGGTCTGGTACGGCCGCAACTTCGACGACCTGAACCGCGCCTTGCGCGGCGCCATCGACACGCCTGACGCGGCGCTCGCCTACAAGGAGGCGCTCAGCCTGTTCATCGCCCAGCGTCGCCCGGCCCACTACCTCGGCGCCGGTTCGGACGACCTCGAAGAACTGACCAACGTCCACCTGCGCGTGCTGGCCCAGGCCGGCGTCATCACGCCGAAACTGCGCGACCTCGCCACCAGCCAGAAGCTCCACCCTGCGTCGGGCACCGGCGTGGCGCCGCCGGCGGCCAATTCCTTCACCACCCGCAAGGCCTCGAACGCGGTGCGCACCCACCTGGCCGGCTTGCTGGGCGACTCGCGCCTGTACAACGTCGACCGCCTCGACCTGGCGGTGGCCAGCACCCTCAACGCCGAAGCGCAGAAGGCCGTCACGGCGCGCCTGCGCGGCCTGCGCGACGTCGAATCGGCCACCGCCGCCGGCCTGACCGGCAAGGGCATGCTCGGCAACGGCGACCCGGCCAACGTCGTCTACAGCTTCACCCTGATCGAGCGCGGCGCCGACGCCAACTACCTGCGCGTCCAGACCGACAACTACGACCAGCCGCTCGACATCAACGAAGGCGCCAAGCTCGATCTCGGTTCGACCGCCAAGCTGCGCACCCTGGTCACCTACATGGACATCGTCGACCAGCTGCACAAGCGCTATGCGCAAATGACACCGGTCGAACTGAAGAAAGTGGTGCTCGATCCGAAGGACCGCATGTCGCAGTGGGGCGTCGAATACTTCCAGGGCCTCAAGGCCAGCGCCGACCGCGGCCTGGCGCCGATGCTCGAAGCGGCGTTCGAGCGCAAGTATTCAGCCAGCCCCGGCGAGAGCTTTTTCACCGGCGGCGGCCTGCACACGTTCGGCAACTTCAGCAAGCTCGACGACTCGAAGATCATGACGGTACGCCAGGCGCTGCGCCAGTCGACCAACTTGGTGTTCGTGCGCATGATGCGCGACGTGGTGCGCTACTACATGTTCCAGCTGCCCGGTTCGTCGGCGGCGCTGCTGGCCGACGCCAACGATCCGCGCCGCGCCGAATATCTGTCCCGCTTCGCCGACCGCGAAGGGCGCGAATTCCTCGGCAAGTTCTACAGCAAGTACAAGGGCAAGACGCCAGCCGACGCCCAAAAGGCGCTGCTGGCAAGCTTCCGGCCGACGCCGACGCGCCTGGCCGCGGTGCATCGCACCGTCTGGCCGCAAGGCACGCTGGCCGAATTTGGCGCCTTCATCAACGACAATCTGCCGTCGGCCAACGAGGTGCCGGCCGACCGCATCGCCCGCATGTACGAAACGTACGCACCGGCGGCGATGTCGCTGTCGGACCGCGGTTACGTCTCATCGCTCCATCCGCTGGAACTGTGGGTGGTCGGCTACCTGCGCAGCAACAAGGACGCCGGCTGGAAGCAGGTCGCCGACGCCAGCGTCAAGGAGCGCCAGGACGTGTACTCGTGGCTGTTCAACACCCACCGCAAGCACGCGCAGGACAAGCGCATCGCCGGCCTGATTGAAGTCGAAGCCTTCCTCAAGATCCACGCGCAGTGGAAGAGCATGGGCTACCCGTTCGATTCGCTGGTGCCGTCGTACGCCACCACGCTGGGCGCCTCGGCCGACCGGCCGGCCGCGCTGGCCGAGATGATGGGCATCATCGTCAACAACGGCATGCGCAAACCGGTGCAGCGGATCGACTCGCTGCACTTCGCCAAGGGCACGCCGTACGAGACGCTGGTCAAGCATGCCAAGGCCGACAAGTTCGAGCAGGTGATCGCGCCGGAAGTGGCGCAAGCGGTGTCGGAAGCGATCCGCGGCGTGGTATCGGACGGCACCGCCAAGCGCGTCAAGGCGGCGTTCGTCGCCGCCGACGGCAGCATCATCGCAGTCGGCGGCAAGACCGGTACCGGCGACCAGCGCTTCGACGTCTACGGCGGCGGCGGGCGCCTGATCGAATCGCGCTTCGTCAACCGGTCGGCCACCTTCGTCTTCAACATCGGCGAGCGCTTCTTCGGCAGCATGACCGCCTACGTGCATGGTCCGGACTCCGAGAACTACGACTTCACCAGCGCCTTGCCGGTGCAGCTGCTGACGGTGCTGGCGCCGACCTTGATGCCGATGATCGATCCGGAGGCGGCGGCCAAGCAGAAGGCTGCCGCTGAGGCTGCGGCCGCCGCTGGCGCCGCTGCGAAGGTCGCCAAGGCAGAAGCCGATGCCGCCCCTGGCGCCGTCGTCAAGCCGGCCGTCGTCAAGGACGCCGTCGCCAAACCTGCGGGCGAGGGCGAGGCAGTCGTCAAGCCAGTCGCCGCCAAGCCAGTCGTCGCCAGGCCGGCCGCGGCCAAGCCGGTCGCCGAAAAGGCTGTTGTCGCCAAGGCTGCTGTCGCCAAGCCGGCCACGCCAAAAGCTGGCGATGCCGCCGCCGACAAGCCGAAAGCGGCAGCCAAGGCGCCTGCCGCGGACGCCGCCAAGCCCGTCAAGCCCGTCAAGCCCGTCCAGCCAAAGCCAAAGCAGGAAGCGCCACGTCCGCAAGTGCTGTTCTGACGTCCGATCAGGGCCTGCATCTGCACCGGTCTGACCCAGCGGGGGCAGGCCACGGACGCGGCACTTGCATATTGGGTCAATTGTTGGCATCGTAGCCACCCATGAAACCCATGCGCCAAGTGATGTCCCGTATCCGCAAGTTCTCCCAGTTCTCGTTTCGCGACCTGGTCGCCACCGCTGGCCCCACCATCCTGCTGATCGGCGCCTTGTGCGCGCTGGCCTACGTCATCGTCGACCCGGCCCCGCCGCGCCACATGCGCCTGGCCACCGGCCAGGAAAACAGCGCCTACGAACAATTCGGCACCAAGTACGCGGCGGCGCTGGCCAAGGATGGCATCAAGGCCGAACTGGTGCGCTCGCTCGGCTCGCAGCAGAACCTGCAGCAACTCAACGAGGGCAAGGTCGACGCCGCATTCGTCCAGAGCGGCTCGACCGACGAAGCGGCCGCCCAGCGCAAGGGCCTGGTGTCGCTCGGCAGCCTGTTCACCGAACCGGTCTGGCTGTTCATGCGCGAACCGGTCGCCGTCACCCAGCTTGGCCAGCTCAAGGGCCTGCGCATCAACCTCGGTCCGGAAGGCACCGGCATCCCCAAGCTGTTTCGCCAGGTGCTGGCCTTGAATGGCGTCGAGCCGGCCGACCTGGCCATCGGCGCGCTGGAGAATACGCCGGCCACCGTGGAACTGCTCGAAGGGCGCATCGACGCGCTGGTGTTCTCGTCCGGGCCGGACGCGCTGCTGGTGCAGATGCTGCTGCAAACGCCCGGCATCCGGCTGTTCAACTTCGACCAGGCCGAAGCCTACGCGCGGCGCCTGCCGTTCCTGTCGCACGTGGTGCTGCCGCGCGGGATCGTCGACCTCGGGCGCGACCTGCCGCCGCAGGACTACCACCTGATTGCGCCCACCGCCACGCTGGTGGCGCGCGCCAACCTGCACCCGGCGCTGATCGAACTGCTGGTGCAGGCGGCCACCGAGATCCACGGCGGCGCCGGCTGGTTCCAGCAGCAGGGCCAGTTCCCGTCGGCGCGCTACACCGAGATCCCGGTCGCGCGCGAGGCGGCCAAGTTCTACAAGGACGGAGCGCCGCTGCTGCAGCGCTACATGCCGTTCTGGGTCGCCAACCTGTTCGACCGGCTGTGGGTGGTGGTGGTCGCGCTGGCCGCGCTGATCATCCCGTTTTCGAAAGTGGTGCCGCCGCTGTACGTGTGGCGCATCAAGTCGCGCATCTACCGCTGGTACGGCCAGCTGCGCACGATCGAACAGGAGCTCGAGGAGGGCGCCGCGGACGGGCGCGAGCAGGTCTGCGACGAGCTGCTAAAACGCCTCGACGACATCGAGGCGCGCGTCAACCACATGTCGATCCCGCTGGCATTCGCCGATAACCTGTACGGCCTGCGCAGCCACATCAACTTCGTGCGCCAGCGGGTACTGCTGACGCTGAAAACGGCGGCCGCGGCGCGCTAGCCGCCGATCCACGGCAGGCCAACCTTGCACCAGCCTTCGACCTGCTTGCGGTGGCCGTCGCTGTCCTTGCCGCCTTCGAAGCCTTCGAGGATGTCGAACGCGTTGGTGAAGCCGTGATCGGTGGCCAGCTTGGCCGCATGGCGCGAGCGCACGCCGGAGCGGCACAAAAACAGCAGCAGGTCGTTTTTGCCCGCTACTTCGCCCAGTTGCTCGACGAACTGCGGGTTGACCACGCCGCTCGGCCAGCTGCTCCATTCGACGGCGGCGTGCTGGCCCGGTGCGATGGCGACCTGGCCGACCCAGTAACGCTCGGCGTTGGTGCGCACGTCGACCAGCTTGGCGCTGGGGTCCGACTGCAGCAGCGCGAACGCCTCCTGCGGCGTCACCGCGCCGGCGTACGGTTGGTCGGCGCCGCGCTGGCGGGCGGTGGCAAGGATGTGGTCGGCGGCGCTCATGGCAGTTTTCCTTGGGTTGGCAGATTGTCCATTATAGGGCCACATCGCCGTGGCCGAACGGCGCGCGCAGCGGCTCTCGCTTTTGGGGCGCATTGTGCCGCCTTGGTGCATTTTTCTGCCAACGCACCATATTGGTGCTCCACGGCGGTGCGTGGACCGGCAGATTCCGTGCGCCGCTGGCGATTTTCCTACCTTCCTTAGCAAGTCCCGCACTAAACTGGACTTTAGCGTTGGAATTAATGGCTGGCATGGTTTCTGCTATGATTCCTGTGAGTTTGCGTACGCCCATGAGCGCGCGCTCCCCCCTTTTTATCTAGGAGATTTTGAATGGCAAAGACCGCCGCAGAAGTGCTGAAGATGGCAAAAGACAACGAAGTCAAATTCGTTGATTTCCGCTTTGCCGATACCCGTGGCAAGGAGCAGCACGTCACCGTACCTATCTCCCACTTCGATCTCGACAAGTTCGAGTCGGGTCACGCCTTCGACGGTTCGTCGATCGCTGGCTGGAAGGGCATCGAAGCGTCCGACATGATCCTGATGCCGGATCCGTCGACCGCCAACATCGACCCGTTCATGGAAGAGACCACGCTGTTCATGCAGTGCGACGTCATCGAGCCATCCGACGGCAAGGGCTACGACCGCGATCCGCGTTCGATCGCCAAGCGCGCCGAAGCCTACCTGAAGTCGTCCGGCCAGGGCGACACCGCCTACTTCGGCCCGGAGCCGGAATTCTTCATCTTCGATTCGGTCCGCTGGAAAATCGACATGTCCGGCTGCTTCGTCAAGATCGATTCGGACGAGTCCTCGTGGGCCACCGACGCCAAGACCGAAGGCGGCAACCATGGCCACCGTCCGACCGTCAAGGGCGGCTACTTCCCGGTCCCGCCGGTCGACTCGTTCCAGGACATGCGTTCGGAGATGTGCCTTATCCTCGAAGCGATGGGCATCCCGGTCGAAGTGCACCACCACGAAGTGGCCGGCGCTGGCCAGAACGAAATCGGCACCCGCTTCTCGACCCTGGTCGAGCGCGCCGACTGGACCCAGAACCTGAAGTACGTCGTCTGGAACGTCGCCCACAGCTACGGCAAGACCGCCACCTTCATGCCGAAGCCGATCGTCGGCGACAACGGCTCGGGCATGCACGTGCACCAGTCGATCTGGAAGGACGGCAAGAACCTGTTCGCCGGCGACGGCTATGCCGGCCTGTCGGACACCGCGCTGTTCTACATCGGCGGCATCATCAAGCACGCCAAGGCGCTCAACGCGATCACCAACCCTGGCACCAACTCGTACAAGCGCCTGGTGCCTGGCTACGAAGCGCCGGTCAAGCTGGCCTACTCGGCCCGCAACCGCTCGGCATCGATCCGCATCCCGCACGTGGCCAACCCGAAGGGTCGCCGCATCGAGACGCGCTTCCCCGATCCACTGGCGAACGTCTACCTGTGCTTCGCCGCGCTGCTGATGGCCGGCCTGGACGGCATCGCCAACAAGATCCACCCGGGCGAGGCGGCATCGAAAGACCTGTACCACCTGCCGCCGGAAGAAGACGCGCTGATCCCGACGGTGTGCGCATCGCTGGAAGAAGCACTCGAGAACCTCGACAAGGACCGCGAGTTCCTGACCCGCGGCGGCGTGTTCAGCGACAGCATGATCGACGCTTACATCGAACTGAAAATGCAGGACGTGCAGCGCATGCGCATGACCACGCACCCGGTCGAATTCGACATGTACTACTCGCTGTAAGCGAAACGCCAACAGTGTTATGCCGATGTCAGCAGCTCTTGTAGTGCCGATATCGAAAGTGTAAATGCTGTGTAAAAAACGCGGGGAAAGCCACGGCTTTCACCGCGTTTTTTTTCGGATGTTGTATATTCGGGCTGAACCCAATAACCGCGCGCACCGCCGCGCACCAATGCTGATGTTTATGATAAAGAGGTCTTTCGGACGAGCCGGCGCAGTCGCCATCGCTTCGCTGGCGGTGAGCGGCATCGCGCACGGCCAGGTGATGTACAAATGCGTCGACGAAGGCGGCCACGTGCTCTACACCGACACCCTCAAGCCGGGCTGCAAGGCGCTCGACTTGCCATCGACCGGCGCCAGCGGCCCGGTCGCCGCGCCGCCGCGCCGCGCAGCCACAGCGGCGACTCCGCGCAGCAGCGCCGCGCCGGCCGCCACGCCGGCCGAGTTCCCGCGCGTGAGCACCTACCAGCAGAAGGCGCGCGACGACGACCGCCGCGAGATCCTCAACGAGGAACTGCGCAGCGAAGAAAAGAAGCTGGCCGAACTACGGCGCGAATTCAACAACGGCGAGCCTGAACGCCAGGGCAACGAGAAGAACTACGCCAAGTACCTCGAACGCGTGGCGCAGCTGCGCGACAGTGTCGGCCGCGCCGAAAAGAACCTCGACGCCCTCAAGCGCGAGATCGCGAACATCCGATGAACCGGCCCGCCGGCCCGCCCGCCCGACCCGCCGCCGATACGGCGCTGGCGGGGCTCGACCTGCTGGCGTCGGCCGTGCTGCTGGTCGGCGCCGACGGCCAGATCCGCTATGCCAACGCGGCCGCCGAACACCTGCTCGAAATTTCCGCGCGCGCGCTGGCGCGCATGCAGATCGCCGCGCTGTTCCTCAACGGCGACGAACTGGCCAACCTGTGCGCGCAGGCGCTGGCGCACGAATACGCCGACCTGCGCCAGGACCTCGCGCTCGAGCGCAGCGGGCGCGACGCGCTGCACGTGCACAGCATCGTCAGCGTCACCGGCGACGGCGGCGTCATCGTCGAGCTGCGCGAAAACGTCCAGCAGCTCAAGCTTGACCGCGAAGAGCGCATGCTCGACCAGAGCCAGGTCAACAAGGAACTGATCCGCAACCTGGCGCACGAAATCAAGAATCCGCTGGGCGGCATCCGCGGCGCCGCCCAGCTGCTTGAACTGGAGCTGCCGGAAAAGCACCTCAATGGGCTGCGCGAGTACACCCAGGTCATCATCAAGGAAGCGGACCGGCTGCAAACGCTGGTCGACCGCCTGCTGGCGCCGCACCGGCGCCCGCACATCGTCGGCGACGTCAACATCCACGAGGTGTGCGAGCGGGTGCGCAGCCTGATGGTGGCAGAATTTCCCACCGGGCTGTCGATCCGGCGCGACTACGACGCCTCGATTCCCGAGTTCAGGGGTGACAAGGAGCAACTGATCCAGACGGTGCTCAACATCGCCCGCAACGCCGCCCAGGCGCTGCGCGAGCGCATCGCCGCCGGCGACGCCGAGCTGGTTTTGCGCACCAGGGTGGCGCGCCAGGTCACCCTGGCCAAGGTCCGCTACGGGCTGGCATTAGACTTGCATATCATCGACAATGGACCGGGCATCTCGCCGCAGATCCGCGATCGTATCTTCTACCCGCTGGTGTCGGGCAGGGACGGCGGCAGCGGGCTGGGGCTGACATTGGCGCAAACCTTCGTGCAACAGCACCTGGGCGTGATCGAATGCGAGAGCCGGCCTGGATTGACGGACTTCCGCATCCTGCTGCCCCTGCCATAAGCGGGTGCTCGGGGGCGGGGACGGATCCCACCGATTGAACACCAATAGTGCGGGACACGCGAATACATGAAACCAATCTGGATTGTCGACGACGACGCCTCCATCCGCTGGGTACTGGAGAAGGCGCTGGCGCGCGAAAACCTGGCTACCCGCAGCTTTTCCAACGCGCGCGACGCCATGGCCGCCCTCGAGACCGAGACGCCGCAAGTGCTGGTGTCGGACATCCGCATGCCGGGCGAATCTGGCCTCGACCTGCTGCAGGCGGTCAAGCAGCGCTACCCCGGCCTGCCGGTCATCATCATCACCGCCTTTTCCGACCTCGATTCGGCCGTCGCCGCATTCCAGGGCGGCGCTTTCGAGTACCTGGCCAAGCCGTTCGACATCGACAAGGCGGTCGAGCTGATTCGCCGCGCGCTGGAAGAGAGCCTGCGCGAGACCAGCGTCGAGTCGGGCCCGGCCGAGACGCCGGAAATCCTCGGCCAGGCGCCGGCCATGCAAGAGGTGTTTCGCGCGATCGGCCGCTTGTCGCAGTCGAACGTGACGGTGCTCATCACGGGCGAATCGGGCACCGGCAAGGAGCTCGTCGCCCGCGCGCTGCACAAGCACAGCCCGCGCGCGCAGCAGCCGTTCATCGCGCTCAACACCGCGGCGATCCCGAAAGACCTGCTCGAGTCCGAACTGTTCGGCCACGAGCGCGGCGCCTTCACCGGCGCCCAGACCACCCGGCGCGGCCGCTTCGAGCAGGCCGAAAACGGCACGCTGTTTCTCGACGAGATCGGCGACATGCCGTTCGATCTGCAAACGCGCCTGCTGCGGGTGCTGTCGGACGGCCACTTCTACCGCGTCGGCGGCCATCAGCCGCTCAAGGCGAACGTGCGCGTCATCACCGCCACCCACCAGAACCTGGAACAGCGGGTGCGCGACGGCCTGTTTCGCGAAGACCTGTACCACCGCCTCAACGTGATCCGGCTGCGCCTGCCCAGTTTGCGGGAGCGGCGCGAGGATATCCCGCTTTTGGTGCGCCACTTCCTGGTGCAAAGCGCCCGCCAGCTCGGCGTCGAGGCCAAGCGCATGAGCGAAGGGGCGCTGCACTTCCTGTCCGGGCTCGACCTGCCGGGCAATGTGCGCCAGCTCGAAAACCTGTGCAACTGGATCACCGTGATGGCGCCCGGCCAGACCGTCGACATCAAGGACCTGCCGCTGGAACTGACCCAGAGCCAGGACGGCGCAGCCGAGGCCGGCGCGCCGCCGCCCTCTACAGTGTCGGCCGACCCGCATACCTGGCCGCGCGCCGCCGCGCCGGCCGCCGCCGGCAGCGCCGATAGCTGGATCGGACTGCTCGAACTGCAGGCGGCCGGCATGCTCAACGCCGGCCAGTCGGAGGTGATGGATGTGCTGGGACGCCAGTTCGAGTCGGCGCTGATCAAGACGGCGCTCAGGCACACGCACGGACGCAAGAACGACGCCGCCGTGCGCCTCGGGATCGGCCGCAACACGATCACCCGCAAGATCGCCGAGCTGGGAATCGACGGCGCCAAGGACGAATAGCGCGGCGGCGAGCGTCACAGGCGCGCCAATATAGTAAGCTCTGCCTCGGCGGCATGTGCCCCGTCTATATTGGATCGTCATGTTGATTAACTGCGTCGCCTACCAGGAAGGCAAAAAACTGGCCGACATTCCGGTCGAAGAGATCAGCGAGTACCTGGCCAGGCCAGGCTACTTCGTCTGGGTCTCGCTGCGCGACCCCGATCCGGCCGAGCTGGCGCGGATGAAGGATGAATTCTGCCTGCACGAGCTGGCCGTCGAAGACGCCACGCGCGGCAACCAGCGCCCCAAGGTCGAGGAGTACGGCGACTCGCTGTTTGCCGTGCTGCAGACGGTCGAGCTGGTGGGCGACGAGATGACAGTCGGCGAGGTCGACGTGTTCGTCGGGCCGAACTACGTGCTGTCATCGCGCCGCAATGCCTCGGAAGGCTTTCTCGGCGTGCGCGCGCGCGCCGAGCGCGAACCGCACCTGCTGGCGCAAGGCTCGGCGTTCGTGCTGTACGCGCTGATGGACGCGGTGGTCGACCGCTACTTCCCGGTAGTCGACCTGCTCGAATCGGAACTGGAAAAGATCGAGGACCGCATCTTCATCCGCGGCTCGCAGCGCGCCAACATCGAGCGCCTGTATGAACTCAAGAGCAAGGTGCTGATGCTGCGCCACTCGGTGATGCCGCTGATGGAAGGCGTCGGCCGCCTGTACGGCGGGCGCGTGCCGGCACTGGCGCTCGACACCCAGGAGTACTTTCGCGACGTCCACGACCACCTGTACCGCATCGCCGGCACCGTCGACACCATCCGCGACACCATCAGCACGGCGATCCAGGTGAACCTGTCGATGGTGGCGATCGACGAGAGTGAAGTCAACAAGCGGCTGGCGGCATGGGCGGCGATCTTCGCCGTGTTTACCGCGTTTGCCGGCCTGTGGGGCATGAACTTCAAGTTCATGCCGGAGCTCGAGTGGAAGTATGGCTACCCGGTGGCGCTGGCGTCGATGTTCAGCGTGGCCGGCTATCTGTACTGGCGCTTCAGGAAGTCGGGCTGGCTGTAGCGCCGAAACGCGGGACGAAAAAAAGCCCGGGAGATGTTCTTCCCGGGCTTTTTCACGCCGTTACAACTTAGAAGTTGTACGTGCCGCGTACGTAGTAGGTACGGCCGATTGGATCGGTGTAGCGTGGATCGAAACCAGCCTGGAACGTGTTGGTCTGGTACGACAGCGGCGGAGCGCGGTCGGCCAGGTTGCGCACGCCGACGGTCAGGCCAAAGCCCTTCGGCATGGCGTAGGCAGCGAACGCGTCGAACGTGGTGTACGAAGCGACACGGGTCTCTTCATCCTGATCGAGGTAACCGGTCTTGTAGCGGCCGGTCAGGCCTGCCGACAGCGAACCCTTCGACCAGTTGATCGAAGTGGTGTTCTGCCAGCGGAACACTGGACCGGCGCCGGAGAAGATGCCGACGTTCTGGTTCCAGACTCCGCCTTCGGAGTTCTGGTACTCGTACTTGCGCACATAGGTGTTGGTCGAGTTCAGCGCAAAGTTGCCGATGCTGCCGACGCGCATCTTGTACGCCAGGCTCAGGTCGATACCGTTGGTGTTGACGCCGCCCAGGTTCAGGTTGCGCAGGTCAACGTAGCCGCAAGTGACCGGGTCCGGGCACTGCGAACCGTCGGTGGCCAGGTTGCCGGCAGCGGTGCGCTTGTACACCCCTGGATACAGGCCAGGGTTGTCGAACACGTCGTCTTCGCTGATGCTGCCGATCGAATCCTTGAGCTGGATCGCCCACAGGTCGATGCCGATGTTCAGGTCCTTGACCGGCTCGATCATCAGGCCGATGGTGGCGTTCTTCGACGTTTCCGGGTCGAGGTTCTTGTTGCCGCCGTACAGAGCCTGGAACTGCTGGTTGCAGTTCGCCGCGGTCGGCTTGCCTGGGATGGCTTTGCCGCCTGGGCAGTTGACCGGATCATTGCGCTGCGACGTATTGGTGTACGTCTGGGCGGCGTTGATTTCATACAGCGACGGCGCACGGAAGCCGGTCGAGTACGAACCGCGCAGCAGCACAGTCTTGGTCGGCTGGAAGCGGAAGCCGAACTTTGGATTGGTCGAGCTGCCGAAGTCGCTGTACTTGTCGTAACGGATGGCGGCGGTGACGTCGAGCGTGCTCAGCAATGGAACGTTGAGCTCGGCATACGCGGCGTAGACCTTGCGGGTTCCTTCGTCGCGCGACTCAGGATCGATACCGGTACTGGCGACGACCTTCGATGCGTACTCTTTTTCCGCGACGCTGAGGAACTGCTCTTTCGAGTACTGCGCGCCAACTGCCAGCGCTGCCTTGCGGCCTGCGCCCATCCAGTCGCCCAGCTCGCGGCTGGCGTGTGCATCGGCGCCAGTGGTCTTGCCCTTGGCGGTACGCACGGTGCCGTCCAGCGCCGCGGCGTTGATCAGCGCGGTGCCGGCGGCGGTCTGCTCGCCGAACGGATTGATGATGCCGTTCAGTACGCCAGCGGTGATCATGCCGCCGTCGCTGTAACCCTTCAGGTTTTCCTTGACCTTGTTTTCATTGTAGGTCAGGGCAGCCTCGTAGTCCCAGCCTGCGATCACACCGGACAGCGAGGCGACGAAGCGCTGCTGGTCGTTGATGTTTTCGTCGGCGCGCGGGCCGTTTGGCAGGTCGCGCCACTTGACGTTGATGAAGCCAGGCTTGGCGCCGGCCGGCAGGGTGCCGGTGTTGCCGGTAAAGGTCGGGCTCAGCGGGATGTTCGGGGTGACCGCGCCTGGGTTACCAGGGTAAAACGGGTTCAGCGAACCGTCCAGGCGGGTGCGGTTCTGGCGCAGGCCACCGTATGGTACCGGGGCGATCTGGCTGCGCACGGTGCTCTGGGTCTTCAGTGCCTCGAGGCTCAGCTGGTGGTCGGCGTTGAGCTTGAACGTGCCCTTGACCAGTGCCGAATCACGCTGGCTGCGCGGGACGTAGTCGACAAAGCTCGACGTCGTCATCTGGCAGCTGGTGCGGTCCGAGCTTGGGATCAGGTTCGGCGCGCTGGTGCAACCCGGTGCTGCCGGGTTGCCGCTCTTGTCGTCCTGGAAGTAGTTCGCAGGGCTGGTCGTTGGCGACAGGCCGCCCGGGTAGCGACGGTTGAAATCGCGCTGGGTGCCGGTGATGGCCTGCTGTTCCTGGTGATCGATGACGCCGAAGATGTTGTAGCCGTCGGTGTCGAGGTCGCCGAAGCCGAAGCCGAAGTTGGCGCTCTTCGATTTGCCGCCTGGATGCTGCGGCGAATCGACGCCGACCGACGCGGTGCCGCCACGGAAGTCTTTTTTGGTGATGAAGTTGATCACGCCGCCGACGGCGTCGCTGCCGTACAGGGCCGAGGCGCCGTCACGCAGCACTTCGACGCGCTCGAGCGCGGCGAATGGGATCATGTTCAGGTCGGGCGAGGAGCTGTCGAATGCATTGTTGGCCAGGCGGCGGCCGTTCAGCAACACCAGCGTCTTGTTGGCGCCAATGCCGCGCAGGTCGGCGTAGGATGCGCCGCCGGTACCGAGGCCGACGACCTGGCTGGTGCCCTGCGACGATTGCGACACGGTCAGGTTGCCCATGACCTGTTCGATGGTGGTGACGCCCTGTTTTTTCAGGTCTTCCATCTTGATCACGGTGATCGGCACGGCGGTTTCGGCATCGATGCGCTTGATGGCCGAACCGGTGATCTCGACGCGCTGCATTGGCGCGCTGTCGGCTGCCTGCTGGGCCATCACGGCGCTGGACATGCCCAGGCCGACCACGATGGCGCCGCTGGCGCACATGACGCGGATTGACCGCGATAGAACTGTTTCATTCAACATTCAAACTCCTCCAGATTGCGATGTATCAAAATAAGCTCGGAGAATATTTCAAATATGTGAAATTTTCTCCGTGGAGGATGAAAGCATCTGGGGTGTCCGCCTGTCAAATTTAAACTTTTTGTAAATGATGCAAAAAAACAACGTGCGCGCCGCTTGAATCGCCTATGGCATTGCCGGCCAGCTGGCGGTGTTACAGGCGCGCGCCGGCGCCGGCGCCGGCGCCGGCGGCCATCGACAGCGCCACCGCTTCGGCCACCTTGATGCCGTCGACCGCCGCCGACAGGATGCCGCCGGCGTAACCGGCGCCTTCGCCGGCCGGGAACAGGCCGCGCGTGTTCAGGCTTTGCAGGTCATCGTCGCGCCGCTTGATGCGGATCGGCGACGACGTGCGCGTCTCGACCCCGGTCAGCAGCGCGTCGGCCCGGTAAAAGCCGCGGATCTGCTTGTCGAACGCCGGGAATGCCTCGCGCATGGCGACGATGGCGTAGTCGGGCAGGGCGCCGGCCAGGTCGGTCAGATGCACCGCCGGCGTAAACGACGGCTGCACCGCGCCCAGCGCGCTGGAGGCGCGGCCGTTGACGAAGTCGCCCATCAGCTGGCCCGGCGCGTCGTAGTTGCCGCCGCCCAGCGCGAACGCGCCTTCCTCGAGGCGGCGCTGCAGCGCGATGCCGGCCAGCGGATGGCCCGGATAGTCGACCTCCGGCGTGATGCCGACCACGATCGCGCTGTTGGCGTTGCGCTCGTTGCGCGAATACTGGCTCATGCCGTTGGTGACCACCCGGCCAGGTTCCGACGCGGCGGCGACCACCGTGCCGCCCGGGCACATGCAAAAGCTGTACACCGAGCGCCCGTTCGAGGCGTGGTGCACCAGCTTGTAGTCGGCCGCGCCGAGGATCTTGTTGCCGGCGTTCGCGCCGAAGCGGGCATTGTCGATCAGCGACTGCGGGTGCTCGACCCGAAAGCCGATCGAGAACGGCTTGGCCTCGATGTAGACGCCGCGCTCGTAGAGCATCTCGAAGGTGTCGCGCGCGCTGTGGCCGATCGCCAGCACCAGGTGGCGCGTGGCGATGCGCTCGCCGCTGGCCAGCACCACCGCGCGCACCTGGCCGCTGTCGCCGTCGCGCTCGATGTCGACGTCGACGACCTTGCTCGAGAAGCGGTATTCGCCGCCGAGCGCGATGATGTTCTCGCGCATCTGCTCGACCATCTTGACGAGCCGGAAGGTGCCGATGTGCGGCTTGCTGACGTACATGATCTCGTCCGGCGCGCCGGCCTTGACGAACTCGGTGAGCACCTTGCGCCCGTAGTGTTTCGGGTCCTTGATCTGGCTGTACAGCTTGCCGTCGGAAAAGGTGCCGGCGCCGCCTTCGCCGAACTGCACGTTCGATTCCGGATTGAGTTCGCGCTTGCGCCAGAAGCCGAAGGTGTCGACGGTGCGTTCGCGCACCACCTTGCCGCGCTCGAGGATGATCGGGCGCAGGCCCATCTGCGCCAGGATCAGCGCGGCGAACAGGCCGCACGGGCCAGTGCCGACCACCACCGGACGCTCGTTGCGGTCGTGCCCTTGCAGTTGCTCGCCGCCGGCCACAAAACGGTAGTCGGTGTCCGGCGCCGGCATCACGTGCATGTCGTGCTGCAGGCGCGCCAACACGCCGGCCTCGTCGGCAACGTCGGCATGGATCGAATAAATCAGCACGATGGCGCTTTTCTTGCGCGCGTCGTAGCTGCGCTTGTAGATGGTGAAACCACGCAACGCGTCCTTGCCGATGCCGAGCCGGGCCAGCAGCGCCGCTTCCAGTTCGGCTTCTTCATGGGTCAGTGGCAGTTTCAGTTCGTTAATTCGCAGCATTACGGGTATCCATCAGTACAAGGGGAGGGCGGGGCGGTGCAACCGGCTATTTTACCCGTGATGGGGTGGCGGCGAAATGGGCAGGGCGCCGAACGCACACTTAATTGGTGACGTACCGACGAAAAAAAGCCGGCCCCTTGCGGGGCCGGCTTTAAGCGATGAAGCTGTTCGGATCAGTTAGATCAGAACGAGTAGCGTGCACCGACGTACAGGCGGCGTGGCTGGACAAATTCGTTCGGCTGGCCGAACTTGTAGAAGGCCGAGCCGGCCACCAGCGACTGATGCGCCGTTGGCGACTGCTTGTCGAGCACGTTGAAGATGTCGAGGAACAACTCCACCTTCTGGCTGGCGGTGAACTTGTAGACATACTTCAGGCGCATGTCGAGCGTGTAGTACGACGGACCGGTCTGGCTACCGACCGAGTTAGGCGAAATGAACGTATCGAGCACGCCGCCATCGACATACGCAGCGTCCATCACCGGCAGGTTACGGCCGGAAATTGCCTGGGTACGGCTATACAGCAGGCCGCTGTTCCAGTTGAACACTGCGCTCACCTCGAGACCATTGTTAAAGAAGTACGAACCGTACCCTTTGACCTGGTGTTCGATGTTGCCTGGCTGTGGGCCGTACGCGTTAGGCGCGCGTGGGTCGAGTGCAACCCAGTCACCCTGGAAGTCAGCGTTACTATCCGAGTTCGTATTGCCCTTGGCGTCGTTCCAGGTGTACGAAGCGGCACCCTGCCAGTTGTCGCGCTTGGCCTTGGTCAGGCTCAGTTCGACGCCCTGGTAGTCGCGCTTGCCGCCTTTGAGCGTGCCGATCACATAGTTCGAATTCGGCTTGCCGCTGTAGCCGAAGTACGAATATGGCAGGTAGTAAGCCGAACCTGGCGCTGCATAGCCTTCGCCGGCGGTTGCCACGGTGAGGGTCGGATCCGAGTACAGACCCAGATCGTAGTCTTCCAGGATGTCGCGCGTCTTACGCTTGGTGTAGCTTGCCGACACGGTGTAATCCTTGCCCAGCGAGGTCGCATAACCGAGCATGAACTCGTCGGTGAACGGCGTCTTGGTCGACGGCGAGATCAGCGCGTCTGGCGTCTTCGGTCCGCCACGGGTGCGGAACGTCAGCCAGCGGTCGCCCAGGAAGACCTGCTCTTCGAGCACTGGACCGGTCAGGTTGCCGGCGAAGTCGGACATGTTGGTGCGCACCGGATCGTAGTAACGACCGGCGAACGCCCAGACCTTGCTGCGGCCATCGCCGGCAGGGTCATACACGACCGACAGGCGTGGTGCCAGCTTCCACTTGAACTTGGCCGATTCGTCGCCTTTCGAATCGAGGTGAACCCACTCTTCGGCACGCACGCCGGCGTTGACCGTCAGCTTCTTGTTGGTCCAGGTATCCTGGAAGTAGAAGGTCTTGCCGGTCGCCTCGACGGTGTACGGCGCAGCTTGCGTCTCGATGATGCGGTAGTTGTTGACCTGGCCGCCTGGGTTGCCGGCGGTGCTGGTGAACCGGTAGGCGTTATATTCCGGCGTCGAGATGGTGCCGTCGCGGTTGGTATCGAGCAGGTTGACGAAGAACGCCTTGTTCGGGCTGGCGTTGATGGCGGTGGTGAAACGCGGAAGATCGGCAGCGACGAGCTGACGGGTTCCGACCCAGCCGGTGCCGAGGTGCTCGGCCAGGGTGACGCCGGCGTTGGCCGTCGAGATCGACGTGTAGCGCGCCTTGTCCGCGCCGATCACCAGCGAGTCTTCGACGTACGCGTTCTTCGAGTACGAGAAGCCGGACTTGAAGGTGTGGCTGCCCCAGTCTTTGGTCTCGAGGAAATACTCGCCGCTGGCGCCGACTTCGTCACGATTGCGCGACGATGCCAGTGCCGATCCGGTACCGCCGAGGCTGCGCATTGCCGTCGTCGGCGTCGTCGCGGGATTGCGGAACAGGATGTCGTTGCGGGTGGTCTGGTCGGCCGCATAGGTCGACACTTCACCTTCGTGGCGGAACGCGTAGACGTTCACGCGCAGCTTGTCCATGTCGCGCGTGTAGTCGAGCTTGTAGTTGTCGCCGCCCTGCACCTGGCGCGTGTCACGGTTGTTCGGCGTGGTCGCCGTGGTCGAGCCGCTGATGGTGGCCGGGTCGTTGAAGAACGAGGCGACCAAGCGGTCGTTCTCGGTTGGCTGCCAGGTGATCTTGCCGAAGCCGAGCTTGTCTTCGCGGTTGACCGTGCGCAATGCTACGCCGTTCGGGTCTGCCACGTCGGTGTCGCGCTCTTTGACCTGATAGGAACCGAAGAACCACAGCTTTTCCTTGATGATCGGACCGCCCAGGGTGACCGCTGCGTCATAGGTCGAAAATTTCGCGCCCGGCTCATGCTTGTTGTCGGCAACCAGGCTGTCGTTCTGGAAATAGTAGTTGACCGAACCGTGGAACTCGTCGCCACCGGACTTGGTGATGACTTTCGACACGAGGCCCGAGCCGCCTGCGTACTCGGCTGGAATACCGCCGGTCAGGATCTGTTGTTCCTGGATGATTTCGGAGTTGATGTTCGAACCGAAGGTACCGGTGTTCGAGTCGGTGACGTCGACGCCGTCGAGGATGTAGACGTTGTCCGACGAGGTGCCGGTTGCGCCGGCGATGTCGGCGTAGTTGACGCCCGATTTCGATGCTGGGTTGCCGGACTGCGAAGGCTTCACGCCTGGCACCAGTTGCAGGTAGCCTTGATAGGTACGGGCGGTTGGCAGCGATTCGACCACGCCCAGGTTCAGGATGGTGCCGACGGTAGCCGAGGTCGAATCGACCTGTGCCAGGCGCGAGCTCGTCACGACCACGCGTTGCACGTCCGAGCCGGCAGCGCCGACGAGGCCAAGCGGGTAGTTCAGGCTGAGGTTCTGGCCACTGACGACGACGACATCAGCGGCGCTGAGGGTCGAGTAGCCAGGTGCGACGACTTCGACCTTGTAGTCCGACGCCGGATCGAGGCCGGCAACGCGGACGGAGCCATCGGCTTCGGTCACGGCGGTCTTGGTCACCAGGCTGCTTGGCGAACTGATCTTTACCGTAGCGCCGGCGACAGGCTGGCCCGTAGCGCTAGTAATGTTAATACGCAAGCCGCCCGATTCGGCGGCCCAGGCCGCGCCGACGAAGCACATGCCAACTGCCAACGAGATTGCAGACCGGCGCAGCATGGCTGCTCGTGACGTTTGTTTCGCAGTATGCAACATAATTCTCCCAGATTTAATTGATTTTTTAAAATCGGAGCAATGCGAACGACAAACAGCCAGGTACAAATAGCTAGATTGTTGATTAGCTTTGCTCCGGTAATCTTTTCGGCAAAGAAAAGTTAGAGGAGCATAAGAACATTCCCGGCAGCATGGTGTCAACGTTAAGATCTAACGGTGGTGGCGTAATAACCACACCTATTACGAATGTGTTTACGCCCCGGCGTTCTTATCGGCGCGTCAAACGATTTCCGCGCCCCTCAAGGGTGCGTCGCCACTCGCGCGCGCGCGGTTTCGGTGCGTTGCCAAAACGCGCGCTTCGTCGTCTAAACTGACCTTTACGTACGCCAATCGGGGAATTCGGATTTGCTGGGCGGCGTTGTTGGCGACGATCGAAAAGCCGCTCCTGAAGGCGGCAAAGATTATTCGGCACCTTTTGCCCCAATGCGGGTCATCGAATAAAAATGCAGTTCGATTTTGACCTGATGATGCATTTGGGTCGCGCATTGACCGATCGCAGGCGATTGCGGACCGGGCGCGTTGTATTTGAGCGCCGGTCAGGCACGTTGAGGCGCTTGGCGATATTCGCGTCAATATCGATGCGCCAGCAAGCTACATTCCGCCCCACGTCGCCGAGATCGTCGCCAGCGCGGCCAATGCGGCCGTCTCGGTACGCAAAATCCGCGGCCCCATCGACACGGCGATGGCGCCGCGCGCAATTGCCGCATCTTCTTCCTGTTGCGTGTAGCCGCCCTCGGGGCCGATCAGCAGGCTGATCGCCCGCGGCGCCGCCATGCGCGACCAGTTGGCCAGCGACTGCGTGCTGCGCGGCGTCAGCAACAAACAACTGGCCATGTCGGCGCGCCCTATCCACTGCTCGAACTGGCACAGCTCGCCCAGGCTGGCCAGCCGGTTGCGCCCGCTTTGCTCGGATGCCGACACGATCACGCCCTGCCAGTGACTGGATTTCTTCTCGGCCCGCTCGCCCGTCAGGCGCACCACGCAGCGCTGCGCCGCCAGCGGCTGCACCGCCGACACGCCAAGTTCGACCGCTTTCTCGATGATCCAGTCCATCTTCGACGCTTCCGGCAGCGCCTGCGCCAAGGTGATCCGGTACGGCAGTTCGCGCTCCTGGTCGATGAAGGCGACGATGCGCGCGCTGGCGCCTTTTTTGTCCAGGGTGGCCAGTTCGGCCAGGTATTCGCCGCCGTCGCCGTTGAACAAGGTCAGCGCGGCGCCCGGCTGCAGCCGCACCACCCAGGCGTGGTGCGCCACCGGGTCGGGCAGGGCGACGGTGTGGCCGGCCGCCAGCGGCTGGGGGCAATAAAAACGCGGCATGAAAGTCCTGTTGAAGAGCTGAGAAAACTAGCGCATTTTAATTCGGCACCTCCCGGTCTGGTAAAATAGTTGGCTCAGTTATCCATGCCCCGCCTTCGCATCCCCATTCTTACGACTTCAACAATTCGATCGATGAAACCTATGCAAACCACTACTCTGATGGCCAACGCAATCCGCGCTTTGGCAATGGACGCCGTCCAGAAAGCTAATTCCGGCCACCCGGGCATGCCGATGGGCATGGCCGACATCGCGGTGGCGTTGTGGGACGGTCACTACCGCCACAACCCGGCCAATCCAAAGTGGGTCAACCGCGACCGCTTCCTGCTGTCGAACGGGCACGGCTCGATGCTGCATTATTCGCTGCTGCACCTGACCGGCTACGCCGTGACGATCGACGACATCAAGAGTTTCCGTCAGCTCCATTCGAAGACTCCGGGCCACCCGGAAGTCGACATCACGCCCGGCGTCGAGACCACCACCGGCCCGCTCGGCCAGGGTATCGCCAACGCGGTCGGCATGGCCTTGTCGGAGTACTTGCTGGCGGCCGAATTCAACAAGCCTGGCCATCAGGTCGTCGACCACTACACCTACGCCTTCCTCGGCGACGGCTGCCTGATGGAAGGCATCTCGCACGAAGTGTGCTCGCTGGCCGGCACGCTTGGCCTGAACAAGCTGATCGCGCTGTACGACGACAACGGCATCTCGATCGACGGCAAGGTCGAAGGCTGGTTTACCGACGACACGCCGCAGCGCTTCGCCTCCTACGGCTGGAACGTGATACCGGACGTCGACGGCCACAGCGTCGCGGCGGTCGACGCCGCGCTGGTGCAGGCGCGCAAGTCCGACAAGCCGACCCTGATCTGCTGCAAGACCATCATCGGCAAGGGTGCGCCGAACCTGGAAGGCGGCGACAAGGTGCACGGCGCCGCGCTGGGCGACGCCGAAGTAGCCGCCGTGCGTACCCACCTGCTGTGGGATGCTGTGCCGTTCGACATCCCGGCCGCTGTCTACACCGCCTGGGACGCCAAGGAAAAAGGCGCCGCGCTCGAGGCGCAATGGAATGTCGGCTTCGACGCTTACCGCGCCGCGTTCCCGCAAGAAGCGGCCGAACTCGAGCGCCGCATGAGCGGCGAGCTGCCGGCCAACTTCGACGCCACCCTGGCCGCGGCGATTGCCGCCTGCGTCGACAAGCAGGAAACGATTGCCACCCGCAAGGCGAGCCAGAACGCGATCCAGGCGCTGGCGCCGGTGCTGCCTGAGTTCCTCGGCGGCTCGGCCGACCTGACCGGCTCGAACCTGACCAACTGGAAAGAATGCGTCGCGCTGCGCTCCGGCAAGCCGGGCAACCACATCAACTACGGCGTGCGCGAGTTCGGCATGAGCGCGATCATGAACGGCATCGCCCTGCACGGCGGCTTCATCCCGTTCGGTGCCACCTTCCTGACGTTCTCCGACTACAGCCGCAATGCGCTGCGCATGGCCGCGCTGATGAAGCTGCGTTCGATCTTCGTCTTCACCCACGATTCGATTGGCCTGGGCGAAGACGGCCCGACCCACCAGTCGGTCGAGCACGTGTCGTCGCTGCGCCTGATCCCGAACCTGGACAACTGGCGCCCGTGCGACACCGTCGAGACAATGGCCGCCTGGGGCGCCGCGGTGCGCCGCGCCGACGGCCCGTCGACGCTGATCTTCTCGCGCCAGAACCTGCCGTACCAGCAGCGCGACGCGCAGCAGATCGCCGACATCGCCCGTGGCGGCTACGTGCTGCAGGACGCGCCAGGTGCCAAGGTGATCCTGATCGCCACCGGCTCCGAAGTCGAGCTGGCCGTCAAGGCGGCCGCGGCGCTGAAGGAGCAGGGCGTGCCGGCGCGCGTGGTATCGATGCCGTCGACCGACGTGTTCGACCGCCAGGACTCGGCCTACAAGGCCAGCGTCTTGACGCGCGGCACGCCGCGTGTTGCTATTGAGGCCGGCGTGACCGATTTTTGGTATAAATATGTCGGTCTCGAAGGCGCCGTGGTCGGCATCGACACCTTCGGCGAGTCGGCCCCGGCGCCGGAGCTGTTCAAGCATTTCGGCTTTACCGTCGACAACGTGGTCGCCAAGGTCAAGCTGGTCATCGCAGCATAAATACGCAGCTTGCATGAACAGGGAGCGGTGCCGGCGGTCCCCGCCGGCGCCGCATAAAAAAGGTTTTTTACTTATCAGGAGCAGAGAATGACGATCAAAGTTGCAATCAACGGTTATGGCCGCATAGGCCGCAATGTGTTGCGCGCGTTCTATGAAGGCGGCAAGAAACAGGACATCCAGATCGTCGCCATCAACGACCTGGGCGACGCCAAGTCGAACGCCCACTTGACCCGCTACGATACGGCGCACGGCAAGTTTCCCGGCACCGTGACCGTCGAAGGTGACAACATGATCGTCAACGGCGATTCGATCCGCGTGTTCGCCCAGCGCAACCCGGCCGAAATCCCGTGGGGCGAGTTGGGCGTGGACGTCGTCCTCGAATGCACCGGCTTTTTCACCACCAAGGAAAAAGCGTCGGCCCACCTGAAGGGCGGCGCCAAGAAGGTCATCATTTCGGCGCCGGGCGGCAAGGACGTCGACGCCACCATCGTGTTCGGTGTCAACCAGGACGTGCTCAAGAGCACCGACACGGTCATCTCGAACGCGTCCTGCACCACCAACTGCCTGGCCCCGCTGGTCAAGCCGCTCAACGACGCCATCGGCCTCGAAACCGGCCTGATGACAACCGTGCACGCCTACACCAACGACCAGGTGCTGTCGGACGTGATGCACGAAGACCTGCGCCGCGCCCGCTCGGCCACGATGAGCATGATCCCGACCAAGACCGGCGCTGCCGCCGCGGTCGGCCTGGTGCTGCCTGAACTGAACGGCAAGCTGGACGGCTTCGCCATCCGCGTGCCGACCATCAACGTCTCGCTGGTCGACCTGACCTTCATCGCCAAGCGCGACACCACGGTCGAAGAAGTCAATGCGCTGATGGAACAGGCCGCCGCGTCGGGCCCGCTGCAAGGCATCCTGACGTACCAGACCGAGCCGCTCGTGTCGATCGACTTCAACCACAATCCGGCGTCGTCGAATTTTGATTCGACGCTGACCAAGGTCTCCGGCCGCCTGGTAAAAGTTTCCTCTTGGTACGATAACGAGTGGGGTTTTTCGAACCGCATGCTCGACACGACCGTCGCGCTGATGAACGCCAAGTAACTATGTCGTACCGACGCCGCCGCGGCGAATTGCCGCAGCGTAAAACCCGAGCCGGGCGCTCGGGTTTTTTTTCGCCTGTTTTTATGCATATGCCAAACGGACATTTATTCGGTGAAAAACAACACACTTTGCATAAACTTACTGAAAGCAAGCCGCGCGCCTTTACTTGCTACTGAGATTTATGCGAATCTCGCTCTGTTGCACGCATGCACAGTACATAACGCAGTGCGGCGACAGGAAAAACTATCAGAACTTACAGACAGGGGAATTACTTTGAAATCGCAGTTCACAATTAAACGCAGCGTCATCGCAGTCGCCCTTACCCTGGCGTCTTCGCACGTCGTGATGGCGCAGCAAGCGGCTCAAGAGCCGATCAAGGTGATTGTCACCGGTTCGAACATCAAGCGCGCCGACAAGGAAGGCACTTCGCCAGTCGAAGTGGTAACCGCCAGGCAAATCGCCGACACCGGCGCGAACACCGTAGCTGACCTGCTGCACTCGATCCCGGCCTTCGGTTCGGGCTCGAACATCGACACCGTCGACGGCGGCTTCGCCAAGGGCTCGGCCACCGCATCGCTGCGTGGCCTCGGTTCGTCCTCGACCCTGATCCTGCTCAACGGCCGCCGCATGACCGCGTCCGCCTATGCCGATCCGAACCAGGGCAAGTCGGCCGTGTATGACCTGAACACGATTCCTGTCTCGTCGATCGAACGCATTGAAATCTTCAAGGACGGCGCATCGGCCGTCTACGGCTCGGACGCGATCGCCGGCGTCATCAACTTCATCACCAAGAACGACTACCAGGGCCTCAAGCTCGGCGGTTCGTACAGCGGCAACGACAACAACGAATTCAACCGCAAGACCGCCAACGTCACCGCCGGCTTCGGCGACCTCGACAAAGACCGCTACAACGTCTTCATCAGCGCCGACGTGTCGCAGCGCGGCGTGACCACGATCAAGGAAGTCAAGGACATCAACCTGGCGCGCCTGGCTGCTGTCAACAACCGCCTCAATCCGTACACCAACCAGCTGACCTCGGAGCCGTTCTTCTACCGCGAGCGCACCGCTGGCGCGCGTAACTTCGCCAACTCGTACGCCCTGCGCGCCGACGTCATCAACCGCACCAACTGCCCTGCGAACACGCAAAAGCTGGTGGGCAGCGTCGCTGCCCACAACCTGTTGCCGACCTCGACCCTGGTCGATCGCACCTTCTGTAACTTCGACACCAACGATTTCGCCGAAGCTCAAGGCGCCGCCAAGGACGCCAACGTGCTGTCGCGCGTGACGTTCCAGCTGACCCCGAACATGACCTCGTTCTCCGAGTTCAGCTACAGCCGTTCGCAGCGCGACTACCTCGGCGTGCCACGCACGGTGCAGAGTCTGTCGCCAAGCACCGTGTTCGCGCTCGGCAGCGCTTCCGACTTCCAGCTCATCTTGCCAGTCGGCCACCCGGACAATCCGTTCCCGACCTCGCGCGCGGCCGTCGGCCTGCGCTACGCGTCGAAGGGCGGTTCGGACAACGTCAATGAGGGTGTTCGCGCCCTGACCGGCCTGAAAGGCACCGTCGGCACCTGGGACTGGGAAGCGGCCGCGTTGTATAACCGCAGCGAGCGTACCGAGACGACCTTCGGCATGCAATACAAGCCGACGCTGATGCGCATCATGACGGAAAACCGCACGCTGGCAGCCACGCTGGCTGATCCGACGGCAACCAAGGACGTTATCAACAAGGGCGCAGCCCAGGTCATCCAGTTCGACGCCAAGGCATCGACCACGATCGGCAAGCTCGCTGGCGGCGATATCGGCCTGGCATTCGGTGCCGAAGTGCGCGAAGAGAAGATCGTCTTGAGCCCGGACGAGCTGACCCGCACCGGCCAGATCATCGGCCTGGCCAACTCGGCAATTGACGGTAAGCGTGTAGTCAAATCGGCCTTCGCCGAAGTGCGCACCCCGTTCACCAAGTCGTTCGAGATGGACTTTGCCGGTCGCTTCGACCAGTACCCTGACGAAAACAGCTTCGTGCCGAAGGTCGGCGCCAAGTGGGAAGTGAGCCCGATGGCAACCGTGCGCGGTACCTTCGCCCGCGGCTTCCGCGCACCAGCGCTGATCCAGGTCTCGCCAGGTGGCGTGCAGTCGTTCAGCACCATCACCGACTCGGTCCGCTGCCCGAACGGCGTCACGCCTGTGTCCGGCGCCGAGCAAGCTGACTGCAGCCGCTCGATCTCGAGCCTGTCGGCTGGTACCCCGGGCCTCGAGTCGGAAACGTCGAAGAGCTATTCGATGGGCCTGATCCTGACGCCAACGAAGAACGTCGACATCCTGATCGACTACTACAAGATCCGCAAAGAGAAAGAAACCGCTTTGCTCTCCGCGCAGTTCGTCATCGACAACCCTGCCAAGTTCCCAGGCCGCGTCATCCGTGACCAGAACCCGGCAGTTCAACTGGTCGACGCCTCCGGCAAGATCATTGCTGATTCAGGCCCGATCTCGGCCGTGAACCGCGCCTACGTCAACCAGGGCAGCACCGAAGTTTCCGGTCTGGCCTTTGAAGTGGCAATGCGCAAGTCGCTCGGCGAAATGGGCAACCTGAGCAGCAAGCTGACCTGGGAATACGCCATCAGCTATCGCCGCGCAGAGCGTCCAGGTGAGAAGGAAAACAATGCAGTCGGCACCAACGGCGGCATTTCGGACTGGGCCACCAGCGTCGGCGATATTCCTCGCCACCGCGCTGCATGGAGCACCAACTGGACCCGCGGCGTTCACTCGCTGACCGGTTCGGTCGACTTCGTGTCGGCAGTGTCGCTGCTGCGTCGTACCGACGATGCCGTGACCTACGCTGTGCCATATTGCCACTACGGCGTCGGCCAACCAAGCGGCGCTTACCAGCTGGGCGGCCTGCCGCGCTTTAGCGACGCTGCGAACGGTACTTGCCAGGTTGATGCCTTCACCCAGGTCGGCATGAACTACTCGTACTCGGGTATCAAGAACCTGGTGCTGAGCCTGAACATCCGTAACCTGCTCGACACCAAGGCGCCGTACGATCCACGCTACGCATCTGCCGGCTACAACTCGCAGCTCCATAGCGCCACCGGTCGTTACTTCCGTGTCAGCGCAAACTACACGTTCAAGTAATCCCTGAACGCAGCGGCGGCCTGACGGCTGCCGCATCTTGAAAAACCGCGCGGCGCAAACCCGGCGGTTTTTTTTCGTCCACGTTGCCGTGCATGCCATTGGCGCGAGTTCCGTCCGCCGCGCTGAGTGTGCGCAAGCGCGGGCGCACCACGGCTGTTATGTTGGGTCATCAAGGACGCAAGCTGACATCCACGGGGGGCGCGCCATGAATGTGCTGATGGTAGGGGCGGGAAACGCGGGCTGCGCATTGGCCGCGGTGCTGGCGCAAGACGGCCACCGGGTCGCGTTGCTGAAAACATCGACCGCGCTGCACGACGAAAATTTTGCCCACATCGCCGACACTGGCCGGCTCGACCTCGTCAGCAACCCCGACGGCGGCGAGCGCAGCAGCGCGCAGCTGGCGCTGGCCACGCGCGACGTCGCCGCCGCGTTCGGCGTCGCGCCCGACCTGGTCATGGTCACCACCCAGACCAGCTGCCACGCCGACGTCGCCCGCCTGATCGGCCCGTGGCTGCAGCCGCACCAGCTGGTCTTGCTGGCGCCCGGTTACCTCGGCGCCTGCTACTTCCTGCCGTACCGGGCGCAGGTGCCGTTCCTGCTGGCCGAAGGTGAGAGCCTGCCGTACGACGCTCGCCTGACGGCGCCCGGCGTCGTCAACATCCTGTACCGCAACACCCGCAATGCGCTGGCGTTCCTGCCGCGCGCGCGCAGCGCCGAAGGTCTGGCGCTGGCGGCCCGCTTCTTCCCCACTTACGTTGCCGTGCGCACCAACCTGGTCGAATCGGCAATGCACAACCCGAACCTGGTGGTGCATACGCTGGGCACCTTGCTGTCGGCCAGTCGCATCGAGTTCTCCCAGGGCGAGTTCTGGATGTACCGCGAGGCGTTCACGCCGTCGGTGCTCAAGCTGCTGGCCCGGCTCGATGCCGAAAAAAACGCCGTCATCGCCGCCACCGGTGGCACGCCGTCGCCGTATTTCGACGAATGCCGCTTCCGCAACGAGCCTGACCTGACCGTGCCGGCGCTGGAGGTGTTTCGCCGCTACGCCCGCGAGGGCGGACCGAAAGGGCCGGCGACGATGCAGACCCGCTTCATCACCGAAGACGTGCCGATGGGGCTGGGGCTGCTGGCGTCGATCGGCCGCCTGATGGGCGTGGCCACGCCGGTGGCCGAAGCGCTGATCGTCCTCGCCGGCGGCCTGCTCGGACGCGACTTCGGCGCCGAGTCGCGCACCCTGGCCAGGCTGGGCTTGTCCGGCAGCGCCGACGAATTCAGGCGCGCCATCAACGGTTAAGGGCAGGCCATGGGCTACCAGGATCGCCTGCTGCGTTGCTACTACGCCAGTCGCGCTTGGGTGCCGGCGCGCTGCCTGTACCACCCGGACTACTTCCGCGTGCGCAAGCTGCTGGCGGCCGATCCGCAGCGGCGCCGCGCCGCGGCCGAACAGCGGCTGCGCCACGTGCTCGCCAGCGCGGCCGCGCACGTGCCTTTCTACCGCCGCAGCGTTCGCCTTAGCGCCGCCGAGCTGGCGCACGAGCCGCCGTGCGAGCTGCTGCAGCGCTTTCCCTTTCTGGAAAAGGCGCAGGTGATGGCATGCCAGCACGACTTCCTCGACGAGCGCGCCAGCACCCGGCGCCTGCATTACGCCACCAGCGGCGGCTCGTCGGGGCAGGGCATCGGCCTGTGGCGCAGCAAGCGGCTGGCCGACATCGAAAAAGCCTTTTTTGCCCACGAATGGGGACAGTTCGGTTTTAGCGCCGACAAGGCGCGCATTTTGCGCATCGGCGCCGACGCGCGCCGGCTGGCGCACCAGGGACCGGTGCGGGTGGTCGGCAACCGCCTGATGCTCTCGCCTTACCACCTGACGCCACGCCACCGCGGCGACATCGTCGCCGCCATCGCGCGCTTCCGGCCGCGCTACATCCACGCCTATCCGAGTTCGGCGGCGGCGCTGGCCGAGATGATCGATCCGGCCGCGCTCGATCTGCGGCTGCGCGCCGTGCTGCTGGCCTCCGAGCCGGCCACGCGCCAGCAGCTCGCCACCATCGGCGCGCGCTTCGCCTGCCCGGTATCGGTCTGCTACGGCCTGACCGAGCGCACCAGCCTGGCGTTTGCCGGCCACCGCGACGGCGTTACCGGCCCATACCGCTTCGAGCCGCTGTACGCGCTGCACGAGAACCGCCGTGGCTGCGAGCGCAGCGAAATTGTCGGCACCTCGCTGTGGAACGACGTGATGCCGCTGATTCGCTATTGCAGCGACGACTTCGGCGCCATCGGCGCCGACGGCCTATGCGCATCGATCGACGGGCGCCGCCAGGAGTTCCTGGTCGCGCGCGACGGCACCAGCATCCCCGGCCTGTCGATCGTCATCGACGAAGCGACCTGGGACTTCGTGCGGCTGTACCAGGTGCGCCAGCGGGTCGCCGGCGCGATCACGCTGTGCGTGGTGGCGCGCTACCGGCGCCTGTCGGAGCAGCAGAAGCACTTCGTGCTCGACGCCCAGCTGCGCCGCTGGGGCGGCTGGTTCGACATCGCCATCGAGGAAGCCGACGACATCCCGCTGGCGCCGAACGGCAAGCGCCAGCTGGTGGTCAGCCAACTGGGGAGCGCGTGATGCCGATCCTTCTACCGTTGTTCGCTGAGTTAGCCCAAAGACCGTCGTCGCGGGAACGACGAGCTAACTATGGCTCGACGTCACTGCCCGAACATCGCCTTCCACAGCATCACCACCTGCGCCGCGTGTTTCGCCACCAGCGCCGGCTCGACCCGCGCATTGTCCTGCCCCTGCAGGCGCACCTGGTGCTGCAGCTTGCGCATCGCCCGGTAGGCGTCGCCGACCGCCGCCGCCAGCGCCGCATCGATCAGCCCCAGCTCGCCGCACAGCTTGAGCAGCGCGATGTTGCCGGTGTTGGCCGTCAGCTGCGGATACTGGTGCGCATGGCGCAGCACCAGGTACTGCACCATGAATTCGATGTCGATCATGCCGCCGGCCTCCTGCTTCAGGTCGAACAGGCCGTCGCGGCTCGGCGAGGCCTCGTGCATGCGCGCGCGCATCTTCAGCACTTCGTCGCGCAGCTGAGCGGCCTGGGCGTCGCGGTCCTTGCGCAGCACCTGCTCGCGGATCGCCGCGAAGCGCGCGCCGATGGCGGCGTCGCCGGCGCAAAAGCGCGCGCGCGTGAGCGCCTGGTGTTCCCACACCCACGCCGAGCTGTCCTGGTAGCGCTCGAACGCGGCCACCGACGACACCAGCATGCCGGAGGCGCCGTCCGGGCGCAGCGCCGTGTCGATGTCGAACAAGTTGCCGGCCGAGGTATGCGCCGTCATCCACGTAATGAAGCGCTGCGCCAGCTTGGCGTAGTTGCCCGGCGCCTCCTGGTCGTCGTCGTCGAACAAGAAGATGACGTCGAGGTCGGAAATGTAGCCCAGTTCCTTGCCGCCCAGTTTGCCGTAGGCGATCACCGCGAACTGCGGCACTGGCCGGTGGCGCGCGGCGATCGTCTCCCATGCCGCCTGGATGGCGGCGTCGACGATCAGATCGGCCAGCGCCGACAGGTAGTCGGCCAGCCGCTCGACCGTCAGCTCGCCGGCCAGGTCCTGCGCCAGCAGCCGGAACAGCTGGGCATGATGGGTCTCGCGCAAGATGTCCATCTGGCGCTCGGTGTCGCCGACGGCGCCGTCGAGCTGCTGGCGCAATTCGGCCGCCAGCGCCTGGTAGTCCGGGGTGGCGTCGCGCTGGCGGTCGTCGAGCAGTTCGTCGAGCAGGATCGGATGCTGCGCCAGGAACGTCGCTGCCCAGCCGCTTGCATTCATCATGCGGATCACCCGCTCGAGCGTGTGCGGGTACTCGGTCAGCAGCGACAGGTAGGCCGAGCGGCGCGCGATTGCCTCGAAAAAGTCGAGCAGGCGCCCCAGCGTCGCGCTGTGGCTGCCAACGCCCGCGTCGGTGACGACGCCCGCAATCAGCGGCAGCGCGGCATTGAGCAGCGCCAGCAGCCGCGTGCGACTCGCTTCGGGCAGCGCCTGCAGCCGCGGCGCCTGCCAGGTCGCCATCACCCGCTGGGCGGCGCCGGCGGCGCCGTCAAAACCGAGCGCGGCCAGCCGTGCCTCGATCTCGGCGCGGTTGTCGAGGTCGGCGGCGGCGTCGCTCGAATTCGGGTTGACGCAGTCTTCGCCGCCGCCCGCTCCCTCGCTCTTGTCGCTGAAGATCGCATCGAACTGGCCGGCGACGAAGGCGCGGTGCGCGGCCAGCTCGGCCAGCAGCGCGTCCACGCCCGGCAGGTTCATCATGCGCGCGATCACCGCGCGGTCGACGTCGCTGGCCGGCAGGGTGTGGGTCTGGGCATCGTCGAGGTATTGCAGACGGTGCTCGAGGTTGCGCAAGAACGTGTAGGAGGCCAGCAACTGCTCGGTGGTGTCGGCCGGCAGCAGTTCCTTTTCGGCCAGCACGCGCAAGGTGGCGCGGGTCGAGCGTTCGCGCAGCGCGGCGTCGCGCCCGCCGCGGATCAGCTGGAACACCTGCGCCAAAAATTCGATCTCGCGGATGCCGCCGCGCCCGAGCTTGACGTTGTTGCTGCGGTCCGGGTGCAGCCGCTCCTGGCGGTCGACCTCGGCGCGGATCTGGCCGTGCATCGTGCGGATGGCGTCGATGACGCCAAAATCGAGGTAGCGGCGAAACACGAACGGGCGCACGATGGCGTCGAGCGCGGCGATGTCGAGCGCCTCGCCCGTCACCGCGCGCGCCTTGACCCAGGCGTAGCGCTCCCATTCGCGGCCCTGCACGATCAGGTAGTTCTCCACCATGTTCAGGCTCGCCACCAGCGGCCCGGAGGCGCCGTTCGGCCGCAGCGCCATGTCGACCCGGAACACGAAGCCGTCCTCGATCACTTCCGACAGCGCGGCGATCAGTTTCTTGCCCAGGCGCGCGAAAAACTCGTGGTTCGACAGCGCGCGCTGGCCGGCCTGCGCTTGCGTGTCGCCGTCCTCCGGGTAGACGAAGATCAGGTCGATGTCGGACGACACGTTCAATTCGCCGCCGCCTTGCTTGCCCATGGCCAACACCATCATCTGCTGCGGCAGGCCCGATTCGGCGCCGGTCGGCATGCCGTGCAGCGCGACCAGCTCGTCCATCGCGGCGCCCTGGGCGCGGCCGATGGCAAAGTCGGCCAGCGCCGTCATCGCCGCCACCACTTCGGCCAGGTCGGCCTGGCCGTCGAGGTCGCGGCGGATGATGGCCGCCACCAGCAGGTTGCGCAATCGCCGCAGCGCGCGCGGCAGCGGCAGCGGCTGCGCGCCGCCGGCCGCGGCCTCGTGCGCCAGCGCCGCGCCAAGATCGAGCCGGTCGAGCGATAATCGGGACAGTTCCTCGACCCGCGCCGCGCGGCCCGGATCGGCGTCGAGCCAGCGTTGATAGAAGCGCGACGACAGGGCCTGCGAAGTTGGGGGCATGGAATGGTCCGGCAGAGTGAAAAGTGGAGTTCGGGAAAGCTGCTATGCGGTAAAATTGGGCCGCCCGATTCTTCCCCGGTCGGTACGATGGTAAAGGGGCGGCGGCGTTGGCGCAAGCGCTGTCGTCCGTGTTGACGGTTTTACCCGTTTGATCAACGCGCGGTTGTTTGCACGCGCAGCTGTATTAATCGCAAGCGAGATATTAGTCTAACGATGCACAACCCGGATACCGCAGACGTCGCCCCAGTCGCCGACGTCGCCCCACACCTGCCGCTGGCAGAGCGCTGGCGCCGGGTCCGTGCGGCTTATCGCATCTGTAACCTGGCCTCGCACCACATCCTCGGCTTCACCGTCAAGCTGGCGCTGCTGTTCTATTTCACGCTGGCGTTCGTGTTCCTGATGGTGCGCTACGCCATCTTGCCAAATATTGACTATTACAAGGGCGACATTGAGCGGCTAGCCAGCCGCGCGCTCGGCAACCCGGTATCGATCGAGCGCATCTACGCCTCCTGGGACGGGCTGCGGCCGAACCTGTTCCTTGGCGACGTCGTCGTGCGCGACCCGCAGGGCCGCGCCGCGCTGACGTTGCCGAGCGTGTCGGCCACCCTGGCCTGGTGGAGCTTGCTGGCTGGCGAAGCGCGCTTCGAAACGCTCGACATCATCCGTCCGACCCTGGACGTGCGGCGCGACGCGCGCGGCAAGCTGACCGTGGCCGGCCTGTCGTTCGACGGCGCCGGCGGCGGCGCGCCGAATGACTGGCCGCTGCGCCAGCGCCAGATCGTCATCCGCGAAGGCCAGGTGCGCTGGACCGACCAGCTGCGCGGGGCGCCCGAACTGGCGCTGGCCAACGTCAACCTGCTGCTGCAAAACACCTGGAACCGCCACCGCATCGCGCTGCACGCCACGCCGCCGGCGTCGCTGGCGCAGCCGTTCGACCTGCGCGCCGACTTCACCCATCCGCGCTTTGCCGCCAACCGCGCCGACGTCAAGCTGTGGAAAGGCGAGCTGTACGCCGACCTGCGCGAGACCGACCTGGCCGGCTGGAAGGCGTATGTCAACTACCCGTTCGAGCTCACCCAGGGCAAGGGATCGGTGCGCGCCTGGCTCGCGCTCGACCAGGCCAAGCTGGCCGGCTTTACCGCCGATGTCGCGCTGGCCGGCGTCAAGGCCCGGCTCGGCAAGGACTTGCCGCCGCTCGACCTGGCACGCGTCAGCGGTCGCCTGTCGGCGCGCGAACAGGTCCCGGCCGGCGTCGAAGACGGCACCCCGACCTTCGGCAGCCACGGCCACAGCGTCACGCTGGACAATTTTTCGGTGCAGACCGCAGACGGCCTGACCTTGCCGCCGACCACCTTGTTCCAGTCGTTTACGCCGGCGCGCGGCGGGCGGCCGGAAAAGTTCGTCGTCTCCGCCCGCGCGCTCGACCTGGCGATGCTGGCCGAGCTGGCCGAGCAGCTGCCGATCAGCGCGAACCGGCGCCAGATGCTCGACGACTTCGCCCCGCGCGGCAAGATCCTCGATTTTTCCGCCGAATGGGAAGGGCGCTATCCGGCCATCGCCACCTACCGCGTCAAGGGCAAGCTCGACAAGCTCGGCCTGAAGGCGCAGCCGGCCCATCCGGCCCGCGCCAAGACCGCCACCGACGAGGCGGTCGCGGCCATGCCGGCCATTCCGGGCTTCGACAACCTGAGCGGCACCATCGACGCCAGCGACAAGGGCGGCAGCATCGCCATCGACGCCGAACAGCTGGTGCTGCAGCTGCCGACCTGGTTCGCCGACCCGGCGATGCCGTTCGACGCACTCAAGATGCAGGCGCGCTGGTCGTATCCGAAAGGCGAGCAGCTGGCACTGCAGCTCGATTCGATGAGTTTCTCGCAAGGCGCGCTGAAGGGCACCCTGGCCGGCAGCCACGTGATGCCGCTGGTAGCCGGCAAGGGTCTCGGCACGGCCGACCTGAGCGGCACGCTGACCGGGTTCCAGATCAACACGATCGACCGCTACCTGCCGCTGCAGACCGGGCCGAACCTGCGCGCCTGGCTGACCGGCGCGCTGCAGGACGGCGTGGCGCAAGACGTGACGGTGCGCTTGCGCGGCGAGCTGGCGCAGTTTCCGTTTCGCGCCGACACTGCCGGCGAGCGCGCGCGCGGCGAGTTCCGCGTCGCCGGGCGCATCGAGAACGGCAAGCTGAACTACACGCCCGGCCATCCGGCCAAGGATGGCAAGTCGCCGCTGTGGCCGCTCGCCGAGAAAATCAACGGCACCATCCTGTTCGAGCGCACGCGGATGGAGATCAAGGCCGACAGCGCCACCACCGGCGGCGTGGCGCTGTCGGCCGTCAAGGCGGTGGTGCCGGACCTGGCCTCGCACGACATGCAGCTCGAGATCGACGGCAACGCCGCCGGCCCGATGCAGGAATTTTTGCGCTACGTCGCCGCCAGCCCGGTGCTCGACTGGATCGGCCGCTTCACCGAAGACACCAGAGCGTCGGCCAACGCCCGCCTGGCGCTCAAGCTGCGCATGCCGATGGCGCACCTGCACGACACCAAGGTGCAGGGCAGCTTGCAGCTGATCAACAACGACGTGGTGCTGTTCGACGACTTGCCGCCGCTGCAGGCGGCGATCGGCAAGATCGATTTCACCGAGCGCGGCGTCAGCCTGAACGGCGTCGGCGCCAGCGTCATGGGCGGGCCGCTGGCGCTGACCGGCGGCACCCAGCCCGGCGGCGGCATCCTGATCAAGCTGGCCGGCGCGATGACCGCCGAAGGCATGCGCAAGACGTGGCCGGCGCCGGCGATGCAGCGCCTCGGCAGCCACTTCAGCGGCGGCGCCCGCTACACCGGTTCGGTGGCGGTCAAGGATCGCCAGCTGCAGGTGACGGTCGACTCGACCCTGGCCGGGCTCGGCCTGTCGTTCCCGGCGCCGGCCAGTAAGCCCGCCGCGTCCGACGCGATGCCGCTGCACTTCGTGCTGACCGGCAGTCCGGTCACCGACAGCGGGCTGGCGCGCGACGAGATCCGCGTCTCGCTCGGCTCGGCCATCGCCGCGCGCTACCAGCGCCAGCGCCAGGGCCGCGCACCCTGGAGCGTGGTGCGCGGCGGCATCGGCATCAACGTGCCGGCCCCCGAGCCCGACAGCGGGCTGATGGTCAACGTCAATACCAAGGCGCTCAACGTCGACCAGTGGATCGCGCTGGGCAGCGCGATCGCCGGGCCCGGCCCGGCCGTTGCAAGCGTCGCCGCGCCCGCGGACTCGAGCGCGGCATCGCCGGCCGCGCCCGGCCTGGCCCAGTACGTCGTGCCCGACGTGATGGCAGCGCGCGCCGGCGAACTGATCGTGGCCGACCGCAAGCTCGACAATGTGGTGGTCGGCGCCACCCACCAGAAGGGCAGCTGGCAGGCCAACATCGATTCGCGCCAGGCGTCCGGCTACGTGACGTGGAACGAGGGGCCGAGCGGACAGGGGCTGGGCAAGGTGACGGCGCGGCTGTCGTCGTTGATCATTCCGGAATCGGCCGCCGCCGACGTCAAGGACCTGCTGGAGAACAAGAGCGCGACGGCGTCGATTCCCTCGCTCGACATCGTCGCCGAGCGCTTCGAGTTGTTCAACAAGCAGCTGGGCCGGCTCGACCTGCAGGCCAGCAACGAGAAAGCGCTGGCCGGGCGCGAGTGGCGCATCAATCGCCTGAGCCTGGCCAATCCGGATGGCGACCTGAAGGCCACCGGCAAGTGGCTGACCAAGGATGGCAAGAGCAACACCAACCTCAATTTCACCATCGACATCGCCGACGCCGGCCGCCTGCTGGACCGCTTCGGCTTTCCCGACACGCTCAAGCGCGGCAAGGGCAAGCTGTCGGGCGACCTGTCCTGGATGGGGCTGCCGTATTCGCTCGACATCCCGAGCCTGTCCGGGCAGATCCAGCTGAACGTCGAAGCGGGCCAGTTCCTCAAGCAGGACCCGGGCGCGGCCAAGCTGCTGGGGGTGCTGAGCCTGCAGGCGCTGCCGCGCCTGCTCAAGCTCGATTTCCACGACGTCTTTTCGGAAGGGCTGGCGTTCGACGGCATCAGCGCCAACGCCATCATCACGCGCGGCGTGCTCAAAACCGACAACCTCAAAATGCACGGCGTCGCCGCCACCGTGCTGATGGACGGCACCGCCGACATCGCCAACGAATCGACCAACCTGCACGTGGTCGTCATTCCCGAATTTAATCTGGGCACCGGTCCGCTGGTGTATGCGCTGGCGGTCAACCCGGTGGTCGGCATCGGCAGCTTCCTGGCGCAACTGTTCCTGCGCGCACCGATGATGAAGGCACTGACGTACCATATGCAGATCACCGGGCCGTGGAAGGCGCCGGTCATTACCAAGCTCGACCGCAACGCGTTGCCGGCGACGGCCACCAACAAGTAAGCACACAACAGGAGTAGCGCATGACGACAGTGGCAGCCATCCAGATGGTCTCGACGCCCGACGTGGCGGAAAACATCGCCAGCGCCAGGCGCCTGGTCGCCGAAGCGGCCGCCGGCGGCGCCACCCTGGTCAGCCTGCCCGAGTACTGGCCCATCATGGGCATGAGCGACACCGACAAGGTGGCGCACGCCGAGCAGGTCGGCGACGGGCCGATCCAGCAGTTCATGGCCGACGCGGCGCGCGAGCACGGCATCTGGCTGATCGGCGGCACCTTGCCGCTCGTCTCGAACGACGCCGCCAGGGTGATGAACACCACGCTGGTGTACCAGCCGGACGGCGAGCCGGCGGCGCGCTACGACAAGATGCACCTGTTCGGCTTCGAGAAGGGCGATGAATCGTACAACGAGTCGCGCACCATCGTGCCTGGCGCGGCGGTCGGCACTTTCGAGGCGCCGTTCGGCCGCGTCGGCTTGTCTGTCTGCTACGACCTGCGCTTTCCCGAGCTGTACCGGGCGATGGGCGAATGCGCGCTGATCGTCGTGCCGGCCGCCTTTACCCACACCACCGGTCTTGCCCACTGGGAAGTGCTGCTGCGCGCGCGCGCCATCGAAAACCAGTGCTACGTGCTGGCCTCGGCCCAGGGCGGGCGCCACCAGAACGGGCGCCGCACCTACGGCCACAGCATGCTGATCGACCCGTGGGGCGAGGTCAAGGCGCAGCTGGCCGAGGGCGAGGGCGTCATTAGCGGCGAGCTCGACGCTGACTTCCTCGCCAGCGTGCGCGAAAGCTTGCCTGCCCTCAAGCACCGCCGGCTATGACGCGGTGCGAACAGGCTGACTATGGCACAATGCCTGCATCACTAGTGAAGGACCTGCACAATGACTCCATTTGAACCGAACCTGACGACCCTGGCGGTGGCGCGCGACGTATTGCTGACGCCGTTTGGCCTTGACGAAGCGAAGCTGCTGAAGGCGCTCGGGACGATGTTTACGCACAAGGTCGACTACGCGGACCTGTATTTCCAATTTACCAAGAGCGAAGGCTGGAGCCTGGAAGAAGGCATCGTCAAGACCGGCAGCTTCTCGATCGACCAGGGCGTCGGCGTGCGCGCCATTTCCGGCGACAAGACGGCGTTCTCGTACTCCGACGAAATCTCCGAAGCGGCGCTGCTCGAAGCTGCCGCCGCCACGCGCACCATCGCGCGGGTCGGCAGCGGCAAGATCAAGATTGCCACCGCCACCCAGCCGGTCGGCGGACGCTCGCTGTACCTGCCCAACGACCCGCTCGAGTCGCTCGACGCCACGGCCAAGGTCAAGCTGCTCGAACGCGTCGAAAAGATGGCGCGCGCCAAGGATCCGCGCGTGGTGCAGGTGATGGCTGGCCTGGCCGGCGAATACGACGTGGTGCTGGTGGTGCGCAGCGACGGCGTGCTGGCGGCCGACATCCGCCCGCTGGTGCGCGTGTCCGTCACCGTCATCGTCGAGCAGGACGGGCGCCGCGAGATGGGCTCGTCCGGCGGCGGCGGGCGCTACAACTACGCCTACTTCGACGACACCATCCTCGACCAATACGCCACCGAAGCGGTCAAGGCCGCGGTGGTCAACCTCGACGCGCGTCCGGCCCCGGCCGGTCCGATGACGATCGTGCTCGGACCTGGCTGGCCCGGCGTGCTGCTGCACGAGGCGATCGGCCACGGCCTCGAGGGCGACTTCAACCGCAAGGGCTCGTCGGCGTTTTCCGGGCGCATCGGCGAACGGGTGGCGGCCAAGGGCGTCACCGTGGTCGACGACGGCACCTTGCAAAATCGCCGCGGCTCGCTCAACATCGACGACGAAGGCAACCCGACCCAGTGCACCACCTTGATCGAGGACGGCATCCTGAAAGGCTACATCCAGGACACGATGAACGCGCGCCTGATGAAGATGCCGGTCACCGGTAACGCGCGGCGCGAATCGTTCGCCCACCTGCCGATGCCGCGCATGACCAATACCTACATGCTCGGCGGCGACAAGGACCCGGAAGAAATCCTGGCGTCGGTCAAGAACGGCCTGTACGCGGTCAATTTCGGCGGCGGCCAGGTCGACATCACCAACGGCAAGTTCGTCTTCTCGGCCAGCGAAGCGTACATGATCGAAAACGGCAAGGTCACCTATCCGGTCAAGGGCGCCACCCTGATCGGCAACGGTCCTGACGTGCTCAACCGCGTTTCGATGATCGGCAACGACATGCGCCTCGATTCGGGCGTCGGCGTGTGCGGCAAGGAAGGCCAGAGCGTGCCGGTCGGCGTCGGCCAGCCGACCTTGCGCATCGACGGCGTGACGGTCGGCGGCACCGCCTGACGTTCAGGCAGTCGCAAGCAGTACAGAAAAAGCCCGGATATCCGGGCTTTTCGTTGTTCGCCTAGGAAATCCGCAGCCAGCAGCAGTCATTCCGCACTGTCCGCGCTGCACGTCTTCCATAAAAAATTTGAATCATAATGCAACGAAAATACGATCCATTCATCAGGCGCGCTGTGCGCACCGACATTCCTGCCATGTCACGGATTAGGCTGTCCGTTACGGAAAATGCCTTATCTGACCCGGCGCGCGTTACCGACGAAATGTACGAGGAGTTTTTGGAGCAGACCGGACGTGGTTGGGTTGCAGAACATGATGGGGAGATTGTCGCCTTTTCTTATGCAGACAAAGTGAACGCATCTATTTGGGCGCTTTTCGTATGCCCGGGCTATGAAGGGCAGGGTCTTGGTCAATCATTGCTCAAGCAAGCAGTAGACTGGTTGTTCGAGATTGGTCACGACTGTGTCCATTTGACTACTGGCGCGAACACAAGAGCAGATCGCTTTTATTTTATGCAGGGTTGGATGCGTACACCTGTCAGCTCTACCGATGTCGGATACTCATTGACCAGGTCGCGACCACTTGAGTAAGCTGCCTGAGCTAACATCCGCTTCGGGCCGGCTGCGGACGTTTGCCCTCTACTCCGCTACGCTACAGGCGCCACCTCGCGCGCTTGCTGAACCGGCGTTGAGGTGAATTCGGCTTTGGTCACGCGGACAACTGGCGCATCGAATTGAAAACCGCTCGCCTCATGCACCTCCCATGCGCCCTCGGCCTTCAACCGCAGCACGTGGGTATGGTGACGCAGCACGGCGGAGCGGTGCGCGATGCTGATCAGGGTAGTGCCGCTGTCGCGCAGCAGCGCATACAGCGACGCTTCGTTGCCACTGTCGAGCGCGCTCGTCGCCTCGTCGAGGATGACGATGCTCGGCGCATGCACCAGCACGCGGCCGAAGGCCAGGCGCTGCTGCTCGCCGACCGACAACAGTTTCTCCCAGTCGTGCACCGCGTCCAGCCCGCCTACGCGCTCGGCCAGCCGGGGCAGATGCACCTTTTCCAGAATGTCAGCAAGTTGCTCGTCGCTCAGGTCTGACTGCGCGCTCGGGTAGATGAGCTGGCTGCGCAGCGTGCCCGATTGCAGATAGGGCTGCTGCGGAAGAAAGAACAAATCTGCCAGCGGCGGATGGTGAATGACGCCACTACCGTTATTCCACAGACCCGCAATGGCCCGCAAAAGCGAGCTTTTGCCGCAGCCGCTGTCGCCAGTAATGAGCAGCGCGTCGCCCGGCTTCAATTCGAGTGTCAGCTCCTTGATCAGCACGCGCGCCGATTGGGGCGGATAGACGGTGACCGATTGCAGCGACAGTTGCGCGCCTTCACGCCGCTCGATGCCCGCCTGCTTGGCGTCGGCAACTGGCTCGGCGCCGACATCGGGCAGCACGAGCTTGGACAAGGCCTGCAGGCGGTCAATGCCCGCCACAAAGCGGCTCAGGCTCTCGAAGTTGTCGACGATGACGCCGACCGCCGACAGCACAGCAGTAAATGCGCCGGCCGCGGCGATCGCGCGTCCCACTTCCAACTGGCCCGACAGGACGGCGTCGGCCAGGATCACGACCGGCAGCACCAGGTCGAGTCGGCTGAAGGCGCGCTGGAACAGGTTGAGCGCGCGCTGCTTCTTGATCAACCGGGCAAAGTTTTCAATCACCTTGTCGAACTTGCTGTCGATATGCGCACGCTCTTGCGTCTCGCCGCGGTAAAAGGCGATCGATTCTGCGTTCTCGCGCAAGCGCATCAGGCTGAAGCGGAAATCGGCCTCGCGCCGCAACTGGGCGAAGTTCAAGTGGATCAGCGGATTGCCGAACACCCAAAGAGCGACCACTGTGCCCATCAGGGCGTACACCGCCAGCACGCCGACCAGCAAGTGCGAGATCGACCACAGCACCGCGCTGAAGGCGATCAGCTGCATGAACGAGCCGAGGAAAATGAGCAGGAAGTGGATCGAGCGCCCGGTAAAACTGTTGATGTCTTCGCTGATGCGCTGGTCCGGATTGTCGATTTCGCCTTCGGCACCGAGCTTGTAATATTTGCGCCCATTCAGGTAGCCATCGAGGAAGCGGCTGGTGAGCCAGCGCCGCCATTGGTTGGCGAACATGTCGCGCATGTAGTAGTAGAACGCGTAGATCGGCACGGCGAACGCCAGCACGAACAGGCAGGCGCGCACCGACTTCCAGAAGCGGTCGGCGTCCTTGCCCGCCAGCGCAGACGTCATCTCGCCGGCCTGGTTGTTGAGCATGACGGCGAACTTGGTCTCGACCAGCATCAGCACGATCAGCAACAGCAGCAGGCCCCAGGCTTTCTTCCTTTCTCCTTCCTCGAGCCAGTACGGTTTTGCCACCCGGACGAACTGCTTCCATGCAGCGAGCGACAGAGGAGGGGGCCGACGTCGTCGTTTGCTGGATGGAGCCGGCGCCTCGGCAGGCTTGGCGGCGGCGGTAGCGGAATCAGATGGTTTCATTGTCGGGAAATCGGGGTAATCGGCTAAGGTCCGAACTCACCAGTTCGATGATTGTTCGTTCTGTGCGCAGCTTGGCCATGCATGGTTCAGTCACCCCAAGCATAAGGTTTCATACGGAAACGTTCCGTGCGCCAACTGACACAAGATGTCGTTGGTCAATTTAAACGGGGAAAATATGGCGCTCGCGTAAGACTCTTCGGTGTCAGACTGTGCCGCCCTCGCCCGACAATGAATGCGGTCAATCGGCTTGGCGCCGCTTCGCCTTGGGCTGTATCGGAGAAAGGGAAAACGCCAGGCTGACTAACTGCCCGCGCTCGCTTGAACGCGGCTGGCTGGTGAGTTGCCCCAGGCTTAGAAGGAGCGCGTTGACCTCTTCAAGGTCCGCATTGCTCACCCATCCCTTATTGCGGGAGATCCACAATTGGCGACGGGGCCCGGATACTTGCACGCCCGGGAGCGCCAGGGCAACTGCAAAATCCTGCGCCGCAATGTGCAGTAATTGCTGGGAAAATTTGGTCAGGGCCACACTCACTCCTGGCACGCTCGGCTTGTACACCATGCGCAATGGAACGCCCTTTGCACCGGCGAGCCGGAAGCGCCGCTCCCCGCTGTCGGGGTGCTTGTTCTCCTTCACCATCCCGCCTTTGCGGAGCAATTCAAGGTGGTAGTACAGCCCGTCCATCGGCCGGCCCAATTCATTGGCGAGCTCGCCAACGCTGGCCTCACCACCCATTGCGGCCAAGGTATCGACCAGCTCCTGCCGCACGCCCGAGGCAAGCAGTGCGATGTCTTCTGGCGCCGATATTTCGCCGCGCGTTTTTGCGTCCATGGAGTCTGCCTGTGAATGTTCTGTTGAAATGATACCAAATTTTTTCAACGTAATGCTTGTGTCGGAAGGGGCTTCTATGTTGAAATGTGGCATTAATTTTTCAACGGAGGCGCGATGCGACTTTTCGCCATTGGGCTGTTAATCTTCTTTTGCGCCGCAAGCCATGCTACGGACAGCATACTGATCACGCCCGATGATGTGCGCGGTGACTTGCGTGCGGCGCGGGCATTCATCGAACGCACGCATCCTGCGCTCGAACTTGATCTGGACGCGGCGACAGGGTCGATTTCCAACGATCTTTCCAGCAATCTCACGCGCGACGAAGCGTGGTCGGTGATGGCGCGCCTCAATCCGGCATTCGCCGACGCCCATGTCATGATCGGCTATGCCGACTGGCGTGGCGAAGCACGGGCGCACCTGCGATCGGGCGGCGGGTTCTTCCCGTTCGAAGTATCAATCCACAGTGATGGTAACGTGCGCATACTCGCCTGGCTCGGCGGGCAGGAATCGTTGCTCGCCGGTTCGCGTATCGCGCGCATCAATGGCCGCGATGCGAAAGTCGTGGTCGCCGAACTGATGGAACGGGTGCATGGCGACACGCTGCAGTTTCGCGCAAGGCTGCTCGGACAACGGTTCTGGTTCTTGCTGTGGAAAATGTACGGCGCACCGGCAAGCTATACGGTAGAACTCGGGTCCGCCGCTGGGATGCGCCTGACCCAGGCCCGCAGCGAAGCGGTCGTTCTGCAAGATGACGCCAGCTTCGAGCGCCAGTTCCAGTCTCGCCTGCTCCCACCCAACGCTGCAGTTCTGGTGCTCGGGTCTTTCGCCTGGCCCGACAAAGAACGCTTCGTCGCGTTCACCCGAGAGGCCTTCGCCCGCATCAGGGAGGAGCGTGTGAACACGCTCATCATCGATGTGCGGCTCAACGGCGGCGGCAATGACGACTACTGGATCGACGGCGTGCTGCGGTACGTGGCGGCCAAGCGCTTTCGCTGGGCATCGACCTATGTCAAGCGCGTGCTGGAAGGGCGCGCGGAGCCGGGGCAGCGCACGGGCGACATCGTCGCCGGAGAGGTTGCCGGCTGGGTTGAGCCGGCCGTTGCCGAGCCGCTCAATTTCGACGGGCGCGTGTATGTGCTGACTGGCGATGCCACCTATTCGTCGGCGATATTGTTTGCCAACACCGTTCAGGATTTCGGCTTTGGCACCGTGGTTGGACCCGGCGGTGCGGTGCGCGCTCGCCAATCAGGCGGAACCCTGCGGTTTGTGTTGCCACGGACAGGGCTGGTAGTCAGCAGTCCCCGGTTCGTGCTTGATCGACCTTCAGGACTGCGCCGGCCGCGGCTGTTTACTCCCGACCTGGTCATCGCGGACGATCTGGTCAAACCGGACGCGATGATTGACGCGGTGCTCGCGCACAGTCGGCGGCAACCGTCGCCATAGCCTCCGGGGCCGCGCTGCCGACAACAAGCCCGGCATTGCCGGGTTTGTTGTCCGCATTCGCACGGCCCGTCAGAACCTGTGGCGCAGGCCCACGCTGAAGAACCGTCCCATTGCGCCGCTGTAGTCGAGCGGGTTGTACGACTGCGCGCCGTACGTCAGCGGATCGAGCGGTGCCACCTTGTCGAACAGGTTCTGGATGGTGCCGAACAGCTCGGTCCTGGACGACAGGTTCCAGCGCGCCGTCACGTCGAACGTCGTAAACGACGCGATCTCACAGCCGTTGGGTGCATCCTCGCCGTTGGCGAAGTGGATCGCGCAGCCTTCCGGATCGTCCTTGAACAGCGTGTTCTTGATCGGCGCGCGGTAGTTGACGGTGGCCGACACGCGCACCGGCGCCAGTTCCCAGGTCGCGCCCAGATTGATGCGGTCGTCCGGCGTGCCGATGCAGTTGGTGACGTCGCAGTTGCCGTGCGTGCCGGCAAAGTCGCGCTCGCTGCCATCCTGCTCGGTACGCACCCACTTGAACAGGTGCGTCCACTTCGCGTCCATCGCCAAGGTGCCGCGGCCGGTGCCCAGGTTGAACGCCGTGCGCGCGTCGAGGTCGATGCCGCGCACCTTGGTCTGGGCCGAGTTGACGTAGCGCGCCAGCACCGCCGTGATGGCGCCCGGGTCGCCCGGGATGCCGGTGGCGGTCGTCGGATCGCGCGACACCTGGCCGGCCGCAATCGCCGCGTCGGTCTGCTGCTGGTTGATCTCGTTTTTGCGCTTGATCTGCCAGAAGTCGAGCGAAATGCTGGTGCGCGGAATCGGATCCCAGATCACCCCGGCCGACCAGTTCTTCGAGCGCTCCGGGCTGAGCGCCGGATTCGGCGACGTGATGATCGCAATCGAGGTGGCGTCGCAGGCCGACGCCACGCCCAGCGAGCAGCGCAGCGGATCGGCAGCGGTGGAAAACGCCGCCAGGCCGCCGACGCCGTTTTCGGCCGAACTCGGCGCGCGGAAGCCTTTGGCGAAGGTGCTGCGCAGTGCCAGCTGGCGCGTCGGGTTCCACTTGACGCCGACTTTCGGCGTCCACGAATTGCCGACGTCGGAGAAGTGGTCGTAGCGCAGCGCGCCCGATACCTCGACCTGCTTGATCACCGGCGCCAGTATCTCCGCATACAAGGCCGTCGCGTCGCGCCGGCCCGAATAGGCCGAGTAGCCCAGGCCGATGATGTTGCCGATCTCGGTGCCGGAGGTCGGCGCCAGGTCGGTGCGCTCGTGGCGGAACTCGGCGCCGGCGGCCACCCCGATCGGCCCGCCCGGCAGCTGGCCGATTTCGCGCGTGCCGCGGAAGTCGATCTGGCTGATGCGCGTTTCCGCATCGTTCCCGATGACCGGCGACAGCGCCGCGTACATGGCCGGCGAATTGAGGCCGGCGTTTTCCGCGATGCGCCACACGGTGCCAGGCGGCAGCGCGGCGTACGCCGGACTGCGCGCGGCGGCCGCGGCGACGTTGGCCGGAGTCGGATTGAGCAGGGCGAAGGCGATGTCGCGCTGCAGGTAGTTGCGCCGCTTGTTGTAGACCTTGTTGCCGGAAAACAGCAGTGCGGCGTCGATGTCCCAGTCGTACATCGTGCCCTTGACGCCCATCACCAGGCGGCCGAACTTCGAATTGAGCGAGCTGGTGCGTGGACCGACGTCGGCGGCCAGGTAGCGCAGCCGTGCGGCGGTGCCGAAATAGGGATTGTCCGGATGGGCCGCGCCGAGCGCCACGGCCGCGTTGCTGACCGGGCCGCCCGGGTAGCCGACGTTAGCGTTGATGCCCGACGGCGTGCCCGACGATTCGGACTCGGTCCAGTAGTAGTTTGCCTCGACGTAGCCCTGCATCTGCGGGGTGAACTGAAACGTGCCGCGGGTAAACAGGTTGTAGGAATTTTGCCGTGGCTGGATCTGTTCGTACGACTGGTCGGCGTCGATCAGGCAGCCGCCGCCGGGGTCGCCCTGCGGATGGCTGGTAAAGTTGCTGCAGGCGGCCGCCGGAAAGGTACGGGTGAAGCCGACGCCGGCCGGGTTGCCGCGGTTATAGTAGTCGAGCGTGGTCGGGTTGCGCGCGTTGCCGTTGATGGCGCTGCCGGCGGCGTTGTTGGTGGTGATGGCGCCGGTGCCGCCCAGGCCTTCGAGTGCGCTGAAGCCCCATCCGCGCAGGTCGCCGCGGCCGATCTGTTCGCGGTCGTCGCGGTCGCGGTTGAACACTTCGCGCCGGCCGCCGAATTCGAAGCTGAACAGCGCGTTGTAGCGATCGGTGTCGAGGTTGCCGGTGCCATGGGTGATCGACACGCGCGCGTCGCGCCCGTCCCAGTACTTCGACTTGCCGTAGCTGGCGCGCACCGTGGTGCCCTGGAAGTCGCGCCGCAAGATGACGTTGACGACGCCGGCGATGGCATCCGAGCCGTAAATGGCGGATGCGCCGTCCTTCAGGATCTCGATCCGTTCGACCGCTTCGGTCGGGATGATGTTCAGGTCGGTAAACACCTTCTGGCCATCGTCGGCCAGGCCGTACGGGGCGACCCGGCGCCCGTTGATCAGCACCAGGGTCGAGGCCGAGCCGAGGCCGCGCAGCGAAATGCCGGAAGCGCCCTGCGCGAAGCCATTGCCAAAGCTGGTCGGCACCGAGCCCTGGTTGTCGACGGCCAAGGTCTGCAGCAGTTCGGCGACGGTGGTACGCCCCGATTTTTCGATGTCGGCCCGGTTCAGGGTCTGCACCGCGGAGGCGGTTTCGGCTTGCGCGCGGCGGATGTTCGAGCCGGTGATTTCGACCCGGGCCACCGGCTGCTGGGCCAGGTCCTGGGCCGGCGCCGGCAGTGCCGCCAGCAAGCCAAAGCCGGCCGCGCCGCCGGCGAAAATAACGCGCATTGATCGGGACAAGACAGTTTCTTTCATGTCGAACTCCAAGGTAGAAGGCCAATGTCATCCCGGATCGCGTCCCTGACGAGGTCGGGGTGCAATAACCTTGATCGAGTTCAATTAATCCCGAAGGAAAAATTGTTCTTCGTCAAGCACAACCGCGCGGATCGGGCTGGGGTGTCAATGGCTGAGTCTTGCATTCGACGCGCCGATTCGACTGAGGTATATCAAACCTGTCACGGCCGAGCCCCGAAGTGTGGGATTGTCACAACTGCCTCGCCAAGTCGGTGCGTCGCATTCGCCGCAAAAACCGTGTGGAAAGTCGGCGGGACAAAGCGCTTGCCAAACGGCGCCGGTTGTTGCTATAGTCGTTGCAACCCAATCGGATTCTTGCCATGCACCAAGTCGCCTTGTCTACCTGCATTTTTTACTTTAGCCATTCCAGCCCCAAGGCGGTGGAGTAGCGGCAGGTTCACGTGGCAGCAACAACGAGATCCAGCAAATCCTAGAAACCGCCAGCGATGGCGGTTTTTTTATTTTCAGCCTTGACCATTTAAAACCGGAGAACCGCATGCCCCGCACCGACGATCTACGCATCCGCGAAATGAAGGAACTGACGCCGCCCTCGCACCTGATCCGCGAGTTTGCCTGCAGCGAGGCAGCCGGCCAGACCGCGGCGGCCGGGCGCGTGGCGCTGCACCGCATCCTGCATGGCCAGGACGACCGCCTGATGGTGGTGATCGGCCCGTGCTCGATCCACGACACCAAGGCGGCGATGGAATACGCGCGCCGCCTGGCCGAACAGCGCCGGCGTCTGGCCGGCGACCTCGAGATTGTCATGCGGGTGTATTTCGAAAAGCCGCGCACCACCGTCGGCTGGAAAGGGCTGATCAACGACCCCTACATGGACAACAGTTTCCGCATCAACGACGGCCTGCGCATGGCGCGCGAACTGCTGCGCGACATTAACGAGCTGGGCCTGCCGGCCGGCACCGAGTTTCTCGACGTGATCAGTCCGCAGTACATCGCCGACCTGATCAGCTGGGGCGCGATTGGCGCGCGCACCACCGAGTCGCAGGTGCACCGCGAGCTCGCGTCCGGGCTGTCGTGTCCGGTCGGCTTCAAGAACGGCACCGACGGCAACATCAAGATCGCCGTCGAGGCGATCAAGGCCGCATCGCAGCCGCACCATTTCCTGTCGGTGACGAAGGGCGGCCACTCGGCGATCGTGTCGACCAACGGCAACGAGGATTGCCACATCATCCTGCGCGGCGGCAAGGCGCCGAACTATGACGCCGCCAGCGTCGAGGAAGCGTGCCGCCAGATGGGCGCACAGGGGCTGGCCGCGCGCCTGATGATCGACGCCTCGCACGCCAACAGCTCGAAAAAGCCCGAGAACCAGGTGCCGGTGTGCGCCGACATCGGCAGCCAGGTCGCCGCCGGCGACGACCGCATCGTCGGCGTCATGGTCGAGTCGAACCTGGTCGGCGGGCGCCAGGACCTGGTGTCGGGCAAGGACCTGCTGTACGGCCAGTCGGTTACCGACGGCTGCATCGACTGGGAGCAGAGCGTGCAGGTGCTCGACGACCTGGCGCAAGCGGTGCGCCAGCGCCGGCTGACCAAGGACTAAGGAAAGGCAGACGAAAAAAAACCCGCGGGCGTGATGCCCGCGGGTTTTTTTTTGGCGGCGCCTTACAACTTCACAAAAAACAACGCTGGGGTCAGGTCTGACATTCGGACATTTTCGCGGGGTCAGGTCTGACAATCGGACAATTTCGGTCGTTCCGCTTGCCGGGACGGACAGTGAGATGCACGCAATCAACAATGCGGCGGATTCGATCACCGAGCAGTGTGCGATTGGTAACTAAACTCGGCTATTTGTCCGAATGTCAGACCTGACCCCACATTTTTGTCCGATTGTCAGACCTGACCCCGGCGTTTCGTGACCCCGGCGTTTCGAGTGCCCTTGGCTCAACCGCTGGCGGCTGATTTGTGCGCCATCGCGTCCTTATCGCGGCCGAATTGCCGCCCAGCAGCGCAAATATGCGCTATCGTTACGCCTTTTTCGGACTCTGCTGCGGCAAAGGATTAGTCGATGAAATCACCGGTGGTACGTTGGTTGATGTACCTTGGCGTGCTGTGCGGCAGCGCAGCGGCGGCGCCGGCGCTCGCCGCTGAGCCGCTCAAGACGCTGCGCTACATCATCCCCGCGGCCGAGACTGGCTTCGATCCGGCCGTCGCGCGCGACCTGTATTCGGGCCACGTACTGCAGGCGGTGTTCGAAACGCTGTACACCTACGATTACCTGGCGCGCCCGGCAACGCTGGCGCCGCTGGCCGCCGCCGCGCTGCCGCAGGTGTCGGCCGACGGCAAGACTTATACGATCCGCCTCAAGCGCGGCATCCTGTTTACGCCGGACCCGGCGTTCAAGGGCCGCCGCCGCGAACTGACCGTCGCCGACTTCGTCTATTCGTGGAAGCGCCTGTTCGACCCGAAACTGGCGTCGCCGCATGCCTGGCTGTTCGAGGGCAAGGTCGTCGGCCTCGACAAGCTCGTCGCCGACGCCAGGAAAACCGGGCGCCTCGACTACGACGCCAAGGTCGACGGCTTTGAAGTGGTCGACCCGTACACCTTGCGCATCCACCTGACCCAGACCGATTTCAACCTTGGCATGATTCTCGCGCACGAGCCGACGTCGGCGGTGGCGCGCGAAGTCGTCGTCGCCTATGGCGACGCGCGCGGCGACGTCTCCTCGAACCCGGTCGGCACCGGCCACTACAAGCTGGGCCAGTGGGTGCGCGGCAACCGCATCGTCCTCGAGCGCAATACCGATCACCTGCCGGAGACCTGGGACTTCAAGGGCAACGGCACACCCGACGACCAGCGCATCATCGCGCAGATGAAGGGCAAGTCGATTCCGCAGATTGGCCGGGTCGAAATTTCGGTGATGGTCGAAGACCAGTCGCGCTGGCTGTCGTTCCAGAGCGGCGGCACCGATTTGTTCTGGCTGGACGGCCCGCTGGCGCCGAAAGCGCTGCAGGACGGCAAGCTGCATCCGGAACTGGCGGCCAAGGGCGTGCAGCTGTCGCGCCTGATGGATCCGGAAGTGACGTATTACTACTGGAACATGAAGGATCCGCTGCTCGGCGGCATGTCAAAGGAAAAGATCGCGCTGCGGCGCGCCATCGCGATTGCCCACAACATCGACGAAGAGATCGCCATCGTCTGGAACGGCCAGGCCGAGCGGCTCGACTATCCGATCCCGCCGGGCGTGGTGGGGCATGATCCAGCTTACAAGAGCCTGCTGCAATACGATCCGGCGCTGGCCAATCGCCTGCTTGACCGGTTTGGCTACAAGAAAGGCAAGGACGGCTGGCGCACGCTGCCGGACGGCAAGCCGCTGGTGATCCGTTACGTCTCGCGCAACGAGGCTAGCGGCGTGCTGCAGGCCGAGGTGTGGCGCAAGACCTACACGTCGCTTGGCATCCGCATGGAAAACGACCGCATGATCTTCAGCGACCTGCTCAAGGCCGAGCAGCTGTGCAAGGTGCAGAGCCGCAACTACCAGTGGGTCGCCGACTATCCGGACGGCGACAATTTCATGCAGCTGTACTACGGCCCCAACATCCACCAGAACAACGCCGGCTGTTTCGCCGACCCGGAATTTGACCGGATGTACGCGCAGACCCAGAAGATGCCGGCCGGCGCCGAGCGCGACGCGCTGTACCACAAGATGGCGCGGCGCATCGAAGTGACCGGCGCCTCGCGGATGGGCTACGCGCGCTACCGCAACATGCTGGCCCAGCCAAATGTGCTGGGCTACAAGAAGCACCCGATCATGAAGCAGGAGTGGCAGTACATCGACCTGGGGGCCAGACCCGTTCCTTCTTCAAAAGGGTCTGACCCCGGTTGAGTTGCCAGTGGTACACCACCGACTTCACTTCGATAGAAAACATCGGAAAGCCGGGTCAACAAAAAATTTAAAACGGGTCTGACCCCAATTTAATTTAGTTGTTTTGGGGTTTGGCCAATTTACATTGGGGTCTGACCCCGATTTAATTTAGTTGTTTGGGGTTTCTGCCAAATTAGAATGGGGTCTGACCCCAAATTGTATTGGAGCACCTATCGTGTTTGCCTATATCCTGCGCCGCCTCTGGCAGATGCTGCCCACCATGGCCGGCGTGGTCGTGCTCGTGTTCGTGCTGTTTAACTGGGTCGGCGGCGATCCGGCGTATATTTTGGCGGGCAAGATGTCGAACGCGGAGGCGATCGCGAATATCCGCAAGCAGCTCGGCGTCGACCAGCCGTACTACGTGCAGCTGTGGATCTTCGTCAAGCAGATATTGACCTTTGACTTCGGCAACTCGTGGGCCACCGGCGAATCGGTCGCCAACATCATCACCACCCGGCTGGGGCCGTCGCTGACGGTGCTCATTCCGCTGACGATCCTGGAAACGTTTTTCGGCATCGCCCTGGCGCTGGCGATCGCCTTCGTGCGCGGCTCGCTGACCGACCGCGCCGTGATGATCGCCTGCACCGTCGGCATGTCGATTTCCATCCTGGTCTACATCATCGTGTTCCAGTACGGCTTCGCCTACAAGCTGGGGCTGTTCCCGGTGCAGGGCTGGGGCGAGAGCTTCGGCGAAAACCTGCTGCGCTATTCGCTGCTGCCGATCCTGATCGGCCTGGCAGTGTCGATCGCGCCGACCCTGCGCCTGTACCGCAGCTTCGTGCTCGACGAGGCCAACCAGGACTACGTGCGCACCGCGCGCGCCAAGGGCCTCGGCGAACGCCGCATCATGTGGGTCCACGTGCTGCGCAACGCGTCGATTCCGATCATTACCCACGTCATGTCGAACCTGCCGGCGCTGCTGATCGGCGCCTTCCTGCTCGAACGCTTCTTCGGCATCCCGGGCATCGGCCGCGAAGTGATCCTGGCAGTCGAGCGCAGCGATTTTCCGGTTATTAAGGCGATCACCGTCTACGTCGCCGCCGCCACGATGTTTTTCAACCTGCTGACCGACCTGATGTACCAGGCCGTCGATCCGCGCGTTCAACTTTCCTGATGGCCGAACAACACATGACCAATCAACCAACTTCGCCCGGCCTGTGGGCGCTTGCCTGGCGCCGGCTGCGCGGCGACAAGGTCGCGATGGTGTCGCTGGCGGTGGTGGCGGCGTTCCTGGCCATGCTGGTGCTGTCGTCGACCGGCCTGATCGTGGCCGACTGGGAACAGGAAGTCGGCGTCAATTATGCGCCGCCGCACTTTGCCGGCGCTGCCGGCGGCCTGGCGCAAAAGTCGCCGGCCGCGCCAGAGGCCGCCGTGCCCGACAATCCGTTCGACCCGCTGGCAGCCGATATCAAGGCGATCCGCGCGCAGTCCGGTTCTGCCGCGCTCGACATGTACGGCGTCACCGATCCGCTCGCCGCCGAGATGGCCGAACTGCGCGCCGTCACACAAGGCGCCGCCGGCGCCCAGACCGCGCGCCGCGAAACGCTGCCGTTCGGCGCCGACAAGTGGGGCCACGACATCATCAAGAAAACCATCAAGGGCGCCGAGACGTCGATCGTCGTCGGCCTGGTCGCCGCCACCCTGGCCGTCGCGCTCGGCACGATGTTCGGCGCCGTGTCCGGCTACTACGGCGGCGTGGTCGACGATTTCTTCAACTGGTTCTACAGCATCTTCACGTCGATCCCGTCGATCCTGATGATCCTGACGGTGGCCGCGGTGCTGCAGCAAAAGGGCGTCGCCACCATCGTGCTGATCCTGGGCCTGACCGGCTGGACCGGGCCGTACCGCCTGATCCGCGCCGAGTACATGAAGCACAAGGCGCGCGAATACGTGATGGCGGCCGACGCCATCGGCGCCTCGACCTGGCGCAAGATGTTCTCGCACATCTTCCCCAATGTCAGCCACGTCGCGCTGGTGCAGTTGTCGATCCTGGTGGTCGGCTTCATCAAGGCCGAAGTGATCCTGTCCTTCCTCGGCTTCGGCGTGCCGGTCGGCGTGGTGTCGTGGGGCAGCATGCTGAACGAGGCGCAAAACGAACTGATCCTCGGCAAGTGGTGGCAGCTGACCGCCGCCGCGGCCGCGATGGCGCTGCTGGTGACGGCGTTCTCGCTGTTTACCGACGCGCTGCGCGACGCGCTCGACCCGAAACTGAAATGAGGCGCGGCACATGACCCTAGATAACAACATGCTGCTGCAAGTGCGCAACCTGCGCGTCTCGTTCCGGCTCGACAAGAAGACCAGCTTCGAGGCCGTCAAGGGCATCTCGTTCGACGTGCCGCGCAACGCCACCGTCGCGCTGGTGGGCGAATCGGGCAGCGGCAAGTCGGTCAGTTCGCTCGCAGTGATGGGCTTGCTGGCGCGCGAAAACAGCGTCGTCGACCCAGCCAGCAGCATCCTGTTCAACGGCCGCGACCTGCTGACAATGTCGCCCGCTGAGCGCCGCAACATGTGCGGCAAGGACATCTCGATGATCTTCCAGGAGCCGATGTCCTCGCTCAACCCGGTGTTTACGGTGGGCTTCCAGATCGGCGAAGTGCTGCGCCTGCACATGGGCATGAACCGCCGGCAGGCGAGGGCGCGCACCCTGGCGCTGCTGGGCGAAGTCGGCATCCCCGATCCCGAGCGCAAGATTGACGCCTATCCGAGCCAGATGTCGGGCGGCCAGCAGCAGCGCGTGATGATCGCGATGGCGATTGCCTGCGAGCCCAAACTGCTGATCGCCGACGAGCCGACCACCGCGCTCGACGTCACGATCCAGAAGCAGATCATGGGCCTCATCGCCGACCTGCAAAAAAAGCGCCAGATGTCGGTGCTGTTCATCACCCACGACCTCGCCCTGGTGGGCGAAATTGCCGACCGCGTCATCGTGATGCGCCACGGCGAAGTGCGCGAGGAGGGCCCGGTGGGCCAGATCTTCGAGCAGCCGGCCGACGATTACACGAAAGCGCTGCTGCATTGCCGCCCGAACCTCGACGAGCGGCCGATGCGCCTGCCGGTGATCGACGACTACATCGCCGGCGCCGCCGTGGCCGACCTGCCGCAGCGCAGCCGCGGCAGCGCACCTGGCGACGTGCCGCTGCTGGTGGTCGACAAGCTGTCGAAAAGTTTTTATACGCGCGACGGCCTGTTCGGCAAGCGCGAGTTCAAGGCCGTCAAGGACGTCTCGTTCACCTTGGCGCGCGGCAAGACGCTCGGCGTGGTGGGCGAATCTGGCTCCGGCAAGACCACCGTCGGCCTGACCTTGCTGCGGCTGCACCAGGCCACCGCCGGCACTGCCATGTTCGAAGGGCGCGACCTGATCTCGATGCCGGCGCGCGACTACATGCCGTACAAGCGGCGCATCCAGATCATTTTCCAGAACCCGTACGCCTCGCTCAATCCGCGCTTTACCGTCGGCCAGATCCTGCTCGAGCCGATGCGGATCCACCGGATCGGCGCCGGCGACAACGAGCGCATCGCGATGGCGCAGGCCCTGCTGGAAAAAGTCGGCTTGCCGGCGCAGGCGTTCCACCGCTACCCGCACGAGTTTTCCGGCGGGCAGCGCCAGCGCATCGCGATCGCGCGCTGCCTGACGATGAAGCCGGAGATCCTGGTGTGCGACGAATCGGTGTCGGCGCTGGACGTGTCGGTGCAGGCCCAGGTGCTGAACCTGCTGCAGGATTTGCAGGATGAACTCGGCATGAGCTACATTTTCATCTCGCACGACCTGTCGGTGGTCAAGTACATGGCCGACCAGGTGATGGTGATGCACCAGGGCAGCGTGGTGGAACTGGCCGACTCCGACGAGCTTTACCGCAACCCGCAGCACGCCTACACCAAGACCTTGCTCAGTGCGATCCCGCGCGGCATCTGAATGCCAAAACCGGCTCTGACCCGGTTTGGAACGCTGATGTAAAGATTCCGTTACCATGGTGAGATGTCCGAACTTATCCTCCTGATCCAGCAATATGGCGTGCTGATCGTCTTCGCCGTCGTGCTGGTCGAACAGATCGGCCTGCCCATTCCCGCGATGCCGCTGCTGATCGTGGCCGGCGCGCTCGCTGCCGGCGGCGAGATCAGCTGGCCCGCCTGTCTTGCCGCCGCGCTCGCCGCCTGCATGCTCAGCGACTTCTTCTGGTTTCGCGCCGGGCGCTTCTACGGCAAGCGCGTGCTGCGGCTGCTGTGCAAGATATCGTTGTCGCCCGATGTCTGCGTCAGCCAGACCGAAGACAAGTTCCACCGCTACGGCATCAAGTCATTGATCGTGGCCAAGTTCATCCCCGGATTTAACGCGGTCGGCCCGCCGCTGGCCGGTGCGATGGGCACCAGCACGCCGCGGTTTTTGGCGTTCAGCTTTACCGGCAGCCTGCTGTGGAGCAGCGTCGGCGTCGGCGCCGGCATGTGGTTCCACAAAAGCGTCGACCGGCTGCTGGCGTCGCTCGAGACGATGGGCGGCGCTGCCTTGTCGACGCTGGCCGGCCTGCTCGTGCTGTTCGTGCTGTACAAGTATCTCGAGCGGCGCCGCTTCCTGCGCCTGCAGCCGGTCGAGCGCATCGACATGCATGAATTGCACTCCTTGCTCGACGGCGGCCAGGCGCCGGTCATCATCGACGCCCGCAGCCTGACCGCCCAACAGCTCGAGGCGGCGATTCCGGGCTCGTTGAACTACCTCGACTGCACAACCGGCGAACTGATGACCGCGCTCGACAAGGACAGCCACATCGTCGTCTATTGCAGCTGCCCCAACGACGTCACCGCCACCCAGGTCGCCCGGCAATTCCTCGCCAACGGCTTTCACCGGGCCCGGGCGCTGCACGGCGGGCTCGATGCCTGGAACGCGCACCACAAGGCGACTGGCACGTAGCTTGACTACGTATTGTTGGTCCACGCCGGAGCGAGTTAAGCTATTGTCTTTCCATCGCTGTACCTAAACTACAAAGATTGCTTGCATCTGCGGCAAGAAGTCCTTAAGCTTGGTGGTCACTTTTTCCTTTTCGACCATGACCGTTCAGCTTCAGGCCGCGCCGCCCCCATCCGCCACCTCCATTGCCCATGCCGACGGCCCGCGCCTGCTGGCCGATATCGGCGGCACCAACGCCCGCTTCGCGCTGGAAACAGGCGCCGGCAGCATCGAGCGCATCGCCGTATTGCCGTGCGGCGGCTACTCGACCCTGGCCGCGGCCCTGCGCGCCTACCTGCAGTTGCCGGAACTGGCCGGCGCCGGGCAGATCCGCCACGCCGCGATCGCCATCGCCAATCCGGTCGACGGCGACCTGGTGCGCATGACCAACCACCATTGGGAGTTTTCGATCGCAGGCCTGCAGCAGGAATGCGGCTTCGACACGCTGCTCGTCGTCAACGACTTCAGCGCACTGGCCTGCGCCTTGCCGCACCTTGGCGCACAGCAGAAGCGCCAGGTCGGCGGCGGCGCCGCCCGCGCACATGCCGCGCTCGGCTTGCTCGGCGCCGGCACCGGTCTCGGCGTTTCCGGCCTGATTCCGGCCGGCGACGGCTGGAGCGCGCTGCGCAGCGAGGGCGGCCACGTGACGTTTTCGCCCGCCAGCGACGCCGAACTGGCGATCCTGCGCTTCGCCTGGACCGAGTTCGACCATGTGTCGGCTGAGCGGCTGCTGTCGGGCGTCGGCATCGAACTGATCTACCGGGCGCTGGCCCACCACGGCGGCCGGCCCGACGAACGGCTCGGCGTGGCCGAGATCGTGCGGCGCGCGCTGGCCGGCGAATGCGCGCTGTGCGACCAGGTCATCGAGGCGTTCTGCGGCATGCTCGGCACCGTTGCCGGCAACCTCGCCATCACGCTCGGCGCGCAGGGCGGCATCTATATAGGCGGCGGCATCGTTCCGCGCCTGGGCGAGCGTTTTGCACGCTCGTCGTTTCGTGCCCGCTTCGAGCAGAAGGGGCGCTTCGTCAACTACCTTGCGCAAGTGCCGACCTTCGTCATCACTGCCGAGTACCCGGCTTTCCTCGGCGTATCGGCAATTCTCGCCGACAAGCTTGCAACAACGCCCGGCGCGTGCTAGCGCGCCGATTGTCACATTCGCCGTTTTATCAGGTACAATGGCCGCAGTTTTGAAGAGACGATGTCGATCGTTGCTGCGGCGCGCGCCCTGAGCCTGGTCTCCCGGCGCCTCCCGTGACGAAGCGTTCCGCTTGAAAATCAACGGCTTGCGACCCGCCAGGTGTGCGGAAAGCCGTGTGGCCGGGTACGGATCTCGCCACCAGTACCATCCTGCCAGCCGCATTCCGGCCCCGGCAACGGATTCCAGTTTCAACGAATTTTGTGTACCAATCGGCCTCATTCGATGACGGTCGCCGCGGTTCGTTGAGTGGTTTTTGTTTGATATTTTCTTTGCATGGCATTGCAAGATCCGCTGACGACATCGTTATGAATACTGATGAGGCTAAAAGAGTCCTCGAAACCGCCTTGCTGTGCGCCCGCGAGCCGCTGTCGATCCACGGCATGAAAAAGCTGTTCGTCGATGTCGACGACAACGGCCGCCCGATGGGCGCCGGCGTCGGCGCCGACACCATCAAGCTGATGCTCGAAGAATTGCGCCACGACTGGGATCGGCGCGGCATCGAGGTCGTCAGCCTGGCAACCGGCTGGCGCTTCCAGAGCCGGCCCGAAATGAAGCAGTACCTCGATCGCCTGAGTCCGGAAAAGCCGCCGAAGTATTCGCGCGCCACGCTCGAGACGCTGGCGATCATTGCTTACCGCCAGCCCGTCACGCGTGGCGACATCGAGGAGATTCGCGGCGTGGCCGTCAACTCGCAGACGATCAAGATGCTGGAAGACCGCGGCTGGGTCGACGTGCTGGGTTACCGCGAAGTAATCGGCCGCCCGGCGTTGCTGGGCACGACGAAGCAGTTCCTCGACGACCTTGGCCTGGCGACCTTGTCGCAATTGCCGCCGCTGCAGGAAGTGGCCGACATGCGCGGCAGCGGCCTCGAGATGGAGGCGCTGGAAGCGGCCTTGCAGGAAAATTTTGACAAAGCGGCGGCCCCGATGGCCGCCACCGACGGCGCAGGCGGCAGTGACGATACGCCCGGCCCTGACACTTCACCGGTGGAAATTCCGGTTGAAGTCCCAACACACGACCCTGCGCCAGAGAATCCGGTTGACGCTGCGACTGGTCAACAACCAAGAACGAACGATGAATCCAACTAAACCAACAGAGACAGATGCCGCCGACATGGCCGGCAAGGACGAGGCCGTAGCGGCCAAGCCGAAGCGCCGCACCAAGGCCCAGATCGAGGCCGACACCGCGGCAGGTATCGCGCCGCCGCGCGCCCGCAAGGCCGCCGCGCCGAAAGCGACGCCGGCCGACGGCGACGCGTCGGCGGCGCAGCCGGCCGCAGCCGCGGCCGAGGCGGACATGCCCGTCGTTGCCCGCAAGCCGCGCAACGTCAAGGTGCAGGTTGCCAAGCCAGAAGTATCCGCCGCCGCCATCACCGAGCCGGCCGAGCGCGGCGACAGCGCCGATGCGCCGCGCCAGGAGCGTGGCCCGCGTCCGCCGCGCGGCCCGCGCCAGATGCGCGCCGAGCGCCAGATGCGCGAACCGCGCGTGGCGCCTGCGCCAGCTGACAACAGTGCCGAGGCGATCGCCACCGCCGAGCCGGTCGAAGGCGCCGAAGCGCGCCCGCCGCGCGGTCCGCGCCCGGAGCGCATTTCCGACGGCAAGATCCGCCAGAAAAAGAACAAGAAGGGCAATCCCGGCCTGCAGCACCACAAGAAGACCAGCAACTACGACGCCGATGCGGCGTTCTCGTACGTGACGTCCGACGCCTACGACGCCAACGACGGCGGCCGTGCGCAGCCGTCCAAGCCTGCCAAGCGCGACCTGACGAGCGACGACGACGCGCCGAAATTGCACAAGGTGCTGGCCGAAGCGGGCCTCGGTTCGCGCCGCGACATGGAAGACATGATCGTCGCCGGCCGCGTCTCGGTCAACGGTGAGCCGGCCCACATCGGCCAGCGCATCTTGCCGTCGGACGCGGTACGCATCAACGGCAAGCTGGTGCACCGCAAGGTCAGCACCAAGCCGCCGCGCGTGCTGGTGTACCACAAACCGGCCGGCGAAATCGTCAGCCATGACGACCCGGAAGGCCGGCCGTCGGTGTTCGACCGCCTGCCGACCATGAAGGCCGGCAAGTGGCTGGCCGTCGGCCGCCTCGACTTCAACACCGAAGGCTTGCTGATCTTTACGACCTCGGGCGACCTGGCCAACCGGCTGATGCACCCGCGCTACAACATCGACCGTGAATACGCCGTGCGTACGCTCGGCGAGCTGGAAGAAGGCATGCGCCAGAAGCTGCTGGCCGGCGTCGAGCTCGACGACGGCGTGGCCTCCTTCACCAAGATCGCCGATGGCGGCGGCGAAGGCATCAACAAGTGGTACCGCGTGGTCATCGGCGAAGGCCGCAACCGCGAGGTGCGCCGCATGTTCGAGGCGATCGGCCTGACCGTCTCGCGCCTGATCCGTACCCGTTACGGCGCGATGACCCTGCCAAGCGGCCTGAAGCGCGGCCGTTGGGAAGAACTGGAAGAAAACGACGTGCGCGCGCTGTTGACCGCGTTCGGCGTCGAGAAGAAAGCCGACAAGGGTGAACGTGCCGCGCCCGAGGCGCGCAGTTCCGGCGCCAAGGGCCGTGGCCCGGCCACCCCGCGCGTGCTCGACGAAGACTCGCGCAACGACGGCAACCGCATCGACCGTGTCGACGCCAACCGCAACGCCGATCCTTTCGGTCCGCCGAACGGCCGTGGCCGCGGTGGCCGCCCGGGCGGGCGTCCCCAGGCAGCGCCGGTCGGTGCCGGTTTCGGCGGCATGCCGGGCGGCCATCCGACCGCCGGCGGCGGCCAAGGGCGTCCGCAGGGCCAGGGCCAGGGCCAGGGCCGGCCGCAAGGCCAGGGCCGTCCCGAAGGTGGTGGCCAGGGTGGCCGGCCGCAGGGACAGGGTCGTCCGGGCGGGCGTCCGGGCCAGTCGGCAGGCGGCGGCGGTGGTGCCGGCGGTCCGAAAGGTGCTCGCCAGCCGGATCCGCTGCAAACGACCTTTGGCTTCGGCAACGCCGGTTCGGCACGCCGTCCGCAGGGCCCGCAAGGTCCGCGCGGCGCCGACCATGGCCTGCCGCGGCGCGGCCGCCGCGGCTAGAGTCAGACCCGGTTTGGCTTTTCAGGGGTCTGGCCGGGTTGCGTTGTTTGCTGAGCACCGGGTCTGACCCCTGCGGACAGTGTTGTTTGAATGTTCATTTGATCCGCGAGCGATTGCGGGGCGAAGTGAAAAGCGTTATAATCTATAGCCTAATAAAAGTTCTTCGCCGCTCAGCTCAGTCTGATGCAAGTGCTTTCATCTGGCAGGAATATAAGAAGATGGGCAGATGCCCATTTTTTTTTTGGTAAATCGTTTTAGCGGTCCGTGCGCGGACCTGGGATCTGGAGAGACCGATTGCAGCAGTTTGATTTGATCGCCAAGACAGTAGCTGGCCTGGGCTACGACCTCGTGGATGTGGAGCGGGGCGAGCGCGGGATTTTGCGCGTATACATCGACTTCACTGCAGAGGACGCGGCCGAGAAAGGCCTGATCACGGTCGAGGATTGCGCCACCGTCAGCCATCAGTTGTCGCACGTGCTGACGGTCGAGAACGTCGCTTACGAGCGCCTCGAGATCTCGTCGCCGGGGCTGGACCGCCCGGTGCGCACGATGGCCGACTTCGAGCGCTTCGCCGGCGAGGAGTGCACCGTCAAGCTGCGCACCGCGTTTGCCGGCAGTGCCAACCGCAAGACCTACACCGGGGTTCTGCAGGCGCCGCAAGGCGACAAAATCGGTTTGGAATTTGAAAGTAAGGATGGTCCGGCGCTGTTGGAGTTTACGCTCGCCGACTTGGATAAGGCACGCTTGGTGCCGCAGGTGGATTTTAAGAAGGGCAAAGCATGAGTCGCGAAGTATTGTTGTTGGTAGATGCGCTGGCGCGCGAGAAAAACGTCGATAAGGATGTCGTCTTCGGCGCGCTCGAATTCGCCCTGGCTCAGGCCACGAAGAAACGCTATGAAGGCGAAGTCGATATCCGCGTCTCCATCGACCGCGAGTCGGGCGAGTTCGAGTCCTTCCGTCGCTGGCACGTCGTGCAAGACGACGCCGGCCTGCAGCTGCCGGACCAGGAAATCCTCCACTTCGAGGCGGTCGAAACGATCCCCGATATCGAAGTCGACGAATACATCGAAGAGCCGATCGAGTCGGTCGAGTTCGGCCGCCGCTTCGCCCAGGACACCAAGCAAGTGGTCCTGCAGCGCGTGCGTGACGCCGAGCGCGAACAGATCCTGGTCGACTTCCTCGAGCGCGGCGACGCCTTGGTTACCGGCACCATCAAGCGCATGGAACGCGGCGACGCGATCGTCGAATCGGGCAAGATCGAAGCGCGCTTGCCGCGCGACCAGATGATCCCGAAAGAGAACCTGCGCATCGGCGATCGCGTGCGTGCCTTCATCCTGCGCATCGATCGCAACATGCGCGGCCCGCAAGTGATCCTGTCGCGCACCGCGCCTGACTTCATCATGAAACTGTTCGAACTCGAAGTGCCTGAGATCGAGCAGGGCCTGCTGGAAATCAAATCGGCTGCCCGCGACGCTGGCGTGCGCGCCAAGATCGCCGTCTACACCGCCGACAAGCGGATCGACCCGATCGGTACCTGCGTCGGCATGCGCGGTTCGCGCGTGCAGGCCGTCACCGGCGAGCTCGGTGGCGAACGTGTCGACATCGTGCTGTGGTCGGATGATCCGGCCCAGTTCGTCATCGGCGCGCTCGCTCCGGCCAACGTGTCGTCGATCATGGTCGACGAAGAAAAGCACGCGATGGATGTCGTCGTCGATGAAGAGAACCTGGCCATCGCGATCGGCCGCTCGGGCCAGAACGTGCGCCTGGCAGCCGAACTGACTGGCTGGAAGATCAACATCATGACGGCCGAGGAATCGGAAAACAAGTCGGCGCAGGAAACTGCGGCGGTGCGCGCGCTGTTCATGGAAAAACTCGACGTCGACCAGGAAGTGGCCGACATCCTGGTCGAAGAGGGTTTCGCTTCGCTGGAAGAAATCGCCTACGTGCCGATCTCGGAAATGCTCGACATCGAATCGTTCGACGAAGACACCGTCAACGAGCTGCGCACCCGTGCCCGCGATGCCCTGGTGACCGAAGCGATCGCGTCGGAAGAAGGCCTCGAAGGCATGGAAGAGCAGCTGGTGAACATGGAAGGCATGGACCGCACCACGGCCGGCAAGCTGGGCCTGGCAGGCATCAAGAACCTCGACGCTTTTGCCGCCCTTGCGTACGACGAATTTGGCGCCATCCTGGCGTTGCCGTCCGAGCGCGCGCGCGACCTGATCAAAAATGAATTTAATGATGTGACCGACGATGAGATGAAGCTGGTCGACTCAAAATACGATGACCGCGCCAAGGCATTGCAGGCGAAAGCCTGGAGCCTGGCAGAAGTGGCCAAGGCTTAATTTGAGTATCTTTATCATCTCCGCGACACATAGAAAAGAGGACTGAATGGCGAGTAACAACGTAGCCCAATTTGCCACCGAACTGAAGATGCCTGCAGATTTGCTGCTGACGCAGCTGCGTTCTGCCGGCGTCGAAAAAAGTTCGACGTCAGATCCATTGTCGAAAGATGATAAGGATAAGTTGTTGTCCCACCTGCGCCGTACCCACGGCGCGGCGGGCGACACCGAAAAGAAGAAGATCACGCTGACGCGCAAAGAAACCACCGAGATCAAACAGGCGGACGCTTCGGGCAAGTCACGCACGATCCAGGTAGCTGTCAAGAAAGTGCGCACCTTCGTGCAGCGCGACGAACCGGTCGCGCCGCCAGTAGTCGAGGCCGCTCCAGTAGCGCCGGTGATCGATGCCGCCGAAGTGGCGCGCCGTGAAGACGACGCCCGCCGCCAGGCTGAGCTGATCGCACGCCAGGAAGCGGACCTGCGCGAAAAGCAGGATCGCCTCGCCAAGCTCGACGCTGAAAAAGAAGCCCAGGCCAAGCAGGCCGAGACCGACGCCAAGAAGGAAGCGGCCGAGGAAGCCAAGCGCAGCGCGGCGCAAGCTGCGAGCGCCGGCGTTGCCGCCGCCGACGACGAAGCGAAGAAGGCTGCCGCCGCCGAAGCGAAGACCAAGGCTGCCGCTGCCGCCAAGGAAGTTGCTGACCGCGCCGAAGCGAACGACAAGGCCCGCAAGGCCGTCGCCGACGAAGTGGCCCAGATCAAGGCGATGATGAATGCGCCGCGCCGCGCGATCAAGGCTCCCGAGCCGGTCGCGCCGCCGGTCGCCGCGCTGAAGCCGAAGGTTCCTGAAGGCACGCTGCACAAGCCGGCCGACAAGAAGCCAGGCGAGAAAGCTGCCGACAAGAAGCCGGTTACCGCCGACAAGAAGTCGATCAAGTCGGCCAATGTGTCGTCGACCTGGTCGGACGACGCCAAGAAACGCGGCGCACCAGGTTCGATCAAGCCACGCGGCAACGTCGGTAGCGGCGGACGCGATGGCTGGCGCGGTGGCGCCAAGGGCCGCCGTCCTTCGCACAACGAAGACCGCGAAACCAATTTCCAGGCGCCGACCGAAGCGGTCATCAAGGACGTTCACGTTCCTGAGACGATCACGGTCGCCGAACTGGCGCACAAGATGTCCGTCAAGGCATCCGAAGTGATCAAGCAGTTGATGAAGCTGGGCCAGATGTGCACCATCAACCAGGTGCTGGACCAGGAAACGGCGATGATTCTCGTCGAGGAAATGGGCCACAAGGCATTTGCCGCCGCCGAGGACGATCCGGAAGCGCTGCTGGCCGACCAGGGTGAACACACCCACTTCGAGTCGATGCCGCGCGCACCGGTCGTGACCGTCATGGGTCACGTCGACCACGGCAAGACGTCGCTGCTCGACTACATCCGCCGCGCCAAGGTTGCATCGGGCGAAGCGGGCGGCATTACGCAGCACATCGGCGCTTACCACGTCGAAACGCCGCGCGGCATGATCACCTTCCTCGACACGCCAGGCCACGAAGCATTTACGGCCATGCGTGCCCGCGGCGCGAAAGCGACCGACATCGTCATCCTGGTGGTGGCGGCGGACGACGGCGTGATGCCGCAGACGAAGGAAGCGATCGCCCACGCGAAAGCTGCCGGCGTGCCGCTGGTGGTGGCGATCAACAAGATCGACAAGCCGGGTGGCAACCTTGACCGCGTGACGCAGGAACTGGTCGCCGAGCAAGTGCTGCCGGAAGAATACGGTGGCGAGTCGCCATTCGTGCCAGTGTCGGCCAAGACCGGCCAGGGTATCGACGACCTGCTCGAGCAAGTGCTGCTGCAAGCCGAGATCCTGGAACTGAAGGCGCCGGTCGATGCGCCGGCGCGCGGCCTGGTGGTCGAAGGTCGTCTCGACAAGGGCAAGGGCCCGGTTGCGACCATCCTCGTCCAGTCCGGTACGCTGCGCCGCGGCGACGTGATTCTGGCTGGCTCGTCGTTCGGACGCGTTCGCGCGATGCTCGACGAAAACGGCAAGCCGATCACCGAAGCCGGTCCATCGATTCCGGTCGAGATCCAGGGCCTGACCGAAGTGCCGGTTGCCGGCGAAGAAGTCATGGTCATGGCCGACGAGCGCAAGGCGCGTGAAATTGGTCTGTTCCGTCAAGGTAAGTTCCGCGACGTCAAGCTGGCCAAGCAGCAGGCGGCCAAGCTGGAGAACATGTTCGACAACATGGGCGAAGGCGAGGTCAAGAACCTGCCGGTCATCATCAAGACCGACGTGCAAGGTTCGCAGGAAGCGCTCGTCAGCTCGCTGCAGAAGCTGTCGACCAACGAAGTGCGCGTTCAAGTCGTGCACGCCGCGGTCGGTGGCATCACCGAGTCGGACGTCAACCTGGCAGTGGCCTCGAAAGCGGTCATCATCGGCTTTAACACCCGGGCCGATGCCCAGGCGCGCAAGCTGGCCGAGTCGAACGGCGTGGACATTCGCTACTACAACATCATCTACGATGCGATCGATGAAGTCCGTGCCGCTCTGTCAGGCATGCTCGCTCCTGAAAAGCGCGAGACCATCATCGGCCAGGTCGAGATTCGCCAGGTCATCCTGGTATCGAAGGTCGGCGCCGTTGCCGGTTGCCTGGTCACCGATGGCGTGGTCAAGCGGACCTCGTCGGTACGCCTGCTGCGCAACAACATCGTGCTGTGGACCGGCGAGATCGATTCGCTCAAGCGCTTCAAGGACGATGCCAAGGATGTACGCGCCGGCCTCGAGTGCGGCCTGTCGCTGAAGAACTACAACGACATCCAGGTTGGCGACACCCTGGAAGTGTTCGAAGTTCAGGAAATCGCCCGGACGCTGTAATTCAGCTGTTACGCAGCACCGCAGGGCGTCAATCGGCACACGCTGATTGGCGCCCTGCGTTTTTTATAAGAAGTACTATTCATCATGGCTAAACACAGCAAAAACATCCCCGCCCGCGGCTTGCGCGTGGCCGACCAGATCCAGCGCGACCTGGCCGAAATCCTTGCCTCCGGCTTGAAAGATCCGCGCATCGGCATGGTCACCATCACCGAAGTGCAGATCACGCCCGACTACGCGCATGCCAAGGTGTTCTACACCATGCTCAACGACAAGAAGGAAGCGATCAAGAACACCAACGACGGCTTGCAGGCCGCGTCCGGTTTCATCCGCAACCAGCTGGGCAAGCTGCTGCACATCCACACTTTGCCGGCGCTGCATTTCGTGCACGACACGTCGACCTCGCGCGGCATGGAAATGTCGCTCTTGATCGACCAGGCCAACGCCACCCGCGCCGCCGATGCCGAGCCCGATCCCGTGCCGGCCGATCCGGACGCGCCGCAAGAACGTTGATGAAGCAGCCTCATGTTAAGCGCGTGCGCGACCTGGTCGACGGCGTGCTGCTGCTCGACAAGCCGGTCGGCCTGTCGTCGAACGACGCGCTGATCAAGGCCAAGCGCGTGCTCAACGCCAAGAAGGCCGGCCACACCGGCACGCTCGACCCGTTCGCCACCGGCCTGCTGCCGCTGTGCTTCGGCGAGGCGACCAAGTTCTCGCAAGACTTGCTGGAAGCGGACAAGACCTACGAGACCACCGTTCACCTTGGCATCAGCACGAATACCGGCGACACCGAGGGCGAAGCGATCGCCACGCGCGACGTGAACGTGACGCGCGAAGATATCGAGGCCGTGCTGGCGCAGTTTCGTGGGCCGATCATGCAGGTGCCGCCGATGTATTCGGCGCTCAAGCGCGACGGCAAGGCGTATTACGAATATGCGCGCGAAGGCATCACGCTCGAGCGCGAGGCGCGCCCGGTCACCATTCACACACTCGAGTTCGTCGCCTACGAGGCGCCGTTCCTGAAGCTGCTGGTTACCTGCAGCAAGGGCACCTACATCCGCGTGCTCGGCGAAGACATCGGCAACGCGCTCGGATGCGGCGCCCACCTCAACGCGCTGCGCCGCATCCAGGTCGGCGCGCTGACGGTCGAGGGCATGGTCACGCTCGAAACGCTGCAGGCCAATGCGGCGCCGCTGTCGATGCTGGCACCGGTCGACGCGCTGCTGTCGTCATTTCCGGCGGTTCAGCTCACCGACGAGCTGGCCAAGCGCTTCCTCAACGGCCAGCGTCTCGCGCTCGGCAAGGAAGACATCGCCGTGCCGCAGCAGCAGGGCAGGGTGCGCGTGTATCACGGCGACGCGCTGCTCGGCACCGCCAACCTGCAGGAGTTCTCCATCCTCGCACCGGAACGACTAATAGCGTTCAAGCCTGATTAGATCAATCGTGGCGGCCGACCGGATTGTACGATTTGACTTCACTGTCGTGCAATCCTGGATCGGAGGTCGTATGCGTCGCTCGCTTGCCGTTGTCCTTTTCCTTTTTTCCTGTGCCGCCGCCGCGCAGACTGACGAGCGCCGCGTGCGCACGGTCCAAACCGATGAAGTGCCCGATCAGAGCCCCTACGTTGCGGCGCAGGTCAAGCAAGTCCCCGAGCAGACGGAATTGTCCGAGGAGCGCACGGATCCGCCAGAACATCCCGACGAACGCATGGTGCTGGCCAGGCAACTGGCGGCGCTGGGACAGAAGAACGCCGGCGAGGCGCAGCCGGACGCATCATGCGCAGCCGCGTCCGAGACCATCCGTGCCGACTTGGCGGCAGCCTACCGTACGCGGCCGGGCGACTTCCACGGCATTTCGCCGCAATCGGCTTATTGGCCCGAAGTGGTGCGTGCCTGGCATGCCTATCGCGGCGACCGCTGCGGTGGCGATTCGCCGGCCGCGATTCTCGCCCGCAGCTACGCCGAAGCAATGTCGACCGCCGAGCTGCGCGACGTGATCGCGTTCCAGGCTACGCCCAGCGGACGCGCGTTCATCGCCGCCACCCAGCGCGCCCGCGCCGGGCTTGAAAACGCGCTGGCAAAGCGGAGCAGCGATGATGGCGACGACGCGCTCGATGTCTTCCAACAGGAGATGCTGAGGCTCAAGACCCAATACGAAGACGATCCGAAGTAGGGTGCCTTGGCACGGTCGCCGAATTCCCGACGGCCGTGCCGCCGTCTGCAACGTCGACGTCCTCCCGGCGTGCCAGCGCCGTTCTCCTGCTTTGATCGATTCGGCAGGACGATGCTCATGAAACGCATGCGGGCCGCTTGAACGCGCAGCGGTTCGTGTGTACGATCGCTGAATTGTTGATTTTGCAACCACTTCCTGGAGTTCGAATGCGCCATCTTGTCGTCCTGCTGCTGATCATGTACTGCACCGCCGTGTCCGCCGACGATACGGATGAACGCGGCGCGCTGGCGCGCCGTCTCGTGGAGCTGACGGAGGTGAAAGAACGCAATCTGGAGGAGAACCAGTGCACCAAAGTTTCCGCCGATTCCTCCAAAGCAATCGTTGCCTTGTACGTGCGTAATCCCGCCAATTTCAACGGCATCTCGCCCCAGTCAGCGTATTGGCCAGAAGTGGAAGCGATTTACCGCGATTTCTATTCAGTCGTGTGCACATCGAGCTTGTTCAGCAACCTCGAAGGGCTGCACGCAAAAGCTTACGCGACCATGTCGTTGGCCGATCTGCGCGCGGCGGTGGCGTTTTATTCCTCCCCCGCCGCCCGTGAAATGGCGCTGGCCGCCAAGAATCACCTGGCCGAGGCGAACGCGATTAACAATCGCGTGTCATCCAGCGAAGAACTGACACGCGCGCGCGCCAGTTTTACGGACGCGATGCGCCATCTCGCGAAAAAATACAAGACCGACCCACGCTAAGGCACGCCGGCGCGCGCGCAAGCGCAGTGCGCTTCACGCCGTGTCGCGCTCCACGCCGCGCGGCTAATAGTTCAGCAAGTTCTTGAAAACCCTCGCAATTTCCCGCCTCAGCCTCTGATAGCGCGCATAAGCGTGCTATACTAGTCGGTTCCAGAAATCAGAAACACCGTACACCTTCGTACACCTCGTACCTCAGTACGTACCTTCTCAGTTCATTACGACCATGTCTACTCAAAAACGCGCAATTCGTAACATCGCCATTATCGCCCACGTTGACCACGGCAAAACCACGCTGGTGGACAAGCTGCTGCGCCAATCCGGTACTTTCCGTGACAACCAGCAGGTCGAGACCCGCGTGATGGACTCGAACGACCTCGAAAAAGAACGCGGCATCACCATTCTGTCGAAGAACTGCGCTGTTGAGTACGAAGGTACCCACATCAATATCGTCGACACCCCAGGCCACGCCGACTTCGGCGGCGAAGTCGAGCGCGTGCTGTCGATGGTTGACTCGGTGCTGCTGCTGGTCGATGCCCAGGAAGGCCCGATGCCACAGACCCGTTTCGTCACGCGCAAGGCGCTGGCGCTGGGCCTGAAGCCGATCGTCGTCATCAACAAGATCGACCGTCCGGGCGCCCGTCCTGACTGGGCGATCAACGCCACGTTCGAACTGTTCGACAAGCTCGGCGCCACCGACGAGCAGCTCGACTTCCCGGTCGTGTTCGCCTCGGCACTGAACGGCTATGCCAGCCTCGACTCGGAAGTGCGCGAAGGCGACATGACGCCGCTGTTCGAAGCGATCCTCAAGCACGTGCCAGTGCGCGACGACAATCCGGACGGTCCGCTGCAGATGCAAATCACGTCGCTCGACTACTCGTCGTACGTCGGCAAGATCGGCATTGGCCGCATCTCGCGCGGTCGCATCAAGTCCGGCCAGGACGTCATCGTCATGAACGGTCCTGATTCGACCCCGTTCAAGGGCCGCATCAACCAGGTGCTGAACTTCAAGGGCCTCGAGCGCGTGCTGGTCGACGAAGCTGTCGCCGGCGACATCGTGCTGATCAACGGTATCGACGAAATCGGCATCGGTTCGACCATCTGCCAGCCGGACACCCCGGAAGCGCTGCCGATGCTGACCGTCGACGAGCCAACCCTGACGATGAACTTCATGGTCAACAACTCGCCACTGGCCGGCCGCGAAGGCAAGTTCGTCACCAGCCGCCAGCTGCGCGACCGCCTCGACCGCGAACTGAAAGCCAACGTTGCTCTGCGCGTTGCGCCGACCGACGACGACACCATTTTCGAAGTGTCCGGCCGCGGCGAGCTGCACCTGACGATCCTGATCGAAACGATGCGCCGCGAAGGCTTCGAGCTGGCCGTATCGCGTCCGCGCGTGGTCTTCAAGATGGTCGATGGCGTGCGCCACGAGCCGTTCGAGCAACTGTCGGTGGACGTCGAAGAAGCCAACCAGGGCGGCGTGATGGAAGAACTGGGCCGTCGCCGCGGCGACCTGCAGAACATGGAATCGGACAGCAAGGGCCGCGTTCGCCTCGAGTACAAGATTCCTGCGCGCGGCCTGATCGGCTTCCAGGGCGAATTCATGACCCTGACGCGCGGTACCGGCTTGATGAGCCACGTGTTCGACGAGTACGCACCGGTCGACAACACCCGCGGTGAAATGGCCGGCCGCCGTAACGGCGTGCTGATTTCGCAAGACGACGGCGCCGCCGTTGCCTACGCGATCTGGAAACTGCAGGAGCGCGGCCGCATGTTCGTGGTCCACAACGATCCGGTCTACGAAGGCATGATCATCGGCATCCACTCGCGCGACAATGACCTGGTCGTCAACCCGATCAAGGGCAAGCAGCTGACCAACGTGCGTTCGTCCGGTACCGACGAAGCGGTGCGCCTGGTGCCGCCAGTGCAGATGTCGCTCGAGTACGCGGTCGAATTCATCGCCGACGACGAGCTGGTCGAAATCACGCCGAAGTCGATCCGCCTGCGCAAGCGTTACTTGAAAGAGAACGAGCGCAAACGCGCCGGTCGCGACGCGTAATTAACAAGGGCGCTTCGGCGCCCTTTTTCATGTGCCCAGCTTTGCCGCACGGGAGTGTGTCGATGCTGGGTGCACATAAAAATAGCCCACGCAAAGTGGGCTATTTTTTTATCTGTGCGCCCAGCATGGGCGCACTCCTGTGGGTGCAAGTCCCGCCGCGAGCTGACCACAGTGAGCGAAGTGAAGCGCAACTGCGGAAGGGTAACCGACCGTGGGAAGGAAGCGTGGAGCATAAATCATGAGCCGATGGACAAGAACTGCATAGAAGGCGCTGTCGATCAGGGTGAGCGGGCAGATATCCGCGAAGCTCTTGTGGTCAAGGAGAGATGGCGTAGATGCAGCGGTTGTGTGATGAAGGAGTGCGGCCCTTACCTGGGGACGCCCCGCTTCGGCCCATCTGGGCCGTTCCCCTATGCCGATTCGGCCGGAAGCGATGCAACCGGCCGGTGATAGCGGACTAGGGATCGAGCGGATCCCATGGGTCGACGCGCAGCGAACGCAGCGACGGCCGGAACTCCAACTCGTAAGGCGATATGCGGGGACCGACGGTACCGGGCTGGTAACCGAGCTCGGCCGGGTTGCGGGCGGCGAACTCCGGGCTTTCGATGTAACGGCTCTGGCTGACGTTGGCAACGATCAGCGTCGGCTGCTCGATCGGCGCTCCCATGGCAACGAGCTGGCGCGTCACGTTGCGCAGGTTCGTCGTCGTATGGCGGGCGTACGGCTCGATGACGATGCGGTCCGCCGGAACGTGGAAGCGCTCGATGAGCACCTTGCGCATTTCGACGGCCTCGACGAAACGCGATTCTTTCGGATGCACAGCGGCGCCGCTGACGATGATGAACGCCGCGGTGCCGTCGGCGAAGCGGCTTGCCGCCAGCTTCAGGTGCAGCTTGCCTCGTGCACTCATCGCAATCGCCGGATTCTCCGGTCCGACGCCTGGAACGATGATTGCCGTGTAGCGGTAGCGCTTCCAGTCGATGCTGCGCGCCCGCGCATACGGCGCCGCGTTAAGACCCTTGTCGAGCGGCTCGAACAGCACTGCGTCAGGCCGTTCGTTGGCGTCGATGAGCGCGATTGCCAGCGAAATGCTGGGATCGAGGCTTATTCCCGGATCGTTTTTTCCGGCATCGGCCAGCCAGATGGCGTCCGCCACCAACGCTTTGAAAGCCTCGCTGCCGGGCTTTTCGAACGGGCCGTCAATCATCGGGTAACGCGCTTCGTTACCGAAACCATAGATTTGCAGGACGGCGTTCAGGCCCCGCAGTTCGCGCGCGACCTGGGCCTTGACCCCGTCATCGGCGATTGGCGAGCGCTTCCCGGGCGATGCCGGGACGGCGGCCACGGCGTTCGCCACCGCATCCATTTCTTCATCGGTCCAGGTGGCAGCCAAGAACAGGCATTTGGACGCCTGCTGGCATGCATCGATACGCTTTTTCCTGCTATCGAGCACAGCGGCGAGGCGCTCCGGCTGGCGGCCGGCTTGTAGGCTGGCCACCGCCGGGAACATGCGCGCCGCCATCAACGCCCAATGCTGGTCCTGAACCGGGGCAGCATGGGAAGGAAGTGCGATGGCCAGCGCCACGGCGAGTATGAAATGTTTTCTCATGGTTGAAGTGTGGGTTTTAAGATTCGTTACCATGCCCTGCTCACGACCAGGCGTGCGCTGCGCCCGAATACTGGACGGCCATAGATTGCCGCGTTGTTGCCCTGGCCCGATAGCGTGTCGGTACGTGGGTTGCCCTCGGTGAGGCCTTTCGCGTTCGTCAGGTTGTCGCCCGTGAGCTGAAGCTGCCAGTCGCCACGGGTCACCGTGACGCCTGCGCCGATGGAGTGATACGAAGGCAGGGCGGTAGTATTGAACAAATCGACGTAGCGCTTGCCGGTGTGGGAATAGCTGCCGAACACGTCGACCAGGTCGTCGCCCACGTTAAAGCTGTAGCTCGGACGGACATTGCCGAACACTTTCGGTTCGCGCACGATCTGGTTGCCAACCACTTTCGACGGATCGGCGCCCGTCGCGCTCACGAAGTTCCGGTACTGGGGATCTTGTAGCGTCAGCGATGCGCTGACGACGAAGCGTTTCGTCAGGTGCCAGGCGCCATCGATCTCGGCGCCGCGAATAACGGCCTTGCCGAAGAACGGCACGGTCTGGTCATTGCGACCGGTAATCGGGTTGAACGCAACGAAGGAAGTGTTCAACGGATCGAACTGCGCATAGAAGCCGGTGATGTACAGGTAGGAGCGGCCGAACGTCGTCTTCAAGCCAACTTCGTACTGGTCGGCCTTCGTCGTCAGCACGAGCGGCGAGACCGACGACGCCACCTGCATCGTCGGCGGCACTTCGAGGTGGGAGACGCGGACGTAGCCGCCGATCGTGGTGGAAAAATCGTAGTTCGCGCCCACCGTCCAGTTGGTGGTTTTCGGCTTGATGACGTGCGCCTGGCGCTCGCCAGTGAAGGCACGCGTCGTATTATCGGCCAACGTCGCCGGGTCGCCCAGGTTCACCTGGTTCGTCAGCAAGGCGTAGCCGTCGTAATGATATCGCTCGGTGCGCAGGCCCGCATCGACGCGCAGGCGGTCGGAGACTTCCCAGGTGTCGTTCAGGTACAGCGCGCCCATCCTGGCGTCGACGTCGCCTTCATTGAGCGTCGTCGTGTAGCGCAGCACGCCTTTGTCGGTGACGGAACCGAGCACGGCGCCAGTTGCCGAATAGGCGATGAGGTCGAGCGTGCGCGGCTGGCCGTTAACCTCGATCAGCATGTCGTTATACAACGACCTGCTCGTGGCGCCATACGTGCTGGCGTAAAAGCCTGCTTTCACGTCGTGGTTGCCAAAGCCAGTCTGGAAGTTGCGCGTGAAGTTGACGTCCGCCTGGTTCGAATAGAATTTCGACGTGAGGGTCCGGAACTGTCCCTGCATGATGAGGCCGGAGGCGGACGCGGGATTGTAGGCCTGGGCGCCATTGGTGCCCGACAGTGCATAGCCGAGGCGCTCGACCGGGCCGAATGCGGCTCTGGAGGCGGCAAGGAAGCCGTTTGCGAAGGTCGTCGGGTCGGCCGGGTTCGACGTCGAATAGAAGGCGTCGAAGTCGAGCTTGCCCTTGGTGAGACCGGCCTTGGCAGATACCTGCCACTCGCCCATATTGCCCTCGTATTGCAGGCCGATATTGCCGAACTTGAGATGGCGGCCATTGGCCAGGTCGCGCTGGTCGGTCTGCAGCACGCCGGCGCCATCGAGGCTTTTCTGGCGGACGTTGCGCAGCGATGGCGAGTTCATCGTACCCTTGAAATAATCGATGTACGGATCGAGGGAAACGGCGGGATTGCGTGGATCGGCCACAGGGATCGGCAGATAGAAGACGTTATGGTCGTTGAGGAGATTGGCGCTCAGCTTCCATGTGCCCGCGTCAGTGACGTGCTTGATGTTCGCCCGGATCTGCCCGCCGCGATCGTTGGGAAAGCCGTTGTCGCGATGGCCGTCATCCTGGCGAATGAAGCCGCCAATGGCATAAAAGGTGCGATCGTCGATCGGGCCGGCCTGGTAGGCATCGAGGCGCTTGAGCCCCGTGGTGCCGATGCTCACCTGGGCCTTGCCACGGGTTTTGTTTGTACCAGCGACCGTCGTGCTGTTGACGATGGCGGCGGCCTGGCTTGCGTAGATCGGGGCGGGACCGCCGCGCACCACTTCAAGCGTCTTCGTCATCAGGTCGTAGCGGTTCATGCTGTCGCCCCGGAAGAAATAGCCGTTGATCTCCGTCATCAGTGGCAGGCCATCTTGCTGGAACAAGGCGTAGCCGTCGTCGGTGGGAATGCCGCGCACTCGCGTCACGTTCTGCACTTCGCCGCCGGTCGCTTCGACCTGGATACCCGGCAATTTGCCCAGCAGGTCCGCCATGTTTTGGGGGGCAAGCTTTTGCACGTCCGTTTGCGACAGCGCGTTCACCGCATAGGAAACGTCGAAGCGCCGTTGCGGACGAGCCGAGCCGGTGACCACCACGACCTGGGAATCGGCTGCGTCGGCAGGTTGGCCTGCAAGGGGCGTCTCTTGCGATGTTACCTGGGCGAACGTGGGCGCTGTCAGCGCGCACAGTGCGCCGATCGCGCAACCCATGCCGAGTGTCGTTCTTTTCTTGCTCATGTATTACTCCTGATGGAAAGAGGACCGTTGTCCACGCCGGAGTATAGGAACTATTTATGACCGCTTTATTTCCCATTTAAAGAATGTATTTTGTTCTCAGGATGCTTAATCGCGCACTGAATCTGCGAGCAGTTGCACCTCGACCTCGGCAAACGAGTTGCTTGTCGAGCCATCCTATACGCCCCGATTCGATCAACGGTAAAATGTGCCACGTGTTGGATGATTGCTCTGCATACATATTGGCAATCGTGAATAAAATGAAAGTTAAGTATGAGTAATACCGCCGCTTCCGTCCCGGAAAGCATGAAAATTCAGGGCGCTCGCAAAGGACGAAGGATTTCGGTCGCTCCGATGATGGACTGGACCGACCGCCACTGCCGCGTGTTCCACCGCCAGATCACCCGCCACGCCTGGCTGTACACCGAGATGGTGACGACCGGGGCGCTGGTGTATGGCGACGTCGAGCGCCATCTGCGCTTCAATGACGAAGAGCATCCGGTTGCGCTGCAACTGGGCGGCAGCGACCCGACCGACCTCGCCACTGCGGCGAAACTGGGCGAGCAGTACGGTTACGACGAGATCAACCTGAACTGCGGCTGCCCGTCCGAGCGGGTGCAGAAGGGCGCGTTCGGCGCCTGCCTGATGGCAGAACCGCAACTGGTGGCCGACTGCGTCAAGGCAATGCGCGACGCTGTGTCGATCGACGTGACGGTCAAGCACCGCATCGGCATCGACAAGGTCGATGACTACAGCTTTGTGCGCGACTTTGTCGGCACCATTGCCGATGCCGGCTGCAACACGTTCATCGTCCACGCGCGCAACGCCATCCTGAAAGGCTTGTCGCCGAAGGAAAACCGCGAGATCCCGCCGCTCAAGTACGAGGTGGCGTACGCGCTCAAGCGCGAGTTTCCCGACTTGGAGATCATCATCAACGGCGGCATCAAGACCAGCGACGAGGTCGCGCTGCACCTTGAGCACGTCGATGGCGTGATGCTGGGGCGCGAGGCGTATCACAACCCGTACGCGATGGCCGACTATGACGCCAGGTTCTACGGCGACGATACGGCAGTGAAGACGCGCCTGGAAGTGCTGGCCGCGATGATTCCATATATACAAGCGCAGCTCGATGCGCACGCCGCGCGCGGGCTCAAGCTCAACAGCATCACCCGCCACATGCTCGGGCTGATGGCCGGCTTGCCCGGGGCGCGCAGCTTCCGGCAGGTGATGTCGGATCCGAAGAAGCTGGCCAGCGCCGACCCGCACCTGCTGTTGGAAGCGGCTGCGCGCATGCAACAAGCGGCCTAGCTGGTTGTTGCCGTGCACCATGCGGTGTCCCAGCAGCGGGCCGCCGCAGCAGGGGTCTGACCCGATTTTTCTTCTGGGGTCAGACCCCGGATCAGTTAACGCCCGAAAATCCAGGGTCTGATCCAAAGGAAGCGGGTCAAACCCCTGCTGGTCTCTCGCAGGCGGTATAGACAAGCCCGCCACATTTGCGCGTTAAATTGCCGCATAGAAACAACACACTCCTAGACAGTCCGCAATTTTCTTGCTGCAAGGCAAATATACGCTCTATAATTGCTGCTCGGCATCGATTTTCGGCAGTTTTCATCCCTAAACTGTTGTTCCAGCGAAACAATTGCTTCTGGGCTTCATAATTTTGCATCCGCAGTCATTTTTGTTCTATCCTGACAGCAATACTTGCCCTCCGCGTTCAATCGGCGCGAAGGCAATGGGATGACGGATGCCGGTGGCACAGGCGAATCGACTAATCGTTTTTATTAATAAAAAGACCACGCAATGAATTTATCGAACATGAAAGTGGGAACGCGCCTGGGCCTCGGATTCGCTCTGGTCCTGTTCTTCCTTGTTGCCGTCACCGTCATCGGTATCGTGCGCATGGCGCAGATCCAGGACCGTCTTGACCACGTCGTGGGCGTCAACAACGTCGTCACGCGCCTCGTCATCGACATGCGCGGCAACGTCAGCGACCGCATCAACTCGCTGCGCATCCTGACCATGATGTCGAGCCCGGACGAGATGGAAACGGACATGAACCGCATCAAGGCGCAGACGGCCAAGTACGACGAAATCGAAAAGAAGCTCACCGACAAGTTCGCGGCTGAATCGTCGCCGCAGGAAAAGGCGCTGCTGGTCCAGGTCAAGGAACACGAAGCGGTAGCGATGCCGGCAATTGCCAAGGCGTCCGAGCTGTGGCTGGCCAGCAAGGCCGAAGAAGCGACCCGCGTGATGATCAAGGAAATCCGTCCGGCGCAGAAAAAATGGATGGAAGCGCTGGAACAGCTGGCCGCGCTGGAAGACAAGCTCAATACCCAGTCGCAGCTCGACGCCGAAGATGCGTTCAAGAATGCGCGCAACTTCATGCTGGTGATGGGCCTGCTCGCAGTCGGCATGGGCGTCCTGGCAGCGGTGCTGATTACCCGCGGCTTGCTCAAGCAGCTTGGCGGCGAGCCGGACTACACGGCCAAGATTGCCGGCAGCATCGCCCACGGCGACCTGTCGATCGCCATTCACACCGCCGATTCGGACAAGGGTTCGCTGCTGGTCGAGATGAAGGAAATGCGTAACAGCCTGGTCAACATCGTCGGCCAGGTGCGCGTCGGCACCGAAACGATCGGCACGGCATCGCGTGAAATTGCAGCCGGTAATATCGACCTGTCGTCACGTACCGAAATGCAAGCCAGCTCGCTGGAAAAGACCGCCTCGGCGATGGAAGTACTGACCTCGACCGTCAAGCAGAACGCCGACAACGCACGCGAAGCGAACCTGCTGGCCGCGACCGCGTCGGACGTCGCCCGCAAAGGCGGCGAAGTGGTGTCGCAAGTGGTCGACACGATGGGTTCGATCAATGCATCGGCCAACAAGATTGTCGACATCATCGGCGTGATCGATGGCATCGCCTTCCAGACCAACATCCTGGCGCTGAACGCGGCCGTCGAGGCAGCGCGTGCCGGTGAACAGGGCCGCGGTTTTGCCGTGGTGGCGTCGGAAGTGCGCAACCTGGCGCAGCGCAGCGCGGCAGCGGCAAAAGAAATCAAGACCCTGATTGGCGACTCGGTCGAGAAGGTCGAGCGCGGCAGCAAGCTGGTCGGCCAGGCCGGTGTGACGATGGACGAAGTGGTCGCCAGCGTCAAGCGCGTCACCGACATCATGAGCGAGATCGCCAACGCCAGCCAGGAGCAAAGCGCCGGCATCGAACAGGTCAATCTGTCGATCATCGAGATGGACAGCATGACGCAGCAGAACGCGGCACTGGTGGAAGAGGCCGCGGCCGCCGCGCAAAGCCTGCAGGACCAGGCCAGCGAGCTGGCCCATGTGGTGAGCATCTTCAAGCTGGTCGAAGGCGAGGAAACGCATCAGGCGGTGCAGCCGGCCGCTGTGGCCGCGCCAAGCGCCGTCAGGGCCGCCGCCGCCAGGCCGGCGCAACTGCGCAGCACCCGTCCGGCGCTGAAAAAGCCGGCGCCGTCAGCGGCTCCTTCGCCGGCGCCGTCGGCACCGAAGCCGAAGAAGGCCGTCGCCGCCTCGGCCGACGAATGGGAAGAGTTTTAAGTCACACCGTCACCTTTTGAATTTATTAACAAGAAATGGAAATCGCATCATGAACAAGTGCTCAATCAGTCTCATCGCAGCAATGTTGTTGTCGGCAGCAGCTGGCAGCGCCTTCGCGGCAGACGTCGCCGCTACCTTCGACTCCAAGACCTGCAAGGCCGAGTATCCAAAAGCGTCGTTGATGAACGAAGAAGAAGGCAACGTGCAAGTGGCGTTCCTGGTGTCGACCGACGGCACCGTGGTCGATTCGAAGATCGAAAGGACCAGCGGCCACAAGAACCTCGACAAGGCCGCCGTCAAGGGCCTGAGCGCCTGCAAATTCAAACCGGGTACCAAGGACGGCGCCCCGGCGCAGACCTGGGCCAAGGTCGACTACGTCTGGAAGCTGTAATCGTTTAGCGTTTCAACTTTTTGGGGAAATGGTATGTCTACAAATTCGCGTTATCTGAGTATCCTCGCTGCCGTGCTGATGTCCAGTATGACCGTCGCTGTAGTGGCCGCTGAAGTGTCGGCGGTCTTCGATCCGAAGACCTGCAAGGCCGAGTATCCAAAAGCGTCGCTGATGAACGAGGAGCAGGGCACCGTGTCGATGTCGTTCCTGGTGGCGTCGGACGGTTCGGTGACGGAGTCGAAACTGGACAAGACCAGCGGCTTCAAGAACCTCGACAAGGCGGCGATGAAATCGATCAGCGCCTGCAAGTTCAAGCCGGGCACCAAGGACGGCTCGCCGGCGCAGACCTGGGCCAAGGTCGACTATGCCTGGAAGCTCGATTAGGCGGTAGACATACGACCCCGGCAGGCCGCCTGCGCCGCCGGGGTTTTTTCTTGCCATCGAACCGCCCGCAGCAGCTCGCTGCGCGGCAATTTGCGTCGCCGGAACGTTCTGCCGGGCAGGCGAGCGCGATTCTTTCGTATACGCCACGCGCGCCCTTCCGTATATTCGCCGCATGACTTCCGTTCTCCTGATTGCCGCGGCCTGCCTGCTGGCATTGTTCTCGACCATCGGCGCCTCGTTGCCATATCCGATCCTGGCGCCGCTGTTTGCCGCCGGCACTGCCACCGACCTGAACAACTTTCTCGCCCTGCCGCCCAAGCTGCTGCTGGGTATTGCGCTGGCGATCAATCCACTCGGCATGATGCTCGGTTCGGCCTTGCTCGGTCCCTTGTCGGACCGCTACGGCCGCCGCCCGGTGCTGCTCATCACCGCCCTCGGCGGCGCCGCCGGCCACGCGCTCGCCGCACTGGCGCTGCTGGCCGAGTCGTATCCGCTGTTCCTGGTGGCGCGCTTCGGCACCGGCCTGTTCCAGGGCAACGGCTCGGTGGCGCGCGCGCTGCTGGCCGACAAGCTCGAAGGCGATCTGCGCATCCGCGCCTTTTCATGGCTGAACGGCGCCTTCTACATGGGCTGGCTGGCAGGACCGCTGATGGCCGGCGTCACTGTCGGCTGGGGCATCACGGTGCCGTTCTGGGTGGCGGTGGGCATGCTGTCGCTGATGGCCCTGCTGGTGGCGGCGGTGCTGCCGCGCGAGGCGCCGTCGACGGCGACGACGTCGTGGTGGCACGTTGCCCGCAACCAGCATTCGTTCGACCTGCTGCGTTACCCGGAGATGCGCGTGCTGTTCATCGTGCAGCTGGCCTATACCTGCGGCGTGACGGCGTTCTACGAGTTCTATCCCTTGTGGCTGGTGGAGGTTGCCGGCTATGACGCGCGCGGCATTGCCTGGACCACGGCCGGGCTGTGCGCGTTGATGACCGTTACCTCGCTCGTGTTCGCCGGCGGCCCGGCCAGCGTGGCGCCGCTGCGGCGCGCCGCCTGGTACGCGTTCGGCGTGGCCGGCGCGGTGGCGCTGGTCGCCGCCGGCAACTTCTGGATTGGCATGGGGGCGATCATCCTGTTTGGCATCCCGAATGCGTTTTACAACGCCATCATGCCTGGCTGGTGCGCCGAGCGCTTCGGCAGCTACGGGCAGGGCGCGGTGATGGGGCTGCTGTCGACCATCTTCTGCCTGGCCAACATCCTGATGGCGCTGGCTGGCGCGGTGCTGACCCTGGTCGACACCCGGCTGGTGCTGCTGCTCGGCGCGCTGCTGTCGGCCTGGGCCGGCTGGCGGCTGCGCGGCTGGAGCGTGCGCCTGGCGGCGCCGGCGGCCGCCAGCGGCTGATCAACATTGCCCCTGCGCGTCTAGGTAGAGCCCGGCGGCGGTGCCACCTCGCGCAGCAGCCGTTCCACGCTGGGCAGGTCGGCCGGCTTGGTGAGATGGGCGTCGAAGCCGGCCGCCCGCGTGCGCTCGCGGTCGCGCTCGGTTCCCCAGCCGGTCAGCGCCACCAGCGTGGCATTCGCCATGCCGTCGATCGTTCGCAGCGCCGGGGCGATGTCGAGGCCGCTCTGGTCGGGCAAACCGATGTCGAGAAACACCAGTTGTGGGTGCACGCTCGCGGCCGCCGCCAGCGCGCCGGCGCCGTCGTGCGCCAGGGTGACCGCGTGACCGCGCATTTCGAGCAGGGCGCCCAGCATTTGCGCGGCGTCGACGTTGTCGTCGACCACCAGCACGCGCAAGGCGCCGGCGCCGGTCGCCGCAGTCGCTGCCGGCGCGGGAGCCGATGGCGACGGCACCGCTGGCGCCACCTCGTCGAGCGGCAGGCAGACCGTGAAGCGGCTGCCTTGGCCGGCGCCGCCGCTGGCCACCTCGACCGTGCCGCCATGCAGTTCGACCAGCCGCCGGACCAGGTTCAGGCCGACGCCGAGGCCACCACGCGACATGTTGTGGCTGCGATGGGCCTGGGCGTACATATCGAAGACTGCCGGCAGCATGGCGGCATCGATGCCGATGCCGTTGTCGGTCACCGAGATGGCGATGCTGTTTGCGCGGACCCGCGCCTCAAGCGCGATGCGCCCGCCCGGCGGCGTATATTTGGCCGCATTGTTGACCAGGTTGCTGAGCACCTGCGTAAGGCGGTGGCGGTCGACGTGCAGCGTCAGCGCGGCGGGCAGGCGCCGCTCCAGGGTATGACCGCCGGCATCGATCAGCGGCATGCTGATCTCGATGGCATCGCCGACAACTTGCTCGAGCGACACCGATTCGCGCTTCAGCACGATTTTTCCCTCCGACAAGCGCGCCATGTCGAGCAGGTCCTCGAGCAAGTGGGCCATGTGATCGATCTGGCGCCGCATTGTCGCCTGCACCATCCCGGTGGAGGCCGTCGCCGGCATCATCCGCATCAGGTCTAGGCCAGTGCGGATCGGCGCCAGCGGATTGCGCAGTTCGTGCGCCAGCGTGGACAGGAATTCGCTTTGCATGCGGTTCTTTTCGCGCAGCTCGTCGGCCAGGCGCCGCAGTTCATGCTCGGCAATCTTGTGGCTGGTGATGTCGAGGCTGACGCCGTCGAAGCGCACCGGCTGGCCGTCGGCGCCGAGGTCGCACCAGCCGATCGCGCGCAGCCAGCGCTGGTCGGCCGCGCTGCGGTACTCCAGGTCGAACGCGGCGCCGCGGTGCTGGGCGAGCGCGAGCGCGCTGCCGAAGCGGGCGCGGTCGGCGTCGCTGACGGCTGCCCGCAGCGCCGCCGGCGTGGCGTCGCGCAGATGGCCCAGGCCCATTTGCGCGGCCAGCTGCTCGTTGAGGTGGTAGTTGTGGAACGGCGCATCGGCGTACCACACGCCGATGTCGGCGGCACGGGTGACGTGGTCGAGACGCTGCTTGAGCATGGTGCGCGCATGGATGTCGACGCTGGTGCCGACGTAGCCTGCCGACCTGCCATCGTCGTCGCTGCGCGGGCTGGCCGACGCCACGAACCAGCGGTAGGCGCCGTCGTGGCGGCGCAGCCGGTAGTCGAACGAGAACGGCGCGTGCATTGTCAGGGCGTTGTGGAACAGGTCACTGACCCGCTCGCTGTCGTCCGGATGCACGTTGCGCAGCCAGCGCAGCCCCAGGTCCCGCGCGGCGCTGCGGCCGGTGTAGTCCCACCAGCGCTGGCTGAAATAGGTGCAGGCGCCGTCGGCGTCGATGGTCCACAGCATCACCGGCGCCAGGTCGACCAGCGAACGGAAATAATGTTCGCGCATTTCCAGCGCCTCGCGCTGCAGGCGGCGCTCGCGGCCCATCGCCAGCTGGCGCTGCACGCGCGCCAGCAGTTCGGTGGCGGCAAACGGCTTGACCATGTAGTCGTCGGCGCCGGCCTGCAAGCCTTCGACCTTGGCTTCTTCGCCGGCGCGCGCCGATAGCAGCATCACCGGCAGCGCGCCGAGCGCCGGGTCGGCGCGAATGCGCGCAATCAGGCCGAAGCCGTCGAGCCGCGGCATCATCACGTCGCTCACCAGCAGATCGACCGGCTGGCGCTGCAACAGCGCGAACGCGGCTTCGCCGTCGGCGCACACGCTGACCTCGGCGTGCGGCTCGAGCAGCGCCTTCAGGTAGGCGCGCATATCGTGATTGTCGTCGGCGATCAGGACGCGCGGCAGCGCCCGCGCCGGCGCGCTGGCGGCGCCGGTCGCCGCCGCCGGGGAGTCGTCCGGCAGCCAGCGCAGCGCTTCCTCGACGAAAGCGGCGCCCGTGGTGCCGGCGCCGGCCGGCTCGGCGTCGGCGTCAGGCTGGCTCAGCCGTTCCGCCGGCAGGTGGGCGTGGCCGAACGGGATGTCGACGTCGAAGCGGCTGCCCACTCCCAGTTCGCTGTGCACGCTGATGGTGCCGCCGTGCAGGCGCACCAGTTCCTCGATCAGCGCCAGGCCAATGCCAGTGCCTTCGTAGGTGCGTCCCGGCGTGCCCTCGATACGGTGGAAACGCTCGAAAACGCTGGCCAATTCGTCGGCGGCGATGCCGCTGCCGGTGTCTTGCACCGACAGCCGGGCCAGCTCGCCATGCTGCGCCAGCGTCACAGTCACGCTGCCCTGCAGGGTGAACTTGAAGGCGTTCGACAGCAAATTGAAGACGATCTTTTCCCACATGTCGCGGTCGACATACACGGGCCGGTCGAGCTGTTGCAGCGCGATCCGGTAGCCGAGCCCGCCTTGTTTCATTGCCGATTCGAACACGCCTGTGAGCTCGGCGGTCAGGCGCGCGAGGTCGAGCGGCGCGTAGGTCGCCTGCACGCGGCCAGCCTCGATGCGCGAAAAGTCCAGCAGCGAATTGACCAGCTTGAGCAGGCGCAGGGCGTTGCGGCGGGTCAGTTCGAGGCGGCGCTGCTGGGCCGGGCCGAGCGGCTCAGTCTGGTCGGCCAGAGCGTCCTCGAGCGGGCCGAGGATCAGCGTCAGCGGTGTGCGAAATTCGTGCGAGACGTTGGAAAAGAAGGCCGTCTTGGCGCGGTCGATCTGGGCCAGCTCTTCGGCGCGGCGCTGTTCTTGCTCGTAGGCGATCACGTTGCCGACCGCGGTATTGATCGTCGCGCCCAGCAGTTCGTAGAAGTGTCGGTAATCGGCGTCGAGCGCGCGCGCCGCGCTCACGCCGGCCACCACAAAGCCGTACAGATCCTGCAGGCCCGGCACCAGGATCGGCAGCACCAGGGCCGCATCGGGCGCGTTGTCGTACGGGCCGCAGCGCGCGGCGGCGAAGCGGGCCGCGAGGCCGTCGACCTGCCGCGCGGCGCGCGCATCCATGGCGCGGGCAAACGGCCAGCAGGCGTCGTTAAGGTCCGTCAGCGCCGGCGCCAGCGACGGGTGCGCGTCGAGGCCGGCGCCGCCGCGCAGCAGCAAATGGCCGCTGTGCGGCTCGAGCTGATAGAGCAGCACGAAGGGCAGGTCGAGCGCCATGCTGGCGTAGTGGGCCTCGAGGTCGCGGCCGACGTCGCCGATGCTGCGGCTATCGGCGATGGCGGCGGTAAGGTCGCGCAGGCATTGGCTGCGGCGCGCGTTCAGCACCGCCGAGGTCGCTTCAGTGATGGGGTGAAAGATGCCGCCCACGTCGCCCGACTCGTCGCGGATGGGCGAGAACGAGAACGTCATGAACGCTTCCTCGAGATAGCCGTGGCGGTCGAGGAACATGCGCTGGTCGCGGATGTAGGCGCCTTCGCCCTTATGCGCGCGGTCGAAGGCGGCGCCGACCACCGGCAAGGCGCTGGCCCAGATTTCCTTGAACGGCGCGCCCATCGAGCGCGGATGCAGTTCGCCGCAGATCGGGCGGTAGGCGTCGTTGTAGAGCTGGATGTCGTGCGGCCCCCATGCCACCAGGATCGGAAAGGTCGACGACATGCACAGGCTGACGGAGGTGCGCAGACTCTGCGGCCAGTCCTGGAGTGGCCCCAGCGGTGTGCGTGACCAGTCCATCGAACGGATCAGCGCGCCCATCTCGCCGCCGCCGCCAAGCCAGCTCAGGTCGTGCGTGTCGGGGGCGTGCGGTGGCGTCTGGGACATGGATGCGTTGGCAATCGAATGGTTTGGGCAGCGTAGCAATATTGTATTACAGCCAAGGGTTTGGCGCACGGACGCCACAATCGGACGTTGGCTCATGTGCTGCATATGCGCGGATCGGTGGCCGCCTTCTCGATCTGCCATTGGGGGGATGGCGGGCGGCTCGTCCGTGATTGCAGCGCCATTGCTGATCACCGACGCTGCTAATCACCCTGCCGTTCTTGGGTGCTGTCAGGCGACTGTTTGGTCAGCATCCTAAGAACAAAGTCGCCGCCATCACCCGCAGGCAGTCATCAGCTTCCGCACATCCGCCTTGACCACAGTGTCATGCACGCTCGCCGCCACGGCCGCTGCCATTACGGCCGCGCGTACGCCTCGTGAACGTCGCCATTGGTAATGTCATACCGCCAACCTCCACGCTCTGTTGTGCACGACTTGCACCGGTACTCGGATCTCCCAATCAATGCCAGCAGGTCGTCATCGCGGCCAGCCGCATACATCGCTAAGGCACGCGCTCGGCGCCCTGAAATGTCCATCTTCTCCACTGCGCGCAGTGCTTTCGCAACGTCGTCAACGTTGGCGACAGACAGTCGGCCCAGTTGGACGCAATTTCCGCCGTCGAGTACAGCGCTCCGCAGTACGCGGCGAGAGATGAGATAGGGCACATTGTTTTCCTGAGGGGCGTCCCACAATCGGCCTGCCTATTTCTCGCGCACCGTTCGGCTGACATCGGCCTTCGCGATCATTGGGATGAGCGTCTCGATGGCACGGTCGGCCGCAGAACCAATGCCGCCAGAACTGCTGTCAGCCTGCTCGATTGCCGCCGCCAGCTTCTCTAGAAACGGCCCGGCGCCTTGCGCAACTGCTGTGCAGGCGAGTCGAGCAGGCTGCACACGGCGTCGGCGACGTCGTCCGGATCGACCCTTGCCAGGCAGTCATGATGGCCTTGCGGGCACACGCTCTTGTAGCAGAAGCGGCAGGCAACGTCGTGGAACAGCAGCCGGTGTTCGACGTGCCACGGGGTGTGCTGCGGATTGGTCAGCGCATACAGGTCGACCAGCGGCGTGCCGAGCGCGGCGGCCATGTGGGCCGGCCCGGTATTGTTCGACACCATCACCGACGCCAGGCTGATCGCGGCGCCCAGTTCGCCCAGATCGACCTGGCCGGCCAGCGACTGCACCGGCACGCCGCAGCCGGCACGGATCTGCTCGATCAATGCCAGTTCTTCGCCACTTCCGCTCAGCACCAAGGCGCCCGCGCCGCGCGCTGCCAGCGCGCGGATCGCCGCGCTCCATTTGTCGGCCGGGTAGCGCCGCGACGGCGCGCTGGCGCCGGGATGGAGCAAGATCCAGCGGCTGCGCACATCGATACCGGCGGCATCGAGCCGGCCGCGCATCGCATCGATGTCGCGCTCGCGCACGCGAAACGACAGCGGGCCGTCACCGCCGCGGCAGCCGATGGCGCCGACCAGGTCAAGCTGGCGGCGCACTTCATGGCGCACCGTCGCGTCCGGCTCCGGGTCGGCCACCCAGTCGGTCAGCAACTGGTAGGGATTCTCGCGGCAGTGGGCCAACCGCAGCGGGATGCCCGCCAGATAGCACAGCATGGCCGCCGGTAGCGCGCTCTGGCTGTACGACGTGAAGATGACGGCGCCGTCGAAGCGCTCGGCGGCGAGCGCCTCGGCGCAGGCGGCGTCGGTCGACGGCGCGTGCACGGCGCTGCTTTTCATCCACGGCGCCTGGTAGGCGATGACGGCATCGAGCTCGTCGATGAAGGGCGCGGCGGCGGCGCCGCTGTGCGAAGTGAGCAGGGTCAGGCGGCGCCCTGGGCAGGCATGCCGCAACGTACGCATTGCCGGCGTACACATCAGCACGTCGCCGAGGGCGTCGAGCCGCACGCACAATATGTTGCGCGCGCCGTCCCAGCCAGGCGCGCTCATCGGCGCGCCCCGTGCGCGGCGGCGATCAGTTGCGCCGCGCCATCGAGGTCGGGCGCCGTGTGGGTCGGCGTGCGCTGCGGGCCGGGCAGCCATTCGGTCTCGTGGCCTTTGTCGAGCAGCACGCTGCGGCAGCCGGCGCGATTCCCCGCTTCGACGTCGTGCAGGATGTCGCCGATCATCCACGACGCGCCCAGGTCGATGCCGTGCTCGCGCGCGGCCTGCAGCAGCATGCCAGGCTGCGGCTTGCGGCAGGCGCAATGGCGGGCGTAGCGCGCCAGCGCCGCGCTCGGGTGGTGCGGGCAATAATAAAAGCCCGTCAGTGACAGGCGCTCGCGCGACAGCAATTGCGCCAGGCGCGCGCCGACCGCCACCATCGCCTCTTCGCCGAAGCGGCCGTTGCCGATACCGTCCTGGTTGCTGACGACGAACAGCCGGTAACCGAGCGCGGTCAGCAGGCGCAGCGCCGGGCCGGCGCCGCTGCACAAGGTCATGCGCTGCGGCTCGACGTTGTAGGCAATGTCGTCGATCAAGGTGCCGTCCTTGTCGAGGAAAATGGCATTCATGGCCAGGATGTTTCGCGCATCGGCAGCACGGTGATTTCGGCAACGACGCTCTCTTGCGGCAACAGCAGCACCGAGCGGATGGCGTTGGCGACCGTCAATGGATCCTGCAAGATGGCGGCATCGAGGTCGGGGAAGCGGTCGAGCAGGAACGGCGTACGCATGCCGCCGGCAATCACCGCGGTGACCTTGATGCCGTGCGCGCGCAGTTCGGCGTGCAGCGCGTGCGACAGGCCCAGCAGGCCCCACTTGCTGGCGTGGTAGGCGCTGGCGTTGGGCCAGGCGCGCTTGGCGGCGGTGGAGGCGACGTTGACGATGTGGCCGGCGCCGCTGCGCCGCATGTGCGCCGCGGCGTGCTTGGCGAGCACGAAAGGACCGTTCAGGTTGGTGTTGATGACGCGCAGCCATTGCTCGGTCGTCAGCTCGGCGATCGGCAGTGTGACGTCGGTGCCGGCGTTGTTGACCAGTACGTCGATGGTGCCGAAGGTATCGACCGCCTCCTCGATGGCGCGCGCCGCCGCGGCCGGGTCGCCGACGTCGAAGCCGATCGCATGGGGTCGCCCGCCATGGGCGCCGATCAGGGCGGCGGTGGCGGCGGCGCCTGCGCCGTCGATGTCGCCAAGTACGATATTGGCGCCATCGGCGGCAAGCAGGCCGGCCAGCGCGGCGCCCAGGCCGCTGGCGGCACCGGTGATGAAGATGCTCTGCTCGCGCAGCGTGGGTTGGTTGGTCGTCGGCATGCTCACTCCTGGCTGGAAAGGTTGGGGATGGCGCGCGCGGCGGCGTCGGCCAGCGCGGCGGCGTAAATGGCAACGGACTGCTCGGCGACGCTGCGCCAGGTGTAGTGCTGGTACGCGCGGCGCAGCCCGCACTCGCCCATGACGTGCGCCAGTGCCGGATTGTCGTGCAGCACCGTGAGGCGCCGCGCCACCGCCTGCGGGTCGCGCGGCGCCACCAGGAAGCCGGTCTCGCCGTCGACCACGGTGCTCTTGATGCCGCCGACGTTGGCGCCGACTACGGGCCGGGCGCATGCCATCGCTTCGACCGGCGTGATGCCGAATGGCTCGTACCATGGCGTGGTGACGAAGACATCGGCGGCGCTGTAGTAGTAGCGCAACTGGTCGCGTTCCTTGCGGCCGGTGAAGGTGACGTGTTCGGCCACGCCGAGGCCGGCGGCCAGTGCGCGCAGGCGCGCCCCTTCGTCGGTGCTGGCGTCGGCCTGCGGGTCCGGCCCGCCGCCGACGACCAGCAATTCGGCGTCGATGGCGTGGCGGCCGCGCAGCAGGGCCAGCGCGCGGATGACGTTGTCGACGCCCTTGCGCGGTACCATGCGGCCCAGCTGCAGCACGATGAACTTGTCCGGCGCCAGGCCAAGCGTGCCGCGCGCGACGCCGGCCGGCAACGGCCACAGTTCGCGCGGATCGAACCCGCATGGCGCCAGCGCGATACGCTCGGGCGGCGCGCCATACAGCTGCTGCATGTCGTGACGGTCCTGCGGGCACTCGGCGATGATGCGGTCCGCTTCGCGCATCAACGCCGTCTCGATCGCCAGCCGCGCCGGCGGGAAGGCATCGGCGGCCCCTTGCGCCAGCCGGCGCACGTGGCCAAGCGCATGGAAGGTGATCACGAAGGGGATGCCGAGGGCCTGCTTGAGATGGCGCGCGACCATGCCGGACATGAAGAAATTGGCGTGCACGATGTCGTACGGGGCGCCCTGGCGGCGCGCGAAGCGGGTCACGAAACGCGCGAACGCGTCCATGTGCGACAGCATTTGTTCTTTCGGGATGAAGTGGGCCGGGCCGGCCGGCACGTGGATGACGCGGATGTTGTCGCTCCAGTGCACCAGCTGGCGCTGGCCGACGGCGTCGCGGCGGGTGAAGATGTCGACCAGGTAGCCGCTGCGCGCCAGTTCGCGCGCCAGGCAGCCGACATAGACATTCTGGCCGCCGCTGTCGATGCTGCCGGGCGGCGCCAGTGGCGACGCATGCTCGCTGACGATGGCGATGCGGCGCAGCGCCGGCCGGCGCTGGGCGGAGACAAGAAAGGTATCGTCCGGTGCCACGTTGACTCCCTGCGGTTGGATCACGCGCTGCAGACGTGGCGCAAAGCGGCGTCCCAGTCAGCGCTGAAGCGTTCGATGCCGAAGCGTTCGCGCGCGCGGCGTTGCGCGCGCTCGCCAAGCTGGCGCGCCAGCCCGGGGTCGTGCACCAGCTCGTGCATCGCCGCCAGCAGCGGCGCCAGGTCGGTGTCGATGAAGCCGGATTTTCCATTGTCGATGACGGTCGCCATTTCGGCCGTCGCCAGCGCGACCACCGGCAGGCCAACCATCATCGCTTCGATCACCGCCAGCCCGAGGCTGGTGTAGCGGATCGGATTGAACAGGAAACGGTAGCGCGCGGCAAACGCCGGCAGCGCGGCGTGTTCGATCTCGCCCAGCCCGCCCAGCGTTTCAGCTTCCATGCCGACCAGCTCGAGCGGAACCTCGGCGCGCGCCGCGCAGAAGACGTCGGCGCCGAGCCTGCGGCCGCGCCGCGCCAGGTGGTTGATGACCACCAGCCCGCGCGCCAGGTCGCCGCGGTAGGCGACGCCGGGCGGGATACGCACGCCGTGCTCGATGACGCGCACGGGCGTACGGCGGTTGTCCCACATCAGCGCGTTGAAATGGGTGACGTGCACCAGCAGCGTGTTGGCGTCGTCGACCGGATGCGGCGTGTCGGTCGGATGCACGCGCGGTGGATCGTGTTCGATGTAGATGCGCGGCAGCGCGCGCTGCGCCGCGCTCAGGTACGCATGCTGGTCGTGCTCGAACTGCTGCCATTGCTGAAACACGATGCAGTCGAACTGGTGCTCGCGAACCTGCTCGAGCGGCATGTCGTGTACGTTGTCGCCCCACGGAATGTGGCCGCAGCGCCCGCCATATCCGGGCGGGCGGTCCGGTCTGGACAGCACGTAGAAATTGTGCGGCGCCTGGCTCAGGTAATACAGGTAGCTGCCATGGGTGTGCCAGGTGAGGACATTGAGTGGGCGCATGGCGGGCCTCAGGCGAAAGCGACGCGGTAGCGGATGGCGCCGGCGAGCCGCCAGAACACCGCCAGTGGCGGGATCAGCATGGAAGTGAGCGCCATTTCGGCAATGTGCGACAAGCGCAGTGACGTGCCGCGCAAGCGCCGTGCGAACAGCAGCATGGTCGCCACGCCCCAGGCGGCGGCGGCCGCGGCGGCGAGCGCCATGGACCCGGCGGCAGCCGCCAGCAGGGCCGTCAGCATGGCGGCGACGATGGCGTAATAGTCCCAGCGCGGCGTGGCGCGGATTTTTTGCCGGTACAGGCGAGGATGCTTTTTGTAGAGCAGGGCATCGAAGGCAATCTTGCGCACCTGCAGCAGGCTGACGCCCCAAGGTGCCGGCCGCACCGGATGCACCACCAGTGCCTGCGCCGAGCGTGCGATGCGCGCACCCGTTGCCAGCAGGCCGAAGTGCAGGTCGCTGTCTTCGCGCCAGGCCAGCCGGAAACGTTCGTCGAAGCCGCCCAGCGCCGCCAGCACCGACTTGCGCAGGAAGCAGTTGGCCGTGACGAATTCGGCGCTTTCGAGCTGCTGGGCGTCGCGCTGGTAATCGGTGGGACTGGCCGGCAGCGGCATTTCGACGCGCCCGCACAGTGCGTCGACGCCATCGCCGAAGGCGTCGAGGCCGTGCTGCAGCCAGCCGGTCGACGGCACGGTGTCGTCGTCGGTAAACGCGATGATGGGTGCGCGCGCGGCGCGCCAGCCGAGGTTGCGCGCCGCCGCAGGCCCGTGGCGGCCTTCGTTGGGCAGGTAAGTGATGGCGGGGCCGGTGCCGGAGCCGGCGCCGCCCGCGTGCCAGGCAGCGACCAGCTGACGCGTCTGCGCATTGGGCTGGTCGTCGACGACGATGACCTCGTAGCGCTGCGCGGCCAGGCTCTGATGCGCCAGCGCCGCCAGGCAGCGCGCCAGCAGTTCCACGCGGCCGCAGGTAGGCACGACCACGGAGATGGCGGGCGGGGCGGCGGCTGAAGCGGTATCGTCGGTCTGCATCCCATTACCCCGGTGTAGGAATCATCTGGTCGGTGTCATCGCGCGCCATCCGCTGTTGCAGCAGCCACAGGCGGGCGTACAGTCCCTTGCGCCGCAACAGTTCTGTGTGGGTGCCGCGTTCGACGATGCTGCCGCGGTCCATCACGAGAATCTGGTACGCGGCGACAATGCTGGACAGGCGGTGCGCGATGACGAGAGTGGTTCGATTCGCCGACAAGCGCTCCAGTTCCTGCTGAATCGCCTGCTCCGAATCCGCATCAAGTGCCGACGTTGCTTCGTCGAACACAAGGATGCGCGGGTTCTTCAGGATGACTCGCGCAATGGCGATGCGCTGCTTTTCGCCGCCCGACAGCTTGACGCCGCGTTCGCCGACCGGCGTGTCGTATTTTTCGGGCAGGCTGTCGATCAGCTGGTCGATGTGGGCCGCGCGCGCGGCGGCGACGATCTCGTCGTGGCTGGCGCCGATGCGCCCGTAGGCAATGTTGTAGCCGATGGTGTCGTTGAACAACACGGTTTCCTGCGGCACCACACCGACCCCACCGCGCACGCTGCTGGGCCGGACTGTGGCAATGTCCTGGCCGTCGATAGCGATGGCGCCGCCGTCCGGGTCGTAGAAGCGCAACAACAGGCGCGCCAAGGTCGACTTGCCCGAGCCGCTTTTGCCCACCACCGCAACGGTGCGCCCCGGCGGGATGCGGAAGCTGACGTCGCGCAGGATCGGGCGCGCCGCGTCGTAGTGGAAGTCGACATGGTCGAACGTGACTTCGCCCGGCCCAGGCTGCTGCTGCGCCAGGCCAGGCTCGTCGGCAATGGCCGGGCGTTCGCGCAGCAGCTCGAACAGTCGCTCGGTATTGACGCGGGCGTCGCGCGCTTCGCGGTAGACGAAGCCGAGCGCGTTTAGCGGCAGGCACAGTTGCAAGGCGTAGGCGTTGACCAGCACCAGGTCGCCGACGCTGATGCGGCCGCGCCACACCGCGTCGCCGGCCAGCAGCATGATGAACGCCACGCCAAGCGCGATGATGGCGCTCTGGCCGATGTGCAGGGCGAACAGCGCGCGCTGGTTGCCCTGGCCGGCATCCATCCAGTGCCGCATCATGGCGGCGAAGCGCTGCGATTCCACCGCTTCATTGGCGAAGTACTTGATCGTGTCGTAGTTGATCAGGCTGTCGGCCAGGTGGCTCTTGGCGACCGAGTCGAGCTTGTTGACGCGGCGCTGGTACATCACGCGGCGCGCTGCAAACATCAGTGTGAAGCCGGCGTACGTCATGAAAGTGAGCGCGATGATGACGGCAAACCAGATGCTGTAGCGGCTCACCATGATGCCCAGCACCAGGCTGATTTCGACCAGCGTCGGGATGATGGTGAAGATGCCCACGCCGAGCAGGAAGGCGATGCCGTTGGTGCCGCGCTCGATCTCAGGCATCAGCGCGCCGATCTGGCGGCGCGCATGAAAGCCGGCGTCGAGCGCCAGCAAGTGGGCAAATACCCGGCGGGCGTACGCGGACACGGTGTCCAGGGTCACGCGCGCAAACAGCAGGTCGCGCAATTCATTGAACATGGTGGCGATAAAGCGCACGACGGCGTAGCCGGCCAGCAGATACAAGGGGATGGCGGCCAGCGGCGCCGGCTGGGAAAAGGCGTCGATGATTCGCTTGAGCAGCAGCGGTACCGCGACCGCGGCCAGCTTGGCGAGGATCAGGAAGGCCAGCGCGGCGGCGATGCGCCAGCGGTAGCGCGACAGCACGTCCCACAGCTCCTGCGTCATGCGGGCTGGTGCGTGTGGAGCGGTGGCGGTTGGGTCCATACCTGTTCGACCATGGCGGCCGCTCAGTCGATGCGCATCAACGCTGTGCCAACTCAAACGGCGACGCGGAACTGGCAGGCCGGCCTTGCAAATCGACGCGCGCCAAGTATGTTGAGCTCTGTAGACCCAACCTATGGAGCGGTTGCATGTACACACTTGGCATCAACGCTGCGTTTCATGATTGCTCCGCCTGCCTGGTGGAAGATGGCGTCGTCATCGCGGCCGCTGAAGAAGAACGCTTCACGCGCCAGAAGCACGGCAAGCGGCCATTGCCGTTCACGGTATGGCAACTGCCGTTTCACGCCATCGCCAGCTGCCTGCGCGAGGCCGGCATCAGCATGCGCGACGTTGCGCACGCGGCATATTCATATGATCCGGCGCTGCAACTGGCCGACTGGGCCGAGCGCGCCAGCATCGCCTTGCCGCTGGAGCCCTCGGCTCAACCGTCGGACTGGCTGTCGCCATGGGATCCGCTGGCGCTGTCGTACGTCGTCAATGCGCCGCGCCAGCTTGCCAGCGGCGCCCCGCACCATCTGGCCGCGCTGTTTCGGCCTGGCGAGGGAGGGCCGGCCTACCGCTGGCATTTCGTCGAGCACCACCTGGGGCACGAGGCAAGTGCGTACCTGGCGGCGCCGTTCGAGCAGTGCGCGGTGCTGGTCATGGACGGGCGTGGCGAACGGGCGTGTTCGAGCTACGGCGAATTCAAGGACGGGCACTACCGGCGCATCGACCAGATCGACTACCCCGATTCGCTCGGCCTGCTGTATGAAGACGTCACCAGCCACCTGGGCTTTCTGCGCTCGAGCGACGAGTACAAGGTCATGGCGCTGGCGTCGTACGGCGCGCCGCGCTTCGCCGCGCAGTTCAACGAGATGGTGCGGTACGGCGGTTCCGGTCGCTACCAGGTGCTGCCATGCGACCTGACCGCGGCGCTGGGGCCGCCGCGCGCGCGCGGCGGGCCGCTCGAGGCGCGCCATGCCGACATCGCCCGCTCGCTGCAGCTGGTGCTGGAAGAAACGGTGCTGCGGATAGCCAACTGGCTGCACGAGTGCACCGGCATGCGGCAACTTGCAATGGCCGGCGGCGTGGCGCTCAATTGCGTCATGAATGCGCGGCTGCGCGAGCAGGGGCCGTTTGCTGACATCTGGGTGCAGCCGGCGGCCGGTGACGCCGGCACCGCGCTCGGCGTCGCGCTGTGGGTCGATGCGCAACAACGCCAAGGCGCGCGGCGCTGGCACATGGAGCACGCCTTCCTTGGTCCGGCATGGCCCGACGACGAAGTCGAACAGTTGCTGCGCGAATCGAAACTGGCCTACCGGCGCCCAGCGGACATCGTGCAGGAAACGGCGCGCCTGCTGGCGCAGGACAAGGTGGTCGGCTGGTTTCAGGGACGCATGGAGTTCGGACCGCGCGCGCTGGGCTCGCGGTCGATCCTGGCCTCGCCGATCGATCCGTCGATGCAGGAACGGCTGAACCAGATCAAGGACCGGGAAGACTTCCGCCCGGTGGCGCCGTTGGTGCTGGAAGAGGCGGCGGCCGACTGGTTCGTCGATGCCGGCCGTTCGCCGTTCATGCTGTTTGTCTACAAGGTGCGACCCGACAAGGCCGAGCGCATACCGGCGGTGCGCCACGTCGATGGCAGCGCGCGCATCCAGACCATCAACCGCGCCCAGCACGGCGCCTACTACGACCTGGTGCGCGCATTCGGCGAGCTGACCGGCGTGCCGGTGCTGGTAAACACGTCGTTCAACACACGCGGCCAGCCGATCGTCTGCACGCCGCGCGATGCGCTCGAATCTTTTTGCAGCACGGCGCTCGATGTGCTGGCGATCGGTCCATTCCTGCTCGAGAAGCACGGCGTGGCCGCCGGCGGAGGAGGGGCGTGATGGACGACATGTCCGGATACCCGCCTGCGGCGCTGGCGGCAATGCGGCGCATTGCCGTGTTCCGCGCGCTGCAGCTGGGCGACATGCTGTGCGTGGTGCCGGCGCTGCGGGCCTTGCACCGCGCTGCGCCGCAGGCACGGATCACCCTCATCGGCCTGCCGTGGGCGCGCGAATTTGCCGACCGCTTCCGTCACTACATCGACGCCTTCATGGTGTTTCCCGGCTTTCCCGGGCTGCCCGAGCGCATTCCGGATGTGGCCGCGCTGCCGCGTTTCCTGACCGATGCGCGCATGCGCCGCTTCGACCTGGCGATCCAGCTGCACGGCAGCGGCGCGCTGAGCAATTCGATCGTCGCCCTGCTGGGCGCGCGGCGCATGGCCGGATTCCACCAAGCCGACGGCTGGTGCCCCGACCCGGCCACCTTTTTGCCGTGGGGCGAGCCCGAGCATGAAGTGACCCGCTACCTGCGGCTGATGCAGTCGCTCGGCTGCAGCGGCGACGACACGGCGCTCGAATTCCCGTTCGAGGTGACCGACCGGGCCGCAGTGGCCGCACTTGGGCCGCTGCCGCCGGAGCGGCGCTTCGTTTGCATCCATGCCGGTGCCCGCATGCGCTCGCGGCGCTGGCCGGCGGCGCGGTTCGGGCAGGTGGCCGACGGCCTTGCCGCGCGCGGCTGGCAGGTGGTGCTCACCGGCAGCATCGAGGAACAAGCGGTCGCGGCCGAAGTGATGGCGCAGATGGCGGCGCCCGCGTTCGACCTGACCGGGCGCACCACCTTAGGTTCGCTGGCGCTGCTGGTGGCGCGCGCCGGGCTGGTCGTGAGCAACGACACCGCGGTGTCGCATCTGGCAGCGGCCAGCGGCACGCCGAGCGTGATCATCAGTTCCGGCGGCGATCCGCTACGGTGGGCGCCGCTCGACCGCGCGCGCCACCGTGTGCTGTATGCAGCTGCCGGGTGCCGTCCGTGCGCGTTCGAAGCGTGTCCGATCGGCCACCCGTGCGCGCTGGGCGTGAGCGCCGAGCGCGTGCTCGATGCAGCGCTGGAATTGTGCGGCAGCGGCCCCGTGCGCGCATCGGAGATGACGTCATGAAAGAGCAGCACAGCAAGCGCGTCCTGGTCACCGGAGGGGCCGGCTTCCTCGGCTCGCATTTGTGCGCGCACTTGCTGGCGCAAGGCCATGACGTGCTGTGCCTCGATAATTTCTACACCGGCTGCAAGCGCAACATCGCTGCGCTGCTCGATGAGCCGAATTTCGAGCTGCTGCGCCATGACATCACGTTTCCCTTGTATGTCGAGGTGGACCAGATCTACAACCTGGCGTGCCCGGCCTCGCCGGTGCATTACCAGTATGATCCGGTGCAGACGACCAAGACGAGCGTGCATGGCGCGATCAACATGCTGGGGCTGGCCAAGCGCGTGAAGGCAGCCATTTTGCAAGCGTCAACCAGCGAGGTGTATGGCGACCCGCAGGTGCATCCGCAGACGGAAGGCTATGTCGGCCACGTCAATCCGATCGGGCTGCGCTCGTGCTACGACGAAGGCAAGCGCTGCGCCGAAACCTTGTTCATGGATTACCGGCGCCAGCATGGCATGCGCGTCAAGGTCGCGCGTATTTTCAATACATACGGCCCGAACATGCATCCCAACGACGGCAGGGTAGTATCGAATTTCATCATGCAAGCGCTGGAAGGGCGGCCGATCACGATTTATGGCGACGGCTCGCAGACGCGCTCATTTTGCTATGTCGACGACCTGATCGACGGCTTCGACCGGCTGATGAAGAGTCCCGACGAATTCACCGGACCGGTCAATCTTGGCAATCCGGTCGAATGCACGATGCTGGAACTGGCGGCGATGGTGACGGAGCTGACCGGTTCGCGCTCCGGCATTGATTTCCGGCCGGCGCCGAGCGACGACCCCGCGCGGCGGCGGCCCGACATCTCGCTGGCACGGCAAGCGCTGGGGTGGGAGCCGCAGGTGGCGATGCAAGCAGGGCTGGAGCGCACAATTGCTTACTTCCGGCAGCTACGTGAAGCGGGGTGACCGGCGGCTTCATTGGCGAAGCCGCCCACTGATCAGCGGCTCAATGCAAGCGTGCGCCGCTGGAAGGGATTCAAGTCCTTTTTGAGGAAGCCGCCAACATACGGATCGGCGACAAAGTGCATCTTTTCATAGAATTCCCGGGTGCCGTCGCGCGGTTCGAGCAACAGGCGCGGTACGCCGAATTGAAGGCAATAGCGCTCGATGTTTTTCATGAACCAGTCGCCCACACCCTTGCGGCGGTATGCGCTCGAGATGATCAAGTCAGAGAGGTAACAAAATTGCGGGGGTGCCAGCTCCAGTCGTGCAATGCCAATCATCTTGTTGCGGCAGTCGACCGTGACCCATTGCACTTTGCCGTGCGTTGGTTTGCTGCCGCCAGGCGCGTCGCCACCTGGGGGCCAACCGGCATCCTTGCGAAACGCCTGGATCGTTTTCTTACTAAGTGGCGCCGGCAAAGGGCGAAAAACGAGGGGAAAATCCATCTGTGCATCTCAAGTTTTGGGAGATGCACAAGTGTATGGGGCGCGCCCGCGTGTTGCCGGTAGGTATTTGTAAATCAGCCGGCGGCAATGTTACTGAATGTAACAGCCTCGGCGCACGGCGATAAATACAAAAACAAAAAAGGCGACAAGCCGAAGCGTGTTACGCCGCGCTCGATGGTGCGATTGAAGTCAACAAGACCGACAGTCGCCGGGAATGGCGTGTGGCGAAGTCAAAAGACGATGAAACGGGGACTGTGCTCCTTCAAACTTGACGTGGTGACTGTAGGACGCGACATTGACGGCGAAGACATCACTTCGTGCGTGGCTGGGCCTGAGACGACGATGGGCGCAGTGAAGCGGACGAAGCTGCCGACCGGAGGGAATCAAAAAATTGCCTTTGATACGTTGAACGAGTTGCTCTCCAAATCTGTGGAGTTCAATAACGGCGGCGAGCCAGGTCAAGCTCCATGCATTCGAATGGATGAGGCTATCGGTCTTATTGCCGCGCGCCTGACGTGCGAGCCCAAGCGCCGTACTGAACGTGCCCAGCAAGCGTTGGCCACACTTGTAGCGAAAGAGGTTATCGTATTGAAGGGGGAGTATCTGGCGCGCGCGTAGCCGTCGGGCACCAACGGTGATGTCAAACAGCCAATTTTCAAACTCCCTCCTGTTTGCGCCCGCTGTTTCCCGCCGCCTATAGGGTTGGTGGTAAAAAACGGGAGAGGCCTTCCCACAAAGAACCAAAACGGGAACCAGTGGGAGAAAACGGGAAGCTCGAATTGCAGATGCTGAAGGCCCCTTATCCTAGATACTTAAGTGCGGAGAGTGCGAAAAACGCAGCAATTTCAGTGGGTTGCAGTGCCTTCTTACAGATAACATCGAGACGAATTCGGGATAATTTGCGATACTATTCCAGATGTTTTCACGGAGTCCTATCATGCCCGCATTTCGTCACCAAGACCTGACTCTGCTGAACCCCGCGTTCGATTCGCCACTGGTAGACGTGGTGACTGAACTCGAACATCTTCGTCGCCTGCAACTGGGCATGTCCACTGGTGCCGTGGCCAGCTAGATCGATTCGGCGCGCAGTTCCATTACAGAGCGCGCAGCAGCTCGGCCAGCCAGACTGCCGGCACGTCGCCCGGCAACGTCAACATCCAGCCGCGCTCGCAGCGCAAGCTCATTGCCCCCGCCGGCGCCGCAGCGCTATCGACTGCGACCGGCAACATCAGTGGTGTCGACTGCGGAGCCGCCAGCCGGCGTACCCAATAGCCCACCTGCCGCACAGGATAGCCATGCTTCCGCGCGAATGCGCGCTGTGACAACCCGCTACCACGCCATTGCTCCACGCGCTCCCGCCAAAGCGCCTCGCGTTCTACAAACTTCATCGGTGGCTTCCCTCGAGTAGAAAGGGAAATAGTGTGGACGGGGTGATCAGAAAATCATAGATGGGACGGCCGGACGCTTACGTTGATTTGCCATGCTTTACCAGTGTAAGTGAATCCGTTCGCGCCATCGGATTGAAGGCGTCCGCCATGTGAAAACGGCCGGAAGACCGGCCTTTGCACTGAAACTGGATTTTACACCAGCAACCGGGCGTCTAACCCGAAATCGACGCTCCTTAGCAGCCTGTGCCAGCACCGAGGCCGGGACCATTTTGGAGCTGCTGCTGTTCTTGTCGCGGGACGAAGACTTCGGGCGCTGTGGTTCCTATTCCATCGCCCATCTTCAGTGGAGTGGACCAATTAATCATTTGTTCCATGAACGTTTCCCTCCAAAAATCCCCCGCTCTGTCCCACCTCCTATAGGTGTGGTGGGACAAAACGGGAAAGCGGCATTTCCGACCAAAAAACCAAAACGGGAACAAGTGGTAAAAAACGGGACCATAGCAAAGCGGGTTGAAGGGGCTTTCACTGATGTGGATTTTGCGTGATGTGTTACTACTGGCGCGATTGGTTGCATTGCTCTGAGGTGACTCGCAATGTTACGGGGCGAAAGTTGCGGCAATTTTCTTACACCCATGCGCGTGCGCGCGTGTATACGCGCGCAACAGGGAGATTGCCGGAAAATGGTTGCGCACCTTTCGTGGCGAGCAGTTGCGCAAGTTACGCGGTTCAAGGGCGCATCTGCGAAATTCGCCCTCTTGCAGATACGCCAATGGGGCACATGACTGCAAGAACGCCGCCGCCGTGTCCGCGACGACCAGGCAACAAGGCCGCAATGCATTTATCGAATCGGGTTACACAGCGGTTACATGGACGTGTGTACGAGGCTGGAAACAAAAAAGACTCACAAGCCGAAGCGTGTAAGTCTTTGATATTCCTACTTATTCTGTGGGGTGGCTGATGGGGCTCGAACCCACGACAACAGGAATCACAATCCTGGACTCTACCAACTGAGCTACAGCCACCACTGTCTGACAAAGTTCCGATGCTTCCGGAACAGAGCGATATTATACAAAGATCCGAGGAAACAGGCAAATCTAATTGCTGATCACGCCGAATCGGCTGACTTTGTTCCGAGTTCGACCTCCTGCACCGCCACCTGCAGCCCGAGCAGGCTGGAAAACGCCAGCGTCAGCGCGGTGGCGCTGGCGCTGGTGTAACCGTCGAGCGAGGCCGCAGAACTCCCTTCGGCGTGCTCCTTGCCGCCGGCCGCCAGCAGCCGGCCGAGCTGACGGGCCACCGCTTCGCCGGTGTCGACCAGCACGATGGCGCGCGGCGTCGCGGCCGCGATGATGGTCTCGATCGTCGCCTGCACCAGCGGATAGTGGGTGCAGCCGAGCACCAGCGTATCGACGCCCTGGTCGAGCAGCGGCAGGATGTAGCGTTTCAGCATGACGGCGGTGGCGTCGGAATCGAGCTCGCCCAGTTCAATCTGGTCGGCCAGGCCGGTGCAACCCTGCAGCACGAACTGCGCGCTGCTCGCCTGGCTGATCTGCTCGCGCAGCAACAGGAACTTTTCGCCGGCAAGCGTGCCATCGGTTGCCATCACGCCGACCTTGCCGTTGCGGCTGGCCGCCGCGCCAGGCTTGAGGCCAGGCTCGACGCCGACGATCGGCATGTCAGGATAATGTGCGCGCAGCAGCTTGATGGCGGCGACGGTGGCGGTGTTGCAGGCCACGACCAGCGCCTTGGCGCCTTGCGCGACGAGAAAGCCGGCGATCGCCAGGGAGCGCTCGGCGACGACCTGTTCGGGCTTGTCGCCGTAGGGCGCAAACGCGGAATCGGCAAAATACAGCAGATGCTCGTGCGGCAGCTGCGCGCGGATGTGGCGCAGCACCGACAGGCCGCCCACGCCCGAGTCGAACACCCCGATCGGGGCGTTGGCAGCGGCGACCATCAATTACGCGACGACGACCGGAATCTGGCCGACACTGGAGAGCGATTCGATCTTCGCCGCCCATTCCTTCGGTCCGGTGGTATGGACCGAGGTGCCGTTCGAATCGACCGCGACAGTGACCGGCATGTCGGTGACATCGAACTCGTAGATCGCTTCCATGCCCATGTCGTGAAAGCCGAGCACCTTGGCGCTCTTGATCGCTTTCGACACCAGGTAGGCGGCGCCGCCGACGGCCATCAGGTAGGCCGACTTGTGGCGCTGGATCGATTCGATCGCCACCGGGCCGCGCTCGGCCTTGCCGATCATCGCGATCAGGCCGGTTTTCTCCAGCATCATGTCGGTGAACTTGTCCATCCGCGTCGCGGTGGTCGGGCCGGCCGGGCCGACCGCTTCATCGCGCACCGGATCGACCGGGCCGACGTAGTAGATGACGCGGTTGGTAAAGTCGACCGGCAGCGGCTCGCCCTTGGCCAGCATGTCCTGGATGCGCTTGTGAGCGGCGTCGCGGCCGGTCAGCATTTTGCCGTTGAGCAGCAAGGTCTGGCCCGGCTTCCACGAGGCGACTTCTTCCTTGGTGAGGGTATTGAGGTCGACGCGGCGCGATTTCTCGGTGTCCGGCGTCCAGTGCACTTCCGGCCAGCTCGACAGCGAAGGCGGCTCGATGTAGGCGGCGCCGGAGCCGTCCAGCACGAAGTGGGCGTGGCGCGTGGCGGCGCAGTTCGGGATCATGGCGACCGGCTTGGAGGCGGCGTGGGTCGGGTACATCATGATCTTGACGTCGAGCACGGTGGTCAGGCCGCCGAGGCCTTGGGCGCCGATGCCGAGCGCGTTGACCTTGTCGCACAGTTCGATGCGCAGCTCTTCGGTCTTGTTGCGCGGGCCGCGCTGCTTCAGTTCGAACATGTCGATGTCGTCCATCAGCACCTCCTTGGCCATCAGCATGGCCTTTTCGGCGGTGCCGCCGATGCCGATGCCGAGCATGCCGGGTGGACACCAGCCGGCGCCCATCGTCGGCACCGTCTTCATGACCCAGTCGACCAGCGAATCGGATGGGTTGAGCATGACGAATTTCGATTTGTTTTCCGAGCCGCCGCCCTTGGCCGCGACCTTGACGTCGACGGTGTCGCCCTCGACCAGTTCCATGTGGACCACGGCCGGCGTGTTGTCCTTGGTGTTCTTGCGATCGAACTGCGGGTCGGCGACGATCGAGGCGCGCAGCTTGTTGTCGTCGAAGTTGTAGGCGCGGCGCACGCCTTCGTTGATGGCGTCGGTGACGGTGCCGGAGAAACCTTCGAAGCGCACGCCCATGCCGATTTTCAGGAACACGTTGACGATGCCGGTGTCCTGGCAGATCGGGCGCTTGCCTTCGGCGCACATGCGCGAGTTGGTCAGGATCTGCGCGATGGCGTCCTTGGCGGCCGGGCTTTGCTCGGCCTCGTAGGCGCGCGCCAGGTGCGCGATGTAGTCGGCCGGGTGATAGTAGCTGATGTACTGGAGGGCGGCGGCGACCGATTCGATCAGGTCTTCCTGCTTGATGACAGTCATGAAGTATTCTCGATGAGAGTTAGTGTGGCTTCGATTGGTTCTGGGTACCGATCATGATGCGGTCGGTATAGGCGATGGCGAGGGCCGAAAACAGGAACACCATATGGATGACGGTTTGCGCGATGATCACTTCCGGCGTGTACGCCGCGGCGTTAATGAACGTCTTTAGCAGATGGATCGAGGAGATGCCGATGATCGCCATTGCCAGTTTGGTCTTGAGCACCGAGGCGTTGACGTGTGAGAGCCATTCGGGCTGGTCGGGGTGGAGGTCGAGTCCGAGACGCGAGACGAAGGTTTCGTAGCCGCCGATGATGACCATGATCAGCAGATTCGAGATCATGACGACGTCGATCAGTCCCAGCACGACGAGCATGATGGTCGCTTCGGTCAGTTTGGTGGGGCGCACCTGGCCGCTGATGGCGACGACGTCAAGGATATGTTGCAGTGCCGTCTGGTTGCCCATCACGGCGCCGATCAGGTCTTTCAACTCGACCCAGAAGTGGAATACGTAGACGCACTGGGCCAGGATCAGGCCCAGGTACAGCGGCAGCTGCAGCCAGCGGCTGGCGAAAATAAGGCGTGGCAGAAATGCCAGCTGGGTAGGTGGACGATTCGAGTCGGGTACGGACATGTGTGAAACTCCAGATGACGAGCAGGTTCAAGGTAAATTTTTCTACGCGTCATTTTACACGCGCCGCGCGCGGCTGCCGATAAGCGCGAAGGGTCGTTAAAAGGTTGGTAGAATCGACAACGACACACCAGCGTTGCCTACTACTGTAAGGGCTCAGTAAGCGAGTCCGCCTACAGTTGATAAAAAATTACGTGGGAGACAAACATGGCCGGAACAGACATCAACCAGCAAGAAAACCAGGGCGCGCAGGAAAGTCGTATTTTCCAGCCGCCGCCGGATTTCGTCGCAAACGCCGCCATCTCCGGCATGCCAGCGTACGAAAAGCTGTGCGCCGAAGCGGAGGCCGATTATGAAGGTTTCTGGGCGCGCCTGGCGCGTGAGGAACTGGACTGGCACAAGCCGTTTGCGCAGGTGCTCGACGAATCGCAGGCGCCGTTCTATAAGTGGTTCGAGGACGGCGAGCTGAACGCCTCCTACAACTGCCTGGACCGCCACATCAAGGCTGGCAACGGCGGCAAGACGGCGCTCGTGTTCGAGGCCGACGACGGCACCGTCACGCGCGCGACTTACCAGGAATTGCACGAGCGCGTCTGCAAGTTTGCCAACGGTCTGAAGTCGCGCGGCATCAAGAAGGGCGACCGCGTCATCATCTACATGTCGATGTCGATCGAAGGCGTGGCGGCGATGCAGGCGTGCGCGCGCATCGGTGCGACCCACTCGGTGGTGTTCGGCGGCTTTTCCGCCAAGTCGCTGCAGGAGCGCATCATCGACGCCGGCGCGGTGGCGGTGATCACCGCCGACGAGCAGCTGCGCGGCGGCAAGCACCTGCCGCTGAAAGCGATCGTCGACGAGGCGCTGGCGCTGGGCGGCTGCGACACGATCCGCGACGTCATCGTCTACAAGCGCACCGGCGGCAACATCGCGTGGACCGAAGGGCGCGACATCTGGCTTGGCGACCTGGTCGACGCGCAGGCTGCCGATTGCGAGCCGGAGTGGGTCAGCGCCGAGCATCCGCTGTTCATTCTCTACACATCCGGCTCGACCGGCACGCCGAAAGGGGTGCAGCATTCGACCGGCGGCTTTTTGCTGTGGGCCGCGCTGACGATGAAGTGGACGTTCGACATCAAGCCGGCCGACGTCTTCTGGTGCACCGCCGACATCGGCTGGGTGACCGGGCACAGCTACATCGCCTACGGTCCGCTGGCGGTGGGCGCGACCGAAGTCGTGTTCGAGGGCGTTCCGACCTACCCGAACGCGGGCCGGTTCTGGGAGACGATCGCCAAGCACAAGGTCAGCATTTTCTACACGGCGCCGACGGCGATCCGCTCGCTGATCAAGGCGGCCGATGTCGACCCGAAAGTACATCCGAAAAACTACGACTTGTCGAGCCTGCGGCTGCTCGGATCGGTCGGCGAGCCGATCAATCCGGAAGCGTGGATGTGGTACTACAAGAACGTTGGCGGCGAGCGCTGCCCGATTGTCGACACGTTCTGGCAGACTGAGACGGGTGGCCACATGATTTCGCCGATGCCTGGGGCGACGCCGATGGTGCCGGGCTCGTGCACGCTGCCGCTGCCGGGCATCATGACGGCGATTGTCGACGAGGCGGGCGCCGACGTGGCGAACGGACAAGGCGGCATCCTGGTGGTGAAGCGGCCATGGCCGTCGATGATCCGCACGATCTGGAACAATCCGGAGCGGTTCAAGACGAGCTACTTCCCGGACGAGCTGGGCGGCAAATATTATCTGGCTGGTGACGGCGCGATTCGCAACAGCGACACCAGCTACTTCACGATTACGGGGCGCATCGACGACGTGCTGAACGTGTCGGGCCACCGGATGGGCACGATGGAAATCGAATCGGCGCTGGTGGCCAATCCGATCGTGGCCGAAGCGGCGGTAGTGGGCAAGCCGGACGACACGACGGGCGAATCGATCTGCGCGTTCGTCGTGCTCAAGCAAGCGCGGCCGACTGGCGAAGAAGCCAAGCGCATTGCCCAGGAGCTACGCAACTGGGTCGCGAAGGAGATTGGGCCGATCGCCAAGCCGAAGGAAATCCGTTTTGGCGACAATTTGCCGAAGACGCGATCGGGCAAGATCATGCGGCGGTTATTGCGCGTGCTGGCCAAAGGCGAGACGATCACGCAGGACATCTCGACGTTAGAGAATCCGGCGATTCTGGAGCAGCTCAAGGAAGCGTCCTGATGCGGGAAGTAGTGGCGGGGCGAATGTCTTGGTACTCAGCTGAATGTTTGTTATAATCTGCGGCTTCGTGAAAGCGAGGAAGTTGTAGTTTAGCCGGAGAGATGGCTGAGCGGCTGAAGGCGCACGCCTGGAAAGCGTGTGTAGGATAATATTCTACCGGGGGTTCGAATCCCCCTCTCTCCGCCAAGAAATAAAAAGAAGCCACCCCTTGCGGGTGGCTTTTTTTATTTCTTGGTGGAGAGAAGTAGGCCGCCTGCGCGGCCTACGGGGTCGCCAAGGCGGCAATTTCGAAGGCCTCGCGCGTACTCGCGCGTGCCGCTCCGAATCGCCCATTTGCCACCGCGTGAGCGGTGGCGCGCCGGAGGCGCCAGCGCGAAGCGCGCTTTACAAGCTGCAATATTCCCTCAACACTACGCCACTGCGGCAATGCTCGAGTTCGTGTCCAATTGCGATGGTTGTCAAGCTAGTTGTCGTGTCAGCAGCCGCTAAGCCGCCTTTTTAAACGCTGGCATATTCGACGCCGGCATTGTTGCTTCGTTGATCGACACGTCAGGATTGAGGTGTACTTCTTTGACCGGCGACCAGTTGCGTATCGATCCTGACCACCGCAGCGGGTTTGCAGCACGGGCAGCCTCATACACGGCTGTGCGAGCCGTCAGCAGATCAATATCTCGGCCAGCGTGGCGTTGGGCAGGCGTCACGAATTTGATCGCGCTGTGACGATGTTCGTTGTTGTACCAGCATACGAATCTGGTCACCCAATTCCGCGCTTGCGCGACGTCCGCAAATGCTTTTTTTGGATAGTCGGGACGATACTTCAAGGTCCTGAACATCGATTCGGAATACGGGTTGTCGTTACTGACGGCCGGTCGGCTAAACGAGGGCATGACGCCGAGCGTTTGCAAGGTGGCCAGCATGGTCGCCCCCTTCATCGGGCTGCCATTGTCGGAGTGCAGAATCACTTGGTGCTTCTGGATTTTTTCACGCGCGCAAATGTCCTGCATAACCGCTGCCGCCTGGTCACTATTTTCATCTCGATAGACCTGCCACCCGACGACCTTTCGGCTGTAGATATCGATGAACATGTACAGGTAAAAATAGATTCCTTTTACCCCGCTTGGCAGATAGGTGATGTCCCAGCTGTAGAGCTGGTTCGGCGCTGTGGCGCAAATGGCGCGCGGCTTGCTGCGCTCCTGAGCCGGACGCGCCGCCTGCCGGTGCTTGACCAGATTTTCTTCCCTCATGACCCGGTAGAACGTCGATTCGGACGCGATGTAGATGCCTTGGTCGGCCAGACGCGGAACAATCTGACTCGGCGGTAGTTGGCCAAATTCGGCGGATTTTGCAATCGCCAGAATTTGTTCGCGCTCCGGGGCCGTAAGCGCATTCGACGGCTGTTGAACGCGCGTGGTGCGCCCATCCTCTGCACTGCTTGCCAGCTTCCATCGTTGCACTGTGCGCAGGCTCAGACCTACGATATTGCACGCCATGGACTGGCGCGCCCCGGAGCAAACTGCCTGGTCTATCATCGTGACGATGTCGATACGCGCTGCAGGTGAGGTCATTTGACCTCGTCCTCCCACAGCGCATTGAACTTTTTTTGCAGTAAAAGCAGCGCTGCGGCCTCCGCCAGGGCTTTATCTTTACGATCCAGATCCTTTTTGAGCTTATCGTTTTCTTGCTGCAGACTGCGTACCTCGCGTGTCTCGACGGCGGCGTTGACAGGTTTCGTGTCAAGGCAGAATGCCGTACGCCATTCCTCCAGATGATGCACGAAC
>NZ_PDOC01000003.1 GCF_002760655.1 Massilia eurypsychrophila | reverse complement strand
CGGTGGCGAGCGCGAGCTTGGCATCCCGACGGTGACGGATCGGCTGATCCAGCAAGCACTGCTCCAAGTGCTGCAACCAATTCTTGATCCCACATTTAGCGAGCACAGTTATGGTTTCCGTCCGGGCAGGCGTGCGCAGGACGCGGTACTAGCCGCTCAAACGTATGTCCAGTCTGGTTTGAGAGTCGTGGTGGACGTTGACCTGTCGAAATTCTTCGACCGGGTCAACCACGACATCCTGATCGACCGTCTACGGAAACGCATTGACGATGCCGGAGTGATCCGATTGGTCCGTGCCTATCTGAACAGCGGCATCATGGATGGCGGCGTGGTGCAGTCGCGGGACGAGGGAACGCCGCAAGGTGGTCCCTTGAGCCCGCTGCTGGCCAACGTGATGCTCGACGAAGTGGACAAGGAACTGGAACGGCGCGGCCATCACTTTGCGCGTTACGCCGACGATGCGAACATCTATGTTCGTAGCGTGCGGGCGGGGGAGCGGGCGATGGCGCTGCTACGGCGTTGCTATGCCAAGTTGCACCTCGTGGTCAACGAAACCAAAAGCGCAGTGGCGAGCGTCTTCGGCCGCAAGTTCCTTGGTTACAGCCTGTGGGTGGGAGCGGGACGCGAAGTCAAACGCAAAGTCGCCGACAAGGCGCTGGACACGTTCAAACAGCGCATCCGTGAGCTGACCCGCCGTTCCGGCGGGCGCAGCATGGCGGAAACGGTGGAACGACTCCGTTCCTATATGCTGGGATGGAGTGTGTACTTCCAGTTGGCGCAAACCCCAAAGGTTTGGCGCAGACTCGATGAATGGCTGCGTCACAGGCTGCGGGCTATCCAGCTCAAGCACTGGAAACGCGGAACAACCATGTATCGGGAGTTGCTCAAACTTGGGGCTGCACCATCGGTGGCAAAGCAAGTTGCGGGTAACAGCCGCAGCTGGTGGCGCAACAGCGACAAACTACTGAAAACAGTGATGACTATCGCGTATTTCGACCGAATGGGGGTACCTCGTCTGTCTTGACCTCAACTACTCGAACCGCCCGGTGCGGACCCGCATGCCGGGTGGTGTGGCAGGGGAACGGCCCATCTGGGCCGTCCCCTATGCCGATCCATCTCCGCTTGGTCCTGGTGTCAGGTCTGACATTCGGACATTTGTCCGGATGTCAGACCTGACACCAGCGTTTTCTAGGCGATGGGCTCGCCGGCAAGCCGCATGTCGTCCATCTCGGCCACCAGCCAGGCGCGAAAGCGCTGCACCTTGGTCATGCTCGCCTTGTTCGGGTTGACCATGAAGCGGTAGCCGCTGCCGAACGGCGCGCTCTTGCAGTTGATCTGCCTGAGCGACCCCTTCAGGATGTCCTGGAACGCGATCCCGTACGCCACCAGCGCAATGCCCTGCCCGGCCACCGCCGCCTGCGCCAGCACGCCCCAATGGCTGTAGCCGCGCGAGAAATCGTATTTACCTTTCAGCGCCTTGTTCTCGTTAAGCAGCTGCAGCCACGATTCCGGCGTCTTCTCGTACAGCAGCGGAAAATTCGGCAGGTCGGCCAGGGTCAGGTCGGCCTGGCCGGGCGCCAGCAGGTGCGGGCTGTAGACGGCGATGAGCCGCTCGCGAAACAGCAACGCCGGGTCGCCATCGGACACCGGTCCGTAGCGCACCGCCACGTCGGTGCTGTCGTCTTCCAGGTTGGCCGGCGCGTCGTTCGAATCGATGCGGATATCGAGCTCCGGATAGAGCTTGGTGAAGCGGTGCATGCGCGGCACCAGCCACTTGATGGCGAACGAATGGGTGGTCGATATGCGCAGGATCGATTCCTCGTCGCCTTCCTGCAGCGCGCCGATCTTGGCACGCAAGTCGCCCAGCATGCGCCGCACGGTAATCGCCAGCTCGTGGCCTTTCTCGGTCAGCGCGACGTGGCGCGCATGGCGGATGAACAGCGCGAAGCCGACCGTCTCCTCGAGGTGCTTGACCTGCTGGCTGATCGCCGCCGGCGTCTTGTGCAGCTCCTGTGCGGCCAGCTTGAAACTGCCCCAGCGCGCCGCGCATTCAAAGTCGATCAGCCCGGAGAGACTGCGCAAGGGCTTCATGCCGGCGTCATGCGTAAGTTTTTCTTGCTCATGGGCTTAATTTTTCTCGTTTGATGGTTCTGTGCGCCGGGAGGAAAATATAACCGATTCGACAAGGAAACGCCATGCGCAAGAATATATTGGTTATCGGCGGCACCCGCTATTTCGGCAAACTGCTGGTCCAGCGCCTGCTCCAGGCCGGCCACTGCGTTACCATCGCCACCCGCGGCCGCACGTCCGACCCATTCGGCAACCGCATCGCGCGTATCCGCGTCGACCGCCAGAACGAAGCCGCCATGCGCGCCGCCTTCGCCAACGTGGCCGGCTACGACATCATTTATGACCAGTTGTGCTACAGCCCCGTGGACGCGGCCATTTCGGCGCGCGTCTTTGCCGGCAAGGTCAAACGCTACATCATGTCCTCGACCATCGACGTCTACCGCCCGCTGCTGGGCAGTCAGGATGCGCCTTTCGCCGAAGCGGCGGCCAGGGTGCTGGCGCAGCCGATCGACACGAGCTACCCATGGCATGACGCGCGGCTGGCCTGTGAAAGCTACGTGATGGGCAAACTGCAGGCCGAAGCCTACCTGTACCGCGACGGCACGCTGCCGGTGGTGACGGTGCGGATCGGCCACGTGCTGGCCGGCGCCGAAGACTTCACCGGCCGGCTCGCGCACTACGTCGACCTGGTGCGCCAGCAGGCGCCGCTGCGCTACTCGAATGCGGCCGCCGCCTCTTCGTTCATGTCGATGCAGTCGGTCAGCGACTTCCTGCTGTGGACCGGGGCGCAGGACTTCAAGGGCCCGGTCAACGCGGCCTGCGACGGCGCGCTGTCGGCCTTCGACCTGTACCAGCGCGTCGGCATGGCGCTGGACGAACCGGTCAAGACGATCCCGGTGCAGAACGCCGCCCCTGCCGGTCAATTGAGCCCGTTCGACTTCCCGTCGCAGTTGATGGTCGACACCGGCCGCGCCACCAGGCTCGGTTACCGCTTCGGCCACAGCGACGAGTGGCTCGACACCCTGATCCGCCGGCACGACCTGGCGTACGTCTGACCGGTACCCCGTCAAGGACTCGAAAGTATCGCCCCGCGCGCCTTTGCTGATTGCACTAGGCGCGCGGCAGTACTATGGCTTAAGGTTGGCTTAACCGGTAGCGGCTTATCATTAGCCGCGCATCGCCATCATTACCGGTATGGCCTTACCTGGAGAGCAGACCTTGACATCACCATACACGCGGCCCCGCACGGCGCGCGGTTTTTTCCTGCTGGCCGCCGTCGTCGTCCTGCTGATCATCGGCGCCGTCATCTACGGCGTGGCGTCGCTGCTGCCGAACGTGCCATCGATCGACGCCGTCACCGACTACCAGCCGAAGATCCCGCTGCGCATCTACACCGCAGACCATGTGCTGATCGGCGAGTTCGGCGAGGAGCACCGCGATTTCGTCCCGATCGCCAAGGTACCGGCGCTGATGAAAAAGGCGGTGCTGGCGATTGAGGACAAGCGCTTTTACGAACACGGCGGCATCGACTGGATTCGCGCGATGGGCGCTGTCAGGTCGAACCTCGGCGGCGGCTTTCGCCAGGGCGGCTCGACCATCACGATGCAGGTGGCGCGCAATTTCTTCCTGTCGCGCGAAAAGCTCATCGGCCGCAAGCTCAATGAGGTAGCGCTGGCCTACAAGATCGAGGGCAAGCTGTCGAAAGACGAGATTCTCGAGCTGTACATGAACCAGATCTATCTCGGCCAGCGCGCCTACGGCTTCGGCAGCGCGTCGCAAACCTACTTCGGCAAGCCGCTTGCCAGCCTGTCGGTGGCCGAGATGGCGATGCTGGCCGGCCTGCCGCAGAACCCGGCCCGCCACAACCCGGTCGCCAATCCGAAGCGGGCGCGCCAGCGCCAGCAGCTGGTCCTGAAAAGCATGCGCGAGCTCGATTACATCACCGAAGCACAGTACCGCCAGGCGCAGGACGAGCCGCTGCGCATCAACCAGAAGGGCCGGGAGTTCGGCACCCACGCCGAATACGTCGCCGAACTGGCGCGCCAGGTGGTGTATGCGCAGCTCAAGGAAGAGGCGTACACCCGGGGCATCGTCGTCACCACCACCATCGTCAAGGCCGACCAGGACGCCGCTTACCAGTCGATGCGGCGCAATGTGCTGGCGTACGACCAGCGCCACGGCTACCGCGGCCCGGAAGCGGTCATCGACCTGCCGGCCGATCCGCAGCAGCGCAATGACGCCATCGACGAGGCGCTGCAAAAGCGCCGCTCGAGCGACGGCCTGCTGCCGGCGGTGGTGCTGGCGGCCTCGCCCAGGCTGGTGCGGGCCGAGACGGTGGACGGCGCCACCATCGAAATCACCGGCGCCGGCCTCAAATTTGCCGCCGCCGGATTGTCGGCCGGCGCGAAAAACGCGGTGCGCATCGCGCCTGGCGCCATTGTCCGGGTCAGCCAGGAAAACCAGAAGTGGAGCATCGTCCAGCTGCCGCAGGTGGCGGCCGCCTTCGTCTCGATCGATGCCGGCACCGGCGCCTACCGTGCGCTGGTCGGCGGTTTCGACTTCAACCTGCACAAGTTCAACCACGTGACGCAAGCCTGGCGCCAGCCCGGCTCGGCGATCAAGCCCTTCCTGTTTTCGTCGTCGCTCGAAAAAGGCTTTTCGCCGGCCACCCGCATCCTCGACGCACCGCTCGACATGCCGGGCGAAGACGCCGGCCGGACCTGGTCGCCGCAGAACGACGACGGCCTGTTCGACGGCCCGATCACGATGCGCTACGCGCTGGCGCACTCGAAAAACATCGCATCGGTGCGGCTGCTGCGCGCGGTGACGGTGCCGGCCATGCACGCCTACCTCGGCAAGTTCGGCTTCGACCCGGCGCGCCATCCGACGAACCTGACGATGGCGCTTGGCACCGGCGCGGTCACGCCGCTGCAGATGGCCGGCGCCTACGCCGTATTCGCCAACGGCGGCTTCCAGGTCAAGCCTTACCTGATCAGCAAGATCGAGGATGCGCGCGGCGTGCCGATCGACGTGTTCAAGGCGCCGCTCGCCGGCCAGGAAGAGAACCGCGTGCTCGACGCGCGCAATGCTTTCGTCACCGACAGCATGCTGCGCGACGTCACCCGCTACGGCACCGGCGCGGCGGCCACGCAAAAGCTCGGCCGCGGCGACATCGCCGGCAAGACCGGCACCACCAGCGACGCGGTGGACGGCTGGTTTGCCGGTTACGGCGCCAACGTGGTGGCGGTGGCGTGGATGGGGTTCGACGAGCCCAAGTCGCTCGGCGGACGCGAGTTCGGCGCCACGCTGGCGATGCCGATCTGGATCGACTACATGCGCGTCGCGTTGGCCAAGCGCCCGGAACTCGAGCGCCGCGCGCCGGAAGGCGTGCTGCGCCAGGACGACGACTGGATCTACGCCGAATATGCCGATACCACGGAGTTCAAGTCGATCGATGTGCCGGCGGCGCCGCCGACGCCCGTCGAGCCGCAGGATGCGGCGGCGCCGCAGCAGCAGATGCCCGACAACTAGATTGACTGCGCTTGGCGCTTGGGATTTTGCGATGTGGCGGTTATGATAAGACGCTTTTTCAAAAAATAACCCTTCATGGAGTGCTGCGCATGGCGACGGTGTCACTGGCTGGACCAAAGGAAATCACGATCCGGGGCATCCTGCTCGGCGTGCTCATCACCCTGATTTTCACCGCAGCCCAGGTCTATCTCGGGCTCAAGGTCGGGCTCACGTTCGCCACCTCGATCCCGGCCGCGGTGATCTCGATGGCGCTGCTAAGCGCCTTCAAGGACGCCACGATCCAGGAAAACAACATCGTCCAGACCATCGCCTCGGCCGCCGGCACCCTGGCGTCGGTGATCTTCGTGCTGCCTGGCCTGTTGATGATCGGCTGGTGGGCCAACGTGCCGTTCTGGCCGACCTTCGGCGCCTGCGCCATCGGCGGCGTTCTCGGCGTGATGTACACGGTGCCGCTGCGGCGCGCCCTGGTGTCGCAATCGAACCTGCCCTATCCGGAAGGCGTGGCCGCGGCCGAAGTGCTGAAAGTGGGCACGTCGTCGCGCAGCGGCGCCGCCGAAGGCAAGGCCGGTCTGCGCGCGGTGATCTGGGGCAGCGTCGCCTCGGCGCTGTTTGCCTCCCTCGCCGGCGCCAAGATGATGGCCGCCGACGTCGCCGTCTACTTCCGCACCGGCCAGGGCGCCACCGGCATCGGCGCATCGAGCTCGCTGGCGCTGATCGGCGCCGGCCACCTGATGGGCATCACGGTCGGCATCGCGATGCTGGTCGGCCTGGCCATCGCCTGGGGCATCCTGGTGCCGATGCTCACCACGTGGAACCCGGCGCCGGCCCTGTCGGCCGCCGACCACGCGCTCGGCGTATGGAAAACAGATGTGCGCCTGATCGGCGCTGGCGCCATCGGCTTCGCCGCGATCGTCACCCTCGCCGGCCTGGCCAAGCCTGTCCTTGGCGGCCTGCAGTCGGCCATGGCCGCTGCCCGCCACGCAAAACTTGAGGGCGCCGTCATCGACCGCAAGGAACAGGACATCCCGATCTTCATCGTCGGCCTGGTCACGCTGATCATGATGGTGCCGGCCGGCTGGCTGCTTGCCACGTTCCTGCAAGGCGGCGTACTCGCCAGCCTGTCGGTGACCCTGGTCGCCATCGGCGTCGGCTACATCCTCATCGCCGGTATTTTTGCCGCCGCGGTGTGCGGCTACATGGCCGGCCTGATCGGCTCGTCGAATTCGCCGGTGTCGGGCATTGCCATCCTCACCATCCTCGGCGCCTCGCTCAGCGTCGGCATGGCCGGGCGCCACATGATGGGCCCTGAGGTGGCGCACGCGCTGATCGCTTTTGCGCTGTTCGTCACCACCGTGGTGCTGGCGGTGGCGGTCATCGGTAACGACAACCTGCAGGACCTGAAGACCGGCCAGCTGGTTGGCGCGACGCCATGGAAGCAGCAGGTCGCCTTGCTGGTCGGCGTCGCCGCCGGTTCGGCAGTGGTGCCGCCGGTGCTGGAACTGCTCAATCGCGCCAACGGCTTCGCCGGCGCGCCGAACCTGCAGGCGATTTCATCGACCCCGCTGGCGGCGCCGCAGGCGACCCTGATCTCGACCTTGGCCAAGGGCGTGATCGGCAACGACCTGCCGTGGAACCTGCTCGGCTACGGCGCCATCATCGGCCTGATCCTCGTGCTGATCAACTTCGCGCTGAAAAAGTCGAGCAATGACAAGTACAGCCTGCCGCCGCTGGGCGTGGGACTGGCGATCTACCTGCCGAGCACTGTCACGTTGCCGGTGGTGGTCGGCGCCTTCGCCGGATTTTTCTTCGAGCGCGCGGTCAGCAAGCGCACCTGGGGCGAGCCGGCCAAGCGCATGGGCGTGCTGATCATGTCGGGCTTTATCGTTGGCGAAAGCTTGTTCAACGTGGCGCTGGCCGGCCTGATCGTCTCGACCGGCACCGGCGAGCCGCTGGCGATCGCCAACGGCCTGTCCGAGACGCAGTTGATGCTGGTGGCGACGATCCTCGGCGCGACCATCGTGGCATCCGTGTATCGGTGGGCCGCGACGAATGCGAAACGTGTTCACGCCTGACCGTTAGACTGACACAACGAAAGCGGGACCATGCGATGCAGGGTCCCGTTTTTTTACACCTGCGTCGCCCAGGCAATTGCCCCTATCCCGGCCATGTTGTACAGGCAGTGCACCAGGATGCTGCTGCCTAGGCCGTCGCGGATGCGCAGATAGCCCATGACGGCCGCGCCGATCGCCAGTGGGAACACCAGGATGAAGATCAGCGGCGCCTGCATGCCGACAAACTGGTAGGTGCTGGCATGGGCGATCGCGAACAGATAGCAGTTCAGGTTGAAGACCTTGGGATAGCTGTGGATGAACGCTTTCGCCATCTGCATCCTGGCGCCCGCCGATGCAGCCGCGCGGCGGCGCGCCCCGATGGCGATGGTCCACAGTGCCAGCGCGGTGAAGGAGCTCACGGCCGCTCCCGTCATCGACGGCGCGACAGTGGCCACGGCGACGACCGGCACCAGAATCAGGCAAAACACCGGCATGCGCAGGCCGGCCCGATACACCAGTTCCTCGATCATCGGTCCAAGCACGCCGATCACCAGGACCCCGGCCAGTACGTCTTCCGTCAGGCGCGGTGTCTTGTAGCCGATGCCGGCCGCCTCTTCAAGCTGATTGAGCAAAGCTGCCAGCGGAAGGCTGACGAACAGCCACGCCAGCGTGAAGAAGATGATGCGTTTGATACGTTCCTTGCGGGTCGAGGGTGCGCCCCGGGCGCGGTGCGGCCGCATGATGAAGCGGGCGAAGTCGCCTGCTTCGCAGATCGTGTAGCGTACCGCTAACAGCAGGATCCGGAATCGATCGAAGAACGAACTTGCTGGCATATTCCTGCGCCGATGACGGCACGCGACAGGAAAATATACCGCCGGATGCGGCTAGTTCATTGCGCGAACGCATGTCGAAGCGCCGGCGGCACGACAATCATGCCCGGCGCGCTTGTCGGGTAAAATGCATATTTAGCATCCTGCCCGCCCCGCCAATGATCAACTGGATTGCACGATGGTTTCGTCCCGCCGCCGCCAGCACTGCCGCCGCCCCGATCGTGGCCGCGCCGCAGCCGTCGGTGCACGCGCAATACGCCGCGCCGGCGCAGCAGCACGGAGACGTACGTACCGTGTTCTATCGCTGGCTCGCCGGCCCGCCGCGCGACGACATCGTGCCGTCCACCGAAAAGCTGATTCTCGAAGAATTCAAGCGCCTGGTCGAAGCACCTCAATCGGCGTCCGACCTGGTGCCGCGGGTACCGGCGGTGATCCCGCAACTGCTGCGCAGCCTGCGCGACGACAGCGTCTCCGGCGCCGAACTATCGCGCCAGCTGGCGCAGGACGTGGTGTTGGTGGCCGCAGTGATCCGCGAGGCGAACAGCCCTTACTACCGGCCCGCCGCGCCGATCAAGACGATCGAAGGGGCCATCATGCTGCTCGGGCAGAACGGCATGCGCATGCTGCTCGCGCGCGTGGCCTTCCGCCCGATCATCAGCAACCAGCCCGGCCAGTTCGCGCACACGGTTGCGCCCCAGGTGTGGCGCCAGTCGGAAGCGTGCGCGCTGGCCGCCAGCATGCTCGCTCCCGCCAACGGCGCCAATCCCTTCGAGGCTTACCTGGCCGGCCTGCTGCACCAGGTCGGGCTGATCGTCGCATTCCGCCTGGTCGACCAGATCTACACCGGCGATGCGCTGCCCCAGTCGGACGAGTTCTGCGCCGCGCTGCTGGCCGACTCCCAGCTGCTGTCGGCCCGCATCGCTGCCCTGTGGGAGTTCCCTGTTACAGTATCGAACGCGATCGAACAGGCCGGCGCGCAAGATGCGCCCGCCCTTGCCCGCGTCCTTGACCAGGCCGACCGCATCGGCATGCTGCGCGTGCTGGTCGACGCCGGCAAGTACTCGCCCGACGATCCCTTCGTGCTCCAGCATCTCGATCCGGCGGCGCTGGCGATCTTCGAAAAACTCAGCAACGAGGAACACTGATGGCGTTTCAGATCGAGAACAAGCTGGTGATCGGGGTCGCCTCGAGCGCCCTGTTCGACCTCACCGGCTCGCACCAGGTGTACCTGGACAGCGGCCCGGACGAATACCGCAATTTCCAGGAACGCAATATCGACGTCATCCTCGGCAAAGGCGTCGCCTTTCCGTTCATCCGCCGCTTCCTCAACATTAACAAGTGCTTCCCGCGCCAGATGCCGGTCGAAGTTGTGCTCTTTTCGCGCAACTCGCCCGAGACCGGGCTGCGCGTGATGCGCTCGATCGCCCACTATGGACTCGACATCTCGCGCGCCGCCTTCATGACCGGCACCGCGCCTTACCCGTATCTGCCGGCCTTTAACACGTCGCTGTTCCTCTCGGCGAACGAGGAAGACGTCAAGAGCGCGATCGCCGCCAACTACCCGGCCGGCCTGGTACTACCGTCGAAAATCGTCGACGACGATGACGACGTCGAGCTGCGCGTCGCCTTCGACTTCGACGGCGTGATCGCCGACGACGAGGCCGAAAGCGTCTTCAAGAAGGATGGACTGGATCAGTTTCACGCGCACGAGGCGCTGCACGTCGACCGCCCGCATGCGCCAGGCCCGCTGGCCGACATGTTCCAGAAGCTGGCGCTGATGCAGCGCATGGAGGAACGCGCGCAGCGGCGCGATCCCGGCTACCGCAAGGTGCTGCGCATCGCCATCATCACCGCCCGCAGCGCGCCGTCGCACGAACGCGTCGTCACCACACTGAAAAGCTGGGGCGTATCGGCCAACGAAACGTTTTTCCTGGGCGGGATGGACAAGGCGCGCGTGCTGTCGGTGTTCAAGCCGCACATCTTCTTCGACGACCAGCTGACGCACCTGAAGTCGTCACCCGGCGGCACCATCCCGATGGTGCACGTGCCGTTCGGGATCGCCAACCGACGGACGCCGGCGGCGGAGTAGTACGCTGCCGCGCACTGACGGCAGCGGCGGATCTCGTCAGGCTCGCTTGGCAGCGCGGCGACGCGCGCCAACCAGGCCCGCCGCGGCCAGGCCGAACAGCATCAGCGATGCCGGCTCGGGCACCGCGGCGGCGCCGATCACGTCCAGTTCGCGGTAGCCGACAAAGCCGTTCTGCACATTGGCGAAGTTAAAGCGCACGCCGACCACGTTCGATGCGAGCGAGCCGCCGGTATTGTCGAAGGTCGACACGAAAGCGCTGGTCCCGCTGTTCGGATGCTGCGCTACCGAGAAAGCATTGACGAAGGTCGTCGGCGTTCCGGCATACGCGAATTGCACGGTGTAGTCCTGCTGGTAGCGGCCGGCGTCGCGCCAGCCGGTGTAGCTGTTGATGGCGTTGATGGTGTAACCGGACGCATTGGCGCCGAGCGAATAGGTAATGCTGACGCCGTTATGGATCTGGATCATGCCCGGATTGGTGTGGCCGTCGATGCTGACCTGGCCAAATGCGCCATCGGTGAGCGAGACGCCGCTGGTGTCGGTGGCCAGGCTTTCTTCCGAATTGACGTTGCCGACGATGGTGCCGGCACGGCCAGCGAGCAAATCGGTGGTCGCTACCGTAAAGCCGTTATTTCCAGTCGACACAGTGGTGATCACCCCGGCTTGCGCGCTTGCGCCAGCCAACGCCAGGCCGAGGGTAACTGCGGCGGCAAGCGCCTTTTGCGTGAGAGTGTTCATGTCGCTGCTTTCGAGAAAAGTAAGGTATGTTCCTTGTAGCAAATTGCATGCCAGAAAATAAATCGTCATTGCTTTCAATCACTTATGCAGTTTGGCAATTAATTTGCTGGTTGACATGTAAATTTTTCCGACAGAAATTTTCATCGTGGACAGCATGCATTCCCCGTTTCGCCTCAGCATGCGAATCCGACTATAATCAGTGATTCAGATCTCACGCCAACCTGCGTACCGCATGCCCTTCGATTTAAAGAAATCGCTTCCCAAGCCCGGCGCCCGCTTCGCGCTGCCGGCCTCGTACGGGTCCGCCGACGCCTACGCGCTGGCAGTGGCCGGCCTCGAACTCAAATCGCGCAAGCAGATGCTCACCGTGATCGTCGCCAACGCCAGCGACGGCCAGCGCCTGCTCGACGAAATCCCGTGGTTCGCCGACGGCAAACTGGCCTGCAACCTGTTGCCGGACTGGGAAACGCTGCCCTACGACGCCTTCTCGCCGCACCAGGACCTGGTGTCCGAACGCCTGGCGACGCTGCACGAAGTGCAGAACGGCCAGTGCGACGTGCTGATCGTGCCGGCCACCACCGCGCTGGTGCGCCTGGCGCCGCCGTCCTTCATGGCCGCCTACACTTTCTTCTTCAAGCAGGGCGAAAAGCTCGACGAGGCAAAGCTCAAGGCGCAGCTGACCCTGGCCGGCTACACCCACGTCTCGCAGGTGATGTCGCCCGGCGAATACTCGGTGCGCGGCGGCCTGATCGACCTGTTCCCGATGGGCTCCGCGCTGCCGTACCGGCTCGACCTGTTCGGCGACGAAATCGAAACCATCCGCACCTTCGACGCCGACACCCAGCGCTCGCTCTACCCGGTGCGCGAAGTGCGCCTGCTGCCCGGGCGCGAATTCCCGATGGACGAGCCGGCGCGCACCAGCTTTCGCAGCCGCTGGCGCGAACGCTTCGAGGGCGATCCTTCACGCTCGGTGGTCTACAAGGACATCGGCAGCGGCATCGCCTCGGCCGGCATCGAATACTACCTGCCGCTGTTTTTCGAGCAGACCTCGACGCTGTTCGACTACCTGCCCGCCGAAGCCTCGCTCGCGCTGGTCGGCGACATCGACGCGGCCATCAAGCGCTTCTGGCTCGACACGCAGTCACGCTACCGCTTCCTCAAGTCCGACCGCGACCGCCCGCTGCTGCCGCCGGATGAACTGTTCCTCAGCGACGAGACCTTCTTCACGCTGGCCAAGCCATATCCGCGCTGGGTAATCGTCAAGGACGCCGACAGCGCCGCCTCGGAGCTGTCGGCGCCGGTGCCGAACATCGCCGTCAATCGCCGCAGCGACGACCCGCTGGCCAATCTGCGCAGCTATTTGCTGCAAAACGACGGCCGCGTGATGATCTGCGCCGAATCGAACGGCCGCCGCGAAACGCTGCAGCAGTACTTCAACGAATACAGCCTGGCGCTGGCCCCGGTCGAAGGTTTCGAAGGCTTCCGCGCGTCGAGCGCCAAGCTGACACTCGGCGTGGCGCCGCTGCAGGCCGGCTTCGAGCTGTTCGACAACGGCGCCGGCCACATCGTCTTCATCACCGAGACGGAGCTGTACGCCGGCTCCGGGCGCCGCGTCGGAAAAAAGAAGCAGGAAACCGTCACCCAGGTCGAGTCGATGGTGCGCGACCTGTCGGAGCTCAAGATCGGCGACCCGGTGGTGCACATCAACCACGGCATCGGCCGCTACATGGGCCTGACCAGCATGGACCTCGGCGAAGGCGAGACCGAATTCCTGCACCTCGAGTACGCCAAGGACACCAAGCTGTACGTGCCGGTGTCGCAGCTGCACGTCATCTCGCGCTATTCGGGCGCCTCGCCGGAAGACGCGCCGCTGCACTCGCTCGGCTCGGGCCAGTGGGAAAAGGCCAAGCGCAAGGCCGCCGAACAGGTGCGCGACACCGCCGCCGAACTGCTCAACCTGTACGCCCGCCGCGCGCTGCGCAAGGGCCATTCGTTCGAGTATTCGTCGCACGACTACCAGAACTTCGCCGACAGCTTCGGCTTCGAAGAAACACCCGACCAGGCCGAGGCGATCAGGAACGTCATCAAGGATATGACCGGCGGCAAACCGATGGACCGGCTGGTGTGCGGCGACGTCGGCTTCGGCAAGACCGAAGTGGCGCTGCGCGCAGCCTTCATCGCCGTCATGGGCGGCAAGCAGGTGGCAATCCTGGCGCCGACCACGCTGCTGGCCGAACAACACGCGCAGACCTTTGCCGACCGCTTCGCCGACTGGCCGGTGCGCATCGCCGAACTGTCGCGCTTTCGCACCGGCAAAGAGATCAACACCGCCATCAAGGGCATGGCCGACGGCACGCTCGACATCGTCATCGGCACCCACAAGCTGCTCTCGCCCGACGTCAAGTTCGAACGGCTTGGCCTCGTCATCATCGACGAGGAACACCGCTTCGGCGTGCGCCAGAAGGAAGCGCTCAAGTCGCTGCGCGCCGAAGTTGACGTGCTGACCCTGACGGCCACGCCGATCCCGCGCACGCTCGGCATGGCGCTCGAGGGCCTGCGCGACTTCTCGATCATCGCCACCGCGCCGCAAAAACGCCTGGCCATCAAGACGTTCGTGCGCAGCGAAGACAGTTCGGTCATCCGCGAGGCCTGCCTGCGCGAACTCAAACGCGGCGGCCAGATCTACTTCCTGCATAACGAAGTGGAAACCATCGAGAACCGCATGGCGATGCTGACCGAACTGCTGCCGGAGGCCCGCATCGCCGTCGCCCACGGCCAGATGCACGAGCGCGACCTCGAAAAGGTGATGCGCGACTTCGTCGCGCAGCGCTATAACATCCTGCTGTGCACCACCATCATCGAGACCGGCATCGACGTGCCGACCGCGAACACCATCATCATGCACCGCGCCGACAAGTTCGGCCTGGCCCAGCTGCACCAGCTGCGCGGCCGGGTCGGCCGCTCGCACCACCAGGCGTACGCCTACCTGCTGGTGCACGACGTGATGAGCCTGACGAAGCAGGCGCAGCGCCGCCTCGACGCCATCCAGCAGATGGAAGAACTGGGCAGCGGCTTCTTCCTGGCGATGCACGACCTCGAAATCCGCGGCGCCGGCGAAGTGCTGGGCGAGAACCAGTCCGGCGAGATGCTCGAAATCGGCTTCCAGCTGTACTCCGACATGTTGCACGAGGCGGTCAAGTCGCTCAAGGCCGGCAAGGAGCCGGACCTGGCGGCGCCGCTGGCGACCACCACCGAAATCAACCTGCACGTGCCGGCGCTGCTGCCGTCGGACTTCTGCGGCGACGTCCACGAGCGCCTGTCTATCTACAAGCGCCTGGCCAACTGCGCCACCGCCGACAAGGTCGACGACATGCAGGAGGAGCTGATCGACCGCTTCGGCAAGCTGCCCGACCCGGTCAAGGCGCTGATCGAAACGCACCGCCTGCGCATCGCCGCCAAGGCGGTCGGCATCGTCAAGATCGACGCGCATGGCGAAGCGGCCAACCTGCAGTTCATGGTCAACCCGCCGATCGACTCGATGCGCATCATCGCCCTGATCCAGAAAAACCGCCATATCAAGCTGGCCGGCCAGGACAAGCTGAAGATCACCGCCAGCATGCCCGACCTCGCCGCCCGCGTGATGCAGGTCAAGCAAACCATCAAACAACTGTTAGCGTAATCACCCATGACGATGAACCTGGTTTTGCAGGGCCCCGGCGCGACCTTCCCGGCACTTGAACGCATCGCCGCGCTGGCACAGCCGGCGCGCCTGGCCGAACTGGGCGCGCACGCGCTGCGCGCCGAAGCGGTCGACGATTCCGCTGCGACCCGCGCGGCGGTCGAACTGGCGGCATTCGAGGCGCGCATCGATGCCACCTTCATCACCGCCGGGCGCCGGCTGGCCGATTTCGGCCTGGTGGCAATGGACATGGATTCGACCCTGATCACCATCGAATGCATCGACGAAATCGCCGACATGCAAGGCCTCAAGCCGCAGGTGTCGGCGATCACCGAGGCCGCCATGCGCGGCGAACTCGATTTTTCGGCCAGCCTGACCCGGCGCGTGGCGCTGCTGAAGGGACTCGACGCCGGCGCGCTTCAGCGCGTCTACGACGAGCGCCTGCAAGTGTCCATGGGCGGCGAAGCGATGCTGGCGGCGGTCAAGGCGGCCGGCCTGAAGACGCTGCTGGTGTCCGGCGGCTTCACCTTCTTTACCGAGCGCCTGCGCGATCGGCTGGGGCTCGACTACGCCCACGCCAATGTGCTGGAAATTGACGGCGGCAAGCTGACCGGACGCGTTGTCGGCGGCATTGTCGACGCCGAAGTAAAGAAACAGACTGTGGAACGCGTCTGCGCGGAGCTTGGCATCGGCACGCAGCAGGCAATCGTGATGGGGGACGGCGCCAACGACCTGAAGATGATGTCGGTCGCTGGCCTGTCGGTGGCGTTTCGCGCGAAGCCGGTGGTCCGTGCCCAGGCGGGCGTGGCACTGAACTTTTCGGGCCTCGATGGCCTTGTCGCCATCCTCGCCTAAGCGTTGAAGAAGTCTGACACTATGTGTCAGACCCGTTTGAGAGCAGAAAGTTCGCCTGGACGTCGAGGGTTGCTGCGGCATCGTCGCTGTCGTCTTTCAGCGCAATGCCGGACAAGCCACGCCGGCGCGCTTCGGCAACCAGATAGTGAAGTTTGCGCGCGGCGCTATCGTAATCCAACCCTTCCGGCCGCACGTTCGAGATGCAGTTGCGCCGTTCGTCGGTCATGTCGACCCGCGGTTGCCAGGTCAGGTACAGGCCCATGCTGTCGGGCGAGCTGAGGCCGGGGCGCTCGCCGATCAACACCACCACCAGGTCCACGCCGAGCAGCTGCGCGACTTCGTCGCCGACGGCCACCCTTGCCTGCTTGACGATCGCCAGCGGCGCGACCGACAGCGATGCCGGCGCCAGCGTGTCAAGCCAGCAGCGCAGGAATGGCAAGGCATGCCGCTCGATCGCGAGCGCAGACAGGCCGTCGGCGACGACGAAGCCGATGTCGAAGCGTCCGCCCCCGAGCGTCGACGCCGACGCCGGATCGAGCCGGCGGCCCAGGTCCGGCCGGCGCAAGTAGGTGGCGCGGTCGGGCGCGGCGCTGTGCAGCCGAATGCATGGCAGGCCAAGCGCGCCCGCCAGGTCCTGCGCCAGGGTGGCGTCGTCAAGTTCCAGGTGCACCGCGTCGCGGGCCTGCGCGTGCGCCAGCTGAAATGCCAGCTGCGGCGCCGTCGGCAGGCTCACGCCGCTGCGGCCCAGCGCGATGCGGGCGGCGGTGAAGCGGCGCAGCTGGGCCCATGGATTCGTGATGACGCTCATGGCTTGATTCCCTCGAGCGCGCGCTGGAACTGCGCCGGCAGCGCCGCTCCGGTCGATATTCCCATCGCCTGCAGCCAGGCCTCGAATTCCGGCGCGGGCTTCAGTCCCAGCAGGCGGCGCACATACAGCGCGTCGTGGAACGAGGTGCTCTGATAATTGAGCATGATGTCGTCGGCGCCGGCGACGCCCATCACGAAGGTGCAGCCGGCCGCCGCCAGCAAGGTCAGCAGGTTGTCCATGTCGTCCTGGTCGGCTTCGGCGTGATTGGTGTAGCAGACGTCGCAGCCCATCGGCAGGCCGAGCAGCTTGGCGCAGAAATGGTCTTCCAGGCCGGCGCGGATGATCTGCTTGCCGTCGTACAGGTACTCCGGGCCGATGAAGCCGACCACCGAGTTCACCAGCAGCGGCTTGAAGGCGCGCGCGACGGCGTAGGCGCGCGCTTCGCAGGTCTGCTGGTCGACGCCGTGGTGGGCGTTGGCCGACAGGGCGCTGCCTTGACCGCTCTCGAAATACATCACGTTGTCGCCGGCCGTGCCGCGCCCGAGCGACAGGGCCGCCGCTCGGGATTCGGCCAGCAGCGCCAGGTCGATGCCGAAGGCGCGGTTGGCAGCTTCGGTGCCGGCGATCGATTGGAACACCAGGTCGACCGGGGCGCCGCGTTCAATGGCGGCAATCGTGTTGGTGACGTGGGTCAGCACGCAGGACTGGGTGGGGATGGCGTAGCGGTCGATGACCTGGTCGAGCATGGTCAGCAGCTTGACGATCTGCGCCAGGTTGTCGGTGGCCGGATTGATGCCGATGACGGCGTCGCCGCTGCCGTACAGCAGGCCATCGAGCATGCTGGCGCCGATGCCGCGGGCGTCGTCGGTGGGATGGTTCGGCTGCAGGCGGGTCGACAGGCGCTTGGGCAGGCCGATCGTGTTGCGAAACGCGGTGACGACACGGCACTTGGCGGCGACCAGGATCAGGTCCTGGATGCGCATGATCTTCGACACCGCCGCCGCCATTTCGGGCGTGATGCCGGGGGCGACGGCGGCAAGCACCGCCGAGTCGACGTCGTCGGCCAGCAGCCAGTTGCGAAAGTCGCCGACAGTGAGGCCGCTGATGGCGGCAAAGGCGGCAGCATCGTGGCCGTCAATGATCAGGCGCGTGACTTCGTCGGCTTCGTAGGGGACGACGACATCGTTGAGGAAGGTGGCCAGCGGCAGCGCCGCCAGCGCCATCTGCGCGGCGACGCGTTCTTCGGCGCTGCTGGCCATCAGGCCGGCCAGCGCGTCGCCGGAGCGGGCCGGCGTGGCGCGCGCCATCAGCGTGCGCAGGTCGGCAAAAGCGTAGGTCCTGGCGCCGACCATGTGAGTGTACTGGGTCATGTCCGCTCCAGCACCGGGCGGCGCATGCGCACGACCGGCACCCGCACTCCGCCCGATAGCTGCAGGTCGAACGATTCGACATCGGTGAAGCCGAGCGCGCGGTACAGCGGCACGCCCGGCAAGGTCGACACCAGTTCGAGCATGCTGAAGCCGGCGGCCCCGGCCGCGGCGGCGCAGTGGGTCATCAACAGCGAGCCGAGGCCGCGGCGCGCCCACGCCGGCTCGACGAAAAAGGCGCGGATCTTCGCCGCCTCGGTGGCCGGGTCGAGCCGCCGCTCCGGCGCCGATTTGGCCTGGTCGCCGCCGAAGCCGGTCGAGCGCTTGCCCCAGCCGCCGCAGGCGGCGATGGCGCCGGCCGCTTCGACGACGCAGTAAGTGCCGTCGGCCAGCAGCTGGCTGTCGACGCCGAACACTTCGCGGGTGACCGTGGCGGTTTGTTGCTGAGTATAAAAGCCGACGCTGAGCGCCGCCGCCGAACGCTCGATCAGGGCGCGCAGTGCCGGACTGTCGGTGACAGTTGCCGGGCGGATCAGAAAGGTCTGTTCCATATGTTTCCGTACCATGTGGTTTGTAACAAAGGCCAAATTGTGTGGCAGGCTAATTTGAATTTTCTTATAGTACTGGTATCAAATTCGTGAGGACACTATGAAAATCTTGCTGACAATTGCCGCCGCCGCGGTGCTGGCGGGCTGCGCGACGGCGCCGGCCTCGCGTAACTATTCCACCCAGTATGCACCGCCGCCGGCCGATCCGAGCCAGTGGCACGTCGTTTCGGTAACGCCAGTGCCGCCGGGCACCCGCGAGCGCTACGGCGCCGGCTACGACAATGGCTCCTCTGTCCAGTACAGCGCGCCGCCGATCTCGACCTATGCACAGCAGCCGGGCTATGCGCCGAACAACTACTACGCGCCGCAACCAGTCTACGTGGCGCCGCCGATGTACGCGCCAGCGCCGGCTTATTATTATCCGCCGGTATCGATCGGACTCGACTTCATGTTCGGGCGCAGCTGGGGCCGGCATGGCCACCGCGGCGGGCGCAGCTGGGGCGGGGTTGGCATCGGCTCCCGCTGGCATCGCTAAGCGGCTAAACAAGTCACATTTCGCACCATTTTGGGGAGGCCGCACACAGTTGCGGCCTTTCTGTATTTGCGCCGCGCCTCCCCTAGTTCCTACCTGTGTTTGCTTACCATTTCCTTACATGGTTGCGATGCGTGAATTGTCACATCAAATCATTGCTGATAGCAAAATGCTCCCATACAATGAATCATCGATGGGGCGAGCTGCACCAGCGTACGGCACTATAAAAACACTTCGGAGACAGCAAAAATGAATTTCAAGTTGAAAGCAATCGTTGCGGGCGTAGCACTGGGTTTTTCGATGTCGGCCATGGCCGCGGAACCGATCAAGATCGGCGTCGCCGGACCATTTACCGGCGGCTCGGCGCCGATGGGCGTATCGATGCGTGACGGCGTCAAGCTGGCCGCGGCCGAAATCAACGCCAAGGGCGGCGTGCTGGGCCGCCAGATCCAGCTTATCGAGCGCGACGACGAAGCCAAGCCAGAGCGCGGCGTGCAGATCGCCCAGGAACTGATCAACAAGGAAAAAGTCGTCGCCACGGTCGGCTACATCAACACCGGCGTGGCGCTGGCGTCGCAGCGTTTCTACCAGGAAGCGAAGATCCCTGTCATGAACAACGTGGCAACCGGCTCGATCATCACCCAGCAGTTCGCCAAGGAGCCGGAGAACTACATCTTCCGCAACTCGGCCAACGACCAGATCCAGTCGTCGATGATCGTCGAAGAAGCCGTCGGCCGCCGCAAGTTCACCAAGGTCGCCATCCTGGCCGACTCGACCAACTACGGCCAGTTGGGCCGCGAAGACGTCGAAAAAGCATTGAAGCTGAAAGGCATCACCGCCGTCACCGTCGAAAAATACAACATCAAGGACGTCGACATGACGGCCCAGCTGCTGAAAGCGAAGCAGGCCGGCGCGCAAGTCGTGCTGACCTACGGCATCGGCCCGGAACTGGCGCAGATCGCCAACGGCATGGAAAAACTGGGCTGGAAAGTACCGCTGATCGGCAGCTGGACACTGGCGATGGGTAATTTCATCGACAACGCCGGCAAGAACGGCGACGGCACCCGCATGCCGCAGACCTTCATCCAGGACTCCAGCACGCCAAAGCGCAAGGCGTTCATCGAGTCGTACATCAAGACGTACAAGCCGACGGGCGACCGCATGCCTTCCGGCGTGTCGGCAGCGCAGGGCTACGACTCGGTCTACCTGCTGGCCGCGGCCATGAAGCAGGCCGGCTCCACCGACGGCCCGAAAGTGAAGGCCGCACTGGAAAACCTGTCCGAGAAAGTCGAAGGCGTGGTGACCACTTACAGCAAGCCATACACCAAGGACGACCACGAAGCGATCAACCTGAACAACACCGTGTTCGGTGAAGTCAAAGGTGGCCGCGTCATCCTGGCAAAGTAAGTACCGTTCCCGCGTTTCCGTGGCCAGCCTTGCGCAGTCAAGCCTGGCCATTTTCTTGTTGACCGGTGGCGTCCGCGCCCCCCATTGGATGAAATCATGGAAATTCTTTTACAGCTAGTCTTTAGCGGGATCGCGCTCGGCATGATTTATGCCGTCATCGCGTTCGGCTACCAACTGACATTTGCCACCTCCGGCACCCTCAACTTCGGCCAGGGCGAATCGCTGATGCTCGGCGCACTGGTCGGCCTGTCGCTAGTGAGCACCTTTCACGGCGGCCCGTACATGAGCTACCTGTTGATGATTCCGATCGTCCTGGTGTTCGGCGCGCTGCAAGGCATGTTCGTCGAATGGATCGGGGTGCGCCCGGCCATCAAGATCAAATCGGAATTCGGCTGGATCATGTCGACCATCGCGCTGGCGATCATCTTCAAGAACGTGGCCGAAAATATCTGGGGCAAGGACGACCTGACCTTCCCTTCCCCCCTCAGCTCGACCCCGTTCCAGGTCCTCGGCGCCAATGTGCAGCCGATGCAGGTGGCGGTGATCGTCGGCGCGCTGGCGATCATGCTGGCGGTCGAACTGTTCAACCGCAAGTCGATCTACGGCAAAGCGGTGGTGGCAACGGCCAACGACCGCGACGCGGCCGGCCTGATGGGCATCAACACCAGCATGGTGATCACGTTCTCGTACGCGCTGTCGTCGGCCACCGCGGCGTTTGCCGGCGTGCTGGTCGCGCCGCTGACGCTGACCGGCGCCACCATGGGCGCCTCGCTCGGCCTGAAGGCGTTCGCCGTCGCGATCATCGGCGGCCTGACCTCCGGCATGGGCGCCGTTGTCGGCGGCCTGATTCTCGGCATCGCCGAAGTGACCACCGGTTTCTACGTCTCGACCGGCTACAAGGAAGTACCGGGCCTGCTGCTGCTGCTGCTGGTCCTGGCGATCAAGCCCGCGGGCCTGTTCGGTAAAGCCACGATCAAGAAGGTGTGACCATGAAGACCAAATCATTGCTGCTGGGCGTGGCGGGAGTCGCCGCGCTGGCGCTGTTCCCGCAAATCGTCACCAACCCGTATTACATCCACCTGGCGCAGACGGTGCTGATCTACGCGATCCTGCTGTTCGGCCTCGACATCGTGGTCGGCTACACCGGCCAGGTCTCGCTCGGTCACGCCGGCCTGTTCGGCATCGGCTCGTACATCACCGGCGTGCTGGTGTTCAAAGTGGGCCTGGCCTGGTACCTGGCGATCCCGGCCAGTATCGCCGGCACCGCGCTGTTCGGCGCGATCCTGGCGCTGCCGGCGCTGCGCGTGACGGGCCCCTACCTGGCCATGGTCACGCTGGCATTCGGCACCATCATCGCGATCCTGATCAACGAGATGACCTGGCTGACCGAAGGGCCGATGGGCATCAAGATCCCGAAACCCGTTATCATGGGCGAGAAGCTGCATGAAGTGAGCTACTTCTACATGGTGGCCGCGTTCATGGTGCTGTCGCTGATCCTGGTGCACCGCATCCTCAAGTCGCACCTCGGGCGCGCCTTCGAAGCGCTGCGCGACAGCCCGATCGCGTCCGACTGCATGGGCGTGTCGGTGTACCGCTACAAGGTCTACGCATTCGTTATCAGCGCGGCGCTGGCCGGCCTGGCCGGCAGCCTGTATGCATATTCGGAAGAGTACATCTCGCCGAGCAGCTACAACTTCGAGCTGACCATCCTGTTCCTGCTGGCGGTGATCATGGGCGGGCGCAAGAGCCGCATCGGTTCGCTGCTGGGCGCGCTGATCGTGGTAATGCTGCCCAGCCTGTTGTCCGACATCGAACTGTTCCGCAAGATCGCCGTCACCGCCGCGGTGCTGGGCACGATCGGCGCCGGCATTGCGATCGCACGCAAACGCATCAACCCGCGCACCGCGCTGGTGCCGCTGGTGGCCACCATCGGCATGGCAGTGTTCTCGTACAAGCTCGAAAGCGTGACCGACTGGCGCCTGACCATCTTCGGCCTGATGACGCTGTTCGTCGTCTACTACCTGCAGGACGGTATCGTCGGCTGGGTGCGCGGCATGCTCGGACGCGGCGCGGTGCACGACAAGTCGCTGGCAGTGGCCGCGGCCAACGCCGACCCGTTCGCCGGCATGAAGACCGGCGCTGCCGGCGCCACCTTGCTGAAGGTGGACAAGGTACTGATGCAGTTCGGCGGCCTGAAGGCGCTCAACATGGTCGACCTGAACGTGGCCGAGCGCTCGGTGCACGGCCTGATCGGCCCGAACGGCTCGGGCAAGAGCACGATGATGAACGTGCTGACCGGGATCTACCAGCCGACCGCCGGCAAGGTCGAATTCGACGGCGTCGCGATCACCGGGCGCACGCCGTCCGAGATCGCGCTCGGCGGCATTGCCCGCACGTTCCAGAACGTGCAGCTGTTCGGCGAGATGACGGCGACCGAGAACGTGCTGGTCGGCCTGCACCACACGTTCGACTCGAACGTGGCCGACGTGATGGCGCACACGCCGCGCTACAAGCGCGAAGAACACGCGGCACGCCAGCGCGCCGCCAGCATCCTCGAATTCGTCGGCCTCGGTTCGCTCGCCAACGAGGAAGCGCGCAATCTGCCGTACGGCAAACAGCGCCTGCTCGAAATCGGCCGCGCGCTGGGCCTCAATCCACGCCTGCTGCTGCTCGACGAGCCGGCCGCCGGCCTGACCGCGCCCGACATCAAGGAGCTGATGGCGATCATCCGCAAGATCCGCGACCACGGCATCACCATCATCCTGATCGAGCACCACATGGATGTGGTGATGGCGATCTCCGACACCGTCACGGTGCTCGACTTCGGCCAGAAGATCGCCGAAGGCACGCCCGCTTCCGTCCAGAGCGATCCGAAAGTGATCGAAGCCTACCTCGGCGGCAGCAGCGACGACACCGCGCCCGCTCTCGCGGCGCATTGATAAGGACTGCCATGTTAAAGATTGAAAACCTGCACGCCGCGTACGGCAAAGTCGAAGTCCTGCACGGCATTTCGCTGGAAGTCCCGAAAGGCAAACTGGTGACCCTGATCGGCTCGAACGGCGCCGGCAAGACCACCACGATGCGCGCCATCTCCGGCATGATCAAGCCGAAGGGCGGCACCGTCACCCTCGGCGGGCGCGACATCACCGGCCTCGAGTCGCACAAGATCGCGCGCTGCGGCCTGGCCCATTCGCCGGAAGGCCGGCGCGTGTTCTCGACCATGAGCGTGACCGACAACCTGCTGCTGGGCGCCTTCCCGCGGTTTACCCGTTCGCGCCCGAAAGGCGACGTCAAGCACGACCTGGAAAAGGCGCTCGAACTGTTCCCGCGCTTGAAGGAGCGCCAGCACCAGCTGGCCGGCACACTGTCGGGCGGCGAGCAGCAGATGCTGGCGATGGCGCGCGCGGTGATGCTCAACCCGGAGGTGATCCTGCTCGATGAACCGTCGATGGGCCTGGCGCCGATCCTGGTCGAGGAAGTGTTCCGCATCATCACGCGCCTTAAAAGCGAAGGCGTGACGATGCTGCTGGTCGAGCAGTTCGCCGCCGCCGCGCTGAATGTGGCGGACTACGGCTACGTGCTGGAAAACGGCAGCATTTCGGTGCACGGGCCGGCCGAAAGCCTGAAGACCGATCCGAAAGTGATTGCCGCCTACCTCGGCGGCGGACAGTCGCACTAATCGTGAGCGGCTCGACGCTCAGCCTGCGCGACTACGTCGCCGCGCTGGGCGTCGTCCTAATTTGGGGCACCAACTTCATCGCCATGAAGTTCGCCCTGCACGACATGACGCCGTTCCAGCTCGGCGCCGGCCGCTACCTGTTCGCGGTGCTGCCGCTGATCCTGATCGTGCCGCGTCCGAAGCTGCCGTGGAAATGGGTGGTGCTGTATGGGCTGCTGCAAGGCGTCGGCCAATTCGGCTGCCTGTTCATCGCCCTCAATGTCGGCATGTCCGGCGCGCTCGGCTCGGTGCTGATGCAGACCCAGGTATTTTTTACCGCGCTGTTCGGCTTCGTGCTGCTGCGCGAGCACGCCAACCGTTCGCTGCTGGCCGGCCTGTTCCTCGCCGCGCTGGGCATCACCTGCTTCGCGCTCAATTACCTGGCGCCCGGCGCCGACACCGGTGGCACCACCGTCGCCGGCTTCGTGCTGGTGCTCGGCGCGGCGGCGATGTGGGCGGCATCGAACATCGTCGTGCGGCGCGCGCAGCAAGCCACGCCGCAGTTCGAAGTGGTGCCGTTCATGGTGTGGAGTTCGCTGGTGCCGATCATTCCGTTTGCCTTGCTGTCGCTGGCGTTCGACGCGCCGGCCACGCGCTGGCAATGGACTCAAGCGCCGCTGTCGACATGGCTGTCGCTGACCTACCTGGGCTGGTTCGCCACCATCCTCGCCTATGCGCTGTGGACCGGGCTACTGAAACGGCATGCGCTGAACCGGGTGGCGCCGTTCAGCCTTGGGGTGCCGGTGGTGGGCATCAGCTCCGGCATGCTGGTTCTGGGCGAGTCGGTCAGCGCCTGGCAGTGGGCCGGCGTCACGCTGGTGGTGGCCGCGCTGGCAACGGTCATGTTTGGCCCGCGTTTTCTCGAAAAGCGCGGATAGCGCCTCCACCAGCGACTTTTAGTGCGGTAAAATTGGCGCCTGACTCCGTGCCCGTCCCCTCCTGCCATGCCGATCATCGACCCGCAGCACTCATGAAGCTGCGTACCTACTATCTGCTGCTGGCGTTTTCGATCGTACTACCGGCTGCGGTATTTTGCACCATCGCCCTGAAGGTACTGCTCGAAGCCCAGCACGACTCGGCGATCGAACGCATCGAGGGCAGCGTGCGGCTGGCGTCGATGGTGATCGACAGGGATACGCGGCGCGCCGAGGCGGTGCTGCGGGCACTGGGCGGCTCCAGCGCCCTGGCCGACGGCGACCTGCGCCGCTTCCACGATGAAGCGCATGCGGTCAATGCCGGCACCGGCGCGTGGATCATCCTGTACGACCGCAACGGCCAGCAGCTGGTCAACACGCGCCACGCATTCGGCGGCGGGAAATTGCCGCTCAGGCCAGATCCGCAGCAGGTGGCCACCCTGCTCGCCACCGGCAAGGCGCACGTTTCGGGCATGCGCTGGGGTGCGGAACTGAAGAACAATTTCGTCATGGTCGAAGTGCCGATGAAGTTGCGCTCGGGCGAACAGTACATCATCGGCCAGGCGTTTTCGCCGGCGTTTTTCACCCGTTCATTCGCCGGCAATGCGATTCCGCCAGGCTGGCGCGTGATGGTGCTCGATGCGTCCGGCACGGTGATCGCGCGCAGCATCAACGCGGCCGCGTATGTCGGCACCAAGGCAAAACCGGAATTGCTGAAGGCGGTCGCCAACGCCCCTGCCGGCGTACTGCGCCACGACACGTCGGAAGGGGTTGAAGTGTACGACGTCTACGCGCGCATGGCAGGATCGGAGTGGTCGATCATGGTTGGCGCGCCGGTGGCGGAAATCGACCGCTCGGTATGGCGCGGCATCGGCGCCATCGCCATCGGCCTGTTCATCGCGATGGCGGCGGCGCTGACGCTGACGATCCTGACCGGTCGCCGGCTGGTCAGGTTCGTCTCGAGCGCGTCGCAGGCGGCGCGCCGGCTTGGCCAGGGCGGACACGTGCTCAAGCTGGAAGCTGCCAGCATCGTCGAACTCGATGAACTCAACGATGCGATCCTGGAGGCGGGCGACCGCTTGCAGGAAGAGGTGCAATCGCGTTCGGCCGCGGAGCGGGAACGCAACCAGTTGCTGGTACTCGAGAGGGATGCGCGCGCACGCGCCGAACAGCAGAATGCGGCGAAAGACGAATTTCTCGCCATGCTCGGCCACGAGCTGCGCAATCCGCTGTCGGCGGTGGCCAGCGCCGTGCACATCCTCGACAGCGAGCGCGAAGTCGACGCGTCGCTGCTGGCGCGCGCGCGCAAGGTGGTGCGGCGCCAGACCGACCATTTGCGCAAGCTGGTCGACGACCTGCTCGAAGTGAACCGCGCCCTGATGGGCAAGCTCACGCTCGACAAGTCCCCGGTCGACCTGGGCGACGTGGCGCGGCGCTGCGTCGAGACGCTGCAATCGGGCGCGCGCACCGCGCACTTCGAGTTTCACGTCGATACGGTGGCCGCGACGGTCGACGCCGATCCCACCCGGCTGGTGCAGATCATCGACAACATCCTCGACAACGCCGTCAAGTACAGCCCTGACGGCGGGCGCGTCGACGTCACCGTGCGCCACGCCGACGGCTGGGCCGAACTGGTGGTGCGCGATTCGGGCATGGGAATCGCGGTCGAACTGCTGCCGACGGTATTCACGATTTTCGTGCAGGGTGCGCAGTCGCTGCAGCGCGTGCAAGGCGGCCTGGGGATCGGCCTGTCGCTGGTGCGCCGGCTGGTGGAGATGCACGGCGGGACGGTGTCGATCGACAGCGCCGGCAGCGGCAAAGGCGCCAGCGTGACGGTGCGCCTGCCGCTGCTGGCGCACCAGGCACACAGCGCGCCGGCGCACGCCGCCGCAAGCCAGGCGGCGCTGCGGCGCGTGCTGCTGATCGAAGACAACGAGGACGCGCGCGACATGATGGCGGCGCTGCTCGAGCTGCTGTCGTGCGACGTGACCACCGCCGCCAGCGGCCCGCAAGGCATCGCGCTGGCGCAGGCGCGCCATCCGGAGATCGCCTTCATCGACATCGGCCTGGCCGGCATGGACGGCTATGCGATCGCCAAGGCCTTGAAGGACGACCCGGCGACAGCGCGGATCGCGCTGATTGCGTTGACCGGATACGGCAGCGCGGCCGACCGCCAGCGCGCATTCGATGCCGGATTCCAACACCACTTCACCAAGCCGATCTCGATCGAACAACTTGAGCTTGCACTCTCGCCAACTGCGTTGTGAGCGCACAACTGATAAGGCCGCCTGAGGCGATAGCCGACACTTTGTGATTGCGGGAGAAATGTTTTTCGTGGGAGTATAGCCCTTCCTTGTTCCACCTCAACCCGGTGAAACGACGCGCGGCTCCGGCTTTGCGCGCAAACTTGTGCTACCGCCAAAGGCCGCCATGCAGCTCGACCCCTTGTCCTTCCCCGACCCGCGCACGTTGGGCAACAGGGCCATGGCGCTGGCCATGCTGGACGCGCTGATCTGCCCCGAATTCCAGTACCGCTATTTCACGTTCGACGCCACCTGGGGCGACGACGAGCAGATGGGCGCGATGCGCAACGGCGATGGCGACCACTGGTTCCTGCACCTGTCCGACAGCGGCGCGGCATTGAAGGGATACGTGCAGGAGCTCGAGCACAGCGACACGCGCGCACTGGCGCGCGAAGTGCAGCGCCGCGTGCCGGCCGACTTCAACGCCTTCTTGCACGAGCCGTCGTTCGCGATGGACGCGGTGAGCTACTTCTACTGGCGCCGCAGCGGCGACGAGGCCTGGACCAAGGTCGCGCACCCGGAGCCAGGCCTGGCGCAGTGCGCCGACGGCTCTGCCGACTACCTGTCGATCCTGCTCGCGCCGGCCGACTGCTACTACGACTACGCCACCGACTACTTCGAATGCGAGCCGCCGATCGCCAGCATCGACCACATCTACAGCATGGCGCCGCTGACGCCGGCGATCGTCAAGAGCCTCAATCCCCAGTTGTCGATGACGGAGGCGCAAGCGTCGGCCGCCGCGATCGGCTATCCGTGGGTCAGCGCGCGCGCCAGCCTGCCCTGCTAACAGCTGGTGTCAGCCCGGCGACAGCAGGTCCTGCAGCGCGACCGCGTTGGTCGTCGCCGCTCCCGCCGCCGTATTATCGAACACGACCCACACGGTGCGCCCCGCCGCGGTATGCAACCGCAGGTCGACCGCCAGCTCGGCGATGTAGTGCGGCTCATACGACGAATAGTAGATGCGCGGTGAACCGTGCAGCCGCACGTACATGTCGGCGGTGGTCGGCACGTGCGGCCCGACTTGGCCCTTGGCCGGATCGGCAATCACGCGCGTGACGTTATGGTCGGCCAGCACATGGGTGGCCTCGTCGCCGAACCAGCTCGGATGGCGCGCCTCGCACGCGACCATGCAGCCGAACGACTCCTTGAGCAGCTTCAGAAAATCGGCCGCCGCGGTGGCGTCGAACTCGAACTTGGGCGGCAGCTGCATCAGCACGCAGCCGAGCTTTTCGCCGAGCGCGCCCGACTCCAGCGCGAACTGGCGCAGCAGCGGCCCGCACGCCAGCAGGCGGGCGTCGTGCGTGATCGCCCGCGGCAGCTTGACCGAAAAGCGGAAGTGCTCAGGCACGCTGGCGGCCCAGCGCGCATAGGTCTGCGCGCGGTGCGGCTTATAAAAGCACGAGTTGATCTCGACGATGGGAAGCGTGGCGGCGTAGCGTTCGAGGTGGCTGCCCTCTTCCGGAAACGACGGCTTGTTTTCGCGCGGGATGGTCCAGCCGGCGCAGCCGATCAGCGCGCGGCCCGGTTCGACCATCAGCGGATGGCTGGGCTGGTTGTCAGTGGAAGTCATCATTAAATTCTACGACAGTTGAAAACAAGGCCGTGGCACGCTTGACGCTGGAACGGAACGCACAGCACGCGCCGCTGGTCTTACAATAGCGATCACACCAGCATGATGGAGGCATCGATGAGCGACCCTGTACACGTAGTATGTCCGCATTGCGACGCGGTAAACCGCCTCAGTGCCGAGCGCCTGGCCGACCAGCCGGTGTGCGGCAAGTGCGCCAAGGGACTGTTCGTGGCCAGGCCGCTCGACGTCGACAGCGCGCGCTTCAGCAAGCACATCGGGCGCAACGATATTCCGGTGCTGGTCGACTTCTGGGCGCCGTGGTGCGGCCCGTGCAAGATGATGGCGCCGGCCTACAACCAGGCGGCGCAAAAACTCGAGCCAAAGATGCGCCTGCTGAAGGTCGATACCGAGCAGGCCCAGGAGCTCGGCGCGCGCTACAACATCCGCAGCATCCCGACGATGGCGCTGTTTCTCAACGGCAAGGAAATCGCGCGCAAGGCCGGGGCCATGGATGCCGGCAGCATCGTCGCGTGGGCGCAGGCGCACGGCGCCAAGTAGGCGCGTACGACAGCAATGTCGAAATGTTAAGCAGTCCTGCTACAATTGTTGAATAGCCATCAAAGGAGAAAACATGTCGCAGGACTTGGTATTAGACCGCAACAGCGAAGACGCTAAACAATTTGCGCGGCTGATGTATATCGCCCACGCGGTAACCTTTTTCTTCTCGTTCGGTCTTCTCTCGATCGTTCCGGTTATTTTTAACTACGTCAAACGGCCATATACGGAAGGCACGCTCGTGTACAGCCACCATACCTGGATGATCCGGTCATTCTGGTGGTACGTACTTTGGATAGTGGTCGGCGCCGCGCTGTTCATTACCATCGTCGGCCCTTGGATTGTATGGGGCGTGGCCTGGGTCTGGAAGGCATATCGCCTGATCCGCGGCTTCGTCGACCTCAACAACAACCGCCCGATGCCGGTCTGACCGCCGTCGCCTCGTGATGATTTTCAGCAAGGTGTTCATTACCTTGGTGAATTACTGTCCCAAAGGACATTCACCACACGAGGACGGGCGACATGAAATCAGTTCAGCAGGAAGTCGACGAGCGCAGCAATCTGGCCGGCACCAACAAGTTCGAACTGCTGCTGTTGCGCCTCGGCGGCGACCACAACGGCGACCGTAGCGAACTGTTCGGCATCAACGTCTTCAAGATCCGCGAGATCGTCGCCATGCCGGAAATCACCGCGATTGCAGGTTCGATGCCGCACGTGCTTGGCGTGGTCAACCTGCGCGGCGCCATCATCCAGGTGCTCGACCTGCCGGCGATTGCCGGCAGCGTGCCGAAGACCGGCCTCAATATCATGCTGGTCACCGAATTTGCGCGCACCACGCAGGCGTTCGCCGTCGAATCGGTGGAAGAAATCGTGCGGCTCGACTGGAGCCGCGTGCTGTCGGCCGAGCAAAGCGCCGGCAACGGCGGCCTGGTGACGAGCATCGCGCGGCTCGACGACGATGGCGGCCGGCTGGCGCAAGTGCTCGACCTCGAAACCATCCTGCGCAACATGACGCCGACCGACCGGCCGGACGTCAACCCCGGCACGATCGGCCCGGTGATCAAACTCAAACCGGGCGCGGTGGTGCTGGCCGCGGACGACTCGGTGGTGGCGCGCGCGCTGATCGAACAGGGGCTGGACGCCGTCGGCGTGCCGTTCATCATGACCAAGACCGGCAAGGAAGCATGGGACCAGCTGCACGCCATCGCCCAGCAGGCCGAAGCCGAGGGCAAGACCGTCTACGACAAGGTGGCGCTGGTGTTGACCGACCTGGAGATGCCGGAGATGGATGGCTTTACGCTCACGCGCAGCATCAAGAAGAGCGCGCGCTTTAACAACCTGCCGGTGGTGATTCACTCGTCGCTGTCGGGGACGACCAACGAGGAGCACGTGCGCAATGTCGGGGCCGATGCATATGTGGCAAAGTTTTCGTCGGAGGAGCTGGCGGAGGCGATTCGCGCGGTGGTGCGAGGGACCTGACCGCAGTTGTCGAGCCCCCGGACCGCAACGGTTAAGCGTTTACTCCGCGGCAACGATGGCTTCAGGCGGCAATCGCCGCCCCATGCATCGCGGAACGAACAGGGCACAGGGCACCTGCTGGGTCAGCCTTTCGAGCAAGTCGGCCGACGCGCCGGCGGCAGCTTCATGAAGACTGTCTCGGTTGTGCATACGATTCCAGGCGCTAGAACTGCTCTGCACTCAAGGCCAGCACGCCAGAACTGCCGTCGACGATCGCGCCGCGCAGGCCAGGCGCCTGCGACAGGATGTGGTCGGCAAAGAAACGCGCCGTGCCGATCTTGGCCTGGTAGAACGACGCGTCGGAGTCGCCAGCGTCAAGTTTTTTCTGAGAGATAATTGCCGCGCGCGCCATCTGCCAGCCACCGAGCACGATACCGGCCAGGCGCAGGTACAACACGCTGCCGGAAAACACAGCCTTGATGTCGGTCTTGGCGCTCCCTGCCACGTAGTCGACCACCGCTTCGAGCGCGACGCTGCCTTCCGACAGCCGTCGTAAAATCGCCGCAAAGTCGGCGCCATGCGCGCCACCGGCGAGTGCGGCCAGTTGGGCCTCGGTCGCGCGCACCTGGGCAATGATCGAACGCGCCGTGGCCCCGCCATCGCGCAGCGTCTTGCGGCCGACCAGGTCATTGGCCTGGATCGCCGTCGTGCCTTCGTAAATCGTCAGGATTTTGGCATCCCGGAAATGCTGGGCGGCGCCGGTTTCTTCGATAAAGCCCATGCCCCCGTGCACTTGCACGCCATCGCGCGTCACGTCCTGCGCCATTTCGGTGGACCAGCCCTTGATGATCGGCACCAGGTACTCATACACTGCCAGGCTGGCGGCGCGCGTGGCCGCATCCCGATGATGGCGGGCGATGTCGCTGACGGCGGCGCCGACATAGGCCAGCGCGCGTGCCGCTTCGGTGTGTGCGCGCATCGACATCAGCATGCGCCGCACGTCGGGGTGATGGATGATCGCCACCGGCCCGGGGGAACCTGACAGGTCGCGCGACTGTAGCCGGTCCCTGGCAAACGCCACCGCCTGCTGGTAGGAGCGCTCGGCCAGGCCGATGCCCTGCATGCCGACGCCGAAGCGGGCTGCGTTCATCATGATGAACATGTATTCGAGGCCGCGGTTTTCCTCTCCCACCAGGGTAGCGGCGGCGCCGCCATGGTCGCCGAACTGCAGCACCGCGGTCGGGCTGGCCTTGATGCCCAGCTTGTGCTCGATCGACACGCACTCAACGTCATTGCGCGCGCCAAGCGAGCCGTCGGCGTTCACCATGAACTTGGGCACCACGAACAGCGAGATCCCCTTCACCCCCGCTGGCGCATCGGGCGTGCGCGCCAACACCAGGTGGACGATGTTCTCAGCCATGTCGTGATCGCCATAGGTGATGAATATCTTGGTGCCGAATACCTTGTAGCTGCCGTCGTCCTGCGGCACCGCGCGGCTGCGCACGGCCGACAGGTCGGAGCCGGCCTGCGGCTCGGTCAGGTTCATGGTGCCAGTCCACCGGCCGGAGACAAGCGGTTCGAGGTAGGCCGCCTTTTGGGCGTCGCTGCCGGCCGTCAGCAAGGCTTCGATGGCGCCGTCCGACAACAGCGCCACCAGCGCGAACGAGATGCTGGCCGCATTGAGCATTTCGATGCACGGCGTGGCGACCAGCTTGGGCAAGCCCTGCCCGCCGAACTCGACCGGATGCTGCACGCCCTGCCAGCCAGCCTCGGCGAACGCCTTGAATGCGGGCTTGAAGCCGCTGGCGGTCGTTACCTGGCCGTCGTGCCAGTAGCTCGGTTCCCTGTCGCTTGGCCAGTTCAGCGGCGCGACGACGCTGCCGCAGAATTTGGCATGCTCCTCCAGCACGGCCTCGACTGTGTCGACGGTGGCGTCTTCACAGCCGGGCAAGGCATTCACGGTGTCGAGGCCGGCCAGCTCGCGCATGGCGAATAGCATGTCTTTCAATGGGGCGGTGTACGTCATTTTTTACTCTCCAGGAAAACTTGATTGGCTGGTGCGGGCGGTCAGCCCAGTTCCGTCACCAGTTGCGGCACGACGTCGAACAGGTCGCCGACGATGCCGTAATCGGCCACCGCGAAGATCGGCGCCTCCGGATCCTTGTTGATGGCGACGATTGTCTTCGAGTCTTTCATGCCGGCCAGGTGCTGGATCGCGCCGGAAATGCCGACCGCGATGTACAGGCTGGGCGCGACGATCTTGCCGGTCTGGCCGACCTGCCAGTCATTTGGCACAAAACCGGCATCGACCGCGGCGCGCGAGGCGCCCATCGCCGCGCCGAGCCGGTCGGCCAGCGGTTCGAGGATCCTGAAGTTCTCGCCGGAGCCCATGCCGCGCCCGCCCGAGACGACGATGTTGGCGGCGGTCAGTTCGGGACGGTCCGACTTGACCAGTTCGCGCCCGACGAATACCGACTTTCCCGAATCTGCAACCGGCTTGACCCGCTCGACCTCGGCCAGCGCGCCGCCGTCAGCGGCGGCATCGAAACCGGTGGCGCGCACCGTGATCACCTTGATGGCGTCGCCCGACCGCACTGTGGCTATCGCGTTGCCGGCGTAGACCGGTCGCTCGAAGGTGTCGCGCGAGTCGACCTTGGTGATCTCGGAAATTTGCGCCACGTCCAGCATCGCCGCAACGCGCGGCGCGATATTCTTGCCGTAGGCAGTCGCCGGCGCCAGGATATGGCTGTAGCCCGCTGCCAGCGCCACAACCTGGGCGGCCACGTTCTCGGCCAGGCCATCTGCCATCCAGGCCGCATCGGCAACCAGCACCCGGGTCACCGCGCCCATGCCAGCCGCTTGCGCCGCAACGGCAGCGCAGTTGTGCCCGGCAACGAGCACATGCACCTCGCCGCCGCATAGCGCCGCGGCGGTGACGGTATGGTGGGTACTTCCTTTGAGCGAGCTGTTGTCGTGCTCGGCAATAACCAATGCGACCATGATTTTTCCTATTTTTCAAACGGTTTCGTCAGATGACTTTTGCTTCGTTGCGCAGTTTGGCCACCAGGGTTGCCGCATCGGGCACCGTGATGCCGGCCGAACGCCGGGCCGGCTCGACAATCTTCAAGGTGGCCAGGCGCGCCGCGCAGTCGACCTCCAGCGCTTGCGGCGTGTAGGTGTCGACCCGCTTCTTCTTGGCCCGCATGATATTTGGCAGCGTCGCGTAGCGCGGCTCGTTCAGGCGCAAATCGGTGGTGATGATCGCCGGCAGCACCAGCGTCAGCGTTTCGAGGCCGCCGTCGACTTCGCGCGTCACTGTCACCGTTTCCTCGTCCAGCACCACTTTCGAGGCAAAGGTCGCTTGCGGCCAGCCCAGCAAGGCCGCCAGCATCTGGCCAGTCTGGTTGCAATCGTCGTCGATTGCCTGCTTGCCCAGGATGATCAAATGCGGCCGTTCCTTCCTGGCGAGCGCCGTCAGCAGCTTGGCCACCGCCAGCGGTTCCAGTTCGGCCGCGGTGTCGACCAGGATGGCGCGGTCGGCGCCGATAGCCAGCGCCGTGCGCAGCGTTTCCTGGCATTGCGCAACGCCGCACGACACTGCGATCACCTCAAGGACCTTGCCCGCTTCCTTCAGCCGCACCGCTTCTTCCAGGGCGATCTCGTCGAAGGGATTCATCGACATCTTGACGTTGGCGATATCGACGCCGCTGCCATCGCTCTTGACACGCACCTTGACGTTATAGTCGACCACGCGTTTGACCGGTACCAGCACTTTCATGATGTTGCCTTTGTAAGAGAATGAAAAATCAGGCGGATTTGGCCGCAATTCTGATCCTGTCGAGCTCCGCCTGCACCGCAGCGGCCGGCTGGCGCGAGCCGACCTTGACCAGCGCCTCGCCGTCAATCACGGCGTGTCCTTTCACGGTGCAGGTAGTCTGCAGCACGACGCGTTTTCGATCAGTGAAAATTTCCTTGACCGTGACCGTGGCATGCACGGTGTCGCCCGGCCGCACCGGGGCGCGAAAGATCAGGCTCTGGCTCATGTACACCGCGCCAGGCCCGGGCAGCTTGTTGGCCACCGCCGCTGAAATCACGCTGGCCGTCAGCATGCCGTGCGCGATGCGTCCGCCAAATTGCGTAACCTGCGCATATTCCTCGTTGATGTGGAGCGCATTGTTGTCGCCCGAAACACCGGCGAACAAGACGATGTCGGCCTCGGTGATGGTCTTCGAAAACGTCGCGTTCATGCCGACCGTAAAGTCCTCGATGTCGTACCCGCCCAGAATATTCATGTGTTTCTCCTATGCCGATTTCAGGTCCGAGACAGGCGCCGCTTGCTCGTTGAGCAAATCGCGCAGCAAGAATTTCTGCAGTTTTCCGGTGGCCGTCTTCGGGATGCTGCAAAACACCACCTCCTTGGGCACCTTGAAATGGGCCAGGTGCTCGCGGCAGAAAGCGCGGATTTCCGCTTCCGAGGTCGCCGCGCCCGGCCTGATCTGGACGAACGCCACCGGCACTTCGCCCCATTTCGGGTCGGGCTTGGCCACCACTGCTACCACTTCGACGGCCGGATGCCGGTACAGCACCTCCTCGACCTCGATCGACGACACGTTTTCGCCGCCTGAGATGATCACGTCCTTCGAACGGTCCTTGATGCGCACATAACCGTCCGCATCGACCACGGCGAGGTCGCCGGTGTGAAACCAGCCGCCGGCAAACGCTTCCGCGGTGGCGACCGGGTTCTTCAGGTAGCCCTTCATCGTGACGTTGCCGCGAAACATGATCTCGCCCATCGTGTCGCCGTCCCACGGCACCGCCGCGAGCGTGTGCGGATCGCGCACCGACATCGTTTCCTGCATCGGGCTGGCCACGCCCTGGCGCGCGTTCAGGCGGGCCCGTTCGTCGAGCGGCAGCGCGGCCCAGGCGTCATGCCTGGCGCACACCGCGGCCGGGCCGTAGGTTTCGGTCAGGCCATACACATGGGTGATGTCGAAGCCGAGACGCTCCATCCCTTCGATGGTCGAGGCCGGCGGCGCCGCGCCGGCGATGAAGCCGCTGACGGTGTGCCCGATCGCCGTGCCGGCCACCGGCGCTGCATCGATCAGCATGTTGTAGACAATCGGCGCGGCGCACATGTGCGTTACGCGATGGGCGCGGATCGCCTCAAAGACGAGGCCGGCGTCGACCCGCCGCAGGCAGACGTTGGTGCCGGCGTTGGCCGCCATGGTCCACGGAAAGCACCAGCCGTTGCAGTGGAACATTGGCAAGGTCCACAGGTAGACCGCGTGTTGCGGCATGCCCCAGGAAACAATGTTCGACACGGCATTCAGGTAAGCGCCGCGATGGTGGTACACCACGCCTTTCGGATTGCCGGTGGTGCCGGAGGTGTAGTTCAGCGTGATCGCGTCCCACTCGTCGACCGGCAATTGCCATGCGAATTCCGGGTCGCCTTCGAGCAGCAGCTCTTCGTACCCGAGCTGGCCGAGCCTTTCGCCGCCTTCATACAGGGCGTCGTCGATGTCGATCACCAGCGGCGGGTGCTCCAGCAATGCCAGCGCGCGCGCAATGGTGGCACTGAACTCACGGTCGGTCAGCAGCACGCGCGCTTCGCTGTGCGCCAGCTGGAACGCGATCGCCTCGGCATCGAGCCGGATGTTGAGCGTGTTGAGCACCGCGCCGATCATCGGCACGCCAAAGCAGGCTTCGTACGTCGCCGGAATGTTCGGCGCCATCACCGCCACGGTGTCGCCGGCCTGGATGCCGCGTCGCTGCAGCGCGCTGGCGAGCCGCCGGCAGCGGCGGTAGGTGTCGGCCCAGCTGATGCGCCGCTCGCCGTGGATCAGGGCGATCCGCGCCGGATACACGGCCGCCGCCTTGGCCAAGAAGCTGAGCGGGGAGAGCGCCGCGTAGTTAGCCTGGTTCTTTTCCATGCCGGCGCCGTAGGGGCTGGCAAATCTTGTCGCAATGGTCGTTGACATGATCGATGTCCTCAGTGGGGCGTTCAGTGCGCCGATGCGGTCGCCGCACCCAGCCCGGTCTGGGCGCGGATGTACTGGTTTTCGTAGGCGGCAATTTCGCTGGCGGCACGCGCGCTCTTGTCGGTGACCGACCCGAGCCAGGTGACCACGAAGGCCGCGGTCATCGAGATGATGGCCGGATGGTCGTAGGGAAAGATGGCGCTCGCATGCCCCATCACCTTGACCCAAACCGCCGGCGACAGGATCACCAGGCCCACCGAGGAGACCAGGCCGGCGATGCCGCCCCACAGCGCGCCGCGGGTGGTCAGGCCTTTCCAGTACATCGACAGGATCAGGATCGGGAAGTTGACCGATGCGGCCACGCCGAAAGTGAGCGCCACCAGGAAGGCGACGTTCTGGTCCTTGAACAGGATGCCGAGCACGATGGCCACCAGGCCGATGGCGACGGTGGCGTACTTGGTCACGCGCATTTCCTGCTCGCCGGTGGCGGTGCCCTTCTTGATGACGCGGGCATACAGGTCGTGCGAGATGGCCGAGGCGCCGGCCAGCGCCAGGCCCGACACCACGGCCAGGATGGTGGCAAAGGCGACCGCGGACATAAAGCCGAGGAAGACGTCGCCGCCCACTGCCTTGGCCAGGTGCATCACCGGCATGTTGCCGCCGCCGATCAGTTTGCCGCCGATCACGCCGTTCTCGAAGAACTGCGGGTCGTTGCCGACGATGACGATGGCCGACACGCCCAGCACTATCACGATGAGGAAGAAGAAACCGATGAAGCCGGTGGCGTAGAACACCGACTTGCGTGCTTCCTTGGCGTTCGGCACAGTAAAGAAGCGCATCATGATGTGCGGCAGGCCGGCGGTGCCGAACAACAGCGCCAGCGACAGCGAGACGGCCGAGACCGGGTCTGCCATCAGCGAACCGGGGCCCATGATCTTCAGGCCGCTCTTGTGCACCGCCACCGCCTGGGTGAACATGGTTTCGAACGAGAAGTCGAACTTGCTGAAGGCGAGCAGCATCATCACCGTGCCGCCGCCGAGCAGCAGGCCGGCCTTGATGATCTGCACCCAGGTGGTCGCGACCATGCCGCCGAAGGTGACGTAGACGATCATCAGGATGCCGACGCACACCACGGCGTAGTTGTAGTCCAGCCCGAACAGCAGCTGGATCAGCTGGCCGGCGCCGACCATCTGCACGATCAGGTAGAAGCACACCACCGTCAGCGAGCCGAACGCGGCGAAGGTGCGGATGCGGTTCTGGTCCAGCCGGTACGAGGCGATGTCGGCGAAGGTGAACTTGCCGAGGTTGCGCAGCCGTTCGGCGATCAGGAACAGGATCACCGGCCAGCCGACAAAAAAGCAGATGGTGTAGATGAAGCCGTCGAAGCCCTTGGCGAACACCAGGCTGCTCAAGCCGAGCAGGGTCGCCGCCGACATGTAGTCGCCGGCAATCGCCATGCCGTTCTGGAAGCCGGTGATGCCGCCGCCGGCGGTGTAGAAATCGGCCGTCGACTTGGTGCGCGTCGAGGCCCAGTAGGTGATGCCAAGGGTCGAGAGCACGAACACCATGAACATGGCGATGGCGCTGAGGTTGACAGGCTGCTTGGTCACGGCGTCGAGCGCGCCCGGCGCGGCGTAGGCGGCAACCGCCGCGCCCATCAGGCAACAGGCCAGGATTGCGGTCAGTGAGGAACGTTTCATTGGGCGGCCTCGGCAAGAATTTCCTGGTTCAGCTGGTCGAATTCGCCATTGGCGCGGCGGATGTATACCGCCGTCGTCAGCCAGGCGCCGATGATGATCAGCGCGCCGATTGGCCAGCCGATCGTGATGATGCTGCCTTCGCTAATCGGCTGCGCGAGCAGGGCCGGCTTGAAGGCGGTGACCATCATGAAGGCGTAATACGGCACCAGCACGATCAGCGACAGCAGTATCGCCAGCCGGGTGCGCTTGGCGACAAGTTCGGCGAACTTCGGGTTCTGGCGGATGCGGGCCTGAACAGTGAGTGGCGGTTTCGCTCCCGCGCGGACGGGTAACACGGTGGCTTGCTTGGCGTTAGATGGCACGACGATCTCCTCGTTGATGGATGGATGACAGGTCTTGTTTGCCCAGCGCGGGCGGGGTTGACCAACTCTTGTAATGACTATTTTTATCAAGTATGGTAAAAAATACTTGCACAAGTATTGCCAAAATGTGACGAATGATTGCAGGCGGTGATCGCAACTTTGCAGGGTTTCAGTATGGAAATAAATGAGCGTCCGCGGGCCGACCTGGAGCGTTTCACGATGCTGCAGGCGGGGCTCGATCTGCTCGACCAGGGGATGACCGTATTCGACGCCGACCTGCGCCTGGTGGCGTGGAACGCGCCGTTCTTGCGCCTGCTCGGATTTCCCGCCGAACTGGCCTTCGTCGGCGCCACCTTCGAAAGCTTTATCCGCCACAACGCCAAGATGGGCGAATACGGGCCGGGAGACGCCGACAGCCAGGTGCGCGCGCGCGTCGCCACCGCCGCCGGCTTCGCGCCGCACACGACCGAACGGGTGCGCCCGAACGGCCAGGTGCTGCGCCTGCGCGGCGAACCGCTGCCCGACAAGGGCTTCATCACGCTGTACACCGACATCACGGCGCAGCGCCGTATCGAAGCGCTGATCCAGCAACAGAACGCCCAGCTTGAAAACCGGGTGCTGCTGCGCACCGCCGAGCTGCAGAACGCCAATACCAGGCTGTCGCTGGCCAATGACGAGAACGAGCGCATCGCCGCCGCGCTGCAGCGCAGCGAGTCGCGGCTGCGCCTGATCAACGACAACATGCCGTTCCTGATCGGCTACGTCGACAAGGACAAGCACTATCAGTATGCGAACAAGGGCTATTCGGACTGGTTCGGCGTGCCGATCGATGCCGTCGTCGGCAGCTACCTGCCCGATCTGATCGGCGCCGAGCTGTATGCCCAGTTGAAGGGGTATATCGAGCAGGCGCTGGCCGGCAAGCAGCTGACGTACGAGTACCAGATGCAGCGCGATGGCCAGACGGTGTATGCCCGCAGCACCCTGGTGCCGGAGATCTCGCCGGACAACGAGACCCTGGGATTTTTCACCTTCTCGCAAAACATGACCGAGCAAAAGCAGATGCAGGCGGCACTGGTGCAGGCGCAAAAGATGGAGTCACTCGGGCAGCTGACCGGCGGTCTTGCCCACGATTTCAATAACCTGCTGACCGTCATCATCGGGACCTTGGTCGGGTTGCAAGAACATCCCCTCCATGCTGCCGAGCTCAACAAGTTCGTCGCGCCGGCGCTGCAATCGGCGCGCCGCGGCGCTCAGCTGATCAAACGCCTGCTCACATTTTCGCGCCAACATCCGCTGGAACCGGCGGCGGTGGACGTGGCGCAGATGATCGGCGACATGGGCACGCTGATTCGCCGTTCTCTGCCGGACGCGATCACGGTCTCGACCGATTTCCCCGTGGTCGCGATTGAATGCATGGTCGATCCGGCACAGTTCGAAAGCGCGCTGCTCAATTTCATCATGAACGCGCGCGACGCCATGCCGCAAGGCGGACGCCTGCATATTTCCGCCCGCGCGGTCGACCTGAGCGCCGAGGCCTGCGCCTTCGCCGTGCCGCCTGGCGCTTACGCGATGATCGAAGTGGCCGACAGCGGCTGCGGAATGGATGCAGCTACCCTGGCGCGCGCATATGAACCGTTTTTCACCACCAAGCGTTTCGGCCGCGGCAGCGGGCTCGGTTTGTCGATGGCGTACGGCCTCGTGAAGCAGTCTGGTGGCGGCATTCTGCTGCAAAGCCAGCCCGGGCAAGGCACCACTGTGCGGCTGGTACTGCCCTTGACCCATGGCGATGCCAAAGCGCCCTGCCCTCCGAGCGACACGGCGCTACTCCACGCGCGCGAACTGGTGTTGCTGGTGGAAGACGAGCCCGACGTGCGGCGCGTCGTGCGCCAGCAGTTGACAGACCTGGGCCATCCGGTGATCGAGGCCGAGAATGGTGTCCAGGCACTGCAGATGGTCACCCAGGTCGCAGCGATCGCGATCGTGCTTTGTGATGTGGTCATGCCCGGTGACATCAGCGGCGCTCAACTGGCCAGGCAGGTCACGGCCAGCCACCCGCAGATGCGCATTCTACTGATGAGCGGATACAACGATGATGCGGCCGAGGCAGGGCCAGGCGATCCGCCGTTGCTCACCAAGCCGTTTACGCGGCAAGATCTCGCCCGAGCGCTGCTGCTTACCGGCAAAGGAACCCTTTGAAATCGAACAATGAACCGGCAGCGCAGGAGCTCGTCGCCATCGTCGAAGATGATCCCGATGTCGCGCGCGTGATCGAACAGGTGCTGAGTGACTTTGCATTTCGCACAGCCTGGTGCCGCAATGCTGCCGATTTTCTGGACCGGCTGCCATCGCTCGCCCCGGACCTGTGCATCATCGACCTCGGCCTGCCCGACATGGATGGCCTCGAACTGATGCAGCGGGTGCGCACCCAGTCGCCATGCGGCATTCTCATTTTGACCGGAAGAGCCTATCTGAGCGACCGCGTCATGGGACTGGAACTGGGCGCGGATGACTACGTGCTCAAGCCGTTCGAGCCAAGGGAGCTGGTGGCGCGGGTGCGCAGCATCCTGCGCCGCCATGAAGCCGCGCCGGCCGCCAGCGTTTCGGTGCAGCGGCAGGTGGCCGCGTTCGGCGGCTGGCGGTTCAATCTTGCCAACAACACGCTGTGCGCACCGAATGGCGAGAGCAGTCAGCTTAGTACGTCGGAAGCGAACTTGCTGAAGATGTTCGTCAACAACCCGAACCGCATCCTGCAGCGCGAACAGTTGCTGGGCACGCGAGACCTGACATCCACCGACCGCAGTATCGACGTCAGCATCTCGCGCCTGCGCCGAAAGCTGGACCCTGAAGCCGGCAACCATCCATTCATCAAGACGGTGTACGGCGCCGGCTACCTGTTCCTGGCGACGGTCACCTGGCCGGCAAGCGTTGCTGTCTCAACGTAGCGCATCGTCGTGCCTGGAGGCGGTACGGTGCGTTCTGAAGTCGCTGCAGTGTTGAGTGTAGTGGCTCAGAGGGCGCAGAGCGCTTGCTCGATATCGGCGATCAGGTCGGCGGTGTCTTCGAGGCCGATGTTGAAGCGCACCAGCACCCCGCCATCGCTCCAGCCGCTGCGCATTGCCTGGATCCGGTACGGCATCACCAGGCTGTTGGCGCCGCCCCAGCTGTAACCGAGTCCGAACAGTTCGAGCTGGTCGACGAAGCGGTCGGTCTGCGCTTCGGTGTACTTGGCGTCGAACACCACCGAGAACAAGCCGCCGGCGCCGCTGAAGTCACGCTGCCAGATGTCGTGGCCAGGGCAGTCAGCGAACGCCGGGTGCAGCACCCTGGCGATTTCCGGGCGCGCCTTCAGCCAGGTTGCCACTTGACGCGCGCTGGCGTCGTGCGCTTCGAAGCGCAGCTTCATGCTCGGCAGGCCGCGCATGACCAGGTAGGCGTCGTCGGGACTGACGCCCATCCCCAGCCGCATGTGGGCCAGCGCCAGCCGATCGTTCAATGCACGGTCGCGCGTGATCAGCGCGCCCATCAACACGTCCGAGCCGCCCGACTGGTACTTCGTCAGCGCCTGCATGATGATGTCGACGCCAAGGTCGAAGCCGCGCAGCGCGAGGCCGGCCGACCAGGTGTTGTCGAGTGCGACCAGCACGCCCTTGTCGTGCGCCGCCTTGCAGATCGCCGGCAGGTCCGGCACCTCCATCGACACCGAGCCGGGCGCCTCGGTCCAGATCAGCTTCGTGTTCGGCTGGATCTCGGCGCCGATGCCGGCGCCGATCAGCGGATCGTAATAGCGCGCGGTGATGCCGAAGTCGCGCGTGAGCCAGGTGCCCAGCTCGCGGTTCGGGTTGTAGACGTTGTCCGGCAGGAGCACGTCGTCGCCGGTTTTGAGCAGCGCGAAGTCGGCCATGGCGATCGCCGCCAGGCCGCTCGGCGCCAGCAGGCAGAAGCTGCCGCCTTCGATTTCGGCCAGCCGCGCTTCCAGCGTGAACGTGGTCGGCGTGCCGTGCAGGCCGTAGGTATAGGCGTTCTTCTCTTTCCACTCGCCCGAACGCATGGCCGCGACGTCCTTGAACAGCACCGTCGAGGCGTGGTGGATCGCGGTCGGGTATGCGCTGAAGCCTTCGGGAGCGGCGTAGTCGCTGTGGATCAGCGTCGTTTGCGCGGACTTCTTCGCCATGGTCAAGCCACCGAGGCCCACAGGTCGTGGGCGTCGGCGGAGGTGACGACGACATCGGCGAATTCACCGACCACCAGCTTCTTGCCCGGCATGAGCGAACGCTTGATGTGGACCACGCCGTCGATTTCAGGCGCATCGGCCGACGAGCGGCCAACCGCTTCGCGGGCGTTGACTTCGTCGATCAGCACGCGTACGGTCTTGCCGACCTTGGCCTGCAGGCGCTTGGCGGAGATCTCTTCCTGCAGCAGCATGACGCGGGCACGGCGCTCTTCGCGCACGGCTTCCGGCACCGGGTTGTCGAGCAGGTTGGCGGTGGCGCCTTCGACGGGCGAATAGGCGAAGCAGCCAAGGCGATCGATCTGCGCTTCCTTCAGGAAGTCGAGCAGGTACTCGAATTCGGCCTCGGTCTCGCCGGGGAAGCCGGCGATGAAGGTCGAGCGGATCGTCAGGTCCGGGTTCATCGCGCGCCAGGCCTGGATGCGGTCTAGGTTTTTCTCGCCGCTGGCCGGGCGCTTCATGCGCTTCAAGACATCCGGGTGGGCGTGCTGCATCGGGATGTCGAGGTAAGGCAGCACATGGCCGCCGCTCATCATCGGGATCACCTGGTCGACGTGCGGGTACGGATAGACGTAGTGCAGGCGCACCCAGGCGCCATACTGCGCGGCGAGCTGGCCGAGCGCTTCGACCAGCTGCGTCATGTGGGTCTTGACCGGGCGGCCGTTCCAGAAGCCGGAGCGGAACTTGACGTCGACGCCGTAGGCGCTGGTGTCCTGCGAGATGACGAGCAGCTCCTTGACGCCGGCCTTGAACAGGTTCTCCGCTTCGATCATCAGGTCGCCGATCGGGCGCGACACCAGGTCGCCGCGCATCGACGGGATGATGCAGAAGCTGCAGCGGTGGTTGCAGCCTTCGGAGATTTTCAGGTAGGCGTAGTGCTTCGGGGTCAGCTTGACGCCTTGCGACGGCACCAGGTCGAAGAACGGCTCGTGCGGTTTCGGCAGGTGCAGGTGGACCGAGTCCATCACTTCGGCCAGCGCGTGCGGGCCGGTCACTGCCAGCACCTTCGGGTGCACCTTCATGATGATGTCGTCGCCGGCCGCGTCCTTCTTGGCGCCGAGGCAGCCAGTGACGATGACCCTGCCGTTTTCCGCCAGCGCTTCGCCGATGGCGTCGAGCGACTCCTGCACCGCGGCGTCGATGAAGCCGCAGGTGTTGACGATGACGAGGTCGGCGCCCTCGTACGACTTGGCCGTTTCATACCCTTCAGCGCGCAGCTGGGTGAGGATCTGTTCGGAGTCGACCAGCGCTTTCGGGCAGCCGAGCGAGACGAAGCCGACCTTGGGAGCGGCGATCGGCGCGGTAAGGAGGGAGTTGGGTGCGGCGACGACAGGAATACGGCGAAGTTCGGACATGGTATGGGGAGGGACGCAGGCAGACGAATCTGCCATTGTACCGCGCCCAGGGGCTGGAAGGCAAAACGGGGTCAGACCTGGGTCTGATCGCGCCTTGCCACCCGGGTAGAGCTGCGGCTTATTTCTTTTCGACGGGCGGGAATGGGAAGGCGCCGAAGATGCTCTTGCTTTGCGCTTGCATCTGCTCCTGCATCTGCACGAACAGGTTCTTGCTCTGGTCGACGTAGTTGTTCATCATGCCTTGCATCATCGGGCCCTGGACGTTCATGAACTGGGTCCACATTTCAGGGCTGAACGGCTTGCCCTCGAAGCCGCCGGCCTGGCCGGTGGTAAACTTGGCCTGGATGTCGGTGAACGCCTGGACGTTTTTCTCGAGATAGGAGCCCATCATGCCCTGCATCGCGTGGCCGTAGTAACGGATGATTTGCGACAGCACCACGCTGGAGAACATCGGCGCGCCATTGGCCTCTTCTTCGAGGATGATCTGCAGCAGGATGCTGCGCGTAAGGTCCTCGCTCGACTTGGCGTCGACCACGGTGAACTCGTCCGCATCGAGTACCAATTGCTTTACGTCCGTCAGCGTGATGTACGAGCTGGTCTGCGTATCGTACAGCCGACGGTTAGGGTATTTCTTGATCAGGCGTTCGGTACTTTTTTTCGCACTACTCATCTCGAGTTCCACTTATTGCGCCGCAGCGCTTGCTTTGAAAAAGCGGACGTCACCCGCTCCTGGCAGCCTGCTTCATCCATCGCAGGTTCGTATATTCGATCAAAATACCATGTTGCGCGCGCAGATGCAGCATTTATTGCAGCGCAACTAGTGGTAAATACATGGCAACTAGAATTGCCATTCACATCACGCCTCTTCAGCCCTGACCTTGACGTAGCGGCCGGGCGCCGCTTCGATCGGCGCGAATTGCTTGCTGCCAAGTTTGCCAGGCGCCTTGACATCCTTGCCGCCGTGCTCGGCCAGGAAGCCAGCCCAGGCCGACCACCAGCTGCCCTTGAGCTCGCTGGCCGAGGCCAGCCAGGCGTCCGGATCGGCTGCAGGCCCCTTGCCGTTCGGCTTGGCGTTGGCGATCCAGTGGCTGCGCTTGCCTTTGGCGTGCGGGTTGATCACGCCGGCGATGTGGCCGGACGCGCCCAGCACAAAGCGATTGTTCTTCGGCTTGCGGGGATTGAGCAAGCCCATCGACTTGAACGCGGCCGTCCACGGCACGATGTGGTCGTCGCGCGAGCCATAGATGAAGGTCGGCGCGTCGATCGCGCCAAGGTCGAGCGGCACGCCGGCAGTGGTGACCTTGCCCGGCACGCGCAGGTTGTTTTCGAGATACATCTGGCGCAGGTAAAACGTGAACATCGGCCCCGGCAAGTTGGTGCTGTCGGCGTTCCAGTACAGCAGGTCGAATGCCGCCGGGTTCTTGCCCTTGAGGTAGTTCGACTGCACGTAATTCCACACCAGGTCGTTAGGCCGCAACGATGAAAACGTCGTCGCCAGGTCCTTGCCCGGCAGCAGGCCGCCGTTGGCCAGGTTCTTCTCGTGCTTGGCAACCTGGTTCAGGTCGATGAAAACGTCGAGCACGCCAGTGTCTTCGTAGTCGAGCAAGGTGGTCAGCAGGGTCAGGCTGGCGGCCGGCTGCTCGCCGCGCGCGGCCAGCACCGCCAGCGCCGAGCTCGCGATAGTACCGCCGACGCAGAATCCGAAGACGCTGACCTTGTTGCTGCCGGAAATGGCGCGCGATACATTGATCGCCTCGATGGCGCCCTTCTCGACGTAGTCGTCCCAGGTGACGGCTTCCATTTCCTTGCCGGGATTGCGCCAGGATACGAGGAATACCGTATTGCCCTGCTCCACCGCGTAGCGCACCACCGAGTTTTCCGGCTGCAGGTCGAGGATGTAGAACTTGTTGATACAAGGCGGAATCATCACCAGCGGCACCGCATGCACGGTGGCCGTCGACGGCGCGTACTGGATCAACTGGAACAGTTCGTTCTCGAACACGACCTGGCCGGGCGTGGTGGCGACGTTGCGGCCGACCTCGAAAGCGGACTCGTCGGACTGCGAGATGCGGCCCTTCTGCAAATCGGCCAGCATGTTGGTCAGGCCCTTGGTCAGGCTTTCGCCCTTCGTTTCGATCAGGTGCTGCTGCGCTTCCGGATTGGTGGCCAGGAAGTTGGCCGGCGACATGGCGTCGACCAGCTGCTGCACGGCGAAGCGGATCTTCTGCTTGTCGCGCGGCGTCGCCTCGACCGCTTCGGCCATCTCCAGCAGGAAACGCGAGTTCAGCAGGTAGGACGCGGCGCTGTAGGCCGACAAGGGATTGGACTGCCACTCGGGCGCGGCAAAGCGGCGGTCTTGCAGCTCCGGCGTTTTCATCATGGCCATGTCCTGCCATAATGCAGCGGCCTTTTGCAGGTAGTCGGTCTTGATGGCGTCGAGCGCGGACGGGCTGATGTGGGCGCCGACGTCTTTCAGGATGCCGGCCAGCGGATTGATATCCGGCTCGGGCAGCTTCATCCAGGATTGCCAGGTGGCGGGATCGGCAAACTGGCTCATCCAGTTGCTGGTCATGGCTTGCGGATCGGGCTTATTCATGGGTTCGTCCAATGTTTACAATGTCGGTTTCTACCGAAGGAAATGTATGTGGATTGTCGCCGTTGCTTGGATCTACGTGGTCGGTCTGATGGCTCTGACCGAAACGTCTGTGGTCGCCGGAATTATGACCTTTTTGTTCTACTGCGTGTTGCCATTATCTATACTGTACTACCTCTCGGGGTCGAAAGGCAGACGGTTGCGAAATGAAGCGGCCATGCGCGAGCGCATGCGCCAGATAGCGGCGGCCGACGCTGAGGGGTCTGACCCCGGCGCAGAGCCGCCGACGCCACCAGGGCCAGAGCCCAGGTGAAAGCCGGGCCCGGTCACACTGGTTTGAGCCACACCATGCTGGCGAGCCGGCCGGTGACGCCGTCGCGCCGGTAGGAATAGAACAGGTCGCGCGCGGTCGCGGTGCAGTAGTTGGCACCCCATACGCGCGTCACGCCATCGCGCGCCAGCAGCATGCGCGCCAGCGCGTTCATGTCGGCCAGGTACTTGCCCGGACGGCCGTCGAACGGACGAAACGATGCCCTCACCTGCGCCGCTTCAGCATCGCCTTGTGCGGCGGACAGGAAACTGTCGAGCACATCGGCGCCCACCTCAAACTGCGACGGCCCGATCGCCGGTCCCAGCCAGGCAGTCATTTCGCCGGCGCCGGCGGCGCGCATCGCGGCCACCGTTTCACCGAGCACGCCGCCGGCCAGCCCGCGCCAGCCGGCATGCGCGGCGCCGACCACCGTGCCGGCCAGGTCGGCAAACAGCACCGGCAGGCAATCGGCGGTCATCACCGCACAGACGACGCCAGGCGCGGTGGCAATGCTGGCGTCGCCAACGCGCACCGGCTGGCCCGGCTGCACGCTGGCAGCGTCGACCACGGCGACGCCGTGCACTTGTGAAATCCACGCAGGCGGGCCGGGCAGTTCGGCCGCCACCGCAGCGCGGTTGCGCTGCACCGTGGCCGGGTCGTCGCCGACGTGCATGCCCAGATTGAGGCCGCCGCCGCCGGCGCCGTCGTCATACGGGCCGCGGCTGTTGCCGCCCTGGCGGGTGGTGGCCAGCGCGCCGACATTGGCCGGCGCGTCGGGCCACTCCGGGCGGATCAGTCCGGTGTCCATGTCACCAGGTCGGGCTCGGGGATGCCGGCCTTTTCGATCAGTTCGGCAAAATCGTCGGCCAGCGGCACGATCCATTCGCAGTCCTCGCCGGTGGCCGGATGGACCAGGCCGAGGCGGCGCGCCTGCAGCGCCTGGCGCGGGAACACCGGCACCAGGTGCTGCTTGCCGTACACGGAGTCGCCGACCAGCGCGAAGCCGAGGTGCTGCATGTGCACGCGGATCTGGTGGGTGCGGCCCGTTTCGAGCTGGCACTGCACCAGGCTGACCGGGCGGCGGTCGAGCAGGCCGCTGCCGATCAGCTGGAAATGCGTGATGGCCGGCTTGGCCGAGAAACTGCTCGACACCGCCATCTTGACGCGGTCCTTCGGGTGGCGCCCCATCGGCGCGTCGATGGTGCCGCTGATGCGCGGCGTGCCCCACACGAGTGCGAAATATTCGCGCTTGACGCTGCGCGCGGCGAGCTGGCGCACCAGGTCGGTCTGCGCGGCCAGCGTCTTGCCGACCACCATCAGGCCGCTGGTATCCTTGTCGAGGCGGTGGACGATGCCCGCGCGCGGCACGCCGGCCAGCTGCGGCGCGTGAAACAGCAAGCCATTGAGCAAGGTGCCCGACCAGTTGCCGGCGCCAGGATGGACCACCAGGCCGGCCGGCTTGTTGATGACGAGGATGTGTTCGTCTTCGTAGACGATGTTGAGGGCAATTTCTTCCGGCGTGTAGGCGGCGTCTTCCGGCGCGCTCTGCGGTGTGATGACTACCGTTTCGTCGCCATACGCGGTATCCTTGCCGCGCGCCGGCTTGCCGTCGACGATCACGTGGCCGGCGTCGAACCACAGTTGCAGGCGGCTGCGCGAGAATTGCGGCACCAGGCCGGCGATGACCTTATCGAGGCGCTGGCCGCACGCTTCCGGGGTCAGTTCGAGGGTAATTGGCGACAGGTCGATGCCTGGCTCGAGGGACGCGAAGTCGGCGTCGATCTCGTCTTCAAAATCAGGGTCTAAAGGTAAATCCGCCGAATTCGGCGTTGGAGTTAATATCACAGCAGTCCCATCGGCTATAATCAGCCTTTCGTTGAATCTCGGTCTCTTGCAAAAAGTCATGCAAAAAAAATTATCTCTGTTTGTTGCTTCGTTCGCACTGCTTGGTTTGTCAGCTTGCGGCTTACTGCCGGAAAAAATCGACGAGACCAAAAATTGGTCGGTAACGAAATTATACGCTGAGGCGCGTGAGGAAATGAACGGCGGCCACTACGAGGCTGCCATCAAGCTGTTCGAGCGGCTCGAGTCGAGCTATCCGTTCGGCACCTACGCCACCCAGGCGCAGATGGAAATTGCGTACGCCCATTACAAGGCGCAGGACCAGGCACAGGCGCTGGCGGCGGTCGAGCGCTTCATCAAGCTGCACCCGAACCATCCGGCCGCCGATTATATGTACTACCTGCGCGGCCTGATCACGTTCAACGACCAGATCGGCTTCGTCTCGGCGATCTATTCGCAGGATCCGACCGAGCGCGATCCAAAGGCGACGCGTGAATCGTTTGCCGCGTTCAAGGCGCTGGTCGACAAGTTCCCGAACAGCAAATACGCGCCGGACGCGATCGCGCGCATGAGCTACCTGGTCAATGCGATGGCGCAGTACGAAGTGCACGTGGCCAATTACTACTTCCGCCGCGGCGCCTATCTGGCCGCGCTGAACCGGGCACAGGGCGCGGTGACCGAATTTACCGACGCGCCGGCGCGCGAGGAAGCACTGTTCCTGATGGTGCGCGCATATGACAAGCTCGACATGCCGGAACTGCGCGACGATGCGCGCCGCGTGTTCCTGAAGAACTACCCGAACAGCCGCTTCCTCAACCCGAATGCGAAGCACCAGGCGTGGTGGAATTTCTGGGCGAAGAAGGCCGATTAAGCAAGCCGAAATAGACGTCATCCCCGCTTCGCGAGGATGACGTTTTGTTTTTTTGGTTGGCAGCAATGGCGCAGGCTGAGCGACCGGATGCCCCCCCATTTCGGCTAGTCGAGCTTGCGGCGGAACACCCAGTCGCTGTCGGTCGAATCGCGCTTGCTGAACGCATAGCCGTCAACCTTGAAGCGCTTCAGCTGCTGCGCGTCCACGATCCCCTTCTCCGCCGCGTACCGCGCCATCATGCCGCGCGCCCGCTTCGCATAGAACGAAATAATCTTGTACTTGCCATCTTTCCAGTCCTCGAACACCGGGTTCACCACCGGCACTGGCAACAGCTTCGGCCTGACCGACTTGAAATATTCTTCGGACGCCAGGTTGACCAGCGTTTCGGCGCCGTTCGCGGCGATCGCCTCGTTGAGCCGGTCCGTCACGCTGTCGCCCCAGAAACTGTACAGGTCCTTGGCGCCTGCGGTCGGCAGGCGCGTGCCCATCTCGAGCCGGTGCGGATGGATCAGGTCGAACGGGCGCAGCACGCCATACAGTCCGGACAGGATACGCACGTGCGCCTGGGCAAAGGCCAGTGCCTTCGGCTTGAGCGTGCGGGCGTCGAAGCCATGGTAGACGTCGCCATTGAAGGCCATGATCGCCTGTCGCGCATCCTTCGGCTCCGGCGACCAGGTCGCGTAACGCGCCGCGTTGAGCACGGCGAGCGGGTCGGACAGCTTCATCAGGTCGGCGATCTGGCCCGGCGAATAGCCGCGCAGCACGTCGATCAGCGCGCTGGAACGCTCCAGCATGTCGGGGGTGGTGGTCAGTTTGGTGGTGGGGCGGCTTTCAAAGTCGAGGGATTTTGCAGGCGACAAGACAATCAGCATAAGATTCGATCAACATCCAACAAATTAGAATTGCCGACATGATACCCGTACCAGCCGAACGCATCGTCATCGATACCAATGTTTGCCTCGACCTGCTGGTGTTCCACGACCCGCGCTGGGCCAGCCTGCTCGCCGCGCTCGAGAGCGGCGCCGTCGAGGCGGTCACGCGCGCCGATTGCCGCGACGAATACAACATCGTGCTGCACTACTCCCATTTGCCGCTCGACGACGACAGCCGGCCCGTGGCCGCCGCGCGCTTCGACGCGCTGGTCAAGGTGGTGGCGCCGGCCGTCAGCCCGGTGCGCCTGCCTGTGTGCACCGACCGCGACGACCAGAAGTTTCTCGAAGTGGCGCGCGACAGCCAGGCCGCCGTGCTCATCACCAAGGACAAGGCGCTGCTGAAACTGGCGCGCAAGACCGCCCAGGCCGGATTGTTTCGCATCATGCTGCCGGAGGCATGGGTCAAGGCGCAGGCCGCCGCTGCGCTAGAATAGCCATATCGATACTACGCAATCGCACATCATGACGACACCCGTTCTTCGCACAAAACTGCCGGCGGTCGGCACCACGATTTTCACCCGCATGTCGGCGCTGGCCAACGAGCACGGCGCCGTCAACCTGGGCCAGGGATTCCCCGACTTCGAGTGCGATCCGGCGCTGCCCGGCATGGTGGCCGACGCCATGCGCGCCGGCCACAACCAATACCCGGCGATGGCCGGCGTGCCCCTGCTTCGTGAGGCAATTTCCAGCAAGGTCAGCGCGCTGTATGGGCGCAGCTATGATGCGGCGAGTGAAGTCACGGTGACGGCCGGCGCCACCCAGGCGATCACCACCGCGATCCTGTGCTGCGTGCATCCTGGCGACGAGGTGATCGTCATCGAGCCGGCGTATGACGCCTACGCGCCGGCCATCGAGCTGGCCGGCGGCGTGATGGTGCCGGTGTCGATGCAGGTAGGCGAGGACGGCTACAGCATCCCGTGGGACAAGGTGGCCGCAGCCGCCGGGCCGCGCACGCGGCTCATCGTCATCAATTCGCCGCACAACCCGACCGGCTCGGTGCTGCGGCGTGCCGACATCGATGCCCTGGCCGCGATCGTGCGCGGTACCGACATCCTGCTGCTGTCCGACGAAGTCTACGAGCACATGGTGTACGACGGCGCGGTGCATGAGTCCGTGTGCCGCTATCCGGAATTGGCCGAGCGCGCCTTTGTCGTGTCGAGCTTCGGCAAGACCTATCACGTCACCGGCTGGAAGATCGGCTACGTGGCGGCGCCGGCGGCTCTGATGGCCGAGTTCCGCAAGGTCCACCAGTACTACGTTTTCACGGTGAACACGCCGATGCAGCACGGCATCGCCGGGTACATGTCCGATCCGGCGCCCTACCTCGAGCTGGCCGCGTTTTACCAGCGCAAGCGCGACCTGTTCCGCGACGGCCTGCAGGGCAGCCGCTTCAGCTTGCTGCCGGCCGACGGTACCTACTTCCAGTGCGTCAGATACGACGCCATCTCCGCGATACCGGAAGCGGACTTTGCCGAATGGCTGACGCGCGAAGTCAAGGTCGCCGCGATCCCCGTATCTGCCTTCTATAGCCAGGCGACGGAATCGGGCATCGTGCGGTTTTGCTTCGCGAAAAAAGACGAGACCTTGCGCCTTGCGCTGGAGCGGCTGGCCAAGCTTTAGCCTAGCAACACCAGGCCGACAATGTAGGCGCCGAGCGCGAGCGTAATGCCCACCAGCGGCACGCGGAACCAGTAGCGCCAGGCCAGTACCGCGTAGGCGGCGAGCAAGGCGGCGCCGAGCAGCGCGAAATAGGAGCCGTGGGCCAGCAAGGCCGGGTGTGCCAGCGCGAGCTGCAGGTAGACCAGGCCGAACAGCATCGCGCCCAGGCTGTGACTGGCGTTAAAGCCGGTCCAGGCGCGCCACATGCTCGTATCGGGCGAGATGCGCGGCGCCGCCGACTGCATCGCCACGTTGACGGCGGGGTCGCGGCAGTGAAACATGCGAGAGAAAAACGTATAGAACAGGTGGGCTGCGCCCATCAGTAAAACGATTGCCGCGCTGACCGCAATGAGGGTTGTTCCCACAGATGGCGCATTACCGAGCCATACGAGCGTTGTCGCCATGATGTTTTTCTTTCGATTGGTGAGGTTCGGGAAATCTTAAATCGGCACATTCTTATGACGCACCGACGATCAGGCTGCTCAACAGCATGAGCATCACAACCGGCGACCACAGCGCCCGCTCGCGTCGACTCGGCGTCTTGAGGTTTAATACGGTACCGACCACGCAATAGCCAATGACACCCCACACCATCCAGTGTGAAGATTCTCGAATGGATTTGAACGCTATTCCCGCGCGTGCCAAAACGATCGCTGCAAAAGCGATGAGCAGGATGGCGGAGAAGATCGATACGATGCGGATCGGGCGTGGAAGCTTTCCAGGATATTTACCGCCAAGCGTGAACTCTCCCCAGGGAGCACCGGATACCAAGGCAAGCTGGAAAACCACAACAGCTAAAGTGAGAAAAGCGAAAAGCACCGCTGCCAGATTGCTGACCATTTTCATTTCCATAGTTTTAAGCGCCAGGGCAGCAGCGAGAATAGCATGTTGTAATGACATGTAGACCGATTTCTCCGCGCCGGACTCAAGGCGCCCGCATCACGTTGCTGCCAGCCGACGGCATCTGTTTTGATGCGTCAAAGTCGAAGCAATCTCCTCTATACTGAAAGCGGACTTTGCCGAATGGCTGACGCGTGAAGTCAAGGTCGCCGCGATACCTGTATCGGCGTTCATCAGCCAAGGGACGGAACCGGCCATCGCACGGTTCTGCTTTGCAAAAAAGACGAGAGGTTGCGGCTCGCGCTGGACCGGCTGGCCAAGTATGAATGACGACAGCAAACCCTCCCATCGCACCGGTCTCGGTGCTGCGCACGCTGAACCTGGTCACCGCACAGCTGGACCGGGTATTGTCGGGGCTGTCCGCCTACAGCGACGCCGACCGGGCGCTGCGTCAGCTGGCGCATGAACTGACGGCGGCCTGTGCGCTGTCCGCTGACGTTGTCGTCGCTTCCGTTCTCCTCAATCAGATTGCCGGGCGTTACGCCGTGAGGCATTGCGTCGACACGGCGGTGATTGCCTGCGTGGTGGCCCAGGGAATGGGCAGGCCGCCGGAGGAAGTGCTGACCATCGCGGCGGCATCGCTGACGATGAATGTCGGCATGATGCGGCAGATTGAAACGTTTCAGAACCGGCCGTCCGCGCTGACGCCGGACGAGCGGGAAATCGTGCGGCGACATCCAAGCCAGAGCGTGGCGTTGCTGCGAGAGGCCGGCGTAACGGACGAAGACTGGCTGGTGTGCGTGATGCATCATCATGAAAACGACGATGGGAGTGGGTACCCGGCGGTGCGACCTGAAAACGCGATTTCCGCCAACGCCAGGTTGATCGGACTGGCGGATCGCTACTGCGCGTGCGTTTCAGCCCGCAACTATCGCAGATCGATGCTGCCGCCGGTTACGCTTGACGTTCTTCGACGCGATGCCGGCAACGATCCGGAGCTGACGCGACATTTCCTTGAGCGGATGGGGCGGTATCCGCCGGGGACACTGGTGAAACTGGCAAATGGCGATACCGGAGTAGTGACCGGAAGGGATGCGTTATTTGTACACGCGCTACGAGATGCAGAAGGGGCGCCATTGTCAATCGTTCGCAACGCTGAGGGGCGCATGCATGAAATTTGCGCCGCCCTTCACGAAGACGAAGCGCGCTTAAGGTTCAGCATGAAAACGGTTTGGGGTCAATTGGCCACGTTATAACAGCAGTAATGCCCCGCAAGGCAATGCTTGCGGGGCGTTCCGTCGGCTTACTTGTTGAAAGCAGCTTGCAAGTCGGCCTGGCTGGTGACGCCGCTTTGCAGTAGCAACATCAGCAGAATACGCGCTTTGGCCGGCTTCAAATCATCGGCCATGACAGCGCCAGCGTCGAACGTGGTCTTGCCTCCCCCGACAAATCCGTAGCTTGGCAGCACCCGCCCATTGTGCACTCGGGTCGATACGACCACCGGCACTTTCTTCGACAGCGCATACCTGACGGCTTCATACATCGGCTCGTTCATGTTACCCATGCCCAAGGCCTGCACGACGATTCCTTTGGCGCCGCGGTCGACGGCACTGCGCAGGGCCATGCCATCAGCGCCGCCGTACATCGCGACGATTTCAACCGCCGGCATTTTGTCGGCGCTGATTGCAATATGCTGCCGCCGCATCGGCGCGCTGGCATACGTTACGCGGTCCGGGTACACCTCGCCAATGAAGCCGAAGTCGCCTGAATTGAACGTCTCCACATTTCCGGTATGGGTCTTCGTCACGTAGCGCGCAGCATTGATCTGGTTGTTCATCGCCAGCATGACGCCCTTGTCCTTCGACTGCGCGTCAACCGCGATACGGGCTGCATTGAGCAGGTTGCGCGGGCCGTCAAAGTCCGCCGACGAGGCGTTTCGCTGTGCGCCAATCAGGACAACGGGCTTGCTCGAGTTGACGGTCAGATCCAGCCAGTAGGCGGTTTCTTCCAGCGTGTCGGTACCGTGCGAGACGATCACGCCAGATACTTCCGGACGCGCCAACGCGGTTTGTACTGCCTTCGTCAACTGGATCCAGCGCGGCGGATCCATGTAGTCAGACGGCACGTTCGACAGGTTATTGACCTCGATGGTGGCGTACTTGCCGATATCAGGAACGGTGGCCAGTAAATCGTCGCCGGAAATTGCAGGGACCGGTGCTTTCTTAACAGGATCGATTTTCATGGCGATGGTGCCGCCGGTGGCGATAAACTGAATTACCGGCTTGTTTTGCGCGAATGCCGTGGAGGCAGCCGCCAAGGCGACGCCCAATACCGTAGCTTTCAATTTCATATTGTCTCCTGAAGGTGCGAAGTAACGCATGGTGAAACCATCTAGCCCCCACTGACTATAACCGGGCAGCTTATTATGCCATTTGCAACGTTGCCGCACCTTTCCCGATTCATCACTATCAGCCGTGATAGGTTGGCCCCGATATCGCAGTTGATATCATGTATGTCTGCTCGACGAGGCGGCGGTCGCGAAACGTATGTTGGTGACGGCTGACCCTCGATGGCTTGCTGCATTGGTGAAGGTCATGCCATGGACAACAGGGAAGAGGCCGGCGAACCTGACGGCGACGAATCATCAGCCGCGCTGCTTCGCGTTCCCGTATTGGAACGGCAAGTCGCAGCGCTGGGAAGGGTAGTCGCCATCGAGCGGCGGCTGCGCGAACTGTCAAAGGCGCGCACCAGCGTGCACGCATCCGCTGCAGTTGCGCCACCCTTCCCTCAGTCCGACGACGCTACCGTCGTAACGAAGCAGCGCTGGGAATTGGTTGGCGAGGACTCCACCAGACCTTCACGATCGCCGATCGACGATTCGACTGTATTGCACCGGAACGCCAATCCGACCTATGGCGCGGCAGAGCCGATGGCGCAAACGCCGGCCAGCAACGCGCTGGTTCTCGCACCAGGATCTCAGCTGTTCGAATATCGCATCGATTCGGTGCTGGGCCAGGGCGGCTTCGGCATCACCTACCTTGCCACCGATATTCACCTCAATGCGAAAGTCGCCATCAAAGAATACCTGCCGGCCGGCTATGCCCAACGCTCAGGCGACAAGTCGGTGTGGCCGCGCTGGCCGGATGAGGCGCCCATCTACCAGGCCGGACTGGACCGGTTCCTCGTCGAGGTGCGCATCCTGGCCACCTTTCGTCATCGAAACATCGTCCGCGTGGCGCGCTTTTTCGAAGCGAACCGCACCGCGTACATGGTGCTCGAATACGAACGCGGCAAGTCGCTCAAGCAATGGTGGCCGGGCCGCAAGCGCGTCCGCGAGGCGGAGCTGCTCGGCTTGCTGCAGCCGCTGCTCGATGGGCTGGCCGTGGTGCACGCCGCCGGTTTCCTGCACCGCGACATCAAGCCCGACAACATCTACGTGCGCAAGGACGATGGCAGCCTGGTGCTGCTCGATTTCGGCGCCGCGCGCCAGGCGGTCGGGCACGCCGGCGCGCTGGCCGACGTCGTCACGCCAGGCTATGCGCCGCCCGAACAGTACGACAACGGCGCGCAGGGCCCGTAGACCGATCTCTATTCTCTCGGCGCCACATTGTATTGGATGATTACCGGCACCAAGCCGCCGGAAGCGCCGGCCCGGATCAGCGGCGCGGCACAGATGACGCCGGCGCAGCAAGCGGACACAGACCAGTTCAGCGATGCGTTCCTGGCCGCGGTCGACTGGGCGCTGCAACCGGACCCGGCGGCGCGGCCGCAAGACCTGCGGGCTTTCTCGCAGAAGCTGTTTGCATCGCACGCCGGCAGCCTGGCGCTGCGCGACGCATTGAATGACGGCGAGGCCGCACCGCGCTTGGCCAACGAAAGCTTCCGGGCGCTGATCAATTCGCCAAAGTTGTTCGCCAGGCGCTCGCTACATTTCCTGCGCGCCCTGCTCCATCCGGCGTCGTGGCCGATGGTGGCCAAGATGGCGGCGGCGATGGTGCTGGCGGCGCTGCTGCCGATGCTCATTACCGCCTACTACAACCTGAACGGCTCCGTCGAAGCGGTGTCGGCCGGCGAGATGCGCAACCTGACGCGGATGGCCGAAAGCACCGCGGGGCACCTGTCCCAGCTGATCACCGATAACGAGAACCTGGCGAAGTTTCTCGCCACCGAAGAGGACCTGATCGACTACCTGAAACAGCCGGACGCCGCGCGCAAAAAGGAAGCCGAGGCCAAACTTGGCGTGCTGGTCAAGACAAATCCAAACCTCCATTTGATTTCGCTGGTCGATACCAAGGGAATTGCGCTCATCTCGAGCGAAGCGGCGCTGGTGGGCAGGGATTTCAGTTCGCGCGAATACTTCAGCCAGGCGATGCGCGGACACGCATATCAGACCAGTATTATCAGGGGCGTCATTCATGGCGAGCGCGGGATGTATTACGCCCATCCGGTAGTTGACCAGGGCGGTGTCGTCATTGGCGTGCTGGTGATGCGCATCGAGGCTGCAACGTTCGACAGCATTCTGCATGCTGCCACGCGCGGTACCGACCGGGTGCCGCTGATGATCGATGGCGACGGCTTGCTGATTCATTACCGGAATGCGGCCAAGATCAATCACAGCCTGGATACACTTAGCGAAAGCGCGCAGCAGCGCATCGCCGCCGATCAGCGCTTTCGCCATCCGCGCATCGAGAGCCTGGGCATGCCGGTGCTGGCGCGCACGCTCATCAAAGCCAAACAGCCGGGCAGCCTGAGTTACATGTCGACCTTGTCAGGGACGGAGGAACACGCCGGTTATGCGCCCTTACTGGGACAGGATTGGGTCGTGGCGCTGACCGAATCGCGCGAGGTATTCGAGGCGCCGTTGCAGCAGCTGTTCTCAAATGTGCTGCAAAGCATGGTGATGTCGGTTAATCCCTCTACAATCACATTCATGTCACTAGGATTGAGATCTCCGGGCTCCTCGATCACATATTCGTCTTTCATTTACGCTCCAGGTTGGCTTTAAAATCTTGGCTGATTGGACCAATCCACTTGCAAGAATAACCGTCATGGAATCGCCATACGAATAGTGCCCCACCACGGCAACAACCTACGTTGAACAAGCGGAAATTGTTTTCGTGAAACTGCGCCCCGAAAGGGATGGATCTGCCCAACACCTCTAAGAGGGGGGCGGTCGATATTCTGCGAAAATGTTGTTGAAAGATTTATCATGCCCGCAATAATCTGCGGGATTAACTACTCTCTCACGTTTTCGCTCCGAGATAACAGAACGAAAAAGCCAGATGAACTTTTGTATCTGAGCGGATGACCGCTTCTGGCCGATAGCGGTGACATAGCCTATTTTTTCTTGAACATTTTATCGGCCAGCTGCTCGGTTTTCGCCTTGTTCTTTTTTTCTACGTCGGCCAATTCCGCTGGGCTTGCGGCGGCCTGAGTACAGCGCTGCGACATTCGGCGAAACGTCTTGCCGCAGTTGGCGGCCATGGTCTTCGCTTCTGGCCAACCCTTGGTTTCACCCTGAAAGCGGATGGCATCCGGCCAGGCTTCCTCCGCGGTCTGGAAATACGCGAGGCCCGACTCCATCACTTTCTTGGCCGCGGCAGTCTGGCGGCCATCTTTCAGCTTCGAACCGCGCTCCAGGTAGGCCTTCCAGGCGCGGTCTGGCTCCGAACTGAAATTCGCTTCCAGCACCTGGCTCGGATCTGCCCTCTTCCTGCCGTTTGCCTCCGGTTGCTCATTCAAGACCGAATACAGCGCAAACAGCGGCACCGCATGCGTGGCTGTCGGCGCCGCCGTCGCGTTTTTGGCGGCGATCAGCGATGCCGGATCCTTCGGCGCATTGATCGCCTTGAAGGCGAGCGCATAGTTCTTCAAAATGGCGGCCGTCCGCTTTTCTTGCAGCGCATTCCTTAACGGCTTGATCACCGGCTCGGTGTTTGCTTGAATCTCGGGGAATGGCTCCACCGCCGACGCCAGCGCATCGATGCGCTCCGTCGTTTCCGGGTGATCGCTGCGCAATTTGGCGGCAGCCTTGTTCACCTCAAAGCCAATCTGCTGCATCGCCGAGTTGATGCCGCCGCTGATCTCACCGGTCGATTGGGCGAAACTGACGCTGACCGCATTATTCGGCTGCTTGGCAGCGGTTTTCATGGCGTCATTCATCGATTGCTGTTTGATCGCTTTCAGCAACTGCTCTTCCTTCTCCTTGTCGAGCTTCTGGTTGCGTTCTTCCCACGTTGCAATGCGCTCCAGGAAAGCCTTGGTTCCGTGCTCGTACGAATAACCCAGCTTCATCGACAGATTCAGACCGAAGTTGTCCGCCGCGCTCTCCTGCGAGCGGCTGTACACGGTCGTCACCAGGCCACGCCCGACGGCATACGCCGTCGACAGGCTGTCGAGCTGCGTCCACCCTGCGGCCTGGCCGGTCTTCTTGATGAGGGCCATGCCGATGCCCATCACGCCGACCGCCGTGTTGGCATCTTCCACCGCTCCCTCGAGCTGGTGGTAGTGCAGGTAAATATGGCCGAACTCGTGGCTGAGAAGCGCGACCAGTTCATCTTCGCTCTCGGCCGACGTCAGCCACGGCAGCGAAACGTAGATATTGCCGGCCCCGGTGGCATAAGCGTTGAGCGCTTCGTTGGCGAGGATATGGACCGAGCCTGGCCACGCCGGCACACCCGCTTTGGTCTTGATGCGGGCATACAGCGCGTTCAGATAGCGCTGCATGTCGGGCGCATTGACCAGGCCAAAGCCGCGCGCGCGCTGGTTCAGCACGTCCTGCGAGGCATCCGGCCAGGTGCGCGCGACCGGCGCCGCCAGTTCGCCGACCGGGCTGGCAACAGGGCCGCTGCTCTTGCCGATGAAGGGAATTTCCGCCATGCTTTTCGGCGCATTCGCACATCCCGACAACAATGCCAGGCTGACGGCGAACGCGGATCCTTGCAACAGTCGCCGGCGTGGCGATACCAAGCTAGTTACAGGCATTTTTACCAGCTCCCGGCGTGGCGGCAGTCGGCTGGCCCGATGCCAGGGCGATCGGGCCGCAGTTGGCGCTGGTGTCGCGGCTGATGCGAACCTTGGCGCCGCGCACCCAGTAATCCTTGCCGGCGATGGCGACCTGATAAAAACCGGGCTGCTTCGACTGAATTGCCAATGGCAGTCCGGCCTCGGTCACATTAATCGTTTTGACCGGTTGGGCAGCGGCGGGCGACTCGTACAGGTCAAGCGTAAGGCTGCTGCCCGGGCTGGCCGCGACGATCCTGTCCTGCGCAACGGCAGCGGGAATGGCGAGCGCAAGGACGGCAAAAACCATCGGCGATGTAAGTTTCATGGAACTTCCTTCCTGGTTGACAGCGTTATTATTCAAACTTGACTTGATAGAACTGGCCGAACGCGAACTTCTTCGCCGAATATGAATATCCGCAATTTGCTCATGTAGCCGAGGCCTTCGGCCAATAGCGTCATGCCGATCAATTCGACGACCGGCAGCATACCGATGCGGAAAAAATGCTGCAGGAAGGCGATCATTGCCATTGCGGCGATACTTTGCAGCGTCAGCCGCACTATCCACGCAAGTACTGCAATCGCATGCATCGACATCCGGCGCGATAGCGCCGAGCGCAGTCGCTGCCTGCGCCAACGGTGGAAACGGGTGGTGCGGAAGAATTTATGCAGCATCAGCGTCCAGGCCAGGTGCACCAGCAAGACGGCGAATATCGTCAGCGCACCAGGCAGCAGTAATGCCAGCGACGGCGGAATTGTCCATTCCGCGCTGAGCTTATAGCCGTCCTTATAGGTGAGAAAATTATCCAGTGCCATGGCATGCAGGTAGACGCCGGGCAGCAGGCGATGAATCGGTGAATCGACGAAATCGTTATATCCGGGGATATTTGCGCCCACCATCACGTAGCGCCCCGCCAGGTACGGCGCCAACTCCTGTTCCGACAGCTGGCCCAGCTGGGCCATCGATAATGTGCGGTGATACGGGCACAGCGGCTGCGCCGGCGCGCTCTCCCAGACCTGGCGCAGCACGCCGGGAATCAACTTGTACAATTGGCGTTCACCAGGCGTGCAGCTTTTCAGGCGGTCGGGACGCTCGTTTTGCGGGGCCGAATTGTTGCCCCAGACTAGCGCCATGGGTACCGTTTCCTCGCCAAGTTCGATCTTTGCCACGTCCTGCGCCATCGCCATCGCGGCGCTACGGTATGAAGGCTGAGCCGGAGCATCGGCAGGTCCCGGCTGCCAGCCCGCTTCGGTGCGATGGCGCGTGAGCTGGTAGCCCCAGGCAAGGCCGTCCAGCGGATCGGCAACGTAGTCGACGCCCACAAGGGTGAAGCAGGCAGATTCGCCGGCGGCCGCCAGCCCGGAGCGTACCGCCAGCTTGCCGTCCTTCGCCGACGGCAATGCCGCCAGGAATACCGGCACCTTGTACTCATTCTGCACTGTGCACAGCGCCTGCTTGAGGATCGGCAGCGTGGCATCGACGCGGTCCTGCCCGAACGAGATGTCGAGCAAAATCGCCTTGGGCCGGGCGGCAGGATCACCGGCTAGGCGCAGCAGCCAGTCGGCGTGGTCCTGGTAGCTGATCGGCCAAGCGCTGCCGTTACTGTTAAGGAATTCCTGGTCGTACATGACGACCGTGATCTGCTCCCGGGCGGCGGCAGGATAGCCGTATTGGGATGTTACCGGCGCCTGCGCACCTGCCAGGAAACGGGTAACCACCATGCCGCTGGCGTTGAGCTTATCGCCCAGCCACAGCATAGTAATAGACAAGACGCTCAATATCAGGAACGACCAGATAAAGACCGAAAAGGTTAACCGGCGACGCTCTCGGGCAATATCCCCAACGTGCATTGCCTGTTCAAATGACTTCCATGTCGACTGCGCGAGTTTCTTTATTGTTGAGTGCATATGCATTTAGCGTGAACGGGTACATATTTGTTCCAGCCTCCGGCTGTTACAAATGTTACACGCGACAGGATAGCATTTAATTCCCGCTCTGTTCATTATATTTTTATTAACTGAAATCACTCAGGAAAGCCGGCAACTTCTTGGCCACACGGTCGCCGGTGTACTATGGAGGCATGACCAGCCCACTCTCCACCCGCCGCCGCGTCTTCCTGATGCGCCACGGCAGCGTCACCTACTTCGACGAATCCGGCAAGCCCTTCCTGCCCGAATCGGTCCCCCTCAACGAACAAGGGCGCGAGCAGGCCAGCGCCGCCGGCCAGGCGTTTGCCGCGCACGATGTGCGCTTCGACCGCGTGATCGTCTCCGGCTTGCCGCGCACCGTCGAAACGGCGCGCCGCGTGCTGGCCGAAACCGGTCAGGACATCGCCATCGACGCCTGGCCCGAGCTGGAAGAAATCCGCGGCGGGCGCCTGTCGACCATCGCCGACGCCGACCTGCGCGACGCCTTCACCGGTGCCTTCGAGGGCATGGTCAGCGCCGACAAGCGCTTCCTCGGCGGCGAGTCGGTCGGCGAACTGATGGACCGCATCCACCCGGCCATCGCCCGCCTGCGCGCCGATCCCAACTGGGACACGGTGCTTCTGGTACTGCACGGCGGCGTCAACTGCGCCATCTTGTCGCTGGCACTGACCGGCCAGCGCATGTTCCTCGGCGGCCTGGCGCAGACGGCCGGCTGCATCAACGCGCTCGACGTCGGCAGCGACGACGCCGACTGGGTGGTGCGCTTCGTCAATTACGCCCCGCCGGCGCCGCTGCACGGGCAATCGCGCAGCACGACCATGGAGGCGTTGTTCGACCAGTACAAGAAATCGCGCCCAAAATAAATAGTACGATCGTTCCATTTCATCGGCTAGAATAAGCCATCACACAAGAAAAGCAGGAGACAGCATGTTCGAAGAAATGATGGGCACCAAGCCCGTGTCGGAGCGCCAGCGCTTCGACGTCGAGGCGCTCGGCGCCTACCTGCGCGCGCACATCGCCGGTTTTCCGGAAGGCGATTTATCGGTCGAGCAGTTCAAGGGCGGCCAGTCGAACCCGACTTTCAAGCTGACCGCCGGCGGCCAGTCGTTCGTGCTGCGCACCAAGCCGGGCCCGGCCGCCAAGCTGCTGCCATCGGCCCACGCGATCGACCGCGAATTTCGGGTCATGGACGCGCTCAACAAGGCCGGCTTCCCCGCGCCGCGCCAGTTCTTGCTGTGCAACGACGAAGCGGTCATCGGGCGCGCCTTCTTCGTCATGGAATTTATCGAGGGCCGGGTGCTGTGGGACCAGGCGCTGCCGGGCATGACGCCGCCCGAGCGCGCCGCCATCTACGACGAGCTCAACCGCGTGATCGCCCAGCTGCACACGATCGATTACGCCGCCATCGGCCTGGCCGACTACGGCAAGCCGGGCAATTATTTCGGCCGCCAGATCGAACGCTGGACGCGCCAGTACCAGGCCTCGGCCACCGAAACCATCGAGGCGATGGACAAGCTGATCGAATGGCTGCCGCAGAACATCCCGGCCGGCGAAGCGACGTCCATCGTCCACGGCGACTTCCGCATGGACAACATGATCTTCCACCCGACCGAGCCGCGTATTCTGGCCGTGCTGGACTGGGAGCTGTCGACCCTGGGCCATCCGCTGGCCGACTTTTCGTACCATTGCATGAGCTGGCACATCCGCCCCGGGCAGTTCCGCGGCATCGCCGGGCTCGACCTGGAAGCACTCGGCATTCCGTCGCAGGATCAGTACATCGCCTCGTATTGCGCGCGCACCGGCGCCACCATCCGGCCCGAAGATTTCAACTTCTACTTGGCCTACAACATGTTCCGGCTCGCCGGCATCATGCAGGGCATCATGAAACGCTATGTAGACGGCACCGCGTCGAGCGCGCAGGCGCTGGAAAACGGCAAGGCCGCGCGGCCGATGGCCGAAATGGGCTGGCAGTACGCGCTGGCCCGCATGGCCTGATTCTCCCCTCTTCTCCACTCCCAGGACCGACACATGAATTTCGACTATTCAGAGCGCTGCAAGGAACTGCAGGGACGCCTGCTCGCCTTCATGGACGAGCACATCTATCCGAATGAAAAAGCGTTCAAGCAGGAGATCGACCGCAACGGCGTGGAAAAAGGCAACCGCTGGATTCCGACCGAGCTGATCGAGCGGCTCAAGCCGCTGGCGCGGGAACAGGGCCTGTGGAACCTGTTCCTGCCGCAGTCGGTGCGCGCGCCGGAAGGCCTGTCGAACCTCGACTATGCGCCGCTGTGCGAAATCATGGGCCGCGTGGTGTGGGCGCCGGAAGTGTTCAACTGCGCCGCGCCCGACACCGGCAACATGGAAACGATCGAGCGCTACGGCAGCGAAGCGCACAAGCGCGAGTGGCTCGAGCCGCTGCTGCGCGGCGAGATCCGCTCGGCGTTCGCGATGACCGAGCCGAACGTCGCCTCGTCGGACGCGACCAACATCGAGACGCGCATCGAGCGCGATGGCGGCGACTACGTCATCAATGGACACAAGTGGTGGATCTCCGGCGCCGGCGACCCGCGCTGCAAGGTGTTCATCGTGATGGGCAAGACCGACTTCACCGCGGCGCGCCACGCGCAGCAGTCGATGATCGTGGTGCCGGCCGATACGCCGGGCATCACCATCGTGCGCCCGCTGCCGGTGTTCGGCTACGACGATGCGCCGCACGGCCACTGCGAGATCCTGTTCGAGAATGTGCGGGTGCCGGTGGCGAACCTGCTGCTGGGCGAAGGGCGCGGCTTCGAGATCGCGCAGGGGCGCCTGGGGCCTGGCCGCATCCACCACTGCATGCGGGCGATCGGCGTGGCCGAGCGCGCGCTGGAGCTGATGTGCAAGCGCCTCAACAGCCGGGTCGCGTTCGGCAAAAAAATCTCCGAACAGGGAGTCTGGCGCGAGCGGATCGCCGAGTCGCGCATCAGGATCGACACGGCGCGGCTGTTGACGTTGAAGGCGGCGTTCATGATGGACACGGTCGGCAACAAGCAGGCGGCGGCGGAGATTGCGATGATCAAGGTGCTGGCGCCGACCGTGGCGCAGGACGTGCTGGACTGGGCGATCCAGGCGCACGGCGCCGCCGGCGTATCGGACGACTTCCCGCTGGCGTCGCAATGGGCGATGAACCGCACGCTGCGCCTCGCCGACGGCCCGGACGAAGTGCACCGCAACGCGGTGGCCAAGCTGGAGCTGGCCAAGTGGATTTCGCTGGGCGAGGACCTGTCGCTGCCAATCACCCGCAGCTGACTGAAGGCGAGGGGTCTGACCCGATTTTGCCGTCAGGGTCAGCCCCCTCGGCGAACGCCGCCGGATGTTTTACGGGTAGCGGCGCATGACGAATTCGGCGACGCATACCGGCCGCGGCGCGCCTTCGCATTCCACCACCACGCTCCATACCAGCTGCGCGCCACCTTCAATCGGCTCCACGCTACCCAAGGTCAGCCTGGCCCGCAGCCGGCTGTTTACCGGCACCGGCGCCGGAAAACGCACCTTGTTCAAGCCGTAGTTCAGCGCCATCTTGACGTCGACCATGCGCACCGCGTTCTCGAACAGCGCCGGCAGCAACGACAGAGTCAAGAACCCGTGCGCCACCGGTGCGCCAAACGGCGACTCGGCCTTGCAGCGCTCGACGTCGACGTGGATCCACTGGTGGTCCGACGTCGCGTCGGCAAACGTGTTGATGCGCTCTTGCGTGATGGCGATCCAGTCGGACACCGCAACCTCGGTGCCGACCAGCGTCTTCAATTCGTCCAGGTCGGCGATGTCACGCATCGGGACGCCGCCCGAACATGCCCATCCCTTCGATCGTGCAGACCGGCTGACCGTGCTGGTTGACCGCGGTCCAGGTCGACCAGACCACGCCGCGGTCGCTCTTCGTCGCCGATGCCTTCACCTGCCTGGTCAGGTAGGTCGCCGTGATGGTGTCGCCGGCGCGCACCGGCAGCAGCCAGCGCACGCCATCGAGTCCGGGCGAGCCCATGCTGGACGATTTACCCATCATCGTATCGACCACCATCCGCATCATCATGCTGCAGGTATGCCAGCCGCTGGCGATCACGCCGCCATAGATCGACGCCGCCGCGGCGTCGTGATCGACGTGAAACGGCTGCGGGTCGAACTGCGTTGCGAACGCGATAATCTCTTCTTCACTGACCGTGCGGCTGCCCAGCGCGATCTCCTGGCCGGGATGGAAGTCCTCGAAATACCAGCTGGTTTGCTTCATGCCGCTTCCTGCTCGAAGCCTGGCTGCGCCATGAAGCGCCGCACGTGGTGGTCCGAGTCGCCCATCGTCAGCTCGATCATCGTCAGGCGCTTGAAGTAGTGCGCGGCCGGCAGCTCGTTGGTCACGCCCATGCCGCCGTGCAGCTGCACCGATTGCTGGCCGACGAACTTCATCGCCTGGCCGACGCGGTACTTCGCCGCCGACACCGCGCGCCGGCGTTCGGACGCCTCGCCCGAGGCCAGCCTGACCGCGGCCAGCAAGGCCATCGAGCGGGCCTGCTCCAGGTGGATGTACATGTCGGCCATGCGATGCTGCAGTGCCTGGAATTTGCCGATCGGCGCGCCGAACTGGGTACGCGTCTTCAGGTAGTCGAGCGTGGCGGCGAAGATCGCTTCCATTGCGCCGAGCGCTTCGGCGCACAGCAGGCCGGCGCCGTAATCGGCAGCGGCGTCGAGAATGGCCCAGCCGGCGCCGGCGGCGCCCAGCAGCGCGGCAGCCGGCGCGCGTACCTTGTCGAACACGAGGTCGGCGGCGCGCTGGCCGTCGAGCGTGCGGTAGCCGGTGACGGTGATGCCAGCGCTCGCCAGCGGCAGCACGAACAGCGAGATGCCGCCGGTGTCGCGCTGGGCGCCGCCGCTGCGCGCCGAGACGATCACGCTGCCGGCTTGCGCGCCATGCACGACGACGCTCTTGCGGCCATTGATCACGTAGCCGTCGGCGTCGGCGCTGGCGGTGGTGGCGATGTCGGCCAGGTCATGGCGCGACTGCACCTCGCCCAGCGCGCACGCCAGCTTCAGTTCACCGGCGCCGACCTGTTCGAGCAGCGCGTCGTGGCCGCCGGCCAGCTTGAGGAATTCGGCGCCGAGGACGGTGGCCAGGTAGGGCTCGACCACCAGGCCGCGGCCCAACTCCTGCATGACGACGAACAAGTCGACCGCCGTGCCGCTAAAGCCGCCCTGCTCTTCCGGCACCGGCAGCGCCGTCATGCCCAGTTCGACCAGCGTGGCCCATGCCTGGTCCGATACGCCGGCGTCCGAGCCGATGATGCGGGCGCGCTCGTCGAAGCTGTAGTCCTTCGCCACCCAGCGCTTGAGGGCATCGGCGAACTGCTGCTGTTCTTCTTTGAAGTTGAAATCCATTCAGTGCCTCACAGTCCAAGGATCATCTGGGTGATGATATTGCGTTGAATCTCGTTCGAGCCGCCGTAGATGGAGGTCTTGCGGACGTTGAAGTAGTGTGCGGCCAGCGGCGCGGCATCGTCGTCGAGGATGCTGTGCTCCGTCTCGCCTTCGAGGTAGGCCGGGTCGAACGGCAGCGCCAGCGGGCCGGCCGCTTCGACCATCAATTCGGTCAGCGTCTGCTGGATCTCGGTGCCGCGCACCTTCAGCACCGACGCTTCGGGACCGGGCGCCTTGTGCGCTTGCGAGAGCACGCGCAGCACCGTCATCTCCAGCGCCATCAGCTCGATCTCGAGGGCGGCGACCTTGGCGCCGAACAGTGGGTCGGCCATGAGCGGCTTGCCGTTGACCGATTGCGCGGCGGCGAAGCGCTTGAGGAAGCCCAGCTCGCGCTTGGAGCGGCCCACCGCGGCGATGCCGGTGCGCTCGTGGCCCAGCAGGTATTTGGCGTAGGTCCAGCCCTTGTTCTCCTGGCCGACCAGGTTCTCGACCGGCACGCGCACGTTATCGAAGAACACCTCGTTTACCTCATGGTCTTCGTCGAGCATGATGATCGGGCGCACCGTGATGCCGGGGGCGTGCATATCCATCAGCAGGAACGAGATGCCTTCCTGCTTGCGCACGCCGCTGTCGGTGCGCACCAGGCAGAAGATCATGTCGGCGTGCTGCGCCAGCGTGGTCCAGGTTTTCTGGCCGTTGACGATGTAGTGGTCGCCGTCGCGCACGGCGGTGGTCTTCAGCGAGGCGAGGTCGGAGCCGGCGCCCGGTTCCGAGTAGCCCTGGCACCACCAGTCCTCGCACGTCAGGATGCGCGGCAAGAAGTAGTCCTTCTGCGCCTGGCTGCCGAAGGCCATGATGACGGGGGCGACCATGTTGACGCCGAACGGCAGGATCGGCGGCGTGCCGGCGCGGGCGCATTCTTCTTCCCAGATATGACGCTGCACCGGGCTCCAGCCGGGACCGCCGAATTCGACCGGCCAGCCCGGCGCGACCCAGCCTTGTTTTGCCAGCGTCTTGTGCCAGCGGACGTAGTCGTCCTTGGCCAGGCGCAGGTGCTTGCGCACTTTCTGCTGCAGGTCGGCCGGCAGGTTCTGCTCGAGGAAGTTGCGCACGCTATCGCGAAACGCCAGGTCCTCGGCTGTGTAGTTCAAATCCATACAGTCTCCTTGTTGGGCGCCGATCAAAAATAGCACGACCGTTCACAAGAATTGTACCCGAAAAAGTCGGTTTCGCAGCAAAGCCAAACGCAGGTGTCAGGTCTGACATTCGGACATTTCATCGCAGGAATGTCCGAATGTCAGACCTGACACCAGCACTTTGCGTAAAAAAAGCCCGCCGGGCGGTGCGCCGGGCGGGCTTTTTGGGACAGCGAGACAGCCGGTCAGTCGGCGAGCTTGGTCGCGGCGCGGTACGGCATCACGCGCGAGGCGAGACGGGTGTTGGTCTTGAACATCGCCACTTCGTCGCTGAGGATGTGCGCCGCTTCCTGCAGCATCACGTCCTTGGCGTTCTTGGCAGCTTTTTCGGCAGCCAGTTCGGCCGCCAGGCTGCGCTCGTCCGCCTGCAGGCCGTCGTCCTGGCGCGGCGAGCCCTTGACGGCAAGCGCCTTGGCCGGCTTGGCCGTCGGATCGGGCACCTTGCTGCGCGCTTCCTTGTCGTCGGCCGTGCCCTGCGACGCAACCCGCGCTTCACGCAGCTTGGCCTTCGCCTCTTGCGTATCGCGCTCCTTGCGGCGCACCGACTCGTTGAGCGAAATGGCGTTTTCCTTGCGCAGCTTGCGCATCTCGGCAATGTCTTCCTGCAGGTACTGGAAGTCCTTGTCCCTGGCGATGCGCGCCTCGTGTCGCTTCTGCAGCGGTGCGATCAGTTCCTTCAGGTCGCCCGAAGCGACATAGCTGGCCGGCTTGATCGATACGTACGGCAACGCGTTGTCGTAGCTCGATTCGCCAAAGTTCTCGTTGTCGGACGTCACCGGCAGCTTGATGTCGGGCGACACGCCGCGCAACTGCGTGGTGCCGCCGTTGATGCGGAAGAACTGGGCGATCGTCATCTTCAACTCGCCGTAGTGCACCTTCTCGGTCGTCGGCGCGAAACGGTCGAGGTTGATCATCGTCTGCACGGTACCCTTGCCGAAGCTCGGCTCGCCGATGATCAGGCCGCGGCCGTAGTCCTGGATCGCGGCGGCGAAAATTTCCGACGCCGACGCCGAACCGCGGTTGATCAGCACGCCCACCGGGCCATCCCACGCCAGGCCGGCGTTGGTGTCGCTCTCGACTTCGATGCGCCCTTCCGCGGTGCGCTGCTGCACCACCGGCCCCTTGTCGATGAACAGGCCGGTCAGCTCGACCGCCTCGATCAGCGAGCCGCCGCCGTTGTTGCGCAGGTCGATCAGCACGTTGTCGACTTTTTCTTTCTTCAGCTCGCCGAGGATGCGGGCGACGTCGCGCGTGGCGCTCTTGTAATCCTTGTCGCCGCGGCGGCGGGCGTCGAAATCGAGGTAGAACGTCGGCAGCGAAATGACGCCGACACGGCGCTTGACGCCGCCGTCGCGCACTTCGATGATCGTTTTCTTGGCCGACTGCTCTTCCATGTTGATCTTCTTGCGCACCAGCGACACGGCCACGTGCTTGCCGTCGGTGCCTGCACCTTCAGGCAACACGTCGAGGCGCACAGCGGAGTCTTTCGGGCCACGGATCAGCTGGACGACGTCGTCGATACGCCAGCCGAGCACATCGGTAAACGCAGCATCGCCCTGGGCAACGCCGACGATGCGGTCGCCTACCTTCAGCTTGCCGGACAGGCCGGCCGGGCTGCCGGCGACGATCTCGCGGATCACGGTGTACTCTTCGCGCGTTTGCAGCACGGCGCCGATGCCCTCGAGCGACAATCGCATGGCGATGTCGAAATTGTCGGCGGCGCGCGGGCCGAGGTAGTTGGTGTGCGGCTCGATCGACGTGGCGTAGGCGTTCATGAACATCTGGAACACGTCTTCGTTGTTCAGCTTGCGCAGGCGCACCTGGTAGTTGTCGTAGCGCTTGTCGAGCGCCTCGCGGATTGCCTTGTCGTCCTTGCCGGCCAGTTTCAGGCGCAGCCAGTCGTTCTTGACGCGCTTGCGCCACAGCTCGCGCGCCTCGTCTTCGCTTTTCGGCCACGCCGCTTTTTCGCGGTCGATCGTGTATGTCTCGTCGCTGGTGAAGTCGAGCCTGGTTTTGAGCAGGTCGCGCGCATACGCCATGCGCTCGGTGAAGCGCTGCTGGTAGACGTTGAACAGGACGAACGGCAGGGTCAGGTTTTCGTTGTTGATCGCATCGTCGAGCTTGTTGCGGACGACGTCGAACTGGTCGATGTCGCTCTGCAGGAAGTACATCTTTTCGCCGTCGAGCGTCTTGAAGTAGCGGTCGAAGATCTTCTCGGACATCGCATCGTCCAGCGGGATTGCCTTGTAGTGATGGCGCGCCAGCATCTTCGACGCCCACAGCGCCGCGGTCGCCTGCGACGGGATTGGCTTGAGCTGGGTGGTGCCGACTTTCTCGGGCTGGGCAAAGGTGGCCGGGGCGGTCAAGGCGACCGCCAGTGCAACGATGAACATCTGCTTCTTCATTCTTGGTCTCTCCATGCGTGGTGCTGGTAACTGCGGGCGGGACTGTCTGAACACAAGGGGTGCGCGCGCGCCGAACGCGTTATCTGATCGATTCTAACAGCATAGCGCGTCCGCACAGGAGCAGCTTGCGTAGATTCACGTGGCAAGCTTACGGGGCGCGCCGCACGCCCGTTCAAGGTCTTACAAATTGAAACAGACTGGGGCGTACGGTCCACGCCAGCGCGGCGGCGGCGCCGACGATCACCAGGTACGGCCAGGAGCGCAAGGCGATGCGCCAGTCGACCTTCGACGGCCAGAACGACAGGAACTGCGGCGCCAGCGCAAAGGCAATCGCCAGGTCGACCGGCTGGAACGTCCAGCCCGGCGTAGTGCGCCAGCGTGCCACCAGAAAAGGCAGCGCGATGATCAGGATCGGCGCCAGCGCGGCCGGTGCGGCGTTGTACCAGCGCACCCGCATCAAGGTCACCGAGCCAAGCTCCCAGGTGTGGCCGGCGCGGCGCGGGATGATCGTCAGCGAACCGGGCCGGGCGCCGGTCAGCAGCCCGACCGCAAAATGCGCCAGTTCGTGGCAGATGGTGCCGGCCACGGTGAACAGGAAAAAGAACGGATGGGTGCCTGCCAGTAGCCGGATCAGGAAAGCGAGCGCGGCCGAGGGCAGCAGGTACAGCAGCAGGTCGCTGTGCTGGCACGCAGCAGCCGGCACGATGGTCTGGCAGCTGGCCAGGAATGACATCGCCGCGCGCGCTTACGCGTAGAAGCAGCGGCCGCAAGCCTGGCGATAGCGCTCATTGCCGCCGATGCTGACCTGCTCGCCATCGCGGATGCGGCGGCCATCTTCGTCGATGCGCACGTTCATCGTCGCCTTCTTGCCGCACGTACAGATATTCTTGAGCTCTTCGATATCGTCGGCCAGCGCCAGCAGGTAAGCCGAACCGGGAAACGGCTCGCCGCGAAAATCGCTGCGCAGGCCGTAGCAGATGACCGGCACGCCGCGCACCTGGGCCAGCTGGTGCAGCTGCTGGACCTGGACGGTGCTGAGAAATTGCGCTTCGTCGACCAGCACGCAGGCTACCTGCGGCACTTCGGCGAGGAAGTTGTAGTCGGCGTCGAAGGTGTCGACCTGGCGCTGAGGGCCGAGGCGCGAGGTGACCTGGCCGACGCCATAGCGGCTGTCGATGGCGGCGGTGAAAAGCTTGACGCGCTGGCCCTGTTCTTCGTAATTGTGCGCCACTTGCAGCAGCGCGGTCGATTTACCGGCGTTCATCGCCGAATACCTGAAGTAAAGTTTTGCCACTGCCTGCCCTGTCGCCTGTTGGAAGCCGGAATTATAGCAAGCGCGTGTGCTGCCGGGCCAGCATCGGGCGCAGCGGCAGCCGGCAGAGGCGGCCGTCATTGCAAGCCGAAAGCGGCCGCGGGGAGCGCGGCCGCTACGTTCGCCTGCGCGCCTTCAGCGGGCGCGACGGCGGCGCGCCGCAAAACCGACCACGCCCAGGCCAGCCAGCAACATGCCATAGGCGCCAGGTTCCGGTACCGCCAGCGTCAGGTCGTTGGCGGTGGGCCAGACGGCGCCGCCGATCTCGGACGCGGTCAGCACCACCGAGATCAGCGGCACGTCGGAGGTGAAGCCGAGGAAGGTGGTGGTCAAGGTGTCGGTGAGCGACACGGTCCGGGTCTCGCCCGACAGCGCCGTCAACGTCACCGTGGTACCGGGCAGGAAGGCGCCATTGGCATCAGAGCCAAAGAAAAATCCGCCGAGTGCATACACGCCGGGCGAGAAACCCGAGAAGGTGATCGAGTCGGTGGAGTCGGCGGTCGACAGCCAGTGGTCGGTGCCCGTGCCGGCGGGGAAGAATATCGAGGCCGGTCCGGCGCTGGCGAAATAGCTGTGGATGCCGGCCGAGCGCGACAGCGGCGTAGGCAGCGGCGACATCGGCAAGTCGTCGAAGGTGTCGGTGCCGGCGTTGGTGACGGCGGCCAGGAACGCGGTGTGATCGTTATAGACGGTGATCTGCGCCTGGGCGGCGGCGCCGCCGCATAGCAACGCGGCTAGCGCCAGCGCGTTTAGCGAAAGCGTTTTCTTCTTCATGGTAGTTCCCCTTGTGAACACATCGGATGAGCACAGCGACTGCTGGCTCCAGTAGATATCAGGCGCTCAATGCCTGCAATGGAACCAAGGTTAATGTAGTGATAACTTGATCTGCACGAAGAAACTGAGCAATTCCCCGCTCGCAAGTTCGAGGCAGCGGATTGCCAAATGCAAACAGCCGCGGCACGTTGCCGCGGCTGTCGACGCCGGTACCGTCAGCGGGCGCGGCGGCGCGCCATGAAGCCGACCAGGCCGAGGCCCAGCAGCAGCATGCCGTAGGTTTCCGGCTCCGGCACCGGCATGCCGATGGTCACGTTGTTGGCCGTCGACCAGTATGCCGTGCCGCCAGGGATGCCCTCGGTCTGCAAGGTCACCGTCGACAGCGCATCGGTAGAAATGAAGCCGAGGAAAGTCGATATGGTCGTGTCGTACAGATTGACCGTGCGCGTGGTGGCGCCGCCGGTGGCGGTCAGCACGAGTGAGCGGTTGGGCGAGAAAGCGCCGGCCGCATCCGAGCCGAAGAAGTTGCCGCCGACGGCGCGCAGGCCGCCGAAATTGTCGAATGTGATGATGTCGTTGCTGACGGTCGCCGCCAGCCAGACATCGCCGCCGGTGGTGCCGGCCGGCCAGAAATTCGACACGGGCCCGACGCTGGCGCGATAGCTGTAGGCGCCGGCGCTGCGCAGCAACGGCGAGCTGGTCTGGCTGACGGTGAGGTCGTCGAAGGTATCGGTGCCGGACGAACTGAGCGCGGCCAGAAAGGCCGCGCGGTCGGTGAAGAAAATAATTTCGGCCTGCGCCGCCGCTGACGCGCACAGCAGCGCGGCAGCGAAGGACAGGGATTTAAGCGACAACGATTTCGATTTCACGTTTGCACTCCTGGGAAATGGTTAGGTCGAGCCAGCGATAAAAGCAGGCTCAGGTTAATCCGATTCCAGAAGTCATTGCAATAACCTTAATCTTTATTTAATTACATCTTGCGCAAAGTGGAAGATGCAAACTCTGCCGGGAACCTATTTGCCGGGATGGTATTTGCGCTCGAGCGAAGCCTCGATGTCGGCCTTATAGAACAACACGTCCTTGAACTGGCCCTTGCTGTACATCTCTGCCTGGTCGCTGAAGTGCTTCGATGCCGGATCGGCGCTCTGGCCGCCGGCGAGGATGCTTTTTGCGCGCAGGCGCGGGCCAAATTCGACCACCGCCACGAAGCTGTTGCCGCGGTCGCCGTAGATGCGCCTGGTCTTCTGCTTCGCCACCATGCCGAACGACGCCAGCGAACCCCAGTTGGCCGACGTGAACGCCACCGGATAACTCGGCTTGCTGTCGTCGTACTGCTGGTCGACCGCGCCGCTGATGCGCTGGAAGCGGTTGATCTCGCCCCATGGCGTTTGCCAGGTGCCGAAGTCCGCCGCCAGCTTGTCCGATGCGCGCGCCAGCGCCTGCAGGCGCTCTTGCGCGGTGATGCTGGCGCCGATGTAGTCGACCACCGGTATCTCCTTGGCGCGCGCCGCTGCCGATGCGGCGGCCACCATCTGCTGGCCCCAGTACACCGCCAGCGACGTCGGCACCGACGTCACCGAGAAGCGCAGGTCCCAGGCGCGCAACGCCGCCACCTGCGCGGCCAGTTGCGCCTTTTGCGGATCGTTCGCCGGCAGCGCCTCCCAGTCCTTCACCAGCGCCGGCACCAGCGGCTCGAACGCAGACAGGTAGCTATCGTAGGCCGCGGCGACCAGGCTGTCGAGGGTGAATCCTTGCGCGTCCTTCAGCACCTTGATCGCGTGCAGGCCGCGCGCGTTTTCCGGCAGCGTCCACATGTAGGCGGCGTAGTCCTTCTGGCGCGGGCTGTTGGCGCCGGCCGCGGCGAACGGCCAGTTGTTGGTGTTGAGGATGTAGCCGCTGGCCGGATTTTTCAGCGTGATGGTGTCCTTGACATCGTGCAGGCCGCGCCACTCGGTGGCCGGATTGCTGCCGTCGACCGGATGCGCCCAGTCGAACGACGGATCGCGCTTCGGCACGAAATTGCCGTGGAAGTAAGCGATGGTGCCATCGGCATCGGCGTACACGGTGTTGTTCGACGAGTTGGTGCGCAGCTCCATCGATTTATGGAACTGCTTGTAGCTGGTCGCCTTGGTGCGGGTGTACGACTGCGTCAGCGCCTTCAGGGGTTCTTCCATCAGCTTGACCGACACCCATTTGCCGCCGGCCTCGCGCACCACCGGGCCGTGGTGGGTGAAGTACGCGGTGACGGTTTTGCTGGCCATGCCGGCAGCGGTCTTGTACGGCAGCGTAATCGGCACCGCGCGCATCGGCCGCTGTTCGGCGCCGTACTTGTAGAAGAATTTGCCGTCCTTTTCGACCACCGTTTCGAGATACTCGTCGATGACGTCGCCGCCGCCGGAGGTGTGCATCCACCCTGCCCGCTCGTTGAAACCCTGGTAGACGAAGAACTGGCCCCAGGTCACGGCGCCATACGCGTTCAGGCCTTCTTCGCTGACCATGTGCACTTCAGGGCGGAAGTAGAACGACGTGTGCGGATTAATCAGCAGCAGCGCGTGGCCGGATGCGCTGCGTTTCGGCGCGATCGCAAAGCCGTTCGAGCCGCGCGGCTCCGGGCCGAAGCCGCTGCCGGCGTCGGCCAGCTTGACCGCAGCGCCGCTGCCGTACATTTTCTCGAGCTGCTTCAGGTCGATCGATTCGATGTCGCCGCCGATGCTGCCTTCGCTGAAGGCCAGCGCCATCCATGGCTCGAAGTGCGAGATCAGCTTCGGTTTCACTTCCGGATGCGTGTGCAGGTAGAAGTTAAGGCCATCGGCAAAGGCCACCATCAGCTTTTTCAGCCACGCCGGGCTGGCCGCGTACTTGGCCTGCATGTCCTGCGGCCTGATGAACATCTTCATGCGCAGGTCGCGCCACAGCTCCTTTTCTCCCTCGACTTCGGCCAGGCGCCCCAGCGCGTTGATGTAATTGAGTTCGACGCGATTGAAGTCGTCCTCCGCCTGCGCGTACAGCAGGCCGAATACCGCGTCGGCATCGGTCTTGCCGAACACGTGGGGGATGCCCCACTTGTCGCGCATGATGGTCACGCGTTGCGCCGTCGCCTGCCAGCGCGCCTGCTCGGCGCTGGGCTTGCCGGCTTTGAACGGCTGCTGCGCTTGTGCCGGCAGCGCTGCAAACAAGGAAGCGCAACCGAGCAGCGCGCTGAAGACGAGGCGTTGTGAAAGCATGCGGACTTTACTCCTGGTGTGGGGTGTGGCCTAGAGGCCCAGCTGTTGTTTCAGCGCGGCGTTTTCGAGTTGGAGTGCGTCGACCTTGTCGCGCAGCGCGGCGACCTGCGCGCGAAGGTCGGCCGCTTCATCGGCGGGCGTCTCTTTTGGCGGGCGGCTGCCGGCCTTCTGTTCGCGCACCTGGCGCGCGGCCAGCTGCAGCTCCTTGCGTCCGCCGGCCACCGCGACGATCTGTTCGGAAGGCGGCAGCGAGGCGACGTTGGCGGCGGCGTTGATCGAGATCGTCCCGGCGCGCACCGCTTCCACCAGCTGCGGCGTGGCCGCCTTCTGGATCCGTTCGATCTGGCTGATGGTATTGCTCGACACGCGCGCCGCCTTGGCGACGTCTTCGCGCGTATTCCACGGCGGCGACTGCGGTGCCGCCTCTGGGGCGGCGTCGGCTTCCGGCTCCGCCGCAGCGCGCTGCGCCACGCGCGCGGTGACGATGTCCTTCTTGCGCAGCGCAAGCACGCCACGCTGGTAGTCCGACACGCTGCGGCGCGCCAGGTGGTTGTCGATCATCCACAGCATGACGTCGTCGAGCGAACTGAAAGTGGTGTTCTGAACGGTGCGAAATTCGATGCCGTGGCGGGTACAGATGTCGTAGCGGTTGTGACCATCGATCAGCGTTTCGCCCCACAGCACGAGCGCATCGCGGCAGCCTTCGGCCAGCAGGCTGCGTTCGAGCGCGGCGGATTCATTGGCGGTGAGCGGGTCGATAAACGAACGCAGTTCTTCGTTAATAGTGATATTCAATTCTTGTCCTTGGATGTACAGGCGCACCGGGACCGCCGGCACGCCGCCACGAATGCTACACCATCCGTGGCGACGGCCAAAGCAAGTTGGGGTGACACCCGGGAAGGCGGTTAGCGCGACGGCGGCGGCGCCTGGGCTGTTAGCCCGGAGACCGTCTTCCCCGAGCACGCGGGGGACGCCATTTATCGGATCAAAGATGCACCATGTCGAAGCCAGCGAACCCGCTCCCTGTGCTAGAATCTCGCCCGTTGCCCGGGTGGTGAAACTGGTAGACACCCGAGACTTAAAATCTCGTGTCAGAAATGGCGTACCGGTTCGATTCCGGTCCCGGGCACCAAACCTCAGCAAACTTGGCTTACGCCATCGAATGACCCCTCCTGGCCCACCACGTCAAGCCGCGTCTGGCTCGAAACGTCTCACCGCCCCTAAAAATTCGGTCACCTTAACCATCCTCCGCATTGGCGATTCACGCCCTGGCCATGCGCGCTGCTGCGCAAAAGATACAACGATAAGCAATGCTTGCGTAAACGTAATTTTGCATAAATAATACGATTGAATGCGATATTGAACGCTTGCGGAAGAATTCGGTTTTCAACGTGAGGCCGCTAATCTAGATGCGACGATAAGCAGATGGATGCCAGTTTTTAACATCAAACAGAAGGGCTGATCCATATGCTTCACAAGTTGAGTGTTCGCTTGCCGTTCGCGGCAGCGTGTGCGGCGCTGCTCGCAATTCCCCCCTTGGCGGCCCACGCGCAGTCTGCGCCAGAGCAGACCCCGGTCGAACACTTCTTTCAGCGCCCTGCCGTGCTGAGCGCCAAGCTGTCGCCGTCCGGCACCAAGATCGCCATATCGACTTCCCGCGGCGATAAGCGCGTCGGGCTGGTGGTGATCGACCTGGCCGGCGGCACCCCGAAGGCGAACCGCGCCGCTACGTTTTCCGATGCAGATATCACCCAGTTTGAATGGGTCGGCGACGACCGCCTGGTGTATAGCGCCGTTGACTTGCAGGACGGCAGCGGCGAAGACAGATATTTTGCCCGTGGCTTGTTCTCGGTAAACGCGGACGGCACTCAGCCGCGCACATTGGTCAGCCGCGACGGCAGCACCAACTCATTAGACGGTCGCCTGCTGAAGTGGAATCACACTTTGTTGGCGGTACCTGAGCAGCAACCCGGCATCAGGCCCGATGAAGTCGTCATCGGCGAAATGTATTTCGATCACAAATCGATGACAAGCGTTTGGCCAAAATGGATTAATGTCCGCACCGGACGCACCCGCATCATGGACGTGGAGCCGATCAGCCACGTTGTCGCCTGGGACTTCGACACCGCGGCGGAGCCGCGCGTTGCATACACCAGCCATAATGGCGTGGAAGCGACAAGCTGGCGTGGCCCCGGCGAGAAGAAATGGAGCGAACTGACGCAAGACAAGGTGCTGGAGGCGAAGTTCACGCCCGTGGGAGTCGACGATATCGGCAATCTGTATGTGACCCATACCGACCAGTCCGGCTATTCCGTGTTGAGCAAGTTCGACTTCAAAACTGGCAAGCCGAGCGCTACGCCATTGCTCGAGACGCCGGGTTTTGACTTCCGCGGTTCACTGGTCGAGGGACGCCCCGGCGCTGGTCCGCTCGGCGTACGCTTGATCACCGATGCCGAGCAAACAATCTGGTACGACGAAGGCATGAAGCGCGCACAGGCGATGGTCGACGCCCAGTTGCCCGGCCGCGTCAATCGCATCAGTTGCCGCCGTTGCGGCGCCGATGAAGCGGTGTTGCTGGTTCGCTCTTTCTCGGACCGCGATCCGGGCAAGCTGTTCCATTATGAGTCCGTCAGCAAGAAATGGAATCTGGTCGGCGCTGTTCAGGACGAGATCGACCCGCAGCGCATGAGCCGTGTCTCGATGCACCGCATCAAGGCGCGCGATGGGCGTGATCTGCCTGTCTGGGTAACCCAACCGGCGGGAGTGAAGGCCGGTCAGCCGGCGCCTACCGTCGTGCTGGTGCACGGGGGACCGTGGATCCGCGAGGGCGACTGGGAATGGGAAGGCATGCAGCAGTTTCTCGCCTCGCGCGGCTATTTGGTGATCAGCCCGGAATTCCGCGGCAGTACCGGCTATGGCTATGCCCATTACCGCGCCGGCTGGAAGCAATGGGGCCAGGCGATGCAAGACGATGTGGCCGATGCGCTGCTTTGGGCGCAAAAGCAAGGGCTGGCCAGCAACAAGGCTTGTATCGCCGGCGCAAGTTACGGCGGTTACAGCACCTTGATGGGACTGGTCCGTCACCCCGAGCTCTACAAGTGCGGGGTGGCCTGGCTGGCCGTCACCGATCCTTCCTTGCTGCTGAAGGGTGCCTGGAACGTCATCGACGATCTCGACGATGGCAGCCGCCGCTACATGCTGCCGCAGCTGATCGGCGATGTCGACAAGGACGCTAAAATGCTCGCGGATAATTCGCCACTGATGCGCGCCTGGGACATCAAGGCGCCGCTGTTGCTGGCATTCGGAGAAAGCGACATGCGCGTGCCGATCGAGCACGGCGAGCGACTTCGTTCTGCGCTGATCAAAGCTGGACACCCGCCGGAATGGGTTACCTATTCCAACGAGGCGCACGGCTTCCGCCAGGTCAGCACGCAAGTCGACTTCGCGCGCAAAGTGGAAGCATTTCTCGACAAACACCTGAAGGCTGAGAAGCCTTAAAAGCGCGAACACCTGGTCGCGTCCAAAGCGTCACGAGCGATCGTGACGCTTTTTTTTCAACGTCCCTTGACGAACGGATTGAACCACTCCAGTTCATCCATCAGCGTCGACTTGTGATTCCTGACCGCCTCCACCGCCTCGGCGTGCACTTCCTCGCGGGAGCGCTCGCCGCTGCCGGCGTTCGTCTGGCCTGACGTCGATGCACCGCTCGAAGTTACCCCAGCATCGGGCGCGTAGATTTCATCTGCCTGCGGCGGCGGCCTGACGCTGCCGGTCTGGGCGCAACCGCCCATGAATACAAAAGCCGTCGCGAGGACGGTGCTCCTGAGGCCCATGACATCCTCCATCCAGTGATTAACATGCAGGAACCAGCATAGGCAAGCAAGGATCGGCATGCAACCAGAGCAGACAGGTTTATTTGCTCGTCCGCTTGCCGCCGCACAGTCTTGGCGCCGCCGACTCCGGGGTCTGGCCCTGACAGCAAAACCGGGTCAGACCCCTGCGGTTGCCCCCTGCGGCTGCGGCGGATAGGTGATCCGGGTTCCCTCTACCACCGCGAACGGGGTCAACACATGCGGCTTGCGTTTCGCGCCTGTAATGATGTGCTCGACCGGCACGCCGCGCACCACCAGCGCATCCGCCACCATCGAGCGATGGCAACGCCACGGTACCGCTTCGGCGCACATCAGCACGCAACGCGATGCACGCGCCAGCTCAATCAGCGCATCAATGTTGTCGTCAAAGTCCACCGTCTGCATGTAATCGGCGTAGCCGCGAAACGACGCGTTGCGCCAGCCGCTGTTGGGCGAGTCGGCGCGCGCATGGCGCAGCCCGCCAAGGCCGGCGATGTGGCGGTAGCCGATGCCGGCCGCCGCCAGCGAGCCCGGCAAGTTATCGCGGTTAAATTGCGGGTTGTGGCGCGACTTCGGCACCGTGCGAACGTCGAGCACGCACTGCACGTCGTGCAGCTGAAGCAGGCCGATGAACTCGTCGATCGGACGGGTCGAATGGCCGATGGTACAGACGAGATGGGTATCCACTGCGAGCCTCCTGCGCGATGCGCCCTATTGTAGCCGCAGCGCCAGCGCCGCGAGTGTCAGGAGCAGCACCGGCAAGGTCAGCACGATGCCGACGCGGAAGTAATAACCCCAGGTGATCGTGATGCCCTTGCTCGACAACACGTGCAGCCATAGCAAGGTGGCCAGGCTGCCGATCGGCGTGATCTTCGGGCCGAGGTCGCTGCCGATGACGTTGGCGAATATCATCGCTTCGCGCACCGCGCCGCTGGTGGCGGTGGCATCGATCGACAGCGCGCCGATCAGCACGGTCGGCAGGTTGTTCATGATCGACGACAGCAGCGCCGTGATGATGCCGGTGCCCATCGCCGCGCCCCACACGCCGTACTGCGCGCAAGCATCGAGCAGCTGCGTCAGCGCGGCAGTCAGGCCGGCGTTGCGCAACCCGTACACCACCATGTACATGCCGAGCGAGAACACGACGATTTGCCACGGCGCGTGCCGGATCACCTCGCGCGTGGCGATCACTTGGCCGCGCGCGGCGATGACGAACAGCACGGCGGCGCCGGCGGCGGCGGTGGCGCTGATCGGCACGCCGCGCGGTTCGAGCCCGAAAAAACCGACCAGCAGCAGGCCCAGCACCCACCAACCGGCGGTGAAGGTGGCCTGGTCGCGAATCGCCAGGCGCGGCTGCTTGATCTGCTTGACGTCGTAGTCTTTCGGGATGTCGTGGCGGAAGAACAGCAGCAGCACGGCCAGCGTGGCGGCCACCGACACCACGTTCACCGGCGCCATCACCGCGGCGTAGCGGCCAAAGCTGACACCGAAATAGTCGGCCGAGACGATATTGACCAGGTTCGACACCACCAGCGGCAGGCTGGCGGTGTCGGCAATGAAGCCGGCGGCCATGACGAAGGCCAGCGTCGCCTTCGCCGAAAAACGCAGCTCGATCAGCATGGCGATGACGATCGGCGTGAGGATCAGCGCCGCGCCATCGTTGGCGAACAGCGCCGACACCGCCGCGCCGAGCAGCACCATCAGCACGAACAGCTTGCGGCCGCTGCCGCCGCCCAAGCGGGCCATGTGCAGCGCGGCCCACTGGAAGAAGCCGGCCTGGTCAAGCAGCAGGCTGGTAATGATGATGGCGATGAAGGTGGCGGTGGCGTTCCACACGATGTGCCACACGACGGCAATGTCGGACACCTCGATGACGCCGGCCAGCAAGGCGGCGATCGCGCCGAGCGAGGCGCTGCAGCCAATGCCGAGTCCGCGCGGCTGCCAGATGACGAGGACCAGCGTGGCGATAAATATGGCGAGTGCAGTGATCATTCGGCGGTTGGAGTGACGAGGCCGCCGACGGGGACCATTGCAACTTCCATAATTTCGGAAAGGGATGAAATTATAAGGCGAAAGCCAGCCGATCGCGGTGCAACGCCTTTTTCGCTCGCGCCGTCAGAAACACGGCAACTTAGCCTTCGCGCGCGGGTCTTAACTGCTAGGTGCGAGCTTCCAGGGAGGGCGAATGAGCAGGTACGATCCAGTCAGGGCAAGCTTGAAGGACGGAGAGCATTACGCGGGGATGATCCTCGGGAAAAACGGCGCGCCGGATCATCACGTCGTGTTGCTGCCGGGCGACGCCCAGGACGTCACCTGGGCCGCCGCGCGCGAATGGGCCGCCTTCAGCGGCGGCGAGCTGCCGACCCGGCGCGAACTGTCGCTGCTGTTCGCCAACCTGAGGGAGCAGTTTCACCGCGTCTGGTACTGGTCTTCCGAACCGTCCGAAGCGCGCTCGCAACTGGTGTGGGGGCAGAACTTCACCAGCGGCATCCAGACCATGTATGGCCGCCCTTTCCATGGGCGCGCCCGCGCAATCCGTCGGGTCGCCGACGAATAGCGGTTCATTTTGCCGCGGGCGTTCGGTTGCCCGCAGTCTATGTGCCCTACCGAACAGTCGAGAAATCGGGTTTGCGATATTGTCCACCTGTCGCTCGACAATTCGTCATCCACAGCTGTAGGGGAAAAAAATATGAACATACTAATCAGCCTCATCGTCTATCTCGTCATCTTCGGGCTCATCTGGTGGCTGGTCAGCCTGCTGCCACTGCCGGCTCCGGTTGCCCAGATCGTCCGTGTGCTCTTCATCATCTTGCTGATCCTGATCGTGCTGTCGGTATTCGGCATCATCCCAGGCGGCTACCTGCCAAAACTGAACCTGTAGTAACCGGTTGGGCGCAGAAGAAAAAACCCGGCCATGCGCCGGGTTTTTTTGTGCCAAAGATATGACGTAGCTTCAAGACCGTGGAAAGTTCTCAACTTACTGGCGTGGCGGCACGTTGGCGCGGCCGATCGGCTGCTCCATGTTGGCCAGGTACCAGGTCGTCACCGCCATCACGGCGACATGGCGGCGCAGGTCTTCCGGCTTGACCTTGTCGAACGTGTCGGCCGGCGTGTGGTGATAGTTGAAGTAGGTCGACTCGTCGATCAGCGGCGCGAAACTCGGCACGCCGGCCGCTTCCAGTCCATGCAGGTCGCCCATGCCCAGCGCATCGGCGCGCTGCAGTGCCCCGGCCTGCATCGGCAGCAGCGCCGCCTTCAACGGCGCAAAGTGCTTCATCGCTTCGTTGCCCACACTGGTGCGCATGCCGAACACACGGCCCGAGCCCTCGTCGCTTTCGATCGCGGCGATGTGCTTGGCGGCGTTTGCCTTGTTGGCCTCGAGGTAGGTGGCGCCCCCGCGGCCGCCGTTTTCCTCGTTCATCCAGGCGATCATGCGGATCGTGCGGCGCGGCCGGAAGTCGAGCTTCTTGAGCGTGTCGATCACCGCCATCGCGGTGACAACGCCGGTGGCGTCGTCGTTGGCGCCGGTGCCGAGGTCCCACGAATCGAGGTGGCCCGAGACGATGACGATTTCATCGGCCTTGTCGGTGCCGGGGAAATCGGCGATGACGTTGAAGCTGTCGGCGTCCGGCAGCACCTGCGGCGTCAAGATCAGCTGCATGCTGAGCGGGCCGCGCGCGGCCAGGCGCGTCATCAGCATGGCGTCTTCCGCCGATACTGCCGCCGCCGGAATGCGCGCGCCGTCCTGCAGCCCGCTGGCGCCAGTGTGCGGCAGGCGGTAATCGGCGCCGCCGGCCGAGCGCACCAGCACCGCCGCCGCGCCCATCTGCGCTGCCAGGCGCGTGCCCACGCCACGGTAGATCACCGCCTGGCCGTAGGCCGTGCCGGCCTGTCCGCGTTCGGCCATCTGCTGGTCGAAAGCGACGTCGAACAGCACGATGCGCCCTTTTACCTCTGCCGCGCGCGCCTTCAGTTCTTCAAAATCACGAACCACGATCACCGGCGCTATCAATCCGGCTTGCGGCGTGGCGCCCGATCCGCCCAGCGCCGTGAGCACCACGCGCTGCGTGACGCCGGCGGGACGGCCGGCGTACTCGACCAGCGATGCGGTCTCCGCGCCGCGCACCCAATGCGGCACCTTCACCGGCTGCAGCGTGACGGTGGCGCCCAGCTTGCGCATCGCGTCGGCCACCTGCGTCACCGCCGCTGCCGCGCCGGCCGATCCGGACAGGCGCGGTCCGATCAGGTCCGTCATGTCGGCCAGGCGCTCGAGCGCCCAGTCGCTTTTCAGCGCGGCATTGCGGATCTGCCCAAGAGCGGCGGGGTCGTTGCCGGGGGGGGCGGCGAAGGCGCTTGCGGCCAGCATGCTGGCGGCGAGGATGGTGAGCGCGGAGGTGTGACGCAGTGTGCGGTTCATGCAGCGAATCCTTCGATTACTGTTCAGTGAGGATTCGCACAATATCGCATTTTGGTCCAGTTGTGCACGGCTTTATGACGACGTAATCACACGCCCTTCGCCCGCACCAGGCGCACGCGGGTGATCTCGGACGGCGCGCCAAAGCGTTTTGGCGGCCCCCAGTAACCGGTGCCGCGGCTGGTGTAGACCCATAGCGAGCGCAGTCGATTGAGGCCGGCGGTGAATGGCTGCTGCAGCGGAACGAACAGGTTCCACGGGAAGAACTGGCCGCCATGCGTGTGGCCCGACAGCTGCAAGTGAAAGCCGGCATCGGCCGCCGCTTCGGCGCTGCGCGGCTGGTGCGCCAGCAGCACCCGCACCTTCACGTGGCCGGGCGCTCCCCTTGCCGCCGCATGCGGATCGCTGCGGTGCGACTCGTCGAAGTGGTGCGCCATGAAGTCGGTCACGCCGGCGATCATCAGCGCCTGGCCCGCGCGCTCGACCACGACGTGCTCGTTGAGCAGCACGGTCAGACCCAGGCGCCGCATCTCGACGATCCACTCGGCCGCGCCGGAATAGTATTCGTGGTTGCCGGTGACGAAAAACGCGCCGTCCGGCGCGGCCAGGCGTTCAAGCGGCGCCGTATGCATGCCGAGGCGCTTGACGGAACCGTCGACCAGGTCGCCGGTGACGGCGATGGCATCCGGCTTGAGCCCGTTGACCTTGGTGACGATCGCGTTCAGGTAGCCGCGCTTGATGGTGGGGCCGACGTGAATGTCCGAAATCTGCACGATGGAGTAGCCGTCGAACTGCGCCGGCAAGCCGTCGATCGGCACCTCGACATCAACCACGCGCGCTACACGGCGCGCATTGACAAAGCCGATCAGCGTGACGACAAACGCCAGCAGCGGCACGCCGATGGCGCTGGCGCGCTCGATCGCCGGCGTGCCGGCGCTGAAGACAACCGCTACCAGCAGTGCAACGTCGCGCAGCACCGTCAGCACCAGCAGCGACGAGAAAAAGCCCATCGACAGCAGGCCTGCCCAGGTGAGCTGTTCGCTGAAGGGCACGCGCTTGAGCACCGAAGAAAACAGGCCGGTGAGCACCAGCAGCGCAGAGGCGGCCAGCAGCGCGATGCCTGCGCTTGTACCAGCCGCGCCGAGACCCATCGGCGGGATCAGGCGCAAGCCAATGTACAGATGCAGCAGCGCGAGCAAGGTCGCGACAGTGAGCAAGGCGCGACGGGGCATGGACAATCCGGTGTGGATGAATAACCTTCATCAGATGGGGCGCGCGGCGCGATCTTCAAGCGTCAATACAGCACATGTTATAGCCGCTGCATGAGATGTAAGAGTCTGTATTAACGATGGCGCGCGATTGTGCACAATATATAGTGAACACATGCCCAGCACGTTACGCGATCATCCTGATCCAGCTCGAGGCAAAAGGAAACGCCATGTTGAATAAAAAATGCTTGGGTGCGGTGATTCTGGCCGCTACGGCCATCACCTCCACGGCAATGGCTCAAGATCGCGGCGTAAATACAGCTGTCGGCGCCGTTCTCGGTGCTGCAATCGGTCATAACAGCGGCGGTCGCGATGGCGCCATCGTGGGCGGCGTAATCGGCGCGGCGCTGGGTAACGCGGTCAGCTCCGACAACCGCAATTACAACAACGGTTATCACGACAACCGTAACGGCTATTACGACAACCGTAACGGCTACTACGACAACCGCAGTGGCTACGTCGACACCCGCTCGTCGTACTACGACAATCGCGGCGGCTACTATGAGGCGGCGCCAGTGTACGTTCAATCGGCTCCGGTGTATTACGCCCCGGCGCCGCGTTACTACAGCCCTCCCGCGGCGGTCGTGTATGTCGGTTCGAGCCGCGGTTACTACAACGGCTACGGCGGCCACCGCCGCGGTCACCGTCACGACGGTTACGGCCGCCGTTAATAGCGACGCCACGTCATCAAGAAACGCCGCCCGGGCAACCGGCCGGCGTTTTTTTTACTTCCCCCCTCCCCCTGCTAACCCTGTGTGACGGCACCTGCCGTCACAACCATTGGGGGAAGCATGCTGGAAGCGGGCGCGGTCATCACACTCGAAGCGGGTAACTACCGCCTGCACGAGCCACTGGCCGGCTCCGCGTATGGCGTCGTGTGGATCGCCGACACCCTGCCGGCCGGCCGCCAAGTTGCCATCAAGCTGATCAACCAGCAGCAGATGGCGCGCGCCCACCCGGAACAGCGCGACCGCTGGATCGCCAGCGCCCAAAAAGAAATCGCCTTCCTGCGCTCGCTCGAACCGTGGGACGAGCGCCACATCGTGCGCCTGCTCGACAGCGGCATGCACGACACCCTGCCGGTGATGGCGCTCGAACTGCTCGACGGCGACCTGGCCAGGCATATCGCGCGCGAACGCGCGGCCGGCCGCGCCATCGGTTTCGCCCAGGCGCTCGACTGGCTGGCGCAGATCAACCAGGCGATCGCCAAGGTTCACCAGTACGGCTGGCGCTACCTCGACCTGAAGCCATCGAATGTGCTGCTCGACGCGCGCCGCGGTAGCGTCAAGCTGGCCGATTTCGGCACCAATCGCCTGCTTGGCGACCGCGATCCGCACAGTTACGCCGGCACGGCCAACTGGCAGGCGCCGGAACAGTTCTTTCCCTCTGCGGGCAACTCCTACCTGACCGATGCGCGCAGCGACTATTTCGCCCTCGGCGCCATGTTCTATTACCTCGTCACTGGCGGCCTGCCGCTGCGCTTCTGCCGCGATTGTGGCCAGGCGTATCGCGACCACCAGGCCGGCGGCGCAGCGCAGCTGCTGGCGCGCCACGCCGGCACGGTGCCGCCAACGTTGCACGACGATGAAGCAGCCCTGTTCGCACAGCGCATCGACGCGCCCGGCGCCACCGAAGCGGTGACGCTGCTGCGCGCCCTGCTCTGCGTCGAACCCAGCGGCCGGCCACCTCACGCCCTTGCGATCAGCCGGATGATTGGCGACGTACGCTCGGCGATGCGCGCGCCGGCATGGAGCCTGGCGTGATCGGCCGATTCAGCGCCTTTGCGCTGACCGCCAGCCTGCTCGGCGCGTTGTGCGTGTTGCAGTTGTTTGCGCTGTGGCGCTCGCCGGCGGCGTGGTCGCCGGCGGTCATCGCCGTCAGCATCACGCCTGGCGAGTCGGTCACGCTGGGCCAGCACGAGCTAGCCGCGCCCCAGGCCGACGCCACCCATATCGCGCTGCGGCGCGACACGGGCGGCCGCTGGTTCGCCCGCAACATCAGCGGCGCCAGACAACTGGTGCTGCAGCGCGATGGCACTGACCGGCGCACCGGCACCATCTCCCTGGTCCAGGGCCAGCAGTTCCGCCTCGGTGCGGCGCTGTTCAGCGTCAACGCCGCCGACGCCCGGTCGGTGTCGTTTTCCGAAGGCGGGCGGCACTGGCGCTACGATGGCGCCACGTTGCGGCGCGATGGCAGCGCGCAGCCGGCTTGTCCCGATGCCCGCATTTCTTCGCGCCTGGCAGCCGACTGGAACCGGCTGGCGCCGCACGCGCTGACCCTCGCGCGTCCGCTCACTTTCGGCGGAAATCTGTATTGCGGCAACCGGCTGGGCATTGAATACGTCGGCTACGGCAGCGCCCTGCTCTCGCGCGTCAAAGGCCAGCTGCTGCTGTCGAATTCAAATGGCACGCCGCTGTCGATGTCGTCCGCGGCAGGCGCGTACAACCTGGCGCAGCGCGAGGAACCGCTCGATAGCGTCACGGCACTGGTCGCCGGCCGCACGCGTTTCGCCACGCGCTTGCAAGGCAACCTGCTCGAACTGCGTCCACTGAGCCACGTCGCACTGTTTGCCGACGCGCGCAACGTGCTGCCGCCGCACGTGCAATGGGAGTGGCGCCAGCGCCAGGCGTGGGCGCTGCCTGGTGGGCCGGCGTGGTGGATCGCCCTCGGCCTGTGCGGCGCGCTGAGCGCGGCCGGCGCCCTGGCCTGGCAGCGCGGCCACTGGCCGTTCGTGCGCGACGCCGGCGCTGCCATCCGCGCGGCCAGCTTCGCCACTGCGCTGCTGGCTATTGCCGGCGCCGCCGCCCTCATCCTGCAGCGCAGCGCCACGCCGCCCGGCATCGGCTGGTCGATCCTGCTTGCCGGCGCGGCGCTGTGGTGCTGCCTGCTGCTGCCTGGCCGGCTCACCTTGGTGACCGCCGCCGGCACGCTGCTGCTGGCGGTCGGGCTGCTGGCGCAGCTCGAACTGGGCCTGGGCGCGATGGAGTCGTCATGGCTGCGCCACTACCAGAAGACCACGGCGCTGCTGGCCATCGGCCTCGGCATCGGCGCACACCTGCGGCTGCGGCTGCGCGGACGCGGCGGCTTGATGCCGCAGACCCGCCTCGAATGGATGCTCGCGCTGCTGGCCGGTTGCGCGCTGGTCGCCTTGCTGCTGCAGGTCTTGCTGGGCGACGAAACCGGCGTATTCGATTTGCAGCCGGTGGAATTTGCCAAGCTGGCGCTGACGGCGCTGACCGCCCACTGCATCGCCATCGGCCTTGGCTGGGATGCCGCCATGCTTGACCACACCCGCCCGGCCGTGCGCTGGTTCCGCCTGGCCGCCCCCGCGGTGCTGTTCGTCGCCCTGCTCGGACTGGCCCTGGTGCAGGTGGACGACTATTCGCCGCTGATCCTGTTGGCCGTCTGGAGCATGGCGATGGCGTTCGCCTGTTCGATCGCGGCCGGCCGGCACGCGGCCACCGCCAGCATCGTCGCGCTGGCCTGCCTTGCGGCGGGCGCGGTGGCCTACCTGCGCAGCGCCGGCGCCGGCGAAGTGGCGCAATGGAGCTTTTATGCCGACCGCTTCCTCGTCTGGCTCGATCCGGCCAGCCATCCGCACACCGGCCAGCAGCTGCTGCTGGGTGCGCGCGCCATCGCCGAAGGCGCCTGGTGGGGATCGGACCAGCTGCTCGGCCTGTCGACCATGGGCCAGGCCGCGGGCGGCGCGCTGCAGATTCCGGCGGTGCAGGATGATTTTGCGCCGTCGTTCTTCATGAACCGCCACGGTCTGCTCGGCGCCCTGGCGCTGTGGGCGCTGCAGGCGCTGTTCCTGGTCGGGGTGCTGCAGACGGCGGTGCGTTCGTACGCGGCCAGCCGCCAGGCGCGCGACTTCCGCCAGGCGTGGATGGGCAGGTTCCGCTGCTTCGCGCTGTGCGGCGGCGCCGCCTTCGTGCTCGGTCACTTCCTGCTGTCGTGGGGCACCAACCTGGCGATTTTCCCGATCATGGGCCAGCCGATGAGTTTTCTGTCGGCCGGCGGCAGCCACCTGCTGTTTTTCATCTGCCCCCTGCTAGCGTTCAGTGCGATCAGTGCCCAATCATTAGAGGAGATTCAATCATGCCGGTCTATGTCCAACACGAAGTGCTAGGCAAGGTGCCTGATGTATTCAACGCGGAGGCGCTGTGGCAGGCGCCCGGCCTGGCGCTGTTTTCGCGCAAGCCGCTGCTGCGCGACCTGCTCGAACGCTCGCCGCGCGAGCATCGCGGCCGCGCCGCCACGCGCTGCTTCTCGCATGTGACGCTGATGCTGCCGCAGGACGACGTCGACGACGACCGCCACCTCACCCGCGGCGCCCGCGTGCGCGACCTGGCGCAGTCGCTGGCGGCGCTGCACCAGAAGGATTTCGGCGACCTGCTCGGGGCCGATGAAGTGCGCTACGACGTCGTCGGCGCCGACGCGCTCGAATCGGGCCAGGTGGAAGTCAAGTTCGGCCACGCCGTCTACCTGCCCGGGCCGGACGAAAAGGTCCTCTACACCGTGACCACCTCGCGCGACAGCGCCATCTGGAAGCCGGTCTGCGCGATGTACCCGAACCAGCGCCTGGCGCTGATCGGCCATGACCACGAATCGGCCAGCCACGCGGTGCCGGCATGGCCGTTCGGCGGCGACGGCGCCATCTTGCTGATTAACGACGGCCCCGACGCGCCAATCGAAGTGCAGGTGCGGCCGAAAGGCGCGTTCGATTGCAACTACGACCCGGTCAACGGCTACTACACGATCAAGTCGAAAGAAGCCGGCGCCGCCACCAGACTGTTGATGAAGATCACGCGCGCGGCCAGCACACCGGTGGCTGCCCCCAAACCGGCCGAAGCGGCGCCGATCCAGGTAAGGCCAGCCACCGTGTGGAAAACGCGCGCCCGGCCGAGCAACGAGATGGAGCAGACCGCGGTGCCGCTCAGTCATCGCCCGGCGATGACGCCAGGCGTCGAAGGCGATGCCACCTACGCGCCGATAGCGCAGCAGCGCGTCAGCCTGGTTGCGCTGGCGATGCCGCGCTTGTCGCGCTATCGTGAGACCGGCGCGCTGGCGCTCGAAATTGGCCTCGACCGTTCGCTTGGGCTGGCCGCCAATCCGCATGACGCGGTGATCAGCTTCGCGGTCGACGCCGGCGACGAGCTGCATGCAATTACCAGCGCGGGCCGCGAACGCATCACTGCGCCGGCCAGCTTCACGCCGGTCGATGCGGGCGCGGTGAAGCTGGCGGCGGTTGCGCCCGACATGGCCGATCGCTACTGCGCCATGCTGTGCCTTCCGGTGCCGGTCAGCGTGCCGGTCGCCAGTGGCGCGCGCTTCGTGTTCGGCCGCAGCGCGCCGATGCTGGCGGCGTTGCGCGTGCTCGACTCGGCCCGTTTCCTGCAACGCGCCGACGGCTTCGACAGCGCCAGCGCGGACCGCATCGGCCTGTCGCGCAACGCCTTCAGCTTTGAAGCTGCCGGCGGCGGCTACCAGATCGGACGGCTGTCGGCGACTCAGGCGCTGTTCCACCTCGACGAGCAGATGCAGTTTGTCGCCAGCATCGGCGAGGCCGGCGCGGAGCAGCCGTACACGCTGCCGCCGGGGCACCACCTGGTAGCCGGCCACTACGTGCTGCGCTTCGACGCCTGATGGACACCGGCATGGCGATCATGATCGGGGCATTCGTCATCGGGCTGTTGGTGACGCTGGTGCTGGCGGCGTTTCTGACGCCGGCGCGCTGGTGGCAGCGGCCGAATGTGCGGGCGCTGGCGGTCCTGGTGATCGGCACCTGGGGCATCGGCAGCATGCTGCTTTGGCTGGCGCCGAAGCCGGCGATGGCAGCGACTCCCGTTGTTGCGGGCATCGCGGCGATCCGCCCGGTCGCGCTTTCGGCAGAGCGCAGCTACCAGGTGTTCGAAGACTTGAACCTGCGCGCAGGAAGCGGCACCAGCGCTCGGCGCGTTGCGGTGGTGCCGGTCGGTGCGTCTGTGACGCCAACCGGCGTGCGCGAAGGCGACTGGTGGGAAGTGCGAACAAAGATCGGCGGCAAGCAGTTCAGCGGATGGGTCAGCAGCCTCTGGTTGCGCCGGTCGGATGAGGCGCGCCGCGGTAACTGATGGGGCCGTGTCCCAATGTCGGATTGACCTTGGGCGTACGCGCGATGAACTTTTTGGCGGCCCGTCAGAGTTGCTAGTTACATAGAATCAAGGAAATCCTAACATGGGTATGGTCCAAACCTATGAATGAAAAGAAAATTCATCATGAGCTACCGGCTGAGAATTCCAGAACACGACGTGTTCGAAAAAGGCAAATTCGTCAATAGCAAGGGAAGGGCCGAATGCGTCGAGTTCGTTCGTCAGTCAACAGGAGCACCTGGCACCTACTCGTGCAATGGAACGACCAAGGTGAAGTGAAGGAGCGGCCGATCGCGTTTAAACGTCCAAAAGGAACCCGCCGCAGTAACGATGGCGAGACTTTCCATGTCATCGAATAGCGCAGGCGGGATACAGGTCAGGTTAGCCGCGCTTGCAATCACTTGCCTGTGCACGGCATCGGCGACTGTACGAGCGGCGACAATTCATTGTCCGCGTTCTATTACGGAAACTCCGACAGCGGCGTCGCCTTCGTCCGCCTGGGCGTCGTCGCCAATGCCGGCGAACGCCCACTATCCCAAGCCGGGGTCTACCTCGGAATCGGCTCCGAGTATGGCGCTCAGGTACCGGACGCCATACGAAAAAACGGAGGCGACGAACGCGTGACCTGGAAATTCCATCGCCCTCTACCGAAAGCTATTGGCTTGGATGCTCATATTCCGGGACGACAGCGCTGCTCGTGATTAAGCTCAAGCCAACCGTGCATTCGTGCGTTGCCACATACACGTTATTTGAAAGAGGGAAAAGGCAGCACCTGAAGATCGTTGAATGCCGCGGGCGATAGTTCTTGCGAGGTTGCACCGGTGGGGACACCTGTCAAACACTAGAGGCAACAACACAGCAATTCAGGGTTACCTTTCTCGTTCATCGGGCTCCAGTTTCATCGGGTTGAAGTACAGGCCCTTCAAGCACTGCATCGGCGCGGTGCGCACAAAGCCGAGCGCCTCGTACACTGGCAGCGCGTAATTCGACGAGTTAACCGTGAAGACGCCGCTGCCGCCATCGGCGATCGCACTCCCCCGCGCCATGTTCCACAGCTTGCGCGCCAGGCCCTGTCCCTGCCATTTGACGCCGACGAACATGTGGAACAGGTGCGAACGGTCGCGCACCGCGATGAAGCCTGCGATCTCGCCATCGATCTCGGCGACGTGATACACATGGCCGATGTCGATATAGCGCCGGATAGCCGCCTCGTCGTTCTCGCGCAGGAAGGTCGCCGCGCCTTCCGTCGTCGATTCGTGCAGGATGAATTCGGTCGACAACTCCCGCAGCAGGCGCCCTGCCTGCTCCACGTCGCTCTCCTCAATCGGCCTGATCTGCATGGTTGTCACCTGGTTTGTCACTTCGTCACGTTGGCAATACCACGAAAATAGCATATCTCCCAGGCGAATGCTGACCAGTTTGTTGACGCTGGGCACTTATGGCCCGTAGACTAGTTTCACCATGTCCAAGTCCCTCCCGCTGCCGGCGCAACCCTTGCGCCAGAAGGTGCCATTGTCGAAGCCGCTTCGACACGCACGCTATCGGCGTCTGTGGACAGCCAACCTCATCTCAAATCTTGGCACCTGGACGCAGACCTTTGCGTCGGCCTGGCTGATCGCATCGCTTGCGCATTCGGCGTCCACCACCACGCTGGTCCAGACCGCCACGTATGTGCCAATTTTCCTGTTCGCGCTGTTTGCCGGCGTCGTCGCCGATGCGGTGAACCGGCCGAAGTTCCTGTTTTTCTGCAACCTGTTCATGGCCCTGTGCGCCTGCACGCTGGCCGCCCTGGTGATCACCGGCCACGCGTCGGCAAGACCGGTGCTGGCAATTACCTTCTGCCTCGGCGCCGGCTCGGCCTTCATGTGGCCGGCCTGGCAGGCGTCGATGTCGGGCCTGGTCGACCCCGATGAGGTCGAGGCGGCGGCCACGCTCAACAACCTCAGCTACAACGTCGCCGCGATTGTCGGGCCGGCGCTGGGCGGCGTGCTGTTCAACTGGATCGGCGCCGGCGCGCTGTTCCTGGTCAACGCGATTTCCTTCGTCGCCTTGCTCGGCGTCTACTGGGCGTGGTGGCAGGAGCGCCTGCCGAGCACGGTCACCAACACCAGCTTCATCGACAGCCTGAAAGCCGGCGTTTCGTGCGCACTCGGCTGCAGCCGCTACCGCAACATACTGGTCAATGTCTGCACCGTGTTTTTCGCCACCATCGCCTTCGCCGCGCTGTTGCCGATCTTCGTGCGCGACGTGCTGCGCATGAACTCGAGCGTGTTCGGCACGCTGATGGGCAGCCTTGGCGCCGGCGCCGTGATCGCCGCCTTCATCCTGCCGAGCCTGCGCACCCGTTTCGACAAGACGCGCCTGCTGGCCGGCGCCCTGCTGGTGTACGGCGCGATGCTGGTCGTCATGTCGTTCGCCCGCTCGCTGCTGGTGCTGGTGCCGCTGATCATGTTGGGCGGCATGGCGTGGTCGGCCACTGTTTCCACCCTGAACGCGGCGGCGCAGTTGTCGTTCCCGTCGCACATACGCGCGCGCACCTTGTCGATCTATCTGTTCGTGATGGCCGCCGGCTACACCGTCGGCAGCCTGGTGTGGGGCCGGCTGGCCGACCAGTTCGGCGTCCAGGCGGCGTTCGCGGTCGCCGGCTCTTGCGTCATTGTCAACGCCATCGCACTGGTGACGGGCAAGCGGGAAAAACCGCTCTAATCGTCGCTTCGGAAACAGCGCTTCCCTGTAAGCTGTCTGGATTGCTACTCTGACTGTTTCCTTGTCCGATGAATCCAGTGCTCGACCGCCAGCAGTTCGGCCCCCACCTCGATATCGCGGCGCGCACCAGCGCAGGCGCCAACCCGGCCCTGCACCTCGAGAACCAGGATAATTTCCTGATGATCGACGGCGACGGCCGCGCCGCCTTCATGCGCGATCAGCAACCGCAACAACAAAACGTTGCCGGCTGGAGTAGCGGGCATGTACGGCTGGCAGTGCTCGACGGCATGGGCGGCCACGGCCACGGGCGCGAGGCGGCCGAAGCCGTCGTTGCCGGCCTGCTCACGATTCCTCCCTGCACCGATATCGCGGCACTTGCCGCCCATCTGGACGCCCTGCACGCGCGCCTGCAAGTCGAGTTTGCCGGCGGCGACGCTACCAAGCGCCCCGGCACCACGCTGACCCTGCTGGAAATTGCACCCAGCCAGGCGCCGCTGCTTTACCACGTCGGCGATTCGCGCCTGTATGAAGTCACCGCCGAACACGTGTTGCCGATGACGGTCGACCATGTGCCGGCGACCGCGTTTGCCGTGGCAGGCGTGCTCGACCAGCAAGAATGGTGGCAGCAGGTGCACGGCGAACACCGCTCGCAGATCGCGCAAGCTTTCATTCTTGGCAACGCGTTCGCCGATTCTTCCAGGCTGAGCGACCCGCTGTTCGAACTTTCCGCACACACGCTGCCGCCTTTCCTGCGCCACCTGCCCGACCGCCGCGCGATCACGCTGCGGCCAGACGCGGTGTATATATTAGCGACGGACGGCTTCTGGGCGTGCGCTCAGCCGCAACTTTGGATCAGCCGCTGGCCGGCCCTGCTGGCCGGTGGCAACAACGCGCGCGCAATGGCCGACCTGCTGTTCGAAGAAATGACGACCCGGCCGCCGCCGGCGCTGCACATCGACAATCTGACGGCAATTGTGCTGCGCCCGAGTGCCGAACAAGATGTCGCCGACGATACATATGCTTGACCTACGAACAATTTAGATTTCCTCGCGGCAAAAATGTTACACTCTGCAGCAAATTGCATTGCCGGAATAAATATAAACAGGGGTAAGCTTCGGATTCTCGTTACTTCAATCATACGATGAAAAAATGTAGCAACCCCGACCATCCACACTGCACGCTATGGGTGATGGACGGGGCCACATCTTGCGCTAGTGGACATGCGCAGCGAGCACTGCAGCCGACAAGTTTCGACTTGATCAGCGCGCGGCGAAGCGCCCGTCCCGCACCGAGCGGGACGGCGGATAGCCATGCCCACCCGATGCAGCCGCAAGTTGCGCCGATGCTGCTGCGCCCTCACCTGCACGTCAGCGGCTTCGATCCGCGCGCGGCCGGCGGGCGCCAGGCCATCAAGGTGGAGTTGCGCGGCATGCCGGCCGGCGCCGCGCCGCTGGTAAAAATGCAGCTGCGCTCGGCGCTGATCGCCCAGGGCGGCTCGCGCCACTCGTTCGCGCGCACCTTGCGCGGCGACTGGCGCCCGGTGTACATCGAATTTTCGTCGCGCGAAAAAGAACACGGCCAATACCAGATCGATGTCGAGCTCGACAGCGAGGCCGACGGCCGCCCCGCCAGCCGCTGGGCCTGCACAATGGTCATCCTGGTGCCGCGCGCCGACGCCACCCTGACCGAAATCCACCAGACGTTCCTGTCGACGCACAAGAACGTGCGCGTGATGGCCGACGACGCCTCGATCGCCAGGGTCAATGCGCACACAGGCGGCGGCCGCCTAGACATCGACGTGACGGCACGCAATGCCTCGATCACGCACCTGAACCTCGACGGCGCCGGCAAGGTCGACATGGGCTTTTCGACCATTGCGTGGGACGAAGACCTGATCGAGATCGACGTGCCGGCGCAGGCCGAACCGCACCCGCATCCGAGCAGCAGCGCCTGCCTGGTCAACGCGGCGCCGGAAGCCGGCGCCCAGCGCCAGGTGCGTCTGTTCGCGCTCGGCGAATGCGTACTGGGCCGCTGGGAACAATACGATCCGGAAAGCGACGTGCTGCTGGCCCACTTCGGCGACGACGGCCAGGACCGCAGCGGCCTGACGCGTCGCCTGTCCGGCCGCCACGCCGTCATCCGCCGCGGCAGCCGCGGCTTTGAAATTGAAGACGTATCGCGCTACGGCGTGCTGCTCGACGGCGTGTGGCCAGGAAAGAACAAGCCGGTGCCGCTGCGCCTTGGCATGCGCATCGAGCTGTCGGCCAGCATCAAGGGCATCGTCGTGCTTGCCGTGACCGCGCTGCTGCCGCACGGCGTCATCCTGCACCGCATTGATCAGGGTGAATTTGCCGAGTGTTTCTATTTCCTCGAGCCGGGCCGCCATCCGGGCTTCCCGCTGCCGGCGTTCCCGCGCGAGCCGCGCGCCGCCGTCATGCCGCTGCTGTTCCACCAGCATGACGGTTTCTGGCATCTGGACCCGGTCACCGGCGTCGAGACGGCGTTGACGCCGTCATCCGCGCTGGAAAAGCTGTGCCAGTTCCCGCGCCACACCCGCTTTGCCAGCGATCCGTATCCCGAATGCTGGATCATCCGCAGCCGCGCCGGCCAGTTGCAACAGGCCCTGTCGCAGGACATGCATACCGCCTAATACCGTGATTGCGTATTGCACGCATGACACATAGAATCAGCATTCGCCCCCTCGCCGAAGGAATACGAATGCAATCGAGCGCCACCACCGTCGACGCCTACCTCGCCGAACTGCCTGAAGAACGCCGCGACACCATCGAGGCGGTACGCAAAGTCATCCTCGACAACCTGGACGACGATTACGTCGAGACGATGGCGTACGGCATGATCGGCTACTCGATCCCCCACAGCGTGTATCCGGCCGGCTACCACTGCAATCCGAAAATGCCGCTGCCGTTCGCCGCCATCGCGTCGCAGAAGAATTATGTGTCGGTGTATTTGATGGGCCTGTATGTCGGCTGCATCGGCGACGAGGAAAACGCCGACGTGCAATGGTTCCGCGACGCCTGGGCCGCGTCCGGCAAGAAGAAGCTGGACATGGGAAAGGCGTGCGTGCGCTTCAAGCATCAGGACGACGCCGCGCTCGACGTCATCGGCGAATCGGTCAAGCGCATCCCGGCGCAGCGCTACATCGAGCGCTACGAGGCAGTGCTCGCCACGTCGAAGAGCACCTCGCGCAAGAAAAAAGCCTGATGCACTAGTGCGGTATCAGCACCAGGAAGACCAGGCCGGCGCCGGCCAGCAGCGCAGCTTCAAGCGAAAAGACAATCAGGGGGATCTTGATTCCTTCAGGGATTTTCACGATGCTTCCTTTCCAGCTTAGCCAGTCGAGTAGCACTGCGCTTTGGCAATGAATCAGCGCAGCGGCCGTGGCAGCGGAATCCATTCGGTTTCGCCTGGCACGGCGGCGTAGCGCTGCTGTTCCCAGTCTTCCGCCGCCTGCTTCAGGCGCTCCTTGCTCGACGACACAAAATTCCAGAAAACAAAGCGATGACCGTCGAGCGGGGCGCCGCCAATCACGACAAATTGTACTCCCGTCGCGGCGCGGACGGACGCACCGGTGCCAGGTTCCAGATAGGCCATGGTGCCCGGCGCCAAAGGCTCTCCATCGATCGACAGTTCGCCGCTGACCGGGTAGATGGCGGCCTCTTCCGGCAAATCGGCGAGGATCAGTTCGGCGCCTTCGTCGAGCCGGATATCGAGATACAAGGTCTCCATGTAGGTGGCCACGGGTGACGTCAGGCCGAAGGCGCTGCCGATCAGCACGCGCGCCTCGCCGCCGGCAAACGACGCCACCGGAATCGCCTCGGCCGGCGTGTGGATGAAGGCCGGGTCGACCTCTTCATGCTCGCGCGGCAGCGCTGCCCACAGCTGCAGGCCATGGCTGCGGCGCGGCTTGCCGACCAGGTCGGGCGGCACCCGTTCGGAGTGGACGATGCCGCTACCGGCCGTCATCCAGTTGATCGCGCCAGGCTCGATGCGCTGCACCGAGCCGAGGCTGTCGCGGTGCAGGATGGCGCCCTCGTACAGATAAGTGACGGTGGCCAGGCCGATGTGGGGATGCGGGCGCACGTCGTGATTGGCATCGGGCGGCGCATCGACCGGCCCGAAATGGTCGAAGAACAGGAACGGGCCGACGGCCTGCTTGGCCGCGGCCGGCAGCACGCGGCGCACGAAGAAGCCACCGCCCAAATCCTTGTCGTGCGCTTTGAAGAGATTCGAGATGGCCATGGTGTCCTCGCGCGTTGACGTAGCGCCTAAATGTACACTACTACTGTTAAAACCGTCGAGCCATGGCATCGGTTCGTCCACGAACAACACGCTTTCGATCAAAGGATTCATATGGAAGCATTGACGCCCGGCAAGGTGGGTCAGACCAATATCACCAGCGCGACATTGAATGATGTTGCCCGGGTCGCGGGCGTCTCGCCGATTACGGTCTCGCGCGCGCTGAACCAGCCGCAACTAGTGCGCCCCGGCACACTGGCGAAGATCCGCGCCGCCGTGCGCGAAACGGGCTATGCCAAAAATGTTGCGAACGCAGCCGGCAGCAGGCTCGTTGCCTTGATCCTGCCGACCGTCGCCAACCCGATCTTTGCGGACATGGTCCAGGCCGCGAGCGACAAGCTCACAGAAGCCGGCTACCAGTTGCTGCTGGGCTTGGCAGGATACGAGCTGTGGCGCGAAGAAATCCTGGTCGAGACAGTTTTGAGCCGGCGCCCGGACGGCATCATCCTTACCGGCACGCTGCACTCCGATAACACGCGACAGCGCCTTGAAACGGCGCGCATCCCTGTCGTGGAGACATGGGACCTGACCGCATCTCCCATCGATATGCTGGTGGGCTTTTCGCACGAAGAGGTCGGCAAGACCGTCGCCGCGCGCATGCTGGAAAAAGGATATCGGCGCTTTGCCCTGCTGACCGCCGACGACCCGCGCGCCGGCCGGCGCAACCAGGGCTTGCAGGCAACGTTGGCGCGGCAGGGAGTAAGCCTGGTGGCGTCCGACGTGGTGCCAACACCGGCGAGCCTGCAACTCGGGCGCGACGGCTGCGCGCGCCTGCTTGCGGCGCATCCCGACATCGAACTGATCGTATGCAGTTCCGACACCCTGGCGCACGGCGCGCTGACCGAGGCGGCGAGCCGCGGCTTGCGCGTCCCGGACGATATCGCCATCCTCGGTTTTGGCGACCTCAATTTCGCCGCCTTCACGTACCCGCCACTGTCGAGCGTGCGCGTCGATGGCACCGCGATCGGCGCCCTTGCGGCGCAGGCGATCCTGGATCGCCTGACGCAGGCGCCGAGTGCGACAAGCGCGCCGACGTTGACGAACACGGGGTTTGAACTGGTCGAACGCGGCAGCACCTGAAACCGAGGGGCAGCTTCGAGATAGCATTCGCTGGAGAGGCCGACCATGGATTATCTTGGAATGTTTTGTTTGGGAGCGTTTGTCGGCACGATCGCCACTTTGGGCGGTTCGCCTATTCGTCCGCATTCGGCTGCTACCCGCTAGGACTGGTTGCGGCATTAATGTGGCCATACATTCGCGTAGCGATCGACAATTGAAATTCCAATTCGCCGCGGCTGAAGCTGTTGGGAGGCCTCCACTTGTCGGCGGCGATACTGGTGTCGATTGCCGGCGCGGGCATCGCGATCATACCGGCCTCTTTGCAGCTGCAAGCTGAGACGGGCATTTCGCCACAGGCGCGCGTCGAGCTCGTGATCCAACACCATCAACGGGCTGCCACGCTTGCCTTGCCGGCCACAGATGACAAATCAGGCTCTGCCGCCGAAGGGACGGCCGAGATCACCGCAGCTCCGCGGCAACCGTCGCCGTAATGGGCGCAGCGCCCAAAACTAATCACGCAAAAACTGCGGAATCATTTCTCTGCCGACACATGATCCGAAGCCAGTCGCGTTACAAGAACAGTGGCGATGCGGCGCTCGATCACTTCCAATACTTCAAACTCGAGGCCGTCAACCGCCATCTTCTCACCGATTTCCGGCAGTGTATTAAACCGTTCCAGCATGAATCCCGCCAGTGAGGTGTATTCGTCGTCGTCCGAAACCAGGGCGTCGCTGTGCAGAACCTGCTGGAGATACAGCAAATCCGCCGCGCCATTAACTTTCCATTGGTCGTCGCCCAGCGCCTGGATGACAGGTTGCTCGTCCTCATCGGGGAATTCACCGGCGATCGCCTCCAGGATGTCAATTGGCGTCACCAATCCCTGGATCGTACCGTACTCATTAGCGATAAGGACCAGTTGCCCATGTGACCGCTTCAAAGTGTCCATCACCTTCAAGACGCCGACAGAGTCCGGCATGACGATAGGTTCGCGCACGCTGGCGGGCTCGATCTTGCCGTGGACCGCCAGATCGGCAATCAGGTCTTTTGCCCTGGCAACCCCGACGATGTCATCGAGTTGCCCTCGGCAGACGGGAAAGAAGCTGTGGGGCGTATCCAATATCTGTTGGCGGACAGTCGCCGCACTGGCGTTGAGATCGACCCAGGTCATGTCCGACCTGATCGTCATGATGGATCTGACCGAACGTTGGGAAAGACTCAAGACGCCGCTGACCATGTTGCGTTCTTCACGATCAAAGGCGAACTCTTCGGCAGGCTCGGCTGCGCTTGCCGATTCCTGGCTCACCTCCGCCCTCGTCCGGTTTCCCAGCAAGCGCAGCACGGCATCTGCCGTACGTTCGCGTAATGGCACGTGCGCGTCTTTTTTGGCGAAGTTTTTCCGGGCGAGTTGGTTAAAGAACTCGATGACGATGGAGAAGCCGATCGCCGCGTACAGATAACCTTTAGGAATCTTGAACCCGAGTCCTTCAGCGACCAGGCTCAAGCCAATCATCAGCAGAAAACTCAAGCAAAGCACCACTACTGTCGGGTGGGCATTGACGAAGCGGGTCAGCGGCTTCGAGGCAAAAATCATCACTGCCATCGAAATGACCACGGCTGCCATCATCACGCCTAGTTCATCGACCATGCCAACAGCTGTAATGACAGCGTCGAGCGAAAAGACTGCGTCGAGCACGATGATTTGTGCGATGACAGCTCCCAAGCTCGCATAGACGCGCGGGCCGCTGTGGACGTGCGTTTTCCCCTCAACCCGTTCGTGCAGCTCCATTGTTGCCTTGAACAACAGGAACACACCGCCCAGCAGCAAGATCAAGTCGCGGCCGGAGACGGCGTGGTTCATCAACGAAAAAAGTGGAGCGGTCAGGGTGACCATCCATGAAATCATCGTCAACAAGCCAAGCCGCATGATCATGGCGAGGGAGAGACCGATCAGCCTTGCTTTGTCGCGCTGGTGAGGGGGGACCTTCTCGGCCAGGATGGCAATGAAGATGAGATTGTCGATGCCCAAAACAATCTCAAGAACTACCAGTGTCAGTAAGCCTACCCAGATATTTGGGTCGAAGAACCATTCCATTTTAAATCGCCTGTCAAGTTGATGAGGTGTGCTGCTGCGTTGGTTAGTCCGTTTCGCGGGTTACACGGAGACCTCGGTGAACATAAAAACTATGCCCTTTATCACACCCCATATTACGCCTGACACGACAACGGCTGAGATTGTGGCCGCAATAAGCCCCGTCGCAATGGCGTACCCATCACGCTCTAGAAGACCAAGTGCAAGCAGGCTGATAGCCAAAGCAGGCAACATGTTTCCGAGTGGGATAGGAAGAACCAAAACAGTGGCTAGCAGAAGACAGACAACGCCCACAACGTACTCACATGGTGGGAGTGCCAAAACACTGATGCGGGGACGAAGTAATTTTTCCGCACGCTCCAGCCAAGGGACGACGCGTCGAATCATCCCCTCAAAATCCGAACGCGACATGGAACGGCGGCTGATTAGCCCAGGTAACCACGGTCGCATGCCAAAGGCCAACTGGGCTGCAAGGAACACCAGGGGCGCGCCTAGGACGGCTGATGTGCCTGGGGGAACTGGCAGAATATTGGGGAAAGCGAAAATGAACAATAGCGCGCCGATGGCGCGGTCGCCAAGCGCTTCCAGTAGATCACCCACGGCGATGCGATCTCGAGTCGTATCGTCGGCAAGCTTACGCAGAAGTTGGGATAGTGCTAGCCCATCACCAACGGCACTCATTTAGCAGGTTTCATCGTTTGACAGCAGAGGTGCGAGCGCCATGTAGCGCATCGTGGAACCGGTAGCGGCTGAGCTAGCCCGCACCGGTTGATAAGCGTGACGACAGCTTACTCGCGACTACCGCCCCCGATGCCAAGCAGTGCCAACAAGTTGGCGAAAATATTGTAGACGCTCAGGTAAATGCTGAGTGTCGCGGTGATGTAGTTGGTTTCCCCGCCATTGACGATCCGCTGCACGTCATAAAGAATGAAAGCAGAAAAAATCGCGATCGCCATGACCGATATGACAATCGACAAGACCGACATGCCCAGAAAGATATTTGCCACTGACGCCAGAAGCAGTACCACAACGCCAGCGAGTAACCACTTGCCCATTCCCGAGAAATCGCGCTTGGTCACCGTTGCCACGCTGGCCATCACGGCCAGAATCGCAGCCGTTCCGCCAAAGGCAGTCATGATGAGGGAACCACCATTGGCAAAGCCGAGGGTTCGGGTCAAGATTGGGGTCAGCATCAATCCCATGAAGAAGGTGAAGCCCATCAGTACGGCAACGCCGACGCCTGAGTTCTTTGTCTTCTCAATAGCGAAAATAAAACCAAACGCGACGGCCAGGAAGATCATCATTCCGAAAAAGCCACCAGGCAACGAAAGCTGGGTCTGCACACCGACGAACGCTCCGAGCACGGTAGGAATCATCGATAGCGCGAGCAGCCAGTAGGTATTGCGCAAGACGCGATGCCGAACTAACGGGGCGCTGCCAGACTGTTCGTAAGTTGATTGTAGGTTCGAGTTCATAGTGAGGCTCCTTGCCTGTAAATGGACGCGGACAGCGTTCCATGCGATCTGACGCTGCCGGGTGATGGGAGCCCTAGTGCACCCACCTACCTTGCAGATCTCGTCGATATACATTGTGAACTGGGAAACTTAAGCGTTTCTTAATTGACTGCAGGCGACGATTGCGCGACCGCCGTGCGCGCCTTAAGTTAGTGCATTCCCTTCGCCTGATACACCACCTTGCCGCCAACGACCGTCTGCAGCACCTTGATGTTGGTGATGTCTTCCTCGGCGATCGTGAAGAAATTGCGGTCGAGTACTACGAGGTCGGCCAGCTTGCCCACCTCGAGCGAGCCGGTCATCGTTTCCTGGCGCAGCGTATAGGCTGCATTCATCGTGATCGCGCGCAGCGCCGCGGCGCGCGGCATCCCGGGCTGGGACGTCAGCCGGCCGGCGTACTCCTTGCCCGCGTTCGGCGCCGCGGTGCGCGTCACGCCGACTTTCAGCGCAAACCACACATCGAGCGGGTCGACCGGCCAGTCGCTGCCGTAAGCCACCCGCGCTCCGGCGCCAAGCAGCACTGCCTGCGGCTCGACCGTGTCGTAGCGTGCCGGACCCAGGTAATCCTTCAGCGCGCCGACGGTGTCGGCCGCCGGCTTGGCCCACTGGAACGACAGCACCGGCGTCACGTCAAGCCTGGCGAAACGCGGATAGTCAGCCGGGGCGACGATTTCATCGTGCGCCAGCACCGCACGCATGCGCTTGCCTCCAGGCGTGGCGCGATGGGCTTCGATGGCGTCGAGCGACTCGCGCACCGCGCGGTCACCATCGGCGTGGATGTGCGCGTCGATGCCACCTCTGCCCAGCTCGGTCAGCGTGGCCTTCAGCGCATCCACCGAGAAATAGCCGGCCGGGCCCTTGCTCGGCCCGGGCCGCCAGTCCGGCCTGGCTGCCGTGCCCTGGTTGACCAGGTAAGGCTCCAGCATGGCGCCGGTGAAGGCAGGCGCTGATATCACGCCATCCATGAACAGCTTGGCGTGGCGCACCTGCATTGACGGCGCCTTCCTGGTCGGCCCCTGATCGAATTGCTTTTGCTGTTTCAACAATTGGGCGACAGTGCTGAATGGCGTGCCGCCCTTGTCGAGGTCGATCAGCACGGCGAAGTGCGCCCGCGCAGTCAGCTTGCCCTGGCGTTGCAACACAGCGAACGCGGACATCGTCGCGGGATCGGTGTAGGCGTCGAGAAAGCTGGTGATGCCTTGCCGGCGCATCGCGTCGAGCGCATGGGTTGATGCGGCCAGGTTTTCCGCCTCGGTCAGGGCCGGCAGCAAGTTCATTGCCACGTCTTGCGCGGCGTCTTCGAGCAGGCCGGTGGCGGCGCCGCTGGCGTCGCGCACGATGATGCCGCCGCTCGGATTGAGCGTATCGCGCTTGATTCCTGCCAGCGCTATGGCGCGCGAGTTGAGCTGCACGGAATGGCCGAACGACGAGCGCACGATAACAGGTCGGCTTGTCTTTAGCGCATCGAGCGTCGCTGACGTGGTGCCGGCGCCGTCCGGCTGCATGCCTTGCTGGAACCAGTTGACGACGAGCAGCCAACGGTGCTCGTCAACGCCCTTGTGCTTGTCCTTGTCGATGCAGGCCTGGATGCGGGCCTGGAATTGCAGCACCGTCAGCGGCTGGTAATCGAGACTGCAGTTGAGCAGGCGGCTGCCGCCCGATTGCGGATGCATGTGGCCGTCAACCAAGCCGGGCATCAGCATGCGGCCGTGCAAGTCGATCGCTGTGGTGCCCTTGCCGATGAACCTGGCGGCGCCGGCATTGTTGCCGACGTAGATGATGCGCCCGTCGCGCACCGCCAGTGCCTGCTGCACGCTGTCGCGGTGATCGACGGTGTAGATATAGCCGTTGCGGTAGACCAGGTCGGCCGGCGGCGCTGCCGCGAACACCGCCAGGTGGGTTGCGGCGGCGATCGAAACGATGAGTTTGAGGTAAGGGTTTGTGGCCATGCGTCCTGTCAGCTATTGGTGTTGTGTCCGACCAACAATATTTGGCGCTGTCGGAAATCTTTCGCAAAGAAATATCTGTTACCGTGCGGCAATCATCTCATCAACCAGTTACGCGTATCCAATCATGACTTCATTGCTCTCTTCCCGCTTCACTCATATTGCCAGTTGTGCGATCGTTGTGCTGCTGTCCGCCTGCGGTGGCGGTGGCGGCGACAGCACGACGCCCGCTCCAGTGGCTGCGGCAATGCCGGCCTCGCCTGCCGCTGCCCCGACGCCTGCCGCCGTCGCTGCGCAAGCGCCAAACCTGCCTGCCGCCGTCGCGCCGTCGGACCTGTCGCCGCATCCGGTCAGCACCGATGCCGCCGACAGCATGACTGGAGCATATACGCTTGTGCCCGCAACGGCCTCGGCCGACACTGGCGGAGAAGCGCCGTATCCTGACCTGCGCATGCTGCCAACCCGAATCATGCCATTCCAACCGATCGCGTTTGGCAACGTGTCGGCCGTTGGAGTTACGTCGGTCAACTAAATTCGACCCCGGGCGGAATTACAGTGAACGCGCCACGCCGGTGACTCTCGACCGGCCGAGATATTCGCCCGCCTGATACAGCAGTGCCAGCGTCGGCAGCGCGGCACCCAGCGCCAGCGTTGCTTCCCAGCCGTAGCCAGCATACACCCAGCCGCCAGCGCCGAACCGAGCGCCCCGCCGGCGAAGAACAACGCGAAGAACAGGCCATTGAGCCGGCTGCGCATGGCGCCGAGCGCGAAGATCGCGCGCTGACCCAGCACCAGGTTCGCCGCCACGCCCATGTCCAGCACGATCGACGCGGCCACCGGCATGGCGAGGGCGAACGTGGAGCTGCCCGGCGCCAGCAGCGGCAACCCGAACGAGAAGATTCCCAGCAGGAGCGCAGCAGTAGTTGCGCGCGGGTGTAGCCAGAGTCGGCCAGCCAGCCGGCCGGCCACGGGCGGAGGATCTACTTAACGGCACGCAAGCGCGACATTGGCACGCGCCTTGTGCAGCTTTTTGTAGCTGTCGATCAGGCGGTGGTGGCGATCGAGCCCCTCCAGGTTCATGCTCGTTGGCGCCAACCCGAAGAAGCGCACGCTGCCGTCCACTGAACCCAGCACAGCGTCCATCCGCGAGTTGCCATACATGCGGCGGAAATTGACAACATAATCGACCAGTTCCAGGTCGTCGTCGACAGTCACTTCCAGCACCACGTTCAACGCCTGATAGAACAACTTGCGCTCGACCGTATTGTCGTTGTATTGCAGGAAGGCGCCGACCAGGTCGTGCGCGTCTTCGAGCTGCTGCAGGGCGAGGTGGATCAGCAGCTTCAACTCGAGCACTGTCAGCTGCCCCCAGTCCGTATTCTCGTCGAACTCGACGCCGATCAAGGTGGCAATGTCCGAGTACTCATCGAGCTCGTTGTTATCCAGCCGCTCAAGAAGCGCTGCCAGTGCGTCATCGTCCAGGCGATGCAGGTTCAAAATATCGGCGCGGAACAATAGCGCCTTGTTGGTGTTATCCCAGATAAGGTCCTCGACCGGGTAGATTTCGGAATATCCAGGCACCAGGATTCGGCAAGCCACGGCGCCCAATTGGTTGTACACGGCCATGTAGACCTCTTTGCCCATGTCTTCGAGAATGCCGAGCAAGGTAGCGACTTCTTCGGCATTGGCGTTCTGGCCCTGGGCGGTAAAATCCCACTCGACAAAATCGACATCGGCTTTGGCGCTGAAGAAGCGCCACGACACCACGCCGCTCGAATCGATGAAGTGCTCGACGAAGTTATTTGGTTCGGTGACGGCGTTACTGGCGAAGGTCGGCTGAGGTAAATCGTTCAGGCCTTCGAAACTGCGCCCCTGCAGCAATTCGGTCAGGCTGCGCTCCAGCGCCACCTCAAAACTAGGATGCGCGCCAAACGAGGCAAAGACGCCGCCAGTGCGCGGGTTCATCAAGGTGACGCACATGACCGGGTAGAGTCCGCCCAGCGATGCATCCTTGACCAGCACCGGAAAACCCTGCTCTTCCAACGCCTTGATGCCGGCCAGGATGCCAGGGTATTTCGCCAGTACTTCCTGCGGCACATCGGGCAGCGCCATTTCGCTTTCGATGATTTCACGCTTGACTGCGCGCTCGAAAATCTCTGACAGACACTGGACCTGCGCTTCGGCCAGGGTATTGCCGGCGCTCATGCCATTGCTGGCGTAGAGGTTTTCGATCAGGTTGGATGGGAAATAGACCGTCTCGCCATCCGAATGCCGAACGTATGGCAGCGACACGATTCCGCGCTCTGCATTGCCGGAATTGGTGTCGACCAGATGCGAGCCGCGCAACTCGCCGTCGGGATTGTAAATCTCCAGGCTGTATTCATCGAGAATGCCGGCTGGCAGCGAATCATTGGCGCCGGGCTTGAACCAGCGCTCATCCGGGTAGTGGACAAACGCCGCGTTGGCGATGTCTTCACCCCAGAACACACCGGCGTAGAAGTGATTGCAGTTCAGGCGCTCGATATACTCGCCCAAGGCCGACGCCAACGCGCTTTCCTTGGTCGCGCCCTTGCCGTTTGTGAAACACATAGGCGAATGCGCATCGCGCACATGCAGCGACCAGACATTAGGAACAATGTTGCGCCACGAGGCGATCTCGATCTTGATGCCCCAGTCCGCCAACATCCCCGACATATTGGCGATGGTCTGCTCCAAAGGCAGATCCTTGCCAACAATGTAGGTGCTCGACTCGGCATCAGGCCGCAAGGTCAGCAAGGCCTGTGCGTCGGCATCCAGGTTCTCAACTTCTTCAATTACGAATTCCGGGCCTGCCTGCACCACTTTTTTAACCGTGCAGCGGTCGATCGAGCGCAGAATTCCCTGCCGATCCTTGTCGGATATATCCGCCGGCAGCTCGACCTGGATCTTGAAAATCTGCTGGTAACGGTTTTCCGGGTCGACGATATTGTTCTGCGACAGGCGGATATTTTCGGTCGAGATATTACGGGTGTCGCAGTACAGCTTGACGAAGTACGCCGCGCACAAGGCCGACGAAGCGAGGAAGTAGTCGAAGGGACCAGGCGCCGAGCCATCACCCTTGTACCGGATGGGCTGATCGGCGATCACCGTGAAATCATCGAACTTGGCTTCAAGACGCAACTTGTCGAGAAAGTTGACTTTAATTTCCATAATAAATTTCCAATGCATGCTCAAAATGATGTGGCGACCATTATCCGTTGTTTCAGCCGGAACTGGGAGCCTGCCTGCGTTTGTCCAGGTTCGCCTATCCGCGTCGCGGGCTACAAATTCCACGTATCCAGGCCAGATCCGCACAGAAGGCTGACGAATTTCACCGGCAAAGTTGATAGCGAGCAAGCGGACTCATTCTTTCGGATTTAGCCACGGACGAGCGAAGTAGATTGGGTCACGCACCCTGACTATGGAGGATTCCATGAACGCGCCTTTCGTCATACCCCATCTGCGCCCCTTGCTGTCGACAGGGTTGGGCTCGCCCTCGCCGGCCTGCTCGCTGCCTGCGGCGGCGGATCGAACACGCCAACCAAGGATGCGCCAACGCCGCCTGTCATAACGCCGATTGCGCCAACGCCAGGCGTCACCTACGACGTTATCGCCCTCAATCCGCGCGGCGAGATATTCGGCTCCGTGGGCCGCAACGGCATCAATGCCAACGGCCAGGTAGTCGGCTCGAATAACATCGGCGCCGGGCCCGAGGGAACGCGCGCCTTCATGTACGACGGCACCCGCCTGTTCGAGCTTGGCACGTTCGGCGGACCGTTCTCGGCGGCCACCGCAATCAACCGTTGTGGGCAAGCGACCGGCTCTGCACAGACAGGGGACGGGACGAGCCATGCCTTCCTGTACAACGGCACTCTGCGCGACCTTGGGCCAGGCGTGGGAATTGCGATCAACGACTGCGGACACATCGCCGGCATCGGCGCCCCCATTGTCGGCAGCGGTTTCGTGTACGACGGCACCGTGCGTCCGGTCGGCACCTTCCCGGGCGGGACGTCATCCGCGCCGGTGGACATCAACGCCAGCGGCCTCATTACCGGCACCGCCGAGCGCGCCGACGGCAGCTTCGGCGCTTTATTTATGACAGCAAGGCCAGAACGCCGCTGCAGGACCTGGGCACGCTGGGAGGCAACACGATACCGCGGGCGATCAACGATGCGGGAACGGTAGTGGGCTGGTCATTTATCCCGGCCGGCGTGCTGCACGCCATCATCTACTCGGGCGGAACGCTACGGGAGCTGGGCACCTTCGACGCCACCACCACCTCCGAAGCGATCGACATCAACGCAAGCGGCCAGGTCGCCGTCAACGCGCTCGGGCCGGACAGCGTGCGCCGCGGTTTCTTCTACGACGGCACGACGATGCATCCTTTGGGCGACAACACCGAGACGGCGGCGGTCAACGCCGGCGGCCAAGTGGTGGGATGGTACTCCGCACCTGACCCGCGCGCCATGCTGTGGACGCGCGAAGGCGGATTAGTCGACCTCAATACTCGACTGCACAATCCGCCGGCCGGAGTGCGCGTGCTGTACGGGCTGGCGATTTCGGACACCGGCTAGATCGTCGCGCGCGCCAATACGGGCCTGGTGCTGTTGCGGGCGCGACGCTGATGGACAACGCCCCGGTCGCTCTTGCAACCGGGCCGTCAAAACCGTATTACCGCTGAGGGCTCACTCCCACGCAAATAGCAGGCCTCGATTTTCCGTCGCGCAGGGCCGTCGCCTCTGGGTGACGTTGCTGGCCTTCTCTCCTCTCGCCGCCCTCTTCCGCATGCCTTGCTGAGCGAACAACAGAAGAATAACCTCCTCACGGGAAAAACCGTGGATCGTAGATCCATCGCTTGAGGGTGGTAGCAACGATCGCGGAAGTGTCGCCGTGCTGCGGTTTGATCAGTACATCGTATTCGTTTGGCACGATCACTGACGGCACCAACAATAGAGCCGTTGCGCCCGCCGCGATCCGATATTCGACGCGCTGTACACGACAGGAGTTCCCTTGTTGTTCCATCGTCCACCCGTCATCTTCGCGCCTGTACCGCTTAGATCGTTTGCTGAGTAAGTTGGCGCCTCGACCGCAATCCGCCAGACCGACACGGTCAAGCGTATGCTCCGCTCTGGCTCATCGATAGCAGTTCGGATACGAGTTTCTGGCCTTCAAACGTATCCATGTAGCTCGCCGGCGTCTCGCCGCCTAGCGCCCGCAATGGCTTGAATAGCCACTCCGAAACCCAGCGCGCCGCATTGAAACCGGCCGGATCCCCTGACTGCTCGACCATGGTTTGCACCATGCCGATCAGCGCTGGGACACCGCGCACCCGTTCCGACTCACCCTTGGACAACGCAGTGGCGTCCTTTTCCTTGCTGCTGATCGTGGCACGTGACAAGCCAAGGCTCGACAGCAGACTCTCCTTACTCATCCCCATACGCGACGAAAGATTACCGATTGTCGATGCCGGTATCCCCTGCCGTATCATGGCAATGCGTACATGCGGGTAGATACCGTAAATCTTCGCACCTTCGTCGATATTTGCACCTTGGCGGGCGGTAGAGGCGTTCTTTTTCACTTGGACGCCAGAGCTTTTCGCCGCTCCTCTGACGGTTATCGCGGCGCGACGCGTTGCCGTCGGCTGTGACATCGGTTTGGGCTTTGACATGGCATCTCTTTCGATATTAAAGTACAGATCAAATGAGACAACGCGAGTGCTTTACGACCAAATATGGGCGCCGTGGCGTTCGTCGAGTTAGAAGGACACTTCCTGCAGCGGGAGTATGAGCTACAAGGCGACGTCGTTCAGCGCCTCCACCAACTGGGCGCTGTTGAACGGTTGTAGGCTCATGCGATCCTCCCGGAGGAAATCTTACTCCCACTCGATGGTCGCCGGCGGCTTGCCCGAGATGTCATACACCACGCGATTGATGCCGCGCACTTCGTTAATGATGCGGTTCGACACCCTACCGAGCAGGTCGTGCGGCAAATGCGCCCACTGCGCCGTCATGAAGTCGAGCGTCTGCACCGCGCGCAGCGCCACCACCCACTCGTAGGTGCGTCCGTCGCCCATCACCCCAACCGACTTCACAGGCAGAAATACCGCGAACGCCTGGCTTGTCGCTTCGTACCAGTTGCGCGGCAGGTCGCCCGCATCGATGCCGACGATCGGCGGCGCCTCGAACACGGTGTTGCGCAATTCCTCGATAAAAATCGCATCCGCGCGGCGCAGCAGGTCGGCGTAGTCTTTCTTGACTTCGCCGAGAATGCGCACGCCCAGGCCCGGACCCGGGAACGGATGGCGATACACCATGTCGTGCGGCAGGCCAAGCGCGACGCCGAGCTTGCGCACTTCGTCCTTGAACAGTTCGCGCAAGGGTTCCAGCAGCTTCAGGTTCAGCGTTTCCGGCAGGCCGCCGACGTTGTGGTGGCTCTTGATGGTCTGGCCCTTTTTGCCCTTGCCGGCGCTTTCGATGACGTCCGGGTAGATCGTGCCTTGCGCCAGCCAGCGCGCGTTCGGCAGCTTGGCCGCTTCGGCCTGGAAAACTTCGACGAATTCGCGGCCGATGATCTTGCGCTTGGCCTCGGGATCGGACACGCCTTCGAGGTGGCCGAGGAACTGCGCTTCGGCATCGACGCGGATGACCTTGACGCCGAGGTTCTTGGCAAACATGTCCATCACCATCTTGCCTTCGTCCAGGCGCAGCAGGCCGTGGTCGACGAACACGCACGTGAGCTGGTCGCCGATGGCGCGGTGGATCAGCGCCGCGGCAACACTCGAATCGACGCCGCCCGACAGGCCGAGGATCACCTCATCGGCGCCGACCTGCTCGCGGATCTTGTCGACCGCTTCGGTGATGTAATCCGGCATGTTCCAGTCGGACTTGCAGCCGCAGATTTCATGCACAAAGCGGCCCAGCACGGCTTTGCCCTGCACCGTGTGCGTCACTTCCGGATGGAACTGCAGGCCGTAAAAATGCCGCTCTTCATCGGCCATCGCGGCGATCGGGCAGCTAGGCGTGTTGCCCATCAGCTTGAAGCCGGGCGGCATGTCGAGCACCTTGTCGCCGTGGCTCATCCATACTTTCAGCATGCCGTGGCCTTCGTCGGTGACGAAGTCGTTGATGCCGTTCAGCAGCGCCGTATGGCCGCGGGCGCGCACCTCGGCGTAGCCGAACTCGCGCACCAGGCCATTTTCGACCTTGCCGCCCAGCTGCGCGGCCATCGTCTGCATGCCGTAGCAGATGCCCAGCACCGGCACGCCCAGCTCGAACACGGCCTGCGGCGCGCGCGGCGACTCGCCTTCCAGCGTGGAACTGTGGCTGCCCGACAGGATCACGCCGGCGGCGCCGTAGTTACGCACGAACTCGTCGCTGACGTCGTACGGAAACACTTCCGAGAAAACGCCGGAGTCGCGCACGCGGCGGGCGATCAGCTGGGTGACTTGGGAACCGAAATCGAGGATGAGGATTTTTGAATGCATGGGGGAAATGTCTGTCATGGCAAATATGAGGCTTGAAAAGCAAACGCGGCGAAGTGGTCGCCGCGTCGTCCTGGAGTTACTCGGAACGGTAGTTCGGAGCTTCCTTCGTGATCTGCACGTCATGGACGTGCGATTCGCGCATGCCGGCCGAGGTGATCTCGACAAACTCGGCCTTCTCGCGCAGCTCGTCGATTGTCGAGCAACCGCAGTAGCCCATCGACTGGCGCACGCCGCCGACCATCTGGTACAGGATCGCCAGCACGCTGCCCTTGTAGGCAACGCGTCCCTCGATGCCTTCAGGCACGAACTTCTCGGCCTTGGCATTGGCGTCCTGGAAGTAGCGATCGGCCGAGCCGTCCGCCATCGCGCCCAGGCTGCCCATGCCGCGATACGACTTGTAGCTGCGGCCCTGGTACAGGATCACTTCGCCCGGCGCCTCTTCGGTGCCGGCGAACATCGAGCCCATCATGACGGTCGAGGCGCCCGCTGCCAGCGCTTTCGAGATGTCGCCCGAGAAGCGGATGCCGCCGTCGGCGATGCACGGCACGCCGGTGCCCTTGAGGGCGTCAGCAACGTTCGAGATGGCGGTGATCTGCGGCACGCCGACGCCGGCGACGATGCGGGTGGTGCAGATCGAGCCCGGGCCGATGCCGACCTTGACCGCATCGGCGCCGTATTCGACCAGCGCCAGCGCGGCCGCCGCGGTGGCAATGTTGCCGCCGATGACGTCCACTTGCGGATGGCGCGTCTTGATCCAGCGTACGCGGTCGAGAATGCCTTGCGAGTGGCCGTGGGCAGTGTCGACCACGAGCACGTCGACGCCGGCGGCGACCAAGAGGTCGATACGCTCTTCGTCGCGCTCGCTGACGCCAACGGCGGCGCCGACCAGCAGCTTGCCCTGCGCATCTTTCGATGCGAACGGGTGCTCGTGCGACTTCTGGATGTCTTTGACGGTAATCAGACCGCGCAGCTCGAACTCGTCATTGACGACCAGCACGCGCTCGAGGCGGTGCTTGTTCATCAGGCGCTTCGCTTCGGCGGTGTCGGCGTCTTCCTTGACGTACACCAGCTTCTCGCGCGGCGTCATCTTGGCGCGCGCTTCGGCGTCGAGTTCTTCTTCGAAGCGCAAGTCGCGGTTGGTGATGATGCCGACCACCGTCTTGCCCTCGACAACAGGAAAGCCGCTGATGCCGTACTGTTCGGTGAGCTTGATGACGTCGCGAATCTTCATGTCCGGCGGAATCGTGATCGGGTCGCGCAGCACGCCGGCCTCGAAACGCTTGACGCGCGCCACTTCGCGCGCCTGCTCCTTCGGCGTCAGGTTCTTGTGGATAATGCCGATGCCGCCCTCTTGCGCCATTGCAATCGCCAGGCGCGCTTCGGTGACGGTATCCATCGCGGCCGACAGCAGCGGGATATTCAGCGAAATGTTGCGGGTCAGGCGGGTCTTGAGGGAGGTGTCGGCGGGAAGAACGTTTGAATAAGCCGGAACGAGCAGCACATCATCGAACGTGAGTGCTTTCTGAAGTAGACGCATAGCATTTTCCTATTGGCGCAAAAGCGAATTATACAGAAGTTCGCGCCCACCGTCCGGGCGGGGCCGCTTTTTGCCTCGAAAACCCGACGATACGGATTGACAGCTGTGCCGAATCAGGGTGTAGTGACGCACGGCAACTGATCTGGACCTGCAATGACTACTACTTCCCGCGCGCGCCTGTTGGCGGCCTCCGCCCTGATGGCGTTTGTCACCCTGGCGCAGGCACAATACATGTGGATCGACGAAAAAGGCATCAAGCAATTTTCCGACCGCGCCCCGCCGCCGTCGATTCCGCTGAAGAACATCCTGAAAGCGCCGCCTGGCGTATTGACAGCGCCGCCGGTGCTGGTGCCGAGCGACGTAGCCGCCGCGCCTGCCGTTGCCGCGCCGATCGCCGTCAAGGCCAAAGCGGCGCCGACGATGGCCGACCGCAATACCGACTTCAACCGGCGCCAGAAGGAAAAGGCCGATTTCGAGCTGAAGGAAAAGGAAGAGCGCGACGTGAAGCTGGCAAAGGCGGAACATTGCGACGCGCTGCGCTTGTCGAAGCGCACGTTCGAGTCGGGCGAACGCATCGGCGTGCAGCAAAAAAACGGCGACCGCGGCTACATGACGGACGAGCAGCGCGCGATCGAGTCGGCCAAAATCGACAAAAACCTGGCCGGCTGCAAGTAGCGCGTCACGCCTCGGTCAGGCCTCAGCCTTGCTTCTTGACCGCGCGGCGGCGCCGGCTGTCCTTCGGGTCGGCCACCAGTGGCCGGTAGATTTCAATGCGGTCTTGCGCGCGCAGCACGGTGTCGAGCGGCTTCTTCTTGGCAAAAATGCCAACGGGGCAACTGTCGATGCCGATCCCTAGCTCGTCCAGCACGCCACTTTGCGTCAGCGCCTCGCCGATGGTGGTGCCGGGCGCCACCTCGAACTCGCGCAGCAACTCCATCGTCGGCGTGGCGTAGCACACGGCTACCGGCAGCATGTCAGCCATACACGGTTTCGGCGCGCTTGCAGAACGAGTCGACCATATTATTGGCGATCATGCCGAAGACCGGCCCAATGAGTTGTTCGAGGATCATGCTGGAAAACTCGTAACGCATGTCCAACTCGATCTTGCAGGCGTCGGCGCGCAGCGCCTTGAACGTCCACACCCCGTCCATCACCTTGAACGGGCCGTCGACCAGTTTCATCGTCATCTGGGTCGGACGGTGGTTGACATTGGCGGTCGTAAAGCTCTGTTTGACGCCGTGGAAATTGATCGCCAGACTCGCCGTCAGCCGGTCGTCACCGCGTTCGAGGACCTTGACGCCACCGCACCAGGGCAGAAATTTAGGATAATCTTCGACCTTGGCGACCAGATCGAACATCTGTTCCGCGCTATAACCGATAAAAACTGTCTTGTGCACTACTGCCATGAGTCTGCCGTTTGCTATGATGTTGGATATGTTGCATCAGTCCCGCGTTCGCAGCGCGACACAGTAGTTTAACCGACCCGCGCATTTTAGCTAATTCATGAGTATTGCAGACAACAAAAAAGCCTTTCACGACTATTTCATCGAGGACAGGTACGAAGCCGGTATCGTGCTCGAGGGATGGGAAGTGAAGGCGATCCGCGAATCGCGCGTGCAGATCAAGGAAGCCTACGTGGTCGTGCGCGGCGACGAGCTGTTCCTGTTCGGCGCCCACATCAGCGCTCTGGCGACAGCGTCGGCGTTCACCCACCCGGACGCGGTGCGCACCCGCAAGCTGCTGCTGCACCGCGCCGAGATGGACAAGCTGATCGGCAAAGTGGAGCGTTCCGGCTTCACGCTGGTGCCGCTGAACCTGCACTTCAAGGGCGGCCGCATCAAGTGCGAAATCGGCCTGGCGAAGGGCAAGAAACAGCACGACAAACGCGCCACCGAGAAAGAACGCGACGGCAAGCGCGAAGTCGCCGCGGCGATGAAGACCAACGTCCGCTAAATCCTTTCGACTGTTCTGAAGTGGCAGGAACTCCCGCTTGCGCGGGCCCCTGCCACGCACATCAGGCCGCGACAAATTCCTTGGCCGCGAACCGCTCCAGCCCACTCAGCCGCCAGCAGATGAAGCTGAGCACCAGCCCGCCCATCATCCCCAGCGACAAGTTCAGCGCGCTATCGAACAGCAGCGGCGCCACCACGCCCGAGACGATCGCAAAGCTGAGCATCTGGATGAACGACAGCATCGACGACGTCAGGCCGCGGTTATCGGGAAACAGCGCAAACGCGCTCAGCTGAATCGGCGGCATCGCGGCGGCCAGGCCGAACGTGAACACGGCCAGCGGCAACACCGCCCACGGCACCTGCGCCACGAACAGCAGGTTGTAGACCACGCCCATGCCGGCGCCGAGCGCCATGACGGCGAAGCCGATCCACTTCATGCGCTTGGGCGCAATCCTGGCGGCCGCCTTGCCGCCCCACGCCGAGCCCAGCACCATGCCGCCGATGAGCGGAATGAACATCCAGCCGAACGCCGTCTCGGGCAAGTGCAAGATTTCCATGACGAAGTTGGCGGCCGAGCCGATGTACAGCGACAAGCCGCCGAACGCCATGCCGACCGCCAGCGACAGCAGCAGGAAGCGCGGGTTGCGCAGCACCATCAGGTAATTGGCGGCGATGGCGCCCGGATGGAACGCGTGCCGCTTTTCCTTCGGCAAGCTTTCCGGCAATGCGCGCCAGGCCAGCAGCACCATCAGCGCGCCGAAGCCGGCCAGGAACCAGAATGTCGAGCGCCAGCCGAAGTGCACGTGCAGCCAGCCGCCGAGCACCGGCGCGATGGCCGGCGCCAGGCCGAACACCATCATGATGTGCGACATCATCTTTTGCGCCTGCGGGCCGGAGAAGCGGTCTTGCACGATGGCCGCGCCGATGACAGAACCGGAACCGGCCGACAGGCCCTGCAGCGCGCGGCACACCAGCAGCCAGCCGAAGCTCGGCGCCAGCGCCGCGCCAACCGACGCCAGCGTGTAGACCACCAGCGCGACCATGATCACCGGGCGGCGGCCGAACGAATCGGACAGCGTGCCGTAGAACAGCATCATGAAGGCGAAGGCGAACAAGAAGATCGACAGCGTCTGCTGGACCGCCACTGGCCCGACATTGAATTCGCGGCCGATCGCCGGCATCGATGGCAGGTAGGTGTCGATCGCGAGCGCGCCCACCATCCCTAGAAAAGCAAGAATTACGGTCAACATTCGCTGCATGCGTCAGTGCCTCAAGATGAAATTGGCGACGCACATGCGAAACCGGACGCGAATTTTACCGTATCGGCCCTCGCCCCGCTGAGGCCGGCTCAGCGCGCCAGCGACATGCCGAACCGCTCCGTGCGCGGCATCCAGTTGCCCAGCATGTCGGCCGATACCAGCACGCGCTCGGCGCGGCCGATCAATAGCGCGCGCGGCACCAGGCCGATCACGCGCGAGTCGGCGCTGTTGTCGCGGTTGTCGCCGAGCATCAGGTACTCGCCCGGCGGGATCGTCCGCGCAGCGAAATTGCGCATCGCCGCCACTTGCGGCATGACCTGGATGCGGCGCTGCACGCCGCCAACCGTCTCGGTCAGCTGCAGCGCGCGAACAACGCTGCCGGCGAGCGGCTCGGTTGCCTCAATCGGCTGCGAGTAGGTGGCCGGCTGGCCGTTGATGGTCAGCTGCTCGTCGCGCATTGCCACCACGTCGCCCGGCAGAGCGATGACGCGCTTGATCAGGCGCGTGCCGTCTGTCGGCGAACTGAAGGTGACGACATCGCCGCGCTGCGGGTCGCCCAGGTGCGTGACGATGATGTCGGTGAGCGGCACCTTGAGGTCGAACGCGAGGCGGTTTACCAGCACCACGTCGCCCTCGAGCAGATTGGGCCGCATCGAGCCGGATGGGATCGGATTCCAGTCCGCCACGGCGGTGCGGAAAATTCCGAACAGGAACAGGAACATCAGAAAGCCCTTGTTGGCGCGAATGAATCGTTGCATGTCCCATCTCCCGGCAGTTGGTGTAATTACGTTATAGGCTTGTTTCCTTTAGCCAAGCTTAAATCACCGAGCTGGCTTTGCTTCGTCCTTGACCGCGGCCAGCGCCAACCTGTCGACCAGCCCCGGCGCCAGCAACTTGAGGAAGCGGCCGATCTTGCCCTTGGCCGTCATCACCACATCGCGCCGGCGCCGGTTCATGCCGTCGACGATCAGGCGCGCGCACTCCTCGACCGACATCGCCCCCTCCTCCTTGAGCGAGCTGACGCCGGCCTGTGCGCCGGCGGCATTGAAGCCGTGGTGGCGAATCATCGTCGCCACCACGCCCGGATACGCCGTCGTCACGCTGACGCCGGCGTCCTTCAATTCCACGCGCAGCGCTTCGAAAAAACCGGTCATGGCGAACTTGGTGGCGCCGTAGGCGGTGCGTCCCGGCACGCCGACCAGCCCGGCCAGCGACGACACCGCGACGATGCTGCCGCGCGACGCCTTCAGGTGCGGCAGCGCGGCGTGCGTGCACCACACGCTGCCCCACAGATTGATGCGCATGAGTTCTTCGTACCACGCCAGGTCCTGCACGTCCTCGAACAGCGCGTGCGCCGAACGGCCGGCGTTGTTGATCAAGGCATCGATGCGCCCGAAGCGCGCCACCGCCTGCGCCACCAGGTCGCGGCATTGCTGCTGCACGCCGACGTCGGTCGGCACCACCAGCGTCTGCGCGCCGAGCGCGCTGCATGCGCCGGCCACCGTTTCCAGCGCGGCGCGGTTGCGCGCGGCCAGCACCAGTGCAACCCCGGCGCCGCCGCCGGCGGCGAGCTGGCGCGCGATCTCGGCGCCGATGCCGTCGGAGCTGCCGGTGATGATCACCACCCGCAGCTCCGTCATTTTTGCGCTTTGACGATCTGCATGGCGCTGGCAATGAGCCCGCTCATCTCGCCCAGGTTGGCCGGGACGATGATCGAGTTGTTGGTCTTGGCCAGGTTGGCGAACGCGTCGACATACTTCTCCGCCACGCGCAGGTTGACCGCTTCCTGTCCTCCCGGCTCGCTGATGGCCGCGCCGATCTGGCGCAGCGCGGTGGCGCTGGCGTCGGCCAGCGCGATGATGGCAGACGCCTGGCCCTGGGCGCGGTTGATCTGCGCCTGCTTTTCGCCTTCGGAGCGGGCGATCTGCGCGGCACGCTCGCCGTCGGCGATGTTGATCTGCTCCTGCTTGCGTCCTTCCGAGGCGGCGATCAGCGCGCGCTTCTCGCGTTCGGCGGTGATCTGCGCCTGCATCGCATGCAGGATCTCCTTCGGCGGCGTCAGGTCCTTGATCTCGTAGCGCAGCACCTTGACGCCCCAGTTGGCGGCCGACTCGTCGATCGCGTTGACGATCGTGGTGTTGATGTGATCGCGCTCCTCGAACGTCTTGTCGAGCTCCATCTTGCCGATCACCGAACGCAGCGTGGTCTGCGCCAGCTGCGATATCGCGGCGATGTAGTTCGACGAACCGTACGAGGCGCGCATCGCGTCCGTCACCTGGAAGTACAGGATGCCGTCGACCTGCAGCTGCGTATTGTCCTTGGTGATGCAGACCTGGGGCGGCACGTCGAGCGGGATCTCCTTGAGAATATGCTTGTACGCCACGCGGTCGATGAACGGCACCACGATGTTCAGGCCAGGGGCCAGGGTCGCATGGTATTTGCCGAGCCGCTCGACCACCCAGGCGTGCTGCTGCGGCACCACGTTGATGGTCTTGAAGACGAACACCATCGCGACGACGAACAGCACCAGCGCCACAGTACCGAAATTGAATTCCATGTTGAGCCTTTTTGTTTGAGGATGGTTCTTAAACGCCGGTGACGATCAGCCGGCTGCCCTGCACTTCGACGATCTTGAAAACACCGGCATGCGACTGCGCGCCATGTGCCAGTTCCACGTCCCACAAGGCGCCGCGGTACATCACCCGCGCCTTGCCGTCGCGCCAGGCCTCGACCGTGAGGTGCTGGCCGATGTCGATGTTGACGTTGCGGTCGCGCGCCGGGTCGCCACGCGCCGGCCGGCCGAAGCGGCTGCGGTGCAGCAGCCCGGTGGCCACCAGGCCGACCACGGCGGCGACGATGGTCTGCGCCGGCAGGCTCAATCCCATCAGCGCGGCAAGCGCGCCGAAGCCCACGCCGATGGCGATCATCAGCAGGTAGAACGTGCCGGTAAACAGTTCGAACACCACCAGCACGCCCGCTGCCACCAGCCAGTAAATCCAGTCCGCCATATCAGTTCCTTGCACGAGTAGTCGACTTCAGTAATTCAGAAAACAAAAACCCCCGAGGTCCACGATGGACAACGAGGGTTTGTGCGGCGATGAGGTAAGTAGCTATGGCTGTTCAGCCCTTCTGTGTGATAGCAGCAGTCTAGCGGGTTTTAGCAAAGAGTCAACCCCATCGGCCGACTATGCCGGCTGGCGGCGCAGCGCGAACCAGGCCCCTGCCAGCACCGGCGCGCCCAGCGCCAGCGCCGAGACGGTGTCCCAGATGCCGTCGCCGAGCAGCGCCGACACGAGGCCGATCGCAGTCAGGACACCGAGCAGCAGCGGGATGCCCCACACCGCGATGAAGCGGCCCTTCACAGCGCCTCCATGCCGGCGCCGGCCGGCGCGCGCGCAGCCTGCCGGGCTGCGGCGCCGCGCCGCAGCCACAAGTACAAGCCGCTGCCGAGCACGATGATGGTGGCGATGTCGAGCAGCGCCCACAAGAACTTCATCCATGCGCCGCCGTAGTCGCCGAAGTGCAGCGGCTGCGAAATGAACAGCGCGCTCAGGTACCACGGCAGGCGGCGCTGGTCGGTCACCTGCCCGGTTTGCGCGTCGACCAGCACCGGCTGGTACAGGCGCGAGGTCAGCGCCGACTCGCCGCGCATGAACACGCCGTAGTGGTGGGTGCTGGTGAACGGCGTGCCGGGAAAGGCGACGAAGGCGACCTTCATGCCCGGTTCGGCCGCTTCGGCGCGCGCCACCGCCTGCTGCAGCGGCGCGCTGGCCGCCGCCGCCGGCGCGCCCTCGTACGGCTTGACCATCTCCGCCAGTTCGGTCGTCTTCCACACGTCGAGCAGCAGTTCGGCCCAGGTGTTGATCATGCCGGTGGCGCCCACCACCAGCGCCCACACCAAGGTGACGATGCCGAGCAGGTTGTGCAGGTCGAGCCACTTCAGGCGCGTGGTGCGCGCGCGCCGCACGGTGCCAAATTCAAGCTTGCGCATGAACGGCGCGTACAGCACCACGCCGGAGACGATGGCGACGATCAGCAGCAGGCCCATCGCGCCGAGGAACAGCTTGCCCCAGATGCCGGCGTACAGGTCGACGTGCAGGTGGAACATCATCGACATGAAGCCGCCGCCTTCGAAGGCCGGCTCGGCGAGCACCTGCGCGGTGCGCGCGTCGACGGCGATCGGCTTGTAGTTTTCATCCGTCGGGTTGTCGCCCAAGGTCAGGTTCCAGATGTCGGGCGCGTCGGCTTCCTGCGACATGTACATCATCATCTTGTCGGGATACATCGCCCGGCCGGCGGCGATCACGCGGTCGAGGTCGGCCTTCGGCGACCCTGGCGCCATGACGGGCGCTTCGACGTCGTTGCCCAGCAAGTGGCTGATCTCGTGGTGGTAGATCAGCGGCAGGCCGGTCAGGCACAGCAGCAGCATGAACAGCGTACAGACCAGGCTGCTCCACTTGTGGATCCAGGCCCAGCGGCGGACGGTAACGGGAGTCATGTTGTGAAAGTGCCGGAACAAGGATCGAAGACGCGAATAATAATGGTTCTCATTTACAAACGCAAGGCCGAAGGCCATAATGATAATCATTCTCATCTCACCAAGACCCATCATGCACCCTGCCCGCTTCCCCCTTTCCCCGCTGGCGCTGGCCGCCGTGCTGCTTGCCAGCGCCGCCGCCCAGGCCCAGGTCGTCACCGAACAATCCGGCCAGATCGCCACCGTCGTCATCAGCGCTTCGGCGGACGCCTCCGCGCAAGGCTTGCCGAGGGCCTACGCCGGCGGCCAGGTGGCGCGCGGCGGCCGCCTCGGCCTGCTCGGCAATGTCGACGTGATGGACATGCCGTTCAACAGCACCAACTACACCCAGGCGCTGATCCAGGACCAGCAGGCGCGCAGCGTGGCCGACGTGCTGCAGAACGACCCGTCGGTACGGGTGGCGCGCGGCTTCGGCAACTACCAGGAGCTGTACGTGATCCGCGGCTTTCCGGTCAACTCAGACGACCTTGCCTACAACGGCCTGTACGGCCTGCTGCCGCGCCAGTTCGTCGCCTCCGAACTGATCGAACGGGTCGAGGTGCTGCGCGGTGCCAGCAGCTTCCTGAACGGCGCGGCGCCGGGCGGCGGCGGCATCGGCGGCACCATCAACCTGGTGCCGAAGCGTGCGGCGAACACGCCGCTGACCCAATTCACGCTGGGGACCGAAACCGGCGGCCAGGTGTACGCCGCCGCCGACATCGGCCGCCGCTTCGGGCCGAATGACCAAAACGGCGTACGCATCAACGCGGTGCGGCGCAGCGGCGACACCGGCGTCGATCGCGAACAGCGCGGCCTGAACGTTTTCTCTTTCGGGCTCGATCACCGCGGCCGCAACTACCGCCTGTCGGCCGATATCGGCTACCAGGACCACCAGCTGGACAAGCCGCGCCCGAGCGTGACGCCCGGCGCCGCATTGGCGCTGCCCGCCGCGCCGGACGCCGGCAGCACCTGGGCGCAGCGCTGGACCCGCTCGGACGAGCGCGATACGTTCGCCACGCTGCGCGGCGAACTTGACCTGGGCCGCGACACGGTGGCGTGGGCCGCACTGGGCACGCGCTCGGGCGACGAGTCCAACATCCTGGCCGCGCCCACCATGTCGGGCGTGAATGGCGACGCCATCATGTACCGCTTCGACAACGTGCGCGAAGACCAGGTGCGCACCGGCGAAGTCGGCATCCGCGGCAGCGCCAGGACCGGCGCGGTCAAGCACACCCTGAGCGCCACCGTCTCCGGCTTCTCGCAAAAGTCCCGCAACGCGTATGCGATGAGCGACTTCATTACTGGCTTTCGCACCAATATCTACGCGCCGGTCGACGTCGCCGCGCCGGCCGCCGATTTCTTCAGCGGCGGCAGCTTGCGTGCGCCGCTGGTGACCCGCAACACCATCCTGTCCAGTTACGCGGTGGCCGACACGCTCTCGTTTGCCGGCGACAAGGTGCTGCTGACGGTGGGCGCGCGCCACCAGCGCATCAAGGACTTCGGCTACGACTACACCAGCGGCGCCGATAATTCGCGCTACGACAGCGATGCCGTCACGCCGGTGGCCGGCCTGGTGGTCAAGCCGATGCCCGGCGTGTCGGTGTACGCCAACTACAGCGAAGGCCTGCAGCAAGGGGCGGTCGCATCAGGCAGCGACATCGTCAATACCGGCGAAACGTTCGCCCCCTACACCTCGCGCCAGAAGGAAATCGGCGTCAAGTACGATGCCGGCAAGGTCGGCATGAGCGCAGCGCTGTTTACCACCACCCAGCCGTCGGCGTACGTGCTGAACCGGCGTTTTGGCGTGTTCGGCGAACAGCGCAACCGCGGCCTCGAACTGTCCGCCTTCGGCACGCCGCTGCGCGGCATCCGCGTGCTCGGCGGGTTGACCCTGCTCGACGCCGAGCAGCGCGTCACCGCCGGCGCCGTCAACCAGGGCAAGGACGTGATCGGCGTGCCCGACATCCAGCTGAACCTGGGCGCCGAATTCGATATCGCCGCCGTTCCGGGCCTGACCCTGACCGCGCGCACGCTGTACACCTCCGGCCAGTTCGCCGATGGCGCGAACCTGCAAAAGCTGCCGTCGTGGACCCGGCTCGATCTTGGCGCGAGCTACGCCACCCGCCTGGCCGGGCGCGCAGTCACCCTGCGCGCGCGCCTCGACAACGCCGCCGACAAGAACTACTGGGCGTCGGCCGGCGGTTATCCGGGCGCCGGCTACCTGGTGCTGGGCGCGCCGCGCACCCTGGTCGTTTCTGCCAGCACCGAGTTCTAGGCGCCGCGCTTATTCTCAGGTCAAAAAAAAACCCGCTGCCTTTGCCGGCAGCGGGTTTTTTTAAGTCGCCGGCAGGCCGGTTACGATTTGAGCGCGGCCAGCTTCTGCCACGTATCGATCACCGAGTCCGGGTTGAGCGACATCGAGCCGATGCCCTGCTCGACCAGCCAGGCGGCGAAGTCGGGATGGTCGGACGGACCCTGGCCGCAGATGCCGACGTACTTGCCTTCTTCGCGGCAGGCCTTGATCGCCATCGACAGCAGCGCCTTGACGGCCGGGTCGCGTTCGTCGAAGTCGGCCGCCAGCAGCGCCATGCCCGAATCGCGGTCCAGGCCAAGCGTGAGCTGGGTCAGGTCGTTCGAGCCGATCGAGAAGCCGTCGAAGAACTTCAAGAACTCCTTGGCCAGGATGGCGTTCGACGGCACTTCGCACATCATGATGATGCGCAGGCCGTCCTTGCCGCGCTCGAGGCCATTCTTGGCGAGCAGGTTGATGACCTTCTCGGCCTGGGCCAGCGTGCGCACGAACGGCACCATGATCTCGACGTTGGTCAGGCCCATGTCGTTACGCACGCGCTTCATCGCCGCGCATTCCATCTCGAAGGCGCCGGCAAAGTCGGCCGCCAGGTAGCGCGCCGCGCCGCGGAAGCCGAGCATCGGGTTCTCTTCGTCCGGCTCGTAGCGCGAACCGCCGATCAGCTTCTTGTACTCGTTCGACTTGAAGTCGGACAGGCGCACGATGACCGGCTTCGGCCAGAACGCGGCGCCAATGGTGGCGATGCCTTCGGCCAGCTTGTCGACGTAGAACGCGCGCGGCGAAGCGTGGCCACGGGCGACCGATTCGACCGCCTTTTTCAGGTCGCCGTCGATGTTCGGGTACTCGAGGATCGCCTTCGGGTGCACGCCGATGTTGTTGTTGATGATGAACTCGAGGCGCGCCAGCCCGACGCCGTGGTTCGGGATCGACTGGAAGTCGAACGCGAGCTGCGGGTTACCGACGTTCATGGTGATCTTGACGTCGATCGGCGGCAGTTCGCCGCGCGCCACTTCCGACACTTCCGTCTCGAGCAGGCCGTCGTAGATCTTGCCTTCGTCGCCTTCGGCGCAGACGACGGTGACGAACGTGCCGTCTTTGAGCACTTCGGTGGCGTTGCCGCAGCCGACGACTGCCGGCACGCCCAGTTCGCGCGCGATGATCGCAGCGTGGCAGGTACGCCCGCCGCGGTTGGTGACGATCGCCGAAGCACGCTTCATCACCGGCTCCCAGTTAGGGTCGGTCATGTCGGCCACCAGCACGTCGCCTGGCTGGACGCGGTCCATCTCGGACGGGTCGTTGATGACGCGCACGGGACCTGCGCCGATCTTCTGGCCGATCGCGCGGCCGGAGGTCAGCACGGTGCCGCTGCCCTTGAGCTTGAAGCGCTGCTGCGCATCGGTCGACTTCTGCTGCGACTTGACCGTCTCCGGGCGCGCCTGCAGGATGTACAGCTTGCCGTCGCGGCCGTCCTTGCCCCACTCGATGTCCATCGGACGAGCGTAGTGGTCTTCGATGATGACGGCGTACTTGGCCAGTTCGACTACTTCAGCGTCGGTCAGCGAATAGCGGTTGCGCATTTCGATCGGCACGTCGACGGTCTTGACCGAGCGGCCGGCTTTCGCCTCGGCGGTAAATTCCATCTTGATCAGCTTCGAGCCGATATTGCGGCGGATGACCGGCGACTTGCCCAGCTTGAGCATCGGCTTGTGGACGTAGAACTCGTCCGGATTGACGGCGCCCTGCACCACCGTCTCGCCCAGGCCGTAGCTCGAGGTGACGAAGACGACGTCCTTGAAGCCGGACTCGGTGTCGATGGTGAACATCACGCCGGCCGCACCCAGGTCCGAGCGCACCATGCGCTGCACGCCGGCCGACAAGGCTACTTCAGCGTGGGTGAAGCCCTTGTGCACGCGGTAGGAAATGGCGCGGTCGTTGTACAGCGACGCGAACACGTGCTTCATCGCTTCCAGCACGTTGTCGATGCCGACGACGTTCAGGAACGACTCCTGCTGGCCGGCGAACGACGCATCGGGCAGGTCTTCGGCGGTGGCCGACGAGCGCACGGCGAACGACATTTCGGTCTCGGAATCGGCAACCAGGCGGTCGTAGAATACTTCGATTTCCTTTTGCAGGCGTGGCTGGAACGGCGTCTCGACGATCCACTTGCGGATCTCGGCGCCGGCGACGGCGAGCGAGCGCACGTCGTCGATGTTCAGGCCTTCGAGGCGGGTGGCGATGCGGTCGCCGAGCGAAGCGCCGCCGTCGATGGCATGATCGAGGAAGTCGCGGAACGCCTGCGCCGTGGTGGCAAAGCCGCCCGGCACGCGCACGCCAGCTTCGGCGAGCTGGCTGATCATTTCGCCGAGCGAAGCGTTCTTGCCGCCGACCGATTCGACATCGGTCATGCGCAAGTGTTCGAACGAGGCGACGTAGACTGCTTCTGCGCCGGCGGCCACGTCGGGCTCCTTTGTTGCTGCGTTAGTCATGCTGGTCATAATAAACACCTTACTGATGATAGAAATCGTCGCGGGAGGCCGGCGGAGGGTTTTCTTGTTATTCTTGTCCCCGTGCAGCACAATTGAATCCATTGCCGAGCATTTTACCCCGGACCCTCCCAATTTACACCGCACAATCTTGAATGAACGTTATCTTAACGACCACATCCTATGAGTATTGAACCCCGCCCTCCCATGCCCGCCTCGCAGCACACGGTGTTTTTCGTCTCGGACGGCACCGGCATCACCGCGGAGACGTTCGGCCACGCGGTGCTGTCGCAGTTCGAGATGCGCTTTCGCCAGGTGCGCCTGCCCTTCATCGACACCATCGACAAGGCGCGCGAGGCAGCCCGCAAGATCAACGAGGCGTTCGCCGCCGACGGCCAGCGCCCGATCGTGTTTTCGACCCTGGTCAAGCCCGACCTGTCGGCGGTGATCCGCACTGCCGGCGGCATGCACATGGACCTGATCCAGACCTTCGTCGCCCCGCTCGAGCAGGAGCTCGGCGTGATGTCGACCCACACCATCGGGCGCTCGCACAACATCGTCGACAGCCAGGAATACAAGGCGCGCATCGAGGCGATCAACTTCTCGCTGGCGCACGACGACGGCCAGTCGCACAAGAACCTGTCGTCGGCCGACGTGATCCTGGTGGGCGTATCGCGCTCCGGCAAGACGCCAACGAGCCTGTACCTGGCGATGCAGTACGGGATCAAGGCGGCCAACTACCCGCTCATTCCCGACGACTTCGAGCGCGGCAAGCTGCCGTCGTCGCTGCCCGAGTTCAAGGAGAAGATTTTTGGCCTGAGCATCACGCCCGAGCGCCTGTCGGAGATCCGCCACGAGCGCCGCGCGGGCAGCAAGTACGCGTCGATCGAGAACTGCCGCTATGAGGTCAACGAGGCCGAGCTGATGATGAAACGCGAAGGGATCCGCTGGCTGTCGTCGACGACCAAGTCGATCGAAGAGATCGCGACGACAATCCTGCAGGAGATCAAGCCGAACCGCCGGGAATACTAGGCCGCAGGGGTTTGACCCGGTTTTTGGCTCATACCCCGGAGTAGTTAGCGCCGGCGAATCCGGGGTTTGACCTCGGGTCTGACCCCGAAGGTGTTTGCAACGCCTAGTCCTGAGTTTGTCGCGGAGTATTACCTGATCAGCATTTTGGCGACTACCGGAAGTAATTGCGCCAGAAATATCGCGCTAACTACCCACATGATAACGGCTGACTTTGCCTCCGCAATCATCGTTCTTGTCTGAGCAATTTCAGTTCGCAGTTCGGCAATATCTGACTTGGTCGCTCCATTCGCTTTGATCACCGCGATGTCTATTTTCATAGCGGCAATATCGGATTCGAGTTCGGCAAGGTCGGAGGCCATCATCCAATCCTAGTCCCAACGCACGGCCCGGTCAAATGCAGTCCGTGCGGTCAGAAAACAGGCGCCAGTCCTCGAGCCAGCGTGGAAACGCATCGGCTTCCATCGGGCCCCTGCACAGTCAGCAGGGGTCGGACCCGGTTTTTGGGTCAGACTCCGGATTCCCCGGCGCAAGCAATTCAGGCGTCGGAAGAAATCCAGGTCGGCCCCCTCGTACTTGCTTGAACAGCTGTCGCAGTCGCGCCACCTTGCCGGCGTCCTGCGGCTCCAGCGCGACGAAATAGCGCAACTGCCATTGCTGCGTCCTGATTGCCTGCTTCGCCGCCGGCGTGCTCCATGGGGGATACACGCGGATGGCGCGCTTGCCGCCCTGCCCGTCGCGCGACATCACACCGTACTTGAGCAGCGCCGCCTGGTCGAACACGAACTGGCCGCAGTGCACTTCGTCGGCCACGCTGACGATGACGAAATCGACGCCATCGCCGCTGTCGAACGGCGCAATATCGTCGCCGGGCGCCGGCCGCTTCCAGATGGTGACGAATTGACCGATCTTGGTCGGCGTGGTCTTGGCCACGCGAAATAGCGCGACTCGCCCGTTCACTTCAAGGCGGCAGGCGCCATATTCGCCGCTTTCGTTTTCGCGTTGCGGGCCACACGTCGCCGCCACGCCGGCCTGCTGATATAGCCCGGCCAGGGCAAGCACCAGGTCATGCGGAAGTTCGCCCGCGGCGGGGTCGACAAGCCGTGCCGGCGTGGCATCGCGGTCGTCTAGATATGGAATAGCAGCCCTTTCAGAAAGGGTATGCACCCCGCCATCAGAAAAACTGGCGCCAGTCCTCGAGCCAGCCTGGAAACGCATCGGCTTCCATCGGGCTGGCGATGTGATATCCCTGCGCGTAAGTGCAGCCTAACCCCTGCAGGAAATCCCAGTCCTGCTTGGTCTCGACGCCAACCGCCACCGACATCCGGTCCAGGCTGCGCGCCAGGCCCAGGCAGGAACTGAGCACGGTGCCGAGCGCGCGCTTCTTCGAGGCGCCGTCGACAAAACTGCGGTCGATCTTCAGCTCCGAAAACGGGATGCGCGCCAGCAGTTGCAGGTTCGAGCGCCCGGTGCCGTAATCGTCGATGGCGAGCCCGTAGCCTGCCATGCGCAGGCGCACCAGTCGCTCGAGGAAGCTCGGGTCGGTCGTCAGCACGGACGACTCGGGCATCTCGAAGGTGATGTAATCGGGCATGACGCGGTGCCGGCCGACGCACGCCGAGATCTGCTGCATGAAGGCCGGATGGGCCAAGGTCTCCGGCGCCAGGTTGATCGAGATCGAGATCGGCACGCCCTGGTCGTGGAAGCGGCGGCAGGCCTTCACCGACTTTTCGATCATGCTCCAGTCGAGGAAGTCGATGCGGTTGTTCTGTTCCAGCGCGTCGATGAAGGAGCCGGGACCGAGCATGCCGTGTTCCGGGTGGCGCCAGCGCGCGAACGCCTCCAGCCCCTTGACCTGGCCGGTCTCGAGTTCGATCTTCGGCTGGAAAAACGGCTCGAACTGGCCGGCCTGCATGCCGATGCCGACGTCCGAAAAGGTGAAGCTCGGGCCCTTCGCTTCGCTCGACGCGAGCCGCGGCGGGACGTAGTTGTCGAGCAGCGCCTGCAGCCTGGCGGCCGATAGCGGCTTGCTGATGGCGCCGAGCAGCTCGAAGCCGTACGCCTGGGCCATCGTCTCGACCGAGAACATCAGGTTGCTCGGCTGCGAGCCGACGACGATCAGGCGCGCGCGGCAGTTCATCGCGGCCAGCTGGCGGATCAGCTCGAGCCCGTCCATGCCGGGCAGCGCCAGGTCGATGATCGCCACGTTGACGGTCGGTGTGAACGAATCCTGGAAACAGCGCAGCGCCGTATGGCCATCGGGCACCTCGGTGACCTGGCTGGCGCCAAGGGTGCCAAGCAGCTCGACGAGCGTCAGGCGCTGCGAAGGGTCCGCTTCCGCCACCAAAAAATGCAAATGCCCGATATCCATCTCTACTCCTTAAGCTTCAAGCTCAAAGATTAACCTAGAGCAACCAAGGCGTCTACGCCTGATTTTGGCGCAACTGCTCAAAAAAACACACCGCGGCGCAGGCGGCGACATTGAGCGACTCGATCTGGCCGAGGTGGGGAATGACGACCTGGTGGGTGGCCAGGGCCAGCAGGTCGTCGGCCACGCCCTGCCCTTCGTGTCCCAGCAGCCATGCCACCGGCCGGCGCAGGTCGACGTCGTACAGGCGCTGCTCGGCGTAGCCGCTGGTGGCGAGCACCGCGACGGTGGCGTTTTTCACCAGGTCGGCCAGGTCGACGTTCTCGTAAATCTCGAGCACGAAGTGGGCGCCCATCGCCGCCCGCAGCACCTTTGGCGACCAGCAGAACGCGGTGCCGGCGCTGCAGTAGACCTGGGTGATGCCGGCCGCCGCGGCGCTGCGCAAAATCGAGCCGACATTGCCGGGGTCCTGCAGGTTGTCGAGCAGGACGGCCGACACGGCCAGCGGGCCGGCCACCTCGCGCGCCGGCGTATCGACCAGGAACATCAGGCCGACGCCATGCTCGACCTGGCTGACGGCGTTGTAGAGCGCATCGGGCAGCGCCGTGACGTGGGCGCGCGCCTCCTCGCAGCGCTGGACGATGTCGGCTACTTCAGGGTTCGCCAGCGCGACTTCGCTGACGATGCACTGCAGCGGCGCGCCGCGCAGCTGCAGGTAGCCCTGGCACAGGTGCACGCCGTCGAGCAAGGTGCGGCCGGCCTTGCGGCGCGCCTGCGAACTGGCCGCCAGCAGCTTGAGTTCCTTGTACAGCGGATTGTCGCGCGAGGTGATGGTCTTCATTGTTCGTCTTCCAGGTCGAAGTCGAGCGGTAGCGTGTCGAGGTTGATCTCGCCGGCCAGCACCAGGCGCACCGGCGCGAACGAACGGCGGTGCACCGGGCAGGCGCCGTGTTCACGCAGGCGCTCCATGTGCATGCGCGTGCTGTAGCCCTTGTGCTGGTCGAAGCCGTACTGCGGATACTGCTGGTGCAAGGTCACCAGCGCGGCGTCGCGCGCCGTCTTGGCCAGGATCGAGGCGGCCGAGATCGAATGGACCTTGTCGTCGCCCTCGATGATCGGGTGGCAGCGCACCGACATCACCGGGCTGCGGTTGCCGTCGATCAGGGCGATCGTCGGCAGCATGTGCAACGCCTCCACGGCGCGGCGCATCGCCAGCATGGTCGCCTGCAGGATGTTGATGGCGTCGATCTCTTCGTGCGAGCATTCGGCGATCGCCCACGCCAGCGCGTACTGCTTGATCTGCGGCGCCAGTTCGTCGCGCCGTTCGGCGGTCAGCTTCTTCGAGTCGCGCAGGCCGTCGATCGGGCGGCGCGGGTCGAGGATCACGGCGGCGGCAAATACCGGGCCGGCCAGCGGCCCGCGGCCGGCTTCATCGACGCCGCAGACGATGTCGTCGGCGGTGAACGGATACTGGGACTTCTTCAGCCCAGGGTAAAAATTGATTTTCTTTTTGGTCATGATGACGGCGATTCGATGATGCGCATGACGGCAGCGGCGCTTTCCTGCGCGCTGTTGCGCAGCAGGCTGTGATGCATGTCGGTGAAGCGCTGCACCAGGCGCAGGCGGCCAGGCGCGTCGGTCAGCTGCTGCCATACGGCGTCGGCCAGCGCCTGCGGCGTGGCGGCGTGCTGCAGCAGTTCGGGGACGAGAAATTCGCGCGCCAGGATGTTCGGCAGGCCGATCCAAGGCTGGTAGCCCATGTGGCGCATGATGTGCCAGGACGCGGCCATGACCTTGTAGGCGATCACCATCGGCTTCTTGAACAGCGCCACTTCCAGCGTGGCGGTGCCGGACGCCACCAGCACCGCGTCGGCGGCGCCGATCGCGCTGTGCGACTGGCCGTCGACGAGCAGGATGTCGACGTCGGACAGGCCCGCGCGCGCCACCAGTTCATTGAAGTAGGCGCGCTGTTTGTCACCCGCCATCGGCACCACGAAGCGCAGGCCGGGGTCGCGCGCGGCGAGCAGCTTGACGGCGCCGACAAACGGCTCGGCCAGGTATTTCAGTTCGCCCATGCGGCTGCCGGGCATCACCGTCACCACGCGCGCATCAACGGCGATGCCGAGCGCGCTGCGCGCCTGGTCCTGGTCGGGCTGCAGCGGAATCATTTCGGCCAGCGGATGGCCGATGTAGGTGACCGGCACACCGGCCTTCCGGTAGATCTCTTCCTCGAACGGGAAAATCACCAGCATGTGCGAGACCGCCTTCTGGATTTTCTTGATACGCCCGCCGCGCCAGGCCCAGATCTGCGGGCTGACGAAGTGCACCGTCGGGATGCCGGCCGCTTTGAGCTGCATCTCCAGGCCCAGGTTAAAGCCGGGATAGTCGGCGCCGATGAATACCGCCGGGCGTTCGGCCAGCAGGCGGTCGCGCAGGGTGTTCTGGATGCGCTTGATCTCGCGGTAGCGCGGAATCACTTCGAACAGGCCGCGCACGGTCAGTGTGTCCATCGGCAGGTCCGACACGAAGCCTTGCTCGGCCATCCGCGGTCCGCCGATGCCATGAAAGCGGGCGTTCGGCAGCTGCGCGCGCAGGCCCGCCAGCAGGCGACCGGCAAGCATGTCGCCGGATACCTCGCCGGCGACGACGGCGACCGAAATGTCAGCGGACGATGCCACGGCTCGCGGTCCCGAGGAACTCGCGGAAGACGCGCAACTGCGGCGCCGATTCTTCTCCGCCGGCCGCTTCCGCTTCGGCCAGTGCGGTTTTCGCTTCTTCCAGCGTCAGGCCGCTGCGGTACACCAGCTTGTAGGCGGCGCGGATGGCGTCGATCTGCGCCCGGGTGAAGCCGCGCCGCTTGATGCCCTCGATGTTGACGCCGCGCGCTCCGGCCGGGTTACCGGACACCAGCACGAACGGCGGCACGTCCTGCGTCAGGCTGGTGTACATGCCGATGAAGGCGTGCGCGCCGATCTTGCAGAACTGGTGCACGCCGGCGTAGCCGGACAGGATCGCCCAGTCGCCGACGATCACGTGCCCGGCCAACTGGGCGTTGTTGGAGAAGATGGTGTTGCTGCCGACCTGGCAGTCGTGCGCCAGGTGCACGTAGGCCGAGATCCAGTTGTCGTTGCCCAGGTGCGTGACGCCGGCGTCCTGCGCGGTGCCGAGGTTGAAGGTGCAAAATTCGCGCACCGTGTTGCGGTCGCCCACTTCGAGCCGGGTCGGTTCGCCCGCCCACTTCTTGTCCTGCGGCGCGGCGCCGATCGACGAGAACTGGAAGAACTTGTTGTCCTCGCCGATGGTCGTGTGTCCTTCGATCACCACGTGCGGCCCGATGACGGTGCGCGCGCCGATCTTGACGTCGGCGCCGACGATCGAATAGGCGCCGATTTCCACCGTACTGTCGAGCTGCGCCTTGGGGTCGACGATCGCGCTTGGATGGATCAGTGCCATGCTACTGCCCCGCCGCCTTGCTGGCGTCGTCGGTGGAGCGGATGGTGCACATCAGGTCCGCTTCAAGCGCGACGGCGCCGTCGACCGTGCCGACCGCCTTGTACTTCCAGATGCCGCGCGAGACGCGCACGATCTCGACATCCATCTTCAGCTGGTCGCCGGGGCCGACCGGGCGCTTGAAGCGGGCGTTGTCGATGCCGACGAAGTAGACGACCGAATTCTCGTCGGGGGTCACGCCCATCGTCAGGAACGACAGGATCGCCGCCGTCTGCGCCAGCGCTTCGATCATCAACACGCCCGGCATCACCGGTTTGTGCGGGAAGTGGCCGTTGAAGAACTCCTCGTTGGCGGTGACGTTCTTGATCGCCGTGATCGACTTGTTCGCTTCCCACGTCAGCACGCGGTCTACCAGCAGCATGGGATAGCGGTGCGGCAGCAGCTTCTTGATGGCGCAGATGTCGAGGGTCTTGTTTTCGGTAGTGGTCATTTTTGTTCTGTCAGCGTTTTAAGTGTTTTTTCCAGCGCCCGGATTTTATCCCGCATGGCGTCCAGATTGCGAACGATTGCCGCACTTTTTTCCCAGTCGGCGTTTTTCGCCAATGGATAAAATCCCGTGTACTGGCCCGGCTCGTGGATCGAGCGCGATACCATGCTGCCCGACGAGATATGCACCTTGTCGGCAATCGTCAGGTGGCCCAGCACCATGGCCGCGCCGCCGAAGGTGCAGTATTTGCCGATCTTCGCGCTGCCGGCCACGCCGACGCAGCCGGCCATCGCCGTGTGCGCGCCGATGTGGCAGTTGTGGCCGATCTGGATCTGGTTGTCGAGCTTGACGCCGTCTTCGATGATCGTGTCGGCCAGCGCGCCGCGGTCGATGCAGGTGTTCGCGCCTATATCGACGTCGTCGCCGATCATCACGCGGCCGGTCTGCGGAATCTTGATGTAGACGCCGTTCTCGTTGGCGAAGCCGAAGCCGTCGGTGCCGATCACCGCGCCCGAATGGATGATGCCGCGCTTGCCGATCTGGCAGCGCGCATGGAACGTGGCGTTGGCGAACAGGCGCGTGCCTTCGCCGATGACGGCGCCGCGGCCGACAAAGCTGCCGGCCCCGACAATGGCGCCGGCGTGGATGACGGCGCCGTCTTCGATTGTCACCTGCGGGCCGATGTGCGCGCTCGGGTCGACCTTGGCGCCGGCGGCGACGCTGGCCGACGCATCGATGCCGGCCGCCGGCAGCACCTCGACGAGCGCGGCGAAGAACTGCGCGGCGCGGGCGAAATACACGTACGGGTTGGGGGTGACGATGCGCGCGCCGCGGTAGGTCGCGGCGACCGTGTCGTCGTCGGCCGGCGAGACGATCAGCGCGGCCGCGCCGCTGTGCGCGGCCTGCGCGCGCAGTTTGCTATTGCTCAGAAAGCTGATGTCGGCGCCTGTGGCGTCGGCCAATGGTGCGATCCCGGTCACTTCCAGGTTCGGATCTCCCACCAGCTGGCCGCCCAAGCGTTCGACCAATTCACCTAGTCGCGTGCCCATTCTGGTTGTCCGTTCGCTGTGTTCAGGCGCTACTTGTCGAGCTGCCTGATGATTTTGTCGGTGATGTCGTTGCCCGGCCGTGTCCACAGTACGTCGCGGATCAGCACGATATCGATTTTTTCCCGCTGCGCGACCTGGCTGATCAGGACCGCGGCCCGATCGGCGATGCGCGCGCGCTCTTCGGTGCGGCGGTGTTCCAGGTCGTCGCGGAAGGCGAACTGCTTGCGCTGCACTTCCTTTTCGAGGTCGAGCACTTCGCGCACGCGGCGGGTGCGCTCGACGTCGGAGAGCGCCGGCGCGTCGAGTTCGAATTTGCCGGTCAGCTTCTTCAGCCGCGCCAGCATTTCCTGGTTCGCCTTGTCGCGACTGGAAAACTCGGCCGCGATGCGGGCGTCGGCCGCCTTGGCCATCTTCGAATCGGTGTACAGCCGCTCGGTGGTGACGACGGCGATGCGGCCCGGGCCGCCCTGCGCCTGGGCCGCGCCTGCCGCCAGCAAGCCAAGTGAGAGCGCCAGTGCGGCGCAGCGCTGGTTAAGCATGCTCACCGTTCTACTTGTCCAGCAGTTTGATGATCTTGTCGGTAATGTCGATGCGCGGGCTGGACCAGGCCGACTCCTGCAGCACCACGTCGAGCTGTTCCTGCTCGGCGATCTGTTCGATCAGCTTGTAGGCCTTCTGCGCGATGTTGGCGCGCTCTTCGCTCTTGCGCTGCAACAGGTCTTCGTTGTACTCGCGCTGGGTGCGCTGAACGTCTTTTTCCAGCTCGCCCAGTTCGCGGTAGCGGCGCGTGCGTTCCGGCTCGACGAGGCTGGCGTTGTCGGCGTCGAACTTCTCCGACAGCGTTTTCAGGCGCGACAGCATGTCCTTGATCGCCTTCTGGCGCTTGGAAAACTCGGCTTCGATCTTGGCGTCGGCGGCCTTGGCCAGCTTCGACTCGGTCATCAGGCGCTCGGTGAAGACGAACCCGATCCGGCTCGGCGCGCCCGGCGTGGTTTGCGCCTGCGCCGTCGCGCCGGCGCATAGCGCCGCGATGGCCAGCAGCTTGGGCAGCGAGGCAGTCAGCTTTTTCAAATTAATTCTCCGCATTCTGGACAGTGTTCAGGCACATCGATCAGAAACCGGTACCCATCTGGAACTGGAAGCGCTCCAGGCGGTCGCCCGGCTTCGCGTTCAGGGGCTTAGCATAACTCAACTTCAGCGGGCCCACCGGCGAAATCCAGGACACGCCCAGGCCGGCCGAAAAGCGCAGCTCGTTGGCGCGGATCTTCTGGCCCTCCTGGTAGACCTGACCGCCGTCGAGGAAGCCAAACCAGCGCAGGCTGCGGTCAGGTCCGCCGCCCGGGAACGGCAGCTGCAGTTCGGCATTGCCGATGATCCGCTTGGCGCCGCCGAGCGCGTCGCCCGAGAACGGGTCGACCACGCCGAGCGAGGAACTGAGGTAGCCGCGCACCGAACCGATGCCGCCGCCGTAGAAGTTCTTGAAGACCGGATAGTTGGTGCCGCGCAGGCCGTGGCCGTAGTCGATCTCGCCCTTCAGCGCCAACGTGACCAGGCGCGACAGCGGACGGTACCACTGCTGCTCGTAGACGGCGCGGTAGTATTTCGAGTTGCCGAACAGATCGAGCTCGAGGTTGGCGCGCTGGAAGCGCCCGGTCGTCGGCGTGATCGCGCTGTCGCGGCTGTCGCGCTGCCAGGCAGCCGTCAGCGGGAACGCATTCGTGTCGGCCGTGCCGATGCCGCTGGCGATGCCGGTAAACGATTTCACGTAATCCTTGTAGCGGGTCGGGCTCGACTCGTCGGTGGTGATGCTGGTGCGCTCGAGGCCGGCGCCGAAGAAGACGGTGTCGGTTTCCGAAAATGGCACGCCGAAGCTCATCCGGCCACCGGTCTGCTTGACCGTGAAGCTGCCGGTGTTGAGCGCCGGCGGCTGGGTGGTGCGGTGGTAGATCTCGAACGAGCGCGACACGCCGTCGTCGGTAAAATAAGGATTGGTGTGCGAGAACGCGATCGTGCGCTGGTAGCGGCTGGTATTGAGCTCGATGCCGACGGTGTTGCCGCTGCCGGCGAAGTTGGCCTGCTGGATCGCCGCGGTGAAGGTGAACTTTTCCGACTGCGAGAACGCGCCGCCGATCATGAAGTTACCGGTCGGCTTCTCGACTACCGTCAGGTTGACGTCGACCTGGTCGGACGTACCCTGCGCTTCCGGCGTGTCGATGGTGACGTCCTTGAAGAAGCCCAGTCGGTCGACGCGGTCGCGCGATGCCTTGATCTTGTTGCCGTCGTACCAGGACGACTCGAACTGGCGGAACTCGCGGCGGATCACTTCGTCGCGCGTGGTGGTGTTGCCGGCGATGTTCATGTGGCGCACGTAGGCGCGCTTGCCCGGATCGATGAAGAAGGTGAAGCGCACTTCGCGCTTTTCCCGGTTCAGCTCAGGATTGGCGTTGACGTTGGCAAAAGCGTAGCCGAAGGTGCCGAGGCGGTCCGAGATGCGCTTGTTGCTGAGGGTGAGCAGCTCGCCCGAATAGGTCGCGCCGGGTTTGAGCACGATCAGCGACTTGAGTTCATCTTCGCGGCCAAACATCTCGCCTTCGAGCTTGACGTCGGCGACGGTGTACTTGACGCCTTCGGAGATATTCACCGTCAGGAAGATGTCCTTCTTGTCGGGCGTGATTGACACCTGGGTCGATTCGATATTGACCTCGAGGTAGCCGCGGTTCAGGTAGAACGACTTGAGCGACTCGATGTCGCCGGTCAGCTTGGTCTTCGAGTACTGGTCGGCCTTCGAATACCAGGTGAACCAGCCGCTCGTGTTCAGCGCCATGATTGCGCGCAGTTCCTTGTCGGAGAACGAGTTGTTGCCGACGATGTTGATGCCCTTGATGCGGGCGATGTCGCCCTCGTCGACGTTGAAGACGACGGTGACGCGGTTACGCTCGATCGGCGTGACGGTGGTGGTGATCTTGACGCCGTACAGGCCGTGCGACAGGTACTGGCGCTTGAGCTCCTGCTCGGCGCGGTCGACCGACGACTTGTCGAACGTCTTGGTCTCGCCGACGCCGATTTCTCTCAGCGCCTTGACCAGCACGTCCTTTTCAAATTCCTTGGTGCCGGTGAAGTCGACCGTGGAGATGGCAGGCCGCTCTTCGACCATCACCACCAGCACGCCGTTATCGACTTCGAGGCGAACGTCCTTGAAAAAACCGGTGGCGTACAGCGCCTTGATGGCGGTGATGCTCTTCTCGTCGTCGAACGTCTCGCCGACCCGCACCGGCAGGTAGCTAAACACGGTGCCGGCTTCGGTGCGCTGGATGCCTTCGACGCGAATGTCCTTGACCACGAATGGAGCGACTGCATATGCATGGCCGGCGCACATGGCCAGGGCGGCGGCGCCGATCAGGCTGCGGCGAAAGAAAGGCAGGGCAAAACGATCTGAGTGTAATTTCATTGGCTAAATCAATGTTCAATCATGGACAAAATCATGGTCGGGAACGACCGTAACTACAGGAGCCGGGCGAGGTCGTTGAATACCGCGAGCGCCATCAGCAAGGCCAGCAGGCCCATGCCGGCGCGCTGTGCATATGCCCCGATCCGCTCGGGCAAGGGACGGCCGGTCAAAACTTCCAGCGAATAATACAGCAAATGGCCGCCATCCAGCATCGGAATTGGTAACAGATTCATCACGCCAAGACTGATGCTGACGAAGGCGATAAAGCCCAAAAACACCTCGGGACCCAGGCGCGCGGTCTGGCCGGCATAGTCGGCGATGGTGATCGGGCCGGTCACGTTTTTGAGCGACACTTCGCCGGTGATCATCTTGCCGATCATTTTCAGGCTCAGCACACTGGTGTCCCAGGTCTTGCGCGCGCCCTTCGCGACCGCTTCGAGCGGGCCGGCGGTAATGGTCACCCGCTCGATCATGCTGGTGGCCACGCGGATCGCCCACACTTTCGCTTTCTGGTCGAACACCGGCGCCACCGTGACGGCGAAGCCGCCGGCGCCGCGCTCGCCGGCCAGCGCCAGTGGCCGCCCCTGCGAGGCGCGCACCGCGGCGATCAGGGCCATGCCGTCGGCGACCGGCTTGCCGTCGACGGTGGCGATGACGTCGCCCGTCTGCAGGCCGGCGCGCTCGCCCGGGCCGCCGGCGATGACCTGCTCGATGACCGGGCGCGTCAGCGCCATTTCGAGCCCCAGCGCGGCCATCACGTCGCTCTCGACGTTCAGGGCCGCCAGTTTGGAGGCCGGCAAGATGGCGGCGAACTGGCCGCCCTGCGGCTGGGCGACGTCGAGGCGCGCGTCGCGCTTGTCGACGATCGCCTGCAGGATCTCCCAGCGCATCTCGGGCCAGCTGGCCACCGGCGTGCCGTTGACGGCGACGACTTTCTCGCCGCCGCGAAGGCCCGCCTGGTAAGCAGCGCTCGTTTCGGCGGCGGCGCGCACGCGGGTCGACGGCTCGCTGGTGCCGGCCATCGCCAGCGCCGCCAGCAATGCGATCGCGAGGATGAAGTTGGCCAGCGGGCCGGCGGCGACGATGGCGATGCGGCGCCATACGCTCTGGCTAGTAAATTCGCGTTTCAGGTCGGCCGGGTCGATCTCGACGCCGGGCGTTTCGCGCGCGTCGAGCATCTTGACGTAGCCGCCCAGCGGCAGCGCCGACACCGCCCATTCGGTCTGGTCGGGGCCGAAACGGCGCGACCACACGACCTTGCCCATGCCGACCGAAAAGCGCAGCACCTTCACGCCGCACAGGCGCGCCACCGCATAGTGGCCAAGCTCGTGGAAGATGATCAGCGGCCCGAGCGCGAGCAGGAAGGCCAGCACGGTGGTGATGAAGTTCATCGCGCCAGTCCCGCCACGATGGCGCCGGCGGCGCTGCGCGCCAGCGCGTCCTGCGCCATCACCGCCTCGATGCTGCTGGCCGCGCCGTGCGCGTTTTCGTGCATCACGCGGGCGATCACGCGGTCGATATCGCGAAAGCCGATGCGCTTGTCGAGGAAAGCGTCGACCGCCACTTCGTTGGCGGCATTGAGCAGCGCCGGCGCGGTGCCGCCGGCTTCAAGCGCCTCGAACGCCAGCGCCAGGCACGGAAAGCGGGCGAAATCGGGCTTCTCGAACTGCAGCGTGCCGATGGTGGTCAGGTCGAGCTGGGCGACGCCGGAGTCGATTCGCTCCGGGTACGCCAGCGCGTGGGCAATGGGCGTGCGCATGTCGGGGTTGCCCAATTGCGCCAGCACCGAGCCGTCGACGTACGACACCATCGAGTGGATCACGCTTTGCGGGTGGATCACCACCTCGATCTGCGCGGCCGGGGCGCCGAACAGCCAGTGCGCCTCGATCACTTCGAGGCCCTTGTTCATCATGGTGGCCGAATCGACCGATATCTTGCGGCCCATGACCCAGTTCGGGTGCTTGCAGGCCTGCTCCGGGGTGACGCCTTCGAGCGTATCGACGGCGCGCGTGAGAAACGGCCCGCCGGACGCGGTCAGCAAAATCTTGGCCACGCCGGCGCCTTGCGGCGAGCGCGCGTACGACTGCGGCAGCGACTGGAAGATGGCATTGTGCTCGCTGTCGATCGGCAGCAAGGTGGCGCCGTGCTGGTGCACCGCATCCATGAACAGCTGGCCGGACATCACCAGCGCTTCCTTGTTGGCCAGCAGGATCTTCTTGCCGGCGTGGGCGGCGGCCAGCACCGGCGCCAGACCGGCGGCGCCGACGATGGCGGCCATCACGGTGTCGGTGCCGGCGGCGGCGGCGACGTCGCACAGCGCCTGTTCGCCCCAGCTGACGTCGACGCGCACATCTCGCGCGCGCAGCAGCGTGGCGAGCTGCTCTGCCGCTGCGGCGCTGCCGACCACGGCGCGCTGCGGGCGGAACTGCGCGCACTGCGCGGCCAGTTCGTCGACCTTGCTGTGCGCCGTCAGCGCGTAGACCTGGTATTTATCGGGGTGGCGCGCGAGGACGTCGAGGGTCGACACACCGATCGAACCGGTGGCGCCTAGGATGGTAATAAATTGCATGAAACTCTCTCAAAGCCAGGTGTCGATCAGGGCAGCCAGCGGCAATACGGGAATCAGGGCGTCGATCCGGTCGAGCACCCCGCCATGGCCAGGCAGCAGCTTGCTGCTGTCCTTGGCGCCGGCGCGGCGCTTCAGTTGCGATTCGAACAGGTCGCCGACGACGCTGGCGGCAGCGATCAACAGCAGTATAGCCGTCAGCGCGGCCCAGCCAAGGCTCGCCTGCACGCGCACGGCGAAGGTGTCGGCCAGCGCCGCGCCGCCGAACAGCACCGACAAGCTCGCCAGCAGCACGACAGCGATGGCGCCGCCGATGGCGCCTTCCCACGACTTGCCCGGCGAAATGGTCGGCGCCAGCTTGCGCTTGCCGAACGTGCGGCCGGCGGCGTAGGCGCCGATGTCGGCAATCCACACCAGCACCATCACCGACAGCAGGAACAAAGGCGAATGGCGGTACAGCACCACGATGGCGGCAAAGCAGGCGACGATGGCGACCGCGTATGTCATGCTCAGCAAGGTGTTGCCGCCGCTGTCAATCGCCGGCAGGCCGATCTTCAGCGACGGCACCAGCCGCAGCAGCCAGACCATGACGCTGATGACGAACCAGAACGTGGCCTGGCGCTGCTCGGCGTAAAAGAAGGTGTAGCAGAACGCCGCCGCCCAGAACATGCTGATGACCAGCGCGTTTTTCGAGGCCGGGTTGAACAGGCGGAAGCCTTCCCAGATCGCGGCGCCGAAAAACAGCGTGACGAGGACGGCAAAGGCGATAGCATTATTAAAGTACAGCACCGGCAGCAATACCGCCAGCAGGACGATTGCGGTGATGATCCGGGTTTTGAGCATTAGGTCTTCTTTTCGGCGAGTTGGTCGCCGGTGCGGCCAAAGCGCCGTTCCCGGCTCTGATAAGAGGCGATCGCCATGTCGAGCGATTCGATTGAAAAGTCGGGCCAGAACGTGTCGGTGAAATACAGTTCCGAGTAGGCCAGCTGCCACAGCAGGAAGTTCGAGATGCGCTCTTCGCCGCCGGTGCGGATGAACAGGTCCGGCTCCGGCGCGTAGGCCATCGCCAGGTGCGCGGCCAGCTGCGCTTCGGTAAATTCAGTCACGCCCGGGTTGGCCGCCACCATCTTGTTGGTCGCCTGCATGATGTCCCAGCGCCCGCCATAGTTGGCGCAGATGGTCAGCGTCAGGCGGCTGTTGTTGGCGGTGCGCCGCTCGGCGTTGGCGATCATGTCGCGCAGCTTGACGTCGAAGCGCGACAGGTCGCCGACCACCTTCAGGCGGATGTCGTTGGCGTGCATCTTCGACACTTCGCGCTCGAGCGCGGTGACGAACAGGCGCATCAGCAGCGACACTTCTTCTTCGGGGCGGCGCCAGTTTTCGGACGAAAAGGCGAACAGGGTCAGGTATTCGATGCCGCGCTCAACGCACGACTCGACGCAGCCGCGCACCGCCTCGACGCCCTTGACGTGGCCGGCAACACGCGGCAACAGTCGCTTGGTGGCCCAGCGGCCGTTGCCGTCCATGATGATGGCGACATGGCGCGGTACCGCGGCAACTTCGGGTACCGCTGTCGTCGAACTCTTAAAGATCATAAATCCAGACTGTAGTTGAGCATCAATACCGTCGATCTATACCGTCAGCACTTCTTTTTCCTTGTCGACAACCATGCGGTCGACGTCGCTGATGAACTTGTCGGTCAGCTTCTGGATCTCGTCGGTGGCGCGGCGCTCGTCGTCTTCCGACGCCAGCTTGTCCTTGACCAGCTTCTTGACTTGCTCGTTGCCGTCGCGGCGGATGTTGCGGATCGCGATCTTGGCGTCTTCCGCCTCGTTCTTGACCAGCTTGACCATTTCCTTGCGGCGCTCTTCGGTCAGCATCGGCGTCGGCACGCGGATCTGCTCGCCTTGGGACGACGGATTCAGGCCCAGGTCCGAGTCGCGGATGGCGCGCTCGATGGCGGCGGCCATCTTCTTTTCGAACGGCGCCACGCCAATGGTGCGGGCGTCGATCAGGGTGATGTTGGCGACCTGGCTGAGCGCCGTCGGCGAACCGTAGTAATCGACGGTGATGTGGTCGAGAATGCCGGTGTGGGCGCGGCCGGTGCGGACCTTGGCCAGGTCGGCGCGCAAGGTTTCGATCGATTTGCTCATGCGCTCTTGCGCGTTTTTCTTGATGTCAGCGATTGTCATGCTGCTCTCCTGTATCTTTTGGAATTGTTGCTTTTAAGTATTGCGTTATTTTACACGTGAACCAGCGTTCCTTCATCCTCGCCCATGATGACGCGCATCAGCGCGCCCGGCTTGACGATGGAGAACACCTTGATCGGCAGTTTCTGGTCGCGGCACAGGGCGAACGCGGTGGCGTCCATCACCTGCAGGTGCTTCGAGATTGCCTCATCGAACGTGATCGATTCGTAGCGCGTGGCGTGCGGGTCCTTCTGTGGATCGGCAGTATATACGCCATCGACCTTGGTTGCCTTGAGCACGATCTCGGCGCTCATTTCGGCGCCGCGCAGCGCGGCCGCGGTATCGGTGGTAAAGAACGGGTTGCCGGTGCCGGCGGCAAACACGACGACCTTGCCCTCTTCCAGGTACTGCAGCGCCTTCGGCCGCACGTACGGCTCGACGACCTGGTCGATGCCGATCGCCGACATCACGCGCGCGGTAATGCCGGCGTGGCGCATGGCGTCGGCCAGGGCCAGCGCGTTCATCACGGTGGCCAGCATGCCCATGTAGTCGGCGGTGGCGCGGTCCATGCCCTGGGCGCCGGGCGCGACGCCGCGGAAGATGTTGCCACCGCCGATGACGACCGCCAGTTCCACGCCCGCCTTCGCCACTTCCGCCACATCGGCGACCATGCGCTCGATGGTGGCGCGGTTGATACCGTAAGGATCATCGCCCATCAGTGCTTCGCCAGACAATTTGAGGAGTACGCGTTTGTAGGCTGGTTTGGTCATGTAGAGGCTCCTGAGTGACGGTTTATTCGGTTCTGACTTGCCCGTGGCAGCCTGGTGGGCCGCCCGGCAGTCGCACCGCCCCGCGCGCGGGCCGGTGGAGAATTTTACTTCAGTTAAGAAAACGGGCCTTCCGGCCCGCTTGTCAACTTACTGCTTCGAGGCAGCCATTTGCGCTGCAACTTCAGCGGCGAAGTCGTCCTGCTTCTTCTCGATGCCTTCGCCGACCACATACATCGTGAACGACTTGACGGTGGTGTTGGCCGCCTTCAGGGTCTGCTCGACCGACTGCTTGTCGTTCTTGACGAACGGCTGGTTCAGCAGCGACACTTCCTTCAGGTACTTCTGGACCGAACCTTCGAGGCGCTTGGCCAGGATTTCCGGCGACTGCGCCGGCTTGCCTTCAGCGGCAGCCTTGTCGGCATCTTCCTGTGCTTTCAGGGCGGCGACCGAACGCTCTTTCTCGATCATTTCGGCAGGCACCTGGTCCGACGACAGCGACACTGGCTTCATTGCGGCGATGTGCATGGCGATGTCCTTGCCGATCTGCTCGTCGGCGCCGTCGAATTCGACGATCACGCCGATGCGCGAGTTATGCAGGTACGAAGCGAGCTTGCCGGTGGTTTCGAAACGCTGGAAACGGCGGATCGACATATTCTCCCCGATTTTGCCGATCAGTGCGGCGCGCACGTCGTCGAGCGTCTTGCCGTCGAGCGGCAGGGCCAGCAGCGCGGCGACATCGGCCGGGTTGTTTTCCGCGACCAGCTTGGCGGCGTTGTTGGCCAGCGCCAGGAAATCGTCGTTCTTGGCGACGAAGTCGGTTTCGCTGTTAATTTCCAGCAGCGCGCCGATGTTGCCGGCGATGTAAGCCACGACCACGCCTTCGGCGGTGATGCGCGACGACGCCTTCGAGGCCTTGCCGCCAAGCTTGACGCGCAGGATTTCTTCCGCACGACCCATGTCGCCGTCGGCTTCGGTCAGTGCTTTTTTGCATTCCATCATCGGTGCGTCGGTCTTGCCGCGCAGTTCGCCTACCATCGCTGCTGTAATCGCTGCCATGTGTTTCTCCTAATTAGTCAATTCGAGTGGGGCGCCGCTCGGGCGCCGCGCGTGATGCATATTCTGTTTAAAAAAAAGGGTGAGCTCGATGCCACCCTTTTTTCGATGATGCGGCGCTAGCAGCGCCGCTGTCATTATTACGCCTGCTCGGACACTTCGACGAATTCGTCGCCGCCGGAAGCTTTGACCATGTCGGCCACTTCGTTGGTCGCGCTGGCGCGGCCTTCGATGATTGCATCAGCGACGCCGCGGGCGTACAGCATGATCGCTTTCGACGAGTCGTCGTTACCCGGGATGATGTGGGTGACGCCTTCTGGCGAGTGGTTGGTATCGACGATGCCGATGACCGGGATGCCCAGCTTGCCCGCTTCGGTGATGGCGCCCTTGTGGTAGCCGACGTCGACGACGAAGATTGCGTCAGGAACGCCGCCCATGTCCTTGATGCCGCCGATGGACTTTTGCAGCTTGATCATTTCGCGTTCAAACATCAGGCCTTCTTTTTTCGACAGCTTCTCGACCGAACCGTCTTCGATCTGGGCTTCCATGTCCTTCAGGCGCTTGATCGAGGTCTTGATGGTCTTGAAGTTGGTCAGCATGCCGCCGAGCCAGCGCTGGTCGACGTAAGGGACACCGGCGCGCTGGGCTTCAGCGGCGATGATGTCGCGCGCCTGGCGCTTGGTGCCGACCATCAGGATGGTGCCGCGCGAGCTGGCAACCTGCTTGACGGTCTTCATTGCTTCCTGATACATCGCCATCGTCTTTTCGAGGTTGATGATGTGGATCTTGTTGCGGTGGCCGAAGATGAACGGCGCCATTTTTGGGTTCCAAAAACGGGTTTGGTGACCGAAGTGGACACCGGCTTCCAGCATTTCACGCATTGTTACGGACATGTATTTCTCCAGGGTTGGGTCTGGAATCCGGTCAGTCACCATTCAGGCACCCTTTGCGACCGGACTCGCGATTTAACAATAATTTGCTGTTGATTTACTTCTTTGCTCGAAAAACCAGATCAAGCAACCCGAGATTCTAACCCATTTGGCACCTTAATTCAAGACTCCGCTGTAAGGGCGTCTCGAATCGCCGAAATCGGCGTGGTGTTGCTGCCGTCGCCAACCCAGGCCGTACGAACCCCATCGCAACTCAGGATTCGCGCAGGATGAGCGTCACGCTCGCCATTCAAGATCAACAGGAATTGATCACCCGATGTTCGATAGGCATCGCTGATCATTTTCAACTTCATCAGGTTGGCCCGCGACATCCCCGGGGGGGGTGCTGAGTTCGATAGCGAGGACACGACCGGTTTGCTGGTTGCGGATGAGAAACGCTGGACGATATTTGAAGAGATCGTCTTGACCAGGAGAAACGACGCTTATCACGTCCGGCTCCCCCGCCCAGACAAATGGGGCGGGAAGCACCTCAGACAGTGTCGCGACCAAATCGCGCTCGGACCTGGTAAGCAACCGGCCGGCCCAGCGTGCCGAGTCCGGATGAGTAAAATCATTCATGGCGCCTCCTCCCACTTCCACTCATCTCCATGATAGATGAAAAGTGCCACTTCCACGAGAAACGAGATGAACGCCGCAACAAACCCGTAGAGCGCCGAATTCACCGCAGCAGTTCCCGCGAGCAGCTTGGAAGTCAGGCCAAAAATTATTGTCGGCACCAGCAGCTTACTGATCCATTTCTCACCCGCAACGCTGATGAGCTGGCGAAGCAGGGAAACTCTTGACCCATTCAAGATAAGACTATCGATACCAAGCTCGCCTTCCGCCAGAATATTCACCTTGACGACCTTTTCCTCTTTTTAGCAAAGGCAGCAACTGGCGGATCACTCGGCGCGATTGCGTCTTCAGTTCTGCCATCGCGGGCGCACTAATATATATGGTGATCGTATCGGGCCCGTCGAAGAAGTACAGAATTACAGCGGCGTCCCGTAACGCCTGCGCCGCAACAACAGTCGCCGCCATCTCCTCGGCTTTCTTGGCGAAACGGGTGCGCATCAAGGCGAACATCGGCGCAACCTCATTAGCGCCCATTTGCGCGCGCAACGCCCGGCGACGCACTGCCTGGTCGTAGGCTGCCGTGACGGTAACTTGAGCGTACATTCCAATTCCCATCCTACGGCTGAGCAAAAAGGCAAGCATGCCAGAATAGCACCCTCTACTAGCTTGGCGAAGCCTGGGAACTTAGTTTTACGGACACCCATCATCGGAAGATATCGACATCCCTTATAATGAGAACTATCCGCGCGCGTCATAAATGTTCCGCGATGCGCACATACTCATTTGTCGATTGTGAAATCTATGTCCTCCATCTCCATCAAGACCCCCGAAGAAATCGCCGGCATGCGCGTGGCGGGCCGGCTCGGCGCCGAAGTGCTCGACTACATCACTCCGTTCGTCAAGCCTGGCGTCACCACTGGCGAACTCGACCGCCTGTGCCACGAATACATGACCAACGTGCAAGGCTCGATCCCGGCGCCGCTGAACTATTGCCCGCCCGGCTACACGCCTTACCCGAAAGCGATCTGCACGTCGGTCAACGACGTCATCTGCCACGGCATTCCGGGCGACAAGGTGCTGAAGAACGGCGACGTCGTCAACCTCGACATCACCGTCATCAAGGATGGCTTCCATGGCGACAACAGCCGCATGTTCTTCATCGGCGAGCCGTCGATCCTCTCGCGCCGCCTGTCGGAAGTGACCTACGAATGCATGTGGCTCGGCATCTCCAAGGTCAAGCCGGGCGCCCATCTTGGCGACATCGGCCACGTGATCCAGCAGCACGCCGAAAAGCACGGCTACAGCGTGGTACGCGAATTTTGCGGCCACGGCATCGGCACCGTGTTCCACGAAGAGCCGCAGGTTCTCCACTACGGCAAACCGGGCACGCTCGAACGTCTGGAAGCGGGCATGATCTTCACGATCGAGCCGATGATCAACGCCGGCCGGCGCGACATTCGCGAAATGGGCGACGGCTGGACCATCAAGACCAAGGACCGCAGCCTGTCGGCGCAATGGGAGCACACCGTGCTGGTGACCGAAACCGGCTATGAAGTGCTGACCACCTCGGCCGGCACCCCGCCGCCGCCGGCCATCGTTGCCAAGCAGGCGCCCGCGGTAGCGGCGTAAGCCAATGCCGGCCGCCGAACGCAAAGCCCACACGCGCGACCAGCTCAAGCAGCAGCTCAAGGCCGACCGCGCGCTGCTGACGGCCGCCTTCCATGAAGACGGCAAGCCGGAAAAGCTGCTGCGCGGGTTGCGCCAGAGCGTAGACGCGGTGCTCACCGTGGCGTGGAGCGAGGCCGGCCTGCCGGCCACCAGCGCGCTGGTCGGCGTCGGCGGCTACGGGCGCGGCGAACTGTTCCCCTACTCCGACGTTGACCTGCTCATCTTGCTGTCCGAGCCGGCCGACGCCATCACCCGCGGCAAGCTCGAAGAACTGGTGCAGCTGCTGTGGGACCTGGGCCTGGAGATCGGCAGCAGCATCCGCACCGTCGACGAATGCATGACCGAGTCGCAGGCCGACATCACGGTGCAAACAAGCCTGCTCGAAGCGCGCCTGGTGGCCGGCGACAGCGCCGTGTTCGACCAGTTGCACGAGCGCTACCAGGCAGCGATGGATCCGCAGGCTTTTTTCCAGGCCAAGACGGCCGAGATGCGCCTGCGCCACGCCAAGTACGAGGACACCGCTTTCTCGCTCGAGCCGAACTGCAAGGAGAGCCCGGGCGGCCTGCGCGACCTGCAGGTGATCCTGTGGGTGGCCAAGGCGGCAGGTCTTGCCAGCTCGTTCGGCCAGCTCGCCACGCGCGGCCTGATCACCCAGACCGAAGCGCGCGCGCTGATGGAAAAGGAGCGCGCCTTCAAGGACATCCGCGTGCGATTGCACCTGCATACCAACCGGCGCGAAGACCGGCTGGTGTTCGACGTGCAGGACGCGATCGCCCGCTCGCTCGGGCTGAAGGACAGCGGCGCCGGGCCGAACGCGCGCCGCGCCAGCGAATTCCTGATGCAGCGCTACTACTGGGCTGCCAAGGCGGTCACCCAGCTCAACACGATCCTGCTGCAAAACATCGAGGCGCAGCTGTTTCCGCAGCCGTCCGAAGCGGTCATCATCGACGACTACTTCAACGCCGTCAGCAGCTTCATCGACATCCGCGACGACGACACGTTCGAAAAGCATCCGTCGTCGATGCTGGCGATCTTCGTCGTCATGACCGAGCGCCCCGACATCAAGGGCATGACGGCGCGCACCATCCGCGCGCTGTGGCACGCGCGCGACCGCATCGACGCGGCCTTTCGCGCCGACCCGGTCAACCGCGCGCTGTTTTTACGCATCCTGCAGGCGCCGGTCGGGCTGGTGCACGCGCTGCGGCGCATGAACGACATGAGCATCCTCGGTCGCTACCTGCCGGTGTTTCGCCGCATTGTCGGCCAGATGCAGCACGACCTGTTCCACGTCTATACCGTCGACCAGCACATCATGATGGTGGTGCGTAACATGCGCCGCTTCACGATGAGCGAGCACGCGCACGAATACCCGTTCTGCAGCCAGCTGATTGCCAACTTCCGCGACCCGTGGCTGTTGTACGTGGCGGCGCTGTTCCACGATATCGCCAAGGGGCGTGGCGGCGATCATTCCAAGCTCGGCATCGCCGACGCGCGCCAGTTCTGCGAAGAACACGGCATCAAGGAAGAAGACACCGAACTGGTGACCTTCATGGTCGAGCAGCACCTGACGATGTCGCAGGTGGCGCAAAAGCAGGACTTGTCCGACCCGGACGTCATCTCCGCGTTCGCCAGAGTGGTCGGCGACGAGCGCCACCTGACGGCGCTGTACCTGCTGACGGTGGCCGACATTCGCGGCACCAGCCCGAAGGTGTGGAATGCGTGGAAGGCCAAGCTGCTCGAAGACCTGTACCGAGTGACCTTGCGGGTATTGGGCGGCGAGCCGCATTCGGCCGACCGCGAACTGAAGAACCGCCAGGACGAGGCGCGCGCGATGCTGCGGCTGTGGGGCCTGCCCGAGAACGCGCACGAAGCGCTGTGGAACCAGCTCGACGTGGCCTGGTTCCTGCGCCACGACGCCGCCGACATCGCCTGGCAGACGCGCGCGCTGTACGACCGCATCGACGCGCAAAAGCCCGTCATCAAGTGTCGCCTGGCGCCGATCGGCGAAGGCCTGCAGGTGGCCGTCTACATCAAGGACCAGCCGGACCTGTTCGCGCGCATCTGCAGCTATTTCGACCGCAAGAACTTCAGCATCCTCGACGCCAAGATCCACACCACGCGCAACGGCTACGCGCTCGACACCTTCATGGTCACCGAGCAGAATTTCGCCAAGAGCTACCGCGACATCATCAACCTGATCGAGCACGAAATCTGCGAGCTGCTGACGTCGCAGGGGCCGCTGCCGGCGCCATCGCACGGGCGCTTGTCGCGCCTGTCGCGCACCTTCCCGATCACGCCGACGGTCGACCTGCGGCCCGACGAGCGCGGCCAGCACTACCTGCTGTCGATTTCGGCCAACGACCGCACCGGCCTGCTGTACTCGATCGCCAATGTACTGACGCGCTACCGCATCAACCTGCACACCGCCAAGATCATGACGCTCGGCGAGCGCGTCGAGGACGTGTTTTTGGTCGACGGCGCCGTGCTCTCCAGCCAACGCAACCAGATCCAGCTCGAAACGGCGCTGCTGGACGCATTAAAAGTTTAAAGTTTAAGTTTAAGAAAAGACGACCGAACCAATGAGTGAACTGTTACGCCTCTCCAAACGCATGTCCGAACTCGGGCTGTGCTCGCGCCGCGAAGCCGATGAATGGATCGCCCGCGGCTGGGTGCGGGTTGACGGCCAGGTGGTGTCCGAACTGGGCAGCAAGGTCATGCCCGATCAGAAGATCACGGTCGAGCGCCAGGCCGCCGCCGAGCAGTCCAAGCGCGTCACGGTATTGATCAACAAGCCGATGGGCTACGTCAGCGGCCAGGCCGAAGACGGCTACACGCCGGCGATCGCGCTGATCAAGGCCGAGAACCGCTGGCCGGACGACCCGTCGCCGGAGCAGTTCCACCCGACCCAATTGCGCTCGCTGGTGCCGGCCGGTCGGCTCGACATCGATTCGGTGGGCCTCTTGGTGCTGACCCAGGACGGCCGCGTGGCCAAGACCTTGATCGGCCAGGACACCGCGATCGAGAAGGAATACCTGGTGCGCGTCCAGTACACCAAGCCGGGCACCCTGCCCGATTCGGACCTGAAGAAGCTGTGCTTCGGCCTTTGGATGGACGGCAAGGCGCTGCTGCCGGCGAAGGTGCGCTGGCAGAACGACGACCAGCTCAGCTTCACGCTGCGCGAGGGGAAGAAGCGCCAGATCCGCCGCATGTGCGACATGGTCGGGCTGAAGGTCATTGGCCTCAAGCGCGTCCGCATCGGCAAGGTCAAGCTGGGCGATTTGCCGGTCGGGCAATGGCGCTACCTGCGGCCCGACGAACAGTTCTAAGTCGCAGTTCCGGTGTCAGGTCTGACATTCGTACATTTAGTTCAAGCAGTTCTGGTGTCAGGTCTGACATTCGTACATTTTGTTTAGAAATGTCCGAATGTCAGACCTGACACCAGCGTTTCAAACCGACAGCGGCGCCGCTGCGTTGGTCACGACAAATCACGGGCGCCCGAACGACGCGCTTTCACCTGGAGCATCGATGCACCGTTTCCCTTTGATTGCCGCCTGCCTTGCGCTGGCGAGCCTGAATGCACTGGCGCAGCCGGTGGTCGCCGAGGCCACGCTGCGCGCCCACCTTTCGTTCCTCGCCGACGACCTGCTGGAAGGACGCGGCACCGGCCAGCGCGGCGGCGAACTGGCCGTGCGCTACCTGGAAACGCAGGCGGCGGCGATCGGCCTGAAGCCCGCGGCCGGCAAGGGTTACCGGCAATCGGTGCAATTGGTAGGGACGACGACGCTGCCGACCAGCGCGGTGCGTTTCGAGGCAGGCGGCAAGGTGCTGGCGCCGGTGCTGGGACGCGACATCCTGCTCGGTAACGCCAAGGGCACGGCCGCGGTGCGCTTCGACGCGCCGGTGGTCTTCGCCGGCTACGGCATCGATGGCGCCGACGAGCGGTGGAATGACTTCAGCGGCGTCGACGTCAAGGGCAAACTGTTGATCGTGATGGTCAACGATCCGCGCCCGACCGCCGGCGAGCCGACCCGTTTCGGCGGCAAATCGCTGACTTATTACGGCCGCTGGATGTACAAGTACGAAGAGGCGGTGCGCCAGGGCGCGGCCGGCATCCTGCTGATCCACACGACCGAATCGGCATCGTATCCGTGGAGCGTGCCGGCCACCAGTTTCAGCCACGAGCGCTTCCAGCTGGCCGGCGCCGGCAACGCGCTGCAGGGATGGATTCATGAAGACGCCGCCCGCGCCTTGTTCGCCGCCGCCGGCAAAGACCTCGACACGCTGCGCGCGCAGGCCGAGATGCGCGGCTTCAAGCCAGTCGAGCTTGGGGTCCAGGCGCGCGCCGCGGTCGACAGCACGATCCGGCAGGTCGAGCAGTTCAACGTCGCCGGCCTGGTGCCGGGCACGGATCCGGCGCTGAAGGACCAGGCGGTGATCTATTCTGCGCATTGGGATCACCTCGGGATCGGCACGGCGGACGGCAAACCGGACCACATCTGGAACGGCGCGATCGACAACGCGTCCGGCTCGGCAGCGCTGCTGGCGATGGCGCAAGCGGCGCTGGCCAAGCCGGCACGGCGCACGCAAATCTTCCTGTGGCCTTGCGCCGAGGAGCAAGGCCTGCTCGGCGCACTCGCGTACGTGCGCAGCCCGCTATGGCCACTGGCGAAGACGGCGGCGGACCTGAACCTCGACAGCATGAATTTTGTCGGCAAGACGCGCGACATGGGCGTGGCCGGCAGTGAACGCAGCAGCCTGCACGCCAGCGCCGCGCAAGTGGCCAGGCGCATGGGCCTGCGCCTGGCGCCGACGGTGCCGGATCTCGGCGGCGCCTACTTCCGCGCCGACCACTTCATGTTCGCCAAGGCCGGTGTGCCGGCATTTAACGTCGGCTCGGCGGTGTTTTCCGGCGACGGCTCGTTCGAGTTCGCGACCCATCCGGACGCCTCGCGCGCGCGCATGGTCGCGTTCAAGCAGGACTACCACCAGGTCAGCGACCAGTACAACCCGGACTGGGACTTGTCGGGCATGGTGCAGCAGGCGCAGTTCACGCTGAACCTCGGCTACGCGGTGGCGAATGCGCCGGCGATGCCGGCCTGGAAGCGCGATGACCCGCTGGGCAAGGTCAAGCGCTAAAGGCTACGCGTGCTTGCGCTGGACCGGCAAGCCGCCGAGCGCACTGCCGCTACAGGATGTGAGTTCCGCGCGGGTAAAATGCGCGCTAAAAATCAGTCAATCAGCCTCAATTTGAGCTGGACCGATAAGCCGCCGTACAGGCGCTCCTTGTACGACGGTACGAAGCCAAAGTTGACGCCGAAGCGCTGGTACTCCAGCGTCGCCACCGGAAGGGCCGCCGGGAACCAGCCGCCGCCGCGCATGCGCGGGTAGCCGTTGAACGCCGCCACTACCACGCCCAGCCGCAGCGGGCCGATCGCGTACGGCTGCCAGATCGCGCCGAGGTAGGTGGAATTTTCGCGGTCGCTGTTGCTGAAGCGACCTGCCGTCAGCGTCATATCGCCACGTAGCCGGTATTCGGCGCCGATGCCGACGTTGGCGCCATTGAGGTCGTTGTCGCGCTTGAAGTGCAGCGTGCCGAAGCCGCTGGCGAGCCATAACTCGGCGAGCGGTTTCGGCTCGATGCGCGTGAAGTAGTCGCTGCCCTGCACTGGCGGGCAAAGCAACGCCAGCGCCAGCAGCAACGGCTTCATTCGTCGTCGTCCGGATCGAGGTCGGGGAACATCACGCTGGTGTAGCCGAACTGCGAAAAGTCGGTGATCCGCATCGGGTACAGGATGCCGAGCAGGTGGTCGACCTCGTGCTGCACGACGCGCGCATGGAAGCCTTCGGCGTCGCGCACGATGGCCTGGCCGTTCTGGTCGACGCCTTCGTAATGCAGGTTCGTGTAGCGCGACACCACGCCGCGCAGGCCCGGCACCGACAGGCAGCCTTCGAACTGCTCGTCCATCTCGTCCGACAAAGGTGTCAGCACCGGGTTGATCAGCACCGTTTCGGGCACCGGCGGCGCGTCCGGGTAGCGCTGGTTGTCCTTGAAGCCGTAGATCACCAGCTGCAGGTTGACGCCGATCTGCGGCGCCGCCAGGCCGGCGCCATTGGCGGCGTGCATGGTGTCGAACATGTCGGCGATCAGCGCGTCCATTTCTGGCGTGTTGAATTCGCGTACCGGCTCGGCCACGCGCAGCAGGCGCGGATCGCCCATCTTGAGGATTTCACGTACTGTCATTTCGCTTCGACTCCCAGGTGCATCTGTTCGAGAAAAGCGCGGTAACCCTCGCCGGTTTCCGGGTGCTTCAGGCCCATCGCCGTCATCGCCTTCAGGTAACCGAGCTTGGAGCCGCAGTCGTAGCGCTGGCCGGCGTAGCGGTAGGCCAGCACGCGTTCGGCGGCCATCAGGGCGGCAATGCCGTCGGTCAGCTGGATCTCGCCGCCGGCGCCGCTGCCGAGGTTCTGCAGGTAATCGAAGATCTTCGGCGACAGCACGTAGCGGCCGACTACGGCCAGCGTCGACGGCGCCACATCCGGCTGCGGCTTCTCGACGATGGCCGAGACCAGTTCGAGGTCGGCGCGGTACGACGAGGCGCTGACGATGCCGTACTGGCCGGTGTCCGCGCGCGGCACGTCCTGCACCGCCAGGATGCTGCACTTCTCGTAGCCGTAGATGTCGGTCATCTGCGCCAGCACCGGCTTCTGGCCAGGCGCGGTGTCCATGAAGTCGTCGGCCAGCAGCACCGCGAACGGCTCGTTGCCGACCACCGGGCGCGCGCACAGCACCGCGTGGCCGAGGCCCAGCGGCGCCGACTGGCGGATATAAATGCAGGTGATGTTCTTCGGGATGACGTTGCGCACGAATTCGAGCAGCTGTTCCTTGCCGGCCGCTTCGAGCTCGCTTTCGAGCTCGTAGGCCTTGTCGAAATGGTCTTCGATGGCGCGCTTGTTACGGCCGGTGATGAAGATCATTTCGTTGATGCCGGCCGCCACCGCCTCCTCCACCGCGTACTGGATCAGCGGCTTGTCGACGATCGGCAGCATCTCCTTCGGCTGCGCCTTGGTCGCGGGCAGGAAACGGCTGCCTAGCCCGGCGACCGGAAAGACAGCCTTGGTGATTTTTTTCATGGTAATTCTTCAGTTGGTGATGGGGGGGCGAGCAGTTCCTGCAGCGCGGCCTCGTCGAGGATGGCGATGCCAAGTTCCTGTGCCTTGACCAGCTTGCTGCCGGCCTCTTCGCCGGCGACCACGTACGACGTCTTCTTCGATACCGAGCCGGCCACCTTGCCGCCGGCCGCCTCGATCAGCGCGGCCGCTTCGTCGCGGCTGAGGGTGGGCAGGGTCCCGGTCAGCACGAACGTCTTGCCGGCCAGTGCGCCGGTATTTTTCAGCACGTGGGCGCCCTCTTTCCAGCGCAGGTGCGAACGCAGTTGCTGCACCAGCTGGATGTTTTCAGGATCGGTGAGGAACTCGGCGATCGAGCGCGCCACCACCGGGCCGACGTCGGCCACTTCCAGCAGCTGCAGGCCGCCTTCGAAGCTGGCCGCGTGCAGCAGCGCGTCGAGGTTGCCGAAGTGCTGGGCCAGCGCCTTGGCGGTGGACTCGCCGACGTTGCGGATGCCAAGCCCGAAGATGAAGCGCGCCAGCGTGGTGTCCTTCGATTTTTCGAGCGCGGCGAGCACGTTCTGCGCCGACCTGGTGGCCATGCGGTCGAGCGCGCACAGGCTGTCCTGGTCGAGCAGGTATAGGTCGGCGGCGGTGTGGATCACGCCCTTGTCGACCAGCTGCTCGATCAGCTGGTCGCCGAGGCCCTCGACGTCGATCGCGCGGCGCGACACGAAGTGCATCAGGCCGCCCTTTTTCTGCGCGCTGCAATGGGTCCAGCCGCCGGAGCAGCGCGCCACCGCTTCGTCCTCGAGGCGCACGATCGGCGAGCCGCACACCGGGCAGTCGGTCGGCATGACGAATTCGCGCGCGTCGGCCGGCCGCTTTTCGGGCACGTATGCGACCACTTCGGGGATCACGTCGCCGGCGCGGCGCACGATGACGGTGTCACCGATGCGGATGTCCTTGCGGCGCACTTCGCTCTCGTTGTGCAAGGTGGCGTTTTCGACCGTGACGCCGCCGACAAACACCGGCGCCAGGCGCGCCACCGGGGTGATGGCGCCGGTGCGGCCGACCTGCACGCCGATATCCTTGACCTGCGTGAGCGCTTCCTCGGCCGGGAACTTGTGCGCCATCGCAAAGCGCGGCGCGCGCGACACGAAGCCGAGCTTGCGCTGGTCTTCCAGCCGGTCGACCTTGTAGACGACGCCGTCGATTTCGTACACCAGGTTGGCGCGGCGCTGGCCGATGTCGGTGAAGTAGCCGAGCATGCCGGCGGCGCCCACCACCACGGCGCGCTCTTTCGATACCGGCAGGCCGAGCTGGCCCAGCCAGTCGAGCAGCTTCGAATGCGATTCGGGCATGGCGGCGCCTTCCAGCGCGCCGATGCCGTAGCTGAAAAAACGCAGGTTGCGCGCGGCGGTGATGCGCGAATCGAGCTGGCGCAAGCTGCCGGCGGCGGCGTTGCGCGGGTTCATGTACTCTTTCAGGCCGGCCTCGCGCTGGCGTTCATTGAGCCTTGCGAAATCGGCCTTGAACATCAGCGCTTCGCCGCGCACTTCGAGCACGCTGGGGACGTCGTCGCCGTGCAGGCGCAGCGGAATGGCGCGCACGGTGCGCATGTTGGTGGTGACGTCTTCGCCAGTGGCGCCGTCGCCGCGCGTGGCGGCCTGCACGAACACGCCGTTTTCATACCGCAGGCTGATGGCCAGGCCGTCGAATTTGAGTTCGCCGCAGTACTCGACCTGGTCGGCGCCGAGCCCTTCGCGCACGCGGCGGTCGAAGTTGTCGACGTCTTCCTCTGAAAAGCCGTTACTGAGTGAGAGCATCGGCACCGTGTGGGTGACCTGCTTGAACTCGGGGATTGGCGCCGCGCCGACGCGAAAGGTCGGAGAGTCCTGCGTCATCGATTCGGGATGGGCCGCTTCGAGCTTCTGCAGTTCGCGGAACATGCTGTCGTATTCGGCGTCCGGAATGGTCGGCGCGTCGAGCACGTGGTAGGCGTAGATGTGGCGATTGAGTTCAGTCGTCAGCCACGCCATCCGCTCGCGAAATGCCGATTCCATGCTTGCCTCTTTCGTCACGATCGCCTTGCGTCTAGCTAAACAGGCGCAGCGCGCGGATCGAGCCGGCCGGGATGTCGGCCGCTTCCATCTCCTGGTAGAACTCGAGCACCTGGCCGTTGATCTCGGCCAGCGCCTCGTCCATCAGCGGCTGGTTGCTGTCGTCGACGATGGTCGCGTCGAGCCGCGCCACCATCGCGCGCGCGCAGGCCACCATGCTGCCGAAGCCGTCGCGCGCCGGCGCCACCACCGGTACGTCGAGCAGCAAGGTCAGGTGCGAGGTGGTGTCGGCGCCGAGCGTGACGTTGGTCGACAGCGTAAACAGCACGCCGCCGTCGCCGTCGGGCATGGCGAAGCGGCCATCCGGGCGCACGTCGAAGCCCTGCTTTTCCAGCGCGCCGATCAGGGTCGACATCGCCCACGGGGCGCCATTCGACATCAGGTTCACGCCCAGCTGGGCGTCGTGGCCGGCGACAAAGCGGTGCAGCGTTTTCGCTTCGGCCATCACTTCGATCATGTCGGGGATTTCGGCTTCGGCGCCGATTTCGTCGGCCACCGTGCGCAATCGCGTGACCAGTTCGGAGTATTCGAGTTCATTGAGCGCCGTGGTGCGGCTGGCCAGCTGCACGCCGGCCTGCAGCTTGGTGTAGACGCCGCCGTGGGCGATCGGCTCCCACTCGCCGGAGACGGCCAGGCCAATATAGTGGATTGGCTTGTTGCCGACGTGGCGCAGCGTGTGCAGCACCGGCAGGATCTTGTCGCCGCGGACGGCGATCTCCAGCGCCAGCGGGATCAGGCAGTCGATCAGCGGGTCGACCAGGCTGGTGGCTTGCTCGGTGGCCGGCGCGACGCCATCGTCGGCGCCGATGACGGTGTCGGGCACGACCGGCTCGTAGCGCTGCTCGGCGTCGCCGCTGTCGCCGCCGCGCCCGCCGCTGCCGAGGTCAAAGCTCGGCTCCTGGCGCGCCACTGCAGGCGCCGGCGCTTCGCCGGTGCGCATCAGCACGTCGTCGTGCTCGGACGAAAAGGCGCGCTCGACGCTTTTACGCGCCTTGTGCTCCTGCCACTTGTTATAGACGAATACGGCGCCGACAAAGACGACGGCACCGCCAATCAGGCTCATTTGAAGATCGGTCATGCTGTGTGTGCCCCGCTAGCGAAATTCGCGGCGAACGCGATGTCTGCTGCAACGTTAAGATTTCCCAGCATGTGCAAGGCCCTTTAATTATTCGGTGGTAGCTCATAAATAGCGAATTTCCGCCACACCCTGCGAGGGTAACACGCCGCAGGTGGCAAAATCGCCACCATGATACCAATAACAAGGGTGATATGCCATGTACCGCAGGCCCGCGCGTGCCCAGCGACCGGCAGGCGTAAAAAAGCCCGCGCGTGGCGGGCCTTCGATCGGCAAATATGCTTGAATCAGGCTTGCTTGCGGCGCAGGCCGGCAAGGCCGGCAAGACCGAGGCCGAACAGGGCCAGCGAGGCTGGCTCGGGCACGGCGTTCGCGTTGACAAAGGCGACGCTGTCGAGTTCGTAGAAATTTCCACCGCTGGCCTTCTCGGTGAAGCGAATTTCGTCAAACACCAAATTGGAAAACGTCATGATCTGGGAGACTTGGTTAGCCGCCAAAAAATTGTACTGCTCCACCATGACGCCGTTATTGTAGGCGGCGATACTGTTGCCCACGATCCCGCTGTGGCTCCGGAATGAGAACGATGCTGCGGAGACGTCGGACGCAAACATCATCGAAAAGCTGTCGTCGACCGTGTTGGTGGAGCAGCCTGCGCCGTACGTGTTCAGATAGTTGCCAGCAAATCCAGGTTGACCGGTACGGCCGCCGGGGCCACAAGAGTTCATCCGGACTGCCCCGCCGCTGAGCGCGGCAAAGGTCAGGCCCTGCGCCGCAAACTGGTTCGTCACGATCCCGCCAGTGGCAACCGCGGGCGTGGAGAAGCTGACGAACTGATCGTAGGTTGCCAGTCCGGTTGCACCGACAATAACCGTCGCGTTGGCGAGCGGAGCGAAGCAGGCGGCGAGGGCAACAGCGACGGCGAGGTACGATTTAGTCATGGCATTTCCGAAGTTAGGTAGGTACCCACCTCTAAGCAATGTCCGTGCCAACAAGCACTATTCGTTAAACATCAACAACTTACGTTTCCTGTTGGACTTGTTTCCGAGAGTAATGTAAAGTTTTACGACAGAAATTATGCCGCCTGCGCTTCGGCGGCGAAGCCGGCCGCCGCCTCCATGTCGACCGCGACGATACGCGAGACGCCCTGCTCCTGCATCGTCACGCCGATCAACTGGTGCGCCATCTCCATCGCGATCTTGTTGTGCGAGATGAAGAGGAACTGGGTGTGCTCCGACATGCGCTTGACCATGCGGCAGAAGCGCTCGGTGTTGGCGTCGTCGAGCGGCGCGTCGACCTCGTCGAGCAGGCAGAATGGCGCCGGGTTCAGGCGGAACATCGAGAACACCAGCGCGGTGGCCGTCAGCGCCTTTTCGCCGCCCGACAGCAGGTGGATGGTGGCGTTCTTTTTGCCGGGCGGCTGCGCCATCACCTGCACGCCGGAGTCGAGGATCTCGTCGCCGGTCATCACCAGGCGCGCGTTGCCGCCGCCGAACAGGATCGGGAACAGCTCGGAGAAATGCAGGTTGACCTTGTCGAAGGTGTCCTGCAGCAGGTCGCGCGTTTCCTTGTCGATCTTGTGGATCGCGTCCTGCAGCGTGTTGATCGCCTCGGTCAGGTCCTGGTTCTGGGCGTCGAGGAAGTTCTTGCGCTCGGACGCCTGCGCCAGTTCGTCGAGCGCGGCCAGGTTGACGGCGCCAAGGGCCGCGATCGAGTTGGTCAGGCGCGTCACTTCGCTTTGCAGGTACTGCGCCTTCATCTCCGGCAGCAGCTTTTGCGACAGCGCCGCTTCGTCCGCGGCGACTGCCCTCAAAGCTTCGGCGAATTGCTCCTGGTTCAGGCGCGCGGCCTGTTCCTTCAGCTGCATCTCGGAGATCTTGTCGCGCTGCGGCTGCAGGCTGCGTTCGGCCGCCATGCGCGACTCCTCGGCGTGGCGCAGCTGCTGGGTGATCTGGTCGAGCTCATGGCGCGCGTCCGACAGCGCCCGTTCCTGCGTGGTGCGGCGATCGAGCAGGTCCTGCAGGCCATCGTTGGCGGCGCCCGTTTCGAGCGACTCGAGTTCCTGCTGGCCGAGCTCCAGGCTTTCGCCGACCTGCGACGCCTGCTGCGTGGCGGTGGCGATATTGCGGCGCAGTTCCTCGATCTTGCTGCGCTGTGACTTCTCGGCGAACTGCGCTTCCTGCGCCGCCCGTTCGAGTTCGCGCAGCTTGTCGCGCGCGTCGGCCAGCGCCTGCTCGCGCTCGAGGAAGGCGGTCTGGCCGTCCTCGTGGGCGCCCTGCAGTTCGGCCAGCTCCATGTCGAGCTGCTCGAATTTTTCTTCCGAGTCCATGCGCACCTGCTGCTGCTCTTCTTCCTGCATCGCGATTTCGGCCAGGTCGGCGTCGATCTGCGTGCTGCGCTGGTTGAAGCGCGCCTCGACCTCGGACTGCTTGACGACCTCGATCTGCAGCGTGTGCACCGATTGCGTCAAGGTGCCGATGCGAAGGCGCGCGTCCTGCAGCCGGCGCGCCAGGTCGGACACGGCGGCGTCGGCGCGCACCGAGCGCGCGCGCGCCTCGTCGGCCAGCAGCGCCTGCGCGCGCAGCTGCTTGCCGATGTTGTCGATTTCCTGCTGGCGCCCGAGCATGCCGTCCTGCTCCGAGTCGGCGGCATAAAAGCGCACGCTCGACGCGGTCACCACGTGGCCCTGGCGCGTGATGAACGAGCCGCCCGCCGGCAGCGACGCGCGCGCCGCGAATGCGCTGGCGGTGTCGTCGGCGACGAAGACGTTGTGCAGCCAGTCGTGCAGCACGCCGCGCAACCCCGCTTCGTTGATGTTGAGGAGGCTGGCGAACGGCCTGAACCCCGGAATGTCGGCCGACTGCGCGTTGGCCAGCGACGGCGCGTACAGCGCCAGCTTGGCCGGCGGCGCATCGGCGAAGAAGGCCTTGGCCCACTCGATGTTGGACATCTCGAGCGCCGCGGTGCGCTCGCGCAGCACCGCTTCAAGCGCGGTTTCCCAGCCCTGCTCGATGTGCAGCTTCTGCCACAGGCGCGGTAGCGATTCGAGTTCGTGCTTTTTCAGCCACGGCTGCACCTTGCCCTCTGTCTGCACGCGCTCCTGCATCTGCTTGAGCGCGGCCAGGCGCGCTTCGAGCTGCGCGTTGGCGCTGGTCTCGGCGTTGACCTGGGCCTGCGCGGTGGCGCGTTCCTGCTCCAGGCGTTCCTGCTGTTCGACGGCTTCTTCCAGCACCATGGTCTGCTCTTCGAGCGCCTGCTGCTTTTCCTCGAGCTGCATGCGCAGGTTCGACAGGTGCGCGCTGTCGGGCAGGTTCAGTCCATTTTTTTCTTGCTGCAGGCGCTCGCGCCGCGTCGCCAGACCCGCCAGGATGTTCGAGGCGTTGCGCTGGTGCGCCGACGACAGTTCGATCTGCTGCTGCGCCTGCATGATGCGCGAGCGCGATTCGGTCGTCTTGTGCTGCGCCTCGCGCCAGGCAGCGTCCAGCGCCGGCAGGCTTTCGGTGTGCTGTTCGGCCGCCATCTGCGACTGCTCCACGCGCGCGCCCAGTTCTTCCAGCGTGAACTCGGCTTCGTTCAACTGCTCGGTGTAGTCCTGGCCCTGCGCCTGCCACTGGTTGCGCTGGGCGCCGAGGGTGGCGAGCTGGTTTTGCAGCCGGCTGCGCGACTCGATGACGAACTTGATCTGCGCCTCCAGGCTGCCGATCTCGGAGTTGGTCTGGTACAGGTGGCCTTGCGCCGTGTGCAGGCGGTCGCCGACGGCGAAGTGCGCCTGGCGCATATGTTCGAGTTCGAGTTCGACGTGGCGCAGCTTGGCCGTCTGCTCTTCGAGGTCGGTCTGCGCCTGCTCCATCTCGCGGAAGTACCTGGTCTGCTCGGCGTGCGCTTCGTTCTTGCGCAGCAGCCAAAGCAGCTTCTGCTTTTCTTCCTGGTCGCCCTGCAGCGCGTGGAAGCGGTTCGCCACCACTGCCTGCGCTTCGAGTTTTTCGAGGTTGGCGTTCAGTTCGCGCAGGATGTCTTCGACGCGCAGAAGGTTTTCGCGCGTGTCGTTGAGGCGGTTCTCGGTCTCGCGGCGGCGCTCCTTGTACTTGGAGACGCCGGCGGCTTCTTCGAGGAACACGCGCAGCTCCTCGGGGCGCGACTCGATGATGCGCGAGATCATGCCCTGGCCGATGATGGCGTAGGCGCGCGGCCCGAGGCCAGTGCCGAGGAAGATGTCCTGGATGTCGCGCCGGCGCACCGGCTGGCCGTTGATGTAATAGGTTGAGGTGCCGTCGCGCGTGAGGGTGCGCTTGACGGCGATCTCGGCATACTGGCCCCACTGGCCGGCGGCCTTGCCGTCGTTATTGTCGAACACCAGTTCGACCGACGCGCGCCCGGCCGGCTTCCTGTGGGTCGAGCCGTTGAAGATGACGTCCTGCATCGACTCGCCGCGCAGTTCGGATGCCTTCGATTCGCCCAGCACCCAGCGCACGGCGTCGATGATGTTCGACTTGCCGCAGCCATTCGGACCGACCACGCCAACGAGCTGACCCGGCACCTGGAAATTGGTGGGATCGACGAATGACTTAAATCCCGACAACTTGATGGAAGAGAGGCGCACGTTGCTTGGACTACCCTATGGCGAGGTCGAAAACCGGAAAGCGGTGATCATACCATTGGTTGCTTTGGCCCTCGCAGAGAGAATGTTGCAACTTGGTAACTAGTCGCATTGCTTGGCAGGGTGAACTGCGCCCATACCGGGTGGTCAAACACGGTTTCACCATATCAAGCGAGAATTATCATGAACAAGAAGCCAGATTCCCACATCCACTTCCCTACGTCGCAAGACAAAGGCGCGGTGCCGTTTCCTCACTCGCAGACATCCGACACGGGTAACGAGCAGGGGGACCAGGCCAAGCCTGCCGACCCCCAGGGGGCCGCGGACGAACAGAAGCCCGACGACGCGGCAGAACCGGAATTGAGCCAGGAAGAACTGCGCCTGATGGCCGACACCATGCCAGGCGACGGCCCAGGCGACTAGCGGACGGTGTCGCCCGGCAGCGGATCTCCGGTGGTCCAGGCGGCGGCGATGGCGTCCGCCTCGGCGCGCTGCTGGGCGCTTAGCAATGACGCCAGTCTCTTGCCTCTTGCCAAGGTGTCCGGATCCTTGATGATGACGCCGCCGCCGTTCACGCCCAGCTGCATATACGTATAAGCGAGCTGCGCATTAGCGGGCACGCCCCAACCCTGCTCATATATCGTGGCGAGACTGATGAAGCCGATCGATGCGCCGGCGGCAGCTGCCTGCCGGTACAGGGCGATGGCGCGGGCGTAATCCTTCGGCACGCCAAAACCGTTCTCATACAGGTCACCGAGGTTGTTGCGCGCGATCGCCATGCGCTGCTCGCCGGCCTTGCGGTACCACTCGGCGGCCTGGACGTAATCCTGCGTGACGCCGCGGCCGAACTGCAGGGACATGCCGAGCAACTGCTGCGACGCTGCATCTCCCTGGATCGCGCCCTGGCGATACAAGCCGACCGCACGCACCCGGTCAACCGGCATGCCCTTGCCGATGACAAGGCTCTCGCCGAGTACGGCGTAGGCGTACACAAAGCCATTGGCAGCGGACTTTTCCAGCCATGCGATGGCCTTGGCGGGGTCGCCTGCCACACCGTCGCCATCACGGTAGGCCAGGCCCAGCAGGTACTGCGCGTACGCATGACCCTGCTGGGCCGCCTTTTCCAGCCAGGCCAAGCCGAGCTGCTTGTCGACAGGTACACCGCTGCCGCGCAGCAGGATCCGGCCCAGTTCCGCCATGGCGGCGACGTCGCCCGCGTCAGCGGCCGCTGCGATCAGCCTGCCCGCGTCGGCTGGCGCCAGGCGAGTCAGCTCGAGCTTGGCCAGCGAATACTCGCGGCTGCTGCGCACGCCGTTGCCGAGCAGCCAGCGAAACGCCGTCTGGGCGCCAGCGGTGTCGCCCGCCGCCAGGCGGCGCTGGCCGATGAAAAACCACGCTTCGCCGAATGCGAGGTCGCGCGCATCGGCCGGCAATGCTGCCGCGCGCACCAGCAAGACGTCCTCACTGAGCACGCCGGCCTGCATCGCCACCAGCGGGCGCGGCCATGGTCCGTCGGGCACGTCGGTGCCGTATGCGAGCAGCTGGGCCGGCACGGGCGCGCCCATCCGTTGCAGCAGTGCGATATGGTTGGCAATGTCGAAGCCGTCGAGCTCGCCGGCCTTGTCGCGCGCGGCCCGGTAGCGTGTCATCTCGGCCAGTGCCGCCTTGGCGTCGCCGCCATGGAACCGTTCCCATGCCAGCACCGGCCACAGCGTGTCGTCGTCCTTCAAGCCATTCGCGCCAGGGTACAGCGCGATACTTTCCGCATAGCGCCCTTTTTTGAACAGGAACTGTGCCAGGCAGCGGCGCGGCGCCGGGTGTGCCAGCCCCTGTACCAGCTTGGCCGGAAAGCCTGCTACCGCCGCCTCAACAAAGGCTTCGGCAGCCTCGGCGACCCTGGCCATGCGCAAGCCGACCTCGCATGCCTGTTCATGCGTCATGCTTATCTCCTTGCCCTTTTGCATCCGCTCAGCGCCGTCCGCCACGGCGTGTATGTCGGATGTCAACTCGAATTCGCGGTACGGCAGGCTTCCAGTACCCGGGTACGCCAGCGTGCTCTCGGCGATCATCCAGCGTCCCGCGGCGAAGGGGTTGAGGTTCCTGGCCTGCTTGCTCAGTTCCAGCATCGCTTCGGGCGCCACCTCGTCCGTCTTGACGCGGTAGTCGAGCATGTAACTGAGCAGGTTGCCACGCAGCGTGAATTCCTCGCTGGCGAAGAAAAACGGCGTGTCGAGCGTCTTCATGACCGGTGTGTCGCTGCTGCGCACCAGCGCCGGCCACAGCAAGTTGAGGCGATAGCGGCCGCGAAACTTTCCCTGCGGCGGCCGGAAGGGATAACTGCGGACGATCTTGGCGGGCACGACCATCGTATCGTCCATGATCTGGCTGTCATACTCGATGGCGTAGCGGCCGCTGTCGAGCGTGACCGGCTTGGGCAGTTTGTAGCGCGCTATTACCTCGTAGCGACCGCCGCCGGCATCGTCGAGCAGCGTTGGCGGCGCCACCATGGTGACCCCGGAATAGCGCTTTTCATAGCTTGCCAGCAGCTGTTGCTTCAGTACGGCGGCGCCCATCGACGGAAAGCGGCGGCGCGCCCACTCGGCGTAGTTGCCGCGGTACACCAGCCGCGCCTCGAGCGTAGCGTCGCCGTCGAAGCTGACGATGGCAATGTTCTCGATATATTCGAGCCATGGAGACTGATCGCTGTCGTCCGGCAAGGCCACCAGTGCGGTCGCGGCGGCAGTTGCCGGCAGCCCCGCAGCGCCGGGCAAGGCCGCCGGCAGCACCGTCAGCAGCCCGCGCTGGCCGCTGCGGGTCGGGTCGACATAATAGGTGTCGCCGTCGAGCTCGACGCGGACGATCACGTGATCGAACCCGGTCGGCGACGGCATCACCTTGGCCGGCGTCTTTGGCGCCGATGCGTTGACCAGCACCGGAGTGGCGTTGATGCCGAGCTGCTGCAACAGGCTCACCAGCAAGTAGGTCTTGTCCTTGCAATCGCCGTAGCGGCGCGCCAGCACCGTGTCGGGCACTTGCGGGCGGTGCGAGTTTTCGCCGATCGACACGCTGAAATAGCGGATCTCGTCCTGCACCCAGTGCAGCGCCGCGCTCGCTTGCGCGAGGCGCGTCCTCTCGGTGGCGAACCGCGCCGCCAGCTGCTTCAAGGCCGGCGACGAAGCGGCGCGCGGGAACAGGCCGTCGGCCCAAAGGGCGACCGAGTGCCAGTCCGGATACTCGCTCAGCTGGAGCCGCCGGTAGGGCAAGAAATCGGGCGGTATCGACGGCTCCGCCTGGACCGCATCGAGCGCCCTGCCTTCGAAGCGCATGCGCGCCATGCCGCCGACGCTGTCAATGACGGGCACGATCGGGTCGGCCTTGACGTCGCCGAGCTGGCGCCAGTGGATCGGCTGGCCCGGCGGGTGCAGCACCGTGACGCGGCGCAATTCGACCGGCGTATGGCGGTCCCAGCTGTAGTCCTCGGCCCAGCGCTTGCCGAACACGGGATTGCGGCCATCGACCGTATAGGTGATCCACAAGGTGTCGCCGGCACGCACGTCGTCGAGCAGCAGCTGGACCGATTTCTCGCCGCCGTAAATGCCGACGTCGATGCCGGCTTCACGTTCGAGCAAGCGCACATTGACTGTCGCGGTGCGGTCCGTCACCTGGCCGGCGCGGACGATGGCGACGCGGTGCAGCAGCAGCTTCTGATAGCTGGGGAAATAGCTCAGGGAGACCTGGCCGATTTCGCCAAGCGAGGCAGGATCGTTAACCTGGATTGCCTGGTTGACCAGCATCGACGGACTGGCGCCGACTTTCGACTGCACCTCTGCCAGGCGGGTCACCACAGGATCGGTGCGCTCGGTGGGAGGAATCTCAGCCAGCGCCTGCGCCCACCTGGGCATCGGCGCCGCCCGCCTGAAGGTCGGGTCAGCAACGGCGACGGACTTCGGCTGGGCCGGCTGCGCGGCGATCGCGGTCGGCGCGGCAAAAGCCGCCAGCAACACAAACTTGAAGAGATGCATGAAACCTCAGCGGCAGGGGTGGCGAATTGCCGTTCGGTCATAGCTACCCTAGCCGACGGCGAAACTTTCATTTTGGAAATATAGCATGAAGATTAACGGCAATGGTTGTTCACAAGAACGTAACCTCGGCGTGTCTTGTGGGCCGGCGCGCAAACAGTGGTTGCATTCAAAGTCCATCGGCGCTATATTAAATGCGAATCATTCGCATCTGCGGATTTTCCTTAGCTAACCACCTCGAGGACCTGCAATGGCTGACGATGAACGGCTCACCGCCACGACGCCGACACCGGAAATGCTGATTGCGTCGGTGCTGCACCTGATGTCGCACTACGTTGCGGACATCGACAACGCCGGATCCGGGGCGAATCTGTCGGTTGCGATCGAACGCCATTTCAGGGCTCTGTCGACCATGCCTGGCTTGCCGCCGGTATTGCGCGGCACCTGTTCGCAACTTTCACAGCAATGGGCGCCGCTGGTGGCCAGCGCCAGTGCGCGCGTGCAGGCAAAGCCGGCGCGAAGATCGGTTCTCAGCCGACTCACGGCGTGGGCGCGCAGCTAAGCGTGGCGAGCGCGCCGCGGCATTTCGCGCCCGCCAAACGCAACTCGCGCCGCACCGCGGCGCCTGGTCGCATCGGCCACCAGGCCGGCTAACCGCCAGATACAGTGGTCTCCGTCGCAACACAACGGAGACGAGCATGACACCACTTGGCACCCTGTCCTTCTGCGCCGCACTGCTGGCCGCTGCCCCTGCCGGCGCCGCCGACCTGACCATCCATGTCGACGACGTCAAGGCGGCCGGCGGCACGATCCAGGTCGCGCTCTACAATTCCGCGGACACCTTCATGAAAACCGTGGCCGGCCTCGGCAAGACGGCGGCGACCGGCCAGGCCAACATGGTCGTGTTCAAGGATTTGCCGGCAGGCGAGTATGCGTTCGCGCTGTTCCACGACGCCAACTCGAACGAGAAGCTCGACAAGTTCGGCATCCCGACAGAAGACTACGCTTTCAGCAACAACGCGCTCGGCAAGATGGGGCCGCCAACCTACGACAGCGCCCGCTTCACGCTGCCCGCCGCCGGCGCCACGGTGCGCGTCAGCCTTCGCTAACCAGGAGAACTTGATGAACCGCCGCCAACTGCTCGCTTCGGGCGCCGCCCTCGGCCTGCTGCCCGCCACCGCCTTTCCCAATACCGACACCTTTAAACAATTTCACGCCGCGCGCGAGCGCGACCCGACGCTGGCGGTGCTGGCCAACATGGTCGGCGAGCGCGCCGGCGACGCCGTCGTCAAGGGCCGCATTCCGGCCGACCTCGACGGCGTGTTCTTCCGCAACGGCCCAGGCCGCTTCGAGCTGGGCGGCGAACGCTATCACCACTGGTTCGACGGCGACGGCTACGCCCAGCGCTGGCAGATTTCGCAGGGCAAGGTCAGCCATCGCGGTGCATTCGTCGCCACCCAGAAATTCATCGACGAGTCCGAGGCCGGCCAGTTCCTGTATCCGGCCTTCGGCACCCAGATCACGCGCCGCGGCATCAGAGGCAACGACACGATGAACGCGGCCAACACCAATCTGCTGCCGTTCGGTGGGCGGCTGTACGCGCTGTGGGAAGGCGGCTCGGCCACCGAGCTCGATCCGCGCACGCTGGCCACGGTCGGCATTCGCACCTGGCGCGACGACCTGAAGTCGATGCCGTTTTCGGCCCATCCGAAGATCGACCAGGACGGCAGCATGTGGAATTTCGGCGCCCTGCCCGGCGGCGGCCGCCTGGCGCTGTACCACGTCGGCCCCGACGGCCCGCTGCTGGCGGCCGGCGTGGTGGAGGTGCCGCAACTGGCGATGGTGCACGACTTCGTCATCAGCGGGCAGCACCTGATTTTCCTGGTGCCGCCGTACGATCTGCTGGCCGACACGGCGCTAAGTTTTGCCGAGCGCCACGCCTGGGCCGGCAGCGGACCGGCGGCGCGGCCGATGCGGGCGGTGGTGGTGTCGAAGGCGACGCTGCAGCTGCGCCAGGTGTTCGACCTCGACCCGCACATGGTCTTTCACTTCGGTAATGCGTTCGACGATGGCCAGACCACGCGGTTCGATGCGGTGCTGCACGGCGCCGGCGCGCTGGCGTCGTTCGGCGCGCTGATGCGCGGCGAGCGCGCGCCGAATCTGGCGGCGCACAGTTTTACGGCGCAGATCAGGCTTGACTATGCGAGCGGCAAGGCGCACCAGGCGCGCCTGTTTGGCAACAGCGAGTTTCCGCGCGTGATGCCACAAACGGTCGGACGGCGCCACCGCAAGCTCGCTGTGCTGAGCAGTGCGGCGCGCAACCGCGAACACATCCTCGATACTGTCAACCTGGTCGACACCGACACCGGCAAGGCCGACAGCTTCCGCTTCGACGCCGGCTGGCTGGCCGAGGAGCACGTGCTGGTGCCGCGCCGAAATGCCCGCTCGGAAACAGACGGCTATCTGCTCGGCGTGGTGCAAGACGCGCGGCGCAGCGAAACCTTGCTGAGCGTATTCGATGCGGCGCACGTGGCCGACGGCCCGCTGGCACTGGCGCGGCTGGGATATCGGACGCCGATATGTTTTCATGGTAACTTCTTGCCGGCTTAACGTATTTGGATTCTCACCATGGCTTACAGCACCGCATCGTGCGGCTCCCACCCGCTGGACCTGATTCCGCTGTTCCGGCGCTGGCCGCGCTCGCACTTTCGCAACCTGGTCTACACCGGCGTGTGGAATACGCTCATCGCCGTGTTCCTGACCGGCGCCGGCTTGATGTTCGACCGGCGCGGCGGCGGCTTCCTGACCCACTTCGTGCCGGTGTGGCTGATCTCGAACCTGATCGGCTATATGGTACACGGCACGCTGACGGTGCTGGAGTACCTGTTGCGCGGCTGGCCATCGCGCATCAAGGGCCTGGCGGCGGCGCTGTATCACGTGGCGGTGATCGCCAGTTGCGTGCTGATTGGCATCGGCATCGGCAATGCCCTGTTGAAAGGCTTTCATCCGTTTCACTATTTGGAGCGCGCCACGGCGATGGCGCCGCTGGTGCCGTTTGCGTTACTGATGGCCTTGTTCATCTTCACGGTGCTGGCCTTGAGCGAGCGCCGCATCGCCAACGAAACGCTGGCGGCGCGCCAGAGCGAGCAGATTGCCGCCGCCGCGCAATTGCTGGCCGAAGCGCGGCTGCGCGGGCTGCAGGCGCAAATCGAGCCGCACTTCCTGTACAACACGCTGGCCAACGTGCTCAGCCTGATCGACACGCAGCCGGCCAAGGCGCGCCACATGCTCGAGCGCTTCATCGATTTCCTGCGCGCCAGCCTGACCGCCAGCCGCGCCGCGCACGCCACGCTGGGCGCCGAGCTCGACCTGGCGGCCGCCTATCTCGACGTGTTGACGGTGCGCATGGGCGAGCGGCTGCGCTACCGGATCGAGGCCGACGGCGCCGCGCGCGCTGCCACGATCGCGCCGATGTTGCTGCAGCCGATCGTCGAAAACGCCGTCATGCATGGGCTCGAGCCGAAAGTCGACGGCGGCGAGATCGTGCTGCGCGCCCTGTTCGACGGCGAACACTTGCGCATCGAGGTGGCCGACACCGGCGCCGGGCTGAGTGCGGCGCCGCCGCGCGCCGGCGGCGGCGTCGGCCTGGCCAACCTGCGCGCGCGCTTGCGCAGCCTGTACGGCGCCGGCGCACAGCTGCAATTACTTGAAAATCAACTATTCGGCATGACCGTGCGCGTGCTGCTGCCTATGGAAATGGTGTCGCCATCGACCAACCCACCGCCCTGATCGCAGACGACGAAGCGCACCTGCGCGACTATCTGGAAACCCAGCTGGCCAGCGTGTGGCCGGAACTGCACGTGGTCGCCAAGGCGGCCAACGGCATCGACGCGATGCGGCTGATCGACGAACTGGCGCCCGACATCGCGTTTCTTGACATTCAGATGCCCGGCATGACCGGCCTCGACGTGGCGGCGCGGCTGGCCGGGGGCGCGAGCGGGCCGCACATCGTCTTCATTACCGCGCACGACCATTACGCGGTCGACGCGTTCGAGCATTCGGCCTGCGACTACCTGTTGAAGCCGGCCAGCCTGGAACGCCTGGCGCGCACCGTCGGCAAGCTGAAGGCGGTGCTGCGCGACAAGCCGGCGGGCGAAGTCGACGCCTTGCGCGCGCTGCTGCGCCAACTGGGGGTGGCGCCGGCGCCAGCGCCGGCGGTGGCGCCGCTGCAGTGGATCCGCGCCGCGCACGGGGGCGAGACCAGGCTGATCTCGATCGACGAGGTGGTGTATTTTCAGAGCAACGACAAGTACACCAGCGTGTTCCTGCAGGACGGCGAGAGCCTGATCCGCACGCCGCTGCGGCATTTGCGCGAGCAGTTGTCGGAGGCGCAGTTCTGGCAGATTCATCGCGGCATGATCGTGGCGGCGAAGTTTATCGAGGCCACCCACACGGATTTTCGCGGGCGGCTGATGGTCAAGCTGAAGGGGCGCAGCGAGCAGCTTGTTGTGAGCCGTAATTATGTGGAACAGTTCAAGCAGATGTAGTGGAGCGTGCTCAGCAGGGCTTCAGATCAGGCGGTAGCGGCGACGTTGACGTCGTTGACGGCCGGCCCCATCGCCTCGGCCAGCGCGCGGGCGACCACTCCGTCCTGGCGCACCATGCGCACCGTGTCGTCGCGGTACGCCTCGGCCAGCTTTTCGACCGTTAGCGAAAACGCTTCCTTGCGCGCGCCGGTCGAGAAGATGAACAGTGTGCGCAGCGGACTGATCCACGCCAGCTTGACGGTCTGCGCGCTGCCGTCGGGCTGGGTAAATTCGAGCCACATGCCGCGTTCCAACCCGTCGACGGTGACGACCGCCGGATCGGCCTCGGCCTGCTGCGCCTCGGCTTGCTCGGCCGCCGCCAGCGCCTGCTCCTTCTCGAGGCGCCGCTGGGCGTCCTGCTGCGCGACCTCGATCGCGATTTCCACCTGGCGCTCGGGCGAGAGCTCGATCGGCGCGCGCACGATCGAGGCGTGGCATTCGGCCAGTTCGGCAAAGAACTGCAGCCGCTCGGCATCCTGCCACTTGATGATATCGAGCCACTTGTTGAGCGTGGCGAGCAGGCCGGGCAACTTGCCGATGAGCTGCTTGCGCTGTTCCTGCGTGATCTTCGGCTTGACGCTCCAGATCAGGTCGTCCATGGTGCGGGTGGCGCTGCCGACCGCGCCCGGCTTGTCCGGCTCGACGCTGTAGGCGATCGTCAGTACCGACGTCCATTTCTTCTCGAGGAAGGTTTCGACCACGGCAACGACGTCGCCGGTGCCCACGCGCATCGCGACCGCCGTCTTGGCCGACTTGTTGGCGGCGGTGACTTTTTCCTGCTTCAGCGCGGCGGCGATCGGCGCGGAGATCTCGGCCGCGGCAACGCTGTCTTCGGCGGCGATGCTCGCCTCGAGCTCGGCGACGGCATCGGCGAACACGCCGACCTCGGCATCGAAGTCGCGCCCGACGCGGTCGACGCCGCGCTGCATCGCCTGGAACAGCGGATCGTCGGCGCCGTGGCGCTGCTCCCAGCCCATGCGCGACATCAGGTCGATCATGCGGCGCGCCGGGTGCGCGTCCTGGAAGAAGAAATTCTTGTCCTGCAGAGCCGCCTTCAGCACCGGCGCCTGCAGGTACTGGATCAGTTCGCGCGTTTCCTGCGGAATGTTCTCGTCGACGTAGACCGTCTCGAAGATGCGCGTCAGCAAGTCGATGGTGCTCTCGTCGCCGCGCGTCAGGCTGCCCTTCGGCAGGCTTTCTTTGAGCCGTGGCAAGTAGAACACGTTGCCGGGCGCGCCGGCGGCCGCAGGACCATGAACGCCACGGCTGCCGCCAGCTTGTTCAGGCACATGCAACTGGAGCTTGGCAAGCATCTCGAGCAGGCCGGGATGGCTGTCGCCGGAGGGTAACTGTAGCGCTTGCTGGGCGCCATGATGGGCGCCCGGCTGCATGGCAAATCCCGGGTACGCCGCGCCCGGCTGGCCTGGTGCGCCGAGAAACTGCGCCACGCCCGCCTGGCCCGGGGCGCCGGGGAACTGCGCGACCTGGGGCGCGCGGCCGTCATGGGTGCTGGCCAGCTTCGGGCCGGCCGCGCCGGGCTCAGCGGCCGGCTGGGCGGCAATGGCGCCGCGGAACGCTTCGGCGCCGCTCGGGCGCCAGCCGCCGGCGCCGGACGGCATCGACGGCAAGTCGGGAATCAGCGGGATGCCCGACTCGTCCGCCAGGCTGGCGTCGGTGCCGGAAAAGAACTGGCGCAGCTGTTCGGCCAGCGCGGCCTGGCCGGTGGCGCGCTGGGCCTTGGCGCGGGCAGCGTTATCGGTCTTGCGGATGCGCAGCGCGTCGGCCTGGCCGCCGCCATCCATCAGCGACTGGTTCAAGGCCTCGTAGACGGGGGCGAAATCGAACAGCACGGCCGGGCGCAGCAGCGGCGCGAGCAAGGCGTGGGCCTCGGCGTCGGGCTCGAATTCGGTCCAGGCCTGGTGCAGCCCCATCAGGATCAGGTCGGGCCGGAACGGGTTCTGGCCGATGCGCAGCGTGTCGCGCCCGAGCAGGTAGCCGAGGCGCACGTTGAGGGTGGCGAGCTGTTCGGCGCAGGCAGCTTCGAATGGGCGGCTGATGCCGCCGAAGGCGACGCTGCGGTCCATGTCGGCCAGCGGCACCAGGGTCAGCGCTGCGGCCGCGGCGCTGGCTTTCTTGCGCGGCGGCGCCAGCAGCGCAATTTCCTTGCGCAGGCTACGCTCGATCTCGGTGCAGGCCAGGTGAAAGTAGGCGTAGGCGTTATTCTTGAGCAGGTTGCCGGACTTGACGCGGTGGTAGACGCTATGGGCGTCGAGCGCCGGGTCGGTGATGTCGAGCATCACGCCGACCAGCCGGGTGATCATCGGCATCAGCTGCTCGTTGAGCTGGCCCGTGGCGAGCACAACAAGCGCATCCAATTGCGCGTGCGGGGACACGACTGTCGTCCTCGGTGTCGGCTGCGGTGCTGGAGTGGTAATCGCCATGGGTCTGTTTGCCTTGATCGCAACTTTCTATGCGCTTTCCTATTTTGGCAGATTATTTCCACAAGGCAATAGTTAAAAAGCTATTTTCAGCAGTTTTTTCGCTTTCTCATGATTTTCGCCACATAAAACTGGCCGCCGGGCCGTTCCCGCACTCGCCTGCAAACTTGATTTTACGCAATAGTGTTGCCATACAGTTTCCCTAACATAAAGAACCCCGCCCCCCGTCTCCGCAAAGGATGCTCCATGAAATCGATTCGCCAGCTGGAAACCAGCACCAAGCTGTTTGCGTGCTTCGCCATCGTTCTCTTGCTTGGCGTAATGACCTCGGTGTGGCTGCTGGGACAGATGGCGCAGATGAGCGAACTGGCGGCGCAGGCTGGCGCCAAGGGCGCGCAAGCGCGGGCCGAATTTGGCGCCGTGCGCAGCTGGTGCATGCTGTTGCTGGCGCTGGACCTGGTGGCGGCCGTGGTGCTGTGCATCTGGCTGGCGGCCGAAGTGGCGCGCCCGATCCACGAAGCGGTGCTGGTGGCGCGACGCGTCGCCGCGGGCGACCTCAGCACCAAGATCGACAGCTCGGCGCGCGGCGAAGCCGGCTTGCTGCTGCGCACCATGCAGGAAATGAACGACAAGCTGGTCGGCATGATCGTGCAGGTGCGCTCCGGCACCGAATCGATCACCTGCGGCGCCGGCGAGATTTCCACCGGCAGCATCGACCTGTCGGCGCGCACCGAGCAGCAGGCGGCGTCGCTCGAAGAGACGGCGTCGTCGATGGAGCAGCTCACCGTCACCGTCAAGCAGAATGCCGACCACGCCCACCAGGCCAGCAAGCTGGCAGTGTCGGCATCGGAAGTGGCGGTCAAGGGCGGCGAAGTGGTGTCGGAAGTGGTCGGCACGATGGCGTCGATTAACGACTCGTCCAAGCGGATCGCCGAAATCATCGGCGTGATCGACGGCATCGCTTTCCAGACCAATATCCTGGCGCTGAACGCCGCGGTCGAAGCGGCGCGCGCCGGCGAGCAGGGACGCGGTTTCGCCGTTGTCGCCTCTGAAGTGCGCAACCTGGCGCAGCGCTCGGCGGCGGCGGCCAAGGAAATCAAGGCGCTGATCGACGATTCGGTCGAGAAAGTCAACGCCGGCACCTTGCTGGCCGACAAGGCCGGCAATACCATGAACGAGGTCGTCACCAGCGTCAAGCGGGTGACCAGCATCATCGGCGAGATCGCCGACGCCAGCGCCGAGCAGACCACCGGCATCGAGCAGGTCAACCAGGCGATCGCGGCAATGGACCAGGCCACCCAGCAAAATGCCGCGCTGGTCGAAGAAGCGGCAGCGGCGGCGGCGTCGATGCGAGACCATGCAGGCAGCCTGACCCGGGTGCTTGGCACGTTCGTGCTGGGCGCCGAGCACTCACGCCCGGCCGCGCAGATCCACCTGATCGCCAGCAATCCGGCCAAGCCGGCCGCCGCGAAGGCCGAGACGCCGCGGCGCGCCCGCAGTGCGCCGCCGGTGCGCGCCGCCGCCGCCGCGCCAAAGCGCAACACCGTTGCCAAGCCGGACGTTGACTGGGAAGAGTTTTAATCTGGCGTTTCCGGCTTTCCTCCAAAGCCAACCGGGGTCAGGCCATGTGGTCTGACCCCGGTGTTGTTTGGAGATGGCGCCTGCCGAATATTTCAATCCTATAGGTCTATCTCCTACACGCGACCAAGCAGTTTTCTGATACCGATGCATGGATGTCAATTGCATGATTGTGTCTACGGAAATGCTAACGAAAATCATTTTTTTCGTTAGCGACCGGCGTACGACATTTCAAACTTTGCAAAGGAATGAACATGAAGTCGAACCAGAAAGACCAGGGCAGCAGTAAACAAAGCGCCGGCTCGAAATCGAGCAAGCAAAGCGACAGTTCCAGCGGGAATCAGCAGTCCGGTTCACAAGGTTCGGGCAGCGGTTCGTCGGGCTCGGGCTCGCGTTCCGGCGGCCAGGGCGGCACCCACGAGCAACACGTGGAGGCCGGCCGTCAAAGCCACAAGAACGACGCCAGCAACAGCGGCGGCAGCAAGCAGTCGGGTTCCGGGTCGGACAGCAAGCAAAAAGCTTCCGGGTCGGCGGGCACGCGCGGCGGAACACCGGAGCAGCACGCAGCAGCCGGCCGTCAAAGCCACAAGAACGACGACAAGCGCTAATCAGGGCCGGGTTTCCGGGCCCTGCCACCGGTCGCAACACAGGAACAACGAAAGAGTCTGCAGCGGCCAAGCCGTTGACAGGCTCTTTTGCGTTGTGGATGCAGCTGCCGGCGCCGGGTGGGCGGATGCGCGGTGAGGCTAAATATTGCGCAGGTGCGCGCCCTTCGGCGGGGCGAAGTCGCCGACATCGGTAATCATGCCGGCAATCTTGGCGTCGCGCGACGTCAGGTGCAGGTCCGAGTATTGGTGGATTGCCCACTGTTCCGGCGCCAGTTCGATATGCTTGCGCAGGATCGCCTCGGTGCGGGCATCGTCGGCGCGCAATCCTTCGACGATGATGTTGAGCGCGTCCGGCCGCGCGCCAGGCGAAGCGGTGGCGTGCGACTTGTGCACCATGAAGCGGGCAGTTTCACTGGCGTAGCGCCTGGTGCCCGACAGGAACAGGATGACGGCGATCGACGCCACCGCGCCGCCGTTGTACATGACGAAATTGATCGGCGCGCGCGCCATGAAGTTGTACAGGCACAAGCCATCGCTGACGTAGCCGCCATTTGACTGCAGCAGGACGTGGGCAGTGTCGATGCCCTCCTCCGTCATGGTCGATACCGCTTCGAACACGCGGTGGACCATATCGCTGTTGACGTCACCGGAGAGGGTGAACCACGCTTCTTTTGGATGTCTTGTCGATTCTTCGGTCATGATGTTTTTGCCCGCATGGTGGATGCCTCATTTTAACAAATAGAGCTGGAGAAAGCCTCGCGCTCCCTGCATTCGTGCGCGCGTTGCCAGCATTCAAGGGATAACGGTTTTCGCCGGTACTCACTTTGATCGCGCACGGCAAACTGTGTTTCGCCATACGGGGCAATTTAACCATCATCAAGCGGCCTGCCGGTTACTTGTTTTGCATGAGAAATAGATTGCTTAATGCGCAATGTTTCCCGTCGCCGCCGGCCCCGACAGGTTGACACCAAGGCCCCGCTGGCATATCCTCCACACTCTTGATCGGGAGAGGGCAGCCACGCGCTGCCGCCGAAGGGGCATCACCCAAAAACTCTCAGGCAAAAGGACCGGTCAAGGGTCGGCGGCACAAGTGCCGCTGCATCAAACTCTGGAGAGCGGCCGCGGCGAACAGCCGGCGGCCCACCGAAGGGGCAGGCGGAATGTTTTCCGCTATCTCTCAGGTATCAAGGACAGAGGGGCGCGATCAGAGGTCGGCGGCGGAAACGCTTGTCCGCGCTGGTTGGCGACCCTTTTGTTTACCCTGCCTCGAGGACTCCATGACGCTCAAAACGACCCCGCTCAATTCCGCCCACCGCGCCGCCGGCGCCAAGATGGTCGATTTCGGCGGCTGGGACATGCCCGTCAATTACGGCTCGCAGATCGAGGAACACCACGCCGTGCGCACCGATGTCGGCATGTTCGACGTCTCGCACATGTGCGTCGTCGACATCGAAGGCGCCAACGCCCGCCCTTTCCTGCGCGGCCTGCTGGCCAATAACGTCGACAAGCTGCAAGTGGCCGGCAAGGCGCTTTACTCGTGCATGCTGAACCCGCAAGGCTTCGTCATCGACGACCTGATCGTCTACTTCTTCAGCGAGACCTGGTTCCGCCTGGTGGTCAACGCCGGCACCGCCGAAAAGGACATCGCCTGGATCGCCGCGCAAAACGCCGCCACCGGCAGCGCCGTGACGGTCACCCAGCGCCGCGATGGCGACAACGCGATGGCGCTCGTCGCCGTGCAAGGGCCGAACGCGCGCGCCAAGGTGTGGCAGGTGCTGCCGACGGCGCAGGCCGCGTCGGAACCGCTCAAGCCGTTCAACGCCGTCATCGTCAACGACACCGCGTTCGGCGAAGTGATGGTGGCGCGCACCGGCTACACCGGCGAAGACGGTTTCGAACTGGCCTTCCCGGCGTCGCAGGCCGACGCGCTGTGGAATGCGCTGGTGGCCGCCGGCGTCAAGCCGGCTGGTCTCGGCGCGCGCGACACGCTGCGCCTGGAAGCGGGCATGAACCTGTACGGCCAGGACATGGACGAGACGGTCAACCCGCTCGACGCCGGCCTGGCCTGGACCATCGACCTGGTGTCCGAGCGCGACTTCATCGGCAAGGACGCATTGAAGAGCATGGGCCAGCGCTTCCAGTTCCTCGGCCTGATCCTGCGCGAGAAAGGCGGCGTGCTGCGCGCGCACCAGAAAGTCATCGGCTCCGACGGTTCGGCCGGCGAAATCACCAGCGGCACCTTCAGCCCGAGCATGCAGCAGGCGATCGCGCTGGCGCGCGTGCCGATGAGCGTGGCGATCGGCGACACCGTCAAGGTTGAAATTCGCGACAAGCAGCTCGCCGCCACCGTCGTCAAGCTGCCGTTTGTCCGAAACGGTAAAATCCTCGTTGCCTGAATCGTCCCTAACACTAATTAGAACTTACCTACCTTGGAGCCATACATGAACATCCCAGCCGACCTGAAATACACCGAGTCCCATGAGTGGGTGCGCGCCGAAGCCGACGGCACCGTTACCGTCGGCATCACCGAGTACGCGCAGGACGCGCTGGGCGATATCGTGTTCGTCGAATTGCCGACAGTGGGCAAGTCGTACACCGCCGGCGACGACGCCGCCGTGGTCGAGTCGGTGAAAGCGGCCAGCGACATCTACGCGCCGGTCAGCGGCACCGTCACCGCCGTCAACGACGCCGTTGCCGCGGGGCCGGAGTCGATCAATGCGGACGCCTACTCGGCATGGCTGTTCAAACTCAAGCCGAGCGACCCGAACGCGATCAACGGCCTGCTCGACGCCGACACCTACGGCAAGAACACCGCGGACTGACCGCCAGTCCCCTCCCCTGACCCCGGCCCACGGCGCCCACGCGCCGCGGGCAAATATACTTTGGCCCTTACAAATGACCCGTTCCAGCCTGACCCAACTTGAAGCACGCGACGCGTTCATCCCGCGCCATATCGGCCCTACCGAATCGGAGCAGGCGTCGATGCTGTCGACCCTCGGCTACGCATCGCGCGCCGCGCTGATCGACGCCATCGTGCCGCCGAACATCCGCAACAAGAGCCGGCTCGAACTGGGCCAGTTCTACGACCCGATGCCGGAGCATGCGGCACTGGCCAAACTGAAAGGCCTGGCGGGCCAGAACAAGGTCATGAAGTCGATGATCGGCCAGGGCTACGCCAACACCATCACCCCGCCCGTCGTGCTGCGCAATATCTTCGAAAACCCGGCCTGGTACACCGCGTACACGCCGTACCAGCCGGAGATTTCGCAGGGGCGCCTGGAGGCGATCCTGAACTTCCAGCAGGTCGTCACCGACCTGACCGGCATGGGCATCGCCAACTCGTCGATGCTCGACGAAGGCACCGCCGCGGCCGAAGCGATGACGCTGATCCAGCGCGTCGGCAAGTCCGCCTCGAACGTATTCTACGTTGCCGACGACGTGCTGCCGCAAACGCGCGAAGTGATCGAAACGCGCGCCCGGCCGATCGGCATCGAAGTGCGCAGCGTCGCCGCCGGCGAGGTCGAGTCGATCACCGATGCCTGCTTCGGCGTGCTGCTGCAGTACCCTGGCGTCAATGGCGACGTGCGCGACTACCGCGCCGCCTGCGAGAAGCTGCACGCCTCCGGCGCGATGGTCGTCGTGGCGGCCGACCTGCTGGCGCTGACCTTGCTCACGCCTCCGGGCGAATGGGGCGCCGACGTCGTCGTCGGTAACAGCCAGCGCTTCGGCGTGCCGCTCGGCTTCGGCGGCCCGCACGCCGGCTACCTGGCCACGCGCGACGAATTCAAGCGCAGCATGGCCGGCCGCCTGGTAGGCGTGACCATCGACGCCCAGGGCAACAAGGCGTACCGCCTGGCGCTGCAAACGCGCGAGCAGCACATCCGCCGCGAGAAGGCCACCTCCAACATCTGCACCGCGCAGGTGCTGCTGGCGGTGATGGCGTCGATGTACGCGGTCTATCACGGTCCTGCGGGCCTGGCGCAGATCGCCAACCGCACGCACCGTTTCACCACCATCCTGGCCGGCGCCCTGCAACAGGCCGGCTTCGCGCTGGCCAACCAGACCTGGTTCGATACGATCACCATCGCCACCGACCGCGCCGACGCGCTGCACGCTGCCGCGGTCGAACACGGCGTCAACCTGCGCAAGGTCGATGCAGGGCACGTCGGCGTCTCGCTCGACGAAACCACCACCCGCGAAGACGTCGCGCTGCTGTGCAAAATCTTTGGCGCCGGCGAAGCGGACTTCGACGCGCTCGGCGACGACGCCTTCCCGCAACAGCTGGCGCGCACCAGCACCTACCTGACCCACCCGACCTTCCACCGCTACCACGCCGAACACGAGATGCTGCGCTACCTGCGCAGCCTGGCCGACAAGGACCTGGCGCTCGACCGCACCATGATCCCGCTCGGTTCGTGCACGATGAAGCTGAACGCGACGTCCGAGATGATTCCGGTGACCTGGCCCGAGTTTTCCAACATCCACCCGTTCGCGCCGGATGCGCAGACGGTCGGCTACCGCGAAATGATCGGCCAGCTCGAAGACATGCTGTGCGCGCTGACCGGCTACGCCGCGGTGTCGCTGCAGCCGAACGCCGGCTCCCAGGGTGAATACGCGGGCCTCTTGGTGATCAAGGCGTACCACGAGTCGCGCGGCGAAGGCCACCGCAACATCTGCCTGATCCCGCAGTCGGCGCACGGCACCAATCCGGCGTCGGCCAACATGGTCGGCATGAAGGTGGTCGTCACCGCGTGCGACGCGCGCGGCAACGTCGACCTCGATGACCTGAAGGCCAAGGCCGAGCAGCACAGCAAGAACCTGGCGTGCGTGATGGTGACCTATCCGTCCACCCACGGCGTGTTCGAGGAAGGCATCGACGAACTGTGCGAGGTGATCCACTCGCACGGCGGCCAGGTCTACATTGACGGCGCCAACATGAACGCGCTGGTCGGCGTGGCGGCGCCGGGCGCCTTCGGCGGCGACGTCAGCCACCTGAACCTGCACAAGACGTTCTGCATCCCGCACGGCGGCGGCGGTCCTGGCGTCGGTCCGATCGGCGTCGGCGCGCACCTGGCGAAGTTCCTGCCGAACCAGCGCTCGACCGGCTACACGCGCGACGAAGCGGGTATCGGCGCGGTCAGCGCGGCGCCGTATGGCTCGGCCTCGATCCTGCCGATTTCGTGGATGTACATCGCGATGATGGGCGGCGAAGGCCTGACCGCGGCGACCGAAGTGGCGATCCTGAACGCCAACTACATCGCGCGCCGGCTCGCGCCCCACTATCCGGTGCTGTACTCGGGCCACGACGGCCTGGTGGCGCACGAATGCATCCTCGACCTGCGCCCGCTGACTGACGCCACCGGCATCAGCAACGAAGACGTCGCCAAGCGCCTGATGGACTTCGGCTTCCATGCGCCGACGATGAGCTTCCCGGTGCCTGGCACCCTGATGATCGAACCGACCGAGAGCGAATCGAAGATCGAGATCGACCGCTTCATCGATGCGATGATCGCCATCCACGCCGAGATCGTCAAGGTCCAGCGCGGCGAGTACGAGCGCGAGGACAATCCGCTGAAAGGCGCCCCGCACACCGCCGAAGTGGTGATGGCCGACGACTGGCAGCACAAGTACAGCCGCGAAGTGGCGGCGTTCCCGGTGGCGTCGCTGCGGCGCCAGAAGTACTGGCCGCCGGTCGGCCGCGCCGACAATGCCTACGGCGACCGCAACCTGTTCTGCGGCTGCGCGCCGGTCAGCGACTACGAGTAGAAGTAGATCTCGGCGTCGCCAATGAGAAACGGGCCTTCGGGCCCATTTTTTTCGCCTGCAACGCTGGGGTCAGGTCAGGCGCGCTTGGAGGCAAGCCGCAGGTGGCTCTTGCGGCCGTTGACGCCGTGCCGCGGCGGCGACGGCAGCGGCAGCAGCGCCGCCTCGTCGAGGTTGAAGCCGGCCACCGCCCGCGCCAGACTGACGGCCTGCTGCTGCAGGCTCTCGGCGGCGGCCGCCGCCTCCGTCACCAGCGCCGAATTCTTCTGCGTCATCTGGTCCATCTGCACGATCGCCTGGCTCACCTCGAAGATGCCGGTGGCCTGCTCGGCGCTGGCGTGGCTGATCTCGTTGATGATGTCGCCCACCTGCTGCACCGACGTGGCCAGGTCGGCCATGCTGTGGCCCGCCTCCAGCACCGACGCACAGCCGCCGTCGATCTCGGCCACCGACTGGGCGATCAGGTCGCGGATGTCGCGCGCCGCGCCGGCGCTTTGCCGCGACAGCGCGCGCATGTCCGACGCCACCGCCGCGAAACGGCGCCCATCTTCGCCGGCGTGCCCGGCTTCGACCGCCGCCTTCAGCGCCAGCATACCGGTGTGGCTGGCGATCGCGTCGATCGCCGCGGCGATGTCGACCACCTTGGCCGAACTGGCGCGGATCGACGCCATCGTCGCCAGCAGGCGGCCGACCACGTCGCTGCCTTTGCTGGCCACGCTGGTGGCATTTTCCGCCAGCCGGTTGGCCGCCTGCGTTTTGCTGGCGGTCTGGCTGATGACCGCGGTCAGCTCCTCCATCGAGCAGGCAGTCTGCAGCAGCGAACAGGCTTGCGCCTCGGTGCGGTTCGACAGGTCGGCGTTCCCGATCGCCATCTCGCGCGAGGCGGTGTCGATCGAGCGCGCCGACTCGAGGATACCCTTCAAGGTCGCGTTCAGGTTGCGGATGCTGGTGTCGAGCACGCGACTGGTGTCGGAAATTTCATCCTTGCCGTAGCTGCGCGGCGCGACCATCAGGTTACCGTTGGCCAGCCCCAGCGCGGCTTCGCCGATCTCGGTCACCTCCTTTAGCAGCGCCTTGCGCACCGCCATCGTGATCGCCAGCGACAGCACGATCGACAGCACGATCACGATCGGCATCAAGGTCGAGATGGCGCGAAAATCGTCCTTCGCGCTGGTCGAGGCCTGTTCGCTCAGTTCGCGCTCGAGGCGCGACAGCTCGCCCAGGCGCAGCGCCACCAGGTCGAACGCGCGCTCGGCCTTCGACATCGCGCTGGCGCTCATCGAATGGTCCTGCTGCGACAGCTCGATGACGTCGCGGATGGCCCGCACGTAGGTGGCGTGCGCGCCTTCGGCCTGCTCGACGAAGCGGCGTTCGGCGCCGCCGGCCGCGGTCACCCGCGTCAGGTTGGCGAAGCGCCGCTGCAGAGCATTGTGGCGCTGGTGGATGTCGCGGATCAGCGCATCGACGCGGGCGGTCGAAAAGCTCGCGCTCATCCACGTCAGCAGCTGGTACATTTCGGTGTGCGCGTGCTGGGCGGCGGCGACCAGTTCGGCGGCGTCGCGCATGCGCGCCGCGCGCTGCTCGACGATCGTTTCGAGCGAGGCGTTCTGGCGCAGCATCGCGTAGTAGGCGCCGCTAGAGAGCACGACCAGCAGCAGCAGCACCACGCCGGGGGCGAGCAGCAGCTTGGGGCCGATCTTCAGTTTCGAGAGCACGTTCAAGGTGGGTCCTCCGGTTCGGTCAACGTGCACACCGTCGCTGGCGCGGGCAGGTATGATGGCTGGGGCCGGTCTAGGGCATGCGTTTCTCTTGCTTAAACGCATGGGTAAATCTACCCCCTCGGCGCAGCCCCGGTTTGCGCCCGCGCAAACAGTTCCGCCAATCAAGTACGCGTGCAACGCGAAGAAAAAGGAGTCGAATGAGCCGTCCGGTGATTGCCGCTTTGATATCGGCACTGGTGTTCCCGGGAGCGGGCCACCTCTACCTCAAGCGCGGTGGGCGCGCCCTGCTGTTTTTGCTGCCGACGCTGGCGGCGGTGGTGGTGTTTCTCGGCCAGGCGTTCGGCCAGGCAACCGAGATCGCCGGGCAGATCATGGCCGGCACGGTGGCGCCCGATCCGGTGGCGATTGCCGCCCGCCTCGAGCAAAGCGGCGGCGCCTCCACCGTCGGGACAGTGGCGGCCGGCGTGATGCTGGTGTGCTGGATCGGCGCCATCGTCGACGCCTACCTGCTGGCGCGCGCCGCCAGGTAGGACCTGCCGGACAGCGCCGGTCAAGACGCGCTTACACCAGCTTTGCCGCGTGCTCGCGCGTGGCGTGGAACGTCAGCTTCGGCCAGCGCTCCTCGGTCAGGCGCAGGTTGACGTTGGAGGTGGCCAGGTAGGCCAGGTTGCCGGCGGCGTCGTAGGCGACGTTGTGGCCGAGGGCCGCCTCGAAGTCGGCCAGCACGCGCTTGTCGTCGCCGCTGACCCAGCGCGCGCTGCTGATGCTGGTGCCTTCGAAGACGGCGTCGACGCCGTACTCGTTGAGCAGGCGGCTGGCGACGACTTCAAACTGCAGCACGCCGACCGCGCCAAGTACCAGTTCGCCGCCCTGCACCGGCTTGAACACCTGCACCGCGCCTTCTTCGCCGAGCTGCTGCAGGCCCTTGTGGAGCTGCTTGATCTTCAGCGGATTGCGGATCCGCACCGAGCGGAAGAAGTCGGGTGCAAAGTACGGGATGCCGGTAAAGGTGAGCATCTCGCCTTCCGAGAAGCTGTCGCCGATCTGCATGTTGCCGTGGTTCGGCAGGCCGATGATGTCGCCGGCGTAGGCTTCTTCGACTTGTTCGCGCGAGGACGCCATGAACGTCACCACCGACGACACCTTGATTTCGCGCCCGAGGCGCAGGTGCTTGACCTTCATGCCGCGCTCGAAGCGCCCGGAGCAGACGCGCAAGAAGGCGATGCGGTCGCGGTGGGCCGGGTCCATGTTGGCCTGAATCTTGAAGACAAAGCCGGTGAACGGCTGCTCGGAAGGGGCCACCACGCGCACCGTGGCATCGCGCTCGCGCGGCGCCGGCGCCCAGTCGACCAGCGCCGACAGGATCTCGCGCACGCCGAAGTTGTTGATCGCCGAGCCGAAGAACACCGGCGTCTGGATACCTGCCAGGAAGCGTTCGAGGTCGAACGGATGCGAGGCGCCGTGCACCAGCTCCACTTCGGTCTTGAGCTGCTCGATCTCGAGCGGGAACATGTCGGTCAGGCGCGGATTGTCGATGCCCTTGATGATCTCGAAGGCGCCGTCGGCCTTTTCCTCGCCGGCCTTGAACAGCATGATCTCGTCGCGCAACAGGTGGTACACGCCGCGGAAGTTCTTGCCCATGCCGATCGGCCAGGTCACCGGCGCGCATTCGATCTTCAGCACCGATTCGAGTTCGTCGAGCAGTTCGAGCGGATCGCGCGTTTCGCGGTCCATCTTGTTCATGAAGGTGACGATCGGCGTGCTGCGCATGCGGCATACCGCCAGCAGCTTGATGGTCTGCGCCTCGACGCCCTTGGCCGCGTCGATCACCATCAGCGCCGAGTCGACCGCCGTCAGCACGCGGTAGGTGTCTTCCGAAAAGTCCTGGTGGCCGGGGGTGTCGAGCAGATTGATGACGTGGTCGCGGTGCTCGAACTGCATCACCGACGAGGCAACCGAAATGCCGCGCTGCTTTTCGATCTCCATCCAGTCGGAGGTGGCATGGCGCCCGCTCTTTCTGGCCTTGACGGTGCCGGCCATCTGGATCGCGCCGGAGAACAGCAGCAGCTTTTCGGTCAGCGTCGTCTTGCCGGCGTCGGGGTGGGAGATGATGCCGAAGGTGCGGCGGCGCGCCACCTCGCGGGCGATCACTGCGGCCGGCTTGGCGGCAATGGTTTCGGAGGTGTCAGCGGAAGTCAGTTCGGAATCGGTGGCCATATTGGAGCCCATCGGATGGCCCATGCAAGAAAACCGATAATTTTACCGATTCCGCGGCCACCCGTGTGAACTCATTTGCGCCGCCGGGCGCTGCCGCGGCCGTCCAGGCGGCTTACCAGCAACCGGTCGCCGGCGTCTGGGCGCCGGTGTGCGCCAGTGTCAAGGTGCCGCAGGCGTCGCCGGCCTGGCTGTTGGCCGGCACCGCCTGCACCGTGTAGACGGTCGCGCTCGGGCTTACCGAGAAACTGACGTTGTACTTGATGGCGCTGCCGGTGGCGCCCTTCGGCACCACCGCCGACACCACCGCGGCGCCGGCGTAGGTGTTGTTGACTGTGTAATAACGCTCGAGAAACTGGGCGTTTTCCATCAGCATCGCCTGGGCATTGCTGCGGTTCGATTTGAGCACGTGCCGGGTGTAGGACGGATAGGCGATCGCCGAGATGATGCCGATGATGACGAGCACCACCATCAGTTCGATCAGGGTGACGCCGGCCTGGCGCGCGGCGCCGGCCCGCTGGTGTGAAATGTCGTTCATTGCTGCAGCTCCCGCCATGTGATGCGTCCCAGGGTAGCGGCATTCTTGTCGATGCCGCCGGTGTCGATATTGCCGGTTGAACCCACCGCGCCGCCGGTGACGATGCCGACGTTGGTCGACACGGCCGGTTCGGTGGTCACCGTGGTGGTGATGGTGTAGCCGCCGCTGGTGTTTGCTGTGGTGACCACGGTGGTGGTGGTGCGGGTGCCGTCGGCATTGTTGACGGTGGTGGTCACGGTGCCTGGGGTGAGCACCGGATTGGTGCCATTGCCGCCGGAACCCTCGCCGCCGAATACGCCGGCAGGGTCGCCATTCTCGGCCTTGACGCCGGCAACAGCGTCGGACGGTTCGTTGTCCTGCGGCGGGGTGATGGTATAGCCGGTGTCGCCCATGCACTTGTTGTTCGGCTGGTGCCAGAACAAGGTGTACTCGGCGATGAGGCGCGTGGCCATCCGCGACGCCTTGATGCGGTAGCCCAGCTCCGGCCGGTCCGCAACGTTGAGCTGGATGTCGCTGTCGGTGACGTTCGGGTCGACGATCTGGATCGTCAGCGCGCCGTTGCGCCATTCACCCAGGGGTCCCAGGCGCGGGTTGTAAAAGACACATATGGCATTGGTCGGGTGCAGGCCGGCGCGGGTGGTGCCGTTGCCCCAGTCCTTCGACTTGAAGGCGTCGAGCGGCATGTTAACCATCATCTTGGCGATCGCCCCCAGGTCCGACGCCGGCCCGGTACGAAAGGTGTGCAGCGACGCGGCGGTCAGCCCGGCGCTGTTCTGGAACTGCCACGCCTTGGCGTCGTAGGTACTGGTCGTATCGACCAGCGACAGCGTAACGGCCGGCGAATAAGCTTGGTTCGCCACCAGCACCTTGAAGCGCAGCACCGGGACGGTCGAGGTCTGGGTAACCACGGTATCCCACTGGCTGACGACCTTTTTCATTCTGTACGGCCACTTGTTGCCGCTCCTCGGTCCGGTCGTTACGGGCTCGACCGTGGTAAGCGTGGTGTGATAGGTCGTCTTGTCGTTGGTCGTGATGACCGTGCCGTTCGACGTCGTCGTCGGGAAGCCGGCCATCTGCACCGGGGTCGTGTGCTCGTAGCTGAACGTTTTGCTCGGCAGGTTCCTGGCCGTTTTCACGGTCGGGTCGGTGGTCGTCAGCGCCGTCACGCCCGTCGCCGGCATCTCTTCGTCGGCTTCCAGGCGCGGCGTATCCGGCAAGTGCGCGGGGGCGCCGGCGGTGGCGGCCGCCCCGTGCTTGATGCGCTGCAGCTTGAACAAACCCTGGCTCGGCGCGAGCATGTTGACGCCGGTAACGTCGTAGATGTCGTCGTATTCGTGAACGTGGGTGTAATACAGGTTGTTGGTCTGCGCCTCGCTGTTGCGGCCGATGTAGAAATACCCATCGCCGCGGGTGGTGCCCTTGCCGTCGCCGCAGTTGGTGTAGCAGTAGACATCAAAGTCGAAGTGGCCGCCCGAGACGCCGCGGTCGCCCGTCACCACCGTCGTCGTTTCGGTGACGGGTGGCGTCGTCACCGGCGCGCTGTTCTTGTCGTAGTTGGACTGGAACACGTCGACGCCGTCGGCGGAAATGGCGATCAGCTGCGAGCGCACGCCGCCGCCCATGTGGCGGCCGACCGGATCGCGCCCGACCACGCTCGGAGCCAGCGCCACTTCGTCGTCGGAGGTGAATTCGCGGTCGTTGTTAAGGTCGAACTGGGTCACGCCGGTGTCGCCGCCGGTCAGCACGTTGAGCTGCATCCACCAGTTTTCGCCGGGCGGCACCAGGTTCGGATTGATGGTCGGATTGGTGCTCATGAACTGGAACACGCTGCCGGTGACGAACGCGCCATCGCCGACGACGCGCTCGCCGCCGGCCGGCAACTCGGTCTTCCAGCCCTTGTGGTGACCGACGCCGGGGGTCCAGTTGGGCGCGTCGGTGGTGGCAACGCGCACCCGTATATTCGGCGTCACGCCGGTGTAGGTCGCCTCGACCAGGGTCTGTGTCAGCAGCGTGTCGTTGGCCGCCGGTGCGCCATCCCAGATGCCGTAGGCGAAATGCCGTTCGGTGTTGGTGGCGTCGGCGGCGGTGAACATGCGGCCGGTCACGAACGTCACCATTACGCCGCCGAGCGGGTGGGCCGACAGGCCAGGGGCCATGGTAATGGCATGCTGGGCGCCGGCGGTGTTGGTGTAGACCCGCGTGACCGAGCTGGCGGTGTAGGGCGCGGTGAGCGTGAATTTCCACACGTGGCCGTCGATGTCGCCGGCGTAGGCAGTGTCTTTCTTGCCGTCGTTGTTGGTGTCCCACAGGCTTGGCGACGACAGGCCGTTCGGGCTGGCGATGCTGCCCGAACCGGTGTCGAAGGCGTGGATCAGGGCGCCGGTGGTGGCATTGACCAGGTACAGCACGGCGTGGCCGGTGGTACCGGTGTTGTTGTAGCCGTTGCCGACCACCAGCGCCGGCGTGTTGGTCGCATCCGGCATGGTCAGCAGGGTCGGCGCCGAGTAGGTGTCGCCAAGGTCGCCAAAGCCCGTGCTGGCCGGCGTGATTTCCCACAGCACCTTGGCGGCGGCGAGCGCTTCGGAGGCCGCCGCCGCGTTCGTCACGTCCAGGCCGAACAGCGCCTTGCCGCCTGCGCCGAGCGTGCCGGTCAGGATGGTGCGGCTGGTGGCGCTGGCGCCGCTGCCGGTAGTGAACTTCTTGACGTCCATGCGGCCATCAACATAGTACTGGTGCACGTAGGGCTGGCTGGCCAGCGCGCCGAGGCGGCCGATCAGCACCGACGGAATGTAGGCGAAGCGTTCCTGGCCGGTGGCGGCGTCGATCGCATGCAGCATGCCGTCATTGGCGCCGACGAACACGGTGCGGTTGACGCCGTCGTTCCAGTAGACCGGCGTCGAGTGGATCATGTCGCCCAGGCCGTAGGCGCGCGGGCGGAACTCGCCCGCCCCGGTGCCTTCGTTGCTGGCGCTGCCGCGCACGTAGTCGACCAGCGGCGAGGCGGTGGTGGCCGGCGTCGTCTTGGCCGGATCGAGCAGGCTGCGCTGGGCGGTGGACAGGTCGGCCCACTGGAACGGGATGCCGAGGCCGTCTTTCATCGTCACGATGTAGCGGGTGCCGGCCACGCTCTGGGCCTTGACCTGGGCCGAGGCGCCGCCGGTGCCCCAATCGTCGACGTTGTCGATGGCGCCGGCGCTGGTGACCGGATACGAGTGCAGGTTGCCGCTCCAGTCGTTCGAGTTGTAATCGATCGAATAGATCTTGGCAGTGCCGCTGGCCACGTTCGAATTCGACACCACCGGCTGGCCGACGTAGCCGATCGGCTGCGCGTGCGGGTTGAAGCTGATCGCCGCCAGAACTTTGGCAAGGCCGGCCAGAGCGAGCACGGCGACGCCGGCGCGCAGGTAATATTTTTTATTCATTTGCATGGTCATTCTCCGATACTGTTCCGGGGCTTGCCTTAAAAATCGCAGATGTTGGTAAACACCTTGAAGCGGACCGTCGATTGCACCAGGCTGGCGGCGTTGCCGTTGCCGACGCCGCGCGCGGTGACCTTGGCCAGGCCGTTTTCACACTGGCCGACGCTGCTGCCTTTGACCGGCGGCACGATGATTTCGACGATGTAGCGCGGCTGGGTATTCAGGCCGGTGATCTGCGAGCCGGCAAGGGCAAAGGTGCGCGTCAGCGCCGTCGAGCTCCAGTCGATGGTTTGCCAGGTGGCGCTGGCGGTCGGCTTGAAGCAGTAGCCGTTGGTGCAGGCGCTGGTAAACGCGCTCGGGTCGTACGGGTCGAACGGCGGGCCGGAAAAGGTCGCCTCGGCGTCGCGCAGCACCGATTCGGCCGCCTGCAGCGCCACCTGGCGGTCGCGCGCGTTGCGCGCCATCTTCTCTTCCAGCGTGCCGCTGCGCAGCACCGCCAGCACCACCATCGTCACCACCACCAGGAAAATGATGCCGGTGATGAGCACGGCGCCGCGCTGCTGCGCGCTGCCTTTGAAATTTTTGATCAGCATCATTTCCACCTTGCCTGGTTACGCACCGCAAACGTCGACGTGTAGACCTGGCGCAGGCGGCCGTCGGTCGAGGTGGCCGTCACGCCGTTGTAGGTATAGGTCTGGCTGTTGTTCGGCGCCAGGTTCGGGGTCGGCCCGCGCACGAGCAGGCTGATGCGAATGGCGGCGACCTGGGCCCACTGCGTCGCGCTCGGCGTGGCGGTGTAGGCGATCAGCGATTCGGAACCGTTGCCAATACCGTACAGCACCTGCATGTTTTCAATGTTGTCCGCCACCACCACGCCGCCGACGGCCGGATTGCTGGCGTCGGCCTTGCACAGCAGCCGGTTGCCGGCCACCGAAAACGCATATTCGACCAGGTTCGAATTGGGCGGGCGCACGCCGGTCGTCGTGTCGACGACGTTGTTGGAAGTGATCAGGTTACCTTCGCAGTTGATTTCCTGGCCGTGGTAGGGATTCGGCGGAATGGTGCTGTCGGCCATCCAGGCCGGGTCGTGGCGCACCGTCAGCGTATCGGCCTGCGCGGTTGGCCCGGTGCCGCCGTAGTCGGTGCCGGCGACCGATTCGCCCGAGTGGTCGCGGTCGACGTCGAGCTGGAAGCCGGCCTGGCGCACCGCCTTGCCGAGCATCTCCATGGCGTTGCGCGAACTTTCCTGCATCCGCGCGACGTCTTCCTGCGTGCTGCTCATCTGCTTGCTGCCGATCAGCAGATACCCGATCGCGCCCAGCAGCACCAGGCCGATCGTCATTGCCACCAGCACCTCGGCCAGGCCGAGGCCAGCCTGGCGACGCGCCCGCGCAACGATGTGGTAACTCGTCGAGCGGCTCATAAGCGGGTCTCCACCACCAGTTGCTGGTTGCTCAGGCCAACGTTGTTGCCGGTGTCGGTGGTGCCGCGCGAGTCGTCCCACTGCACCGTGATCGTCACTTTCTTGCTGGCGTCGTTGACCAGCACGGCGCCGGTGCCGGACGGGATGCTGGCGGCCAGCGCGGCGCGCCACTCGGCCAGGTCGGTGGCGGCGACGGTGGTGCCGGCCGGCGTCGCCGTCAGCGCCAGGTTGTACGGCGACGGCGCCGCTTCGGCCACGCCGCGGTTGGCGCGCATGCGGTCGACCATGTCGTTGACCATCAAGGTGGCCTGGCCGCGCGCGTAGGACCCCTGGTTGTTTTTCAGGCTGATGACGATGATGCCGCCGATGCCGAGCAGGCCGAAGCTGACGATCAGCATCGTGATCATCACTTCCAGCAGCGAGAAGCCGCGTTGTTTTTGGGGAAATTTTTTCATCTGCGTCTTTCGGTCTAGGCGCTGGTGCAGGTGGTGGCGGCGGCGACGGTTTGCACGCCGACCCAGCCGCTACCCGGGGTCAGGGCGATCTTGCGGCGGCGCGCCGTCAGTTCCGGGCCGCACAGGCTGAAGGTGCCGACCTGGGTGCCGCCAGCGGCCGCGCTGGTCTGGCCGTTGCCGACGTACGAGACGAAGTCGGCGACGCCGCCGGCGCCGTCCACCGTCGCGGTCGGCAGCGCGCCCTGCACCCGCAGCACCGTGTCGGTGGCGTCGACGGTACCGACCACGCCGCCATCGGCGAACACGATCCAGCCCGACTCCCAGCTGGCCGAGCCAGTGGCGGCCGCCGCGCAGCCGGTGCCGCTGCTGCTGCGGCACATCGTCACGCGCGCATTGCGCTTGACCGCCTCCGAACGGGTGAACTTGAGCGACAGCAGCATGTCGTTGGCCTGGGTCGACAGGCGCGTGTCGAGCACCATGCCGCGAAAGCTGGGCGCGGCGATCGACGTCAGCACGCCGACCACCGCCAGCGTGACCATCAGCTCGACCAGGGTAAAACCATCTGCTTTGTTGTTCATCTGTTTTGCCTCGCGCTACGCAATAGTTCCATACGGCAATCTTCTACCGTGGATAGTAGCGCGTCAAGCTTGCAGTTCCCTGAGGAAATGCTGACAAATTCCTGACAACGATGAAAAAGATGCTTCTAAGGAAGATTTAACTAAGGAAACGCACAGAAAAGATGGCGCCCTCGCCGGCGGCGCGGCTGTCGATGGCGATGCTGGCGCCGTGGGCGAGCGCGATATCGCGCACGATCGCCAGGCCCAGGCCGCTGCCGGTGGTGCTGTCGTCGAGCCGCACGAAGCGGTTGAAGACGCGCTCGCGCTGGGAAAGCGCGATGCCGGGGCCGGAATCCTCCACCGCCAGCACGCCATACTTGCCGTCGCGATAACAGCTGACCGTCACCGTTCCCTGCGCCGGCGTGTAGCGCAGCGCGTTGTCGACCAGGTTGTCGATCAGGTCGCGCAGCAGGAAGCGGTCGCCGGCGATCGGCACCGGCGCCAGCTCGAAGCCGAGGTCGATGCGGTTCTTCACCGCCAGGTCGACGAAGTGCTGGATCGACTCTTCCACCAGCGCGGCCAGGTCGAGCGGCTCGAGGCGAGTCTTTTCGAAGTGGCTCGGCTCGGCCCGCGCGAGCGCGAGCAACTGGTTGGTCTGGCGAATCATGCGCTCGTTTGACAGCAGCATCAGGCGGATCGAATGGACGCTGTCGGCATCGGCGCCGTGGCGCGCGGCGAGCCACTCGAGCTGCAGCTTGACGCCGGCCAGCGGCGTGCGCAGCTGATGGGCGACATTGGCGAGAAAGTCGTGCTGGGCGCTGGCGCCGGCCTGCAGTTTGGCCAGCAGGTCGTCGAAGGCGGCCACCACCGGCGCCAGTTCGACCGGCACGTCGGGCGCGCCGACCGGCGCCAGGTCGTCGGCGTCGCGTGTGCGCAGCTGGGCCGACAGGCGCGCCAGCGGCTGCAAGCCGTTGGTGACGGAAAACCAGATCAGGCCGACTAGCACCAGGGTGAACAACGCTTCCAGCGCCACCAGAGCGCCGATGGTGGCCGACAGGTCCTGTTCGGCGCGCAACTGCGCCGGCGTCCAGCCGAGCATCGCCGCCAGCGCCGCGCCGGCCACATTGACCAGCAGAATCGGCCCGATCAGCCACTTCAGCAGGCGCAGCCGGATGCTAGTCATGCGATGCTTCGAGCATGTAGCCGAAGCCGCGGATGGTGCGGATGGCAACGCCGGCGTCGGCAATTTTCAGGCGCAGCCGCGAAATGTAGACTTCCACCGCATTGAGCGTCAGGTCGTCGCCCCACGGCAGGATCGCTTCGATGATCTGCTGCTTCGACACCACGCGCCCGCCGTGCTGCAGCAGGTATTCGAGCACTGCCCACTCGCGCACCGACAGGTCGATGGCGCGCTCGCCGATGCGGGCGCGGCGCGCAGACGTATCGAGCCGCAGTTCGCCCAGGGCCAGCAGCGCTGCCGGCGGCGCGTTGCGGCGCGCCAGCGCCTTGATGCGCGCGACCAGCTCGGCGGTGGCAAACGGCTTGACCAGGTAATCGTCGGCGCCGGTCTCGAGGCCGCGCACACGGTCTTCGACGGCATCGCGCGCCGTCAGCAGCAGCACCGGCAGCGCGCTGCCGCGCGCGCGCAGGCGGCGCACCACTTCAAAGCCGTCAATGCCGGGCAGGCCGATGTCGAGCACGGCGACATGGATCGCCGCCGCTTCCGGGCGCTGCAGCAACTGGTCGGCCAGCATGCCGTCGCCAAGCACCTCGACGACCATGCCCTGCCCTTCCAGTATGCGCGACAGGCCATCGGCGAGCACGGCGTCGTCTTCGACCAGTAATACATGCATGGGTGCGGACTTGGGTAGCGGGAGAGCGCCCATTATGGGGCATTTTGGTTCTCGATCCCAACAAAATACCCGCAGGGATGACTGGAGCCCCCCAGTAGGACTAGGACCACAAGGTTCTATGCACGCAGCCTACATGGGGGCGACTGCTAATCTTATGTTCGGCAACAGACTAAGCCCGTATCGTTCATACATCGCGAATCGGCAACAGTCAGAACACGCCGCAACGCTCCCGATGTCATGTAGAGATAATGAGGATAAAAATGAACAGCACTCAACTTGGTGGTACCGCGCAAAAAGCTCCATCGGTAAACCAGATTCCCGGCAATGGGCTGGAATCAAAAGTTGCGTCCAAACCCGTCGTCAGCTATAGCGGCACCCAGCAGAACGAATTGCTTGCCGCGCTGCCACGCCATGACCTCGAAACCCTGTTCGACCATCTGGAACTGGTTGCCCTGCCCGCTGGCAAGGAACTGTTCGAGTACGGCAGCAAGCTTGAAAACGTGTATTTCCCGACCACCGCCATCGTCTCCCTGGTGTACGTGATGGAAGACGGCGCCACCACCGAAATCGCCGTGATCGGCCATGAAGGCGTCGTCGGCATGTCCCTGTTCATGGGCGAGCGCGCCATGTGCAGCGCCGTCGTGCAAAGCGCCGGCTACGGCTACCGCCTCAAGACGCAATACCTGCGCGACGCCTTCAACCAGGGCGGCGCCCTGCCCCAGTTGCTGATGCGTTACACGAATGCCCTGTTTGCTCAGATGGCGCAGAACGCCGTCGGCGGGCGTCACAGCTCGATCGAACAAAAGCTGTGCCGCTGGTTGCTCGACCGCCTCGACCGCTCGCCATCGAACGAACTGAAGGTGACCCAGGAACTGATCTCGATCATGCTGGGCGTGCGCCGCGAAAGCATCACCGCTGCCGCCGGCAAGCTGCAAGACGACGGCCTGATTCAGTACCGTCGCGGCAACATCACCGTAATTGACCGTCAAGGTCTTGAGGAGTATGCGGGCGAGTGCTACAAGGTTGCAAAGACGGAATATGATCGCCTGCTGGAGGATGTGGCGCGCTGATCGTCACCGAAACGGCGTCCTGCGCGGCCCCCTGCTGCACCAGCGGGATCAATGCTTCGACACACGTGCCGATGCCATTGATCCCGCGTTTTATTTTCAGGCTGCCGCCCAGCAGCAATGCGCGTTCACGCATGCCAAGCAAACCGTGCGATTTCGGTTCGCGCGCCGCGTCGAGTTCAATGCCGATACCATCATCGATCACTTCCAGTGCCAGGTCGTCGCCTTCGCGCGCCAGGTGCACGATGACGTGCCGCGCGCGCGCATATTTGGCGACGTTGTTGAGCGCCTCCTGCACGATGCGAAACACCGCAATCGCATGCATCGGCCCGGCCGCATCGACGTCGCCGTCAATCAGCGCTTCGCAGTCGATGCCGGTGACCTTGCCAAACTCGTCGCAGTAGCTGTGCAGCGCGGCCGCCAGGCCCAGGTTGTCGAGCAGGCTGGGTCGCAAGTTTTCGACAATGCGGCGCTTTAGCTGCACCGTGTCGACCAGGGTTGCGCGCGCGCGCTCGAGCATGGCCGCCAGCGGCGCATGGTCCGGGCGCAGCCGTTCGGTGACGGCATTGATGTCGATGCTGATGGCCGTCAGGTTGGCGCCCATCTCGTCGTGCAGTTCGCGCGCCAGCTTGGCCTTTTCTTCCTCGCTGACACTGATCAGGTGGCGCGACAGCACCGCCAGCTGCTCGGTGCGCAGCACCACCATCGATTCAAGCGTGTCGTTGGCATGTTGCAGCGCGCGCTGCGCCACCAGGCGCGAAAAAAAGCTGCTCCGTATCAGCCGGTAGAACAGCGCGATGACGAGGATCGCCGCCAGGTTGATGCCGATGCCGAGCACCACGGCGCTCTGGTATTGCTTGTAGAACGCCGCACTGCGCGCCGTCATCAGCTCGGTCTGCTCGCGCGCAATGATCACGACCTGCAGGCGGATCTCGTCCATCACACTCTGGCTTTCGGCCGTCTCGGCGATCCTGACCACGTCGTCCAGGCCGCCGGAACGGTACACCGTCAGGGTCTGGTCCATGCTCGACAGTTTGCGGTAGATCAGCGTGCGCAGCTGCGCCAGGTTCTTCAGCTGCGACGGACTGTCGGCCAGCAATTTCTGCAGTTCGGCAAATTGGGTATTGATCTCGGCGCGGGCGGTGCGCAGCGGGCCGAGATAGGACTCGGCGCCCGACAGGAAATGGCCCTGCAGGCTGCTTTCGGCATCCATTATCAGCACGTTCAGATATTGGACTTTGTCGCCGACCCGCGCGCCCTGGGCTTGCAGCTCGTTGGCGCTGCGCAGCGACTGCAGGTTGCGCGCCAGGCTGATGCCGTTGACGACCAGGATCAGGACGCACAGCAGGCACAACACGGTTTTGTAAAACGGCAGACCCGGTTTGGCCGCGGAGTCGGTGGTGAAATACATCCTCGGTTTCCTTTGCGCACTGCAGAGTCATTCTGTCCGCATTATAGACCGGGACTCCGAGCGTTTCAGCCAAGCACAACTGTGAAATGTGCAAGGCTGCCAGGATCAAGGCGCCGGGCGCTTAGTCGAGAAGATTGTTTTTCATTGCGTAATAGGTCAGGTCGCTGTTCGACTGCAGGCCCATTTTTTCCATGATGCGGGTGCGGTAAGTCGACACTGTCTTGATCGACAGCGACAGCGCGACGCCGATGTCCGACACGGTCGCGCCTTTGGCCAGGCGCAGGAATACCTGGAACTCGCGGTCCGACAACTCGGTGTGCAGCGCCGTATTCGGGTCGCGGTCAAAACTTTGCGCCAGCAATTCACCCACGGTCGACGACACGTAGCGGCGGCCCTGGAAGACGGTGCGCACGGCCGTTTTCAGCTCGTCCGCTTCGCATTCTTTGTTCAGGTAGCCGTTGGCGCCCATCTTGAACAGGTTCAGCGCGTACTGCTGCGCAGGATAGCCGGACAGAATCAGCACCGGCAGGTTCGGCTGGCCCTGGCGAATAGTGCGCAGGATATCGATGCCGCTCTGGTCGGGCATGGCGATATCGAGCAACAGCACGTCGCAAATTTCGCGCCGTGCGATGTCAAGGGCTTCACGCCCGGTTGCGCCTTCGGCAACGACGGTAAAGTCGTCGCCGGACGTCGAAAAAATCTGCTTGAAACCTGCTCGTACAATTTGGTGATCGTCACAAATGGCAACGCGTATCATTGTCTTCCTTATATTTTCCTGGCTAGGAAAGAGCCGAGGCGAACCTCACGCCCGGTACTGCGCATGCGTTGGGGGTACTACCCTACAATATCAATATTCTATCACCTGGCAGCAGCATACAGCCAGCGCCCTGACCGCGCGTCCGGCAGAACGCTTACACGCCCTGTTTCAGTAGCGCCAGGATGGCCGACAGCTCGGCGCGAATCATTGCATTGTCAGGATGCGGCGCGCGACCGGCGCCGCCGTCTTGGCCGCCTGCCGGATCCAGGCGATCTTCGCCTGCCGGCAACGGCACTTCGCCGCCGCGGCTGTCGAGCTTGTTGCGCGCGCCGCTGATGGTGAAGCCCTGCTCATACAACAACTCGCGAATTCGGCGGATCAACAACACCTCGTGGTGCTGGTAATAACGCCGATTCCCACGTCGTTTGACAGGTTTCAGTTGAGTAAATTCCTGCTCCCAGTAGCGAAGCACGTGCGGTTTGACACCGCACAACTCACTGACTTCCCCGATCGTGAAGTAGCGCTTGGCCGGGATAGCGGGCAGCACGATGAGATCGGTCTTGCTCGGACGATCGTTCATGGATGATTACGCCGCGCGGGCTAGCGGGCTGGTCGCTTCAACCATGCCTTTGAGTTTCTGGCTGGCGTGGAACGTGACGACCCTGCGCGCGGTGATTGGAATCTCTTCGCCGGTTTTCGGATTGCGTCCCGGCCGCTGCGGCTTGTCGCGCAACTGGAAGTTGCCGAAGCCCGACAGCTTGACCGCTTCGCCGCGTTCGAGCGCATTGCGGATCTCGTCGAAGAACGTCTCGACCATGTCTTTCGCTTCGCGCTTGTTCAGGCCGACCTGCTCGAACAGCAGCTCGGCCAGCTCGGCCTTGGTGAGGGTCGGCAAGTCTTTCTCGGCATCCTGGCGCACCTTGGCAACCAGCATCGCGCGATGCAAGTCGGCCGCCAATGCCGATTGGAGTACGGCCGAATCAACGTCGTTATTATTAATTTTCCAGCCCTGCCTTTTAACTAGCTATGTTTTGGAGAAACATTGAAGAAACTTAGGTACGCATGGTTGCGTTATGTTTTTGCTTGGCAGCGTCTGCCATCGCCGCCATCAGCGCGTCGACGACGTCGTCCTGCAAGGTGGATTGAGTATCTTGCAAGCTAAAGCGGAATGCAAGACTTTTTTCATCCGCTTGCAATCCTTTTCCGCGATATTCATCAAACAAAACAATGGCTTGCACGATGTTTCCGGCAGGATTTACCGACTTCTCTGCAATAAATGCGTCGAGCAAATCCTGCGCCGCGACAGCGCTTGGCACCACCAGCGCGAGGTCGCGCGTGGCGCCCGGGAATTTCGAAATCTCGTCGTATCGTGGCACCGGACGCTGCTGCAGGGCGGCCGCGTCGACCTCGAACAGCACCGGCGCCTGCGCCAGTTCGTACTTCTGCAACCAGCGCGGGTGCAGTTCGCCGATGAAGCCGACCGCCTTTCCGCCCTGCTCGACGACGGCTGAGCGCCCCGGGTGCAGCGCCGGATGCTCGGTCTTGACAAACCGCAGCGGCAGCGGCGCGAACATCGCTTCCAGGTCAGCCTTGACGTCAAAGTAGTCGACCGGGCGCGACGGCACGCCCCACTGCTCGTCTTGCGCCGGCCCGTAGGCCATCGCCGCCAGCCGTTTCGGCTGGTCGAAGCCGGCGATCGACAGCGCGCCGTCGACCGCGTACGGATTGCGCAGGAAGATGGCGCCGATCTCGAACACGCGCACGCGCCCGGCCTTGCGGTTCAGGTTGTAGCGCACGTTGGCCACCAGGCTGCCGATCAGCGACGAGCGCATCACGCTCATCTGGCTGGCGATCGGGTTCTGCAGCTTGATCTGGTCGGTGTTGCCGGAAAAATCCGTTTCCCACGACGACTCGACGAAGCTCATGTTGACCACCTCCTGGTAGCCAAGGTCGGCCATGCGGTGGCGCAGCGCGAACAGCGAACGGATGTGCTCGGGCGTGACGATCATCGCGCTCGGCGCCACCGGCGGCAGCGCCGGAATGTTCTCGAAGCCGTACACGCGCGCCACTTCCTCGATCAGGTCTTCCTCGATCTCGATGTCGAAGCGGTACGACGGCGCGGTCACGGCGAACTTGCCGTCTTCTTGCGTGAATGCCAGGCCGAGGCGGGTGAAGATGTCGGCGATCAGCGCATCGGTCAGCGGTACGCCGATGACCTTCTGGGCGCGCGCGGTGCGCAGCACCACGGGCGAGCGCTGCGGCAGATTGACCGCCTGGTCGTCGACCGGGCCGACGACGGTCGCGCCGGTGCCGCAGACTTCGACGATCAGTGCGGTGATGCGCTCGATGTGTTCGACCGTGGTGGCGAAGTCGACGCCGCGCTCGAAGCGGTGCGCCGCATCGGTCGAGAAATTGAAGCGGCGCGCGCGGCCCTGGATCGCGTTCGGCCACCAGAACGCCGCTTCCAGGTAGATGTTGGCGGTGTCCAAGGTAACGGCGGTGGCGTCGCCGCCCATGATGCCGGCCAGCGACTCGATCTGCTGGTCGTCGGCGATGACGCCGACCCAGTCGTCGACCGCGACGGTATTGCCGTTCAACAGTTTCAGCGACTCGCCCTTGATGCCCCAGCGAACGTCGAGCCCGCCATGGATCTTGTCGAGGTCAAACACGTGCGACGGCCGGCCCAGTTCGAGCATGACGTAGTTCGAGATGTCGACCAGCGCCGACACCGACCGCTGGCCACTGCGCTCGAGGCGCTGGACCATCCAGCCCGGCGTTTGCGCACGCGCGTTCAGGCCGCGGATGACGCGCCCCGAAAACCGGCCGCACAGCTCGGGCGCGCTGATTTTAACCGGCAGCACTTCGTCGCTGTTGACCGGCACGATGCGCGCGGCCGGCTGCACCAGCGGGGTGCCGGTCAGTGCCGACACTTCGCGCGCCACGCCCAGCACCGACAGGCAGTCAGCCTTGTTCGGCGTCAGCTTGATGGTGAATTTCAGGTCGTTCAGCGCCAGGTAGTCGCGGATGTTCTGGCCGACCGGCGCGTCGGCCGGCAGTTCCATCAGGCCGCTGCTCTCTTCCGACAGCTTCAGCTCCTTCGCCGAGCACATCATGCCCTGCGACTCGACGCCACGCAGCATGCCGACCTTGATCTCGAACGGCTTGCCGTCGGCGCCAGGGGGCAGCACGGCGCCGGCCATCGCGCAGATCGCCTTCATGCCGGCGCGCACGTTCGGCGCCCCGCAGACGATGTTGAGCATGGTGCCGGTGCCGACGTCGACGGTGCAGACGTTCAGGCGGTCGGCATTCGGATGGCGCGTCACTTCCAGCACTTGCGCGACGACCACGTTCGAAAACGGCGGCGCCACGGCCTCCACTTCCTCGACCTCGAGGCCGGACATGGTGAGCAGGTGGGACAGTTCATCCGACGTCATCGCCGGATTGACCATCGTGCGGAGCCATTTTTCGGAAAATTGCATATGCGTGCCTTGCGACGAATAGGTTGTTATTAGTTGAACTGCTTCAGGAACCGGAGGTCACCTTCGTAAAACAGGCGCAGGTCGTTGATTCCATAACGCAGCATCGTCAGGCGCTCGAGGCCGGAGCCGAACGCGAAGCCGATGAACTTTTCCGGATCGAGTCCGAAGTTTTGCACCACCGTCGGGTGCACCTGGCCGGCGCCCGACACTTCCAGCCAGCGGCCCTTCAGCGGACCGCTGCCGAACGCGATGTCGATCTCGGCGGACGGCTCGGTGAACGGGAAGTACGATGGGCGGAAGCGCACCTGCAGGTCGTCGGTCTCGAAGAAGGCCTTGACGAAATTGAGGTACACGCCCTTCAGGTCGGCGAAGCTGATGTCCTCGGCGATCCACAGGCCTTCGACCTGGTGGAACATCGGCGAGTGGGTCGCATCGCTGTCGACGCGATAGGTGCGGCCAGGCGCGATCACCTTGATCGGCGGCGTATGCGTGCGCGCGTAGCGCACCTGCATCGGGCTGGTGTGGGTGCGCAGCAGCAAAGGCTTGCCGGTGCTGTCGTTGCCTTCGATGTAGAAGGTGTCCTGCATCGAACGGGCCGGATGGTTTTCCGGGCTGTTGAGGGCAGTAAAATTGGTCCAGTCGTTTTCGATCTCGGGGCCATCTGCCACGTCGAAACCGATCGAGCGGAAGATTTCCTCGACCCGCTCCCAGGTGCGCATCACCGGATGGATGCCGCCCATCGAACGGCCGCGGCCGGGCAAGGTGACGTCGATCGCCTCCAGGCTCAGGCGCGCTTCGAGGATGGCGTTGGCCAGCGCGTCGCGCCGCGCGGTCAGCGCGGTCTCGATCTGCGTCTTGGCCGCGTTGATCAAGGCGCCTTGCGCCTTCTTCTGGTCCGGGTCCAGCTTGCCCAGGCCCTTCATCTGTTCGGTGATCTGGCCGGTCTTGCCAAGGTACTTGGCCTTGGCGTTTTCCAGTGCGGCAGCGTCTTCGGCGGCGATAAAGTCAGCCTGCGCGGCAACGACGAGTTCTTCCAGGGAGTTCATGCGTGTGTGGTTTCCTGTCTGGGTGCGGCGCTTGTCGCGCCACAATCAAAAACGGGGCACAGGTTTGAACCTCTGCCCCGCTCTTTAAACGCCGCCCGGAGGCAGCGCTTGGCAACATCGTTGCTTACGCAGCGATCTTTGCCTTGACGGCGTTGACAATCGCGGCGAACGCCGGCTTGTCCATCACTGCCATATCGGCCAGGACTTTACGGTCCAGTTCGATCGATGCTTTTTTCAAGCCGTTCATGAATACGCTGTACGTTACGCCATGCTCACGGGAAGCGGCGTTGATACGGGCGATCCACAGGCGGCGGAATACGCGCTTCTTGTTGCGGCGGTCACGGTACGCGTACTGGCCAGCGCGCATGACTGCTTGCTTGGCAACACGGTATACCTTGCTGCGGCGACCACGGTAGCCTTTAGCTTGGACAAGAATTTTCTTATGACGGGCACGAGCTGTAACCCCACGTTTTACTCTAGGCATAGTAACTCCTTAAATTGAGTGTGAGATTAAGCCGATGGCATCATGCGCAAGACGGACTTCACGTCTGCCTTATCGACATTCGTGATACCGCGCAGCTGGCGCTTGCTCTTGGTCGTTTTCTTGGTCAGGATGTGACGCTTGAAAGCGTGGCCCGACTTGACGGTTCCACCTGGACGCACGCGAAAACGTTTTTTCGCAGAGCTTTTGGTCTTCATTTTAGGCATAGCAGTTCTGTCCTGTAGGACAGCTCCATTATAGGATTGCAGGTGGCAGCAACTCGCTGCGCTTAGATGCCTGCTTTCACATTATTTCCATTCCGCTGGGGAAGGAAGCCGAGGATTTTAACATACATCCCCGCGCAAATGCCAAGGGCGGGTGAGAAAACTCACCCGCCCTTGTTGTTTCACCAGCCGAGCGGCCGGCCAGCGTTATGCTTTTTTCTTCTTCGGCGACAGAATCATGATCATCTGGCGGCCTTCCATCTTCGGGAACTGCTCGACCTGGCCATACGGCTCGAGGTCGGCCTTTAGGCGTTCGAGCATGCGGAAACCGATATCCTGGTGCGCCATTTCGCGACCACGGAAACGCAGCGTGATCTTGGTCTTGTCGCCCTCGTCGAGGAACTTGATCAGATTACGCAGCTTGATGTTGTAGTCGCCATCATCGGTACCCGGACGGAATTTGACTTCCTTGACGAGGATGATCTTCTGCTTCAGCTTCGCTTCGTGGGCCTTTTTCTGCTCCGAATACTTGAACTTGCCGTAGTCCATCAGGCGGCATACCGGTGGCTGCGCGGTTGGCGCAATCTCTACCAGGTCGACGTTAGCCTCTTCGGCCAGACGAAATGCTTCGGCCAGGCTCACAATGCCGAGCGGCTCGTTTTCCACCCCGGATAAACGCATTTCGGGGGCAGTGATTTCGCCATTGATGCGATGCGACTTGTCAGTAGCTATGGTGTTTCCTTATAAAGTCTGGTATTCGGCCATGCTGCTTCAAGCTTTGGATGCGATCTCTTGCTTGAGACGCTCCACGAGGGCTTCGACGGACATTACGCCCAGATCGAGATTGCCACGTGCTCGCACGGCCACAGTGTTGGCATCCCGCTCTTTATCGCCGATCACTAGGATATATGGCAATTTTTGCACGGAATGTTCGCGTATTTTATAGGTTATTTTCTCGTTCCGCAAATCAGCGTGAACGCGGAACCCGGCTTTCCTCAACTGATCGGTGACATTCTGCGTAAATTCGGACTGCGCGTCCGAGATGTTCAGAACGGCAATCTGCACCGGCGCCAGCCACAGCGGCAGCGCGCCGGCGAAATTTTCGATCAGGATACCGATAAAGCGCTCCATCGAACCGACGATCGCGCGGTGCAGCATGACCGGCACCTTGCGCGAGTTGTCGACTGCGACATACTCGGCGCCGAGGCGGCCCGGCATCGAAAAGTCGACCTGCATCGTGCCGACCTGCCATGGACGGCCGAGGCTGTCCTTGAGGTGGTATTCGATTTTCGGGCCATAGAACGCGCCCTCGCCCGGCAATTCGGTCCACTGGACGTCGCAAGCCGACAGCGCGGCGCGCAATGCCGCTTCCGCCTCATCCCACACTTCGTCCGAGCCGATCCGGTTATCCGGACGCAAGGCGAGCTTGACGTCGATGTTCTCGAAGCCGAAGTCGCGGTAGACTTCCATCGCCTGCGCATGGAAAGCGACAACTTCCGGCTCGATCTGCTCTTCGGTGCAGAAAATGTGGCCGTCGTCCTGGGTAAAGCCGCGCACCCGCATGATGCCGTGCAGCGCGCCGGACGGCTCGTTGCGGTGGCACTGGCCGAATTCGCCAAAGCGCAGCGGCAGGTCGCGATAGCTCTTCATGCCGGCGTTGTAGATCTGCACGTGGCCCGGGCAGTTCATCGGCTTGAGCGCATACGAGCGGTTTTCCGACTCGGTCGAGAACATGTTCTCGCGATAGTTTTCCCAGTGGCCGGTCTTTTCCCACAGCGTGCGGTCGAGGATCTGCGGGGCTTTGACTTCCTGGTAGCCGTTGACCTGGTACTTGTGGCGCATGTACTGCTCCACCTGCTGCCAGATGGTCCAGCCTTTCGGATGCCAGAACACCAGGCCCGGCGCCTCGTCCTGGAAGTGGAACAGGTCGAGCGCCTTGCCGAGCTTGCGGTGGTCGCGCTTTTCCGCCTCTTCCAGGTTGTGCAGGTACAGCTCCTGGTCTTCCTTCTTGGCCCAGGCGGTGCCGTAGACCCGCTGCAGCATCTCGTTTTTCGAGTCGCCGCGCCAGTAGGCGCCGGCCAGCTTCATCAGCTTGAACACTTTCAGCTTGCCGGTCGACGGCACGTGCGGGCCGCGGCACAGGTCGGTGAATCCGCCCTGGCCATACAGCGACACGTCTTCGCCGGCCGGAATCGACGCGATGATCTCGGCCTTGTAGGCTTCGCCGATCGACTTGAAGTAGGCGACTGCCTCATCGCGCGGCATGACCGAACGCGAGACTTTTTCATCCTTCTTCGATATTTCCGTCATCTTCTTTTCGATCGCCACCAGGTCTTCCGGCGTGAACGGGCGCTTGTACGAGAAGTCGTAGAAGAAACCGTTTTCGATGACCGGGCCGATCGTGACCTGCGCTTCCGGGAACAGCTCCTTGACCGCATGCGCCAACAGGTGGGCGGTCGAGTGCCGGATGACGTCCAGGCCTTCCGGATCCTTGTCGGTGATGATGGCCAGCTCCGCGTCCCGCTCGATCAGGTGCGAGGTGTCGACCACCTTGCCGTCGACCTTGCCGGCAAGCGCCGCCTTGGCCAGGCCCGTGCCGATACTGGCGGCGACCTGGGCGACGGTGACGGGGCCGTCGAATTCGCGGACTGAACCATCGGGAAGGCGGACTGAAACCATGCTGTTCTCCATGTGGCGCGAGGCGCCGAATAATTACTGATGATAAGACTAAACAAAAATGCAGACGAAAAAAAACGCGGACTAGCCGCGTTTGTTCTTTTCGAGCAGAGAAACACCTCGCCCCGCGGCCCCTGAAGGGGCGACGCTGCCCCGAATACGGGACACCCGCTTCGCAGGCTGGCAGCATGCTGCCAGAAACCCCTGCTCCGCCTAGCGTCGCTGGAACAACTCCGTCGTAGTTCGCGGTGTCATAACCATGGTGCCTTTCTCGCTCTTACATTGCTGTACTACTGAATTCTGGTGGGCGGTGAGGAATTCGAATCCCCGACCCCTTGGATGTCGACCAAGTATTCTAACCAGCTGAACTAACCGCCCGAAGACCAGCATTATAGATAGCCGATTCGGGAATGACAAGGGGTATTTTGTGCGCCCGCGGCTAGTGTCCGATTTCTAATATACTTCGTCCATGACCGCAGAATCGAACGCCCCCTCCTCCGCCCACCTGCACGCCCACCGCGCCGGCGACGCCAAGCACGCCCATTTCGTCGAAGCGCGCAGCCAGAAGGCGCTGGCCGGCGCCCTCGTGCTGACCTTGCTGTTCGCCGTCGTCGAAGTGGTCACCGGCTTCATCGCCAATTCGCTGGCGCTCATCTCCGACGCCGGCCACATGGTGACCGACGCCGCCGCGCTCGGCCTGGCGCTGCTGGCGCAGCTGATCGCCAAGCGCCCGCCGTCGGCGCGCCATTCGTTCGGCTTCGGCCGCGCCGAGGCGCTCGCCGCCTTCGTCAACTGCCTGGCGATGCTGGCCCTGGTGTGCTGGATCGTGTTTGAGGCGGTGCACCGCTTCGCCGATCCCCAGCCGGTGCAAGGCGCCATCGTGCTCGGCGTGGCCACCGTCGGCATCGTCATCAACCTGCTGGTGGCCTGGATGCTGTCGCGCGACCATCAGAACATGAACACGCGCGCGGCGATGGTCAACGTCATGGGCGACCTGCTCGGCTCGATCGCCGCGGTGGTGGCCGGCGCGGTGATCCATTTCACGGGCTGGGTGCGCATCGACCCGCTGCTGTCGGTGTTCGTTTCGCTGCTGATCCTCAAATCGACCATCGGCGTGCTGCGCGAGTCGTACCACTTCCTGATGAAAGGCGTGCCCGACCAGATCGACTACGTCCAGGTCGGCGCCGACCTGGCCGCGCTCGACGGCGTCAGGTCGGTGCACGACTTGCACATCTGGGAGATGTCGCCCGGCGAGCCGGCGCTGATCGGCCACCTCGAGATTGCCGACCTTGAGCGCTGGCCGCAGGTGCTGCGCGCGGTGCAAGACATGCTGCTGGCCAAGCACGGCATCGACCACGTGACCTTGCAACCTGAAACCCCAGATGCCCGCCCGCACGCCATGTAAGCTCTGTCTTACCCGCGGTCGGCGTGAATCGCCATTTACCAGGCTGGCATATGTTGCAATAATTTCACAATGTCTACTCAATCTCCTCCCCTCGTCTACGACACGCTGATCATCGGCGGCGGACCGGCCGGCCTGACCGCGGCGATCTACCTGCGCCGCTTCACCCGTAACGTCGCGCTGTTCGACAAAGGCAACAGCCGCCTCAGCTGGATTCCGGTGTCGCACAACTACCCGGGCTTTCCGGATGGCGTCGCCGGCACCGACCTGCTGAACAATCTGCGCCGCCAGCTTGCCCGCTACGGCGGGGCAGTGACAAACGCCGAGATCGTGCGCCTGCGCATCGACGATGGCGCCTTTGTCGGCGAGTACGACGGCGGCGAAGTGCGCGCCCTGACGGTACTGCTGGCGACCGGCATCCAGGACATGGGCTTGCCGGTCGAAAGCTGGCGCGCAGCGGTGGCCTGCGGCGCGGTGCGCCTGTGCCCGGTGTGCGACGGCTACGACGTCATGGACACGCGCATCGCCGTGGTGTCGTCGGAAACGAACCCGACCGGCCATGCCATGTTCATGCGCACCTTCAGCGCCGACGTCACGCTGTTCGACCGCAGCCACGGCTCCATCCTCAGTCCTGACGAGCAGCAGCAGCTCGACGCGGCCGGCGTGCGCTACATCAGCTCGGCCGTGTGCGGCGTCACCATGACCGCCGACATGAAGCCTGTGCTGAACACCAGCAATGGCAAGTCGTATGAATTCGACGTCATGTATCCGATGCTGGGCGAGACCGCGCGCTCCGAACTGGCGGCCGTACTTGGCGCCGAAACGGCCGAGTGCGGCGATGTGGTGGTCGACGAATTCCAGGCCACCAGCGTTCCCGGCCTGTACGCAGTTGGCGACGTCGTGCGCGGCCTGAACCAGATCAGCGTCGCCACCGGCCAGGCCGCGGTCGCCGCCACCCGCATCCACAACGCCTTGCCGTGGACCTTGCGGACCAAGGCCTGAGCGACGTTGCTATACTGGCCAGCCTACATCAACTGCCGCGGCCGGCCTATCTCACATGAATGACATGCACGAGCGAATCTCGCTCAGTTTCAACGCGCAGGGTTTGATGGCAACGCTCGGCGCCGAGCTCGTTTCGGTTGCCGAAGGCGAGGTGCACATCGCGCTGCCGTTCTCGACCCATGTCGCTCAGCAACACGGTTTCGTGCACGCCGGCGCCGTCACCACCATCGTCGACAATGCCTGCGGCTACGCGGCGCTGAGCATGGCGCCGACTGGATGCGAGGTCGTCACCGCCGAATTCAAGGTCAACTTCGTGCGGCCGGCAGTGGGCGAACGGTTCCTCGCAATCGGCAAAGTGGTCAACGCCGGCAAACTGCTCACGGTGTGCACCGGCGAAGTACGGGCTCTGACGGGAACCGAATGGAAAGTGGTGGCGATCATGCAGGCAACGATCGCGACCGTCCGTTCGTAGTCCAGCCAACTCACGTCACTTCTTGCGGATGATCTTGTGGTGCGCGTCGTTGACCATCATCAACGCCGCCGAGCCATACAGCTTGTGATATTCAGCGACCATTTCACCGCTGATGATCACCGGATCGGTGGCCACATAGGTCTTTGCAACTTCAATGTCTTGCGTCGCCAGGATGAAAATGCCGCGGCGGCCTTCAACCCCGTCGAGCGGCCCGGCGAATGCCAGTTTCTTCTCCGCCGCCAGGCGCTCCATATTGGCGAAGTGGCCCTGGAACATCTTCTTGCGCTCCTCCGCATCGGCGACCTTGTTCGGCCCGGTCTTGAGAATGACCAGCACATAGCTGCGCAAGCCGTTGTCGTTGCCACCTAGCGACTTGGCCAGCTCCGCGTCGTAGGCCGGCGCGGCCGCAGCCGCAGCCGGTGCAGTTTGCGCGGCGGCCGCCTGCATCGACAGGCACATCGCTCCACAAGCGACAAGTAAGGCACGTTTCAGCATGGCGGTTTTCCTCATAAAGTTTCGCGTACGTTATCACAACGACATACGTCAGTCGAATGTCAAGGAACTAAACAGTGGCCAGCCAACTCTGTATGGAGAAGTGTGTCGATCGGAGGATGCCATGAGCGCGCTCAAAAAACTGGCTGGAAAACGGATTGCCGTGCTGGCGGCAGACGGTTTCGAGAAGGAAGAACTTGCAGCGCCGGTCGAGGCGTTGAAAGCGGCAGGCGCCGACGTTGTCATCGTCGCGCTGCACCCGGGACGGATCCGCGGCATGAGCGTGCATCAGCCCGCTGAGCTGGTCGCCGTCGACAAGACCGTCGGCAAAGCGCGTGCGGAGGATTACGACGGCCTGGTCATTCCGGGCGGGTACATCAGTCCGGACCTGCTGCGCCAATCGGCCCCGGCCCGTGATTTTATTTGCGCCGTGAACGCCCTGGGCACACCCATCGTGATCATGTCGCAGGCGGCGCTGGTGATGGTGTCGGCCGGACTGGCGCGGGACCGCACGCTGACGTCCTGGCCGGGGGTGCGCGACGACATGGTCAACGCCGGCGCCACCTGGCTGAACGAAGAAGTGGTGCGCGATGCCAACTGGCTCTCGAGCCGGGGACCGCAGGATGTTGCCGCAGTTCTCCGTGAAATGGTGCCATTGTTCGCCGGCGAGCCGGAAGTGACCAGGACGCGGCGCCCGCCACAGTCCGATCCGCAGCCGGAGGAGCCATCGGAGGTGCCGGGCCAGCCGCTGCGCTGGTTGGCAACGCCGTCGGTCGGCACCATGCTCGGCCTGGCGCTGCTGGGCGTCGGCGTAGTGGCCGCGAGCCGCGGGCGCCGCGGCAAGCCAGATGCAGCAGTGCCGGCAACGGCATTGGCGCTTCCCGTGCCCGAGCCAAAAAATACCTGAAGCCACTTGTGTCCTTGCAAGCCGCTTTAGATGTCGATGGATCGATCCTTCAGCCGGCGCAGCTGCGCGGCCTGGTAAGCGCCGAAGACGTCGTTGAACAGGCAGCGAATCAGTGGGTCGTCGACGATATCGGCCGCCGCCAGATCGTCTTCAATATCGCCGGCAAATACGGCGTCGTTGATCCGCATATACATCGACGTCAGCGACTCGCCCAATTCGAGCGCCGCGTAGAATTTTGCAATCGGCACTTCCGTGGTCCATGCCAGTCGATCCGCCGCGCCAGGCAGCAGACTGATGGCGTCGCCCTCGAGCCGATAATGAAATTGCGACTCGGCGCCGGTGTGCGTGAAAACGGATAGGCGCCAGATGCGCGCCTTCTCGAAAAAACTATCCTCGGGCAGTTCCATCGCACGGTATTTTTCGAGCAGGCCGGTACGACAGTAATCGAATACTCGCTCGGCCTGCGCTTCGCTCAACGGCGCAAAGTGACGCGCGATTTCCGCAGTTGGCGGCGCCTTCGCGCCCGGATCGTAGTGATAATCGACGTCCTGGTCGCCGACCGGCACGACCCAGCCAAGCGGCGCCGATGGCGTCAACGTATCGGCGTCCAGCTCCATCGAGACCGACGGATTCATCCGCACCACGTGCACGCCGGGCAGCGCCGCCTCGACTTCCTGTTGGAACTGGCGATAGGTAATCGGGAAGAACGCCTGGTTGTACCAGGACCAGGGCTCCTGCTGGAACTGGCACGAACTCGGCACCACATAGCGCGGGTTCAACAGCCCCAGCTGCTCGAACCATTCGGCCGACAGTTCAGCGGGCGCGGGCGAAGCGCGCGATGGCGACAGCACGTCGATTTCGCGCATCGTCTGAAATGGCCACAGCACCATGTCCCACGGCGCGTCGCGCGCGAGCAGCACCAGGGCATCCGGATCGATCCACGAATCGACGACATTGAGCACATTCAATCCACCCGCCCGGACCTGGAACATCGAGTCGACATCCGAATCGAGGGCCTCGCGCGGAATCACATCGAACGACCCAACACTGACCGGCACATTTGCCCTTAACTGCCGCACGTTGACAAAGCCCAGTTCCCTGACCATGGCAAACAGTTCGTCGAACAGGCAGTAGATATACAGCGGGGTATTGCGATCAAGGTGATCGAGACTCTCGAGCGAGCAATGATCGTCATGAAAATGCGAGATAAATACCGCGTCCAGCTTCAATTGACGGATCTGCTCAAGATCGAAGCGCACATCGGGAAAAGCGTGGCAATTGCGGCTGAAGGGATTCTCGAATATCGGATCAAACGCAATCGTCGTACCGCCGTGTTCGAAAACATAGCCGGCGTGCAGAATCCTGGAAATCTTCATTTGCACTTCACTTTGACGACGCCAGCGCGATGCGGCGCTGGATGCGCTCGACTTCCGCGGTGTCGCCGGCGGCGCGCGCGCGCTGCTCCGACACACCCAGCCACATCAGCAGCGGCCGGCGCCAGCCCTGGCTGGACGCGGTGTCGACGGCAATGACGATGTCGGGCGGCGCAGTGCGCCCTGCCTGCAGCATGGCGCCGGCGGCAACCAGCCGCGACAGCGGATCGGCGACACCGGCCAGCGGGCCACCGCGCGCGATTATCTGGTGCTGCGCCGGCAGCAGCGCCACGTCGAACCCCTGCCACTGGCCGGCGAGGTAGGCGGCGTAGGCGCGCTCGGCCGGCGTGGCGTCGCGCGCCAGCGCGGCGAAACCGCTGCATTCGCCCACCACCAGGCTGGCAGTGTAGACGGCGCAGCGCACCAGCTCGGCGTGGGCGACCATGTCGGCGCGGCCGGTGCTGGCCAGTTCGGAGCGCGCGCGGGCAAAGTCGCTGGCGGCAATGCTGGTGTCGCCCTTCAGGTAGGCGTCGCGGAAACTATCGAGCGCGCTGGCGGCGTTGCTGCGCCACGAAGGCTCGACCGGTTTGCCGGCACAGCCTGCCAGCACGAGCGCGATCAAGGCCGCGTAAAGGGTCTTCTTCATGGCAGTTTCAGCTCCGTCTTCTTGGCAAAAGGCCATTTGCGGTTGATTTCGTCGACCAGCCGCGTCACCTTGCGCAGGCTGCTGTCCACCTCGGCACGCAACGCGCCGAGGTCATCGGTGGCCACGCGCGCATTTTTGCCCACCGCCTGCGCTTCGACCAGTACGGCGTCGACTTTCTTCAGCGTGTCGCTAGCGTCTTTGAGCACGACATTGAGCTGGATGACGGCAGCCTGGGTTTCGTCCATTACCCCGTTCTTGCCGAACACGCGCTTGTCGGCATTGGCCAGCAAGGCGTTGACGCGGTCGAGCGTGATCATCAACTTTTTGGCCTCTTCGTCGCTGCCGAGGGCGCCGCCGAGCAAGCCGTACTTGCCGGCAAAGCGCGCGGTGGCGGCCTGCACGTTGGCCAGGCTGGTGTTGATGCTCGAATCGCTGCGCGTCATCGACTCCAGGTTTTCCAGCAAGGTGCGCGCGGTGGCCACCAGGCGCGGAATTTCGGCGGCAGTGTCGCCGCGCAGCACAGTGCGCTCGGCACCGTCGGGCAGCGGTGGATCGGTGAGGATGCCGCTATAAGCCTTGATGCGGGTCTCGCCGACGAGGCCGCGCTCGAGCGTGAAGACACTCGATATGCGCAGCCACTTGGCATCTTTCTTCGGCACGTCGAGCAAGATGCGCGCCTTGCCGTCCGGCGCCAGTTCGACCTGGCTGACGCGGCCGATCGGGAAGCCGGTGAAGGTCATGTCCATGCCAGGGCGCACCCCTTCGGAGTCGTCCGACACCAGCACCAGGCGCTGGGTAACTTCGAACACGCCGCGCGCGTACATCACGTACAGCAGGAAGCCGGTCACCAGCGACACCATCAGCACCAGCAGGATGACGGCCTTGATTTCGACTTTGGGCGGCGATTCAGGCTCGGGTACGGTCATGGGTTGCATTCTTTCAGAAATATTTGACGGCCAGCGAGCCGGCCTCGATGACCAGCAGCACGAACAACAGGCGCACCGCGCCCGGCTGCATGGTCGAAGTGGAGTCGCGCCCGAAACGCTGGATTTCGAGGATCGCCGCGGCCGGAATCACGGCCACGGCCAGGCCGAACAGCACGGTCTTGATGGCAAACCCGACCGTTACGGCCGGTTCGAACACGCGGCCGACGGTGCGGGTGTAGTCGTCCAGGCCGTACGGCGACAAGCCGTACACGTTCAGGTAGGCCAGCACCAGCACGACGACGCTGCTGACCATGGCCAGCGTCAACACGGCGAACGCGTTGCCGGACACTTCGGCCACCAGGTCGCGCCGCAGGCGCCATGCGGCGTCGGGCGATTGATCGGCGGCCAGCGGTTCGAGCGCGGCCGTGTTGAACGCCATGCCGGCGCGCAATGCGACGAACAGCGCGGCCGACAGTGGGATCAATTCGAGCACCAGCACGCGCACCACCATCTCGAGCGCGAAGCCGGACAGGCCGTAGCTGAACGCGGTGACCAGCACGATGCGGATGATCACCAGGCTGACCAGCGCCGACAGCGCGGTAAACCACGGCAGCACTTGCCAGGCGCCGAGATAGATCTGGCGCGCGGTGGCCACGCGGTGCGCGCGCGTGTAGGTCGACGGCGAGAACGCCAGCACCAGGGCGACGGCGCCGAGAAACAGCATGCGCCACCAACTGGCGGCCAGGTGCGTGGCCCATCGCCCCCATTGGCTCGGTTTGGAATAAAGAAAGGAATTGGCGCGCATGCCCGAATGATAACCCAGGGGTCAGGTCTGACATTCGGACATTTTGTCGTTGAAATGCCCGAATGTCAGACCTGACCCCGGCCGTTCGAGGGTCAATGCCGGCGCGCTTCCTGCACGCCGGTGACTTCGCCGATGGCCAGCAGCGCCTTCTGCAGCTGCGCGGTGGAACTTATCTCCGCCGTAAACGTCATGCGGGCCTGCCCCTTCGTGGTCGCCGTATTGACGCCGATCACGTTGATTTTCTCGCGCGAGAACACCTCGGAGATATCGCGCAGCAAGCCCTGACGGTCGCCGGCGAGGATGAACAGGTCGACCGGATACACCGTATCCTGCCCTGCCCGCCCCCAGTCCGTGTGGATGACCCGCTCCGGCGCCTTGGTGCGCATCTCGGCAAAGTTCTTGCAGTTGGCGCGGTGGATCGACACGCCCTTGCCGCGCGTGACGAAGCCGACGATGCCGTCGGGCGGCGCCGGCCGGCAACACTTGGCCAGCGCCGTCATCAGCCCTTCGGTGCCAACCACCAGCACGCCCGACTTGGCGCCAGACTCGACGCTCGAGGCGCGGCTCTTGCCGAGCACCACCTCGTCGTCCGGCACCACCACTTCGCCGGTATCGTGCAGCGCCTGCTCGACATGGCGCAGGCTGAATTCTTCCTTGCCGACCGACACGAACAGATCGTCGACCTTGGAGAAGCCGAGCTTGTGCGCCAGCGTTTCCAGGTTGACCGCGGTCTTGCCTTCGCGCTGCAGCGATTTTTCCACCAGGGCGCGGCCGTGCGCCAGCGTTTCTTCGAGGTCGATCGCATGGAACCAGGCGCGCACCTTGGCGCGCGTGCGCGTGCTGACCGTGTACTCCGGGCTGAGCCAGTCGCGCGACGGACCGGCGCTGCCAGGCGCGCCCTTGGCGGTGATGATTTCCACCGTCTGTCCATTGCGCAGCGCCGTGTTGAGCGGCACCATCACACCGTCGACGCGGGCGCCGCGGCAGCGATGGCCAACTTCGCTGTGCAGGTGATAAGCGAAGTCGATCGGCGTGGCGCCGACCGGCAACTCGAGCACCCGCGCCTGCGGCGTCAGCACGAAAATGCGGTCGTCCAGGGTCGCCGACTTGAGCTTTTCGACCCACTCGCGCTGGATTTCGTCCTGCCCGACGACGGCGTCGGCCACGTCGGTCTTCCACGCCAGCAGCTGGCGCAGCCAGGCGATCTTCTCGTCGTACTTCTGGCCTTTGAAGTTAGAGCCGCCCTCTTCCTTGTAGCGCCAGTGCGCGGCGATGCCGTACTCGGCAAAATTGTGCATTTCCTGGGTACGGATCTGCACCTCGAGCGGCCGGCCGTCGTCGGCGGTAACCACCGTGTGCAGCGACTGGTAGCCGTTCGGCTTCGGCCGCGAGATGTAGTCGTCGAATTCTTTCGGGATCGGCGTCCAGATGTTGTGCACCAGGCCGAGCACCGCGTAGCAGGTGCGGTCGTCCTCGACAATCACGCGGAATGCGCGCACGTCGTACAGCTCGGTAAAGTCGAGCTCCTTGCCGCGCATCTTGTTCCAGATACTGTAGATGTGCTTGGGCCGGCCGAATACCTCGGCCTTGATGCCGGCCGCGGCCAGTTCGTTTTCCAGCCGCGTGATGGCCGACTGCACGAAGCCTTCGCGCATCATGCGCTTTTCTTCCAGCATCTTGGCAATGCGGCGGTACGTTTCCGGCTCCAGGAAGCGAAACGACAGGTCTTCCAGCTCCCACTTCAGTTGCCAGATGCCGAGCCGGTTGGCCAGCGGCGCGTACAGGTCCATCGTCTCGCGCCCGTAGGCGCGGGTCATTTCGTTAAATAGCCGCAGTTCGGCAAAGTAGCGCAAGGTCGTCACGCACGAGGCCAGCCGCACCAGCACCACGCGCATGTCGGTGGCCATGGCCAGCAGCATCTTGCGCAAGGTTTCGACCTGGGCCACCGCCTGCTGGGCGGCGCCCTTGGCAAGCCGGCCGGTCTGCGGGCCGGCGACCTGGTGGCCCACCGTCATGTCGCGCAGGCGGATCAGTTGCCGCACGCCGGTGACGAGGTCGGTCGCTTCCTTGCCGAAGCGCGTTTCCAGCCCGCCGGCGGCGGCCGGATCGATCACCGCCAGCTCGAACAGCAGGCCGGCAATGCGGGTTTCGGCGTCGCTGCGCAGAAACGCCAGGGTGCTGGCGACGCCGACCGAGAATTCGAGCGCGCCCTGGCCGGAGCTGCACACGCTGTCCTGGTAGGCATCGCTGGCGTAGGCCAGCGCCGCCTGTACGCGCGCGGCGTCCTCGGGTCCGAGGCCCTGTACGAGTTCAGCTGTTGCGCTGCCCAGCGCGGCAATTGCTACCATGGGGGATTCAGCGCAATGCCGCGGTGACGACGATTTCGACCAGGCAGGCCGGATTGGCCAGCTTCGCTTCGACTGTCGCGCGCGGCGGCGTGTGGCCGCTTGGCACCCATTCATCCCACACGTCGTTCATGCCGGGAAAATCGGCCATGTCGGCGATGTAGATCTGGCACATCAAGATGCAGCTCTTGTCGCTGCCGGCCTCGGCCAGCAAGCGGTCGACGTGGGCCAGCACTTCGCGCGTCTGGCCGCCGATGTCGGCGGTGGTGTCGTCGGCGATCTGGCCGGCCAGGTACACAGTTGCGTTGTGGATCGCCACTTCGGACAATCGCTTGCCTACGTGCAGTCGGGTAATTTCCATGGTATTCAAAAGCCTTTGTTGTTTTAGCCGACCAGGAACTTGCGTGCGATCGCAATCTGGTCAGCGTGGATGAAGGTTGGCGCGTGGCCGGTGTCGGCGATTTCGACCAGTTGCGGGTGCGGTCCGCGCTTGAGCATCTGCTCGGCCGTCGCGCGCGACAGCAGGTCCGAATTGGCGCCGCGCACCAGCAAGGTCGGGCAGCGGATCGCGTCGTAGGCGGCCCACAGGACCGCTTCGTCGGCCTTGGCCTTGTCGGCGGTGGCGCCGCGCAGCGGCACGGCCAGGCCCATGTCGTAGTGGCGCACCCACTGGCCGTCGCCGCCTTCGCGCAGCACGTCGGCGGCCAGCTTGTGCCATTGTTCGTCGGTATGGTTGCCGAACGACGCCGACACCTCGCGCACGAAGGCGGCGCCTTCGTCAAAGCTGGCAAAGCGCAGATCCTGGCCGATATAGTCGCCGATGCGCTGCAGCGCCGCCGGGTCGAGCGTCGGGCCGATGTCGTTGAGAACGAGCTTGCCGATTGGATTGTCCGGCAGCGACGCCAGCGCCATGCCGATCAGTCCGCCCATCGAGGTGCCGAACCAGTCGACCTGGGCCTGGTCGTCGGAGTGGGCGGTGACGCGCGCGACCAGCGTGACCATGTCGCTGACGTACTGCGGGATCTGGTACAGCTGCGGGTTGCCGAGCTTGCCCGAGCGGCCGCGCCCGACCACGTCGGGGCACACCACGCGGTAATGGTCGGACAGCGCCTGCGCCAGCGCGTCGAAGTCGTCGCCGACGCGGGTGACGCCGTGCACGCACACCAGCACGCGCGGATTGTCGGGCGCCCCCCACTCCTTGTAGGCCATATGGTGCAGCCCGGCGGGCGAAATGCACTGAACGGATTTGATTCTTGCTGCGGTCATGCCGGCTCCCAGATTCAACGCGATGCTTCAATTTTGTCTACAACCGACATTTTACCGGTCGTTGCGATTAAAATCTTGGGCAAGTGTAGCCTGTCGTGCTGCCCACCTTCGCCATCTCCATTTTTTCATAGAGGAAACAATGAAAAGCAGCATGTTAAGCGGTAAGACAGCACTCGTCACCGGATCGACCTCCGGCATCGGCCTTGGCATTGCCCGTTCGCTGGCCGAACAGGGCGCCAACATCGTCTTCAACGGTTTCGGCGACGCGCAGCAGATCGAAAAGCTCTACACCGAGGTCGGCGAGCATTTTGGGGTGCAGACCGCGTATCACAATGCCGACATGTCGAAGCCGGCCGAAATCGCGGCGATGATGGCGTTCGCCACCGAAAAGTTCGGCGGCGTCGATGTGCTGGTCAACAATGCCGGCATCCAGCATGTGGCCAACATCGAAGACTTCCCTGCTGAAAAGTGGGATGCGATCATCGCCATCAACCTGACATCGGCGTTTCACACCACGCGCCTGGCGCTGCCTGGCATGAAGCAGAAGAACTGGGGCCGCATCATCAACCTGGCGTCGGTGCACGGGCTGGTCGGTTCGGCGCAGAAGTCGGCGTATGTCGCCGCCAAGCACGGCCTGGTCGGCTTCACCAAGGTCACCGCGCTGGAGACGGCGCAGACCGGCGTGACGTGCAACGCGATCTGCCCTGGCTGGGTGCTGACGCCGCTGGTGCAAAAGCAGGTCGACGACCGCGCCGCGCGCGAAGGCACCAGTAACGACGTCGCCAAGAAGGCCTTGCTGGCGGAGAAGCAGCCGTCGGGCGAGTTCGTGACGCCCGAGGAACTCGGCGCGCTGGCGGTGTTTTTCTGTAGCCCGGCCGGCAACCAGGTGCGCGGCGTGGCCTGGAACATGGACGGCGGCTGGGCAGCGCAGTAACCACAAGCCGCTGGGCAGCGTAGTAAATGCCCGCGGCTATGCGACGCAAAAACCGCCCCCGCCCGCCAAACCGTCATGCTCGCGCATGCTGGGATGACGTAGAAAAATTTGCGGCGGTGTTGCAGCCGGCCACTTCGGGTGCGTCAGGTCCGGCGGCTGATGAGTGCTGCTCGTTGCATTTCTAGTTGGCGAAGGTTTCGCAGCCGGTCACCGCGAACCGCAACGCCACCGCCAGCGAACTGTCGGAATAGCGCGTCACCAGCAACGCCTGCTGACTGTTGTAGCTCGCTCCCTTCGCCTTGTCGACGAAGCACACTTCCAGGTCCTCGATGCCGTCGCCGTTGAGGTCGCCGCGGCGCAGCACCTTCAGGCTGTACAACCAGTCCGCGCCATCGAACTCGATTTCGTCTTGCGTCACCTTGGTCGGCACCAGCCCGAGCGACGCAAACGTGCGCTGCTCGAGCGTTCGACGCGGGCCGAACGAACTGCGAATCGACGCCAGGTCGAAATTGGCCACCAAAAACTGCGCCGCGCCGCTAGCGGGGAAGTAGCTGGTCAGGTCGGCCGCGCACGCTGGAGCGGCAACGAAGGCGGCGGCGAGCAAGGCGTGGTGAAGTGGACGCACGTGGTTCTTTCGACAAATGGCAACAGACCGATTCTAGCAGGCGGCCCGGTCTCAAAATGCGCGAAAAGTCACACTCCGTCCGCGCGCGCCTTCCTATATGATTGCCTCCTTACAATCTACTGGAATACCCCGATGCGGATCCTGTCCCAATTTGCATTTCCCGCCCTGGCGGGCGATATCATCGCGGTGCGCAACGTCGGCTTCGTCATGAAATGCGGAACCATCTACCGCCGGCCATAACAATGGGCTTGCTGACGCAACTTCGCGCCAACGCGCGCGCGGCGCGGCTGCTGTACCAGCGCCTGAGCGAGCGCGGCCACTCGCACTGGGACGTGCTGCTGCGGCGCATCCCGCAGGCGGTCGGTTTGCGCGCGTACCGCAAGCTGGCGTACGCGGTCAACGACGGCGTGCTGCAGCGCTGGGTGACGCCGGCGCGCTTTCGCCGTTTCCTCGCCAGCCAGCCGGGTTCGCTGGACGGCATCTTCTACGTTATCGTCATGCCGCAGACGCTGCACTTCCTGCTGCCGTGCCTGCGCCTGGTGGCGGCGGACCTGCGCGTGGTGCTGCTGCTCAACGGCGCGCGCCGCTGGGAGGCGGACTTGCTGCGCGCGCGTTTTCCGGCGATGCCGCAAATGCGCGTGGCGTCCCTGCCGAACTCGAGCGTGAACCACGGCGCGATGATCAACCTGCTGGTGCAACACAGCGAGCATGACTTCGGCGTGCTCGACCACGATCTGTACGTGTTCGACCGCGCGATCCTGCAGCAGCTGCGTTTCGACGACGACGATTTCCTGCTGTGTTTGTACAAGGACGCCAGCAGCGACGGCCGCTGGACCTATGCGTTGACGCATTTCCTGTACTTGCGCATCGACGTGTTCAAGCGGCTGATGGCGCAATACGGCGTCGGCGCCCAGCCGTACCGGCAGGTGCCGGAGCCGGCGCGCAGCCGGCTGGCCGGCATCGGCCTGCGCGACGGCGCCACGATGAAGAGTTATCACGTGTTCTACGACACGCTGCATGTGCTGCTGGCGCTCGCCTACGCGGACGGACTCGGCGTGACGCAGCTCGAAGCGGACGGCGCCGGCAGCGTCTATCACATCGGCGGCACCAGTATCGGCACCCATCACACGAAGGATCTGATTCACCTGTACACGCACTTGCGCTTCCTGGAGATATCCAACGAGCCGCTGCTGCAGCAGCGTTACGCCGCGATCGCAGCCCCTTTTGCCAGCGCCGCCGAGGTCCACGCCAGGCTCGAGGGGACAGCGCACGACTTCCACCAGATCATGCTGGTCGACCAGCTGATCGAGAAGCTGCAACACCTGTGATCACAAGGCTTGCTTAAGGAATCTCAACGTCCGGTGTCGAAGCTCGATTGAACTGCGCTCCGATTCACGTAAACTGGTCGTGTGAAGTGCATGCACGCCTTTTGAAGGGGGGGATGAAAATGGCAACCGCAACAGAAGAGATTCCTGTCCTGGTCACCAGTCAGGAGAAAGAAAGGATCGCCAAGCTTGCCGACGATGCAGGCCTGTCCATGGGTGAATTCCTTCGTCCGGCTGCAGAGTCATTCCACCCGGAAGACGAGGATGCATTGTTGGGAATGATCGATCAGCTGCTCAAAACGACAGCCCGGACCAGCGAGGCGATCGATGGCGCTTTGGAGTTCGTCGACGTGTCCACCAAGCGGATGGCAGCATTCGACTTGAAACCGCCTTGCAGCTGGGGATGGCTCGTGACAGCAATCTCCAGCCGCGAACCTTAGTACAAAGAAACGAGCAGCAAGCGCAAGGAAGCTAACCGCAAGCCTTGCGCTGCGCCTGTACCTGCCCCAGCCGCAATTTGTCGATCGCATTCAGGCGCTTCGATTTTTCCAGCTCCTCGTAGCGTTTCACTGCCAGGCCCAGATAGCGGCAGGCGGACTCGGTCTGGCCGGCGCGCAGGCCAATCTCGCCGGTGGTCTGCCATGCGATCGCACTCTCGCGCAGTCGCGCCGTGTCGAGCGGATCCTTCTCGGTCTGCTTGAGCAGTTCGGACAAGGCCTGCTGGCCTGCGGCATACGCCTGGGCCGGCGTGCCGCGCGGCTGGATATGGGCGTCGAGCAAGGCCACCCGCACCGCCAGGAACGGATCGGCGCCAGCCTTGCTGGCGTCGCGCGCCAGCGCCTTTAGCGAGGCCAGCGTGGCCACCGCGTCGCGCCCGTGGCGCTGCAGGTTCTGCACGTTGGCGCGCGCCAGCTCCAGGTCGATCAGGCCGGCTTGCAGCGTAGCATCGCCCGGCGAGTTGCGCAGTTGCGCCGCATAGGTGGCGCGCGCCGCGGCGAATGCCGGCTCGGCGGCGGCGTTGTCCATCGTCGCCATCAAGGCGTTGCCGATCGCCGCGTTGGCATCGGCAACCTCGCGCGCCAGCTGTTCGTTGCCGGCGTCCCTGGTGGAAATCTCCTGCCGCAACGCCAGCGCCTTGCGCAACTCGGCCAGCCCGTCGGCGGTGCGGCCCTGTTCGACGAGGATGGTGCCGATCTGGCCATGCACGGCGGCGAGCTGGACGCGCCAGCGCACCTCTTCCGGATGCGCCCTCGCCTGCTGCTCGGTGAACCCGAGCGATACTTGCGCTGCCTGCAGCGCGCCGTCGAGGTCGCCGCCGGCGCGCCGAACTTCGGCCAGCTGGCTTTGATACGCCTGCGCGGTGTTGACGAAGCGCTCGCGCGCGGCAACAGGAATCTTGTCGAGCGCGGCGCTGCCGTCGAACTGCGCGCCACGCATCGGTTTGCCAGGTGTCTGCACGCGCTGCTCGGCGGTCGCGCGCGCCAGGTCGGACTGGCGTGCATGCCACAGCGCGGCGGACGTGACGAGTACCAGCGCGCAAGCGCACACCGCGGCCGTGCTCATCCCCAACGGATGGCGCTGCCACATGCCGCGCTCAGGCACGGCGACTGCAGGCTCGACCGGCTCACGATCTATGGCGCTCTGTGCAGCGTCGGGCGTGATGGCCGGCGCGCTGAACTGCGCAGCCGGCGGCGTTTCAGCTTGCAGCGGCGCCGCAGGCTCTGCCAACTGCGGCGCAGCCGGCTGCATCGCCGGCGAAACGGCCAGCACGTTTAGCGGCGACTCGATGAATTCGTCGAGTTCCTCGATGCGCGCCAGCAGCGTTTTGACCAGCGCGAGCAGCTCGGTGTCGCCCTCGCATGCATCCGCGATGAACTGCTGGCGTTGGTCGGACGGCAGGTCGAGCGCGCGGTACAGCAGCGCGTTGGCTGGCTCATGCAGGTGTCGGGTCATAGATCGGTTCGCAAGTTCTTATGGAAGCAGAGCATCACGCGCCTTCCGTGTCAAAGCGAAAGATGCACATGGTTAATACTTATTAGCGCTGAGTATATTTTGCCGATTCAAATATAACAACTGTTATTCGTATCGTGTGGCGCTTTTTCACACGCCCTATGAGATGGGAATAAATTGCCTTTTTGATTGGTGTGGAAATCCACAATGGAAGGTGCTGGCAGATTCGGCAATCATGCATGCATCCCCGACATCAGCCTTGCGAGACGCCATGAAAAAACCCTTCTATAAAATTCTGTACGTTCAGGTTCTGTTCGCCATCGTGCTCGGCATCCTGCTCGGCATTTTTTATCCACAGCTCGGCGTGGCCATGAAGCCGCTCGGCGACGGCTTCATCAAGCTGATCAAGATGATCATCGCGCCAGTCATTTTCTGCACCGTCGTGGCGGGCATCGCCGGCATGCAGGACATGAAGAAGGTTGGCCGGGTCGGCGGCAAGGCGCTGGTGTATTTCGAAGTCGTGTCGACCATCGCGCTGGCAATCGGCCTGGTCGTCGCCAACGTCGTGCGTCCGGGCGACGGTTTCAACGCCGACCCGGCCACGCTCGACACCAAGTCCATTGCCGAATACACCAACAAGGCACAGTCGCAGAGCACGGTCGACTTCCTGCTCAACATCATCCCGAACACCTTTGTCGACGCGTTCGCCAAGGGCGACATCCTGCAGGTGCTGCTGATCGCGATCCTGTTCGGCGTGGCGTTGTCGAGCCTCGGCCACCGCGGCAAGCCGATCACCAAATTCATCGATGACCTGTCGCATGCGATTTTCGGCGTGGTCGGCATCATCATGAAAGCTGCCCCGATCGGCGCATTCGGCGCGATGGCCTTTACCATCGGCAAATTCGGCATCGCCTCGCTGCTGCCGCTGGCCAAGCTGATGGGTTCGTTCTACCTGACCTGCGCGCTGTTCATCTTCATCGTCCTCGGAACGATCGCCTGGTTCACCGGCTTCTCGATCTTCCGTTTCATTTCGTACATCAAGGAAGAACTGTTGATCGTGCTCGGCACCAGCTCGTCGGAAAGCGCGTTGCCCGCCTTGATACGCAAGCTTGAAAAGCTGGGCTGTTCGAAGTCGGTGGTCGGCCTGGTCGTGCCGACCGGCTATTCGTTCAACCTGGACGGCACCAACATTTACATGACGATGGCGGCACTGTTCGTCGCGCAGGCAACCAATACCGACCTGACGTTCGGCCAGCAGCTGACCATTCTCGGCGTGGCCATGCTGACATCGAAAGGCGCCTCCGGCATCACCGGCGCCGGCTTCGTCACGCTGGCGGCGACGCTGGCGGTGGTGCCTGGCGTACCGGTAGCGGGCATGGCGCTGATCCTCGGCATCGACCGCTTCATGAGCGAAGCGCGCGCACTGACCAACTTCATCGGCAACGGCGTGGCGACCATCGTCGTGTCGAAGTGGGAAAAGGAGCTCGACCACGACCGCCTCGAGCGCGAGCTGAAGCATCCGACCCACATCGACGACGACAAGGAAATGTTCCCGGTGCGCGAGGCGGCGTAAAGTGCGCGCACGCCGCAGTCAACAACGCCGGGCTTGCCCCGGCGTTTTTTTCGGTGCGTGCGACTGAAGTCAGGCAACTTGTTTGCGATGAGGTGCTTCTCCGGCCTGCGAGATGAGCACGCTGTCGCGCCCACCGTAGACTTTACGGAACCGCAGATAGCCAGCCCGACCGGCAATGCCGCCGATATCGAACGGTTCGCGCCCTTCTGTCAACATACGTGGAATTTTGGCCGAACGAGCATATTCATCGAGTGCCTGGATTTGCAGCTCAGAAAAACCAAGTGGCTGCGGCTGGTACTTTGGTGCGCCAGCCTCCTTCGATCGAATACCGAGTCGAACCAGCGCCTTATGATTTTCTCGATACATAGTTTCCAGATATAGGTTGCGTTCGCGGTTGGCTTGAAGCGTTGCCACCTGCTTTCTCAGCAAACTATGCATCGCTGCCTCATTGTCGGGGTTGCCCGGAATCAGCTTGAACCATGCGCGCGAATCATGGACGAACTCGTCGAAGAAGTTGAGCACAGCCGATGAAGGAGGCGGTGCTTTAGCCCACCATCTGGCGATCTCTTCCCACTCACTCTCGTGTTCGTTATTGAACCCAGCTGCTTGTTCCTTCGGCACGAAACCTTTGCCTTTGTGTGCTAGCCAAGTCTCAAATGCTGCGATCTCCTTTTCAAACTCTAGATTAGAGCTATGCAGGTCATTCTGATCGAATGTGCTGGCGCGAGCAAAACTTCGAGTCGATTCAATCGGCTGCTTGCCAGTCGCGCGACGAGCCATGCGCCACTGAATATGGAGCCGTGCTTGTTCGCGCATGATCGCTGTTAATGTGCCTGTCTTGGTTGGAGATTGTGCGAGGTAGGCGTTTAGCGCAGCAATTGCTGCTGGGGTGGTCTGAAATCGTTCCTTCGCCGCTTCACTTGCAAACTCGAGTTTCAACGGCACGCCGGCCGCCCGGGCTTCCTTGTACATGAACAGTAGCGGAATGCGAGCGAGCATATCGGAACCTGTTCGGTCAATGCCGCGACCTTGTTCACACGGGCTGTATCCGCAACCAAGGTCGGAGTGCACCCCAGGGAAAACAATTTCTTGAGAATTAGCCGGCGCGACGTTGCCAACACAGATCGAGTCTAGCGGAAAACTGCGCCGCACCTCGTGTGCTGCTACCAAATGAACACATCGAATACCCTCCGGAATGCGCAGGTTCCCTTCACTATCGGCCCAGGTTCCGTGACCGTCGAACATTCTTCCAAGCCAGCTATTTCCGAACGTGTTGCCGGCACCGACGGATGCAACAGTGTCGAACAATCCAAGGAAGTCAATCTCGAGCTTGAAGCCGCCCAGCGATACCGTATCACCCCGTCGAGCCATATTTGCGTCGAGTCTGCACAGTTCAGTCAACCAATTTGCGAAGGCACGAGCTTGTGTGGCCCCGCGCGAAAAGCCAAATATTGAAACGTGGATCGTCTGCACGATGCCTGGGTCTATCTTGCTCGGTCGGCCGGTCTTCTTGTCCGGCCAGTGCTGGGAAACCGCACCATGTAGACGGCGCAGTATTTTTTCAAACTCTTCGCGCGTCTTTCCGTCCTCTTTCTCGCGCGCATTGGGAAAAATAGATTTTTTCCCCAATGCACGACGCCGTCGGGCGGTCAAGTCCATCGACATGGTCAGCTTTTCCGTTTCTGCCGCCGAAACCAGCGGTGATTTGTGGAAATAGCGATGCACCTTATTAATGGCTTGGATGAGTGCCCATACTATCCGCGCCTCGCCACGGAATCCCATTGCCGCGCCCTGCTGCCCTTCGAAGCCTTCTCCACTGTCGTTAATTTCCTTAAACGGTGTCGACACGCCCGGAATGTACGTCTTAAAGAAATGAGTATAGTTCGAGGGTTTATACTTCCAGTCGGTGCTTGCCGGTAGCACGCCGGGGACGCTAAGGCCGGGGTAACAGTCGTACAAGCGCGCGACGTTCGAGTGGTTCAGCCCCTTCTCTGCCAGCACGTAATTATTTTTGGTGCCATCGAAAAAAAAGCCAAAAAATAGATTCGTTGAGCACGACTGGCCTGGCACGCCTAGCTTTGGTTGCTCTCGGTCTTCTAATCCGCGGATTTTACGTCCCTCTGAAGTCTCGAAGAAATCGTCAAAGACCTCTGCTTTGTTAAATGACGTGGGCACGATGGGGCACAGAACGGTACTCATGGCCGGCCCTTTTCGAGGCGTTCAAGCCGGTCACGACTGTTCTTCAATCCTTCCTCGAATTCTAGCCTGAGCTTCTCACGGTATCTGAAATCGGTTGGCCCCTGAAAACCTTCTATCGACTTCTTATCTGCGCGCATTGCATAGTTCCAATCGTCCGCGGCTCGGAGGTCGGGCGTCTTACTCAGTTCTTTCAACATCTGCGTAAATAGCTTAACTCCACCCTTTTCGTGGTGGATATAGAGGTCCCATCGCTGCCGTTGGTATGCTAGGGAAGGAACCGGCCACCCCTTCACCTTGCCGGGCCATTGCGCATGATCTGGCTGAAAGTCGCTCGACACCAAGTCAACTCCGCCGTTCGCAGTTCGAAGCACCCAAAGTTCGCCTGGTTTACCATTCGCATAGCGCGGGACTTCTACCAAATGCGTCGAGACTATCTGGTGCAAGCTGTCGTCGGCCAACTTGCCCTCCCAATGGGCGATCCGGACCGACACTTTGATCCCGGGCTGCCATTTGCGTGGCAACTCGTAGCAGCACATCGTCCCCCCAGCGGCGTACGAATCGATTAACTCGCCGCCGCCAGTGTTCTTGGGATCTTTTGGATCAGTGAGAACGTAACTAAACGGCTCCACTGTGTAGTTCACGCCATGGATGCTGACAGGCAGTGGTTTCGAGCATGCGGCAAGAAGCGGAGAAATGAATAGAATCGCGCAAATGGCGCCCCGCAACTTCAACCAGTTTAATGGATGGATATTCATTTAGGAGTTCCTTAGCTTGGCGGCAAATTTCCATTTTTTTCGAGCCAGGTCCTGAGACATTCGTCAGCCTCCGATATGTCATTCAGGAGAGCCCCACGCAGACACGACTCGCACCACTCGACTTTCAGCGCCATGTCGATATTTCGCCGGTTCGCCGCCCTCAGCGCGACTGCAAGTACAGCATAGATTTCCGAGTATTTCTGAGTCATCTTACGACTTCGGTCCCGAAGTGTCGAGATGACCTCGTCCACTTCGCTTTCGCTTACCAGACGAGCAAATTGCTGATCATCCAGACTTGGACGGTCTGCTATCGCGCTCAATGAGGCGGGGACATTAAGATCAGCCCACCGCCCACTGCGATCTATATATGACCAGCGCGTAGCCGGCCCGGCGAATTCTGATCGTTGCTTCATGGTCAGTGAGTCGAAGATGGCCGGCAGCCGGCGCGTATCAGGAAAGCGCAAGTTGAAGCGTTGGTCGCCGATGTCGACCACGCACCAGGCTGCAAGACGCGCGCTCAGATCGGCCTGGCTTTCCGCCGTCTCGATCGCGCTGATCATTGGCCAGCCGCTGCACCGCTCCAGCAGGCTTTGCAAACGTTTGTTTGACGCGTGATACGGCGCGATGAAGGGCGATACGTCCCGCGTCTTGTCCGTACACGACGGCAAGGCTTCGAACAGCAGTGTCGCAGTCTGGGCCGACGTCAATGCCGCAGAGAACTGACGGTGGATGCCAGGAATAAATACGCCATCGATCAACAGGTACTTGGTCGCGCCGTCAGCAGCAACGTTCAAATGGTCGAGCCAACGCTCGTCATACATATCGATCAGCATATTCATTCCACCATGGTGAAAGCGGGAGCGGCAGCCAGAGACTTCTTGAGGCACTCGACACAGATGCTTCGGGGCAGCGCAGGCATCGGAAAGCTCAACTTGTGCGGATCGTTAAACTTTTTCACCCCCGCGTGAACCATAATCTTGCCGGGGCATTGGACGGTAATGTTGCCGCCATCGATCGTGATGTTGGCGCCGCCGGCGATCGACAGGCTGATGCTTTTTGCGGCAGCCCAGTCGATGTGGGCATGGGCGCTGACGACGTTGATGTCGTCGCGCGCTTGCACCTTCAGTTCATCCGCCTGCGCCTGGTAGTCGATCGCCCCCTTGCCGGCGATGAGCTGTAGGCCGACGTTGCCTTCGCCGGCTGTTACGGCGCCGGCGAGCACGCCAATGGCCTGGCCGCTGTGGACGCGCATCTGGCCGCCGGCGGTGGACTGGCTGTCGGCGCCGCTCGCAATCGTCACTGTTTCGCCGGTGGATAGCTGGACATCCTGGCCGGCCACCACGCCGAGACCCGCTTTCGCGGCTATGCCAATCATCGGCGCACCGGTGTGGGGCACCTTGCCGGCGCCGCCGTCGATACTTTTCGACCCCGCGTCGGAGCGCGCCTCGTCAATGCTATTTTTGCTGAGCATTCCTGCTGATGCTGTCCACAACGCCTTCAGCGGCGCTGCTTCGTCGTCGATCGCGCTGGTTGCGGCCTTGGTCGCGCCGAGGTGGCCTGCGAAACCGACCGTCTCGTGCGTCTTGGCGGCCGCGCTAAAACTCTCGGCAAGCTTCATCGCCTGCTTCAGCAGCGCGTTGCCGGCTGCGTTCTCCCCGGCGGCTTCACGAACCGCAGCAGAATGGCTGATCTGGTAACTCGATATCAGCAAGCCGGCTCCAGCGCGTACGGCGCCGTAAGCATCGGTGCGCAACTCCGCGCCACTGCCGCGGAAGCTGCCGCGATAGTTGTCGGCGGTATGGATCAGGTGGCCGAGGTTGAGCTCGGTCGCGGCATGTGTGGTCTTGAGCTGCACGCGGCCTTGGCCGTCGGTGTCGTCGAACAGCAACTGGTTGTAGCCGCGCCCGCCGAACTCCTTGCTACGCACGCCCCACTGTGCCGAGTTGTTGCGGTGCCCCGCGCTGCCCGCCGATGCGCCGTGCCATACCGGGCTGTTGCCGCCTGCCAGGTTGACCTGCCCCGATGGCATGCGATCATGGGCGCGCTCGAAGGCGGCGCTGCTGCTTTCACGGTCCGATACGCCGCCAGGGGTGGGCATCACACCGCCCTCGCCTCGCCCGTTGTACAGCGCGCCAACGATCACGGGGCGGTCGATGTCGCCTTCGATGAACTTGACCAGCACTTCCTGGCCGATGCGCGGAAGAAATTGGCTGCCCATGCCGGCACCTGCGGAACGCTGGCCGACGCGCACCCAGCAGGCCGCATCGCTTTCCTGCCAGGGGAACCGGATGCGCACGCGGCCGAGCCGGTCGCAGTAGATTTCATCGGCGCCGTTCGGTTCGTCCGACCCATCTGGTCCCACAACGATTGCGGTCTGGCTGCCGTTTGCAGTCGGAGCAACCTTCAGCTCCATCTTCGGGCGCCATGGCCTTTCGAGGGGAATCGCCTCGAAGCAGTTGGCATAGCCGCTCTTCTGAGCCTGCTCTACTGCCCGGTAAAATTCGGCGAGGGGAATTCCCTTGGTGGACTCTTCAAGCAGCTCCGGCAGCGCCCCAAACAATTCGGTCAATCCATTTTTGGCAGTGACCGGCAGATTGTTCACACCAACGCTTGCTACCCGCGTCAGCACAAACTCAGGCGCGTCATAGCGATATTTTTTCATCGGGATGTCGGTGATGCAGATGCGCGTGCCGGGGCGCAAGGTGCGCACGGTCGACCTTCCCTGCCAAATGAAGCCACGCGCCTCATTCGCTTCCATCTTCAGGCCAGCATAGCGGCGAGCCTGGCGTGCGTCGGCGTAGGCGTACTGCCCGGGCGAATCGAAACTTTCGACGGCCTGAGCATTCTTTCCGCCGATAGGATACTTGGTCGGCACGCTGACCGACACGGTCTGTTTCGTCTTGTAGTCGTAGCTGAGCACCGTCACCACGGCAACGCCGAGTTTGCGAAACGCCTGCAGGTACTGAATGCTGTCGCTTTTTTCGACCGCGCTGGCGGCGTGGTAGCGGATGCCGCCGCCGGCTTGACTGCTGGCGTCGTCTGGCGCCGCACTCAGCTGGCTGCTGTCGGCAAACAGCACCATCCGGCTGCCGTCCTCGTGCTCTTCAAAACGCCAGCCAAGACCCTCTTCGGTCAGCAACCGGGTGACGAAGTCGAGGTCGGATTCGCGGTACTGGCAGCAATAGCTGCGGGCGACAGCGTCGCTCATGAACAGGTTGACATCGCCGCTCCACACCCACTGCGCATACGGCTGATACTGCTCGAACACCGAATCGATGATCTCGATAACGGTCTTGTCTTGCCAGGCGCGGCTGTTGCGCGCCTGGCTTAGCAACCAGATCCATGGCGACAAGCGCAGCCGGTAGCGCGCCAGGCCGCCGTCGCTGCCAAGCGACGCGATCTTGCTTACATAGCCACTACGACGAGCGCGGGTGCCGTCAGCCAAGCTGATCTCGAGGCACGCTTCCTGCCCCAGCAGCGAAGCATGCGCAATCTTTGACCGCGTCGACAGCGCAATAACGTCGATGCCGCCTACGCCCAGCAGCTGTTCGTCGGCGGCGAATGCTTCGACGAGCAGGCTGGCGCCGGCGCGCTGGTTCTTAAAGGTGAGTTCGTAAAGCCGTCTTTGGCTTGAAAATTCGGCGAGTGCCGACAAGACTTGCCGTGCGAGGGTATTGATCATAGCGGGCTGGCGCCTTGGCGAAGTAGAGACCGACGAGAAATGCTTGTCGGAAAATACTAATCCCGCGCCACTACCGCTGTTTGTTCCAGATCAAACCATCAATCCAATGGTAATTCTATTTAGACAGCGTCACCCGTTGGCGAAACTGTTGCGAATACTTCGGATCCACCGTCCCCATCAGCCGGTCCCAGAACAGGAAATACCAGCCGAAGTTATACCGTGCGCGGGCGTGGTGGTCGTTGTGCGCGACCGACGTGTTGATCCACCGCCCCAGCCAGTGATTGCCGGTGCCGGCAGGCAGCAGTTCATAGCCGAGGTGGGTATAGACCGCGTACGCCGTGTTGATCCAGCTGAAGATGAACAGCGCCAGGCCGGTGGTCGGCATCAGCACCAAAATCAGCACGCCCGCCAGGCTGTCGACGAAGGCTTCGAGCGGCGCGATCGAATACGTCGTCCACGGATTCGGATTGGTCGACCGGTGATGGGTGCGGTGGAACCAGCGAAACAGACGGCGGTGGTGCATCAGCCGGTGGGTCCAGTAAAAATAGGTGTCCTGGATCACGATCATCAGCACCACGCTGGCCGCCAGGTAGGCCCAGCCGCGCTCGTCGATATCGCGGTAAAACTGGGTGTAGCGGCCGAACCCGAACAGGAACAGCAGCGGCACCACGTTGGCGATGATGACGATGCTGCCGATGCTGGTGAGCATTTCGCGGCCGATCTGGCGGTGCGCGACCGGCGCTGCCTGCAAGCGGGCACGCCGTCCTGGCCATCGCCGCAGCAACAGCCAAATCGTAAAAAACACCGCCACCACGATCAGGTAATACCACGCCGTATGGCGCACGTTGAGCGCGGCGCGCCAGAGCACTTCGCGCACGTGGTACGGCAGAGCGTGCCAGTAATCGAGCATCTACTTGATCTTGAAAATGACGTCGACCGACTGCGACAGCTTGATGATGCTGATCATCAAGAGGCCGTCGCGGTCGTATTCGCTCTTGCCGACCGCGCGTGTGAACCGGCTCTGATCGCTCGCGGCCATGCCCATCGCCCGCGTCAGGTTCTTTAACTCGCCCGGCGAGACGCCGCCGACGGCGCCAAGCTTGCGACCGAATCCGGCCGCCACCGCCTCGGCCTTGCCGCGCGCCACCTTGATCGCCTCGCCGATCAGCTCTGCATCCACCTGCGCGCGCCGGCTCGTATCGAACCCGGTCATGAAGCCGTCCAGGTTGGCCATGTTCAGCAGACCCGACACCAGCGGCTTCCACTTCGACAAGTCGGCCACCTTGATGTGCACGCCGCACTTGATGTCGTACTGCGCGGCTCCGCCGACCGGTTCGCCCTTGCGCATTTCCTTGCGCACGTCGCGAATCTCGATATCGGCGGCCGGCAGGCCGAGTCCAGCGAGCAGCGCGCGTACTTCATTGATGCGCTCTTCGACCAGCTGGCGCGCCGCCTCCGGATTGGTGTGCCCGCCCCAGATCTCGAAGTCGATCTCGCCGACGTCCGGCGGCACGTAAGCCCAGCTGCTGCCGTTGGCATGAATGAAGGGATAGTCGGGTAATTGCCCCGCCGACGCGGCGAATGGAACGAGCACGAGCGTGGCGATGGCAATGATCTTTTGAAGCATGGGTTCTCCGTTGTGTGGTTGAGTGTCGTTCAATTATTCTCTGAGGGCAAGTGCCGGCGACATCCGCACCGCCACCAGCGTGTGGCGCGCGGTCGCCGCCAGCGCCACCGCGCCGACGCAGGCGAGCGCGCACAGCAGCGGCCAAGCGCCCATCGGCGCGCGCTCGCTGAAGATGGCCAGGTAGCGCTCGGTCGCCAGCCACGCCAGCGGCAAGCCGGCCACCGCGCCGGCGCCGACCAGCACACCGAACTCGCGCGCCATCAGGCGGCCGATGTCGCCGGCGGCGGCGCCGTGCAGCTTGCGCAGTACGATCTCGCGCGAACGGCGCTTGACGCTGTAGGCGGCCAGCACATAGATGCCGAACGACGCCAGCGCCGTAGCGACCAGGCTGGCGCTGGCGAGGATTTTCGCCAGCCGCGCATCCTCGCTATAGTTTTCCGCGAAGACAGCGCCCGCCGCGGCAATCTCCAGCAAATCGTTGGGGAAATGCCGCGCCCACAACGCCTCGATGCCGGCGCGCACCGCGGGAATGGCATCATTCGCGCGCACCGTCAGCACGTCTTGCTCGAGGTCGAGCCGGTATGCCATCGGCGCCGGCGCCTGGCGCAAGGTCTGGTAGCGCAGGTCGGGCGCGATGCCGACGATACGCCGCTCCAGGTCGTACATCTGCCCAACCGCAGACTGCGGCGTAGCGAACCCGAGCGCGATAGCGGCGCGCGCATTGAGCACCACCGACATGCTGCCCGCCCCGTCTGTTTTGGAATCGAACAGGCGGCCGGCCAGCGGCTTGACGCGGTAGACGTCGAAGAACTCGGGGCCGACCATCTTCACTTCGAGCGACAGCGGTTCGCGGCCGGGACGGTTCAACATCGCCATGATCTTGTTGCCGTCGCGACCAATCGCCTCCGACATCGCCGTGACGCCGTCCACGCCCGGCAAGCGCGACACTTCCGCGCGGAACGCCTGGCCTGATCCGGCGGCGCGCTTCTCCGGCAAGTTCAGCACCAGCAAGGGCGCGTGGTCAAAACCGGGATCGACGCCGCTGGCATGCCGCGTCTGCCAGCTGACCGCCAGGGTCATCGCGATCAGACCAATTGCCGCGGCAAACTGCAATACCGACAGCGTGCGCCGCACCGCCAGGCCGTGCGCCGTTTCGCCGTTGCCGCGGCCCTGCAGGCTCGACGCGACCGGCTGGCGCAGCGCCAGCCACGCCGGGTACAGCGCCGCTAGCAGCCCGACCGCCGCGCCAAGCAACAGCATGGCGGCGCAGCTTAGCGGGCTGAACATCCCGCTCAGCGTGCGGTTGACCAGGGTCGAAAACAGCGGCAGCGCCAGCCACGCCAGCAGCAGGCCGGCCAGCGCAGCGAGCATCGACACCACCAGCGCCTCGGCAACGAACTGCCACGCCAGCCGCGCACCGCTGACGCCGAGCACCTTGCGCATGCCGATTTCGCGCTGGCGGCCGAGCATGCGCACGCTTGCCAGGTTGACGTAGTTGGCGCCGGCCAGCGTCAGGATCAGTACCGCCAGCGCGGCCAGTCCAGCCAGCGCGGTGCGGCTGCCGTAGCGCGCGCCACTGCGCCCGGCCAGCAGGTCGTCGTCGAAATAGATGTCGGACAGGCGGGTGATGCCGATATCGGTAACCGGTCGTCCATTCGCGGTCTTGCGCCAGGCCGCCGGCAACTTGGCGTCGCGCTCGCGCGTGACCGCTTGCTGCAGCAGGTCGGCCAGACCCGCCGCGTTCACCTGCGGCGGCGCCTTCACATACACGCTGGCGCGTCGCGACCATTCGGCGCCGGGGCGCGCGCTCGGCTTGTCCCAGCTGTGCGCACCAACGCCAAGCATCGCATCGAAGCTGACGCTGGTATTGGCCGGCATGTCGGCCAGGATGGCGTGGACTTCGTAGGTGGCGCCGTCGATCTGCAGCCGCTTGCCGATCGCATCGGCCTGGCCGAACAGCGTGACCGCCATCTCCCAGCTGAGCACCAGCGCGTCGGGCCGCGCCAGCGCCGCGCGCGCATCGCCGGCAATGGCGTTGATGCCAAAGAAGTCGAGAAAGTTGGCGTCCGCCACCTGCACCGTCAGCGGCAGCATGCGGTTGTCGATGCGCGCGGCCAGCTCGAACGATTTGGCCGACGTGGCAGTCACGCCGGGCCCGCTGGCAGTGGCGACATCGCGCAGCGGCGGCGGCGCCGCGGCGACCCAGTCGGGACGCGGCAAGAAATTGCGCCGTTCCTTCACCAGGAAAATCTGCTCGCTGTCGGCAATCGCCTCGTTGTAAGTGAAGCAGTAGCGCACAAAACCGAGCAGCAGGAAGCAGACGGCCAAGGCCACCGCCAGGCCGCCCACCACTGCCATCGAATACCCGGGCTCCTTGAGCAGCAGGCGCCAGCCAATACGAAAATCACGCAAGGTCATCCGAGGCTCCGATCAATGTAGACAATGTTGTCTATGCTATGGCCATTTGCGGAAAGTGACAAGTTATTTGAACATAAAGATTTTGTTAGACAGTGTGGTCTAGATGAGCTAACCTCGTGGTATGACCTCGCCCTCTAAAATTCCAAAGCCCACGGCCGCCGAACTCGATCTGCTGCAAACGCTGTGGCCGCTCGGCGCCGCCACCGCCAAGCAAGTACACCAGGAAATCACCAGGGAACGGCCCGACGTGACCTACTCCACGGTGCTGCGCCTGATGCAGATCATGCACACCAAGGGCCTGCTGATCCGTGACGAGAGCGAGCGTTCCCACGTGTACGCGCCGGCCCAGGCGCAGGATTCCCTGCAGACCAACTTGCTCAAGGACCTGATCCAGAAGGCATTTTCAGGCTCGGCCAAGGCGCTGGTGCTGGCGGCGCTGCGCAGCGGCATCAGCAAGAAAGAGCGCAAAGAAATCGAAGACCTGCTGAAAGAGGACAAACAATGAGCATCGCTGCCGCAACCCTCGTCAGCAGCGTTGGCGTCACGCTGCTGCACTTCGTCTGGCAAGGCGCGCTGATCGGCTGTGCTACCGCGCTTGCCCTAATCGCGATGCGCAACGCCCGGCCGCAGCAGCGCTACGCGGTCGCTTGTGCCGGCCTGGCGCTGTGCTGGCGTGGCCGGCGCTGGCACTGGCGCTGCGCCTGTCCAGCGGTGGCGGCGCTGACGCCGGCATCATGCTGTCCAGCCAGATGCGCGCCGGTCTGCCGGTGCCGGACGCCGGCTTGCTCGGCTGGTTGGATGGCCAACTTCCCTTGCTCGTCATGTGCTGGGCGGCATGCAGCGCGGCGCTGACCTTGCGCATGGGCCTGGGCCTGCTGTGGATCGGCCGGATCGCCAACAGCCGCACCTGCGATCCGCAATGGCAGGCGCGGCTCTCAAGCATGGCGCAGCGCTTCGGCATCACGCGCGAGGTGCGTCTGCGCGTGGTGGACAATCTGGCCAGCCCGATCACTGCCGGCTGGTGGCGTCCGGTGGTGCTGGTGCCGGCGTCGTTAATGTCCGGCATGCCGCCCGACCTGCTCGAAGCGCTGCTCGCGCACGAGATGGGTCACGTCAAGCGTTTCGATTACCTCGTCAACCTCGGCCAGAACGTGGTCGAGACGCTGCTGTTCTACCATCCTGCGGTGTGGTGGATTTCCGGCCGCATCCGCGCCGAACGCGAGCAGATCGCCGACGACCTCGCCGCCGGCGACCTGGGCGAACCGCGCCGCCTGGCGCTCGCCCTGTCCGAACTGGAGCGGATCCAGTTTTCGCGCCACCACCTGGCGCAAGCGGCCAACGGAGGAGATTTGATGTTGCGCGTTAAACGATTGGTCCGTCCCGATTCACAGGCATTGAACTGGAAAGCGGCGATCCCGGTGCTGGGATTGGCGGCGGCCTGCATCGCGGGCTGCGCGCAGTTACCGGCTGCTGAAAAAGCGCCGGCTCCCGTGATCGCGCCGGTGGCGGACTTCCGCACCTGCGCCAAGCCAGTTTGGCCCAAGCAATCGTTGCGCAACGAGAACACGGGGACGGTCACGCTCGGTTTCAAAATCAGCGCCGATGGCCGGGTGGAAGATTCGAAGGTGAAAAACTCGAGCGGCTTCGTGGCGCTCGACGAAGCTGCGCGTGAAGGCATCACGAAATGCATGTTCCGGCCGGCCACCCAGGCCGGCACGCCGGTGGCGGCATGGATGCAGATGCAATACGTCTGGACGCTGGAGTAACCGTAAACGACACTGGCGGGCATTGCGCCCGCCAGCAGCACTACAAATTACACCACATCAGACTGCCGAAACGTCGATCTCCGCTTCGGTGGCTGCAACGACCTGGTCCTTGGTCACTCCCGGCGCCAGTTCGACCAGCTTCAGGCCCTGATCGGTCACTTCGATCACGCCCATGTCGGTGATGATCATGTCTACCACGCGCACGCCCGTCAGCGGCAAGTTGCACTGCTTGAGGATCTTGTGCGAGGTGCTGCCGTCCTTGGCGGTGGCAACGTGCTCCATGACCACGATGACGCGCTTGACGCCGGCCACCAGGTCCATCGCGCCGCCCATGCCCTTGACCATTTTGCCCGGAATCATCCAGTTGGCCAGGTCGCCATGCTGCGACACTTGCATCGCGCCGAGGATCGCCAGGTTGATCTTGCCGCCGCGGATCATGCCGAACGAATCGGCCGAGCTGAAGTAGGCCGAGCCGGGCAATTCGCTGACGGTCTGCTTGCCGGCGTTGATGATGTCGGCGTCGACTTCCGCCTCGGTCGGGAACGGGCCGATGCCCAGCAAGCCGTTTTCCGACTGCAGGAACACTTCGATATCGTTCGGTACGTAGTTCGCCACCAGGGTCGGCAGGCCGATTCCCAGGTTGACGTAAAAACCGTCTTTCAATTCCTTGGCTGCGCGGGCAGCCATTTCATCACGAGTCCATGCCATGTTGATCTCCGAATTCTGTTCTTAGTTGGAACGCACGGTGCGCTGTTCGATGCGCTTTTCCGGCGTTTCATTGACGACGATGCGATGCACGAAGATGCTCGGCAGGTGCACGTGATCGGGATCGATCTCGCCGACTTCGACCAGTTTCTCGACTTCGACGACGGTGATCTTGCCGGCCATCGCCACGTTCGGATTGAAGTTGCGCGCCGTTTTGCGAAACACCAGGTTGCCGGCGCGGTCGGCCATGTAGGCCTTTACCAGCGACACGTCGGCCACCAGGCTGCGCTCGAGCACATATTGCTCGCCGTCGAATTCGGCATGCGGCTTGCCTTCGGCGACGATGGTGCCGACGCCGGTCTTGGTGTAGAACGCCGGGATGCCGGCGCCGCCGGCGCGCAGCTTCTCGGCCAGCGTGCCTTGCGGAGTGAATTCGATTTCCAGTTCGCCGGCCAGGTACTGGCGCGCGAACTCCTTGTTTTCGCCGACATACGACGAGATCATCTTCTTGATCTGGCGCGTGGCGAGCAGCTGGCCAAGGCCAAAGTCGTCCACGCCCGCGTTGTTCGAAATGGCGGTCAGGTCGGTCACGCCGGAATCGCGCAGGGCCAGGATCAGCGCCTCCGGAATGCCGCACAGGCCGAAGCCGCCGACGGCGATCGTCTGGCCGTCTTGCACGATACCGGCCAATGCCGATGCCGCATCAGGATAAACTTTATTCATACCCGTCCCTTTTATAGTTAAGCTGAAAACGCTCTTTCTGTACTTCAGAGTAGATTCTCAGCATAAAATACGCCAGCCAAAAGCACAATACCGTAGAACTACCTGTCATTCATACAACTGGGATCGACCGATTTGCACCAAATCAAAGCATCATACGCGCTAGATTACGAGACAATATTCCAGTACGCGCCGGTCGGCATGTGCATCTCGGTCAACCGGGTGATCCAGTCTGCCAACGAAGCGCTGGCGTCGATGTTCGGCTACGCCACCGCCGCGCTGGAAGGCCAGTCGTTCCAGGTGCTCTACCCGACCATGGCGGAGTTCCTGCGCACGGGCGACCGCATTATCCCGATCATGAATGTCAAGGGCCGCTACTCGGACGAGCGCATCATGCGGCGGGCCAACGGCGAGCTGTTCTGGTGCCACGTCAGCGGCCGCGCGCTCGATCCGCAGGAAGCGCTCGGCGCCGGCGTGTGGACGTTTGAAGATGTCAGTGAGAAACGCCCGGTGACGGCCGAGCTGACCCCGCGCGAGCGCGAGATCGCCGCCCTGCTGGTCGAAGGCAAGACAAGCAAGGTGATCGCGCGCGAAACCGACCTCAGCCCGCGCACGGTGGAGATGCACCGCGCCAAGCTGATGCGCAAGTTTGCGGCGTCGACGTCCTCGGAGCTGGTACACAAGCTGGTCGGCGTGTCGCGCTAGCCGGCGCCACTGGAACACCTGGCCTCTGTCGCCTGCTAGCCGGCAAGCGTTCACAACGGCACTGCCGATACCCATCGCGCGGACGTGGAATGCGCTTTCGTCAACCCGGCGACCGGCCGCTTGAAGAAGTAGTAAGCTACATGTTGAATTTACGCAATCTCGTCAACCATTGTCGGGTGATCCGTTTGCCTGCACGACGAGATAGAAGGCAGATCCGACTGCTTGCCTGTGCAAGTGCCGGCAACCTGTTTTTCCTATACGGAGGTCAGCAATATGCGGCGTCGTCATTTTCTCATCGGTGGTTCTGGCTTGTTCGCAAGTGCCTTGCTGCCTGTTCTTTCTACGGCGAGCGAGAACGCAAAGGCGAAGTGGAAGGCGCTTCTACCGGCTGCCAGCTATCGGATCCTGTTCGAGGAGGATACCGAGCCGCCTGGCTCCAGCCCCCTGAACGCGGAAAAGCGCGCGGGCACCTATGTTTGCGCCGCCTGTTACCAGCCGCTTTTTGACAGCAGCGCCAAGTTCGAAAGCGGGACCGGCTGGCCGAGCTTCTACGCTCACCTGCCCGAGGCGATCGCTACCAAGACCGACTACAAGCAGGTCTGGCCGCGCAAGGAATACCACTGTACCCGTTGTCACGGCCACCAGGGCCATGTGTTCGACGATGGGCCGAAACCGACCGGGCTGCGCTACTGTAATAACGGGGTAGCCTTGCGTTTCGTAGCGAAGAGTGAAAAATTACCGGAGTTGAGGGCATGAAGATCACGACAACACTATGCGCATGGCTTGCTGGAGTTGCCATGTTCGGCGTCGGCGCGGCGGCGCACGCGCAAGCAAGCACGCCGTCGGCAACCGCCATTTTTGCCAGCGGCTGTTTCTGGTGTACCGAAAGCGATTTCGAAAAACTGCAAGGCGTCGTCAAGGTCGAATCTGGCTACACCTCCGGGCGCGTGCAAAATCCCACGTACGAACAAGTCAGCGCCGGCGCGACTGGTCACACCGAGGCGGTACGGGTGGTGTACGACCCGTCCAAGGTCAGCTATCAGCAACTGCTGGCCCATTTCTGGCGCAACGTCGATCCGACCGTCAAGGATCGCCAATTTTGCGATGTCGGCAGTCAGTACCGCAGCGGTATCTATTACCTCAACGAAGAGCAGCGCCAGGCCGCGCAGGCCAGCCTGGAAACGCTGCAAAAATCCAGGCGCTTTGAACGAATTTACACAGAGATCGTCCCTGCGAGCACTTTCTACCTGGCCGAGACGTACCATCAGGATTACGCCAAGAAGAACCCGATCCGTTACACCTATTACCGCACCAGCTGCGGCCGCGACGCCAGGCTGAAGCAATTGTGGGACTAGGCCGAGCCACTGCTCGGGCCGCCGCTGCTCAGTGCTTGAAATCGGCTGCGAGCACGATCCGGTAATTTGCCTTGCCCGCGCGAAGGTGGTCCATGGCGTCGTTGACCCGGCTCATTGGGAAATGCTCGACCTTCGGTGCGACCTGATGGTGACAAGCAAAACGCAACATGCTGTCGATCTGCGCGCGGCTGCCGGTAGGCGAGGCGGAAACGGCTTTCTGGCCCATCATCAAGTGCATCACCTGCACCGGCACCGGCTCGAGGACGGCGCCGAGGAAATGCAGGCGGCCTTGCGGCGCCAGCAGCCCGATCAGCGCATCCCAGTCGAGCTTGGCATTGGCGGTGATAAAGATGAAGTCGAAGCTGCCCGCCAGGCGCTCGTAGTCGTCGGTCGCGACGCTGGACGCCGTATGGTGGGCGCCGAATGACTTCGCCTCTTCCATCTTGCCTGGCGAAGAAGTAAACGCCGTCACGTCGCAGCCCCACGCGTTGGCAAACATCAGCGCCATGTGGCCGAGACCGCCAATCCCAAACACCCCCACGCGCGCCGTCGGCGCCACGTGCAGCTGTAGTAGCGGCGCAAACACGGTAATGCCGCCGCACAGCAGCGGGCCGGCATTTTCCGCTGCCAGCGAGTCGGGCATCGGCACACTCCAGATCCAGTGCGCACGCAGCCGCTCGGCAAAAGCGCCGTGGTGGCCGACGATGGTCGGCTCGATGCGCTCGCACAGCTGCACATCGCCACGGATGCACGCAGGGCAGTACAGGCAACTGCGCACGTTCCAGCCCACCCCGACCCGCTGGCCGAGGCGCAGCCCCTTGGTCTTCGCCACGTCGCCCAGTGCGACGACGCGGCCGATGGCCTCGTGGCCGGGCACGAAGGGATACGCCGTGATGCCCCATTCGTTGTCGAGCATCGACAGGTCCGAATGGCAGACCCCGCAATACTCGACTTCGATCTCGACATCTTCCGCTGCGAGCGGTCCGGGATCGTATTCAAAAGCTTCCAGCGCGGCGCCCTGCTCCTGGGCTGCCCATGCACGTATCTTGGTCACGTTGTTCTTCCTGATGAATTAATAACGATCGCGTATGGTGACGACACAGTCAGGCCACGCGAATAAGTTTCTTGTTGACGAATTCGTCGATGCCGGCAGACGACAGCTCGCGGCCGTAGCCCGAATTCTTCACGCCGCCAAAGGGCAGTTCCGGTTTCGACACCGCGGCGCTGTTAATGAATACCATTCCGGTATCGATACGCCGCGCCAACCGCCTGCCGCGTTCGATGTCCTGGGTCATGATCGAGCCGCCCAGGCCGAACGGCGAATCGTTGGCCAGCGCCACCGCCGCGTCTTCGTCCGGCACGCGGAAGAACATCGCCACCGGCCCGAAGAACTCTTCCCTGAAGGTGGGATTGTCAGCGGCGACGTCGGTCAGGATGGTCGGCTGCATGAATGCCCCATCGCCTGGAATGCGACTGCCGCCCATCAGCACGCTGGCGCCGCCGGCGACTGCTCGGTCGACCTGGTCGACCAGGTCGTCGAGCGCCTGCCGGGTCGACAACGGCGCAAGCGTGGTCTTTTCGTCGAGCGGGTCGCCGGGTGAAAACTTGCCCATTGCCTGTTGGAATTTTTCGAGGAATCGATCGGCCACCGATTCGAGCACGATAAAGCGCTTCGACGCGGTGCACGCTTGGCCGCTATTGCCCATGCGCCCCGCTACGGCGCACTTGACCGCCTTGTCGAGGTCAGCGTCTTCGAGCACGATAAAGGCGTCGCTGCCGCCGAGTTCCAGCGTCGACTTCTTGAGGTTCTTGCCTGCCTGCGCCGCCACCACCGCTCCGGCGCCTTCGCTGCCGGTGAGCGCCACGCCGCGGATGCGCGGATCGTCGATCAGTTGGCTGATTTGATCTTTGGAAATGAACAAGTTGCTGTAGGCCCCGGCTGGCGCGCCGGCGTCGAGCATGCATTTTTCGAACGCAAGAGCACATTGCGGCACGTTGGAGGCATGCTTGACCATCACCACGTTGCCGGCCATAAGGTTAGGTGCGGCGAAGCGGGCGATTTGATAGTAGGGATAGTTCCATGGCTCGATACCGAGCAGCACGCCGAGCGGACTGCTCTCGACCATGGTGCGGTTACCGGTGGCGTCGAGCTGTTCGGGCGCGAGGAACTGTTCGGCGTTGTCGGCATAATAATCCAGGATGGCCGCGCTGAGCGCCACTTCGCCGGCCGCCTGCGCGATCAACTTGCCCATCTCGAGGGTGATCAGTTTGGCCAGCTCGTCGGCACGCTCGCGCATCAATGCCGCGGCACGCTTGACGACGATGGCCCGCTCGGCGTAGCTGCGCTGGCGCCAGTCGTGGTCAAAACAGCGCTGCGCTGCCTGTAGTTTGTTGTCCAATTCATCCCGGCCGTGTTCGTCGAAGCTAGCCAGGGTCTTGCCGTTAAATGGGTTGATGCTCTGATATGCCATGGGCCTGTCCTCGAGGTCGCATCAAACGCTTGCGCCGGCCGTTGCCGCACTATCGCGTTTGATGTCCGTCATGACATTTCACCATGCATCAGGTTTCGCTGTCGCACGCTCCAGCGCATGCAAGACACGCAATCGCTAGCGTTGCCAGCCCTTGCGCCGCGCCTGCTGTTCGGCCTCGCCATCGAGCGTCTGGCCAGCGAGGCGGGCGTCGATCGCATCGCTGACAGCGGCCGGCATGGCACTGCCGGCCTGTTGATATGCGCCACTGGCCGTCTTGTCAACTTGCGCCGTCACGGGCAACTGCCAGCGCTCGCCCTGGCGGCAGGCCAGTCCGGCGCCCTGGCCCATGATGAAACTGCGGCAGTATTGACCGTCGCTGCCGACAAAGCTCACACCGATCCGGATTCCCTGTGCCGATGGCCCGGCGCCGGCGAGCTGCTCCGATAACGCGGTGGCCAGCGGTCCTTGCGCGACCAGCGCGCCGTCCGCACCGGCGACCGATGCCAGCGCCGCATCAGCGCTCAAGGTGCGGTGGCCAATGCCGCCTGCCAGTACGCCGACGAGCAGCGTCGCGGCCAGCGCCCCCCATTCTGGCCACTCCCAACGCCGGCGCGTTTGTCTTTCCAGTCTGGCTACGCGCGCCGCCTGCAGATCGACGACCCCGGCCGCGGCAGCGCTCAGCCGTGCCGGCACCGGCTCCGCGGCGATCGGTGCGAAGGCGGCGAACACGTCCGAGCGCAAGGCCTGATGAGCGCGTACACGGGCGGCAAGTTCCCTATCGTTCTCGATGGCGCTTGCAACCGCGGCGCGGGTCGTGTCATCGAGCTCGCCGTCGGCATAGGCCATCAGGGTTTCGTCGGAAAAACTGCTCATGCTGTCCTCGCTTGATCGGATAGAGACGCTTGCAGGGCCGAACGCGCACGCGCCAGGCGGCTCATCAAAGTGCCCACGGGTAATTCCAACACATCTGCTGCCTCCTGATACGCCATGCCATCGACCAGCACCAGGCCGACCACCATCCGGTGGTCTTCCGACAGCAGGCTGATCGCCTTTTGTATTGCCAGACGCTGCTGGTGGGCTTCGGCAAAGCCGTCGCCGACGTGCTCGCCCGCCTCTTCCGGGGCAAAAATATTGTCGCGCCGGATGCGTGAACGCACCTCATCGATCCAGGCATTCTTCATGATGCGGAACATCCAGCTGTCAAGGCGGGTGCCCGGCTCCCATTGCGCACTGCGGTTCAGTGCCCGCTCTACGGCGACCTGTACCAGGTCGTCGGCGTCTTCACCGTTATATACAATACTGCGGGCGAAACGGCGCAGCCTCGGCAGCAGCGCAGCAATTTCGCCATGAAGCGGCTTAGCGGCATATGTCATCGTTGAATGTTAAACGTTTCGCTGCGGGACTTTAATCCCTGCTCCACACGTTTACCCTTTAGAAATTTCAAGTCATTATAATATCAAGCCATCATGAAGCCTGAACCATTCGCCCTCCTCCCCCGCCTGCTGCGCCGCACGCTGCTGCTGGGCGCCGTGCTCGGCGCCGTTCCGGCGCAGGCCCAGCTACGCGTGCCGTCGCTCAATATCCCTTTGCCGCAGTCGCTAGGCGCGATCGATACCGAGACCCTGCGCGGCAGTGGCACGCGCCTGCTGGCCACCGCCGATGTGCGTGCGCTTGGCGAGCTGCGCCTGTTGCAGGTAGGCGATCTGCTGCGCCGGCACCGCGATGTGCTGGAGCCGGATCCTCGTGGCGAACCGATCGTGCGCAGCCAGATCCTGGCATGGTCGCCTAGTGCCGCCAGCCTGCGGGCCGCCGAGGCGGCCGGACTGATGGTGATCAAGGTGAGCACCCTCGACGGCCTCGACGAGACCATCGTCGTGCTGGGGGTGCCGACCGGCACGAGTACCTCCGCCATGCTGGAAAAATTGCGTGCCCTCGATCCAGGCGGCCAGTACGACTTTAACCACGTCTACACCGCCAGCGCCGCTTGGCCCATGGAACCGGCAGCGCCGGCCGAATCATCGGCGCCTCCCGCCCGGGCCGCACGCGGCGCGGTGAGGGTCGGCCTACTCGATGGCGGGGTGGCCGACCACCATCCGGTGTTTCGTGAAGCGGCGCTCACGCGCTGGGGCTGCGATGGCAAGCTGATCCCTGACGCGCATGGCACTGCCGTGGCGGCGCTGATGGTGGGCCGCTCGTCGCGCTTTCGCGGCGTCGCACCTGGCGCTGAACTATATACTGCCGATGTGTATTGCGGCTCGCCGGCCGGGGGCTCAGCCGAGCGCATCGCCGCCGCACTTGGCTGGCTGGCCAAGCAGCAAGTAGCGGTGATCAATGTCAGCCTGGTCGGCCCTCCCAACCAAACGCTCGAGCGTGCCGTTGGCGCGATGGTGAGACGGGGCCACTTGCTGGTCGCCGCGGTCGGCAATGACGGGCCGGCCGCCGCACCGCTGTACCCGGCGAGCTATCCGGGCGTGGTCGGTGTGAGCGGCGTCGACCGCGACGGGCGCCCGTTGCCGGAAGCGGCGCGCGGGCCGCAAGTAATGTTTGCCGCACCCGGCAACCAGATGGTCAGTGCCGCCCTCGGCAGCCCCCCTTACCGCGTGGTGCGCGGCACCTCGTTCGCCTCGCCTATCGTCGCGGCGATGCTGGCCGGCCAACTGGGCATGCCAGAGCCTCTGGCAGCCCGCCAGGCAATCAGCACGCTGACCCGGCAGGCCACCGGCGCGCCGGCAAATGGCGTCAGCAACATGATTGGCTATGGCGTCATCGGCGTCGCGTTCCGTGTCGATCCGAGCAGTTTTCGTTGATTTGAAAGAATATTTTGCGATCTTGGGATTAAACCGTCGTACCCGGACGTTTTCCTTGTAACAACTGCGGATTGTCCGCAGTGCCAACAAGGAGAATCACCATGAAAACCGTCAACTTCGTTAAGCAACTTACCATCGTCGCCGCCCTCGGTCTGGCGTTTTCGGCTCACGCCCAATTGCTCGGCGGCGGCGGCATTATCGGCGGCGGCGGCATGATCGGCGGCGGCGGTATGATCGGCGGCGGCGGCATGGGCAACCTGGGCAATGTCACACAGATGGGCGGCCGCGGCTCGATGTTGGGCAACGCTAGTTCGGCCGCCGAGATCACCCGCGGCGAGAGCCTGCGCAGATCGGCCGCCGCCAACGGCGAAGCCGGCGGCAGCGGTACGGCAGGGTTGCTTGGTAACGCTAATTCGGCAGGTAATCTGGTTCAGGGGGGCAACCTGCGTGAATCGGGCAGCGCCAATGGTGAAGCTAACGGCAGCGGTTCGGCCGGTCTGCTGGGCGGCTTATCGAGCGCCGCACCTGCTGCGCCGGCGATGCCTTCCGCGAAAAATGCGTCACCTTCGGCCGCGCCAGTTACAGCAGCAACGGCCCCTGCCGCTGCAACTGCACAAGGCCAAGGGTTCGGCAACTTGTTCGGTGGCGGCAGCGCCAACGCGTCTGGTAGTTCATCGGGCAACGCATCCGGCAACGCCGATGCGTCCGGTGGCGGAGACGCCAGCCTTGGTCTGGGCATGAGCGGTGGCAAGCGCGCCGTCGGCAGCACTGCCCAAGGTGCACGCGATACAGCGCAGCCAGTGCGCCAGCGTGTACAGGCTCAGGCTGAAGCCACCCGCACGTTTGCTCAGGCCAGCGGCGCGAATGCGAAGCGTACCGCCGGTCAGTTGAACGCCACCGGCAACGCCAGACAGATCGCCGGTGCGGCCCGCTCGATGGATGTCAAGCCACAGCTCGCAGCAAACGGCTCGGCGCAGGCAAGCGGCAGTGGCGGCGCTTCCGGCGGCAGCGCCACTAAAGGGGAGTAATTTCCAGCGCTTGATGCGCGCCCGCACACACAGGCCGGGCGCCTCATCGGCGATCAGGATCAGCAAACGACACCTCCCGGTAACGTTTCATTGCGAGGAAGCTTGCCTTAGCCGAGCAGCGCTCGCAGCTGGTCTGGCAGTGGCGTCGACTTCTCCGACGGAAAATCCACCCACACCACTTTCGCGCCACCCTCCGCATACACCGGCCCAGGCATGCCATCAGCGCCGATCAGCCTGATCTCGTGGGTCATCTCGAAGCTCGACCGTCCCGCCGGTCCCACCAGGGTGGTCACCTCGATCTCGCCCGGATACTTGAGCTGCTTGATGAACGAACAGTGCGCATTGACGATCACCGGCCCGTGTCCGCTCGGATCGGGCGCGCAGCCGATCCGGTCGAACCACGAGATGCGCGCCTGCTCGATATAGCGGAAGTACACGGTATTGTTGACGTGCCCCATCGCATCCATGTCGCCCCAGCGGATCGGCATGCGAATCGCATCGACCTGCCGAAGTTTCACATCCGTCATTGCGCCGTCATGCCGTCGTCGGCCGTGATGATGGCGCCGTTGATGAAGTGGGTTTCTTCGGCTGCCAGCAGCAGCAACAGGCCGTCGAGGTCTTCCGGCTTGCCCGGACGCTTGCGCGGCAGCATGTCGATCAGCTTCTTGCCTTGCTCGCTGGCGAAATATTCCTCGTTGATTTCGGTCGTGATGTAGCCTGGGCAGATGGCGTTGACGTTGATGCCGTAGCGGCCCCACTCCACCGCCATCGCCTTGGTCATCTGCACCACGCCGGCCTTGCTCATGCAATACACGCCGATCTGCGGCAGCACGCGCAAGCCCGCCACCGACGCGATGTTGATGATGCGGTGCTGCTTTTTCGGGTCGCCCTTGGCGCGCGCGATCATCCGCTTGGCCGCCTGCTGCGCGACGAAAAAGGCGCCGCGCAGGTTGGTGTCCATCACGTACGAGTAGTCGTCTTCGGTGACGTCGACCAGGCGCTGGGTGGTCGACACGCCGGAGTTGTTGACCAGGATGTCGATCGGGCCGGCTTCGGTTTCCGCATGGGCGATCGCCGATTTGATGCTGGCCATGTCGGTGACGTCGAGCGAGACGACGTGGGCGGCGCCGCCATCGGCTTCGATTTCGGCGCGCAGTTCCTTCAGGCGGTCCGTGCGGCGCGACGCCAGCACGACCTGGGCGCCGGCGCCGGCCAGGGCTTTCGCAAAGCGCGCCCCAAGGCCGCTTGACGCACCGGTGATCAGCGCGATTTTTCCTTCAAAATTGACTTCAATGCCCACGTTCGACTCCTGTGCTGTGCTGTTCTGCGGAAGCACAATCATTACACAAAATGCCAGTATTAGATGGCTACACCTAATATTGCCGGTAAAATGCCAGTCAAAGTTGCATTCCCAAAGAAAAAACCGCACACTCGTGCTTATATTTTTTACCCACTAAAAAAACATGACAGACCAAACCAGCATTCTCGAGCAATACGGCCCGCGCGAAGCGATGGAATATGACGTCGTTATCGTCGGCGGCGGCCCCGCCGGCCTGTCGGCCGCGATCCGCCTCAAGCAGCTTGCCACCGAACAGGGCAAGGAAGTATCGGTCGTCGTGCTGGAAAAAGGCGGCGAACTCGGCGCCCACATCCTGTCCGGCGCGGTGATGGATCCGCGCGCGCTGACGGAGCTGATCCCGAACTGGAAAGAACTTGGCGCCCCGCTCAACACCGCGGTGACCGAAGACCGCATCTTGTTCCTCACCGAGAACAAGGCAATCAGCACGCCGAGTTTCATGGTGCCGGCCTGTTTTGAAAATCATGGCAACTACGTCGTCTCGCTGGCCAACGTCGTGCGCTGGCTCGGCCAGCAGGCCGAGGCGATGGGCGTCGAAGTGTTCCCCGGCTTTCCGGCCGCCGAAATCCTGTACAACGACAACGGCTCGGTCAAGGGTGTCGCCACCGGTAACATGGGCGTCAAGCGCGACGGCCAGCCTGGCCCCGACTTCCAGCTCGGGATGGAACTGCACGCCAAGTACACGCTGTTCGCCGAAGGTTCGCGCGGCCACCTCGGCAAGCAGCTGATGGCCAAATACGACCTCAATGCCGGCAAGGATCCGCAATCGTACGGCATCGGCATCAAGGAGCTGTGGGAGATCGACCCGTCGAAGCACAAGCCGGGTCTCGTGATCCACACCACCGGCTGGCCGCTCGACGCCGACACCTACGGCGGCTCGTTCCTGTATCACCTGGAGGACAACCTGGTCGCTGTCGGCTACGTCGTCGGCCTCAATTACGAGAATCCGTACCTGTCGCCGTACGAAGAATTCCAGCGCTACAAAACGCACCCGGCGATCCGCACCTTCTTCGAAGGCGCCAAGCGCATTTCGTACGGCGCCCGCGCGATTACCGCCGGCGGCCTGCAGTCGCTGCCGAAGCTGATCTTCCCGGGCGGCGCGCTGATCGGCTGCGACGCCGGCTTCCTCAACATGAGCCGCATCAAGGGCAGCCACGCCGCCATCAAGACCGGCATGCTGGCCGCCGATGCCGCCTTCGCTGCGCTCGGCGAAAACCGCCAGCACGACGAGCTGGCGAGCTATCCGGTCGCGTTCGAAAAATCGTGGCTGAAAGAAGAGCTGCACGTCGCGCGCAACGTCAAGCCGTGGCTGTCGAAAGGGCTGTACCTCGGCTCCATCATGACCGGCATCGACCAGATTCTCTTTCGCGGCAAGGCGCCGTGGACGCTGCACCATAGCCATGCAGACCACGAGTGCCTGAAGCCGGCCGCCAACTACAAGCCGATCGTCTATCCAAAGCCCGATGGCAAGCTGACCTTCGACCGCCTGTCGTCGGTGTTCATCTCCAACACCAACCACGCTGAAGACCAGCCGATCCACCTGACGCTGAAGGACAACAGCGTCCCGGTCAACATCAACCTGGCCAAGTATGCGGGTCCGGAAGCGCGCTACTGCCCGGCCGGCGTGTACGAGTACGTGGAAGGAGCGGAAGGCACGCCGAAGCTGCAGATCAATGCGCAGAACTGCGTGCACTGCAAAACCTGCGACATCAAGGATCCGACGCAGAACATCGTGTGGGTGACGCCGGAAGGCGGCGGCGGACCAAACTATCCGAACATGTAGTTGATGGTGCGACAGTCGGTGCACATCTGCCGACGACCTCAAAAACGTCGTGCTCGCCATTTGCGAGCACGACGTCTATAGGCTAACGATACTCCGCTTTACAACACCAGCCCACCAAGGCTGGTCCCGCCGCAAACATACAGCACCTGCCCGGTCACGAACCCCGCCTCGGCCGACGTAAAAAACTTCACCGCATGCGCCACGTCGTTCGGCTGCCCCAGTCGCTTGACCGGAATGCTGGCGGCCAGCGCCGCCACCTTCGGACTGCCGACCGGCACAATCTCGTGGAACATGTCGGTCTGCACCGGCCCAGGCGCCACCACATTGACCGTCACGCCATGCGGCGCCAGCTCCAGCGCCCACGTGCGCGCCATGCCGAACATGCCCGACTTGGTGGCGCCATAATTAGTGCGTCCCGCCAGCCCTAGAGCCCCGCGCGAGGACAGCAGCACGATGCGCCCGAAGCCGCCGGCCTTCATCGCCGGCAGCATCGCCTGCGCCAGCTGGATCGCCGCCCCCAGGTGAATTTCGACCAGCGTGTCGAGGTCCTCCAGCTTCACCTCTTCCAGCCTGGCCGGCAGGATCACGCCGGCGTTGTGCACCAGCGTATCTGGCGCAAAGCGCTCCGCCACTTCGCGCGCCGCCAGCGCCGTGGCCGCGCGGTCGGCCAGGTCGACTTCGACCGAATGCAGGCGCTCGTGCGTAAACGCCGGCGCGCGGCGCGACAGCGAAACGACCTCGTAACCACCCGCCAGCAGCTGCTGGCAAATCTCGGCGCCGATGCCGGCGCTGCCGCCGGTGACGACCGCGCAGCGTTTGGTCGTCGTCATGGCGCACCCTCCACCATCGCCAGTACCCGCAACGGACTGCCGCTGCCGTTCTGGATTTTAAGCGGCGGGCAAATCAGCACCGCGCCGGTAGCCGGCAGCAGGTGCAGGTTGGTCAGGCATTGCAGGCCGTAGCGATTCGCCCCGTGCATGTAGTAGTGGCACGGATAAGGCGGGCGCTGATGAAAGCCCTGCCCCGCGTCGGTGCCGATTGCCTCCGAACCGAAGCCCAGCACGTCGCGCTCTTCGACCAAAAAGCGCGCCACCTCCGAACTCGGCCCGGGCGTATGCTGCCCGGTTTCGTCGTAGTTCTGGAACGCTTGCGGATCGAGGTGGCGTTTCGACCAGTCGGTGCGCATCAGTACCCAGCAGCCGGCCGGCACGCGGCCGTGCAGCGCTTCCCACGCCAGCACGTCGTCGATCGTCAACAGGTAGTCGGCGTCGGCCTCGGTCTGCATCACGCAATCGATGACGATCGCCGGCGCCACGAAATTTTGCACCGGGATCGTGTCGACCGCATTGTTGGGCAAGTCGCGTCCGGAAATCCAGTGGATCGGCGCATCGAAGTGGGTGCCGGTGTGTTCGCCGCACGAGAAGTTATTCCAGTACCAGGCCGGCCCGCGCTCGTCGTAGCGCGATACCTCCTCGACCCGGAACGGCCAGCACTGGCCGAATTCGGGCGGCACGGTAATCTGCGGGAACTCGGGCGTCAGCGTCTGCGTCAGGTCGATCACGCGGATCTGGCCGCTGCCAAGGGCGCCGGCCAGCGCCTGCAAAATGTCGTTCGGTTTCATGCTCATGATCCTCCCGCCGCCAGTTCGCGCTCGAGTATTTTGGGGTTGTCCATCCAGCGCTCCAGCCACTCCTGCGCCACGTCGCCGGGGTACACGTCCTCGACGCCGTCGCGCAGCGCCTTGACGATGGCGCTCGCCAGCGCCGCCGGCGACACTTTCGGCGGCGGCGTGAGCTGGTTCCAGTCGTCGTCGATCGGACCGGGGAATACGTTGACCACGCGGATGCCGGCCGGACGCATCTCCGCGCGCAGGCACTGCGCCAATGACAGCGCCGCCGCCTTCGAGGCAGAGAAGGTGCCGTGCGCCGGGAAATTCGACAGCGCATAGATCGACAGCAGGTTGACCCAGGCGACAGCACTGGACTGGCCGTCGGCGCCGCGCCCGCGCAGCGCCGGCCCGAACTCCTGGGCCAGGCGCAGCAGGCCGAAATAATTGACGTCCATTTCGGCGCGCGCCACATCGGTGCCGCGCCGCGCGCCGATGCCGAAGGTGCGGTGCACTTCAGCGGTGTTGATCACGATGTCGACCTTGCCGCCGATCGAGCCGGCCGCCTCGGTAACCGACTTCGCGTTCGTCACGTCCAGCGGCACCAGCGACACTTGCGGCAGGTCGGTAATGCTGTCGAAGCCGGGCGGGTTTTTCCACGGCTCGGCATGGCCGACCCAGATCAAATCGGCGCCGGCCTTGGCCAGCGCGCGCACCATCGCCTGGCCTACCTCCGACTTGCCGTCGGTGACCAGCACCTTGCGAAATTTCGGGTCACAGCTCATTTCACGCATCACGCGGTCCTCGTTCATGTTTTCAGTCTCCGTTTCAGGCAAGCCAAGCAGCACGGCCTGGCCGGCGCGATCCAGGCGCACGCCAACCCGCATGCGCGTCGGCGGCGCCGGTACATCATCGAGCAGGTGCACCATGACGGTCGGCCCGCTATCGAGTTGCACCAGTCCCAGCCGCCACGGCAGCCGCTCGCGGAAAAACAAATCGTTACTGTGATGGAGTACGGTCTCGCTAAGCAGCGTGGCCGTCCCGGCTTCCGGTTTCCACTCAAGCGCCGCCGACAGGCACACGTGGCATGCTTCGCGCGGCGGATACTGCACCGCGCCGCAGTCGGCGCATTTCTGCAGCTCGAAGCGGCCGATCGTCGCCGCCGCCGTCAGGCCGAGGGCAACGCGCCCGCGGCTGTATGGCGGCAAGGTCGGCTGGCGCGTGCGCATGATCGGATTCTTGCGCTTGGGCCGGGGCAGTGGCGCTGTCATTGCGATCTCCCGAGGATGACGGCGCCAGTGCACAGGCAGCGGTCGTAAGTGACCATGCCGAACCCGCACACCATGCCAAGCTGCGCGTCGGCCACGCCGCGCGCGCCGGCCTGGCCGGTCAGCTGGCGGATGGTTTCGGTCATGCCGATAAAGCCGCCGGCGGCGCCGGCCTGGCCGGCCGACAGCTGGCCGCCGCTGGTGTTGTTGGGGAAGCTGCCAGCATGCGTCATGCCGTGGCGCCGCACGAAATCGGCGCCCTCGCCTTTTTCGCAAAAGCCCAGGTCCTCGAACTGCATCATGACGATCACCGGGTAATCGTCGTAGGTCTGGATCAGGTCGATGTCTTGCGGTCCCACGCCGGCCTGCGCGTACAGGTCGGCGCGGTCGACCTGCCAGCCGCCGCGCGTCATGATCGGATCGGCGGCAAAGGCGTTGTGGCGCTCGATGGCGCCGCGCACCACCACATGCGGCAGCCCGAGGTCGCGCGCGCGCTCTTCGCTCATGACGAGGAACCCTTCGGCGCCGGCGCACGGCATCACGCAGTCGAACAGGTGAATCGGATCGGCGATCGAACGCGCGGCCATATATTCTTCCAGCGTCAGCGGCTTCTTGAACAGCGCGTTCGGGTTCAGCAGCGCGTTGCTGCGCTGGTCTACCGCGATGCGGCCGAAGTCCTCGCGCGTGGCGCCGTAGGTGCGCATGTAGTTGGAGGTGATGAAGGCGAAGATCGAATTCGGCCCGCCGGCGCCGTACGGATAGCTGGCGTCACGGGCGAAATCGCTGAAGCTGCCGAGCGTCGCGCGAAACGAGTCGACATGGTTGGTGTCGCCGGCGATGCAGGCCACCACGTCGGCGTCGCCCGCCTGCACGGCGCGGGCGGCGCGGCGCAGCGCCATCACGCCGGAGGCGCCGCCGGTCGGAATATGATCGAGCCAGCGCGGCGACAGCCCGAGATGCTGGGTGACGCCGACGGCGGTATCGGGCACCAGCGAAAAGCTGCTCACCGTCAGGCCGTCGATCTGGTCTTTCGGAATGCCCGATTCGCGCACCAGTGCCTGCATCGCCTGCCCCAGGAACCAGTGTGCGCCGCGGGTCGAGTAGCGCTCATACGGCACGGTGACAGGCACCGTGACCGCTACGCCCTCGTATGACTGTCGGCGGCTCATATCGCCACGTCTCAGTTGCCGAATGCGGCGATGCCGGTCTGGGCGCGCCCCAGTATCAGCGCATGAACGTCGTGCGTGCCTTCGTAGGTGTTGACCACCTCGAGGTTGACCATGTGGCGGATCACGCCAAATTCGTCGGAGATGCCGTTGCCGCCCAGCATGTCACGCGCCACGCGGGCGATATCGAGCGACTTGCCGCACGAGTTACGCTTCATCATCGACGTGATTTCAACAGCGGCGGTGCCGGCGTCCTTCATGCGGCCCAGCTGCAGGCAGCCTTGCAGGCCGAGCGTGATTTCGGTCTGCATGTCGGCCAGCTTCTTTTGCACCAGCTGGTTGGCCGCGAGCGGCCGGCCGAACTGGTGACGGTCCATCGTGTACTGGCGCGCGATGTGCCAGCACGCCTCGGCGGCGCCGAGCGCGCCCCAGGCGATGCCGTAGCGGGCCGAATTGAGGCACGTGAATGGCCCCTTCAGGCCGCGCACGTCGGGGAATGCGTTCTCCTCCGGGCAGAACACGTTGTCCATCACGATCTCGCCGGTGACGGAGGCGCGCAGGCCGAACTTGCCGTGGATTGCCGGCGCCGACAGGCCGGCCATGCCTTTTTCGAGCACGAAGCCGCGGATCGCGCCTTCGTCGTCCTTGGCCCACACGACAAACACGTCGGCCACCGGCGAATTGGTGATCCACATCTTGGCGCCCGTCAGCGCGTAGCCGCCGTCGACTTTCTTGGCGCGGGTGATCATCGAGCCGGGGTCGGAGCCGTGATTCGGCTCGGTCAGGCCGAAGCAGCCGATCCATTCGCCGGAGGCCAGCTTGGACAGGTATTTCTGGCGCTGCGCTTCGGTGCCGAATTCGAAGATCGGCACCATCACCAGCGAGGACTGCACGCTCATCATCGAGCGGTAGCCGGAATCGACGCGCTCGACTTCACGCGCGATCAGGCCGTAGCTGACGTAATTGAGGCCGGAGCCGCCGTATTCGGTCGGGATCGTCGGCCCAAGCAGGCCCAGTTCGCCCATCTCGCGGAAGATCGAGGTGTCCATCCGCTCGTGGCGAAACGCCTCGAGCACGCGCGGCTGCAGCTTGTCCTGGCTGTACGCGTGGGCGGCGTCGCGCACCATGCGTTCGTCGTCGGTCAACTGCTCCGACAGCAGCAGCGGATCGTCCCAGTGGAAAGCGGCTTTAGGTGATGCCATGGTGTAGCTCCTCGGTGTATATAGGTTAGATGCGTGACTGCTTGATTAGTTTGACTAGTTTGACACGTGCAGCAGCGACAGGCCAAGCTGCGCGCGCCGCACAAGCCATGGGCTCGGACGGTAGCGCGGGTCGCCGCTGGTGCGCTGCAGGTTGCGCAGGATGGCCAGCACGCGGCCGGCGCCCAGCAGGTCGCCCCAGGCCAGCGGCCCGCGCGGATAACCCAGGCCCAGCACGACGGCGCCATCCAGGTCGGCCGGGCTGCAAATGCCCTGCTGGACGATGTCGCAGCCGATATTGACGATGGTCGCCAGCACGCGCTGGACGATGAAGCCGGCGCTGTCGTCGATCAGCGTGACTGGCTGGCCGCCGTGCGCCAGCAAGGCCTGCGCCTGCGCCGCAATAGCGGAGCTGGTAGCGGGATTGCGCATCAGGGTCAGGCGTCCGACGCAGCCTTGCAGCGTGTCGATGCCGAGCGTGCGGACCGGATCAAGCGCCTCGCGCTCGACGCAAGTCGAGACGTCTTCGCCAAGCGGCGCGACGATGCACAAGGCCTGGGCCGACGGGAATGCACCTGCCTCGACGACGGCGCCGCAGCGGGCGATCAGTTCGACCAGCTGGGAGCGCGTCTGCGCGCTGCCGGCGCCGATCCAGACGGGACCCGACCAGGCGGCGCCAGGCGCCGCTGGTACCGCTGGCGTGGCATCGGCGTCGTAGCGGTAGAAGCCACGCCCGCTCTTGCGGCCCAACAGGCCGGCGCTTTGGCGGCGCGCCGTGATGATGCTTGGCCGGTAGCGCGGCTCCTGGTAGTACTGTTCGTAGATCGATTCCATCACCGGGTGCGAGACGTCAAGGCCGGTCAGGTCGAGCAGCTCAAACGGTCCGAGCTTGAAGCCGGCGGCGTCGCGCAGCACTTCGTCGATCTGCGGGAAAGCGGCGACGTTCTCTTGCGCGATGCGCAGCGCCTCGGTCAGGTAGCCGCGGCCGGCATGGTTGACGATGAAGCCGGGCGTATCGCTGGCGCGCACCGGCCGGTGGCCGATCCGCTCGGCGAACCCGGTGAGGCTCGCCAGGCTGGCGTCATCGGTGAGCGCGCCGGCGATCACTTCGACCACCTTCATCAGCGGCACCGGATTGAAGAAGTGGAAGCCGGCCACGCGGTGCGGATGCGCGCACTGGGCTGCGATCGCGGTCACCGACAAGGACGACGTATTGGTGGCCAGCACGCAGTCATCGCGCACGATGGCCTCGAGCGACGCCAGCAGCGCGCGCTTGACGTCGAGCTTTTCGACGATCGCCTCGATGACGATGTCGCAGGCGGCAAACTGCGCCAGCTCCTGCGCCGGCTCGAGCGCGGCGCCAGCCGCGGCGACAGCCGCCTCGGTCAGCTTGCCCTTGTCCTGCATCCGTTTGAGCTGCGCCAGGACGGCGGTGCGCGCCTGGGCTGCAGCGTCGGGAGCGACGTCGAACAGCAGCACCCGCACGCCGGCCTGCGCCGCGATCTGGGCGATGCCGCGGCCCATGGCGCCGGCGCCAACGACGCCCAGCACCAGCTGCGCTTGAAGTGAGGTCTGCATGCGATCAGTCATCGACGATGGCGGTGACTTCGATCTCGACCCGCGCGCGATCCTCGATCAGGCCGGCCACCTGCACCGCGCTCATGGTCGGGTAGTGGCGGCCGATGACGTCGCGGTAGGCGTCGCCGATTGCCGGATAGGCGTCGACGTATTCTTTTTTGTCGAGCACATACCAAGTCATGCGGACGATGTGCTGCGGGCCGGCGTTCGCTTCGGCCAGCACCTCGACGATATTTTGCAGCGCCTGGCGCACCTGGCCGGCAAAGTCGTCGCTATGGAACACGCACTGGGCGTCCCAGCCAACCATGCCGCTGACGCACACCGTGCGCCCGCGTGCAGAGATGCCGTTCGAGTAACCGCGCGCGCGCGGCCAGCCAGGAGGTTGAAGGAAATCCATGTCGTGCCTTTCGTCTTTGTTAGTTTCGTACTTCGTTAGTTTGTTCTTGAGGCGCGCAAAAAGGCGCGATCCGTTCACGCATCGGGTCGGGAATGCGCACCGCGCTGGCCTTCTTGATATCGATCAGCACCACCACCATGGTGGCGCGCACGCGCACGTCGCCACCCTCGCCCATCAACAGCACCGCCAGCGTCAGCGAGGAGCTGCCGATCTTCAGCACGCTCAGTTGGGCGGTCAGCTTGTCGCCCAGCGTGCTGGTGGCGATGAAGTCGGTCTGGATGCTCACCGCCGGCAGGCCGAGCCCGCGCTCGATCACCAAGTTGCGAAAGCTCGAGCCGAGACCAGCCGCACACCACTCCTCGACCAGATTGTTGAACATCTCGAAGTAACGCGGATAGAACACGATGCCGGCGGGGTCGCAGTCGCCGAAGCGCACCGTCACCGGCATGCTGAAGGCGCCGGCCGCTATGGGCTGTTGGTCAGGCATTCGGCACCGCCATCTCGCTGAGCATTTCGCGTGCGATGATCAGCTGCTGCACTTCGGTGGCGCCTTCGTAGATGCGCAGCGAACGGATTTCGCGGTACAGGCGTTCGACCGGCTGCTCGCTGACGACGCCAAGGCCGCCGAACATCTGCACCGCCGCGTCGACCACCTGCTGCGCCGTTTCGGTGGCGGTCAGCTTGGCCATCGCGGCCTCTTTGGTGACGCGCTGCCCCTGGTCGCGCTGCCAGGCGGCGCGGTAGGTGAGCAAGGCGGCGGCGTCGATGCCGGTCGCCATCTGGGCCAGCTTGGCCTGCGTCAGCTGGAAGTCGGCAAGCGTCTTGCCGAACATCTTGCGCGTGGTGGCGCGCGCCAGCGCCTCGTCGAGTGCGCGGCGTGCAAAACCGAGCGCCGCCGCCGCCACCGAAGTGCGGAAGATATCGAGCGTGGCCATCGCGACCTTGAAACCCTTGCCCGCTTCGCCAAGCCGGTTCTCGACCGGGACGCGGCAATTGGTGAACTTCAGGCGCGCCAGCGGATGCGGCGCGATGACGTCGATCCGTTCGGCGATCTCAAAGCCCGGCAGGTCGGCGTCGACAATGAAGGCGGAGATGCCGCGGGCGCCGGGCGCTTCGCCGGTGCGGGCGAACACCACGTACAGGTCGGCGATGCCGCCGTTCGAAATCCAGGTCTTTTCGCCATTGAGCACGTAATGGTCGCCGTCCTGCACTGCTGCGCACTGCATTGCCGCCACGTCGGAACCGGCATCGGGCTCGGACAGCGCGAACGCCGAGATGGCGTCGCCGCGGCCTACGCGGGTCAGGTACTTCTCTTTGTTCGCTTCGCTGCCGAACAGCGTGATGGCGCCGCTCCCGAGGCCCTGCATGGCAAACGCGAAATCGGCAAGGCCCGAATGGCGCGCCAGCGTTTCGCGGATCAGGCAGACCGCGCGCGTGTCGATCGCGTCGCTCGAGGCGCCGTGGGCGGTGCCGCCGATGGCGTATTTGAGCCAGCCGGCGTTGCCCAGCTGGCGCACCAGCGCGCGGCAGGCCGCGTCGACGTCGTGGCCATGCTGCTGGTCGATGTTCTGCGCCGACCAAGCGTCGAGCGACAACGCCAGCTCGCGGTGGCGTGGCTCGAGGAACGGCCAGTTCAGGTAGTTTTGATCTGCCATGATGTCTCTCAGTTGCCTTCGAATGCCGGTTTTTCCTTGGCCACGAAGGCGTTGTAGGCCCGGTGGAAGTCGTTGGTGGCCATGCAGATCGCCTGCGCCTGGGCTTCCGCCTCGATCGCTTCGTCGACGCCCATGTTCCATTCCTGCTGCAGCATCTTTTTGGTGATGCCATGCGCGAAGGTCGGGCCCTGCGCCAGCTGCAGGGCGAACGCCTGCGCATCGGCCAGCACCGCTTCCGGCGCGCACAGGCGGTTGAGGAATCCCCAGCGCTCGGCTTCTTCGCCACCGAGGCTGCGGCCGCTGAACAGCAGTTCGGAGGCGCGCCCCTGGCCGATCAGGCGCGGCAGCAAGGCGCAGGCGCCCATGTCGCAGCCGGCCAGGCCGACGCGGGTGAACAGGAAGGCGGTCTTGCTGCGCGCGGTTCCGTAGCGGATGTCCGAGGCCATCGCCACAATGGCGCCGGCGCCGGCGCAGATGCCGTCGATGGCGGAGACGATCGGCTGCGGACAGGCGCGCATCGATTTTACCAGGTCGCCCGTCATGCGGGTAAATGCCAGCAGGCCGGGCATGTCGAGCTTCGTCAGCGGGCCGATGATGTCGTGCACGTCGCCGCCGGAGCAGAAATTTTCGCCGGCGCCGGTGATGACGAGCGTCTTGACGTCGTCGGCGTAGGCCAGCGCGCGGAACAGGTCGCGCAGCTCGGCGTAGGAGTCGAACGTCAGCGGATTCTTGCGCTCCGGGCGGTTCAGGGTCAGCGTGGCGACGCCCTGCTCCACGGTGAACAGGAAGTGCTCGGGTTGGTAATTGCCCAGGGAGTTACGTCCCCGGGGCAGCTGGTGTGGTTCGCCTGGCAGATAGCGCATATGGTTTCCTATTTCCGTTCGGGTTCCGACTGAGTCGTGAGGTGGCTCTTCATTTTCGACATCAGCTCGATGAGGGTGCTTTTCTCGATGGTCGACAGGCCACCGAGCAGCTCCGAGATCCAGCCTTCGTGCACTGACGCCATGCGGGTAAAGGCGCGCCGGCCGGCGACGGTCAGCTTGACGCTGTAGGCGCGGCGGTCGTCGGCCACCGGCGCGCGCAGCACCAGGCCTTCCTGCTCGAGCTGGTCGGTGATGCCGGTGACGTTACCGCCGGTGACCATCAGGCGCTTGGACAATTCGCCCATGCGCAGGCCATCGGGGTGCCGGTCGAGCTGCGCCATCAGGTCGAAGCGCGGCAGCGTGATGTCGAATTCGCTGCGCAGGCGCGTGCGGATCTCCGCCTCGATCAGGGTGGTACAGGACAGCATCCGCAGCCATAGCTTGAGCGACTGGTGATGCTCCTCGGTGAGGCGGCTTTCCATGTCGAATGGCGCCACCGCCAGCTGCTCGCTGCCGGCATCGCTCTCGCTGTCTTCAAGGACTGCGTTTTTGCGGGCCATGCTTGTCTCCTTCTAGTTATTGGATGCTGCTTTGTGCTGATGGTTCTTACATTACTTCGCCGCCGGCCACCGCCAGCGATTGTCCGTTCATCGCGCCGGAAGCCGGCATGCATAGCCAGGCGACGGTGCCGGCCACCTCGATCGGCTGCACCAGGCGCTTTTGCGGATTGCCGGCCGCCAGTTCAGCGTGCGCCTGTTCCTCGGTGCGGCCGGTCTTGGCGACGATATTTGCGACCGCATCCTTGACGATGTCGGTTTCAGTGTATCCCGGGCAGACCGCATTGACGGTAATGCCCTTGGTCGCCACTTCCAGCGCCAGTGAGCGGGTCAGGCCGATGACGCCATGCTTGGCCGCGCAGTAAGCGGCCACATAGCCGTAGCCGGTCAGCCCGGCGGTGCTGGCGACGTTGACGACGCGGCCCCATTTTGCGGCCAGCATGTCGGGCAGCGCCTCGCGCGTGCACAGGAATGTACCGGTCAGGTTCACCGCCAGCATCTGCTGCCAGATCGCCTCGTCGGTCTTGAGGAACGGCGCGGACGCGGCCTGGCCGGCGTTATTGACCAGGATGTCGATGCTGCCGAAGCGCGCGCGCGCCAGGTCGAACGCGCGCTTGACCGAATCGCCCTGCGCGACGTCGGCGGCAAAACCGTCGACGTCACCGCAGCCGCGCAACTCGGCCACCGCGGCGGCCAGCGCGCTCTCGCTGCGCCCGACCAGGCTGACGCGCGCGCCGGCCTCCAGCAGTTGACGGGCGATGGCGGCGCCGATGCCGCGCGCGCCGCCGGTAACCAGCGCGTGCTTGCCGGCCAATGGGCGAGCGTTATCCATATCAGCCCTCGAGCAGTTTGGCCGCGACCTGCTGCGGCGTCAGGCCGCTGCTGGCGGCGGCGATCTGGCGGTCGCGTTCGAGGTTGCGCTCAAGCTGACTCTTGCCGGCGTAGTACTGCTTCGGCCACGGCATGTCGGTGTAGCCGATTTTGGCTGTCTCATTCAGCGTCCACGCCGGGTTGGCCAGGTGCGGCCGCGCCACGGCGCACAGGTCGGCGCGTCCGGAAGCGATGATGCTGTTGGCATGATCGGCTTCGAAAATGGCGCCCACCGCGATGGTCGGGATGCCGACCTCGTTGCGGATGCGGTCCGAGAACGGCGTCTGGTACATGCGGCCGTACACCGGCTTTTCCTGCTTGCTGACCTGGCCGGACGAGCAGTCGATCATGTCGGCGCCGGCCGCCTTGAACAGGCGCGAGATGGCGACCGCGTCGTCAGGCGTGATGCCGCCTTCGACCCAGTCGTGGGCCGACAGGCGCACGCTGATCGGCTTATCCTGCGGCCAGACGGCGCGGATGGCGGCAAATACCTCGAGCGGATAGCGGCAGCGGTTTTCCAGCGAGCCGCCGTATTCGTCGGTGCGCTGGTTGGTCAGCGGCGAAATGAAGCTCGACAGGAAGTAGCCGTGGGCGCAGTGCAGCTCGAGCCAGTCGAAACCAGCTTCGGTGGCCGCCTCGGTGGCGCGCACGAAATCGGCCTTGATGCGGGCCAGGTCCTCGGTGGTGGCGGCGCGCGCCATTTGCGACACGCCCTTCAGGTACTGCTGCTGCGAGGCCGACACCAGCGGCCAGTTGCCCTCTTCCAGCGGCAGGTCGGTGCCGTCCCAGGCACGGCGGGTCGAGCCCTTGGCGCCGGCGTGGCCGATCTGGATGGCGATCTTGGCGTCGGTGCTTTGATGGAAAAAGTCGACGATGCGCTTCCAGGCGGCGGTGTGTTCAGGCGTGTACAGGCCCGGGCAGCCCGGCGTGATGCGCGCATCGGCCGAGGTGCACGTCATTTCGGCAAATACCAGTCCGGCGCCGCCCAGCGCGCGGCTGCCGAGGTGCACCAGGTGATAGTCGCCGGCGATGCCGTCGACGGCCGAATACTGCGCCATCGGCGAGACGACGATGCGGTTTTTCAGCACGGTGCCGCGCAGCTTGAAGGGCGTGAGCATCGGCGGGATGCTGCGCTTTGTTTGCGGCGGCGCCATGCCGGCCTGCTCGAATGCGCGGCCGGCGATCCAGTTCTCGTAGCGTTCGACATAGCCGGCGTCGCGCACGCGCAGGTTCTCGTGCGACAGGCGCTGGCTGCGCGTGAGCATCGAATAGGCGAACTGCTCGGCTTCCATGCCGGTGTAGCGCTCGACGTTTTCGAACCACTCCATCGAGTTGCGCGCGGCGCTCTGGATCTTGATCACTTCGATAGCGCGTACTTCCTGGTAGGCCGCCATCACCGCGTCGATGCCTTCGCCGGCGTGCAGCTCGAAGCAGCGCGCCAGTTCGATCGCGTCCTCCAGTGCCAGCTTGGTGCCCGAGCCGATCGAGAAGTGGGCGGTGTGGACGGCGTCGCCCATCAGCACGACCGGCACGCGCTTGGCGCCGATCTGGTTCCAGTGGACCCACTGCTGGCAGACGATGCGCGGGAACTTGATCCACATGGCCGAGCCGCGCAGGTGCGACGAATTGCTCAGCAGCGGATTGCCGTCGAGGTATTTGGCGAACAGCTTCTCGCAGAAGGCCACTGCCTCCGGCTGGCTCATGTCTTCCAGGCCGGCCTTGCGCCACACTTCTTCGGGCGTCTCGATGATGAAGGTCGAGGTGTCGCCGTCGTATTGATAGGCGTGCGCCTGGAACCAGCCATGTTCGGTCTGCTCGAAGGCGAAGGTGAAGGCGTCGAATTTTTTCTTGGTGCCGAGCCAGACAAAGCGGCAGTGGCGGTTATCGATGTCGGGCTGGTAGGTGTCGGCGTAACGGGTGCGGATACGGCTGTTCAAACCGTCGCAAGCGATCACCAGGTCGGCGTCGTACTGGGCGGCGACTACCTGGTCGTCGGTGACGTCGGTTTCGAACAGCAGTTTGACGCCCAGTTCTTCGCAGCGCTCTTGCAGGATGTTGAGCAGGCGTTTGCGGCCGATGCCGCAAAACCCGTGGCCGCCTGAAGTGACGGTGCGGCCCTTGAACTGCACGTCGATGTCATCCCAGTGATTGAACGACTGCAGGATGGTGCGCGCGGTCTGTTCGTCGGCGTTGACCAGATTGCCCAGCGTCTGGTCGGAGAACACCACGCCCCAGCCGAAGGTATCATAAGGCCGGTTACGCTCGATCACCGTGATCTCGTGCAATGGATCCTGCTTCTTCATCAGCAGGCCGAAATACAGGCCGGACGGGCCGCCTCCTACGCAGACAATTTTCATTCCCACTCCCGATCTGTGATGTACATCCGTGCTGCGTCAAACCTGTTTGCCGCTGCCTTGAATCGCAAAATTATTTCACTTTCAAGGCTTGCATCGGTTTAAACTTGATGTACTATTACATACCTAAACATTTTAGATGTCAAGTATTTTTGGGAGATGGGCTTGGACCTTACCTTTGTAATCGAAAATGTGCTCAACGGGCTGCAGTTTGGCCTGATGCTCTTCTTGCTGGCAGCCGGCTTGACGCTGGTGTTCGGCATCATGGACTTCATCAACCTGGCGCATGGTTCACTGTACATGGTGGGCGCGTATTTCGCCGCCACGTTCATCGCCCTGACAGGCTCGTTCTGGCTTGGCCTGGTGCTGTCGGTCGGCGCCACCGCCATCCTCGGCGCGCTGCTCGAGATGACGATATTGCGACGACTTTACAAGCGCGATCACATGTCGCAGGTGCTCGCCACATTCGCCCTGATCCTGATCTTCAACGAAGGCGTACGCATGATCTGGGGCGTGCAGCCACTGACGCTGAACACGCCGCCGATCTTCTCGCAGCCGGTTGAACTGTTCGAAGGCTTCTTCTATTCGTCGTTCCGCCTGTTTATCATCGTCGCCGGCCTGGCCGTCGCGGTCCTGATGTACTTCATCGTCGTCAAGACGCGGCTCGGCATGCTGGTGCGCGCCGGCGCCTCGAACCGCGAGATGGCGGTCACGATGGGGGTCGACATCAAGCGCGTGTTTACGCTGCTGTTCGCCGTCGGCGCCGGATTGTGCGCGGTGGCCGGCACCTTGCTTGGCTCGATCCTGGCAGTCCAGGTGGGCATGGGCGAGAGCATCCTGATCCTCGCGTTCGTCGTCATCGTCATCGGCGGCATCGGCTCGATCCGCGGCGCGCTGGTCGGCGCCCTGCTGGTCGGTGTCGTCGACACCCTCAGCCGCAGCCTGCTGCCGGCGGTCCTGCGCGCCATCATGCCGGCCGATTTCGCCTCCAGCGTCGGCCCTGCCCTGGCCTCCATCCTCATTTATGTGCTGATGGCCGCTGTCCTGTTTTTCAAACCGCAGGGCCTGTTCCCCGCGCGCGGCTAAGGAGTACCATCCATGATCAGTCAAATGCACCATCCATTGTCGCGCACTGCCGGCGTCGTCCTGCTGGTGGCGCTGGTCGCTTTCCCGCTGCTGGCAAACCACTTCGACCAGGAGTTCTATGTCGGCATGGTCAGCCGTCTGATGATCTTCGCGCTCGCCGCCACCAGCCTTAACCTGCTGCTCGGCTTCGGCGGCATGGTCAGCATGGGACACGCCGCCTACCTCGGCGCCGGCGCCTACACGGTCGGCATCCTGATGCACCATGGCGTTCTGTCGGCCTGGGTCAGCTGGCCGGTCGCTGTGCTGGTGGGCGCCGTGCTGGCGTTCCTCATCGGCCTGGTGTCACTGCGCACCAAGGGCGTCTACTTCATCATGATCACCCTCGCCTTTGCGCAGATGATCTACTTTATCTTTGTCGGCCTGAAGGAATACGGCGGCGAAGACGGCCTGTCGATGCCGCAGCGCTCGGCCACCGGGGTGCTCGACCTGGCCACCGACATCAACTTCTATTATGTGGTGCTGGCCCTGACCGCCATCTCGATGTACCTGGTCTACCGGCTGGTCAATTCACACTTCGGCCGCGTGCTGCAGGCGATCAAGCAGAACGAAGTGCGGATGGAGGCGATCGGCTACTCGGTGGTGCGCTACAAGCTGGTGTGCTTCGTCATTACCGGCGCGCTGGCCAGCCTGGCCGGCGCGCTGCTGGCGAACCAGAACATGATGGTCAGCCCGAGCCTGGTGCACTGGACCCAGTCCGGCAGCCTGATGGTGATGGTGATCCTGGGCGGCACCGGCTTCTTCTTCGGCGGCGCGATCGGCGCGGTGGTGATGCTGATGCTCGAAGAGATCCTGTCGGCCTACACGATCCACTGGCAGATCATCGTCGGCGCCGTGCTGCTCGGCGTGGTGCTGCTGCTGCCGCACGGCCTGGCCAGCCTGTTCCAACGCAAGCGCGGAGACAAAGCATGAACGCCAAATCAACTGAAACCCTGCTCGAACTGCGCCACCTGGTCAAGCGCTACGGCGGCCTGCTCGCCACCGACAATCTCGACCTGACCGTCACGCGCGGCGAGATCCACGCCATCATCGGGCCGAACGGCGCCGGCAAGACCACGCTGATCCACCAGATTTCGGGCGCCATCGCGCCCACTTCGGGCAGCATCCTGTTCAACGGCCGCGACATCACCGGCGTATCGATGCACGAACGGGTCAAGCTTGGCCTGGCGCGCTCCTACCAGATCACCAACATCTTCAAGGAGTACTCGGTACTCGACAACATCGCACTGGCGGTGCAGGCGCGCCGCGGCAGCAGCATGCGCTTCTGGCAGCAGGCTGTGTCGGACAAAGCGCTGTTCGACGAAGCGCGCGCCATCGGCGGCCAGGTCGGCCTGGAAGCACGGATCGACGTTATCGCCGGCAACCTGGCGCACGGCGAACAACGCCAGCTCGAAGTGGGCCTGGCGCTGGCGACGCTGCCGAAACTGCTGCTGCTCGACGAGCCGATGGCCGGCATGGGCCCGGACGAATCGGCGCGGCTAATTCCATTGATCCGCAACCTGCGCAACGAGATCGGCGTGGTGCTCATCGAGCACGACATGGATGCGGTGTTCCAGCTGGCCGACCGCATCACGGTGCTGGTGGCCGGCCGCGTCATCGCCACCGGCACGCCCGACCAGATCCGCAACGACCCTGAAGTCAAGAAGGCCTATTTGGGCGACGAGGCAATCGCATGAACAGCATCCTCCGTGTAGAAAATATCGAAACCGCCTACGGCAGCAGCCAGGTCTTGTTCGGCATCAGCCTGGACATCAAGCAGGGCGAAACGGCCACCCTCCTTGGCCGCAACGGCGTCGGCAAGACCACCACCCTGCGCTCCATCCTGGGCCTGACGCCGGTAAAGCGCGGCGAAGTATATTTCCGCGACCAGCGCATCGACCCGATGGCGACCGACAAAATCGCCCGCCTCGGCATCGCCATCGTGCCTGAAGGCCGGCAGATCTTCCCTAACCTGTCGGTGCGCGAAAATCTAGTGGCGTTCGCGGGCAACCGCAGCAAGACGACCGATCCGTGGACCCTTGAGCGCGTGTACGGCCTGTTTCCGCGCCTGAAAGAGCGCGCCGACAACCTGGGCAACCAGCTGTCCGGCGGCGAGCAGCAGATGCTGGCGATCGGCCGCGCGCTGATGACCAATCCGCACCTGCTGATCCTCGACGAGGCCACTGAAGGTCTGTCGCCGCTGGTGCGCGAAGAAATCTGGACCTGCCTGCGCCACTTGCGCGAGCATGGCCAGACCATCCTGGTCATCGACAAGTACGTCGATCGCCTGCTATCCTTGGCGGACCGGCACACGGTGATCGAACGCGGTCGCGTGGTATGGTCCGGTAGCAGCGAACAGCTGCGCGCAGAGCCAGACATCTGGCACCGATATGTAGGGGTGTAGCAGCACCACGACTCAGAAGGATTCATGGCCGACAAAAAAGCAGCAGTTCCCGCCGACACCGGCGAACCGGAACGCTTCGTGGACGGCTACCTGGCCTACCTTCTGGCCCGCAGCAGCAGCCTCATATCGTCAGAATTCAACGCCGAACTGGCCACGCGCCAGGTGCCGGTGATGCACTGGCGCGTGCTCGTCACGCTGCTCGACGGCGCCATGCACGTGACCGACCTGGCGCAGATCGTGCTGGAAAAGCAGCCGACCATGAGCAAGATCATCGACCGCATGGAGAAACTCGGCCTGGTGCAGCGCCAACCGGGTATCTCCGATCGCCGCAGTACCCTCGTCAGCATCACCGAAGAAGGCATCCAGGTGGTCAAGCCGCTGGTGCAGGTGGCCAAGCAGCATGAGCGCGACGTGCTCGCACCGCTCGGCGACAAGAACGCCAAGGTGCTGGTCGAGGTGCTGAAGAAACTGATCGCGCTGCACGCGCCCTAGCTGTAGCGACCTGCAATGAAAACGGTTCGACCTCGACCGCATTGATCTGCATCCAGCGCCAATGAGCGGGCATCATCCTGCATTGAGCCTAGGCGGCGCGCATTTCATCACGCCCACTAGCGATAAGTCGACTGACCGGCGACCATAAATTGGTTGATCTATGCAGAACGCCGTTTACTGGGTGGCAGGTTCCAACCCACTGCGGCCTGGCAGCGAGGGGCCGGAATCGACCCAAACCGGACGTAGCAAGCGCCTTAGGGCTCAGCGTGAGCCCCTCAGCCTTGCGTCTCTCTGGAGCATGTCGTGGAGCTGACGCCACAGCGCGGATCGCGTGGAGAACGAGGCATCGGTTGCTGCTTTCAATGCGGCCTGCTTTGTTGCTTCCACAAAGATGCGGTAGGACTCACCATCAAGCGCTTCGAGAGATATAAACATCATGCCGCCGTCATCGAGCGGCTCATAAGCTGCCGTAAGAACCGTTGGGTGTTTCGACATTAGTTCTGCACGTATTCGCTCGGCAAAGTAGTCATAATCGACCGTGCTCGTAGCAAAGCCATTCCCCTTCGACACTAAGATAGTTCCGCCCATGGGCTCCCCTGAAGGTTTGATTAGATGACCGTTATGTCTGCTTCTGGCCGAAAGCAGTCATCACGGACCGTTCGGTATCGACCCGGAGCCGACATTCAGCTGCTTGAGTCGGCAAGGTTGTCCAAAGCGCGAATTTCTTCAATCCGTGGTTCTGTTAGCCAGAGTGAATCGACTAGCGAGAACGCTTCATTCGCTAGTGGGGTTCCAATAACGTCCGATCGCTCAAGTGCCCGACCGCAAAGACTGCGGTCATCCGCGCGCCTGCCTTTACCGCTAATCACCATGAACGCCCCGCCCCCCGAACGAGGCTGATACAACAATGAAACTAACACGCGGTCACTTGGAGCGGTTCCATCTCCCCATGGTCCCAGCACAATGTCGAAATTTGGCATATGGCTTGGTTCGTTGACTGTCCACTGCACGAAGTAGACCGCCTTGGTGCCGGAGGAATCCCCTAAATCTCCCCAGACAGTTTTGGATTGCTTACCGCAGCAATCGCAGTACCCCGTCGACTCGTTCCAGAAATTCGCCCGCACGACGTCGTCTTCACTCATGAATATTCCATATCAAACTCCGTGCACGAACGACCGCTTTTGGTCGGTGGCTGGACATTGGCAACTGCCGAGTATATTCCGACACGAGCGGCTCACCGTTTCAAAGTTTGCAGCGGCGTCTCGCCATAGCGGGCGCGGTAGCTCGCCGCGAAGCGCCCGAGGTGGCTTAAACCGCAGGCCAGCGCGATGTCGGTGACTTGCGCGCCAGGCGCCGCGGTCTGCAGGGCGCCACGCGCGGCATCAAGCCGCTTCTCACGCACATACCCCATCGGGGAACAATCGTAATGCACGCGAAACGCCTCGCACAGGCTGCGCAGGCTGGCGCCGCTGGCGGCGGCGATCTGCTCGAGCGAGAGCGGCTCGAACAGGTGCGCACGGATAAACTCCTCGGCCACGCGCAGCTTGCGCTGCGGCGCCGCGGGACTCTGGCGCCACAGGCGCTCGCTGTAATTGCTTGGCTGGCGCAGCAGCAGGTGATGAATCAGCGTTTGTTCCTGGGCGCGGATCATCGGCCGCGCGTGCGGCTCGGTAGCAAAACCGCGGTTGGCCAGCAGGCCGCCGAGGTGGTGCTGCCAGGCGCGCCCCATCGCGCAATCCATCGGCATCTCAGGCGCGAATTCGATCGAGCCGTTTTTCAGTTCGCCGCCAAGCAGGTCGCGGCAGGTTTCTTCAACGCGCTCGCGCGGGATCTTCAGCAGCAGCTGTTCGCATCCTTCGCTCCAGTCCAGCTGCAGCGGCAGGGTCGGCGACACCAGCGCGCCGGTCTGCGGCGAGGCCGCCACCGAGTGCCCGCCGACGCGGATCTGAGCGCTGCCCGACAGCGGCACCTGGAACAGCATGAAGCCGTTCAGCCGCCCTGCCTCGATATGGACCGCGGCGCCGTAGCGCAGGATGAAGAACGACAGCGCGCCAAGGTCGGTTCTGTGCAGCGCGGCGTCGACCTTGCCGCCATTCCAGCGCAACTCGTGCTCCTTGAATGCGTGGCCAGTCTGCGCGCGCGTCTCGTGCGGATCGGAGGACGCGAACAACGGCGCCTTGTCGTACAGGTTCTGCACTTCGCCTTTGAGCCAGGTCTCCACTGATGCACTCCTCCTTGCCGACGATTCTACATCAGTTAAACGCCCGATTCGGCTTGCGGATGCCGAAATCGGATAGTGCCACTCGCTTGTGCGGATCACAATCGGCAGAACATCCACGCATCCTTGAGGGGAAGAGAATATGGGCAGTTACGTCACCATCGCAGCGAACGACGGCAGCGGCGAATTCCGCGCTTACCTGGCAGTGCCGAAGTCGGGTAAAGGCCCGGGCATCGTGCTGGCGCAGGAGATCTTCGGCATCAACGAGTTCGTGCGCGCCACCGCTGATTACTATGCCGAAGAGGGCTACGTGGTGCTGGCGCCCGACCTGTTCTGGCGCCAGCAGCCGAACGTCGACCTGGGCTACACGCCGGAGGACTGGCAGGCGGCGTTCGGACTGTTCCAGGGCTTCGATCCGGACAAGGGCATCGCCGACATCGACGCCACGCTGGCGGTGCTGCGCGCGCGTCCCGAATTCGAAGGCAAGACAGGCGTGCTCGGATTCTGCCTCGGCGGCAAACTGGCCTACCTGGCCGCCTGCCGCTGCGACGTCGACGTGGCGGTCGGCTACTACGGTGTCGGCATCCAGGACCAGCTGGAAGAAGCGGACAATATCCGCGGCCGCCTGGTGCTGCACTTCGCCGAACAAGACAAGTTTTGCCCGCCACCGGCGCGTGAGGCGATTTTCGCGGCGCTGCAGGGCCGGCCGAACGTGGAGCTGTACCTTTACCCCAACGTCGATCACGCCTTTGCGCGTCCGCCGTCGGAGCACTACGACAAGCCGTCGGCGCTGGTGGCGCACGAGCGGTCGGTGGCCGCCTTCCGCAAGGCGATCGGGCCGCAGTTCGATCTGTCGGCGTTGTGGGACAAGCACTGCGAATACGAATTCGGCACCCGCAACGTCGACGACACGATGTCGACGATGGTACCGCAGCCCTACGTCAATCACATTCCGACGATGACCGGGGGCGTCGGCTACGACAAGCTGCACGACTTCTACACCAATCACTTCGTCAACAGCAATCCGCCCGACACCCGCCTGGTGCCGATCTCGCGCACCGTCGGCGCCACCCAGATCGTCGACGAAATGCTGTTCTGCTTCACCCATACCTGCGAAGTGGACTGGATGCTGCCTGGCGTCGCGCCGACCGGCCGCTACGTGGAGATTCCGCTGGTGGCTATCGTGAAATTCAGGGGCGACAAGCTGTATCACGAGCATATCTACTGGGACCAGGCCTCGGTGCTGGTGCAGATCGGCGCGCTCGATGCGGCCGGCCTGCCGGTCGCCGGCATCGACTCGGCCAGGAAGCTTCTCGACGAGACGCTGCCCTCCAACACGCTGATGCGAAAGTAAGCCATGGCCTATACCAACGAACAGATCGACGCGCTGGTGCGCGACGACAGTGTGCACAAATCGGTGTACACCGACCCCGATCTCTACCAGCTGGAGATGGAACGGATCTACGGCCACGCGTGGATCTACGTCGGCCACGACAGCCAGGTGCCGAACGCGGGCGATTTCTACGCCACCCGCATCGGCGACCAGGACGTCATCATGGTGCGCGCCAACGACAAAAAGGTCTACGTGCTGTACAACCGCTGCCCGCACCGGGGCGCGAAGCTAGTGCCCGACGGCTGCGGCAATACTGGAAAATTCTTCCGCTGTCCGTATCACGCCTGGACCTTCAAGCTCGATGGCGCCCACCTTGCCGCGCCGATGAAGTCAGGTTTCGAGGGCACCTGCTTCGATCCCAAGCACCCCGACTTTTCGATGCGCCAGCTGGCGCGGGTCGAGAGCTACCGCGGCTTCGTGTTCGCCAGCCAGGCCGCCCAGGGCGATGACCTGAAGTCCTTCCTCGGCGGCGTCATCACGTCGATCGACAACCTGTGCGACCGCTCGCCGGTGGGCGAAGTGGAAGTGGCCGGCGGCGTTTTCAAGGTGTGGCAGAACTCGAACTGGAAGGTCTTCTACGAGAACCTGCACGACACGATGCATGCGCAGGTAACCCACGAGTCGTCGGTGGTCGCCGCGCGCGACCAGGCGAAGGAAATGGGCGAGATGCCGCTCGAGCTGCACATCATGGACGGCAACGGCGAGCCATACTCGTTCTGGGAAAAGCTCGACCTGTGCGCCTACGACAACGGCCACGGCTACATGGAAGGGATCTTCAACCCGGGCGCGGCCGAACGCGACCCGGTCACGCGCGCTCACTTCGAGGTGCTCGAACAGGCATGGGGCCGGGAGCGCGCGCTCGAGATCCTCGGCATGAACCGCCACAACACGATCATCTACGGCAGCGGCTCGCCGCATACCGTGTTCCAGCAGTTCCGCGTGATCCGCCCCGTGGCGGTGGACCGCACCATGATCGAGATCCAGACGTTTCGCCTGAAGGGCGCGCCGGAGGCGGTGTTCAAACGCAGCCTCATGTACGCCAACGTGATCAATTCGCCGTCGTCGAACGTCATGGCCGACGACGTCGAAGTCTACAAGCGCTGCCAGGACGGCAACCTGACGCACGGCGGCGACTGGATCAGCCTTCACCGCTACCTCGGCACCGACCGCGTCGTGCCAGGCGGGATGATCTCCACCAACGGCACCAGCGAACTGCCGATGCGTAACCAGTTCCGCGCATGGAAGCAGTACATGCTCGCCACGAAAACGGAGGCCGTTCATGCTGCTTGACCTCGATTTCGACGTATCGACCGACGGCCTGCGGCCGGCCGAAATATCGCTCGACCTCCAGCACCGCCTGCAGCAGTTCCTGTACATGGAAGCGCGCGCGCTCGACGAACGGCGCGTGGCCGACTGGCTGGCCATGTGGACCGACGACGGCATGTACTGGATCCCGCAGGCGCACGACCAGCAAAGCCCGTACGACCATATCTCGCTGGCGTGGGAGGACAAGATGCTGCGCGAGGTGCGCATGAAGCGCCTGTCGAACGCGCGCAACTGGTCGCAGCAGCCGGTCACTCGCACCTCGCGGCTGGTCGGCAATGTGATCGCGGCCGGCTTCGATGGCAGCGACAAGCTGGTGGTGCACTCGGTGTTTCAGATGACCGAATGGCGCCAGGGCACGCCGCGCCAGATGGCCGGCAGTATCACCCACAAGCTGGCGCCGCACGGCGACAGCTGGAAGATCCACCTGAAGCGGGTCGACCTGGTCAACTGCGACGCGGTGCACGACAGCCTGCAGGTGTTCATCTGATGGACGCCGTCATCGCGCTGCATTACCAGAACGACGTGCTGCACCCGGACGGCAAGATCCGGGTCGGCATCGCCGCCGACAGCCCGCTTCGCGCCGGCGTGATCGCGGCGGCGGAGCAGTTGCTCAAACAGGCGCGCGAGCATGGGCTGCCAATCGTGCACGTGCGCGTTGCGTTCCGACCCGACTACGCGGACCTGCTGGCTAATGCGCCGATCTTCCGCAACGTCGCCGCCATCGGCGCGGTGGCCGAAGGCAGCTGGGGCGCCGGTTTCTACGACAGCCTGGCGCCGCTGGACGGCGATGCACGCGAATTCGTCGTCACCCACAAGCGCATCAACGGTTTTTACGAATCGTCGTTGGAGACGGTGCTGCGCGCGGTGGGTGCGCGGCGCCTGGTCGTCGCCGGCGTCGCCACCCACTCGGTTGTCGAGAGCACGGTGCGGCACGCGGTCGACATGGGGTACGAAGTGACGGTTGCCGCGGACGCCTGCACCGCCGGCGTGCCGGCAGCCCACGCCGCCGCGCTCGAGAGCATGCGCCTGATCGCGCGGGTGTGCGACGTCGAATCAGTGTGGCCGGCATGAGCACCGCATACACTCCCGACACGTCGATCGCCGGCAAGGTGGCGATCGTCACCGGCAGCACCCAGGGCCTGGGGCTCGACATCGCACGGGTGCTGTCGGCGTGCGGCGCGCACGTGGTCATTCTCGGGCGCAGTTCGGGCGCGGCCGTCGTTGCCGAGCTATTGGAGCGGCCAGGCGCGCAGGCGATGTACTGCGAAGCCGACATCGAGAACGACGACGACATCGACCGCTGCATCGCGGCCACTTTGGCGCGCTTCGGCCGGCTCGACATTTTGGTCAACAATGCCTGCATCTACACCGACGCGGGCCTCGACTCGACGCGCGAAGCCTGGCACCGTACGCTCGGCGTGAACCTTGTGTCGGCTGCGATCTTCGCGCAAAAGGCGGTGGCGCACATGGAGCGAGGCGCCGTCATCATCAACCTTGGCAGCACCGGCGGCAAATTCGGTGCGGCCGGGCGTGCGCTCTACCCCGCCTCCAAGGCGGCGCTGCTGCAGCTGACGAAGAACCTTGCGGTCACGCTGGCGCCGCGCGGCATCCGCGTGGTGGCAGTGTCGCCAGCGTGGACCTGGTCGCCGTCGATCGAGCAGCTTAGCCACGGTTCGCGCGAGCGCGCCGATGCCGTCGCCGCGCCGTTCCACCCGCTCGGGAGGGTCGGCCAGGGCAGCGAAGTCGGCAACGCGGTGGCGTTCCTGGTGTCGGGCGCCGCATCGTGGATCACCGGCGTCGACATCCCTGTCGATGGCGGTTTTTCGGTGCTGGGACCGGACCGCGGCATATCGCCGAGGACCTGGTTCGAGCAACACGATCCGGAGTAAAGCGGCAACGCTGGGTTCAGGTCTGACATTCGGACAAAAAGCTGGGGTCAGGTCTGACATTCGGACAAAAAGCTGGGGTCAGGTCTGACATTCGGACACTTATGGCCGCTTTCAGGCGGACTCATCGGCCAATCGTGTTTATGGGCATTTTTTTATGGCGAGCTGAGCAAAGAAAAATGGCGCAAATTGTCCGAATGTCAGACCTGACCCCAGCTTTTTGTCCGAATGTCAGACCTGACCCCAGCATTGCAGCGCATAAAAAAAGCCAGGATTTCCTGGCTTTTTTCATCATACGACTACCGCTCTTACATCTTGCACGACGCCGAATAGGCGTCGCCATGGTTGGTCAGGATCGGACCGAGCGTGCGGTTGGTGACGCGGCCCTGCTTGTCGGTGCCGATCACGCGCGCATAGTAATCCTGCACCGGATAGTTGTTGTGGCCGAACTTGAAGGCGCCCCGCACCGATTTGAAGTTGGCCGCTTTCAGCGCCTTGCCGAGCGCTTCCTTGTCCTCAATCTTGCCCTTGACGCCGCGCACAGCCGAATCCATCAGCATCGCCGCGTCATAGCCCTGCGACGCATACAGCGACGGCAGGCGGCCATACTTCTTCTGGAAGTCGGCGACAAAGCGCTTGTTCTGCGCATTGTCCATGTCGTGGCCCCACTGCGACGCATTGAACATGCCCAGCATCGGCGCGCCAACCGCCTTGATGATGTCCTCGTCGGCCGAGAAGCCAGGGCCGAACAGCTGCGAACTCTTGGACAGGCCGGAGTCGACGAACTGCTTGATGAAGTTGATCCCCATACCGCCCGGCAGGAAGATGAATACCGCGTCCGGCTTGGCAGCGCGGATCTGCGACAGTTCAACGCCGTAATCGAGCTGACCGAGCTTGGTGTAGATCTCGTCGGCGACCTTGCCCTTGTAGTAGCGCTTGAAGCCGGTCAGTGCATCCTTGCCGCCCGGGTAGTTAGGCGCGATCAGCACGACGTTCTTGTAGCCTTGCGCGGTGACCTGCTTGCCGACTGCCTCGTCGAGGTTATCGTTCTGCCAGGCCACGTTGAAGAAATACGGATTGCACTGTTCGCCGGCGTATTGCGACGGACCCGCGTTGGCGCTGATGAAGTGCGTCTTGGCGGCGAACACGCTAGGGCCCACTGCCAGCATCACGTTCGAGAACACGATACCGGTCATGAAATCGACCTTTTCCTTTTTTAGCAGCCGCTCGGTCATCTGCTTGGCCACGTCCGGGCTTTGCTGGTCGTCGCTGGTGAACACTTCGACCGGCAAGGTGCCGAACTTGTTGTCCAGGTGCGTCAGCGCGAGCGAGAAGCCGTCGCGGATGTCGACGCCAAGGCCGGCGCCCGCACCGGACAAGGTGGTGAGCATGCCGACTTTAACTTTGTCGGCGCCATGCGCCGCGCAAGCTGCGGTCATCGCGAGAACTGCTGCGGAAAGGCGTAATAATTTCAATGTCGACTCCTGGTTGAACAATCATGTGAGCCGCAATTGCGGCCTTCTTTTTCGCTGCCCTTCTTGTTTCACTTAATTCTGTCCGGTCGCTTCCTGCCGCAGCACGAAACGCTGAAGCTTGCCGGTGCCCGTGCGCGGCAGGCTGCTACGAAACTCGATCTTACGCGGATACTTGTATGGCGCCACGGTGCGCTTGACGAAGTCCTGCAGTTCCTTCGCCAGTTCGGGCGTGCCCTCGGTTCCGGCCTTGAGCACGACATACGCCAGCACGACTTGGCCACGTTCCTCATCCGGACACCCTACCACGCCGCACTCGGTCACCAGCGGATGCAGCAGCAGCGCGTCCTCCACTTCGGGGCCGGCGATGTTGTAGCCGGCCGAGATGATCATATCGTCAGTGCGCGCCTGATACCAGTAATAACCGTCGGCGTCGACCTGATAGGCGTCGCCGGTGAGGTTCCAGCCATTGTGCACGTAGTCGGCCTGGCGCGGGTCGGCCAGGTAGCGGCAGCCGGTTGGCCCCTTCACCGCCAGCCGCCCCGTCACGCCGGGCCCGGCCTGTTCGCCGTTTTCGTCGATGATGCAGGCCTGGTAGCCGGGAATCGGCTTGCCGGTGGCGCCCGGGCGAATATCGTCGCCGGCCGCGGAAATAAAGATGTGCAGCATCTCGGTGGCGCCGATTCCGTCGATCATGGCCAGGCCCGTGGCCTGCTGCCAGCTGATGCGCGTGGCCAGCGGCAGCGCTTCGCCGGCCGACACGGTGCGCGTCAGGCTTGACAGGTCATGCTCGTGCGCCAGCGGCGCCATCTGGCGGTAGAAGGTCGGCGCCGTGAAGCAGATGGTGGCGCGATACCTGGCAATCGCCGCCAGCAGCAGGGCCGGCGTCATCTTCTCGAGCAGCACCGCGCAAGCGCCGTAACGCAGCGGGAACAGCAGCAGGCCGCCCAGGCCGAACGTGAACGCCAGCGGCGGCGTGCCGATGAAGATGTCGCTGGCCTGTACCTTCAGCATCGAGCGCGGGAAGCAGTCGCAGATGACCATGATATCGCGGTGAAAATGCATCGTGCCCTTCGGCCGCCCGGTGGTGCCCGAGGTGAAACCGATGATGCACACGTCTTCGGCCGACGTGTCGACGGCGTCGAAACTGGCCGGCTTGGCGGCCATCAGCGCCTCCAGCGCATCGGCGCCGGCCGCATTGAAATACAGCGCGCCGGCCGGTACCGGCGACTTTGCCATCGCGCCTGCGATTTCTTCTTTCAGGTCGTCGGCGCACAGCACCGCGTCGACCTTCGCCAAGTCGATGATGGTGGCCAGCTCCTTGGCGCGCAGCAGCGGCATGGTCGGCACCGCGATGCAGCCGGCCTTCCACACCGCCAGCACGCACGCTGCCATCATCGGGTTGTTCGCGCCGCGCAGCAGCACGCGGTTGCCCGGCACGAGCTTGAGATCGTCCTTGAGCACATGGGCGATGCGGTCCACTTTTTCGAGCAGCTGCTGGTAGGTCCAGCTGGCGTCGGCGCCGTGAATGGCGGGCGACTGCGCGTGGCCGCCGGCGACCATCTTGTCGAGCAGTTCGACGGCGCAGTTGAGGCGGTCCGGATAGGACAGCTCGGCCAGATCGAACCGCAGTTCGGGCCACAGCGAACGTGGCGGCAGATTGTCGTTGGCGAAGGTATCGAGATGGGCGGTCGGGGTCATGCGGTCTCCGGTGAGTCGGTTTTTGCGTGGCGCCAGGCGCCCCAGTCAGGCCTCATCTTCAGCCCCTTGGCATTATTACTTTAAGCCTAAAGTATATAAAGATCAAGCCTTTTTGCGCCCTTCCATGCGGCGTCGCCCAGCACTTCCGCAACCACAATATATTTATTGACAGTTAAATTGTTTAGACTTAAATTAGTGACAAATGTATGACATTTCATGTAACTGGGAGACTGCTTTGAAGATTGCGATTCTGGGTGGCGGGCACGGATGCTATGCGGCGGCGGCCGATTTGTCCGAACAGGGACATGAAGTGCGGCTGTGGCGGCGCGACGCCGCGGCGCTTCAGGCGGTGCTCGATCAAGGAGGCATCCGCATCAAGGATGCCGACGGCGAACGCGATGTGAAAATCGCGCTGGCCACCGGCGATATCGCCGCCGCCCTCGACGGCGCCGAGCTGATCGTGCTGCCGACACCGGCGCTGGCGCAGGCCGACATCGCGCGCAGCATGGCGCCGCACCTGGCCAACGGCCAGGTCGTGTTCCTCCCGCCCGGCACCTTCGGCGGCTACCTGATGGCGAAGATCGTCTGGGACAGCGGCAACCACGCCGCCGTCACGTTCGCCGAAACCGGCACCCTTCCCTACCTGGCGCGCAAGCACGGGCCGGCCGAAGTGGCCATCACCATCCGCGCCACGCGCCTGCCAACCGGCGTATTCCCGGCCAGCCGCGCCGATCACGCCCATGCCGTGATCGCCCGCGCATATCCTTCGGTGGAACGCTGTGGCGACATCCTTTCCGGCGCGCTGATGAATGCCGGCCCGGTGATCCACCCGCCTTTGATCATGATGAACGCGGCCCCGCTGCAGCACTTCCCCGAGTGGGACATCCACAACGAAGGCACGCAGCCGGCGGTACGCAGCGTCACCGACCGCCTCGACGGCGAACGCATGGCCGTGCGCGAGGCGCTCGATTACGGCGCTCCGCACTTCCCGCTGGCCGACCACTATAACAACGACCAGTGGATGTACGGCGACGCCCACAAGAAGCTGGTCGACAGCGGCGACTGGCGCGAGCATATCGACCTGCACACGCACCGTTACATGCGCGAAGACACGGCAATGGGACTGGCTTTCCTCGTGTCGGTGGCGCGCTGGGTTGGCATCGACGTGCCGGTGGCAAGCGGCCTGCTGGCGATGGCCGGCGCCATCGTCGGCGAAGACCTGGCGCGCGGCGAGCGCACGCTGGACGCGCTCGGCCTCGGGCAGTTGGGCAAGGCAGCCATGAACGACCTGCTGCAGAACGGCTTTCAATGAGCACGCCAGCGTTGCAGCATATCGCCGCGGTCGGCGCCGGCCGCATGGGACGCGGCATCGCCATCGCCTTTGCCTACGCGGGACACGAGGTAGCGCTGATCGACATCAAGCCGCGCGCGCTTGAGGCGACCGCCAAACTTGAAACCGAGAGCCTGGCCGAAATCGGCTCCAGCCTGCGCATGCTGGCCGATCTGGGCATGTTCGACGCCGGCGAACTGCCTGCAATCATGGCGCGGGTACGTTTCGTCGGCCTGGCCGATGCACCAGCGGCCCTCGAGGGCGCCGATGTCGTGTTCGAAGGCGTACCGGAAGTCCTCGATGGCAAGCGTGACGCGTTCGCCTTTATTTGCGAGCACGTGCGCGCCGACGCCATCGTCGCTTCGACCACCTCCACCTTTCTCGTCACCGACCTGGCTGCATTCGTCACGCATCCGGAGCGGCTGCTCAACGCGCACTGGCTCAATCCCGCCTACATCGTGCCGCTGGTTGAACTCAGCCCCCACCCCGGCACCAGCGCCGAAGTGGTCGACGCCATGAAGGCGATGCTCGAGCGTGCCGGCAAAGTGCCGGTGGTCTGCGCCGCGGCACCCGGCTTCATCGTGCCGCGGCTGCAGGCGCTGATCATGAACGAAGCTGCCCGCATGATCGAACAGGGCATCGCCACCGCCGAGGAAATCGACAAGGCGACGCGCTACGGCTTCGGTTTTCGCTTCGCCTCGATCGGCGTGGTCGAGTTCATCGATTTCGGCGGCAACGACATCCTGTATTACGCCAGCCGCTACCTGGCGCAGGCGATCGACCCGACCCGTTTCGCGCCGCCGGCCATCGTCGAGCAGTACATGGAGGAAGGCCGCATCGGCCTGAAGACCGGCAAGGGATTCTACGACTACACCGGTGTTGATCCCGACGCTTACCGGCGCGACGTGCTGGGACGCTCGCTCGGCATGCTGCGGCACCTGGACCTGCTGCGCGCGCCCGGCGCGGCGCTTCGCCCCAAAGAATAAGATCTCGCCGGCCCCATGCCGGCGGGAGACAACGATAGCGACGCACCGGTTGCTAAGGGGACTTCCCCGTTTTTTCAATCCACCATGAACTGGAAGACACATGAAGAAGATAGTCATCACCCTCGCAGTGCTTGGCGCAGCTGCAGGTGCGGCGCAGGCCCAAAGCAGCGTTACGATCTACGGCGCGCTCGACGCCTACCTTGAGTCGGGCCGCAATGGCCAGGCCACGGTGACGCGCGTGCAAAATGGCGGCGCAACTCCGTCGCGCATCGGCTTTCGCGGCGTGGAGGACCTCGGCGGGGGCGTGAAGGCGATCTTTTCGCTTGAAACCGGCATCAACGTCGACGACGGCACCGCCGCGCAAGGCGGCCTGCTGTTCGGCCGCCAGGCATTCGTCGGCCTGACCGGTAACTTCGGCACCGTCACCGTCGGCCGCCAGTACACGCCCTTCTTCATGACCAACCTGCTGTACACGCTCGGTGGCGGCATGGGCTGGGGTAACGCCGCCAATTACTTCCTCGAGCCGCCGTCGGCACGGGCCAACAACGCGCTGCAGTACGCAACGCCGAACATCAAAGGCTTCGTGTTCAAGGCCATGTACGCGCTGGGTGAGAATTCGGCGCCAGGCGCCGGCAAGGTCGGCAACGTGCGCGTCGTGTCGGGCCAGTACGACAGCGGCAAACTGTCGGTCAACATGTCCCACATGAACCGCACCACCACCGACACGAATGCCGACAAATGGACCGCGCTGGGCGCCTCCTACGACTTCACCGTGGTCAAGACAGCCCTGGTGTACCAGGTGCGGCGCGACGACGCCAACATCACGCGCAACGACTACTTCGACCTGAGCGCAACCATCCCGATGGGCGGCGGCGCCCTGCTGCTCGACATCGGCGGCCTGCAGAACAAGGTCACCAACGACGCCGATGCGCGCACCGCCAGCATCCGCTACGACTACTTCCTGTCGAAGCGCACCACCGTGTACGGCGGTATTTCGACGGTGCGCAACGAAGCGAAGGCGCGCTACGGCGTGACCGGCGCGGGCGGCGCGCCGATGGTGGCACTGGCCGGCGCAGATCCGCGCGCTGTGGCGATCGGCGTGCGCCACTTCTTCTGATGAACGCTGTCTAACCTTCGAGGGCGGACGCCAGCCAAATCGGCGTCCGCCCTCAGTATCGACAAAATACACTTGACTCAGATTTAGTTTAGGCGTCAAATAGATTGCATGAATTTTCATGCATTTTGCATGAACCTGGCACGGCAAAAACGGCGACTGGAGAGATAAAGTGGCGGAGCGGTCCTTCAAGAACGAAGTCGAGAAACTACGCCTCGGCGCCGGCGAAGAATTCCACGGCGAGGGCATTCTCGCGGTGACGAAAGCGCTGCTGCAGTCGGGCGTTTCGTACGTCGCCGGTTACCAGGGCGCGCCAATCTCGCACCTGATGGACGTCCTGACGGACGCCAACGACATTCTCGAGGAACTCGGCGCCCACTTCGAGCACAGCGCCTCGGAAGCGACCGCCGCGGCCACGCTGGCGGCCTCGGTCAACTATCCGCTGCGCGGTGCCATCACCTTCAAGTCCACCGTCGGCACCAACGTCGCGTCCGACGCGCTGGCCAACCTGTCCTCGGGCGGCGTCACCGGCGGCGCCCTGATCATCGTCGGCGAAGACTACGGCGAGGGATCGAGCATCATGCAGGAGCGCTCGCACGCTTTCGCCATGAAATCGCAGATCTGGCTGCTCGACCCGCGCCCCAACCTGACGTCGATCGTCAATGCGGTGGAACAGGGCTTCGAGCTGTCGGAGGCGAGCAACACCCCGGTGATGCTGGAACTTCGCATCCGCGCCTGCCACGTGCACGGCCGCTTCATCGCCAAGGATAATGTACGCCCGGCCTTCACCCTGAAGGACGCGCTCGAGAACCCGGTGCGTGATGTCAGCCGCATCGTGCTGCCGCCTGCCAGCTTCGTGCACGAGCAGGAAAAGATTACCAAGCGCTGGCCGGCCGCGGTCAAGTTCATCGAAGAGCGCCAGCTCAACGAGTTCTTCGCCGATGGCGCCCAGGACTTCGGCCTGGTGCTGCAAGGTGGCCTGTACAACACCGTCATCAACGCGCTGGTCCTGCTGGGATTGTCGGACGCCTTCGGCAACAGCAAGATCCCGCTGTACGTCATGAACGTCACCTACCCGGTCGTCGACAGCGAAATCGACCGCTTCTGCAGCGGCAAGCGCGCGATCCTGATGATCGAAGAAGGCCAGCCCGATTACATCGAGCAGAACCTGCACGCGCTGCTGCGCCGCGCCGGCATACCAACCACCTTGCACGGCAAGGACATGCTGCCGATGGCCGGCGAATACACCGCCGCGGCGATGCTGAAAGGGATCCTGCGCTTCGTGCAGCAATATGCGCCGCAGCTGATCGACCAGACAGCGCTGCCGATCGCCGCCAGGCCCGTCACGGCCGGCTCCAAGCCATTCCCGGTGCCGGTGATCGACCAGGAAGTGCACGCCCGCCCGCCGTCATTCTGTACCGGCTGCCCGGAGCGGCCGATCTTCACCGCACTCAAGCTGGTCGAGCGCGAACTGGGCACGCACCATGTCAGTTCCGATATCGGCTGCCACCTGTTTTCAATCCTGCCGCCGTTTAACCTGGGCGCCACCACCATGGGCTATGGCCTCGGCGCCGCCGGCGCCGCCGCGTTCAACACGCGCGAAACATCGAAGCGCGCCATCAGCTTCATGGGCGACGGCGGCTTCTGGCACAACGGCCTGACCAGCGGCGTCGGCAACGCGGTGTTCAACAAGAGCGACAACCTGCTCGTCATCGTCGACAACAACTACAGCGCCGCCACCGGCGGCCAGGACCTGCTGTCCTCCAGGGGAGCCAACCCGCTGCGCGTGACCCAGGTGCCGATCGAAAACGCGGTGCGCGGCGTCGGCGTCAAGTGGGTGCGCAAGATCACCAATACCTACAAGCTCGAGGACCTGCGCGACAGCATGCGCGAGGCGCTGACGACGACCGAATCCGGTCCAAAGGTCATCATCGCGCAGAGCGAATGCATGCTCAACAAGCAGCGGCGCGAAAAGCCGCTGGTGCGCAAGGCCCTCAAATCGGGCGAGCGCGTGGTGCGCGAGCGCTTCGGCGTCGATTCCGACACCTGCACGGGCGACCACTCCTGCATCCGTCTGTCGGGCTGCCCGTCGCTGACGATCAAGCCGAACCCCGACCCGCTGCGCAAGGACCCGGTGGTGACGGTGCAAAACAGCTGCGTCGGCTGCGGTCTGTGCGGCGAGGTGGCGCATGCCGCTGTGCTGTGCCCATCGTTCTACCGCGCCGCCACGATCAGCAATCCGACCCGTTTCGACCGCCTGCGCGACCGCGTGCGGCGGACCGTCATCGGCTTCCTGCAGGATCGCATCGAACGGCGTCTGGCCGGCATCGAATCCATTCACTGAAAGCGGCAAGCACGCCATGAACACTACCGAAGTATCTTTTGACCGCAGCCGCCCTGCCCCGAGAGCGATCAAGATCGCCATCCTGGCCATGGGCGGCGAAGGCGGCGGCGTGCTGGCCGACTGGATGGTCGACATGGCCGAGGAAGCCGGCTACTACGCACAGACCACGTCGGTGCCCGGCGTGGCCCAGCGCACCGGCGCCACCATCTACTACCTCGAGATGTTCGCGCCGGTGGCTGGCGTCGGCGCCGGCGTGGCGCCGGTGCTGGGCATGATGCCCACGCCGGGCGAGCTCGACATCGTGCTGGCATCCGAACTGATGGAAGCCGGCCGTGCGGTGCAACGCGGCCTGGTCACGGTCGACAAGACCTTGCTGATCGCGTCGACCCACCGCGTCTATTCGATGACGGAAAAAACCGCGATGGCGGACGGCCGCGTCGACGCCCAGCGCCTGATCGAGGCAGGCTACGCCGCCGCCCAGCGCTTCGTGCACGCCGACTTCGCCCGGCTGGCCGAGCAAAACGGCAGCGTGATCAGCGCCGCCCTGTTCGGCGCGCTGGCCGGCAGCGGCAAGCTGCCGTTCGTCCGCGACCAGTTCGAGCAAGCGATCCGTCGCGGCGGCGTCGGCATCGACACCAGCCTGGCCGCATTCAATGCCGGCTTCGCGGTCGGCGCCAGCCCGCAGGCAGTGGCGCCGTCGCGTGCCGCCATTCACGCCGAGCCGGCAGCCGCGGCCCCAGGCGCGCGCCTGCAGCCACAGGCTACCCGCATCGGCCGCGATTTTCCGGCCGCGGTCGAACCGACGCTGACGGCCGGCGTGCTGCGCATGGCCGACTACCAGGACGAGAAATACGCCACCGACTACCTCGACCGGCTGGCCGCCATCTGCGAACTGGACCGCCGCCATGGCGACGGCACCTACCGCCTGCTGAACGAAACGGCGCGCTACCTGGCGCTGTGGATGAGCTACGAAGACACCATCCGGGTGGCGGACCTGAAGACGCGGCGCAGCCGGTTCGAGCGCGTCACGCAGGAAATCGGCGCGGCCAAGGCGCAGGTGGTGCAGATCAACGAGTTCATGCATCCGCGCGTCGAGGAAATCGCCGACACGATGCCGGCCGCCCTCGGCCGCTGGCTGCTGGCGACCGGCTGGGCGCGCTCGCTCGTACATCGTTTCGCGCACAAGGGGCGCGTGATCCAGACCACGTCGCTGCGCGGCTACCTGCTGCTGTATTGCGTCGCCAGCCTGAAAGGCATGCGCCGCAAATCGCTGCGCTTCCAGGCGGAGCACGCAAAAATCGCCGAATGGCTCGGACATATCCAAACGCAGGCCGGCGCCGATTACGCGCTGGCGCTCGAAGTGGCCGAATCGCAGCGGCTGGTAAAGGGTTACGGCGACACCCACATCCGCGGCACCCTCAACTTCGACACGCTGATGGCGGCGCTGCCGGCGCTGCGCAAGGGTCCCGACGCCGCCAGCCGGCTGCGCCGACTGCGCGAAGCCGCACTGGCCGACGACAGCGGCAAGCAGCTGGCAGCGATGATGAGCGGGGTGGCCGCATGAACGACGACCTGCTCAAGCTGACGGTGGCCGAAGTACGCCAGCTGACGTCGCACATCACCGCGTTCCGGCTGCGTCACCCGGACGGCGCGCCGCTGCCGGCCTGGCAGGCCGGCGCCCACATCAAGGTCGGCGTCGAGATCGGCGGCAAGGCCGACTGGCGCCACTATTCGCTGATCCGCACCGGCGCCGACGAGCATCCGGCCGAGTACCTGATCGCTGTACGGCGCGAGGAAGGTGGCCGCGGCGGTTCGTTGTTCATGCACCAGCTCAAGGCCGGCGACAGCATCCAGGTTGGCATGCCGGTCGACGCCTTCCGTCTCGACCCGGCGCACGACGACGTGCTGCTGATCGCCGGCGGCATCGGCATCACGCCGCTCATTTCGATGGCCACTGCCCTGCGCCAGGCCGGCAAGCGCTACGCGCTGCACTACACCGGCCGCAGCATGGACCAGCTTGCGCTGGTACCGGAACTGCGCGCCGACGGCGCCGACGCCTTGAGCGTGTATGCCGACGACGACAGCACATGCCGGCTCGACCTGCGCGCGCTTCTGGCCGCCAGCAAGCCGTCGCAGGCGCTGTACACCTGCGGCCCGAAAGGCATGATCGACGCCGTGCGCGACATCGCGCTGGAACTTGGCTGGCAGATCGACCATATTCATTACGAACTGTTCGCCTCCGCCGCGCCCGAAGCGGGCGACGTCGCCTTCGAAGTCGAGCTCACCCAGTCCGGCACGCGGCTGCAGGTGGGCGCCGACCAGACCATCCTCGACGCCATGATCGACGCCGGCCTCGACCCGATGTTCGACTGCAAGCGCGGCGAATGCGGCGTGTGCGCGGTGCCGGTGCTGTCGGGTGACATCGAACACCGCGACAACTGCCTGACCGCGTCGGAACGCGCGGCCGGCAACGTGATCCAGATCTGCATCTCGCGCGCCAAGGGCAGCTGCCTGGTGCTCGACGCCTGACCCAAGTTGTATTTCGGAGACAGACATGAAAAACAGGACCGCAAACAATTACAGGGATGACCCGGCGGCGGTGGCAGCACTGGTGCAGGACGACCAGGTGCACCGCGACGTCTATCTCGACCAGGATATCTTCGACCTCGAGATGGCCCAGCTCTGGTCCAACACGTGGGTCTACGTCGGCCACGCCAGCCAGGTGCCGGAAAAAGGCGACTACTACGCCACCGACGTGGCAATGCAGCCGCTGATGATGGTGCGCCATACGGACGGCTCGGTGCGCGTGATGATGAACCGCTGCGCGCACAAGGGCGCCAAGCTGGTGTCCGACGTGTGCGGCAACACCGGCAAATTTTTCCGCTGCCCTTACCACGCCTGGACCTACAAGACCGACGGCTCGCTGCTGGCGATCCCGCTCAAGAACGCCTATGAAGGCACGCGCCTGAAGGAATGCGATGCCAGCAAGGGCCTGGTGACGGTGCCGAACGTGGAGATCTACCGCGGCTTCGTCTTCGTGCGCCTGTCGAACGAGGGGCCATGCTTTCTCGAGTTCTTCGGCGAGTCGCTCTCCTCGATCGACAACATGGCCGACCGCTCGCCGGAAGGCGAACTGGAAATCGCCGGCGGCTGCCTGCGCTTCGTCCACGACTGCAACTGGAAGATGTTCATCGAGAATCTGAACGACACCATGCATCCGATGGTGGCGCACGAATCGTCGGCCGGCACCGCCAAAAAGCTCTGGGAAGGCAAACCGGCCGACGAGCCGAAGCCGATGCCGATCGAGCAGTTCGTGCCCTTCATGTCGGACTACAAATTTTTCGACGACATGGGCGTGCGCGTGTTCGCCAATGGCCACAGCTACTCGGGCGTGAACTTCTCGATTCATTCGAATTACGCCGCCATTCCCGAGTACGAACAGGCGATGGCGGACACCTACGGCGAAGAACGCGCGCGCTCGATCCTGGGCACCTCGCGCCACAATACGGTGTACTACCCGAGCCTGACGATCAAGGGCGCGATCCAGTCGATCCGCGTGGTACGCCCGCTCGGCCCGAACCAGACCGTGGTCGAATCGTGGACCTTCCGCCTGAAGGGCGCGCCCGACAAGCTGCTGCAGCGCACCCTGATGTACAGTCGCCTGATCAATTCGCCGATGTCGGTCGTCGGCCACGACGACCTGCACGTCTACCGCGCCATGCAGGAGGGTTTGCGCGCCGCCGGCAACGAGTGGGTCAGCCTGCACCGCGACTATTCGCCGTCCGAACTGACGCAGGACGACCTGACCACCAAGGGCACCAGCGAGATCTCGATGCGCAACCAGTTCCGCGCCTGGCGCAAATACATGATGCCGCAGGAGGCCACATGATCAACGAGACACTGGCGCAAGAACTGCGCGCATTCGTCTACGCCGAAGCGCGCATGCTGGGCGAGAAGCGCTTCGACGAGTGGTACGAGCTGTTCACCGAGGACGCGATGTACTGGGTGCCGCTGACGCCGGGCCAGCCGGACGGACTCAATCACGTGTCGCTGATGTACGAGGACAAGCTGCTGCTCAAGCTGCGCATCGAGCGGCTCAAGAACGTGCGATCATATTCGCAGCAGCCGGCCTCGCGCAGCCATCATCTGCTGCAGGCGCCGGATGTGGAACAGGCCGACGAAGCGGCCGGTATTTACGTCACCCGCACGCAGTTCATCTACACCGAAACGCAGGGCAATGTGCAGCAGATGTACGCCGGCACGGTGTTCCATACGCTGGCGCGGATAGACCGACAGTTGAAGATCGCGCTGAAACGCGTCGACCTGCTCAATTGCGACGCTTGCCTGCCCGCCATCCAGCTGTTCATGTAATCGAGGAGCACTGACTTGACTTCAACAACCGTCTTTGCCAGCTTTGCCGACGCCGCGGCGCGCCACGGCGCGCGTCCTTTCCTGCACATCCTGCCGGAGACGGCAGCCTGCTACGGCATCGAGGCGCAGACCATCTCGTACGAAGAGGCGTTCGGCAAAGTCAAACGGCTGGCACAGATATATGCCGCCGCCGGCTACGGGCACGGCCACCGGGCCGGCCTGATGCTGGAAAACCGCCCGGCCTTTTTCCTGCACTGGCTGGCGCTGAACGCGCTGGGCGTGTCGGTGGTGCCGATCAATACCGACATGCGCGCGGCCGAACTCAATTACCTGATCGGCCATAGCGAGATCTGCCTGGCGGTGACGCTGCGCGAGCGCGCCGCCGAGCTGCAGGCGGCGGCAGCGGCAGCCGGGCGCGCACTGGTGATCATCGGCGCCGAAGCGCCCGACCTGATCGAGCCGGCGCCGTTCGCCGCGCCGCTTGCAGGCGTGCCGGACACCGGCACCGAATGCGCGCTGCTGTACACCTCGGGCACCACCGGCCGACCGAAAGGATGCGTGCTGACCAACGACTACTTCCTGCTGGCCGGCGCATGGTACAACGGCATCGGCGGCCTGTGCACGCTCAAGGCGGGCGAAGAGCGGCTGATCACGCCGCTGCCGATGGTGCACATGAACGCGATGGCGTATTCGACGATGGCGATGATCTACGCCGGCGGTTGCATCATCCCGCTCGACCGCTTCCACCCGCGCAGCTGGTGGGACAGCGTGCGCTCCTCCGGCGCGACGGTAATGCACTACCTGGGCGTGATGCCGGCAATGCTGATGGGCGCGGCGGCCGATGCGCGCGACCGCCAGCACAGCGTGCGCTTTGGTTTTGGCGCCGGCGTCGACAAGCTGCACCACGCATCGTTCGAGCAGCGCTTCGGCGTGCCGCTGATCGAAGCGTGGGCGATGAGCGAAACCGGCGCCGGCGCCGTCATCATCGCCAACCGCGAGCCGCGCCACATCGGCACGGCGTGCTTCGGCAAGCCCGAGCCGGCCCTCGAGATCCGCCTGGTCGACGACGCCGGCGAAGAAGCGGCAAGCGCGCAGCCGGGCGAACTGTGGGTACGCGCCAGCGGCGCCGACCCGCGCCGCGGCTTTTTCAAGGAATACCTGAAAGACCCGCAGGCCAGCGCCGAAGCGTGGGAAGGCGGCTGGTTTCGCACCGGCGACATCGTCATGCGTGACCTTGACGGCTACCTGCACTTCATCGACCGCAAGAAGAACGTGATTCGCCGCAGCGGTGAAAACATCGCCGCCGTGGAAGTGGAGTCGGTACTGCGCCAGCATCCGGCGGTGCAGTCGGTGGCGGTGGCCGCAACGCCCGACCCGGTGCGCGGCGACGAAGTGATGGCGCTGGTGGTGCTGCACGACCAACAGGCCGACCCGGCCGCCACCGCCACGTCGATTACCGCATATTGCCTCACGCAGCTTGCCTACTACAAGGCGCCAGGCTACGTCGCCTTTGTCGACCAGCTGCCACTGACGACGTCGCAAAAGATCCAGCGCGGCGTGATCAAGGAGTGGGCGCAGCAGTTACCGGGGACCGCGCGCTGCATCGACACGCGCGCCATGAAGAAGCGCCAGGCCTGAATTTTTTCGCAGCACCGCAACAAAGAGCATCGCAACTGTCAGCAACGCAGTACCTTCGTCCACACACTTTGATTTGAGGAATAAGAGAACATGTTCAAGAAAACGGTAGTCGCAGCACTGGTGGCGGGAGCCATGATGTCGGCCCACGCCGACGACAAAGTCAAGATCGGCTTCGTCAGCACCCTGTCCGGTCCGGCCGCAGCGCTCGGCACCGCGGTGTTGGACGGCTTTAACCTGGTCCTCAAGAAAAACGGCGGCAAGCTCGGTGGCGTGCCGGTCGAAGTGCTGGTGCAGGACGACCAGGGCAAGCCGGACGTGGCGCGCCAGATCGGCGAAAAATTCATCAAGAAGGACAAGGTCGATTTCGTCACCGGCGTGATCTTCCAGAACATCATGGCCGCGGTCGACCAGGCGACGTTCGCCTCGCAGACCTTCCTGATCAGCCCTAACTCGGGCCCTTCCTACCTGGCCGGCGAGCGCTGCAACCCGTACTTCTTCGCCGTCTCGTGGATCAGCGACAGCTACGCCGAAGCGGCCGGCCAGCTGGTCACCGAAAAAGGCCACAAGAGCGCCTACCTGATCGCGCCGAACTACCCGGGCGGCAAAGACGTGGTGGCCGGCTTCAAGCGCTACTACAAGGGCAAGGTCGCCGACGAAGCGTACGTGAAGATGGGCGAGCTCGATTTCGCCACCGAACTGGCGCAGATCCGCGCGTCCAAGCCGGAAGCGGTCTTCATGTTCCTGCCGGGCGGCTCGGGCATCAACTTCATCAAGCAGTGGAACCAGTCCGGCCTGAAGGGCCAGATCCCACTGTACGCCACCGGCTGGAACTTCGACCAGGACACCTTGACGGTGCTGGGCGAGACCACCGTCGGCAACCAGCACGCGGCGCACTGGAATACCGACCTCGATAACGCGCCGAACAAGGAGTTCGTCGCCGCCTTCGAGAAGGAATACAAGCACCTGCCGTCGGTGTATGCGTCGCAAGGCTACGACACGGCGCTGCTGATTGACGCGGCGGTGCGCGACACCAAGGGCAAACTGGGCGACAAGGTCGCGCTGCGCAAGGCGCTGGAAGCGGCCAACTTCAAGTCGGTGCGCGGCGACTTCAAGTTCAACGTCAACCACTTCCCGATCCAGACCTACTACTCGCAGCTGGTGGTGAAGGACGCCAAGGGCCGCGTGGTCAACAAGACCACCGGCAAGATCTTCGAGGCGCATCCTGACGCCTACGTCGCCGCCTGCAAGATGCCGAAGGCGTAACAGGATGGCGTGACGCGGCCCGCCGCAATGACAACGGGGTCAGACCCCGTTGTCACGTTGACTGATGGGCGCGGTTCAGGCGGCGCTCGGCGCGCCGCTGCACCGCTTCGAAAGCCAGGCTCATGCACCAGTAGATGGCGGCGGCGGCGATGTAGAGCGGCAAGGGACGGAACGTTGTGGCGATCACTTCCTTGGTCGTGAGCATCAGTTCGGTCATGGTGATCACCGACACCAGCGACGTGTCCTTGATCAGGCTGATCAGGGTGTTGCTCATCGACGGCACCGCCACCCTCAGCGCCTGCGGCAACACGATGTGACCCAGCGTCTGCCAGTAGCCGAGGCCAAGGCTGAAGCTGGCGCGCCACTGGCCGACGCCGATGCTGTCGATGGCGCCGCGCAAGCTTTCCGACAGGTAGGCGCCGGCGTTGAGCGACAGCGCCAGTACGCCGGCCGTGACGGGCGTAAATTCGATGCCGATGCTCGGCAATCCATAATAGATGACGAATATTTGCACCAGCAGCGGCGTGCCGCGCATCACGCTGACGTACAGCGTGGCAGGCCAGCGCAGCAGTGCGTATGGCGACATGCGCATCACCGCGGCCGGGAAGCCGAGCGCCAGCCCGCCGACCATCGACGCGATGGCGAACACGAGCGTGTAGCCGGCGCCGGTCAGCATCACGGGCGCGGCGTCGCGCAGCAGGTTGAACAGGTCCATCAAGTCAGCGGCGCGACGTCTTACGGCGCCGGACGGCTGACATCGGTGCCGAACCACTTCACCGAGATTTTCTTCAGGCTGCCGTCGGCCGCCGCGTCCGCCAGGGCCTTGTTGACCGCCGCCTTGAACTGCGGATTACCTTTTTGAAACGGAATGCCCATGCGCTCGACATTGCCGACGCGCGCGCCGGCCTTGATCGGCAGCTTCGAGTTGCTCAGCAGGTAGGCCACCATCAGGCTGTCGTTGAGCGCGGCATCGATCCGGCCCACCGCCAGGTCCTGCAGATTTTCCGGCGCCGCCGGGTAGCTCCTGACCTCGATGCCGGGCACCGCCTTGGCCTGCTGCTCGAACACGCTGCCCTGCCCCACGCCCAGCTTCTTGCCTTTCAGCGCCGCCAGCGTCGCGTAGATGGCGCGCTCGTCCTTGCGCACGATCAGCTGCGGGCTGGAGTAGGTGTACGGCTCGGAAAAGTCGAAGGCCTCGAGGCGCTTGGGCGTGATGCCGACCTGGCTGACGATGGCGTCGTACTTGCCGGCGCCGAGGCCCGCCAGGATCGCCGCCCACTCGGTGCTGACGAACTCGGGCTTCAGGCCCAGCTTGGCGGCCACCAGGCGCGCGACGTCGACGTCGTAGCCGGCCAGCTCGCCCGTCTTCGGATCCTTGAAGTTGAACGGCGGATAAGTGCCTTCCATGGCGATGCGCAAGGTGCCGCGCGCCTTGGCGGTGGTCAGCAGGTCGGCAGCGGCGGCCGGCAACGCGAGGCCGGCGACAAGCGCCAGCGCCGCCAGTTTCAGGGCGTGGCGGCGGAAATGGTTGGTGGCGTGCAGGCGCATGACGTGGTCCGATCGGTCGAAATGGGTAAATGAGGCGGCTATGCCATCTTGCGATTGCGCGAGCCAAACTTGTGGCCGCTCACCAGCGTGGTGCTGGCAACCAGGCTCGAAAGGCCGATGATCAGCTGCACCAGCTTGTCTTCGGGCAGCACCCACAGCTGCCCGGCCGGCTCGGCGGCGCCGGTCGCGGCGATGATCAGCGGCGCCACCCACGCAGCGTCGGGCTCGACGTCGAGCATGATGGCGTCGCCGCTGGTCTGCATGAAGATGTTGCCGCCGACGGCGAGCGCGAAGCAGACGCCGTAGCCGGTCTCTTGCGGGCCAATATTTTCCTGCAAGCTGCGGTTGTGCTCGTCAATCCACAACTCGACATCCTGCGGCGTTTCCAGCGCCGTCCACGGCACCGGGCGAAAGCGCGGCGCCGCCTCGGTGGCAGTCGATTCCTTGAGTAACTCTTGATTCATTGCGTCTTCAAAATAGGCAGCTGACGGCGCGTATCGTACGGCATTTCCTGCGTGCAGTATATCCAAACTGGCGGCGCCGAACTGCCTATGGAGAACTCACCAAGCTGAGAGAGGTCAAACACGGGTCACTGGAGGGAACTATGAGCGCGAAACCTGAGCAGTCCCGTAGCGGCCCCGGCGGCTACGTATCAGAATTTGATCAATTCATTCACGATTACATGGCGCAGCACCCGGAAGTCGAGCAAAGCCAGGCGGAGGGCTGGTACATCTGGTGGGACCACATGGTTGACTTGAATGACCTTGAAACCCGCCACGACAATGACGTTCCGGTAAAACCCTATCACTATGACTAAATTCCATGAAAGAATTAATATTGATTGACGCGAATTTTAATTGCCATTTTGGAATTTTGCGGTAGTATTCATTTGCGAGGTTCGCTTATTGGTAAAGCCCAGTCCGAGTTCGGTTTTATGCCTAAAGACTGATAACCAGGTTCGATCCCTGGACCCCGCACCAGATAACAGTGCCCGCCTTGCGCGGGCACTTTCAATTGGGCCATCAGGGCTCATACGGATCGGACAAGTAACGCCGGATCACGAACGCGGCGGCAATCAACAGAACGGCCAGCAGCAGAAACACTGCGTTGACGGAATAGCGCATCACCAAGATGCCGCCCACGACCGGTCCGATGGCGGCGCCGGAGAAGCGGAAGAAATTGTAGAGGCCGACGGCGCTACCCTTCTGCTGCTGGAACAGGTTGACCAGAATGGTCGATTGCATCGGCGTGCTGCAGCCAAGCAGCAATCCGTAGCAGGCAAGCAGCAGCACCAGCAGCGCAATATTCATCAGCTGCCAGTGCAGCGCCATCCAGAACAGCGCCACGGTGACGCCCATGCCGAATGAAGCGGCGTTGAGGATGCGGGCGCGCGGCCAATGTTTCTGCCAGCGCGCACCCAGGCGCACGCCAAGCAGCAGGCCCAAGGTCAGCGGAACGAAGAAGAAGCCATACACCTTCTCCGGCAGTGCCAGCATCTTGTGTAGCAGCACCGGCAAGAACACGAGAAACACGTAGTAGCCGTAAAACTGGCTGAAGCCGATCACCAGGATGGAAACCGCCGAGCGGTTGCGCAGCACGCTGCCGAACATCTTCAGGCTGATCGGCGCCGGCACCGTATCGGCGGGCAAAGTCTCCTTCAGGCGCGCCCAGTTATATAGCAGCACGCCCGTCGCGGCGACGGCGAGCACGGCAAAGATCCATTGCCACGGGAAGAAATAGGCGATCGCGCCGCCCAGCACCGGGCCGACCACGGGACCCATGAAGCTGACGGTCTGGTACGTGCTCATCGCTTTGGCGCGCTCTTCCGGCGCAAAAATGTCGCCAATCACGGTTGGCGCGATCAGCACCGCGGCGCTGATGCCGGCGGCCTGCAGCGCCCGCCCGGCCAGGAACAGGCCGTAGCTATCGGCCGCCATGCAGAGCAGGCAGCCGCCGATATAGATGATCAGCCCGGGCAGCAAGATCGCGCGCCGGCCCCAACGGTCGGCAATCGGGCCAATGACAAAATTGCTGACCGCCAGGATCGCCGTGAACAGCGAGATGGTCAGGTTGATCAGCAAGGTGTTGACGTGGAAGTACTGCTCCAGCTGACCGAGCGCGGGCGTGTAGACCGTCTGCGTAAATGGCCCCAGGAATGCGCCCGCCGCAACGCCGGCGAGCGTACTGGTGCGATTCACTGTCATGGCAGCGACCCGCGCCACTGTCATTTCAGGCGGAACGCTGTCTCGGCATTGGTCTGGAAGAAGCGCTTCTTGTCATCCATGCTGATGCTCATGCCGTCGAGGCGGGAAATTTCGTCGACGGTATGCTGATATGGATAGTCGGCCGCGTACATGACGCGGTCGACGCCCATCATTTCCTGCGTGAACTTGATCGCGGGCTCATGCGCCATGCCGCTGGTGGTGATGTAAAAGTTCTCGCGCAGGTAGTCGCTTGGCTTTTTCTTGAGCGGCTTCATCGATTCATAACGTTGGGAGCGGACGGTCGCCGCATGCATGTAGTCAAGCCGGTATGCCCAGAAGGGCAAGGCTTCGCCCATGTGGCCGAGCACCATCTGCAGTTTCGGGAAGCGGTCGAACACGCCGGCGGTGATGATGCGCAATGCGTGCATGCCGGTCTCGACGCCGAAGCCGAAGATGGCGCCATCGAGGCCGCACTCGAAGAACGGCTGGATCATGTTGGCCGGCGGGGTGTTCGGGTGCAGGTAGATCGGCGTGTCGTGCGCCTCGGCCGCCTCGAAAATTTCCCAGAACTTCGGGTCGGACAAGTATTCGCCGTGCGTGTGGGAATTAATGATCACACCGGTCAGGCCCAGCTGCGTGATGCCGCGCTCGATCTCCTTGGCCGCCTCGGCCGGATTTTGCGGCGCCACCGCGACCATGCCGGAAAAACGTGTCGGGTGCTTGCGTACCGCCGCCGACAACTCGTCGTTGGCGGTGCGGGCGAACGAGACTGCGGTGGCGGCGTCCATGATCTGCACGCCGGGCGCGGTCAGGGCGATGACGGCGCGGTCGATTCCGGACTCGTCCATGTGTTGCAGGCGGCGCTGGTCCAGGTCCTGCAGCCCCTCCATGATGAAGCGGGCACGCTCGCTCTGGCTGCTGATGTAGAAGCCCATCAGGCTGGCGAAGCCCGGATCGGGATTGGGGCCGGCAAGAATCTCGCGGTAAATGCGCAGCATGTCGGTCGGCGCGAACGCCTCTTCCGTGGCGATGTGGGCGTAGTTTGGGGTCATGATGGATTCCTTTGTAGTGATAATGCGGGACGAAACCGCCTGCGGTGGCAAGAGGCGGCGGCGTCCGTATTTCTGTAAGCTTACTCGGCCACGATCTGCGCGTTCTTGACCACTGTGACCCACTTCAGGTACTCGGCGTTCGCCACCCGCATCAGGTCGTCCGGGGTGCCCGGCATCAAGCTCAGGCCTTGCTTGGCGAGCGCCTCTTTTACTTCAGCACTGGCGAGCGCCTCGCGAATGGCCGCGTTGTAGGAGGCAACCAGCGCCGGCGACATGGCTTTCGGGCCCCACACGCCGACCCATGCGTCTTCGTCATAGCCGGCCACGCCGCCTTCCTGCAGCGGAACAACATCCTTGTACAGCGGCTCGCGCTGCGCACGGGTCGAGCCGATGATCTTCAGCTTGCCATCGGCACGCAGCGGAACGGCCAGGTGCAAGGGCATGACCATCATCTGCACGTGGCCGCCGAGAACGTCCGAAATGGCGCCGGCCGATCCCTTGTAGGGGATGTGCTTGATGGTCACGCCGGTGGTATGGATGAATTTTTCCATTGCCAGGTGATGCAGCGTACCGTTGCCTGGCGAGGCGTAGGTGCCGACGGTCGGATTGGCCTTCAGGTAGGCGATCAGTTCCTTCGGATTCGATGCCGGCACCGACGGATGCACGACCAGGGCGAAATTGTTGGTGCCGACCATGCCCAGCGGCTGGAAACTTTTCAGGACGTCGAACGGCACGGTCTTGTAGAACAGCGGCAAGGTCAGCGACGTATTGGTCGACACCATGATGGTCTGGCCGTTTGGCGCCGCCTTGGCCGTCGCGTCCATGCCGATGATGCCCGACGCACCAGGCTTGTTTTCGGTGATCACGCTCTGGCCCATGCGCCTGGCGATCACCGGGCCGATCACGCGCGACACGCTGTCGAGCGTGGTGCCAGGGGTAAACGGCACGATGATGCGAATCGGACCGTTCACGGTCTGGGCCTGGACGGCGCCTGCCAGCGTGGCCGCGCCGAGGGCGAGCGCGGAAACGGTCAGCAGAACCCGTCGGCGATCCTGTTGCATCGATGATTTCTTGTTCATTGCGTGTCTCCAGATTAGGGCGCCGCCAGGTGGCGACGGCGCCGGTTGCATCAATTGATCAAGCGGGCGGTCAGAACGAATGGCGCAAGCCGACCATCATGGCGGTCTGGCTCAGGCCCGGTCCGACGGTGCCGCCGGCCGACACCGAGATGGCCGCCGTGCCTTCATTTTTCATCCGGCCGAGCGACACATAGGTCGCCGTGCGGCGCGAAAAACTGTACGTGGCGCGCACCACTGCAATCGATGAGTCGTTGCCCGAGTTCTTGACGTCGAGCTTGGCAACCTGCGCGTCCACCACGACGTTTGCAGCCACGGGATAGCTGGCGCCGATCTGCATCAGGCGCGTTGCGGTATCGAGCAGTGCGTCGGTGTCGCGCTCGATGACGCCGCCGCCGATCCGCAGCTTGTCGACCATCACGTAGCCATTCACGCCGATGCGGCGATCGTCGTAATCGCTGCGGTTCAGGCCGAATCCGGCATTGGGCCCGCCGTTGAGCACATCGTAGGACACGGCCATGCCGTATTTCGGCGTGTCGTAACCGAGCATCGCCGTCACCTGGCGGCAGGCTTGCTTGTCGGCGGCAAGTTCGCCGCCGCAGGCGGTCGAACCCGGGCCGGCCACAACGGTGGTGGCGTCGCGGCCGGTGCTGTAGGTGGCGCCGACGGTCACGTTGGCAAACTTGCCGAGGTAACCGACCGTATTGTCGCTGCGCGCATTCGGCAGGTAACCGTCGAGGTTGGGATAGCTGTGGATGCTCGGGCCGAGGACGTTCGAGCGCAGGTTGGCAATATAGGTCATGTTGATCATGCGGCCCAGCATCAGGGTGCCGAAATCGCCCTGCAGGCCCACCCATGCGGACCGGCCGAACAGGCGCCCGCCGTTTTGCAGCTGGCCGCCGTCGACCGAGTAACCCATTTCGAGGTTGTAGACGGCACGCAAACCGTTGCCGAGGGCTTCCGATCCGCGAAAGCCTATGTTCGATGGAAACGAACCGGCCAGGGTCGGCATCCGCACCAGTGACTTGCCGGCGGCGTTTGTATTGGTCAAATACTCGATGCCGCTGTCGGCCAGGCCATAGATGGTGACATTGCTGGCGGCCGGAGCCGCCGGCCAGCGGTCAGGCGGCATTTGCGCCATGGCGGAGTTGGCAAAACATGCGAGCGAGATTGCCGCCGTGCGACTTAAGATTTTTTTCATTGTTGTCCCCTGGGTACCGCTGTTTTTATCGATTTGTTAGTGTCGCTGCCAAGCTGGGGCGTCGAGATACTCATCTGATTCCTGCAACGCAATCTTGGTGGGCACATCATTGCCGAACCCAGCGCGAGCGTCCAATACCCTTTTCGGGTCAACGCTATACCGATTCGGTATGGCATAATCGGCAAATGGATCTAAAGCAATTGCGGTACTTTCTCGCGCTCGCGCAAGAAGGCAGTTTCAGCCGGGCGTCCGAGCAGCTGCACATGGCGCAGCCTCCGCTGACGCGGCAGATACATGGCCTGGAAGAGGAACTGGGGACGACGCTGTTCGTACGCACGCCGCGCGGGGTCGAGCTGACCGGCGCCGGCGAGGTGATGTTGCAGGAGGTACCGAATATCCTGGCGATGGTGAAGGCGGCCAAGGAGAAAACCCAGTACGCCGGCAAAGGCTATCTCGGGCGCCTCGACGTCGGTATCTTTGGATCGGGCATTTTGCGATTGATTCCACAATTGCTGGAGCAGTTCCACCGCGAGCGGCCGCTGGTCAAGCTTGCCCTGTACAACCTGACCAAAACGGAGCAGATCCAGGCGCTGCGGGACCGCCGCATCATGCTCGGCTTTAACCGCCTGGTGCCCAACGAGCCAGACATTGCTGTCGAGGTCATCGGCCGCGAGCTGCTCCACGTCGCGCTGTACGAAGGCCATCCGCTGTGCGGCAAGGCCGCGATCACATTGCGCGACCTGGAAGACGAACCGATGATTCTGTACCCTACCACGCCGCTGCGTGGCCTGGCGCTGGAGGTGATGAGCGCCTTTCGCAACGACGGCCTGCGACTGGTGGTCGGCCAGGAAGTTGAGGACGTGCTGACTGGCATCGCGCTGGTATCGGCGCGCTTTGGCCTGTGCATTACCACCGAATCGGCCACCAGCCTGCGCCTGCCGGGCGTGGTTTACCGGCCGCTCGACTCGCAATGGCTGCGCGATGTCGAACTGTGCGTGCTGTACCGGCAAAACGACCAGTCACCGATCCTGCACGCCTTCCTCGACATCATGCGCAAGTCGATGCTGGCGTCCGACAGCGGCGGCCCGCGGGCCTGAGCGAACGTAGCTGCGGGGCGCCAAGGCGCAGGAATGACTTGCCCAGCCAGACCTGCGCGAAGCCGGAGAAGCGGATTGCTGGTGCGGCGCACCTCCGCACCAGTCGATTACCGACGTTCAGTGTCGCGACGCCGCCGCCATCTTGCTGATAAGGTAGATCGCATACAGAGCGGCCAGGCCAACTACCACGTAGATAAATCGCGTCACCGGCGTCTGGACGCCGAACAGCGTTGCCACAACGTCGATGCTGAACAGGCCCACCATCGCCCAGTTCAGACCGCCGATGATCAGCAGTGCCATTGCAACGTAGTCGAGCGCCGACATCTTGGCTCCGTGATGCGTGCCGTCTGACGTGCGGCGCTCAGGGATGTGGCGGCGGTCGTTCGGAATATTCATAGTTGCCATTACTATCCTCCTAGTATCAGTTTGACGCCCGATTTGAGAAGGGCACTGACTTGGACAACGCGATAGCGGGCAAAGTTTGGTAACTAGCCTTTCCAGGTGCGTTTGAGGCCCGTATCGGCATGAATCCAGCCGCCACGCAGGCCGTTGCGGTAGTAGTAGCCCACCCCGCCCTGCCGGAAACTGCGCACCAGCCCGCCCAGCACCTCGGCGTTCAGGTTGGCGATGCGGATGTCGGCCGCCTTGCCTTCGATGTGCAGCGACTGGCGCGCCGCCGGCACGCCCTGCTCGATCAGCTTGCCGTTCGACTTGGCGGTGCGGTAGCCCGACAGGATTTCGAGCGGCTGCTCCATGCCGTAACGCGCCAGGAACGCCTGGGTGCCCCACAGCGTTTCGAACAGCTTCGGGTCGATCGGCGCGGTTTCCTTGCCGACGACGTCGCGCATGATGTGGCACAGTTCCTGGTAGGCCGAATCGATGACTTCGCCGTCGCGCCAGTACAGCACCCGCGCCTTTTCGCCGGACTGCGGGCGAAATACCGACAGCGTGCGCGGCTTGAGCCAGAAGTCCATGTCCAGCGCCTGGGCGTCGAAGATATCCGGCGGCGGCGCCATCTCGGCATTGCCGGCCGACTGCACCAGCGCTCGCGCCGGCGCCGGCGCCGGCGCCGTGCGACTGGCGGTGCGCACGGCGGGAGCGGGCCTGGCCGTGGAAGCAGGCGGCGGCGGGCCGGCCGCCGCGGCGCAGCCGATCAGCGGCACCGTCAGCGCGCCGAGCGTGGACAGGCATAAACCGTGTTGGAGGAATTCTCTGCGCGAAGCCATATGGTACCCATCAATTGGAGGCGCACACTATAACGCACGCGCTGCGCGCACGACAACGGATTCGGGTGGGAATGCGGGAGGTTTTACTTGACGCCGCAATTGCAGAAGCGTTTGGCGGCGCCGCCGCCGGCATCCGGCCTGGCGTCGAGCTGCTTCCAGAAGAAATCGGAGTCGATGCCGAAGCAGGTTTTTTCCTTGCCGGCGAAGGTGTAGCCGTTGCGGGCGTAGAAGTCGCGCCCGGCGCTGGTGCTGTGCAGCTTGACGACGCCAATGCCCCAGTCGCGTGCCTTCGCTTCGACGCCGTCCAGCAGCGCCTTGCCGACGCCGCCATGCTGCGCTTCCGGCAACACATAGCACAGCGACAGCTTGCCGGCCTGGGTCAGTAGCGCGACACCGACAACTTCGCCGTCGCGTTCGGCCACCAGCGTGTAGTTCATCGGCGAGCTCAGCCAGCCGGCCACATTCTGCGGCGTCTTGTTGCCCAGCCATGCAGCGAGCTTCTCGCGGTTGTTCTGGTGATCCTCTACGCAACATTCCTCGATAGAACGGCGCAGCACGCTGCAAGCGGCAACGGCGTCTTCTGGTGCTGCCGAGCGAATCTGAATACCCATGGTGGTGAACATTAAAGCAATGATTAAAAGAATAAGGTATTGCTACCCTTCAAGATACATATAAAAGACTATACACCGAAGCGCCGCCGCTCGCCTGTTGGGTCCGCATGCCGTCGCGCCATTGCTGCATCGCTACAACGTTGCCGTCTAAGCATATGACGAAACTGTACTTCCATTACCACCATCAATTGTCGGACTATGCGGTACTGTCCACACACTGCGAGAACAAGATGACCAAACCACCGCTGCTGCCGTCACGCCGCCTCATTGTCGCCCTGCTGATGGGCGCGCTGACCCTGCCGCTGGCCGCGCGCGCCGCCGACGCCGAGCTGCTCAACGTGTCGTACGACGTTGCGCGCGAACTGTACAAGGACATCAATCCGGTGTTCGCCGCCGACTGGAAGAAAAAGACCGGCGAAACCATCATCATCAAGCAGTCGCACGGCGGCTCGAGCAAGCAGGCGCGCTCGGTGGCCGACGGCCTCGAGGCGTCCGTCGTGACGATGAACCAGGCCAACGATATCGACATGCTGGCCGACCGCGGCCTGGTGACGCAGGACTGGGCCAAGAAATTCCCCAACAATGCGGCGCCATATTACTCGACCATGGTGTTTCTGGTCCGTAAAGGTAACCCGAAGCAAATCAAGAACTGGGACGACCTGGCCAAGCCGGGCGTCAAGGTCGTCATTCCAAATCCTAAAACGGCCGGCAACGGCCGCTACACCTACCTCGCCGCGTGGGGCTCGGTGCTGAAAAAAGGCGGCAACGAAGCGCAGGCGCGCGAGCTCGTCACGCGCATCTTCAAGAACGTGCCGGTGCTCGACGCCGGCGGGCGCGCCGCCACCACCACCTTCACCCAGCGTGAAATCGGCGATGCGCTAGTGACGTTCGAGAACGAAGTGCAGATGGTGCGCAGCGAATTTGGCGACAATTTCGAGGTGGTGTATCCGCCTAACTCGATCCTGGCCGAGTCGCCCGTCGCCGTCATCGACAAGGTCGTCGACAAGCGCGGGGTGCGCAAGCAGGCCACCGCTTACCTAAACTTCCTGTATTCGGAAGCAGGACAGGAAATTGGCGCCAAACACTTCCTGCGGGTCCGCTCGCCGGCGGTGGCCAAGAAGTTTGCAGCCAACTACAAGCCGATCACGCTGTTTACCGTCGACGAGCTGTTCGGCGGCTGGAAACAGGCGCAGAAGAAGCACTTCGACGACGGCGGCGAATTCGATAAAATTTACCAACCGAAATAACTCCAGCGTGTTCGGGTTGTCAATTTAAAAAGGCTCTGCGGCAACGCAGGGCCTTTTTTCATCATTGTTATAAGATGAGACTGCTTTATGCTTGTGCGCCATAGACATACCCCAGGGTTGGTGATATCTTCGAGACTGAGTAATGTTGCTTCACAGCCAGATTGTTTTCATCTCGCGCAGCGCCCTCGCCCCTGGCGCCCGATCTTGAACTGCCGCATTCACGAAAACACACCCACATGAAAACACTGTTCGCCGCCGTCCTGTTAACTTTTTCAGCCGCCGCCGCCGTCGCCGGTCCTTATGGATCCCAATCGGTGCTGGTCGTCGAAGACGACACCGGCAAGGTCCTGATCGAAAAGAACGCCAACACGATCGTGCCGATCGCGTCCCTGACCAAGCTGATGACCGCGATGGTCGTGATCGACGCCAAGCAGGACATGAGCGCGCCGATCTACATCGAGCAAGGCGACGTCGACATGCTCAAGCACAGCACCTCGCGCGTGCCGGTCGGCGCCGCCATCTCGCGCCAGGACGTGCTGCAGCTGGCACTGATGTCGTCGGATAACCGCGCCGCCCACTCGCTGGGGCGCACCTACCCGGGCGGCACGGCTGCGTTCAAGGCCGCCGTCAACGCCAAGATCGCCGCGCTCGGCATGACGCAGACAAAAATCGAAGAGCCGACCGGCCTGTCGCCGAACAACAAATCGACCGCGGCGGACATGATCAAGATGGCGGTCGCCGCGTCGGCCTATCCGGAGATCGCGCGCATCACCACCGACTCGAAGGACATCATCAACATCAACGGCCGCGGCGTCGAGTACCGCAACACCAACCGCCTGGTCGGCGCCAAGGGCTGGGACATCGGCCTGTCGAAGACCGGCTACACCGAGGAAGCGGGCCGCTGCCTGATCATGCGCATCAAGGCAGCCGGCAAGAACGCCACGCTGGTGCTGCTCAACGCCAAGGCATCGTCGGTGCGGGTGGTCGACGCGCTGTCGATCCGCCGCTTCATGACCGGCGACGCGGCGCCGGTGCTGGCGCGCGCCCAGCCGCGTGCCCATCCGCGCGCCGAAGCGCGCATCATGAAGGCCTCGATGCGCGCGCGCGTCGCCAAGAACGTCAAGGCGCGCCACCGCCGCGCGTAATTACACGGCGCGTCGCAAGAAAGCCACCGACACCGGTGGCTTTTTCATTACCGCTATCGTACGTCGTCCCTGCCATTGGCAGGACCGACTCCTCGCGAACGCGGGGACGACGGAACTTACGCGCCGAGCATGTCCCGCAGCCCGCTGGCCCGGCGCGTGCGCCGGCCGATTGCCTCTGCCAGCACCGCGCTGGCCGGCGTCACCAGCGTGAACACTTTGCTGGCGCGCGTGATCCCGGTGTACACGAGCTCCCGCGCCAGCATCGAGCCGCCCGACTTGGGCAGCACCAGAGCGGTGTGCGCGAACTCGGAGCCCTGCGATTTGTGCACCGTCATCGCATATGCCGTCTCGACGTGGCGCAGGCGCGTGGCCAGCACGCTGCGCACCTCTTCGCCTTCGAGGAAATAGACCCGCAGCGAATCGGGCCGCGCCGGGTCGGCCATCGTCAGCCCGATGTCGCCATTGAACACGCGCGTGCCGTAGTCGTTTCGCGTCACCATCACCGGCCGTCCGACGTACCACTCGCCGCGGCGCCGGATCAGGCGCGCCGCTTCGAGCTTCTGTTCGATCGCCGCGTTCAGTCCCGTCACGCCCCACTCGCCGTCGCGCACCGCGCACAGCAGCCGGAACGCCTCGAAGCTTTGCAGCACCGCCTTCGCCCAGCCGTCGTCGCCGGCGTCGCCCGACCCGTGCAACAGCGCCAGGTAAGGCCGGTAGCCCTCCTCCGCCAGTTGCAGCACGTGATGCTGCTGCGCGTGTTCGATCCAGCGCACCGCATCGTCGCCGCCGCGCAGCACCGCTTCGGCGCGCGCCACTTCGCCGGCGTTGACGGCCAGTGCCAACTGGCCGATCGGGCCGCCGAAGCGGCGGCTGTGGCGCAGCATCACCGTTTGCTGCGCCAGCGATCCGGCGGCGCCGGCAAAGTCGGCGGGAATGGCCTCGCCGCTGGCCTCCAGCGCGTACGCCATCGTGGCGGCGTCGTAGCCGCCGGCCTGCGCGTTCTGGCACAGGTCGCCCAGCACCGCGCCCGCCTCCACCGATGCCAGCTGGTCCTTGTCGCCCAACAGCACCAGCATGGCGCCGGCCGGCAGCGCATCGAGCAGCGACGCCATCATCTCGAGGTGGACCATCGACGCCTCGTCGACGATCAGCACATCGACGTCGAGCGGGTTGCCCTGGTGGTGGGCGAAAGCGCGCGTGTCCGGCCGCGCGCCGAGCAGGCTGTGAAGGGTGCGGGCGGCGCCCATGCGCGCCGCCAGTTCGCGCAGCGGCAGCTCGCCGCCCACCTTGTCGGCCAGTTCGCTCAAGGCCTTGTCGATCGACTGCTTCAGGCGCGCCGCGGCCTTGCCGGTCGGCGCCGCCAGCGCGATGCGCAGGCCGCCGGCGTCGGGCGCCACCGCGAACAGCAGCGCCAGCAGGCGCGCCACCGTGTAGGTCTTGCCGGTGCCCGGGCCGCCGGTGATGATCGCCACCGAGCCGTGCAGCGCGATGGCGCAGGCGATCTTCTGCCAGTCCGGCGTTTCGGCCTTGCGGTGCGAGGCGAACAGGATGTCGAGCTTTTCGCGCACCTTGTCGGTATCGACGGCGCGCACTTCACGCGCCCGCGCGCCGATGCTGCCGGCCACCAGCGTCTCGTCGCGCCAGTAGCGGCGCAGGTAAAGGCGCGCGCCATCGAGCACCAGCGGCTGGTCGAAACTGAGGTCGCCCGCCTGCCATACCTGCTCGGCGCCGGACAGCAGCGCGCTCCAGGCCTTGACGTTTTTCGGCAGTGGCGCGGCGGCCGCGGCCAGCGCCTGCCACTGCTCTTCGCTCCAGCCGGTCAGCGTGCACGGATCGTCGACCAGTTCGTCGAGCATCAGGCAGCTGTGGCCGCGTCCTTCAAGTTCGGACAGCAGCACGCAGGCCAGCATCAGCGCCGGCGTGGCGTGGCCGACCGACCCGATGAAGCGCGCAAAGGCGCCGGACAGCCGGCGCAATTCACCCGCTTCGGTCAGCGCGTCGACCGCTGCCCACAATGCATTCACGTCGGTGTCAGGCTTCATCTTGCGTCATCCAGCAGCCGTTCGAGGCCTTCGAGCAGTTCAAGGTCGGGCTCCAGCAGGTAGCAGCCACGGGTTGTCGGATTGGCGATCCCGCGCAGGAACATGAACAGCGCGCCGCCAAGCTGCAGCGTCGGGTCGTAGCCGTCGCCCAGCCGGCTGCGCAGCAGGCGGTGCAGCGCCAGCATGTAGATCGCGCCCTGGATGTCGTAGCGGTGCGCCGCCATCCCGGCCGCCATCGCGGTGCGGCTGTAGGCGGCGTCGCCGGCGCCGAGCGAATTCGATTTGTAGTCCAGCACCCAGTAGCGCCCTTCATGCTCGAACACCAGGTCGGCAAAGCCCTTCAGCATGCCGTGCAGCTGGCGCTCCGGCAGCACCGGGCGCGCCACGCCGCCGAGCATGCGCTCGGCGCACAGCTGGTCGAGTTGCGCGCTTTTCAGGTGCTGGCTGGGGAACCAGAATTCCATCTCCGGCAGCACGCCGTCCAGTTGCGCCAGTGGCGCATCGAGATGCGGCAGCTTCGTCGTCGCCACTTCGCGCAGCCAGGCAATCGCATCTTCCTTGCGGTTGGCCCAGCCGGCGCGGTCGCAGCGGGCGCCGAGGCGCGCATCGAAATTCGGATCGAGCACGCTGGCAAAACCCTCCTGCCCCATCCACTCGAGCTGCTCGTGCAGGAAGTTACCCGGCACCGATCCGCGCGGGAAGCGGTGCCAGGGGGCGTCGTCGGCCCGTGCGGGCGCCTGCTTCGGTTCTTCTTCCAGCAGCGTTTCCTCCTGCGCGTGCATCGGCGCCTTGCCGGTCTGGCGCGTCAGCGACGTGAAGGAACCGACCGACCAGTTGCGCTCGAAGCTGCCGGCAAACACCGCGGCATCCATCAGCGGCGGGCGCACTTCCTCGCGCGCCAGCAGCGTCACGCCCTCCGGCGCGGCCAGCGGTTTGAGGTCGATCGCGGTGGAATCGCCTTTTAAGGTTTGCCAGTGGCCGCTCATGTCGGCCGCCGCGATCGCCGCCCCGCCACCGAGCAGGTAGCCGAGCGCCGACTCGTGCAGCTTGTTCTCGCCCGCCTTCTTGGCCGCCACCGCCGCCACGCCGAGCCACAGGAAATGGCGCGCGCGCGTCAGCGCCACGTACAGCAGTCGCAGGTCTTCCTCGATGCGCGCGCGGTCGACCGCCTCGAGCGCGGCCTCGGACAGCCCGAGGTCGAGCGTGCGCTTGTCGTCTTCACCGACAAACTCGAAGAAGCTGCGGTTGCGCCGGTCGGTCTTGCGCGCGGTGACGGCGAACGGCAGGTACACCAGCGGGTACTCCAGGCCCTTCGCCTTGTGGACCGTGATTACCTTGACCAGTTCGGCGTCGCTCTCGAGGCGCAGCACACGCTCGTCGCCGCCGTCGCCGATGCCGGCCACCTGCTCGGCAAACCAGCGGATCAGCGCCTGCTCGCCATCGAGCCCGCTGCTGGCCGTCTGCAGCAGTTCAGCCAGGTGCAGCAGGTTGGTCAGCCGGCGTTCGCCGCCGGCCTCGCGCAGCAAGGTCGACGGCAGGTTCAGTTCGTGCACGAAGCGGCGCAGCATCGCCAGCACGCCCTGGCGCTGCCAGACGACGTGCAGCGCTTTCAACTGTTCGACCCGTTCTTCCCACGCCAGTTCGTCCGACGACATGCGCGCGAGGGCGGCCAGCGAGAGCCCGGCCGTGCGCGTGGCGAACGCCGCCCGCGCCAGGCCGCCGTCGAGAGGATTGGCGACCGCGTACAGCCAGCGCAGCACGTCGGCCGCCTCGTCGCTGTCGACCACCGAATCCTTGTCCGACAGGTAGACGCTGAGCACCTTGCGCTGCGCCAGCGCGTGCCGCACCGCCGCCGCCTCGCGCCGGTTGCGCACCAGGATGGCGATGTCGGCCGGGACCAGCCGGGTGAACTTCTCGCCATGGCAAAACCCTGCCTTCGGATCGTTCAGCAGCGAGACGATATGCTCGGCGCAGTGATGGGCGAAGAAGTCGAGGTAGTCGTCGGCGCGCATGTCCTCGCGGTCCGAACTGCACACCGCCAGCGCCTGGAACGGGCCTTCGACGCCGACCAGGTGCTCGTCGCGACCGTTCGCATCAACTTCGTCGAACGGCAGCGGATTGACCTCGCCTTTCTTGAACTTGAACGCGCCCGCCGCGAAACCGTTCTCAGCGTGCAGGAACAGCTGGTTGACCGCCTCCACCACCGCCTTGGTGGAACGGAAGTTGGTGCCCAGCCTGTAATGGCGCCCCGCAGTCGAAGCGCGCGCGGCGAGGTAGCTGTTGATGTCGGCGCCGCGAAAGCCGTAGATCGACTGCTTCGGGTCGCCGATCAGGAACAGGCCGTGCGACGGGTCATTGTCGCCCACCCGGTACAGCAGGTTGAAAATCGCATACTGGTCGGGTGACGTGTCCTGAAATTCGTCGACCATCGCCACCGGATACTGCGCGGCGATGCGCTTTTGCAGCTGCTCGCCGTTGTCGCCCTCCAGTGCGGCCTTCAGCCGGTCCAGCATGTCGGCAAAGCCGAACTGGCGGCTGCGCTTTTTCAGCTCCGCCATGCGCTGCGCGATGCTGGTCGCGGCGTGGCTGTACAGCGCATGCGACAGCGGCGCGATCGCCTTCAGCGCTTCCCACAGTTCGGTAGTGTGCTCGAAGCACTCGGGCGCGGCGACGCTGAAGTCCTTGCTGCATGCATCCGTGATGCCGTCCGGAGTTAGCCGGTGCCACGCGGTGTCGGTCATCGCCGGCAACACCAGCGCCGGATCGTCGGCCCACGCGCGCAGCGCGTCGAACCACTTGACGAGCGAATCGGCGCGCAGCTTGCTGCCGTTGAAGCACTTCGGCACCACCGCGCGCTGGCCGGCGATCCACTGCTCCATCTGGTTGGCGCGATCGGCCCAGCCGGCCTTCAGCCGCGCCAGTTCGGCCAGCTGCGCCCGTTCGACGCGGGCGATCAGGCCAGCCAGCGTCTCGTCCTGCACCGCGCCGAGCAGATGCACGCGGCGCACCAGTTCGCGCACCGATTGCTTCAGCACCCCGACATCCTGCCAGCAGGCCATCAGCGCGGCCAGCGCGCGGCTGTTCAGCGGATAGACGTTCTGGCGCCAGTAGTCGTGCGCCGCGTCTTCGAACAGCGCGTGTTCGTCGCTGACCAGTTCCTCGTCGAACAGGCTGCCGCTGTCGAACGCGTGCTCGCGCAGCATGCGCTGGCACCAGGCGTCGATGGTGAAGATGGCCGCTTCGTCCATCGTCTCGGCGGCCATGATCAGGCGGTGCGCCGCCTGCTGCCGTTCGGCGTGGCCGGGATACGATGCCGCCAGCGCGGCCAGGTAGGGATCCTTGCCCGGCTCCTCCGCGCGGAAGAAGGCGGCCGCCTCCACCAGGCGCTCGCGCACCCGGTTCGACAGTTCGCGCGTGGCGGCGCGGGTGAAAGTCATGACCAGGATTTCGTTCGGCATCAACGCGCGGCCGAAGCCGTTCTCGCCGCCGTGCCCCAGCACCAGGCGCACGTACAGCGCGGCGATGGTCCAGGTCTTGCCGGTGCCGGCACTGGCCTCGATCAGGCGCGAGCCGTGCAGCGGAAAATCGATGGGTTTCAGCAGTTCGCTCATGCCTGCTCCTTGTCGAGCGGGGCGATGACGACGTGCGCATCGAGCCAGTCGGCCAGCGGGCCATACAGCGACTGCGCCGTATGCAGCCACGCGCCGCCAGCAGTGAGGGCGGCAAAGTCGGGCCACAGGCGCGCCAGGCACAGGTCCTGCACTTCGCCGCCGATCTCGAAGCTGCCGTCGTAGGTGGCGCGCGCGTCGCCATTGCGCAGCAAGGCCAGCGCCGTCTTGCAGGCGACCGGCAAGGGCTGGTCGAGGTTCTGGCGCCACAGCGCAACCAGGCCGGCCAGCACCGCGCGCGAGTGGTCCGTATCGAGCGGCGCCATCGTGACGATCGCGTCGCGCGCGACCAGGTAGCCGGTCACCGGATGGCCGGCGGCGGCGGCGGCCAGCTGGCGCAGCCAGGCGCCGATCAGTTTGTCGCCGCGCGCCGCGCCCTTCTTGTCGAGCACCTTCGAGGAGATCTGCATCAGCCACGCGGCGCCGACTTCGCTGGTGCGCAGCTTGTCGATCCAGTCATCGAGCTCGATGCCGCCGAAGCGCAGGCTGATGGGGAGCTTGGGCGCCTGCTCCGGAAAACGCGCGCCCAGGGTCAGCCAGGCGGTGCGCACCGGCACCAGGCCTTCGATCAGCTGCTCTTCCCACTTGCGGCCGATCAGGCCGATCGGCAGCACGCCTTCGCGTCCGAGCCGTTCGGCGCGGGCAGCCAGGCTGGCGCGCACTTCGCTTAGTGCTTCCGGCGCGCCGCCGTCGTCGAGCAGGCTGTCTTCGAGCAGGTAGCGCTCCAGCGCATTGAACGAGAACGGCTCCTCGTCCTGTCCCAGCGCATCGGCGTCGGCGAACCAGACGCCAAGCCGGCGCTGGAAAAAGTAGCGCGCCGGCTGCTTGAGGAACTTGGCCAGTTCAGCAAGCTTCAGGCGGTATTCGCCATCGAGTTCGAACGGCGGCAACGGCGCGTCGTCGCCGGCGGCGGCGGCGGCGTGGGCGGCGCGCCATTCGCCGGCGTAGGTCGGCAAGCCGCCCTGTTCAAAATAGCGGCGGCTGAACGGCTGCAGCGCGTGCTCGGTGGTCATTGCATCGAGGTCGAGCTGCCAGCCGGCCTTCAGGTAGTCGCGCAGCTGCGACACCAGCACCGAGGCCGGCTGCTCGCTGTTGTCGCGCACGTTGCGCCCGACCCAGCTGACGTACAGCTTGTCGCGCGCGGCCAGCAGCGCTTCGAGCATCAGGTAGCGGTCGTCGTCGCGGCGCGAGCGGTCGCCCGGTCGCGCCATGCCGGGCAGCGCGAGCAGGTCGAAATCGGCCTGGCGCGCGCGGCGCGGAAAGTCGCCGTCGTTCATGCCAAGCAGGCACACCACGCGAAACGGCACCGCGCGCATCGGCATCAGGCTGCAGAAGGTCACGCCGCCGGAGACGAACTGGTGATTCAAGGTCGGCTCGTCGAGCGCGCCAAGCCACGCTTCGCGCAGCACCGCCAGCGGCACCGGTTCGGCAAATTCGGCGTTGTCGCACGTCTCGAGCCAGTTCTGCAGCGCTTCGCGCAGTTGCGCCAGCGTGAGGCGGTCGCCCTCTGCCGAACCGTCGAAAAACGCCGCCAGCAGAGCGCGCGCCTGCTCGCCCCATTCGGTCGGGGTGCGCGACTGCGCCAGGCTGGCGCGCCACGCCAGCAGCGTCTCGATCAGCTGCGCCAGCGAGCCGGCCAGCGCGGCATCGAGCCCGCCCACTTCGGCGTACGGCTCGATGCCGGCGAAGCTGGCGCCGGCGCCGCTGGCGTAACCGAGCAGCATGCGCCGCACCCCGAAGATCCAGGCATTCTGCTCGCCGGCCGAACCGAGGCCCAGGCCATCGCGGTGCTGCTGGTCCAGTCCCCAGCGCACGCTGGCGCCCTCGATCCACTGGCCGAGGGTGGCCAGGTCTTCGTCCTCGAGGCCGAAGCGGGCCGCCAGCGCCGGCACGTCGAGCAGGTCGCGCACCTCGCTCTGGCGGCAACGCTGCTGCGGCAGGCGCAGCAGCCACTCGAGCGCCACCAGCAGCGGGTTGACGCTGCGATCCTTGACGTCGCCGATCTCGAACGGGATGAAGCGCGCGTCGCTGCGCTTGTGCTGCTCGAAGACGGCATGGATCGCCGCCGAAAACGTATCGATGTCGGGCACCATCACGACCACGTCGCGCGGGCGCAATGCCGGCGCGCCGTCCGCGTCGCCGGCGGCAAACCACGACAGCAGCTGGTCGTGCAGCACCTCGACTTCGCGCTGCACGCTGTGGGTGACATGAAATTCGATCGAGCGATCGCTTGGATCGGGCGCCAGGCGCGCATGCTCCGCCAGCGGCAGCAGGTCGCGCACCGCGGCCTGCACCTGGCCGAGCAAGGTGTCGCCCTCACCTTCGCTGAACAGGTCGACCCGCATGTTCTCGAAGCGGCCCTCGGCGGCGCTGTCGAATTCGTCGAGCATGCGGACAAAGTCGCGCCCTTGCCGGCCCCAGCTCGCCAGCAGCGGATGGCTGTGCGAGTGCATGTCTTCGATCGGCACGTGCGACAGGTCGATGCCGCCACGCGGCTGCTGGCGCCGGTGGCGCGCCTTGAGCAGCTCGTGCCCTTCGATGATGTCGCCCCAGTAGAACTGGCACGGATTGGGCACCGCCAGCAGCACCTGGCAGTGGCGCGATAGCGCCGCCACCGCCTGCAAGGTCTGGTACGGCAGCGCCGAGATGCCGAACACGACGACGCGGCGCGGCAGCCTGGCCGCAGGCAGCGCGCCGTTCTCGCTGGCGTGTACGAATTCGCTGTGGATGGTGGCGCGCCCGGACTGGCGCAGCTGCGCCGGCAGGCTGTCGTTGACGGCGCGCCAGAGCTGCGCCTGCCACAATTGTTCGACCGGCAGCGGCGCCGCCTCACCGCGCGCGTTGCGCAGCACGTCGCGCCCCGCCGCCCAGTCGTCGAGCCAGTCGGCGCGGTACACCTGGTACTGGTCGAACAGGTCGGACAGGCGTTCGGCCAGCTGCAGCCGGCGTTCCGGGTCGCCGTCGCCGAGAAAGTGGCGCAGCGGCGCGAAGCCGTCGTTTGACAGCAGCGCCGGCAACAGGCGCATCAGGCGCCACGTCAGGGGCGCCTTGTCGAACGGCGAGCGTTTCGGCACCCGCTCGGCGCCGAGCATGCCGCGGTAGGCTTCCCACAGAAAGCGCGCCGGCAGCGCCACGCGGGTGGCGGCGCACACGCCCGTTTCCTCGGCCAGCGCGATCTTCAGCCATTCGGCCACGCCGTTCGACTGCACCAGGATGATCTCCGACTCGAGCGGCGCGAGCGGATGATTGCGCAGCCAGCCGAACAGCGCGGCGCGCAATTGTTCGAGCTGGTTACCGTGCAGGATCAGGAGTCCGGGCGAGACGGGAGATGCCATGGTGTTCCGTTAAATGGCCGAGTCGGCAGCGCCACAGCATACTATTTTTACGGCGCCGGCGGTAGGGCCGCGCTCATCCGGACGCCGGTTCGGCCAGTTCGCTGGCCATGTGCTCGGCGAGCAGCGCGCGCAGTGCCACCATGCGCCCCAGCAACAGACTCGCTTCGGCCACCGAGCCGCCGATGCGCAGCTGTTCGAGCTGCTGGCACAGCTGGGCAAACTCCATCGCGCCGACCGCGCGCGCGGCCGATTTCATCCGGTGCCCGGTATCGGCGGCGCGCTCGATGTCGGCGCGCGCCAGCGCCTCGCCGACGACGGCCAGGCCGTCGCCGGCAGAATCGAGGAACATGAAGGCGTACTTGCGCATCTTCTGCGGGTTGGCGCCGAAGGTCAGCGCCAGCGCCGCCATGTCGAACAGCGGCGGCGCCGCCTCGCACGCAAGGGGCGCGGCGGCCGGCGCAGCGTGCGCGCGCAGGCAGCGGGCGATCACCTCGAACAGCTGGTTCGGCGAAGTCGGCTTGCTGACAAATTCGTCCATGCCGGCCGCCAGCGCCCGCGCCCGGTCGTCGCGGCCGGCGTTGGCCGTCAGGGCGATCACCACCGCCTCGCGCAGGCGCGGATCGGAGCGGATCATGCGGGTCGTCTCGAAGCCGTCCATCACCGGCATCTGCAGGTCCATCAGCACGCAGTCGAAGCAGCGCCGCAGCATCAGGTCGACCGCTTCCTTGCCGTTGCAGGCGACGACGACGGTGGCGCTGGCTTCTTCCAGCAGCTCCTGGCCGACCTGCTGGCTGAAGACGTTGTCCTCGACCAGCAGGATGGCCGCGCCGGCGATCTGGTCGAGCACTTCGCGCGGCGCCGGCGCCGGCCCGGCGCGCATGAACCTGACGCCCTTGCCAAGGCGCGCGGTGAACCAGAAGGTGCTGCCGACGCCGGGCGCGCTGTCGACGCCGACGCTGCCGCCCATCAGTTCGACCAGCTGCTTGCTGATCACCAGTCCCAGCCCGGTGCCGCCGTACTTGCGGGTGGTCGACGGGTCGGCCTGGTGGAACGACTTGAACAACTCGCCCACTTCGGCGCCGGTCATGCCGATGCCGTTGTCGCGCACCTCGAAGCGCACCAGCGCATCGTGCTCGGTGTCCTCGAGCGCGACGGCGTGGATGCGCACCACGCCATCCTCCGAGAACTTGATGGCGTTGCCGGTAAAGTTGAGCAGCACCTGCTCGAGCCGCAGCGGGTCGCCGCGCAGTTGGCGCGGCAGGCCGGGCGCCAGCTCGAATTCAAGCGCCAGGCGGCGGCAGCTGGCCGCTTCGCCCAGCTGGTGCGCAATGTTTTCCATCAGCGTGGCGACGCTGAAGTCGATCACTTCCAGATCCAGCTTGCCGGCTTCGATCTTGGAAAAATCGAGGATGTCGTTGATGATGCCGAGCAGGTGCTGGCTGGAGTGGTAGATCTTTTCGAGGTAGTCGCGCTGCTTCGGCGTGGCGGCCGACTTGAGCGCCAGGTGCGTCATGCCGATGATGCTGTTCATCGGCGTGCGGATCTCATGGCTCATGTTCGACAGGAAGTTACTCTTGGCCAGGCTGGCGGCATCGGCCTGCGCCTTCAGTTCATGCAGCTCGGTGACGTCGGTCGACAGGCCGATCACCGCGGCCACTTCGCCCGCTTCCATCACCGGCACTTTCACAGTCCAGAACTGGCGCACCTGGCCATCGAGCCGGGTGAACTGGTGCTGCCCGGCGCTGGATACGCCGTTGTCGAACACGCTGCGGTCCTGCTCCCAGTAGGCGTCGGCCAGCGCCGCCGGCAGCACGTCGCGATCGAACTTGCCGATCACCTCCTGCGGCGCTTTCCCCATCGCTTCGGCGGTGCGCGCGTTGATGTAGGTGAAGCGCCGCTCGCGATCCTTCATGTAGACATGCGCCTCGACGCTGTCGAGCACCGTGTCGAGCAGCAGCCGCTGGGCGATCGCCACCCGACGCGACCAGAACAGGGTGAAGAAGAATGCATACACCAGCAGGCCCACCACCACCCCGATGGCCAGCGCGAGAAAGGGAAAGGCGCGGTCGAACTGGCTGTACAGGTCGGAGCGCGGCAGCGTGAAGCGCGCCTTCCACAGACTGCCGTTGAAGTCGACCGGCAGCACCGCCTCGAAACTGGCGTCGCGCAGCGGACCTGCGCCGAACAGCAGCCGGTCGCCGCGGCCAATTGCCAGCGCGCGCTGGTCCGCCGCGGCGCTGCCGGCGGCGTACAGCGCCACGCGCAGGCCGGGCATGCCGACCTGCCCCAGTACGCCCTGCGCCAGGCCTGGCACGCTGAACTCGACGCCGACCATGCCGAGGAAGGCGGCGCGCCTGGCCGCGGCATCGGTCAGCGGCACGCCTTTGCGGTACACCGGCCGGCCGATGCCAAGGCCGATGTGCGGCGACGGCGCGTCGAACATGATCGGCACGCCGGAACTGAGCTGCCCGGTGTCGCGCGACTGCGCCAGCGCCTCGGCGATCGCCGGGTTTTGCGCGATGTCGGCGCCGAAGTAGCGGCTGAAGTGGCGCGCCGGCTCGACGAAGGTGAGCACTTCGTAGCGCTCGCGCCGGCCGGCAGGCAGGATGTCGAACGCCGGATAGCCGCCCGGCGCCAGGCTGCGGTCGGCCCGCACCCGGGCGACGAAGGCGTCGCGCCCGGCGTCGTCGACGCTGGCGGCGTACGACAGCAGGTCGACCTCGGGGAAATTGCGCGGCACGTCGAGCGCGGCGACGTAGCGGTGAAACTGCAGCCGCGTGACCGGATCGTCGGACGCCTCGAACAAGGCGGTGGTGCCGCGCACCAGGTCATTGAAGGTGGCCAGGCGCGCCGCCAGGGCCGACTGGGCGATGCGCGCGATGCCGTTGAAACGCTGGCGCGCATCGCCCTCGACGGTGTTGGCAGCGACTGTATACAGCCCGGCACCGACCAGCGCCGAGAAAATCAGGCCGGCCGCTCGCAACCGCAGCCACGCCGGTCCGCCGCCGGTCACCGTGCTGCCCATGCTGCCCGAAATCGCTTGCGTCATCGTCGAAAACCTTGTCCCGAAGCGGACTGGCACTGCAGCGCCGCCGTGCTGTCAATATACTATTAATGACGACGGCAAACACATCTCGTGCGGCAATTTTTTCCGACGGAAAACCCCGTAGCGTCCGACAATCAAGATCAACAGCGCGAAAAAGACGGCCGATGACCGCAGGAGCTTTACTTATGTGATCTGCATAACTAGTAGATGTGATAGCTCAAAAGCAAGGCGCGAGGTGGAATACTGGACCCATCGATTTGCGGAGGGGATGACATGGACCAGGACTTTAATCTGCAGGCGCCGGCTGTCAGCGACGCGGTGTCGTTCGCCGCCAACGATGCGGCCAACCAACCGCTGCGCGGGCCGGGTCAGATGGGATTGCGGCAATTTCGCATCAGCAAGCGCGAGAGCCAGGCCACATTCTGGGCCCGCTTCGGCGTGACCCAGTCGAGCGGCAGCCGCTTCGAGACCGGCCTCGGGGTTCCCCCTCCGGTCGCGCTGCTGGTCAAGCTGTACGTCAACGGCAAGGTCAGCGATGTGGATCTTCTGGAGTGATGATGCCGAGGGCGATCGCCTTGACGAGCGCCTGCTGACGGGTATTGACGTTGAACTTCTGGCGGATATTCGAAATGTGAAAATTGATGGTCGCTTCGGCACAGTCGGTAATGCGTGAGATTTCCCACGAGGATTTGCCGGCCATCACCCATTTAATCACTTCCAGTTCGCGCTTGGTCAGGTGCGGCACCGGTTCAGCGTGGCTGCGCGCCTTGATGAACTTGAGGGACGAGTCGAACGCGTAATCGCGCACCAGCGACAAATCGGCCATGTAGTGGGTCAGGTGGGCGCTGAACTCTTCCGCATCCATTTCCTCGGTGGCAAAGCTGATCATGCCGATCTCGCCATTGCAACCGTGCATCGGGAACGTGATGCCCGACCGTTTGACGAACTGGCGCGACTCATCGTACAAATTATGATTGTCAGCGTGGCGGAAGGTGTCGGGCTCCCAGATCAGCGGCAGCACGCTGTTCATGCAATGGCGAATGGTCGGGTCGACGCTGTGCAGCTTGGCCGCATCATAGTGATCGCGCCAAGCTTTCGGATAATTGCTATACAGAAATGGATGCTCGAGGTTCGCGTGCTTTGACAACAATGCGGCGTACATGACACCGCCAAAGCCCATTTGATGCGCGATATCGAAAAGCGCACCGCTCCAGGCCACTTCGGAAGTTGCATCGACCAACCTCATCAACTGACTTAACTCAATCATTTCGCTGCTCCCGCCCGCTCACTGCGACATCGCAAATTTGAATCAATACGTGATCGTAGTTGACTAATTACCAAAACTCAATCGACAAATGCTTCAACGAAAAATTATTTTTTTGCCATTTTCCAAGTAGCAGGAATCGCGCCGGTAACTACCATGGGTTGCCTCGAAAATGAGACAATTGGTAGGTCGTCTGACTGTGCGCTAAATGCCACAAAAATTGACGGCGGGCGCGTTTCTGCCGTGCGCCGGGGAAAGTTTTTTTCGGATAACCTTCCCCAACTTTGCTCCCGGGTTGCTATTTTGTTAGCATAAGAATTGCACTTAGTTTCCGAACGACAATATAATGCTTACCCTAACGGGCAGCAAGATTATTTTTCTGTCGTCCGCGATATAACGATTAACGCCACACGATTTCCCCAACCGACCTGTCCCGACGTGCAGATCCCTAAAGTCCTACTAGTCAACGATGATCCGGCCAGCCTGTTCGCGCTAGAGAGCCTGCTGAATCAACCGGCGCCCGACGGCCAGTACGAGCTCATCACCGCCACTTCAGGCCACGAGGCGCTGCGCCAGGTGCTGATGCACGAATTCGCCGTCATTCTGCTCGACGTGAACATGCCGGGCATGGACGGTTTTGAAACCGCCGACGCGATCCACTCGCATCCGCGCTCGGCGGCCGTGCCGATCATCTTCATCACCGCCCACTACGCCGACGAAATGCACCGCCTGCAGGCTTACCAGAAAGGCGCAGTCGACTACTTGTTTACCCCGGTGATCCCGCAGATCCTGCAAACCAAGGTCGCCGTGTTCGTCGCCCTGACCCGCAACAACCTCGAGCTGGTCGCAAAGACCGAAGAACTGTCGGCGCTGTACCAGGACCTGCGGGTGCAGCGCCTGCAGGACCTCGAACGCATCAACGCCGAACTCGAGCTCGAGGTGGCCGAGCGCAAGCTGGCCGAAACGCGCGCCCACGAGCTGTCGATCCGCGACGCCCTCACCGGCCTGCTCAACCGCCGCGCGCTGATCCAGCAGCTCGAACACGCCGTCGCCTACGCCGAGCGCCATCACAGCGAGTTCGCCGTGCTGTTCCTCGACCTCGACCGCTTCAAGCGCATCAACGACCTGCTCGGCCACGAAGCCGGCGACGCGCTGCTGCGCCTGTTCGCCGGGCGCCTGCAGGCCGCAGTGCGGGTGTCTGACGTGGCGGCGCGGCCCGGCGGCGACGAATTCGTCGTGCTGCTCGAGGGCGCCGGCGCCTCCGCCAACGCGGCCCTGGTGGCGCGCAAGATCGAGCAGGCCAACGCGCAGCCGTTCGAGATCGCCGGCCAGCATATCTTCACCTCGTCGTCGATCGGCATCGGCCTGTATCCGCAGGACGGCGCCAGCGCCGCCATCGTGCTGCGCAATGCAAACACGGCCATGTACCACGCCAAGCAGCACCGCCGCGGCAGCATCGAATACTTCCGCGAGGAGCTCAACGCGCGCGAAGTCGAACACGCGCGCTGGGCGGCCGAGCTGCGGCAGGCGCTCGACAACGGTGAACTGGCGCTGCAGTACCAGTCGCACGCCGACGTGCGCACCCGCGCGCTGTCCGGCGTCGAGGCGCTGCTGTACTGGCGCCATCCGCGCGAGGGCCTGCTGGCCGCGCCGCAGTTCCTGCACCGGGTGACCGACCGCAAGCTGCTCGACGAGGTCGGCGACTGGACCATCGGCGCGGCCTGCGCCCAGGCCGCGCTATGGCACAAGGCGGGGCTGCCGGCGCTGGTCATGTCGGTCAACCTGGGGTCCATGCATATTCACTCGAACTTGCCCGAACGGGTCGCCGCGCACCTGGCCACATGCCGCATCGATGCTGGACTGCTCGAACTTGAGATTGCCGAACGCCTGCTGGTCGGCGCCGGCGACGTCAAGCCGGCGCTCGACGCGGTGCGCGCGGCCGGCGTGCGCCTGGCGGTCGACGATTTCGGCAGCGCCGGCGCGTCCCTGACCATCTTGCGCGACCTGCCTTTCGACGCCCTCAAGATCGATGGCGCTTTCGTGCGCGACATCGGCGCCGATGGCGGCGCCGACATGGTCGCGGCGATCATCCACCTGGCGCGCGCGCTCGGCCTGTCGGTGCGCGCGCTCGGCGTCGACACCGAAGCGCAGCTCGAGGTGCTCGCCGCGGCCGGCTGCGATCAGTTCCAGGGCGCGCTGCTGGGCGAGCCGGAGCCGGCGCAGGCGATGTCCGCATTGCTGTTCGCATCACTACAGAACACCCCTATCGCACGAGCCGGAAGCACCATCCGGCCACCTTTTCCACTCCCAAAAAACGAGGATAATGTCGATGAATAACATGAGCGACTTCATTGAAGAGCTGGACGCGAAGCTGCTGCTGTCGACGCTGATGGCGTTAAAGAAGGGCGACTTCACCGCGCGCATGCCGTCCGACTGGACCGGCGTCGCCGGCAAGATCGCCGACACCCTTAACGAGATCATCGAAACGAAAGAGAAGATGGTCAAGGCGGTCACGGAAGTGTCGCGCGTGGTCGGCCGCGAAGGCCGCCTGACGCAGCGCGCGGCAGTGCCGAACGTGGCCGGCGGCTGGGGCACCATCATCAGTTCGGTCAACACCCTGATCGACGACCTGGTACGCCCGACCACTGAAATGGCGCGCGTGATCGGCGCGGTGGCAAAAGGCGACCTGTCGCAGACGATGGCGCTGGAAGTGGACGGCCATCCGCTCAAGGGCCAGTACCTGCGCGCGGCGACCACCGCCAACACGATGGTCGAACAGCTCTCCTCGTTCTCGTCGGAAGTGACGCGCGTGGCGCGCGAGGTCGGTACCGAAGGTAAGCTCGGCGGCCAGGCGCAGGTAAAAGGCGTGGCCGGCACCTGGAAGGACTTGACCGACTCGGTCAACTCGATGGCCGGTAACCTGACGTCGCAGGTGCGTAACATCGCCGAAGTGACCACCGCGGTGGCGAACGGCGACTTGTCGAAGAAAATTACCGTCGACGTGCGCGGCGAGATCCTGCAGCTGAAAGACACCATCAACGTGATGGTGGACCAGCTGCGCTCCTTCGCGTCGGAAGTGACGCGGGTGGCGCGCGAGGTCGGCACCGAAGGAAAGCTCGGCGGCCAGGCCTACGTGCCGGGCGTTGGCGGCACCTGGAAGGACTTGACCGATAACGTCAACTTCATGGCGTCGAACCTGACCGGCCAGGTGCGTAACATCGCCGCGGTGACGACAGCGGTGGCGAATGGCGACCTGTCGAAAAAGATCACGGTGGACGTCAAGGGCGAGATTCTCGAACTGAAAAACACGATCAACGTGATGGTGGACCAGTTGTCCTCGTTTGCGTCCGAGGTAACGCGCGTGGCGCGCGAGGTCGGCACCGAAGGCAAGCTCGGTGGCCAGGCGCAGGTGAAGGGCGTGGCCGGTACGTGGAAGGACTTGACCGACTCGGTCAACTCGATGGCCGGTAACCTGACCGGCCAGGTGCGAAACATCGCCGACGTGACGACCGCGGTGGCGAACGGCGACTTGTCGAAGAAGATCACGGTCGACGTCAAGGGCGAGATCCTGGAACTGAAAAACACCATCAACGTGATGGTCGACCAATTGAACTCGTTCGCCTCCGAAGTGACCCGGGTTGCGCGCGAGGTCGGCACCGAGGGCAAGCTGGGCGGCCAGGCCAACGTGCCGGGCGTGGCCGGCACCTGGAAAGACCTGACCGACGGCGTGAACTCGATGGCCGGTAACCTGACCGGCCAGGTGCGTAACATCGCCGACGTGACGACCGCGGTGGCCAACGGCGACCTGTCGAAGAAGATCACGGTGGACGTCAAGGGCGAGATTCTCGAGCTGAAGAACACGATTAACGTGATGGTGGACCAGTTGTCCTCGTTCGCCTCCGAGGTAACGCGGGTGGCGCGCGAGGTCGGCACCGAAGGCAAGCTCGGCGGCCAGGCCTACGTGCCGGGCGTCGGCGGCACCTGGAAGGACTTGACCGATAACGTCAACTTCATGGCGTCGAACCTGACCGGCCAGGTGCGAAACATCGCGGCGGTGACGACCGCGGTGGCGCGCGGCGACTTGTCGAAGAAGATCACGGTGGACGTCAAGGGCGAGATCCTGGAGCTGAAGGACACCATCAACGTGATGGTCGACCAGTTGTCCTCGTTCGCCTCGGAAGTGACGCGGGTGGCGCGCGAGGTCGGTACCGAGGGCAAGCTGGGCGGACAGGCAAACGTGTCCGGCGTGGCCGGCACCTGGAAGGACTTGACCGAGAACGTCAACCAGCTGGCGGCAAACCTGACCAACCAGATGCGCGCCATCGGAGAAGTCGCGACTGCTGTCACCCGTGGTGACCTCAGTCGCTCGATCCAGGTGGAGGCGCGCGGCGAGGTGTCCTACCTGAAGGACAACATCAACGAGATGATCCGCAACCTGAAAGAAACAACACAGAAGAACGCGCAGCAGGATTGGCTCAAGACCAACCTGGCGCGCTTCACGCGCCTGCTGCAGGGGCAGCGCGACTTGCAGGCGGTGACGAAGCTGATCCTGTCCGAGCTGGCGCCGCTGGTGTCGGCCCACCACGGCGTGTTCTACATGATGGACTCGCAGGAGATCGACGCGCGCCTGCGCATGATCGCCAGTTACGGCTACCGCTCCAGCCGCAAGCTGGCCACCTCGTTCCTGCCGGGCGAAGGCCTGGTCGGCCAGTGCGCGGTCGAGAAGACCCGCATCTGGCTCACCGACGTGCCGCGCGATTACATCGTGGTGTCGTCGGGCCTGGGCGCGGCGCCGCCGACCAACATCGTCGTGCTGCCGATCCTGTTCGAGCAGCAGGTCAAGGCGGTGATCGAGATCGCATCGCTCGACCGCTTTACCGAAACGCACCTTTCCTTCCTCGACCAGCTGATGGAGTCGATCGGCGTGGTGCTCAACACGATCGAGGCGAACAGCCGTACCGAGTCGCTGCTGACGCAGTCGCAGTCGCTCGCGCAAGAGCTGCAGCAGACCAACCAGGAGCTGGCCGAAAAGGCGCGCCTGCTGTCCGAGCAGAACATCGAGGTGGAACGCAAGAACCGCGAGGTGGAGCAGGCCAAGCTGGCGCTGGAAGAAAAGGCGACCCAGCTGGCGCTGTCGTCGAAGTACAAGTCAGAGTTCCTGGCAAATATGTCGCACGAACTGCGCACCCCGCTCAATTCGCTGCTGATCCTGGCGCAGCAGCTGTCGGATAACCCGGAGGGTAACCTGTCGGGCAAGCAGGTCGAATTCGCCAAGACCATCCACGGCTCCGGCTCCGACTTGCTGACCCTGATTAACGACATTCTCGACCTGTCGAAGATCGAGTCCGGCACCGTCACGCTGGACGTCTCCGAGTACCGCTTCTCGAACCTGCGCAACTACGTCGACCGCACCTTCCGCCACATGGCCGAAGCCAAGCATCTCGGCTTCACGGTCGAACTGGCCGACGCCCTGCCGACCGCGGTGATGACCGATACCACGCGACTGCAACAGGTGCTGAAAAACCTGCTGTCGAACGCGTTCAAGTTCACCAGCCACGGCCAGGTCGCGCTGCAGATTTCGCTCGTTACCAGCGGCTGGACGTCGGACCACCCGAACCTGGTGCACGCCGATGCGGTGCTGTCATTCTCGGTCAAGGATACCGGCGTCGGCATCGCCTCCGACAAGCTGCAGCTGATCTTCGAAGCGTTCCAGCAGGCCGACGGCTCCACTGCCCGCAAGTACGGCGGCACCGGCCTTGGTCTGTCGATTTCGCGCGAACTGGCGCGCCTGCTGGGTGGCGAGATCCGGGTCGAATCGGTGGTCAACTCCGGTTCCACGTTCACCCTGTTCCTGCCATACAACCGCGCCGGCTTCATCAACTACGACCAGGCGCGCCAGCCGCAGCCCGCGCGCATGGCGCCGCCGCCGGCCCAGGTGGTGTACGCCAACACGCTGCAGCTCGAGAACGAAGTGACGCCGCTGCAGGTGTCCGGCGGCGGCATGGTGCAGGTGGTCGAATACGGCACGCTCGATGACCGCGGCCTGATCGCCCCGGGAGATCCATCGGTGCTGATCGTCGAAGACGACGCCGCCTTCGCCGGCATCGTGCTCGAATTCGCGCGCGAGAAAAACTTCAAGGGCATCGTCACCCACCTGGGCGACTCGGTGCTGTCGATGGCGCGCGACTACCTGCCGTCGGCGATCCTGCTCGACCTCGACCTGCCGGACATCGACGGCTTCACGGTGCTCGACCGCCTCAAGCGCGACCCGAGCACGCGCCACATCCCGGTGCACGTGATGTCAAGCATGCGCGAACGCGAGCGCGCGCTGCGCCAGGGCGCCATCTCGTACATCAACAAGCCGGTCGACCGTGAAGCGCTGCAGGAGGAATTCACCCGCATCCAGAAGTTCCTGATGGGCGGCAAACGCAGCCTGCTGGTGGTCGACGACGAGAAAATGCAGCGCGATTCGATCGTCTCGCTGATCGGCGACTCCGACTTGCGCATCGTCGCGGTGGAAAACGGCGCCGACGCGCTCGAGGCGCTGCGCACGTCGCACTTCGACTGCATGGTGCTGGACCTGACCTTGCCCGACATCAGCGGCTTCGACCTGCTCGACGTGATCGGCAAGGAGCCGAACCTGCGCGACCTGCCGATCGTGATCTACACCGCCAAGGAATTGTCGCGCAAGGAAGTGACGAAGCTGAAACGCTACGCCAAGACCATCGTCATCAAGGATGCGCGCTCGCCCGAACGCCTGCTCGACGAAACGGCGCTGTTCCTGCACCGTTCGCACGCGTCGCTGCCGGAACTGCAGCGCCGCATGCTCGAAGAGATCCACGCCGCCGACGGCGGCCTGGCCGGACGCAAGGTGCTGATCGTCGACGATGACCTGCGCAACATCTTCGCCCTCTCGTCGCTGCTCGAGCGCCAGCAGATGCAGGTGTCGTTCGCCGAAAACGGTCGCGACGGCATCGAGGTGCTGGAGAAGGATCCGACCATCGAGATCGTCCTGATGGACATCATGATGCCGGAGATGGACGGCTACGACACGATGCGCGCGATCCGGCGTATTCCGAAGTTCAAGTCGCTGCCGATCATCACCCTCACCGCCAAGGCGATGAAGGGCGACCGCGACAAGTGCATCGCCGCCGGCGCTTCCGACTACATCACCAAGCCGGTCGACGTGGCGCAGCTGCTGTCGCTGATGCGCGTGTGGCTGCATTGACCGGCTACCTGACAATGGAAGGTGGACTGGCGACGGAAGAACTTGAAATCGAGTTGCTGCTCGAAGCGCTGTTTCAACGCTTCGGTCACGATTTCAGGTCCTACGACCGGCCGACGCTGCGGCGCAAGCTGCACCAGGTGATGCAGGCGCGGGCACTGAACACCGTCTCGTCGCTGCAGGACCGGGTGCTGCACGACCCCGGCGCCGGCGCCGCGCTGCTGCGCGCCTTGTCGGTACAGCCGGCCGCGTTGTTCGACGATCCGGAGCAGGCGCGCCAGCTGCGCATCGTGCTGGCAGCGAGCCTGCGCGCGTCGGCGGTACCGAAGGTGTGGCTGGCCGAATGCGCAGGGCCGGAGCAGGCGTGGTCGCTGGCGATTCTGCTGGCCGAAGAGCAGCTGCACCTTCGCACCGAAATCTACGCCACCGTCGCCAACGAGGAGATGCTGGCGGCCGCCAGCCTGGCCAGTTTTCCGGCCGAACGCATGGAACAGTATCAGGAGAGTTATTTCAGAAGCGGCGGCACGGCGCAGCTGGCCGATTATTTCGACGTCCAGGATGGCCGCGCGACCTTGCGTGCATCGCTGCGCAACCGCATCACGTGGGCGCAGTACAACCTGGTGACCGATGCGTCGTTCAACGAATTCCAGCTAATCATCTGCCAGCGCGCCCTTCCCGATTTCGGGCCGATGCTGCGCCAGCGCGTGATGCGGCTGTTCCACGACAGCCTGTCGCTGTTCGGCGTGCTGGGACTGGACCGCGAGATCGCCGACGGCGACGAACTCGCCGCCAGCTACCAGCCTGTTTTCCCGCACCAGCACTGGTACAAGCGCATCGGGTAAACCCCGTCTGGGGTCTGGCGGGGACGCCGAGTCCGAGGAAACGGGTCAGACCCTGGTGGCCGCCGACGGCCGCGCCGCGATGCGGTCGCGCCACTCCTGCAAGTTGTTCATTCCCTCCGCGCCCGGCCTGAACTTCATCAGTCCGCGCGCGAATTCAAGCGCGCAAAACGCGGTAATGTCGGCCACCGTGAATCGCTGCCCTGCCACATACGGTTGCTTGCCCAGTTCGCTGTCGAGCCAGCGCGCGGCCTCGCGCATCTTCTCGCCTTGCGATGCGCCGAACTCGGGAAACTGCGGCTGCTCGAGCACCGCCAGGCCGGGATGCGAATGCCGCACGCAGTTGGCGATAACGGCAAACAGGTGCAGCTCGGCGCGGCGGTCGGCCATCTCGATGAAGGCGCGTTCCTCGAAGCCCTCGCCCATCAGGTTCGGTTCAGGATGCATCCCCTCGATGTAGGTACAGATCGCGCGCGTTTCGCACAGCACGCGGCCGTCGTCCAGTTCCAGCGCCGGCACCCGCGCCAGCGGGTTCTTGGCGACAAACGCAGCGCTGCGGTGCTCGCCGGCGTTGAGGTCGATCATGACGGTCTCGATGTCGCCGATGCCCTTCTCGGCGATGAACATGGTGACGCGGCGCGGGTTCGGCGCGAAGGTGCTGATGTACAGTTTCATGCGTTCTCCAGGATGGGGTTCAGGCGCCGCGGGACTGGCCGGTTTCGCTGAGCATGATGATAGCCGATCCGGCGCCGCCCGCCCGACATGCGTGCGTTGACAGGCCTGCCGTTTCACCTTAGTGTTCCATAAGAGTCCCGGCGCGCCGGGCCAATATACGCAAAAGGATCTTCATGCATCGCAGCCTGATTTCAGCAGCAGTACTTGCACTGGCCGGCCTGTCGGCTCAGCCGCTCATGGCGGCGCCCGCGCCGGCGCCGACCGCGCTCGCCACCACCCAGCTGCCGCGCACCGCGCGCCCTGCCCACTACGACGTGTCGATCACGCCCGACGCCGCCCGCTCCACTTTCGCCGCCAAGGTCACCATCACGCTCGACGTGCTGACGCCGACCGACTCGATCACGCTCAACGCCGCCGACCTGGCGTTCAGCCGCGTTACGCTGGCCGCCGGCGCAGGCGGCGCGCCGATGACGGCAACCACCAGCGTCGATGCCGACGCGCAGACCGCGACGTTCCGCTTCGCCAGGCCGATCGCGCCGGGCCGCTACCGCCTGGCGCTCGACTACACGGGCCTGATCGGGCAGCAAGCCGTTGGGTTGTTCTCGCTCGATTACGACGGCGCCGACGGCAAGAAGCGCGCGCTCTACACGCAGTTCGAGAACTCGGACGCGCGCCGCATGATTCCTTCCTGGGACGAGCCGGCCTACAAGGCCAGCTTCACGCTGGAAGCGGCGATCCCCGCCGGCCAGATGGCGGTCAGTAATATGCCGGTGGCGAAAACGACCGCGCTGGCCGACGGCCGCAGCCTGGTCAGGTTCGCCCAAACGCCGAAGATGTCGACCTATCTGCTGTTCTTCGGACTGGGCGAATTCGACCGCGTGACGGCAAAAGTGAACGGTACAGAACTGGGCGTGGTCACGCCGAAGGGCCGCGCCGCGCAGGCCGCGTTCGCGCTCGACGCGTCCAAATCGCTGCTGGTCGAATTCAACCGCTACTTCGGCGTGCACTACCCGCTGCCCAAGCTGGACAACATCGCCGCGCCGGGCCGCAGCCAGTTCTTCAGCGCGATGGAGAACTGGGGGGCGATCTTTACGTTCGAATACGCGATCCTGCTCGACCCGGCGATTTCAACGCAGGGCGACAAGCAGGCGGTGTTCGTCACCGCCGCGCACGAAATGGCGCACCAGTGGTTCGGCAACCTGGTGACGATGCAGTGGTGGGACGACCTGTGGCTTAACGAGGGCTTCGCCTCATGGATGGAAAGCCGCATGTCCGAGCGCCTGCATCCGGAATGGAATACCAGGCTCAATGCGGTCGGCGTGCGCGAGGCCGCGATGGAGCGCGATTCGGTCGCCACCACCCACCCGGTGGTGCAGCACGTGGAGACGGTCGAACAGGCCAGCCAGGCGTTCGACGATATCACCTACCTGAAAGGCGAAGCAGTGATCCGCATGATGGAGAACTACGTCGGCGAGCAGGCCTGGCGCAACGGCGTGCGCGCATACATGCGAGAACACGCCTACAAGAACACGGTCTCGGGCGACCTGTGGCGCCAGATCGAACGCGCCGCCGGCAAGCCGGTCACCGCGATCGCCCACGACTTCACGCTGCAGCCGGGCGTGCCGCTGATCCGCGTGGCGAGCGCCGACTGCGTCGGCAGCAGCACGCGCGTCGAACTGACGCAGTCGGAATTCAGCCGCGACCAGCCCGACAAGAAGCCGCTGCGCTGGCGCGTGCCGGTGACATTGCAGGCGGCCGGCACCAGCCGCCAGGTGCGCACGCTGGTATCGAACGGCAAGGCGAGCGTCAGCGTGCCTGGCTGCGGCGCGGTCATCGTGAACGCCGGCCAGAGCGGCTACTATCGCACGCTGTACGCGCCGAAACATTTCGGCGAGCTCGCCGCCGGCTTTGGCGCCCTGGCCCCCATCGATCAAATGGGCCTGCTGGCCGACAGCTGGTCGCTTGGCGTGGCCGGGCTGCAGCCGGCGTCCGACTTCCTCGCGCTGGCCAACGCCGCCACGCCGGGCGCCGATCCCCAGGTGTGGGGCAAGATCGCCGACGTGTTCGGGACCATCCACGATCACTACGCGGGCGACCGCCAGCGCCAGCAGCGCTTCGACGCGTATGCGGTCAAGCGCCTGGCGCCGGTCATGAAGCAGGTCGGCTGGGACGCCCGCGCCGGCGAAAACGCCACCGTCGCCACCTTGCGCACGGGCCTGATCCAGACGCTCAGCGAACTTGGCGACGCCGCCACGATCGCCGAAGCACGCCGGCGCTATGCGGCGCAAGCGTCCGACCCGCAGGCGCTGCCGGCCGCACTGCGCAAGACCGTGCTGGCGGTGGTGGCAACGCGCGCCGACAGCGCCGCGTGGGACGACCTGCACCGCGCCGCCAAGGCCGAGAAGTCGCCGATGATCAAGGACGGCTTGTACGAGCTGCTCGCTTCGCCCGCCGACCCGGCGCTGGCGCGGCGCGCGCTGGACCTGGCGATGACGGACGAACCTGGCGTGACCAACAGCGCGGCGATGCTGGCGCAGGTATCGCAGCGCCATCCTGAGCTGGCATTCGACTTCGCTCTGGCGAACGCGGCCAAGGTGAACGAGCGGGTCGACGCCACCTCGCGCAGCCGCTTTTTCCCGCGTCTGGCGGCCGGTTCGTCGAACCCGGCAACCATCGCCAAGCTCGAGGCCTATGCGGGCGCCAACCTCGCTGCCGGTTCACGGCGCGACGCCGACACCGCGATTGCCGGCATCCGTGACCGCGTCAAGGTACGCGCCGAACGCTTGCCCGCGATCGACGCTTGGGTAACGGCCAACGCAAAATAGCATGAAGCCGACGCGCGCGCTGCTGGTGGCCGTCCTGCTTGCCGGGTGCGCGCGGGCACCGGTGGCCCCGCCGCCGGCGGCCACCGACAACGCCGCATCCTGGTACCGCGTCGCCGCAGCGGCAGGCACGAAGGTGCTGGCGATCGATGCGGCGCAGTCGCTGATTGCCGTCACGGTGCGGCGCGGCGGCCCGCTGGCGCGCCTCGGTCACGATCACGTGGTGGCCAGCCGCAACGTGACGGGCTTCGTCGCGCCGGCGGCGGGGCGGGCCGACTTCAGCTTCCGGCTCGACCAGATGAGCGTGGACGAGCCGGCGCTGCGCAAGGAAGCCGGCCTCGATACCACCCCGTCGCCGGCGGCGATCGAAGGCACCCGCGCCAACATGCTGGCCAAGGTCCTCGACGCCGAACGCTTTCCGCTGGTGGCGCTGCGCGCCGACGCTGTCGTGGGGAAGCCTGTGCGGCTGGCGATCACGCTGCATGGTGTGACGCGCACGGTCGATGCGGCAGCGCTTGTAGAAGAAGGCAATGGCGCCGTCACCGCCAGCGGCACGCTGCAGCTGCGCCAGAGCGATTTCGGCATCGTGCCGATGTCGGTGATGGGCGGCGCGCTGACTGTGCACGACGCGCTGGAACTGCGCTACCGCATCGTGGCGCGCTAGTTAGCCTGCGCGCCCGGCTGTCCTGCCGGCGCGTCAGCCTTGCGCCCGGCGATCCAGGCGTCGAGCTTTTCCGCACTGCCCGACGGCAGGTGCAGTCCCAGCTTCGAACGGCGCCACAGGATGTCTGCCGCGCTGCACGCCCACTCGTGCGTGATGAGGTAATCGGCTTCGACCGCGTACAGGCCTGGCACGATTTCCGGGCCGAGGTCGGCCAGGCTGCGGCAGCCGTCGAGCATTGTCTTGATGCGGGTGCCGTAGGCGCGCGCGTAGCGCCGCACCAGCGCCGGCGACAGCCAGCCGTAGCGCTGCTGCATGGCCGCTGACCACTGGTCGAATTCGAGCACGCCGCGGTTGGACGGCCGCTCGCCGAACAAATCGCCGCCCGGCAGACAGGCGCGCGCGGTCCAGCCGGCGCTGCGGTTGCCCAGCAAAGGCCCGATCCAGTCGACCGCTTCCTCGGCCAGCTTGCGGAAAGTGGTGATCTTGCCGCCCTGGACGGTCAGCATCGGCGCGCCGTTGCTGTCGTGCGCCAGGCGGAAGTCGCGGCTGGCCGACTGCGCGCTGGCGCCGGCATCTTCCACCAGCGGCCGCACGCCCGAGTACGACCACACCACGTCGGCGGCGCTGATCTGCTGGCGGAAGTAGTGATTGGCCAGCTGGCACAGGTACTTGACCTCGCCCGCGCTGATGGCCACGTCATCGAGGCTGCCGGTAAATTCTAGGTCGGTGGTGCCGATCAGGGTGAACTCGCGCTCGTACGGAATGGCGAACACGATGCGCCCGTCCGGATGCTGGAAGATGTAGGCGTACGCGTGGTGGAACAGGCGGCGCACCACGATATGGCTGCCCTTGACCAGGCGCAGATGCTGGCCAGGCGCGGCGCCGGCGGCGTCCTGCATGAAGCGGTCGGCCCACGGCCCGGTCGCGTTGACCAGGCAGCGCGCGCTGACCTTCGTCTTGCGGCCGTCGATAGCGGTCAGGGTCGCGCTCCAGTGCAGCGGGTGGCGCTGCAGGCCGCTGCACAAGGTCTGGGTCAGCACCGTGGCGCCGCGCTCGCGCGCGTCGAGCGCGGCCAGCACGACCAGGCGGGCATCGTCGACCCAGCCGTCGGAGTATTCGAAGCCGCGCGTGAAGTCGGCCTTTAGGACCTGGCCGGCCGCATGGCGCGCCAGCGCAACGCCGCGCGAGGCGGGCAAAAATTCGCGCCGCGCCAGCCGGTCGTAGAGGAACAGGCCGGCGCGGATCAGCAGCGCCGGGCGCTGGTGGGCGTCGTGCGGCATGACGAAGCGCAGCGGCCACATGATGTGCGGCGCGCTGCGCAGCAGCAGTTCGCGCTCGATCAGCGCCTTGCGCACCAGGCCGAACTCGCGGTGTTCGAGGTAGCGCAGGCCGCCGTGAATGAGCTTGCTGGAGGCCGACGAGGTGTGCCCGGCCAGGTCGTCTTTTTCGCACAGCACCACGCGCAGGCCGCGCCCGGCGGCGTCGCGCGCGATGCCGGCGCCGTTGATGCCGCCGCCAACGACCAGCACATCGCAATCGATCCGTTCCATCGTTTCCCCCATCAGCCACTCCAGTTTGCCGCGACGCCTGTCATTGTGGTCCAAAAAGCGGCGCGCGTGATGACATTCTTCCGGGCCAACGCCGAGCTTTCGCAAAGGTCGGCCTCAATTCGCGCCGCCAATCGCGCCGGGCCCGGCAATGTGTAAAATTACGCCATGACCAGCCTGCCAAACGCCCCCGGCTCCCCCGCCCAGACCCGTGCCTGGGTGCGCATGCCTTCGGGCAAGCGGCTCGACCTGCTCAATCCAACCCCGGATGACTGGGAAGACGAGGATCTGGCGCTCGGGCTGGCGCGCACCTACCGCTGGGGCGGGCACTCGGCGTGGCCGCTGCCGCTGTCGGTGGCGCAACACTCGATCACGGTGATGCTGCTGCGCCGGGCCGCCTCGGCCACGCCGCTGGGCCCGCTGGCCGACCTGCGCGAGCTGCTGCACGACGCCGAGGAAGGCCTGCTCGGGTTCGACTGCATCTCGGTGCTCAAGCCTTTCCTTGGCGACGGCTTTCGCGACCTGACGACCCGGCTCGACCGGGCAGTGTTTTTGCGCTATGGCCTGCCGGCCTGGACGCCCGAGGAGCACGCCATCCACAAGCGCGCCGACCGGCTCGCCGCGGCGAGCGAAGCGGTGCATGTGGTCGGATGGTCCGCGCATGAGGTGTTGCACACACTAAAGATCACGGTACCGCCGCTGAACCATGATCCGCTGACCGAAGTGTACGGCGGCCAGGCGTGGGAGCCATGGCCGCCCGGGCTCGCGCGCGACCGCTTCCTGGAACAACTGAACCGCCTGAAAGCGCGTATTTAACAGCGGCGACGCCGCATCAAGTTATTGCTCATCTTCAAGTCCGCGCACGATGAGACGGCTACGATAGACGATGTTCGACCATTCCAGGTCGGAAACTTCATCGGAGCCGGCCATGCCAGGTGCATTCATTCGCTTAGGCGACAAGACGTCCCACGGCGGTACCGTCATCGAAGCATCGCCGACCACGACCTCGGGCGATATTGCCGTCGCGCGCATGGGCGACAAGACCGTCTGCCCGCTGCCGGGCCACGGCACCAACCCGATCGCCGCCGGCGACGCCACCCTGATCGTCGACGGCAAGCCGGTGGCCCGCCACGGCGACCTGACCGCGTGCGGCGCCACGTTGATCGCCAGCCAGCAAGCCACCAAGGACCTCATCTAGCCATGGAAAAAACCTTGCGCTCCGCGCCGTCGTGGGTAGGCAACAGCCTGCTTGCCGTTGCCGTCTTCGCCAGCTGCTGGACGGCATCGGTGCTCTACTGGCGCTCGTCCGGCGCTACGCCGTCGGGCATGGCGATCGGCCAATTGCTGCTGGGATTGCCGGTGGCTATCCTGCTGGCGCTGTGGCTGGGCAACAACGCGATGCGGTCCCGCAAGGCCGCGGCACCCATTGCGCAGCCCGCGGTCGCCGACACCGGCGCCCCACGCGCCGCCCTGCCCGCGATCGCCGCCGGCGCGGTCCGGCTGCGCGGCGGCGAGTCGCTCGAGGAACTGGCCGAGTCGCTGTTGTCGAACGCGGCGCCGTGCGAGCTGGACATCGAGCTCACCGATGACGCCGGCTATCCGGTGCTGAGCGGGCGCATCGAGTCGGCCGACGATCCCTCCGCGCGCGAGGTGATGACGCCGTGGCTGGCGTTGCGCGGCATGGCCGAACTGAGCTTTAGCGATGAGCAATGGCGCGCCTTGTCGCTGGGCGGCGCGGTGGTGGCCGAACTGACCGAGCACGCGCTGATGCATCCGTTGCTGCCCGACTACCTGGCGGCCGGCCCGTCCGAGCGCGCCGCCGTCGGCTTGCCGCTGCTGCAACTGCGCGCGGTGTTGCCGGCCGGCTGGCCACTGCGCCAGCGCCAGGCCGCCGCCGACTGGTTCCTGCACCTGGTCGAGCAGCAAGGCTGGCCGGCGCAGCGCCTGCAGCTCGCTGCCAGCGACGAGGCCGCCTTCTCGCTGGTGAACGTCCTGGTGCGCGCCACCGGATTGACGTTGCTGGTCGCGTGCGACTCCTATGTCGGCGAGGACAGCGTGCGCGACTGGAGCGAGCGGCGCATCCTGTTCTCCGGGCGCACGCCGCGCGGCCAGGTGCCGGGCGAAGGCGCGGCCGGCTTGCTGCTGGCCGACGCCGTCCAGGCGCCGCTGCTCGAGCTTGATGGCATGGCCGCGTTGCAAGGCGCCTGTGACGGCCAGCGTCCCGTGTCGGCCGATGCTCCCGGAAACATCAATACCGAGATGCTCAGCGGCCTGAGCCGTCATGCGCTGCACGACAGCATGACCGAGCCCGCCGCGATCACCGCCATTTGCGCCGACGCCGACCTGCGTCCGACCCGCGTCGGCGAGCTGATGGGCGTGGCCAGCGCCCTGCTGCCCCATCTGGAGCTGGCAACGCAGATGATGAGCGTGGGCGCCTGCTGCGGCACCGTCGGCGCGGTCGGCCCGGTGGCGGCACTGGCGCTGGCCGGCCACGACGCGCTTGCCAATGGCGGCGAGGTCCTGTGCCTGAGCAATTCGGACAGCCACTACCGCTGCGCCCTGCTGGTCCGGCGCGCCTGATCGACGCTTCAAAAAAGCTGGGGTCAGGTCTGACATTCGGACATTTCTTTTTGAAAATGTCCGAATGTCAGACCTGACCCCAGCTTTTTCAGCTAGATGGCGTTGATCTCGTAGCGCACGTCGCGGCGGTCGGCGCCGCCGGCGCTGTCGCCCAGGAAAGTGTCCCAGCCGAGCAGGCCGCCTTCGCGCTCAGAATGCAATTCCACGCCGTGCACGTCGGCGGCGCGCAGCACCAGTTCCACTTCGTACTCCAGGGTGAGGCCGGTGAACATCGTCAGCATCTTGGCCAGCACGCGCGCCGCCTTGCCGCCCGGCAGGAAGGCAACGAAGTCGGCGCGCGCGAGCGGCCCGACCGTCAGCCTCAGGCGCAGGTCGCGCTGCCACGCGCGTGCGCCGACCACCGCGCCGGCGCCCAGCACGGCGTTGGCGCCGCCAAGCGTGCTCTGCTGCGACAGCGGCATCGCGTACCAGTTGCCGACGAACTGCTCCATGACGACCGGCACGCCGAAATACTCGGCCATCACGCGCGCGATCGAGCCGGCCGACGTCGGCCGGTGCAGCAGAGAGCCGCAAAAGTAGCCGAGCGACTCGTCGCGCAGTCCTTCGCCATCGGCGTCGTCCATGCGCCGCTGCAAGGACGTGTGGCCGACGCCGGCGAGCGCCAGCAGCAGCGGCAGGAACTGGTCCTTGCCGTCGAGCTGGTACTTCAGTTCAAGCCGATATTTTTTCCACGCTTCGTAAAACAGCGCCAGGGCCCGGTTCGAAAACGTGTCGACAAAGGCACGTGGCCCTTCATCCTTGTCGAACAGCTGGTGGGCGGCAATGCGTTCGGTGTAGTGCGCAGGCAAGGTGCCGGACATGCCGAGCATGCCCATGAAGGCCGGCGTGACGCGGATGTATTTCAGTTCGGCGCGCTGCAGCGCCTCGCCGAGGGACTTGGCGTCGCGCGGCAGCTCGCGCGGCTCGGGCTGCACCGCTTCGATCTGGCTCGGCGGAAAATTGAGCGAGACCGAATTCTGAAAGCGCAGGAAATTGGCCACCGCGCCTTCGTGCGGCACGCCATGGCGCTTGAGCCACAACTCCAGCATCCGCACCGCCTGGAAATATTCGAAGCGATGCGGCTCGGCAAACAGCCGCTCGATTACACCAGGTTCAAATCGCCGCTTCGTGGTGAGCATCGCAACAGTTCCTCCCCGTTCTTCTTCGATACGACCACCAGCTGGGTGAAGCTGTTGGCATGCACGTACAGCCCGAGGAACCGCTCGACGATGTGGGCGAATGCATGGATGCCGCTGCCGACAAAGGCCTCCTCGTCGATCGTCAGCCGCACCTCGACGCCGCGCACCAGGCACGGGAAGGGATTGCCGGGCAGCCAGGCGTTGGCCGACTTGTGGGCAATCGCGTCGATGCCGCTGATCTGGCGCTGCGAGATGGGCGAGTGCGGCAAATCGTACAAGGTCAGCATTTCGCGAAACGCCTCCAGCCCGCCACCGGACAGCGACAGGTGGTTCAGCGACAGGTGCGAGATCAGCCGCCAGTGGGCGCCGCGTCCGCGCGGGAAGCGGTACGTCGGGGTCGGCTTGCGCAGGAAGCTGACCGAGCGGATGTGCGAGCCGCCCGGCAGGAACAGGTCGCCGCCGCGCACGCCGTACGTCAGCGACGCCGGCAGGTCGCGGTTGGTGCACGTCAGGTCAATGCTGAGCGTGTCGGTTTCCACTTCGGCCGGGTCGAAATCGATGTCGACGATGGAAATCGCGGTTTCGAAGCCGGGACTCTTTTCCGACAGCACGTCGTCGCGCCGCATGACCCAGTAGTGACCATTCTTCTCCGGCGTCTGCCCGTGCCGCAAGGAATAGAACGGGCCGAACTCGACTACCGACTCGCCCTGCGGCGTCTGCCGCACCAGCCGCACCGAGTCGATCGAGTGGATTTCGTAGGCGAATGCGCGGCGCCCGTCGGCCAGTACCGGGTAACTTTCCGAGGTGTGCGTCAGCCGGATCGGCTCGCCGCGCTGGCTGAACAGGTTGATCACCGGCGTGCAGCCGAGCAGCACGTTGTTGGCCGACAGCGTACCGAGCATGCGCGCCGTGTTCGAGTCGGTCCGCAGCCCCGCCAGCGCCAGGTGCAAGGTCACCTTGCGCGTGCCAGCCGGGAGAGCGGCACAGATGGCGGCCAGATCGACATCGAAAAAGTTGAACTTTTCGGGAAAGCAGAAGTATTCCGTCAGCAGCCGGTAGGCCGGGTGCGAGCGGGCCGAAAAGCTGATCAGCGCGTCTTCCTCGGCGAAGCCGGCGGGCTTGACGGGAATCGCCGGCAGCGCGATCCAGCGTCCGCTGCCATCGGCCTCGGCGTAGGCTTTCACAGCACGCATGAACAGCGCGTCGCGCATTGCCGCGCAAAACGACGGTTCGCCGTCGATGAACACGCGCAACGACGCCACGCCGAGCTGGGCCAGCGACACCTGGTCGGTGGTGGTCTGCAACGTCAGGCTGAGACTGGAACTGGCGCCGGCGGGCGCCTGCGCGGCCTCCGGCGCCTCCAGGATCGCCGAAAACGTTGCGCGGTTGAGCTCGATCGGGGCGACCGTGACGGGAGACGCCGTGCGAAAAATGCAGACCGTGCCCTGCACCGGGCGCGTCGTCATTTCCGTGCCGCGCGGGATTTCGCTGGCCGCGGTCAGCTGCACGGCGCCGCCGCTGCAGTCGAAATGCGCGATCGAGCACGACGGGAACGGCCGCAGGTAGTGCGGGTACAGCACCTGGAACAGCGCCTCGGTAAATTGCGGGTAGTCATCGTCGAGCCGCTTCGACACGCGCGCGTTGAGCAGCGCAAACGACTCGATCATGCGCTCGATGTGCGGATCCTCGCACACCTCGCCGGCGATCAGCAGGCGCCCGGCAATTTTCGGATAGCGCTCGGAAAACTCGCGCGAGTAGCGGCGCAAAAAGCCCAGTTCACGTTCGTAGTAGGGCAGCAATTCTTCCACGGTTTCCGCTCCATTTTTCGCCCACAGCAGCGGCGCCAGATGTCGAATTTATTGCCTCCCGAACTCGTTTGGTTTGATAGAGAACAAAAGCAGGCAAGCAATTTCCCGGTGAAATGGTTTCTTAGATCAACACACAACGCGGCGCCGACGCGCCTCCTCCCTCCCGAACCAAGGATCATGATGAGTACTGCGAGCAAAGTCTTGTGGGGCGAAGGGCTGTTCCTGCGGCCGCAACATTTCCAGCAACAAGACCAGTACCACGAGCACCGGCTGCACGAGAGCATCAAGGCGCTGCACCCCTACGCCTGGGGCGTCGCCCACGCCCAGTTCGACCGCGAAGCGCTCGCCAGCAACACCTTGCGCGTGCTCGAGCTGTCGCTGGTGTTCCCGGATGGCGAAATCTACAACGCGCCGGGAAACGACGGCCTGCCCGAAGCGGTCGACCTGAGCGAACTCGGCCCTGGCCAGACCGTCACCTTCCACGCCGCCCTGCCGGCGATGAAGCACTTCGGCGGCAACTTCACGCCGGCCGGCCAGACCAACAACAGCGCCCGCTACGCCCAGGGAACCAGCGATACGCCCGACCTGTACACCCAGGCGGCGCTGGCCGAGCTGACGTACCTGAAGAAAACCTTGCGGCTAGTGTCGGAAAACGAACCGCGTGACTCCTATGTCAACTTTCCGCTGGTGCGGCTGCGCCGCGTGTCCACCGGCGGCTTCGAGGTCGATCCGACCTTCATCCCGCCGAGCCTGTCGATCCGCAGCGCGCCGCTGCTATTTTTGCAACTGCGCCGCCTGATGGACGCGCTGCAGGCAAAGGTCAGCGCCTTGCATGGCCACCATCGCGAGCCGAGCAAGAACGTCATCGAATACCGCTCGGGCGACATGTCGACCTTTTGGCTGCTGCACACGGCAAGCTCGGCGTTCGCGTCGCTGACGCACTACTTCCAGCATCCGACCTTTCACCCTGAACGGCTGTACCAGCAGCTGCTCGGCCTGGCCGGATCGCTGATGACGTTTTCCAAAAACTATGTACTGTCGGACTTGCCGGCCTACCAGCATGCCGATCCCGGACCCTCTTTTGCCAAGCTGCACCTGATCATCCGCGAGCTGCTCGATACCGTCATCTCGTCGAAATACTTCGCCATCACCTTGACCGAGACGCGGCCGTCGTATCACCACGGCGTGCTCGACTCCGGCAAGATTGACGAGCGCACCGCCTTCTACCTGGCGGTCGCGGCCGACATGCCGGCGCTCGAACTGGTCGACGTGGTGCCGCTGCGCTTCAAGGTAGGCGCGCCCGACGATGTGGATAAATTCGTGCTCTCCGCCATGCCGGGCGTGCGACTGCAGCATGCCCCGCAAGTACCGGCCGCGGTGCCGGTGCGCCCCGACACCTGCTATTTCACGCTCGACAGCAAAGGGCCGATGTACGAACGCATGTTGCAGGCGCAGTCGATCGCGGTCTATGTGCCATCCGGCATGCGCGACCTGAAGCTCGAACTGGTGGCGGTTGCTTCCTGATGTCGGCGCCCCTCATCTCCGCACTCGGCTTTTTTGGCACCGGCCTGAGCCAGAACGCCCGGCTGATCACGCTGGCCACCGCGCAAGACTCGACACTGCCGGAATCGCTGATGGCCGAACGTTTTACCGGCCGCGAAGCCGTCAACGAGCTGTTTTGCTTCGACCTCGACGCGCTCAGCGTATCGACCGACCTCGAGCTCGAGCAGTTCCTCGGCGAAGAGATCACCATCAAGCTGCTGCAGGCCGATGGCAGCCGCCGCGCCTGGCACGGCATCTGCACCGACGCCGGCTGGGTCGGCGCCGACGGCGGCGTGGCGCGTTACCGGCTGCGGCTTGAACCGGCGCTGCACCTGTTGCGCGAACGCAGCGACAACTACATCTTCCAGGACAAGAACGTGCAGGAAATCGCCATCGAGCTGCTGGCCGATTACCCGCAGGTTCGGCTGGAATGCGACATCGGCCAACAACTCGCGCCGCGCCCGATTTGCACGCAGTACCGCGAGACCGACTTCGATTTCCTGCGGCGCGTGCTGGCGTCCGAGGGTCTCAGCTGGCGTTTCGAGCATGAGCAGTCGGACACCTCTTCGACCTCGCAGGCCAAACACAAGTTCGTCATCTTCGACAGCAAGGCAGTTGTTCCGGACGTGCCCGGCGACCCCGACTTGCGCTTCCACGGCGTGCGCGCGACCGACACGCAAGATGCGATCGACCAGTTCGCCGCAGTGCGCCGGATCGCGTCCAATTCGGTGACGAGCAGCAGTTGGCATCCCGACGAGCTGATCGCCCACGCCGCTGAGCGTGCCTCCAGCCTCGATGCGGACGAATTGCCGGTGCTGGCGATGCACGACGGCAGCGGCGAGCGGCGCCACGCCGATGGCATGGCCGCGCAGGCACATAGCGAACTGGTGCTGCGATCGCACGAGCTCGACAACAAGCAATTCGAAGGCGCCGGCGCCGTGCGCCAGATGGCCGCCGGACACGCGTTCCAGCTGACCCAGCATGAGCGCTACGGCGATGAACGTTATACCGTGCTCTGGGTAGTTCACGAAGCGCGCAACAATTTCGACCCGGCGCTGGCGCGCGCCACGCAACATCAGCTTGAAAATGGCATCTATCGCAACAGTTTCGGCTGCGTGCGCGAGGCCGCCGCTATCGTGCCCGCCGCAATCAGGGCGCGCCGCAGCATCGCGATGGGTTCGCAGACCGCGCTCGTGGTTGGACTGCCGGGTGCGGTAGCGACAACCGGTCGCGACCATCAGGTGAAGATACAGTTCGCCTGGCAGCGCGGGACGAGCCCGAATGCTGGCGGCGCCGCGCACAACACCGATCCAAGCGGCAATGCTCCCGGCAACGATGCCTCCGGCGCCTGGGTGCGCGTGGCCGAAGCGCTGGCCGGGCCCAACTGGGGCACCCAGTTCACGCCCCGCATCGGCATCGAGGTGCTGGTCGACTTCGTCGAGGGCGATGTCGACCGGCCGCTCATCGTGTCGCAGCTGTACACCGGCAACGACGAGCCGCCCTACTCTGCCGGTGTCGATGCGAGCGCAAATCATGCCGGCGTGCTGTCTGGCATCCACACCAGCAACTTCGATGGCGGCGGCTACAACCAGTGGCAGATCGACGATACCCAGTCGCAACTGCGCACGCGCCTGGCGTCCAGCACGGCGGCGACCCAGCTGAATTTGGGCTACCTGGTCCAGCAGCCGGCCGGCTCCGCCCAGCGCGGCAACTACCGCGGCAGCGGCTTCGAACTCCGCACCGATGCATGGGGTGTGTTGCGCGGCGGCGAAGGCGTGCTGATCTCGACGGCGGCGCGCAGCGGAAACGGCGGTGGCGCCGGCTCGACCCAGCTTGATGCGGCCGAAGCCGTCTCGGCGATGAAAGGCGCATCCGAGCTGAGCAAGGCGCTGGCGGATGCCGCGGTTCAGCAAAATGCGCTGACCAGCAAAGATGGCCTGGAGGCTCAGAAAAAGTTCATCGACTTGCTCGATCCGCAGCAAAAAGGGAAGCACGACGGCGCCTTCAAAGCGAAGCCGGGCAGCAGGGACCTCGATTCGTCCAAGCCGGTGGAAAAGTTCGGCGCCCCGCTGATCCTCATGGATTCGGCCAGCACCATCAATTGGGCAACGCCGGCATCGACCGTGTTGTACGCCGGCCAGCACGTCCACTGGACAACCCAGTCGGACACGCAATACACCGCCGGCCATACGGTCGCGTCCGTCGCAGGAGGCGCAACATCCTTCTTCACGCACTCCGGCGGCATCCAGGCCTTCGCCGGCAATGGCGCGCTGTCGCTGCAATCGCACACCGACCAACTCGAGATCCTCGCCGACAAGGCCATCACGGTCATCTCGGTCAACGATTCTATCGAGATCCGCGCCAAGGAAAAGATCGTAATCCAGGCTGGCCAGTCGGCCATCACTCTCGAGGGCGGCAGCATCACCTTCGCATGCCCGGGGAACTTCACGGTCAAGGGCGGTGAGCATTTGTTTGATCGCGGCGGTCGCAAAGGAGCAAACCTCGCAAATCTTCCGAGCGAAAAGCAAACCGAATCTCATTGGATCGCACTGCACTACCTCGATCCAGAAACTGGCGAGGGAGTCGGGGGAGCGGACTACGAGATTCATATGGAAAAAGGCGGCGTGCTCACCGGCACTCTCGACTCCAGCGGCAAGGCGCGCCATGACAACGTTCTCAACAAACCTGTCAAAAAAATTCTCTACAAGCCAAGAAAGCCGGTCAAAGAAGATCCCGCCTCAGCGCTTGAAAAAATAGCAAACACCTAACCCATTTTGTACTGCGTTAAGACCCTTCTCGAGGCTGATCCGAATGGCTGAAGTCGTCCAAACAACACAATTGCGGGATGCCCTCGCGTGGGCAACGAACGAGCCTGAGCCTAAACATGAGGCGAGCTCGAATCCCTTTATATGGTTCTGGGAGGCTGTTGAAGGCGACTTCAATGAGAACCGCACCACAGGACAAATTATGGTGGACGCAGGCATATCGATGATTCCGCTCATCGATCAGGTTTGCGACATAAGGGATCTTATTGCTGACTGCAAAAAGATCGGCAAAGCACCTGCGGACTCATGGGCTTGGGTCTCGTTGCTCCTAACTTTAATCGGTCTGTTTCCGAGCCTGGGATCACTTGCGAAAGGCGTCTTAAAAATCTTCTTCGCCTTCATGCGCCGCGAGGGCGGCCTAGCGGTTGAGAATGCATTGAATGCCGCGATGACTTGGGTGATCACTTTCCTTAGGAGGAGAGATGTACAAGTTTTCCTGAAGTCTAAACAAGTCGACGAAGTTTTCCAATGGCTGGCAGATGAGCTGAAGTCGCTGCGTGGGAAGATCGATACAGCAACCGTGATGGCGGCATTCGATCGAGCAATCAAGGTGCTCGATACCCTCTCGAGCCGCGTCAATGCTATTCCCTTCATAAGCGCGAAGGCCAAGGCGGCGATAGAGCAAGTCAAAAGCGTACGACAGGTGGCAGACAAACACATTGGCGCTGCGCTCCAACCAACCCAACGGCGTGTCGATGCTGTAATAGCAAAACTAGAGCTTCAAATATTGACGAAGCAACATGCAATTGTAGATACGGCCAACATTCACTATCGCGGTGTAATTCCGGAATCCCATGCAATTGCCCTCATGCGCAAGCGAAAACCTGGCTACTTATCCTCAGCGGGTGACCGCTTTCATCGTCCCGTTGAGGCGGCAAATGCCAGACAGTTAGTTGATCGAATGTCATCCCTTCGAGACGCGAAAGGAAACACTAGAAAACCGGCCGATCAATTTCCAACTTTGAACAATCAGAGTATCGCGTCATTTCACACCTTGAGGGCGAACGCGATTCACGGACCTGCCCGACTCTACCGGATCATCTCACCAAGCAGTCGAGGCATGAGCGATTGTTGGATCTCGGAAGAAATCTTTCGGAAGCTACAGAGCGCTCCTGACCCGAAGGAGGCGTGGCGGCGGCACCTCGGGGTCTGGCCAGACTGGAATGCCAATGGACAGTTTGTTACCTATGATGTCAAAGCAGGCGAGACGCTGAATACTTGGGCAGGGATGGCTGCTAGCCAAACAAAACAGGGACTGCCTGAACACGATCTTGAAGGAGGCTGGGAGCAAATTGTATTTAATCTTCCCAAAGGAGATGCTCGCGCCGACACAGTTGCTTACTTTAACAAAAATGCCAAAAAAGAATCGTTGGGCAAGTCTATAACACAAGCAGAGGTCGATGTTCTCACAGCTAGCATGAACAGCCAACAGAAAACGTTATTCTTTGAAAAACACTTGGCGATCCGCGAAAAAATAAACCACCCAAGCATATCGGGACCATTTGAAACCGGGTGGGGATACACCGATTTTGAAGGCGCCGGATTTTCGGGGAAAATTGGACTTCCGGCTTTGCCAGGCCAACTTACCAACGGAGCGGCGAGATGAACATTTCAGTATCGAATCTGCACCAGCCCAAGCTAACTACGTGGCAGCAAAAACAAGCAGCCATGCTGTACCACTTCGCGTCACTAGATTATCTCAAGGGCCTCCACGGGATGGTGTCAAACTTGGTGAACGGCTTTATCGACCCCTTGCTGTCTGCTGCTAAACAGCAGGGCCGCGATTCAGTCTTAGTAGATCCGCGTTGGGGAACTCGCAACACTGTGGCAAATTGGTCAAATAACGCCTGGCCATTTTTGAAAGACTTCCAAGCATCGCTCGTTAAGGATATGTCTGGTCGAGCGCTGGAGCGCTACGAAAAGTCTGGCACAAATGACTGCTTTCGCGCCATTGCGGAATATTCAACACAGTGGGCCACCGTTGAAGAAGAAGCCGCTTTTGAGAGAATCGTGAGGGAAATCAGCGACTATGCAATCATGCTCGACCAAACGCTTGATGACTACTATGACAGTCGTTGGTCTGATTTCGGGTTTCACCACGCCTATACCAAATTCGTGTTGGAGCACCCGAGACTTCCACGCTTTCGTATAAGAACGGACGTGACTGGCGAAAGCGGAAAAACGCCCGGTCGGACAGGCGTTTATGTCTCACAAGACGACTCAAATGCATCACTGCAATTCGCATGGGTAGGAAATGGTGGCGGCAAGCTACGTCCGTCCAAAACGTTTAGCGAAATTGGACTCGATGCGCTTAGAAAAATAGGACGAAAAGATCTCTGGATCGATGAAGAGAAAATGTTCGAATTTGCCACCAAAAGCAAGTGGGCCAAATTATTCGAACCGACCGTCTACATGTTAGGCGAGGAACATCGCGATTTTGCGGCCCTGGCTATCGCAGACGAAGCATTCGTGGACCGCCCATGTAACTGGTATTTCGTTGAAATGATGGAAGGTGAATTTGACGACGCTACGCCGGATGAAATGAATGCCGAACCCATGATGCTAGAAAAAGTGCTAGGTGGCGAAATCTGTCGAACCTCTGGATTCTACTTCACCCCTGCACACGCAAACCCGCGCAGACACCTCACGCAGGGTGAACGGGCCCCAAATTTTGATTCGGAATACGGCAAAACTATTTGGCAATGGGATCCAACGCAAACATAGCTCTCTACACGAAAGAAACCGCGTGAACATCTTCGTTTCTTCCAGCATTGTGGGGGCGCCACGGGAACCCGGAGCCGCCCGCTTCCGTCTCGGGTCCGTGCGCATGGCTATCGCTTTGCTGCAAGCGCTGTGCTTGCTACTCATGTACCGCGCATGGTCAAGTAATGCGTGGCCGGTGACCACGCCATTCGTCGCCGGCCCGCTTACCTTGGTCTTGTTTTTCGTACCGCCCATCGTGGCTTCGAGCCTTGGCCAGATGAAGCCACCCGCAACAGCGGTATGGGCACTGCTGTGCGCAGCCGTCATCGCGGGGTTGGCCGTACATGATGTTTGGCGCGATTACCCCAGCCTGGCGGCCACCGCCATGTTAAAGAAACGCGAAGTGTTGGCCCCATCGCCGTCAACGGCGATGGTCTGGGTCATGGCCGCCGGCCTGTTTATAGCCCAATCGCTGCGTATGGCTGCGGCAACTGATAGACGTGGGATCGCGTCGTACCCACGCTATTTCGAACAATCGTGGAAACTGATTTGTCAGCTGGTTCTCAGCTTTCTTTTCGTCTTTGCCGCATGGCTCGTCGTATATTTTGGAGCCAAGCTTCTTGAAGTCGTTTCGGTCGACTGGTTCGCCGAGTTCGTGACGGAGCTGCCAGAGCACATTACCATCTTCTCCCTCGCTTTTGCGATCGGAATGCATGTCACCGACCAGCGCCCTTCGTTGGTGAAAGGCGCTCGCACCGTGTTTCTAATGCTGTTCTCCTGGCTCCTCCCTCTGGCGACGTTGATGGTTTGCGCCTTCCTTCTCGGCCTGCCATTGATAGGGATGGATGCGTTATGGTCAACGCAGAACGCGGCCCGAATGCTCCTGCTCGCCTCAGCCGTGCTGATAGTTTTGATTAACTCCGCCTTCCAGGACGGGGCCGCCGCCGAGCGCACCGCAAAGATCATCAAGGTCAGCGCGCGCATTGCCTCGCTTCTGCTCGTTCCTGTAACAGCTCTGGCCGTCTGCGCACTTTACATGCGTGTCGAACAACACGGCTGGACGGTACGAAGATTAGTCGTCGCGTACTGCCTGTTCATTGCAGCCTGCTACTCGCTGGGCTACGCTCGCGCAGCTCTCCAGCGTGGCAGCTGGCTACCCTCCATCCCCCGAGTGAACATCGTCACCGCGTTGGTCATTCTAGCCCTTAGCATACTCGCCCTATCACCGGCACTGGATCCCGCCAGGCTCGCTGCGCGGCATCAGCTTGCGCGGTTCAACGCACGCCAGGTCACTATCGAGCACGTCGATGTCGACTATCTAAAAAATGAATCCGCCAGATACGACATAGAAGTACTCGAAGAGTTGCAAGCCCGGTCAAGCGAACAAACGGAAAAGCCATTACATGACAAAGTCGCGGAAGCGCTGACGAGCAAAGCGCGCGGAGTTCTCACTTTCATGCCGACGCCGCCCGCAGACATTGCGGCAAATCTCACCGTATGGCCAAAGTCGACAAAATTGCCCGAGTCCTTTCTTCAGATTCCATCTCGACATTGGGAGAAAGGCGACGCTCCCCTTTGCCTCGTCTATGTTGGAGAGCGTTGCGACGCTTTCCTTCTTGATGTGACAGGGGACGGCAAAAATGAAATTATTATCGTCAGCCGTAGCCCTGATGGACGATCAATTATATCGCGGAAAAAAGGCACGGGAACATGGGAATCTATAGGTACCTTCTACTATGGACTTGCAGGATGCAAGTGGATGCGAGAGGCAATTCGAGATGGCAATACAAAGCAGTCGCACCGCTACGAAACGACGTAGAATTTGCCGGGCGACGTGTCGCGATCAATCAAACTTACTCATATCGTGACAAATGTGATGAAAATTGATGCAAGCTATTTTGACACGGAATTTACGCAGTGGAAACGAAAAGTGCCATAAAGGCACAATGCGATCCTCTATGCCAGTTGGACGCGCGTAGTCCGGCGACCGCTAACCCACGGATTTTATTCAGCTTTTCTGGATATCCACACGAACTGTGGATAACGTTGTGGATAAGGCACTTCCGACGTCCCGGAAGCCCCGTATTCACATGGTTTTCAACAAAATGCCCGTTCTGAAGGCAAAATTAATAACCAACAAAATCAACGACTTGCGTTCGTCAACGTTTTCCCAATCCACATCTTATGCGGCATATTCCTACAAATTCCTACAACAGGGGATAAGTCGCCGAAAATTGCAGCTCAGCAGCCTGTTTCATGCACCGGGAATTGCTTTGACAAAGCGCCCGCACTGACTTAGTGTTGGCAGATGCGAGCAACCGATCATGTCGATGAAGATGAGCCGGACATGTTCCTCAATGATGAGGAAGCGTCGTCGGCCGGCGTCAACGCGGCAGAGCCGGCGCCTTGGCGCATCCTGATCGTCGACGATGATGTCGATGTGCACGTCGTCACCAAATTCGCACTCAGCACCACCAACTTTCTTGGTCGCCGCCTCAGCTTTTTCCACGCCTACTCGGCAAAGGAAGCGCTGGCCAAGCTTCGTGATACCCCCGACGTCGCCCTGATCCTGCTCGACGTCATGATGGAAACGCCCGACGCTGGCCTGCGCTTCGCGCGCCAGGTACGCGAAACCTTGCACAACGACCTCGTCCGTATCGTCTTGCGCACCGGCCAGCCTGGCCAGGCACTCGAGCACAGCATCATCGTCGATTACGACGTCAGCGATTTCTGGAGCAAAACCGATCTCACGACGCGCAAATTGTTCACCACCGTTATCGCTTCGCTGCGCGCCTACGCAACCCTTGCGGCGGCCGCTCAGGCCCGCGATGACGCGCTGGCCGAACTCGACCGGGCCCGCCAAGTCCAGGCCGCGGTCGACCACCACGCGATGGTGCTCACGCTCGATCTCAGCGGCCGCATACTCGACGCTAACCCGCTGTTCTGCCAGCTCACCGGCCTCGCCCCTGAGCAACTGCGCGGCCGCGACTTGCATGCGGTCCATCGCCAGCCATTTCCGGAAACGATCGTCAACGATATCCGCGAAACCCTGGCGCGCGACGGTTCCTGGACCGGCGGCGTCGATACCACGCTGCCCGCCGGCCCCAGCCGCCTGCACTGCTCGGTGCTGGCCATCAACAATTCGCAAGGCGCCCCGCAGCACTACATTGCCGTCGCCACTCCCCTGCCGCCAGCCTGATCCGCCCTACTTCCACGCCTTGCGGGCGCGATCGCGCACCAGCATGCGCACGCTGTCGGGCATCGGCTTGCGGCTTTTTTGCGTATCCGCGGTGATCCACACGCACTCCTCGAAATGCTTCAGCATCGCTGGACTGATGAAGCGGCTGCGCGCGGCGTACACATGACGATCGCCCATCTGCGCCTGCTGCTTGATGAAGAAGCGGTTCGGCACCACCAGGTGCAAATGCTCCTTGGCACGCGTCATAGCCACATACAACAGGCGTCGTTCCTCCTCGATGTCATCGGCGTTGCCAGTGCTCATGTCGGACGGGATGCAACCATCGACCACGTTGAGTACGTGCACCGATTTCCACTCCTGCCCCTTCGACGAATGAATGGTCGACAGGATCACGTAATCCTCGTCGAGCAACGGCGGTCCGGCGCGGTCGCTGGTCGCTTCCGGCGGATCGAGCGTGATTTCGGCGAGGAAGTTTTCGCGCGTGCCGTAGCCGCCGGCAAGTGCGGCGAGTTGCTCGACATCGGCCGCACGCACCTGCGCGTCGTCGTGCATGCGCTCAAGATGCGGCATGTACCAGTTCTTGACCAGCTCGATGTCGGCCGGCCAGCGCAGCCCTGGCGTGCGCAGCGCGCGGAACAGGTCGACAAATTCCTGCCAGTCGCCGCTGCTTTTGGTCGGCGCGACAAACTGCTCCACCGCCAGCACCGGCTCGGCCGCTTCGCCGACCGCGTCGAGCAACTTGGCGGCGTTCGCCGGGCCGATGCCGGGAATCAGTTGCGCCACGCGGAAGCCGGCCAGGCGCCCGCTCGGATTTTGCGCAAAGCGCAGCACCGCCAGCACGTCCTTGATGTGCGACGCCTCCAGAAACTTCAGGCCGCCAAATTTAACGAATGGAATATTGCGTCGGATGAGTTCGAGCTCGAGCGCGGCACTGTGGCTGGCGGCCCGAAACAACACCGCCTGCGCCGTCAGCGCGATACCGGCCTCGCGATGCTCGAGGATACGGTTGCACACCCAGCGCGCCTGCTCGGCCTCATCGGGAATCAGCACCAGTTGCGGCAGCGCGGTCGACACCTTGTCGGTCCACAGGTTCTTGGCGTGCCGCTCCAGCGCCGCATCGATGACGGCGTTCGATGCATCCAGGATAGGCTGCGTCGACCGGTAGTTGCGGTCCAGCGTGATCATCTGCGCCGGCTGCGAAAACTGTTTCGGAAAGTCGAGGATGTTGCGCACGGTGGCGCCGCGAAACGAATAGATCGACTGGGCATCGTCGCCGACCACCATCACGCCGCGCCCGTCGGGCTTCATGCCGGTGATGATCGCCGCCTGCAGCCGGTTGGTATCCTGGTACTCGTCGACCAGCACGTGGTCGAACAGCTCACCCAGTTCGACGCCAAGCTCCGGATCGGCCGCCATCTCCGACCAGAACAGCAGCAGGTCGTCGTAGTCGAGCACGTTCTGTTCCTGCTTGGCGTCGACGTAGGCGCCGAACAGCGTCTTCAATTCCTCTTCCCATTCGTTACACCAAGGGAAAGTGCTCTGCAACACCAGCGGCAGCGGGTCGCGGCTGTTGACCACGCGCGAATAGATCGACAGGCAAGTGCCCTTCAGCGGGAAACGTTTCTGCGTCTGCGTCAGGCCGATGTCATGGCGCACCATTCCCATCAGGTCTTCCGAATCGCCGCGGTCATGGATGGTGAACGATTCTTCCAGCCCGATGCGGCCGGCATACTGGCGCAGCAGGCGCGCGCCGATGCTGTGGAAGGTGCCGGCCCACGGCAGGCTGGTCGGCGCCTGGCTGCCGCGCAAACCGAGCACGCGGTGCAGCACGCTGCCGGCGCGATGCGTCATTTCGCTGGCGGCGCGCCGGGAAAACGTCAGCAGCAAGATGCGCTGCGGATCGGCGCCGCTCTGGATCAGCCGGGCAACCCGGTGCGCCAGCGTGCTGGTCTTGCCGGAACCGGCGCCGGCGATGACCAGCAACGGCCGCGACACGCCTTCCTGGGCGCCGATATCGTGCTCGACGGCCGCCCGCTGCTCGCGGTTCAGGCTGGCGTACGGGTCATCGGGAGCGACAGGCACAGCGACGACGGACATGGCAAGCATTCAAACTGGAAAGGAATACCACTGTACATCCGTCCAGTTGTCTGGCGCAAGCATATTCCGGGTATTTTTAGAAAATCGCCGCCACAAACGCCAGCCGGTTCCCGCCGCAATCGCCCGTCAATCCATGCCGATTCACGTAAGTGGCCGTTTCTAAAGCACTTTTTCAGATATCCACAGCAGTTGTGCATAACTTTGTGGATAAGCCGCCCTTGACATCGCGCAAGCCTGTAACGATGCGGGTTTCAACAAAATGCCCGTTCGGAAGGCACTTAATAGTCTGATTAAAATCAATGACTTACAAAGTCAATGGAGAAAACGCGAAAAAATATCTCGACAATTCTTGCGGGACTTTTTTGTGTATAACCGCGCCTGCCTGACGTTCTGAACAGGACCGAATTCGATATCATTTTCACATGATGCCGGGCGCGCGCGGCGCCGTAAAAAACGCGCTTAATACGCTTCGATGGCGCGGCGGCGGTCCGGACCGAGCAGCACGCGCTCGATGACCTCTGCGGCAACATCATGGGACTTCATGTATTCCAGCGCTGACATGGTGTTGTGCGTTTCCTGCACGGAAATGGCATGGTCAACGATATCGCGACTACGTACGTCGCGCCGCTCATAAGTTGTTTCATCCAAGGCAAGATTGCCTGCCATCGGATTGGGGACTTGAGTCATCGCGGTTCCTTCAGTTGTAAAAACGGGGGCGCGGATTGCCTACCGAGTATCCAACAATAAATTGTAAAGTCAATGTCACATTCCCATCGAGTTTGCATTTTATTTTAGCGACCTCATCAGCCCCTGAGGTGCACACTAACACCATCCGAAAGCAGGCGCCGTACGCGACGTCCACCACGGCAAAGTGGATTCTGACCGGCATGGACAGCACTGCGCACGCACGCGATAATGAACGTATGATCCCCGCGCCTTCTCCTCCGCGGCCCGCGCCGCTGTCGCTGACCGACCTGTTCGTTTCCTTCACATGGCTTGCGCTGCAGGGCTTCGGCGGCGTGCTCGCCGTCGTCCAGCGCGAACTGGTCGAGCGCAAGGGCTGGCTGACGCCGGACGAATTCATCGAGGACTGGGCCGTAGCACAGGTCATGCCGGGGCCCAACGTGGTCAACCTGTCGATGATGATCGGCGGACGCTACTTCGGCCTGGCCGGCGCCATGGCGGCGCTGGCCGGCATGCTGGCGGTGCCGCTGGTGCTGATCCTGCTGCTGGCCTTGCTGCATGCCCAGGTCGCGTCCGATCCGCACGTCGCCGGCGCACTGCGCGGCATGGCGGCCGTCTCGGCCGGGCTGATCGGCGCCGCCGGCCTCAAGCTCACCGGCGCTCTGGCGCGCAATCCCATGCCGCTGGCATGGGGCGCGGCCATCGCCGCCACCGGCTTCGTGCTGGTGGCGCTGCTGCAAGTGCCCCTCATCTACGTGCTGTTCGGCCTGGGCGGCGTCAGCTGTGTGCTGACCTATCGCAGGCTCAAGCCATGAACGCGCCGCTGCACCTGGTGCTCAGCTGGGCCGACTGGGCGAATCTGTTCGGCCACTACCTGATGCTGTCGCTGATGTCGGTCGGCGGCGCCATCTCCACCACGCCGGAAATGCACCGCTTCCTCGTCGAGCAGCACCAGTGGCTGACCCAGGCCCAGTTCAACGAGTCGATCGCGCTGGCGCAGGCCGCGCCCGGCCCCAACGTGCTGTTCGTCGCGCTGATGGGCTGGCACGTCGGCCTGAATGCCGGCAGCATGACCGCCGCCCTGCTCGGCGTGGCCGTGACCATGCTCGGCATCATGATTCCGTCGACGGTGCTGACCTATGTCGCGGCGCAGTGGGGCCACCGCAACCGCGAGTTGCGCGCGGTGCGTGCGTTCAAGCAGGGCATGGCGCCGATCGTCATCGCGCTGCTGCTGTCGACCAGCTTCATCCTTGGCGCCGCCGGCCGCGATGCCGGCCACGACTGGCCGCTGTGGCTGCTGGCGGTGGCCAGCGGCCTGGTCATCTGGCGCACGAAGATCCACCTGCTGTGGCTGCTCGGCGTCGGCGCCGTGCTTGGCGCACTGCAACTGGTCTGACACACCGGCCTTTGCGCCAGCCCATCGTGCCTTCCTCCCAGCCGTGCTGTACTGGCGCCAGGGAGGTGACTCACCATGCTGTATGGCAGCTTTTCCGGAAATCCCAAGACCGAATGGTTATCTAACGAGGTCGACGACAGCAACATGCGCATGCTCGAAGCGTTCTGGTACACCGACCCGCAAGGGCGGCGCTGGGATGCGCCGAAGGGCGGCATTACCAACGGCGCCAGCATTCCGCGCACCCTCTGGAGCTCCGTCGGCAGCCCGTACACCGGCAAATACCGGCGCGCCGCCATCGTCCATGACTTCGCCGTCCAGATGCCCGGCGTGCTGCGCGACGACGCCGACACGATGTTTTATTTCGCCTGTGCCGCCGGCGGCTGCGCGCTGATGGACAGCAAGTTGCTGTACGCGGGCGTACGGATCGGCACCTGGGGCCTGGCCACGCGCGACTACGCCATCAACATCTTCACGTTCGCGTCGATGGCGCCGCGCCTGCCGGGCCAGCAGACGCCGGCCGAACTGGCAATGCGCGCCCGCTACACCGTGCTGGCGGCCGAACTGCAAGACACCGCCGACGACTTCGACGCCATCCGCGCCGCCGTTGCCCGCCAGCTCGCTGTGCCCGGGCGCGCTTAGCGGCGGGTTGGCAAAGATCGCGCCGGCAAGGCATACTTCGCACTCGACCACGATCCGGAAATGCCGTATGCCAGAACTCATCAGCGAACACGCCTGCTTTGGCGGGGTGCAACGCTTTTATCGCCACGATTCGACCGCCATCGGCCTGCCGATGCGCTTCTCGGTATTCTTGCCGCGGGTGGCGCCAGGCGCCCTGCTGCCGGCCATGTTCTACCTCGCCGGCCTGACCTGCAACGAAGAAACCTTCCCGACCAAGGGCGGCGCCCAGCGCTACGCCGCGCGCGAAGGCATGATCCTGATCGCGCCCGACACCAGCCCGCGCGACGCCGGCGTGGCCGGGGAAACGGACGCCTGGGACTTCGGCGCGGGCGCCGGCTTCTACGTCGACGCCACCACCGAACCGTGGCGCCAGCATTACCGCATGTACAGTTACATCCTCGAGCTGCACGCGCTGGTGCTGCGCACCCTGCCGGTCGACGCCGAGCGCATCGGCATTTTCGGCCACTCGATGGGCGGCCACGGCGCGCTGGTGCTGGCGCTGCGCAACCCGGACCTGTTCCGCTCGGTCTCGGCCTTCGCGCCGATCGCCGCCCCCACGCTGTGCCCGTGGGGCGAAAAAGCGTTCGCTGGATATCTCGGCGTCGATCCGGAAGCATGGAGCCGCTACGACGCAAGCGAGCTGATGCGCATGATGCAGGCGCCCTTCCCGCAAGGCATCCTGATCGACCAGGGCCTCGGCGACAAGTTCCTCGCCACCCAGCTGCGACCCGAGGTGTTTGAAAGCGCCTGCGCCCTGGCCGGCCAGCGGCTCGAATTGCGCCGCCACGCCGGCTACGACCACGGCTATTATTTCATCTCCACCTTCATGGAGGACCACCTGCGCTTCCACCGTGAAAACCTCGGCTGACGCCGCCGCAGCACTCCCCGCGCCTCTTGAAAACCCCGCTCGCCTGTCATATAACGACAGTGCGGGCGCGGCGCGTCGTGTCACGCCCATCAACACTTGATATCGAGGGGGTTGCCATGAATCTCACCAGAAGGACAGGTTCGCCGCTGGCCCGCTATCGTCCCAGCTCCATCGAGGACCAGCTCGGCCGGATGGTCGAAAGCATGTTCGAGGACTTCATCGCGCCGGTGGCGCAGGCTGCCGCGGCCGGGCGCTTTCCGGAGCAAGGCCAGACCAGCCCGCGCGTCAACGTCGCCGAAGACGATAACGCATTCCGCGTCGAGGCTGAACTGCCCGGCGTCAAGAAAGAAGACGTCAAGGTCTCGGTCGACGGCCCGCGCGTGACCATCGAGGCCGCGGCCGGACAGAGAGGCGAACAGCGTGAAGGCGAAAGCGTTGTCCACCGCGAGCGCATCACCCGCAGGTTCGTGCGCAGCTTCGTTCTGCCCACCGAGGTCGACGACGCCGGCGCCGAAGCCAGGCTCGAAGACGGCCTGCTGAGGCTGACCTTGCCGAAGAAGCAGGCCAGCGCAGCCAGGCAGCTGACGATCCAGTAAGCGCCCAATCCGGGCGCCGCGGCCACGCCGCCGCGGCGCCCTTCCATCAAATTCCTGCAACTGTCCCTCGCCATCGTTGTCGAATGCATTTGCTCCACGAGAGGCGCCCGATGTCCAGCGCAGACCGTTTCAAGGACCGCAGCCATGCCGGCAAACAACTGGCGCAGCGGCTGTCGACATACGCCAACCGGCCCGACGTGCTGGTACTGGCATTGCCGCGCGGCGGCGTGCCGGTCGGCTTCGCCATTGCCGAAGCGCTTGGCGTCGACCTTGACGTCATGCTGGTGCGCAAGCTCGGCATGCCGGGCCACGAAGAATATGCCATTGGCGCGGTCGGCGCCGGCGGCGTGCGCGTGCTCCAGGCCGGCCTGGTCGAATCGGGCATCGTCAGCGCCGACGATGTCGAGCAGGCGAGCGAGCGCGCGCTGGCCGAAATTTCCCGCCGCGACCGTCTCTACCGCGCCGGCCGCCCCGCTCCCGCGCTGGCCGGGCGCTGTGTCATCCTCGTCGATGACGGCATCGCCACCGGCTTGACCTTGCGCGCCGCCATCGAAATAGTGCGCCGCGCCGGCGTAGCGCGCCTGGTGGTGGCGGCGCCCGTCGGCCCGCCCGAAAGCGTCGAAGCGCTGGCCGCCGAAGTCGACGAGATGGTTTGCCTTGCCACGCCGGAGCACTTTCACGCCGTCAGTCAGTGGTACCGCCACTTCGACCAGACCGGCGACGAGGAAGTGCAGGACCTGCTGGCGCTCGCCTGGCGCCGGCAGGCGCTCCGTGCCGGCGCAACTGACTGAGCAGCGAGATCGCCATGCCGACAAGCACATTTTCTGCCACCGACACTGCCGCGCTGACGCGCGCCATCGCCGACAGCGCCCACGTGCTCGACGGCGGCGCCGGCGACTACGACGCCCTGCTCGACCTGATCGGCGACGCCCGCTTCGTGCTGCTCGGCGAAGCCACCCACGGCACCCACGAGTTTTACGAACAGCGCGCGCGCATCACCGAGCGCCTGATCGGCGAAAAGGGCTTTATCGCCGTCGCCGTCGAAGCCGACTGGCCCGACGCCTACCGCGTCAACCGCTACGTGCGCGCCGAGGGCGGCGATGTCGATGCGGTCGGCGCGCTGGGCGGCTTTCGCCGCTTCCCCAGCTGGATGTGGCGCAACGACGACGTCGTGCATTTCATCGACTGGCTGCGCGCGTATAACGACGCGCGCCCGGGGGCCGCGCGCACCGGCTTCTACGGCCTCGACCTGTACAGCCTGTTTACGTCGATGGAGGAAGTGCTGCGCTACCTGCAGCAGGTCGACCCGGCCGGCGCCGAAGAAGCGCGCAAGCGCTACGCCTGCTTTGACCACTACGGCGACGACAGCCAGCAGTACGCTTACGCCGCCGGACTCGGCAGCTCCGAATCGTGCCAGCGCGAAGTCGTCGCCACACTCGAACAGATCCAGCAGCGCGCCGCTGCCGACATGCAGCGCGACGGCATCGGCGCCAGCGACGCTTTCTTTTACGCGCAGCAAAATGCGCGGCTGGTGAAAAACGCCGAGGAGTACTACCGCACGATGTTCCGCGGCCGCGTGTCGTCGTGGAACCTGCGCGACCGCCACATGGCCGAAACGCTCGATGCGCTGGCCGAGCACCTGGCGCAGACGCGCGGCGTGCCGGCCAAGGTGGTGGTGTGGGAACACAACTCGCACGTCGGCGATGCCCGCGCCACCGAAGTCGGCCGGCTCGGCGAATGGACGGTGGGCGAACTGGCGCGCAAGCGCTACGGCGACGACGCCTTCCTGGTCGGCTTCTCCACCTATGACGGCTGGGTCACCGCCGCCTCCGACTGGGACGGCCCGGCCGAGCGCAAGCAGGTGCGTCCGGCGCTGGCGGGCAGCTATGAAGACCTGTTCCACCAGACCGGCCTTGGCAACTTCATGCTGCCGCTGCGTCCACGCAGCGCGGCGCGCGATGCGCTGCTCGAGGCACGCCTGCAGCGCGCCATCGGCGTGCTGTACCTGCCGCGCACCGAGCGCCAGAGCCACTACTTCAGCGCGCGGCTGCCGCATCAGTTCGACGCGATGATCCACATCGACACGACCGACGCGGTGCACCCGCTAGAACCGACCAGCCACTGGGACAAGGGCGAAGCGCCAGAGACCTACCCAGTCGGGCTGTGAGAGCTGGCTCGCCGTGAAACGCGCGATGTGCGGCGACTTCTGCAAAGGCGCACGGCTACCAGCCGTGCACGCTGACGCCGTCGCGGCCGTTGCGCTTGGCCGTGTACAGCGCGCTGTCGGCGTTGGCCAGCAGCTCCTCATGGCTCTGGCCCTGGCCGCGAAACAGCGCGATGCCGACGCTGGCGGTGACGGCCAGCCGCACGTCGCCCGCCGCGAACGGCGCCCGCACCGCGTCGATGATCTTGGCCGCCGCCGCCGTCACCTCCTGCTCGCTGTTGAGGTCTTCGAAGATGATGACGAATTCGTCGCCCGACAATCGCGCCACGGTATCGGTGGCGCGCACGTCGACGCTCAGGCGCGGCGCGAACTCCTTGAGCGCGTCATCGCCCAGCGCATGGCCGTGGGTGTCGTTGATCGCCTTGAAGTGATCGATGTCGAGGTAAGCCAGCGCCATCGGCGCGCCGCTGCGGCGCGCGCGCTCGATCGCCAGGTGCAGCGCCTCGACGAACATGTGCCGGTTGGCGATGCCGGTCAGGCTGTCGACGCGCGTCAGCTGGATCAGCTTTTCCTCGACCTCCTTCATGCGCGTGGTGTCGTGCGCCAGCGCGTACACGCCGGCCACGTTGCCGTCGGCCTGCATGTCGGGGACGTAGGTCGTCTCGAGGATCCTGGCCCGGCCCGCCAGCGCCGTCCTGCTTTCGTACGTCACGGCCTGGCCGTCGAACGCCGCCTCCAGGTGCGGCTTGGCCAGCACGCACGCCTCGGCGCCGAACACCTCCGCCAGCGAGCGCCCCGCCATCTTGGTGGCGTTGTTGATGCCGGGGCGCTGGTGAATGTGCTGCATCAGGCGCGTGCGGTCGGGATGGTCAACCAGGATGCCGGCGCCGGTCATGATGAACACGAAGCCGGTCTTGCCAGGCTTGAGCAGGTCGATCTGGCGCAGGAAGGCGGTGCGCTGCAGTTCGATGCCGCCGGCAAGCATCAGCACAGCTTGCCCTGCTCGTCGTACAGCGGCGCCGTCACCAGCACGATCGGGGCGCCCGACAGAACGTTGCGCAGCGGCGCCGAGACAATGGCGCGCTTCTTTGCCAACGTTTCGTCGAAATACTGCTTGCCGAGCGCGCTGAACGGCTTCCCGGTCGCGCTCGGACGCAGCGTCGCCAGCAGGCGCCCATCCGGGCCCAGTGCGGTCACGTTGAGGAACTCGTCAAGCAGGCCGACGCGCGCGTCGAGAAAGGCCTGCACCTGGCACCGGGTCGCTGCGTGCAGCCGGCGGCATGCCCTTTGCCAGCGCCACCATCAGCTGCTTTTTCGCTTCGAGGCGATCATCGATGAACGCCGCCGCGCTCGAGACGACGGCAAACTGCTGGGCGCCGATGACGCCCTTCATGTCGCGCTCGGCCATCCCGCGCACCAGAATCGTCACCAGCCCCGTCGCCGCCAGCACCAGCACGGCGACGACCGCGGTCAGCCGAAGCTTCAGCGTGGAAGGCAGCGGGCGCACATCGGCCATGGATAGAGTTGCAGTTGGGTAACGACGTGCCAGTATTACACAGTCTGCCGCACCCTCCAATATCGGCCGAACAATTCAGGCGCAATCCTGAACACCGGACCAAGCCTACGCGGCAGCCCTGGCGCGCGACTTGCGCTTTTTCGGCGCCAGCATCGTGCCCCGGCAGCCGGGCGCGCCGCAGCGGCATGCGAACGCCGCCTTGACGGCCTTGGTGTGGCGCGGTTCGTACACCAGCGCATAGTTGTAGTTCAGCTCCTGGCCGGCGTCGATGTCCATCAGGGCGTGGATGAAGACCCGGCCGTCTTCCTCGTAGGCTTCGCAGTTCGGCTCGCAGGCGTGGTTGATCCAGCGCGCGTCGTTGCCGCGGCTGCCGCCGTCGATGACGTTGCCGTCGTCGAGGCTGAAATAGAAGGTGTGGTTCAGCGGGCCGTCGCTCGCCTCGGTGCGCCGCAGCGCCTCCGGCCAGTCGATGCGCTCGCCGGTGTATTCGATGATGCGCTCGCCCGCCTCGATCTTACGGGTGGCAAACACGCCGTTGCCGTGCACCGGCGACAGCTGGACCTTGCACGGCGGCGTGCTGGTTGTTGACTTCGAACTCTTGGTAGTGGTCATGGAACAATGGGTAAATGGTGAAAATAGCAGGGGTTACGATGGATTGTCTTCGCGGTACTCGGCGGCCGGCCGCGCGTCTTCTGCGCCGGCGGTTTCCTGCTTGCGCAGTTCGACGCGACGAATCTTGCCAGAGATTGTCTTCGGCAGCTCGCGAAACTCGATGCGGCGGATCCGCTTGTACGGCGACAGGCGCGCGCGCGCAAACGCGAAGATCGATTGCGCCACCTCGTTGCCCGGCTCCACGCCCGCGCGCAGGGTGATGAACGCCTTCGGCACCGCCAGGCGCAAGGCGTCGGGGCTGGGCACGATGGCCGCCTCCAGCACCGCGTCGTGCTCGATCAGCACGCTCTCGAGTTCGAACGGGCTGATGCGGTAGTCGGACGACTTGAAAACATCGTCATTGCGGCCAATGTAAAAATAATAGCCGTCGGCGTCGCGCGTGGCGACGTCGCCGGTATGGTAGTAGCCGTCGCGCATGACCTCGGCGTTCTTGTCAAGCTCGCCCTCGTAGCCGAGCATCAGGCCAACCAGGTCGGCCGTCATGTCGACGGCGATTTCACCCTCGTCGGCCGGCTGTTCGTCGGCGTCGAGCAAGGTGATTCTGTAGCCGGGCAGCGGCCGCCCCATCGAGCCGGGTTTGAGCAGCTGGCCTGGCGAGTTGCCGATCTGCGCGGTCGTCTCCGACTGGCCGAAGCCGTCGCGGATGCGAATGCCCCAGGCGCGCTTGACCTGCTCGATGACTTCAGGGTTGAGCGGCTCGCCGGCGCCAACCAGTTCGCGCAGCGGCAGCTGCCACGCCGCCAGGTCTTCCTGGATCATCATGCGCCACACCGTCGGCGGCGCGCACAGCGACGTCACGCCGCAGCGCTGGATCACGTCGAACGCGGCCTTGGCGCTGAAACGCTCGTAGTTATAGACAAACACCGTGGCGCCGGCGTTCCACGGCGCGAAAAAGCAGCTCCAGGCGTGCTTCGACCAGCCGGGCGAGCTGATGTTCCAATGGACGTCGCCCTCCTGCAGGCCGATCCAGTACATCGTCGACAAGTGGCCAACCGGATAGCTCTGGTGGCTGTGCATCACCAGTTTCGGCTGGGCGGTGGTGCCGGAAGTGAAATACAGCAGCAGCGGATCGGTCGCCATGGTCGGCCCATCGGGCTCGAAAGCAGCATCGGGGCCGGCGCTGCGACCGAGCGCGAACCAGCCGTCGCACTTGCCGCCCACCGAGATGCGGGTGAAGTCGCCCGCCAGGCCGGCGAACTTGGCGCACTCGGACGCCTGCGCGATCACATGGCGCACGGCGCCGCGGTGCAGGCGGTCGGCCAGGTCGGCCGGCGCGGCCAGCATGCTGGTGGGTACCAGGACGGCGCCGAGCTTGATCCCGGCCAGCATGATTTCCCATAGCTCCACCCGGTTCGGCAGCATCAGCAGCACGCGGTCGCCGCGCTTGACGCCGCGCTCGCGCAGGTAATTGGCCACCAGGTTCGAGCGCGCCGACATTTCGGCGTACGACACTTTTCCTTCGCTGCCGTCCTCGCCGACCACCCACAGCGCCGGCTTGTCGTTGCCCTGCGCCTGGACGTCGAAAAAATCGAGCGCCCAGTTAAACGTCGTCAGCGCCGGCGCCACGTAGCCGCTGTAGGCGGCGTCATAGTCGTTGCGGTGGCGTTGCAGGAAGTCGCGGGCGTCGACAAAGCGTTGGTACGGGTTCATCGAGCAGTCTCCAGTGCGGGCGTGGGGAAGGAATGTCCATTGTGCCACGGACGGGCGCGTTCCAGCGCGACCGCGCGTGCGCCGTCAGTACATGCCGGCCGCGCGCATCAACAGGCGCATCAGCGCCGCCGCCAGCGCCAGCGCCGCCACGCTGGCCGCCCAGATGACGAGCAGCCAGCCGATCCGCGAGAGCCAGCGTTTGCGCTTCAATGGTAGCCCTCCCCCACGCGCACCTTGCCGCGGAAAACGTAGTACGACCACACCGTGTAGCCGAGGATGAACGGCAGGATGAACAGCGTGCCGACCAGCGCGAAGCCCTGGCTTTGCGGCGGCGACGACGCAGTCCAGATGGTGATGTACGGCGGCACGATGTTCGGCCAGATGCTGATCGCCATGCCGGTGTAGCCGAGGAAGATCAGGCCGAGCGCGGCGACGAACGGGCTGCGGTGCGGCGCGCCCTTGAGCGAGCGCAGCAGCCAGAAGATGCCGACGCCGACCAGCAGCGGCACCGGCGCGAAATACACCAGGTTGGGAAAGCTGAACCAGCGCGCGGCCACTTCGGGATGGGTCAGCGGGGTCCACACGCTGACCACGGCGATGGCGCCAAGCAGCATCAGGCTGAACGGGCGCGCCACATGGATCATGCGCTGCTGCAGGTCGCCCTCGGTCTTCATGATCAGCCAGGTGCTGCCGAGCAGCGTGTAGGCGATCATGACGCCCACGCCCGACAGCAAGGGGAACGGCGCCAGCCAGTCGAGCGGGCCGCCGGCGTAGACGCGCCCGTTGACCGGAATGCCCTGCAAGAAGGCGCCGAGCGCGACACCCTGGAAAAATGCCGCCGTCACCGAGCCGCCGATGAACGCCTTGTCCCACACGTGGCGTTCGTGCTCGAGCGCCTTGAAGCGAAATTCGAAAGCGACGCCGCGAAAGATCAGGCCGAGCAGCATGAAGATCAGCGGCAGGTACAGGCCCGACAGGATGATCGAATACGCCAGCGGGAATGCCGCCAGCAGGCCCGCGCCGCCCAGCACCAGCCAGGTTTCGTTGCCGTCCCACACAGGCGCGACGGTATTCATCATGACGTCGCGGTCGTGGCGGTCCGGCACGAACGGAAACAGCATGCCGATGCCAAGGTCGAAGCCGTCCATCACCACGTACATGAAGACGCCGAAGAAAATGATGATGGCCCAGATGACCGGAAGATCGATGCCCATCAGTTAGTTCCCCGCTTTCGATTCCGAGTCGTTCAGCGCCGCCGACATCGGCCGCGCCGGCGTGCGCTCGTGGCCCGGTCCGCCTTCGGGCGGATGGACAGAAGCGTCAAAGTGAGTCGGCCCGCCGCGCACCAGGCGCAGCACATAGGCGATGCCGGTGCCGAACACGAACAGGTAGACGATGATGAACAGGCCCAGCGTCAGCGCCAGCGATTCGGGCGCATGCGCCGACACCGCGTCCTTGGTGCGCAGCAAGCCGTACACCACCCACGGCTGGCGCCCCACTTCGGTGGTGACCCAGCCGGCCAGGATGGCGACCAGGCCGCTTGGCCCCATCAGCAGCGCGGCCCACAGGAACGGGCGCGACGCGTACAGCTTGTTGCCGCGCCGCCCGATCAGGCTCCACAGGCCAAGGGCGATCATCGCAAAGCCGAGGCCGACCATGATGCGAAACGACCAGAACACGATCTGCGCCGGCGGCCTGTCTTCCTTGGCAAACTCCTTCAGGCCCTTGATCTGGCCGTCCAGGCTGTGCGTGAGGATCAGGCTGCCAAGGCGCGGTATCTCGACCGCGTACCTGGTCGTTTCTGCTTCCATGTCGGGGACGCCGAACAGGATCAGCGGCAGGCCCTCGCCCGGCTTGTTTTCCCAATGGCCTTCCATCGCGGCGATCTTGGCCGGCTGGTGCTTGAGCGTATTGATGCCATGGAAGTCGCCGATGACTGCCTGGATCGGCGCGACGATGACGATCATCCACATCGCCATCGACAGCATCTTGCGCACCGCCGGCGTATCGTTGCGGCGCAGCAGGTGCCAGGCGGCGGCGGCGGCGACGAACAGCGCCGTGCACAGGAAAGCGGCCACGCTCATGTGCACGAGCCGGTACGGAAACGACGGGTTGAAGATGATCGCCAGCCAGTCCTGCGGCACGACGGCGCCGTTGATGATGGCGTGGCCTTGCGGCGTTTGCATCCAACTGTTGGAGGCGAGGATCCAGGTGGCCGAGATCAGCGTGCCGAGCGCGACCATGCAAGTGGAAAGGAAATGCAGGCCGGGGCCGACGCGCGTCCAGCCGAACAGCATCACGCCGAGAAAGCCGGCCTCGAGGAAGAAGGCGGTGAGCACTTCATATGCCAGCAGCGGTCCGGTGACGCTGCCGGCAAATTCGGAAAAGCCGCTCCAGTTGGTGCCGAACTGGTAGGCCATGACGAGACCGGAGACGACGCCCATGCCGAAGTTGACCGAAAAAATCTTGAGCCAGTATTGGTACAGGTCGACGTAGACCTGGCGGCCGGTGCGCAGCCAGCACAGTTCGAGCACTGCCAGATAGCTGGCCAGTCCGATCGTGATGGCGGGGAAAAGGATGTGAAACGACATCGTGAAAGCGAACTGGATGCGCGCCAGTTCCAGCGCTGTAAAACCAAGCATCAGACTGCTCCGAAGGGATTCCGCAGATGCGGAACATCTCGACTAATTTATCACGCTTTGCAGATGCGCGTTGGCGCCCGGTCGATACTGACCGGGTCAGCGCAGGCGCTGTATACTGCGTGTGTTTTCAGGCATTTCGCCTGTCTCTACAAGGACCTCGATGAGCGCGCTGCCTCCCTGCCCCAACTGCAAATCCGAATTTACCTACAACGATGGCGCCCAGCTGGTGTGTCCTGAATGCGGCCACGAGTGGAGCGCGACGGCGGCCGTCGAAAGCGTCGAGGAAGGCGCGCGCGTGTACCGCGATTCGTCCGGCACCGTGCTGCAGGACGGCGATACCGTGAGCGTCATCAAGGACTTGAAGTTGAAGGGTTCGGGCGGCACCGTCAAGATGGGCACCAAGGTCAAGAACATCCGGCTGGTCGACAGCGACCACGACATCGACTGCAAGATCGACGGCTTCGGCGCGATGAGCCTGAAGACCGAGTTCGTCAAGAAAGTATAGTCGACCGTTTCGCAAGCGCTTGCGACACCGCGTCTGAATACCGCGGGAACGGTGGCGCACCGGCGGCGTCCAAGAAGCATGCACACTTCTAAGCTGATCATCGCGCTGGCACTGGCCGGCGCCACGAACGCACTGGCTGCGCCACCCGACCTCAAGCTCGGCAAAGCCGCCTTCGCGCGCTGCGCCGGCTGCCACTCGATGAACTACGACATCAACGGGCCGCGCCTGTGCGGCCTGATCGGCAGGCGTGCCGGCAGCATGCCGGGATTCGACTATTCGGCGGCGATGCAGCGCGCCGACATTGTCTGGAGCGCCCGCACGCTCGACCGGCTGCTCACCGATCCGCGCAAGGCCGTTCCCGGCACCACCATGACCGAAGGCGCCGTTCCCAGGCGTGCCGAACGCAGCGCCCTGGTCGCCTACCTGCTGGCGGCAAACAACGGACCCGAGTGCCAGGGGCCGCGTTGATTACCTGATGCAAACTGGCGTCAGGCCGCCGGCGTGCGGCTCGGAATCTCCAGCCCGCGTGCCACCGCCGGCCGCGCGACGAACGCGTCGAGCACGCGCTGGACGTTGGGAAATTCGCTGAAGCCGACCAGCTCGCCGGCGGCATAAAAGCCGACCAGGTTGCGCACCCAAGGAAAAATGGCAATGTCGGCGATGGAGTAGTCCTTGCCCACCATCCAGTCGCGTCCCGCGAGGTGGCCTTCGAGCACGCCAAGCAGCCGCTTCGTTTCGGCCGCGTAGCGGTCGCGCGGCCGCTTGTCGTCGTAATCCTTGCCGGCAAACTTGTGGAAGAAGCCGAGTTGGCCGAACATCGGCCCGATGCCGCCGACCTGGAACATGACCCACTGGATCGCCTGATAGCGTTCGGCCGCGTCCTGCGGCATGAAGCGGCCAGTCTTCTCGGCCAGGTAGATCAGGATCGCACCGGACTCGAACAGCGCCAGCGGCGCGCCGCCCGGCCCGTCAGGGTCGATGATCGCCGGGATCTTGTTGTTCGGATTGAGCGACATGAACTCGGGCGTCATCTGGTCGTTCGTCTCGAAACTGACGGTGTGCGGCTCGTACGGCAAGCCGGTTTCTTCCAGCATGATCGACACCTTCACGCCGTTCGGCGTCGGCAGCGAGTACAGCTGCAGCCGTTCGGAGTGGGCAGCCGGCCACTTTCTGGAAATCGGGAATACGGACAGATCGCTCATCGCGAACCTTTCGATCAAGTTTGTAGGCAATATGACAAGGGAGGCATGTCGTTTCATTATCGCCCAGTTTGCCGCGCGACGTTGCCGCTCTCGCCGTAACCGTCACCTGGCGATCGCCTGGCGGCGTGGCCGACCCGCCGTGCAGTATTTCGTGCAATTTCTACTTGCTACTTATGGGCACTCTTGTAGACTAACGAATTCTCACCAGCAACAATAGCAACGCAATGCGACTGCTCCAAACCCTCACCAGGCTCGTGTTCGGGGCGACGCCAAAGATGCGCCGCGTCATGGCGTACTGGGCCTCGACGGCGCTGGTGTACGGCTTCTGCCTGACCATCGTCGCGCACGAGCAGGCGGCCGGCGCGGTGCCGGCCAGCCAGGCCAACCTGGTCACCGCGCTCGGCGTGGCGAGCCTGCTGGTGTTTTACATCCTGCTGCGCTGTGCCCCTCGCCTCAACATAGCGAACTGGAAGCTGGCCCTGCGTCAGGCGCAGTTCGCCATCATCTTCGACCTGGTGCTGTATGCGGTGCTCGACACCTTGCGTGGCGCCATGCTGATCGGGCTGCCGGTGGTCATCGTCTTCTGCGCATTTTCGCTGCGCCCGCGCCAGACCGTCGTGCTGAGCGCTTGCGCCGTCGCAGGCTTGGCGGCGACCATGACGGCGCTGGTGCTGTCGAACCCGGCGCACTACCCGCTGTACAACGAATGCGTGTACTTCGCGCTGACCACGTTCGGCATGGTGTCGGTCACCGCCATCACCGGCGAACTGCACCGCTTGCGCGGCCAGCTGGTCGAGGCGGTCGACACCATCCGCACCCTGGCCACGACCGACGAACTGACATTGCTGGCCAACCGGCGCCACATGAACGACTTGCTGGCGCTGGAACAGAGCCGCCGCGCCGCCTCCCGGCAGCATGTCTGCGTCGCCCTGATCGACATCGATTTTTTCAAGGCGATCAACGACAAGTTCGGCCACGCCGCCGGCGACGCCGTGCTCAAGTCGTTCGCCCGCGAAGCCGGCGCCACGCTGCGCTCAGGCGATACGCTGGCGCGCTGGGGCGGCGAGGAATTTCTGCTCTTGATGCCCGATACGCGGCTCGACGAGGCGACTGCCGTGATCGAGCGGATGGCTGCGCGCATCGCCGCAATGCCAGTCGCCGACATCGATCCGTCAGTGCGGATCACGTTCTCGGCCGGCGTGGCCGCTTCGCTGCCGCTGGAACGGTTCGATCAGGCGATCCACCGCGCCGACGAAGCAATGTACCGCGCCAAGGCGAACGGCCGCAACTGCGTTTTGGCGGCCTGAGCGGCAGGGGGCACGCAGCCGCATGCGCGCCATCGCGCGTTGTCCCATTCGGACGTTGCCAAACATTTTTGTTACCAATTGTACGGTCCGCGCCCCGGTCGCGTCGCCGCCGCGTGCTGCCTGAACGACAAGCCGGCAATACCACTTCTCGCCGCGCCATCTAAGCCTTCCTAGCGAACAACATCCAGACGTGCGGCTGTTCAATAAGCCGCGTGTAATCAAACAGTTACCGAACAGTATTGGCCGGTGCCGATATTCGTCAGTGCGCCTTATCAAGCCGATATTGTCGATCTCATCACGGGCGTTTTGGCGGCTTGCGGCTGCCAGTCTCGGCCATTACCATCGCCGCAAGTTTCAATCCGCCGCATCCTCCTTGCCCTCCTCACTGGAAAGCCACGCATGCTGAAAACCCGTCTCACCCAACGTTCCGTCACGCCGTCGATGCCTCCGCTGGCCGCGGCCATCGGCGCCGCCGCCGCTATCCTGGTCGCCGTCACGCCGGCTGCCGCCGCCGACTTCAGCGATGGCGTCCACCAGTACGCCCGCGGCCGCATCCTGGTCGAGGCGCGTGCCGGCCTGTCCGGTGACGAGCTGGAAAAAATCCTCAAGACCCACGGTGGCGGCAAGCGCCGCAAGATGGGTCAGAGCAACCTGAACATCGTCGAGCTGCCCGCCGGCGCCTCGGAAGCAGCCCTCGTCGAGCGCCTGCGCCGCCACCCCGCCTTCAAGTACGTCGAACTCGATCGCCGCGTCAAAAGCACGCTGGCGGTCAACGATCCGTATGCCGGCAGCGAATGGCACCTCGGCAAGATCGGCGCCACCACCGCCTGGGACAGCACCCAGGGCGCCGGCGTCACCATCGCGATCCTCGATTCGGGCGTCGACGGCAGCCACCCGGACCTGCTGCCTAACCTGGTGCCGGGCTACAACACGCACGGCAACAACACCGACACCGCCGACGTCTGCGGCCACGGCACCGCCGTCGCCGGCTCGGCCGCGGCGCGCACCAACAACGGCGCCGGCGTGGCCGGGGTTGCCGGGCTGGCCAAGATCATGCCGATCCGCGTTGCCTACAAGGACGCCGGCGGCGGTTGCTACGCCTACACCAGCACGATCGCCGCCGGCATTACCTGGGCCGCCGACCACGGCGCCCGCATCGCCAACGTCAGCTACGGTCCGCTGGCCGGCAGCGCCACCATCCAGAGCGCCGCGCAGTACATGAAGAACAAGGGCGGCCTGGTGTTCGTTTCTGCCGGCAACAATGGCGTCGATGAAAACATCGTGCCTTCGAACACGCTGATCGCCGTCTCGGCGACGGATTCGGCCGACGCCAGGGCCGGCTGGTCGAGCTACGGCAGCTTCGTGTCGCTGGCCGCGCCCGGCGCCGGCATCTGGACCACGTCGCAAGGTGGCGCCTACGACGGCTGGAACGGCACCTCGTTCGCCAGCCCGGTTGCCGCCGGCGTCGCCGCGCTGATGATGGCCGCCGCCCCGTCGCTGGACGGCGCGGCGATCGAGCAGGCGCTGTTTGCCTCCGCCGTGCCGCTCGGCGCGGCCGGGCGCGATCCACTGTTCGGCCACGGCCGCGTCGACGCCGCCGCCGGCGTGCGCGCCGTGCTGGCCAGGGTCGTCGTCGCCGACACCCAGGCGCCGACCGCCGCGATTACCTCGCCGGCGGCCAGTTCCAGCGTCAGCGGCACCGTCACGGTCGCCGTCAATGCCACCGACAATGTCGGCGTCGACCGGGTCGAACTGAAGGCCAACGGCACTGTCGTCGGTGCCGACATCGCCGGTCCGTTCAGCTTCGCGTGGAATTCGGCGGGCGTGCCGAACGGCATGAACACGCTGGTCGCCACCGCCTACGACAAGGCCGGCAATGCCACCGCGTCGAGCCCGGTGTCGGTCAGCGTCGCCAACGCGGTGCCGCCGCCGACGGCCGACACCACGCCGCCGACCGTAAAAATCGACAACCCGGTATCGGGCACCGTCAGCGGCGCCGTCACCATCAGCGTCAGCGCCACCGACAACCGCGGCACGGCATCACTGATGCAGTCGATCTACATCGACAATGCCCTCGTCAGCAATGGCAGGGGCGGCTCGCTCGCCTACACCTGGCAGACACGCCGCTGGATGACCGGCCCGCACGCCATCAAGGTCGTGGCGAAAGACGCGGCCGGCAACCGCGCCAGCTCGACGGTGCAGGTCGTGGTCGTGCGCTGATCGCAGCGCCATAGGTCAAGGGGCGACGGCAGTGATGCCGTCGCCCCTTTTCTATGCTGAGTGCTTACGCCTGCTCAAATTTTAGGCAGGCCGATAATTAGGCCACCCGTACTGGTATGTGCGCCTTTTCTGTGTTCATCTTACCCACAGAATCTGTGGATAGAATTCCACAAAATTAACGTTGCAATAAATACCATCATCGGTCATCTGCCGGACCCGCACCGCGCCGACCGCCGTAGCTCGGGTCAGCAATGGCAGCGCCGAAAGTACTTGCTCTACGGCCGCAGGATTGCCAATGCTGTCGAGCAATTCTGCTGACTGTTCAAAAATTTCTTTGATCTACATCAAATTCCGGATTGATCACGGGCGACTTTGGCCACTGCGCCGGTGTCTACAGCAGGTAGTGGTTCGGTAACGTCTCAGCTCTTGAGGAGGAATGATGGATAACGCACACGCATCGCCAATCGGCGCAATGAATATCATGGACGAATCTGGGCACCGGCAAATGAACTGGAACATGGCCAATTCCAGGGAAGTAGCCGCCGCGCAAAAGACTTTCGACCGCCTGGTCAAGCAGGGATACGCGGCGTTCGGCGCCAGCAGCGGCACCGACGCCAAGCGGGCGATCACGGCGTTCGATCCCACCATGGAAGAAGTGGTCATGGTGCCGCGTATCGTCGGAGGCTAAGTTGCAAGTCCTGGATCGGGCAAGCTGGCTTTTCGCGCGCTGCACCGCATGGTGGCAGGCAGCGCGGCGCACGCGCGAAAAGCTGCGACAGGAGGCTTTGCAACGGGCGCATGCCGAGCAACGGGCGCTGGCGCTCCTGCTCGGCCTGCTCAACCCCGAGCAGCGCCGCGAATTCCAGGCCCACGGCTACTTCCACGTGATCGGGGGCAGCACGGGCGACCGCTACCGCATCCGGCTCGACTCGGCCGTCAACATCGACGTCCTCGGCGAACACGGCATCGTCCGCTACCACCTGTGCGCGCGGCCCACCGGCAGTTTGCCGATGTACGACGTGATGGCCGGTCAGTTGTTGCATTTGCAAGACAGTAGCGCCGAAGTCCGCTTTCTGTCGCAGGCAAACCGGCATGTCACGCTGTCGTTTGCGGCAATGGGACGCTGGCAGGAGCGCTGAGCTCACCGATGTATTGACGAGTGCACAACGAGTGCACAACGAATGCACGACGAGTGCGCGGTTTATCGCAACCGATTGACGACATCGCCGGCGCATTGGCGCCACTGCGATTCGTACGCTCTGCCGCGGGCGTATAATATGGCAGGCACCCGCGCCGCGGCCATGCCGCAACTCGAGCCGCCAATGTCAGTTTCCTCCCCATTAACCGCCCTGCCGCAGTTGAACATCACTGCCCTCAAGGCGAGTTGTGCCAATTGCAGCATGCACCAGTTGTGCCTGCCGATGGGCCTCGATGCTGCAGAAATCGTTCGCCTCGACGAAGTGATCGGCCTGCGCCGGCGCATCGCCCGCGACGAGCGCCTGTACCAGATGGACCAGCCGTTCCGCAGCCTGTACGCGATCCGCTTCGGCCACTTTAAAACGTACCAGGTCAATGCCGCCGGCGACGAGCAGATCACCGGCTTCCAGATGGCCGGCGAACTGCTCGGCATGGACGCCATCAGCGGCGAACGCCACCACTGCGACGCCGTCGCCCTCGAAGACAGCGAGGTCTGCGAAATCCCGTTCGAAGGCCTCGAGCACCTGTTCGCCCACGTGCCGACCTTGCTGCGCCATTTCCACCGCATCATGAGCACCGAAATTACGCGCGAGCAAAACGTCATGCTTCTGCTCGGTAATATGCAGGCCGAGCAGCGCTTCGCCGTTTTCCTCACCAACCTGTCGGCCCGCTACGCCGCGCGCGGCTATTCGGCCAGCGCCTTCCAGCTGCGCATGTCGCGCGAAGACATCGGCAACTACCTCGGCCTGACCATCGAGAGCATCAGCCGGCTGCTGTCGCGCTTCAAGAAGCAGGGCCTGCTCAAGGTCGACAAGCGCGAAGTGACGCTGCTGCAGCCGGCGCTGCTCAAGGCAATGGCCGCCGGCACCGAGCGCTGCAGTCCAATGGCGTAAAGCCCGCCATTAAAACGGCGCCTTCTGGTCGGCCGGCGTGACCACCAGGTACATCGTCAGCAAACTCGACAGAGCACACAAGCTCCACAACGCAAAAAAACCGACGCTGTAGACCGCCGTCGGCGTGATGCCGGACTCCGCCAGGTAAGCCAGGTCGGCCGGATCGAACACCGAGAACACGCAGCCTTCCGCCAGCGCCGCCGCCACGAACGATGGCCACAACACCGTCATCGCCAGGCGCCGCATGGTGCCCCTCACGGCGCCGACGCCGTCGGTGCGTCGGCGTGGATCGCCAGCGCGCTCTCGCGCGGCCAGCTCCAGCTGCGCGCCACCCGCCATTCGCGCCGCGCGCCCTCCACCACCACCTGCCAGTGGGTCGCCTCTAACTTGGCCACCGGCACGGCGAAGCGGCCGTCGCTGCCGGGCCGCGCCAGCAGCTGCAGGTCCTTGCCCGGCTGGGTCGGGTGCGCCAGGTAGATGTGCAGCGGCGCCGGCAGCGGCGCGCCGCCACTGGTGACCACGCCGCTGAGCACCCCGGCGCCCGGGTCGTAGCTTGCCTCGAACGCGATCGCCAGCGCCGTCGCCGCGCGGTCGCGCCGCAAATCCTGGTTGATCGCCTTGCCCTGCTTGTAGTAGTCGTCGACCACCATCGCATCGGGCCGCGACAGCGCCAGCGAGCCGGCCACGCCGCCGCCGACCAGCACGAAGACGGGGCCGATCATCAGGAACCACGGCCAGCGGTGGCTGTACCACGGACGGACCGGCACGGCGGCCGGGGATGCGACAGTCGATGCGATTGGCATGGAGCTTTCCTTGATCATGGTTTCGGAACGATGAAGACCGCTTTTTCGGTCACCTTCAGCGCCGGGTCGTCGAGCGCCGTGAGGACAAACTCGATCTGGTTCGATCCGGTCGCGGCGGCGCTGCGCGGCACCCGCACCCGCACCGGCACGGCGCGCGCGCTGGCCCCTTCGAGCCGCGCCAGTTCCTCCGAGGCCAGGCTGATCGAGTCGAGTCCCGACACCGATACGCGGAACGTGTGCGCCTTTTCGGCCGTGTTCATCACCTGCAGCCGGTAGACGTTTTCGATGACGCCGTCTTCGACTTCGCGCCCCATGGCGCCGCGGTCGCGGATGACGTCGAGCTTGAGCGGCGTGCGCAGCGCCAGCGCGGCGCCGACGGCGAACACGATCGCCCCCAGCAGCGCGCAATACACCAGGATGCGCGGGCGCACCAGCTGGCGCCGCACCCGCGCCATGCTCCAGCCGCCCGCCATCGCATTGCCGGTCGAATAGCGGATCAGCCCTGGCGGCTTGTCCACTTTGGCCATCACCGTATTGCACGCGTCGATGCAGGCCGCGCAGCCGATGCACTCGTACTGCAGGCCGTCGCGGATGTCGATGCCGGTCGGGCACACCTGCACGCACAGGCTGCAGTCGATGCAGTCGCCCGCTTTCGGCAGATCGAGCGTGGCGAAGCTTTTTTCCGGCGCCGCCTTTGCCTGCGCGCCGCGCGGTTCGCCGCGCCCCACGTCATACGTGACGATCAAGGTGTCCTGATCGAACATCGCGCTCTGGAAGCGCGCATACGGGCACATGTACTTGCATACCTGCTCGCGCAGCCAGCCGGCGTTGCCGTAGGTTGCCAGCGCATAGAACAGCACCCAGAACGTCTCCCACGACGACAGCTGCAGGTTCCACAACTCGCTGGCCAGCCGCTCCACCGGCACGAAGTAGCCGACAAAGCTCAGGCCCGTCAACAGCGCCACTGCCAGCCAGGCCGAATGCTTGGCGACCTTGCGCGCGGCCTTGTTGATGCTCCAGGGCTGGCGGTCGAGCCGGATGCGCGCGCTGCGCGCACCTTCGATCTGGCGCTCGATCCACATGAAAATCTCGGTGTACACCGTCTGCGGGCAGGCGAACCCGCACCACACCCGCCCGGCCACCGCCGTCACCAAGAACAGCGCAAAGGCGCAGATGATCAAGAGCGCGGCCAGGTAGATGAAGTCCTGCGGCCACAGCACCACGCCGAAAATATAGAACTTGCGCTCGCCGAGGTCGAACAGCACTGCCTGGCGGCCGTTCCAGTTCAGCCACGGCAGGCCGTAGAACACGAGCTGGGTCAGCCACACGCAGGCCCAGCGCAGGGTCGCATACGGCCCCTTCGCCTCGCGCGGATAGATTTCCTCGCGCTTGGCGTACATCTTGATGACTGCCTCGCGCGGCGCTGCCTCGTTCATTTTTTCGGTACCGCCGCAGGTTGATTCGACAGGCCCCACACGTACGCTGCCAGCAGATGCACCTTCGGCTCGCCGAGGAAGCCGTCGAACGCGGGCATCATGTTGCTGCGGCCCTTGTTGATCGTCTCGACGATGGTGTCGGCGTTACCGCCGTACAGCCACACCTTGTCGGTCAGATTCGGCGCGCCCATCGCCTGGTTGCCGCCGCCGTCGGCGCCGTGGCAGGCGATGCAGGCGGCAAATTTCTGCTTGCCGAAGGCGACCTTGATCGGATCGGTGGTCAGGTTCGACAGGCTGCGCACGTAATGGGCGACGTTCTCGACGTCCTTGTCGGAGCCCACCGCCGCGCCCATCGCCGGCATCATGCCGCTGCGCCCGTGCATGATGGTCGTCTTGATCATCGCCGCGTCGCCGCCGTACAGCCAATCGCCGTCGGTCAAGTTCGGAAAGCCCTTGTTGCCGCGCGCGTCGGAGCCGTGGCACTGCGCGCAGTAGGTCAGGAACAGCCGCTCGCCGATCGCCTGCGCCTGCGGGTCGGCCGCCACCGTCTTCAGATCGAGCTTGGCGTAGCGGTCGAACAGCGGGCCGTACTCGGCGTCCGCCTTTTTCAGTTCGCTCTGGTATTCGCCCGACGACTTCCAGCCGAAGGTGCCGGCGTAGCTGCCCAGACCCGGATACAGCACCAGGTACACCAGCGCGAACACGATCGTCAGGTAGAACAGCCACATCCACCAGCGCGGCATCGGCGTGTTCAGTTCCGTCAGGTCTTCATCCCATACGTGGCCGGTGGTGCCGGGACCTGCGGGCGAACCTTCCGGGATCTCCTTGACGCGGTGCTTCGATTGGGACCACAGCAGCAGGCCGCAGCCGGCGATCGACAGCAGCGTGATGATGGCGATGTAGTAATCCCAGAAGCCGTTGGTGAAATCAGCCATGACCGCTGTCCTCCTCGTCGTCGGCGAACGGCAGCGCCGCCGCCGTCGCAAAATCCTGTCCGCGCTTGAGCACGAAGGTCCACAGCAGGATGCCGACGAAAGTGGTGAAGCTGATCACCGTCATCACGCTGCTCGCGCTGTCAAAAATATGTTCGATTGCCATGTCAGTTCCTTGTCTTGATCTGCGTACCGAGGCCCTGCAGGTAGGCCACCAGCGCGTCCTGCTCGGTCTTGCCCTCCAGCGTTGCCGGCGCGTCCTTGATTTCCTGCTCGCTGTACGGCACCGACAATCGCTGCAGCGCGCGCATCTTCGGCACCACGTCGGCCGGCACCAGCCGCGCCTTCGCCAGCCACGGGTAGTTCGGCATGTTCGATTCCGGCACCAGGTCGCGCGGGCTGTCGAGGTGGGTGCGATGCCACTCGTCGCTATAGCGCCCGCCAACGCGCGCCAGGTCCGGACCGGTGCGCTTCGAGCCCCACTGGAACGGCCGGTCGTAGACGAATTCCCCGGCCACCGAGTAGTGGCCATAGCGCTCGGTCTCGGCGCGGAACGGCCGGATCATCTGCGAGTGGCAGTTGTAGCAGCCTTCGCGCACGTAGATGTCGCGGCCCACCAGGCGCAGCGCCGAATACGGTTTCAGTCCCGCCACCGGCTCGGTGGTCGACTTCTGGAAGAACAGCGGCACGATTTCAACCAGCCCGCCCACCGAGATCACCAGCAGCACCAGGCCAATCAGCAGCCACGGGTTTTTCTCGATCCATTCATGCGAAAACTTCATTACCTGCTCCTGTCTTGTGCGGTTTGTTAGGCGTGATCGACGGGATGGTCGGGTCGACCGCCACCGTGCCGCGCATCGTCATGAGCGTGTTGTAGGCCATCATCAGCATGCCCGACAAGTACAGCAGGCCGCCGCCGAAGCGAATCACGTAGTACGGATAGGTCGCCTTGACGCCTTCGACGAAGGTGTACGTCAAGGTGCCGTCCGGATTGACCGCGCGCCACATCAGGCCCTGCATCACGCCGGCGATCCACATCGAGGCGATGTACAGCACGATGCCGATGGTGGCGACCCAGAAGTGCAGGTCGATCAGGCGCACGCTCCACATTTCCTTCTTGCCCGACAGGCGCGGGATCAGGTAATAGATCGATCCCATCGTGATGAACCCGACCCAGCCCAGCGCGCCGGCATGGACGTGGGCGATGCCCCAGTCGGTGTAGTGCGACAGCGAGTTGATGGTCTTGATCGACATCATCGGGCCTTCGAAGGTGGCCATGCCGTAGAACGACAGCGACACGATCAGGAATTTCAGGATCGGATCGGTGCGCAGCTTGTGCCAGGCGCCCGACAAGGTCATGATCCCGTTGATCATCCCGCCCCAAGACGGCGCCAGCAGGATCAGCGAGAACACCATGCCGATCGATTGCGTCCAGTCAGGCAGCGCGGTGTAGTGCAGGTGGTGCGGTCCTGCCCACATGTAGGTGAAGATCAGCGCCCAGAAGTGGACGATCGACAGCCGGTACGAATACACCGGGCGCTCGGCCTGTTTCGGGATGAAGTAGTACACCATGCCGAGGTAGCCGGCGGTGAGAATGAAGCCGACCGCATTGTGGCCGTACCACCACTGTATCATCGCGTCCTGCACGCCCGAGTAGGCCGAGTACGACTTCATCGCCGATGCCGGCATGGAAGCGCCATTGACCACGTGCAGCACCGCCACGGCGATGATATAGGCGCCGAAAAACCAGTTGGCCACGTAGATGTGCTTGACCTTGCGCTTGACGATGGTGCCGAAGAAGACGACCGCGTAGACCACCCATACCACCGTGATCAGGATCGTGATCGGCCATTCCAGCTCGGCGTACTCCTTGCCGCGCGTGAAACCCATCGGCAAGGTGATCGTCGCCAGCACCAGCACCGCCTGCCAGCCCCAGAAGGTGAAGGCGGCCAGCGTGTCGGAAAACAGCCGCACCTGGCAGGTGCGCTGCACCACGTAATACGAGGTGGCGAACAGACCGCAGATGCCGAAGGCGAAGATGACGGCGTTGGTGTGCAAAGGGCGCAGGCGCCCGTACGTCAGCCATGGCACGTCGAAATTGAGCGCCGGCCAGGCCAGCTGCGCGGCGATGACGACGCCCACCAGCATGCCGATCACCCCCCATACCACGGTGGCGATCGTGAACTGCTTGACGATCTTGTAGTTGTAGTTCAAACCTGTGTCCACTGCTACTCTCCTGAAAATACATCGTTGACACTACGCAGAGTAAATTTCTGCAGTTCAAAAATCCTTGATGTGAATCAAATTGGCCGAGATCGGCCCAGATAGGGCCAAACTTCTTCGTCGGTTTGGGGTCTGACCATAGGTCAGACCGCGAATCATTCGACGCTGTCGTCGTCGTGGAGGACGCGGATGCCGGGTCCCTCGAGGTCGTCGAACTGGCCGCTGTCGGAGGCGCCGAAGAACACCCAGATGGCCAGGGCGACCAGGCACACGCTGAGGGGAATGAGCAGGTATAGCGCTTCCATCGTCAGTCCTTCGCGCGCAGGCGCAGCGCATTGATCACCACCACCGCCGAACTGACCGACATGCCGATGCTCGACATCCACGGGTTCAGCATGCCCAGCGCCGCGGCCGGAATGGCGCAGGTGTTGTACAGCGTGGCCCAGGCCAGGTTCTGGCGCACCACCGCCAGCGTGCGCGATGCCGTTTGTGCGCAGTCGCCCAGGTCGGACAGCCGGTTCGACATCAGCACGCAGTCGGCGTGCATGCGCGCCAGGTCGCTGCCGCCGCCCATCGCGAACGATACGTCGGCCGCGCGCAGCACCGCGGCGTCGTTGACGCCGTCGCCGACCATCGCCACCACCGCGCCCTGCGCCTGCAGCGCCTGCACGAAGGCGAGCTTCTGCTCGGGCATCTGGCCGCCCAGCGCGCGCGCGATGCCAAGCTGGCCGGCCACGCGCGCGGCCAGCGCCGGTGCGTCGCCACTGAGGAGGATCACTTCCATGCCGCGGCGCTGGAACTGGCGCACGACGTCGGCGGCGTCTTCGCGCAGCGCGTCGGCCAGCTCGAAGCGGGCCAGCACGCCTGCAGGGCCTGCCAGGAACACCAGCGAGGCGTCGTCGGAAGGCGCGCCGGCTTCTGGGTGTTCGGCGCCGGCGAAAGTGGCGCTGCCAAGCCGGTAGTGCACACCGTCGACGACGCCCTCGATGCCTTGCCCGGCGGTTTGGCGCAGTTCGCGCGCTTCGCGGCGCGGACCGCTGGCGGCGGCGCGCAACGCCGCGCCGAGCGGATGGGTGCTCGATTCTTCCAGCGCGGCGGCGAGCGCCAGGCAGTCGGCGCGCGCGGCCGCGCCGAACAGGCGCACGGCGCGCAGCGCCGGCTGGCCGCGCGTCAGGGTGCCGGTCTTGTCGAAGATGATGTGGGTGGCGCGGTGCAGCGTTTCGAGCACGTGCGGCTGCACCACCAGCACGCCGCTGCGCAGCAGGCGGCTGGTGGCTGCCGCCAGCGCGGTGGGCGTGGCCAGCGACAGCGCGCACGGGCACGACACCACCAGCACCGCCACCGCCACCTGCCAGGCGCGCGCCGGATCGATCAGGTGCCAGGCGACCCACACCGCTACGGCGAACAGCAGCAGCGCTGCGACGAACCATGCCGCCACGCGGTCGGCCCACTGCGCGATGCGCGGCTTGCCCATGCCGGCGCGCTCGACCAGTTCGACCAGCAGCGCCATCGTGCTCTGGCGCGCCGCGCGCGTAACGCGCAGCAGCACCGGCTGGCCGGTGTTGACGGCGCCGCCCGGCAGCTCGTCGCCGACGGCGCGCCGCTGGGCGCGGCTTTCGCCCGTCAGCAGCGCCAGGTCGACGTCGGTGTCGCCTTCGACGATGATGCCGTCGGCCGCCACCGCTTCGCCGGGACGCACAAGGATCACGTCGCCGGCCTGCAGCGCGCTGCTGGCCACCAGTTCGGTGCGGCGCGAGGCCGGGAACAGCGCCATGCGCGCGGCCGCCGCGGGCAGCGCGTGGCGCAGGTTTTCCAGCGCGCCGGCGGCGGCGCGGCGCGCCGACAGCTCGAGGTAGCGGCTGCCAAGCAGCAGGAAGATGAACATCGTCACCGAATCGAAATACACGTCGCCCTCGCCGCGCAGCAGCGCGACGATGCTGCCGCCGGCGGCGGCGGCGATCCCGAGCGCGACCGGCACGTCCATGCCGGGCATGCGCGTCTTGATGCCAATCCAGGCGCCGCGCCAGAACGGCTGCGCCGAATACAGCAGCGCCGGCAACGTCAGCAGCAGCGATGCCCAATGCATCAGCGCCGTCATGTCGGCGTCCATGGTGCCGTCGTTGGCCAGGTAGACCGGCAGCGCGTACATCATCACCTGCATCATCGACAGGCCGGCGATGAACAGCTGGCGAAACAGCTTCTTGCGCTCGCGTTCGAGCTGCTCGCCGTGGCGCTGCGGGTCGAACGGATAGGCCGCGTAGCCGATCTGGCGCAGCGTGCCGAGAATCGTGCTGGGGCGGCATTCGGCGTCGTTCCAGCTGACCGACAGGCGCCCGGTGGTGACGTTCATGTCGGCCGCGCGCACGCCGGCCACGCCACGCAGGCGCCGTTCGATCAGCCACACGCAGGCGGCGCAGCGGATGCCGTCGACCGAGTAGACGGCGTCGCTGACGGCGTCATCGGTCGCGGCGCCGGCGTCGTAGAGCACCAGTTCGGGCGGCGCCAGCGCGGCCAGGTCGGCCGGCGCGGCAAATTCAGTGCGATTGAGGTAGTAGTCGGCGCAGCCGCTGGCGACGATGCTGGCGGCGACCGCTTCGCAGCCGGGGCAGCACATCGTGCGCGCGGCGCCATCGACATCGACCGACCAGCGGCTGCCGGCCGGCACCGGCAGGCCGCAGTGAAAGCAGGCGCACGGCGCCAGCACGGCGCTCATGGCAGCAGAGCCGGCACGGCGATGCACAGCGCGTCGATCCAGCCGTGGTCGACGCCGCGCGCGGCGCGCAGCATGCCGACGGCGCCGAAGGCGAGCACCATCAGGCCGCAGGCGCGCCGCACCAGCGGGCGGGCGATGGCGTTGCGCAGCGGCGCGCCGAGCATCCCCATCGACAGCAGCATCGGCAAGGTGCCCAGGCCAAAGGCGAGCATCACGGCGGCGCCGGACAGCGCCGAGCCGCTCAGCATGGCCGTCAGCAGCACGCTGTAGACCATCCCGCACGGCAGCCAGCCCCACACCGCGCCCATCGCCACCAGTTTGGCCGGCGAATCGAGCGGCAGCAGCAGCGCGGTGGCCGGCTCGATGCGGCGCCACAGCGTGCGACCAAGCTGCTCGACGCGCGCGAGGCCGCGCCAGGCGTCCATCAGGTACAGGCCGAGCACCACCAGCATCAGGTTCGCCAGCCAGTAGGCGGCCGTTTCGATCACGGCAAGACCGGACAGCGTGCGCGCGGCGCCGGCCAGGCCGCCGGCCAGCGCGCCGGCCGCCATGTAGCTGGCGATGCGGCCGCTGTTATAGGCCAGCACGCGCGCCAGTGCCGGTCCAGGCGCCGCGCTGCGCAGGCTCACCACCGCCACCGGGAAGCGGCGCGCCGGCGCGATCGAGAAGGCGCTGACGATGCCGCCGCACATGCCGGCGCAGTGGACGCTGCCAAGAAGGCCGACCAGGAACACCGGGGCCAGGCTGATGGTACTCATCGCGGCGCCTTTATATCGTGCTCGAAAAGCGCGGCGCGGCCGGCTCGCCGGCCAGGTAGCGGTCGAACACCATGCAGATATTGCGGATCAACAGGCGCCCCTTCAGCGTCACGCTGATCCACTCCGGGCCGACGGTGAGCAGGCCATCGCCGGCCAGCACCCGCAGCCGCTCGATTTCGGGCGCAAAGTAATCGGCGAACACGATCGGAAAGGCCTGTTCGAGCGCGCTAACGGACAGTTCGAAATGACACATCAGCATCTGGATCAGGCAGCGCCGCAGCAGGTCGTCCATCGTCAGCGCGATGCCGCGCTCGATCGGCAGCTCGTTGCTGTCGATGCGCGCGTAGTACGCTTCGAGCGTCTTGACGTTCTGGCTGTACGTGCTGCCGACCGCGCCGATGGCCGACACGCCGCACGCCACCAGGTCGGCATCGGCATGGGTCGAATAGCCCTGGAAGTTGCGGTGCAGGCGGCCCTGCTGCTGCGCCACCGCCAGGTCGTCGTCGGGCCTGGCGAAATGGTCCATGCCGATGTAGACGTAACCGGCTTCGCAGAGGCGGCGGATGCACAGGCCGAGCATGTCGAGCCGGCTTTCGGCGTTCGGCAGGTCGGCCTCGGCGATGCGGCGCTGCGGCTTGAACAGGCGCGGCAGGTGGGCGTAGTTGTAGACGGCGATGCGGTCGGGACCGGCCTTGATCACTTTCGCCAGGGTCTGCGCCATGCTCATCGCGGTCTGTTTCGGCAGGCCGTAAATGAGGTCGATGCTGACCGAGCGAAAACCGGCGTCACGCGCGGCGTCGATGATGGCCTGGGTCTGGTGTTCGGGCTGAACGCGGTTGACGGCGCGCTGCACCTGGTCGTCGTAGTCCTGCACGCCCAGGCTGATGCGGTTGAAGCCCTGGCGGCGCAGGCTGTGCACGCGCTCGCGGTCGACGGTGCGCGGGTCGACCTCGATCGAGTATTCGCCCTGTGCGTCGGGGGCGAACTGGAAGCGGCGGTGCAGGTGCGCCATCAGGTCGTCCATCTGCGCGTCGGACAGGTAGGTCGGCGTGCCGCCGCCCAGGTGCAGCTGGCTGACCTGGTTGATGCCGGCAAACAGCGACGCCTGCATGTCGATTTCGCGTTTCAGGTAGCTCAGGTAGACCGATGCCTTGTCGCGGTGTTTGGTGACGATCTTGTTGCAGGCGCAGTAGTAGCAGATGGTGTCGCAGAACGGGATGTGCAGGTAGAGCGAGAGCGGCTTGGCGGCGCCGCGCGTGCGCACGCCGGCCACCGCCTGCAGGTAGTCGCGGTAGCCGAAATCGGCGCTGAAGCGGTCGGCGGTGGGATACGACGTGTAACGCGGTCCAGGCTTACTCAGTTTGCGCACCAGCTGGGCATCGAACTGCACCGTCGGAACGGTGGAAGCGGTTGTTGCATGTGACATCAATTGACTCCGGCGGCCGGCCATGCCCAAACGTGGCCATGTCCTCATTGTCGCCAAGTGTATTGATCCGGAGCTACAAAATCCTTGACATGCATCAAAAACGGCAGGCACCGCCCGTCAAGGGTTTTGGCAATAGTGGCAAGAAGTTCAAGCGGCACGCCGGCCCAGAGCCAGCGTGCGCCGCTGCAGCTGGTTTGCCCGCCGGGGTCTGCCCGCCGGGGTCAGTGCCGGCAATCGCACACGACCCCATCGTTAGGCGACCCTTAGTGCTGGGGCTGTGTTCAATTGCCGGCACTGACCCCGGTGGATTAGCGCCCCTTAGTGCCGAGGCTGTGTACGATTGCCGGCACTGACCCCGGTGGAGGTTGGAATGTGGACGGCACGTCCGCCGAGGGACAGCGTGCGCCGTTCCAGCTTGAACACCGACAGCGCTTCGGCCAGGCCGGCCGCGTCGTCGGCGACGCTGGCAGTCGCCGCCGCCGATTGCCGCACCAGCGCCGCGTTCTGGCGCGTCATGCCATCGAGTTCGCTAATCGCGGCGTTGACCTGGGCGATGGCGCCAGCCTGCTCGACGCCGGCGCGCGCGATGTCGTGCATCAGCGCGGTGGCGTCGCGCACCGATCCGACCGCCTGCGTCATGGTGGCGCCGGCGGCGTCGACCAGCGCGCCGCCGTGCCCGACCTGGCGGGCCGATTCGTCGATCAGCGTCTTGATTTCCTTGGCCGCCAGTGCCGAGCGCTGCGCCAGGCTGCGCACCTCGCCAGCGACGACGGCGAAGCCCCTGCCCTGCTCGCCGGCGCGCGCCGCCTCCACCGCCGCATTGAGCGCGAGGATGTTGGTCTGGAAGGCGATGCCGTCGATCAGGCTGATGATGTCGACGATGCGCGACGCCGATGCGCTGATCTGCTCCATCGTGGCGCCGACGCTGGCGACCGCGGTGCCGCCCTGGCCGGCCAGGGTGGCCGCCGCTTCGACCAGCGCGTTGGCCTGCAACGCGCCGGCGCTGTTTTGCTGCGCGGTCGCCGCGAATTGCTCCATGCTGGCCGCCGTCTGTTCGAGATTGGCCGCCTGCGATTCGGTACGCTCCGACAGGTCGCCATTGGCGTCGGCCAGCTCGCGCGTGACCGTCTCGATCGAACTGACATTGGTGCGCACGTCGCCGATGATGGCGCGCAGATTGACCGTCAGCTGGCGCAGCGCGCGCATCAGCTGGGCGCCGTCGCCGGCGCCGCCGGCATCGACGTCGCGCGACAGGTCGCCGCCGGCCAGCGCACGCATCGCGTCGGTCGCCGCGCGCAGCGGCGCCACCACCGTGCGGTGCAGATCGCGCCAGCCGGCCAGCGCCAGCAGCACACCGGCGATGGCGGCGATACGCGCGACCGGATGCGCGGCAGCGAGCGCCAGCGCCGCCATCAGCAGCGCCAGCGGCGCCATCACCACGGCCAGGCGCACGCTGACCGGCAGCGCGCGCAGGCGCGCAGGCAGGCCGCGCGGGCCCCTGCGCACCGCCTCGCCGGCGCGAATCCGAATGCCGGGGTCCTGGCCCTGCCGCATGCGCAGGTACAGCGCGGCCGCGGCCTGGACGTCGGCGCGGTCGGGACGGGTACGCACCGACATGAAGCCGACCGTGCGGCCCTGTTCCATCACCGGGGTGACGTTGGCGACGACCCAGTAAAAGTCGCCGTTCTTGCGGCGGTTCTTGACCATTCCGGTCCACGGCGCCCCGGCTTTGAGCGAGTGCCACATGTCGGCGAACGCTTCGGGCGGCATGTCCGGGTGGCGCACCAGGTTGTGCGCCTTGCCGATCAGCTCGTCGCGCTCAAAGCCGCTGACCTCGACGAAGCACGGATTGACGTAGGTGATCCTGCCCTTGATGTCGGTGGTCGAGACGATCGACTGGCCGTCCTTCAGTTCGTATTCGATGCCGCTAACGGGCAGATTGGTGCGCACAATGACTCCATAATTTCCACGAAGCAAGTAATTTTGCTTTGCCGAAGTTTATGCAAGGCAACTGTAAAATTCCTTGATATGGATCAAAACCGGGAGTCATTGGCGTTGCCGCCGGACGCCAGCGGCGCACCGGTCAGGCGCGGCGCCGGGCGAAATCGGATGCCGTCAGCACCGCTTCCTCCTGTGCGGTGGCGTCGTCGGCCTCAAACGAGGCCAGCCACAGTTTGCCGCGCGGCGTGATCGATGGCGCCTGCGCGACGCCGGCGGCTTCCTTGATGAAGCCGCTCGCCAGCAGCCACTTTGTGACGCCGGTCGCCATGTCGGTGGCCTCACCGGTGTCAAGCGCCTGCAATGCTGCCAGGCAAGCCTGGCGAAACAAGGTGCGCTCGCCGTGCCTGGTCAGCACGGTGGCGCCCGACGGCTGGCGCATCACCAGGTTGTAGGCAAACAGGCGCTGCGGCAGGTCGCCGTCGCGGTAAGTGTCCAGAGACTGCAGGGCATGCATTTCCGCACTATTCAATTTCGAATCCAATTGCATCGTCCTTCTTCAAAACGTCGACACGCTTTATCACTGCCATCAGTGCAATATTTGGCGAATGTTAATGCGCACGATTCGATAACTCAAGATGGTTTAGAGATAATATTTCAATTGAATTGACTGCTGGAATTTAGGCGCGTTTCGAGTAGGAAAGGCCGAATTCGCCATGGCAATTGCAACGCGCCGTGCCGGAGTGCTCCTACACGAATGTGGCTGGTAGACCCACGGTGAGCGATTGGTAAATTCGCTACGATATATCCTCCTCGCTACCAACCGTAGCGGCCCGATCTTTGCTGGAGTCTCCGATGGTTGATTTCCCCGTAATAGAAACGACATCCTTGCGCAGCGCCGCCTTGCCCTCCGCGACGATGGCCCTGGTCGAACTCGGCAAGCAGCTGCGCCGCGCCAATTATCACTTCGTCACGCCGACGCCGGCCACCATCGCGCGCGTCAACGCCCGGCGCGGCAACGCACGCGCCCGCAGCCTGACCGACGTGTTCGGCTGGAACCGCCCGTTCAATCCGGTGCTGATCCCCGAGGCGATCCTCGGCGCCATGCGCGACGCCGGCGTCATCGAAGAGTGTGCGAGCGGCTTGCGCAGTACGCTGCGCGTGTCGTCGCTCGGCGAGCAGCTGTACTTCCATTCAGCCTTCCCCACCGAGGCGGCCGACTCGGTGTTCTTCGGACCCGATACCTACCGCTTCGCGCGCCAGCTGCGCGCGTGCGTGCCGGCGCTGGCGCGGCGCGTGACCCGCTGCGTCGACATCGGCTGCGGCGCCGGCGCAGGCGCCATCGAACTGGCGCGCATGTGCCCAGCGGCGTCGGTGCACGCGGTCGACATCAACCCGGCCGCGCTGACGCTCACGCGCGTCAACGCCCTGCTGGCCGATACGCGCGCCGTGCTGCCCGAATACAGCGACCTGCTGGCCAACGTCGACGGCACCTTCGACCTGATCGTCGCCAACCCGCCTTACCTGGTCGACGAAGGTGCGCGTGCCTACCGCAACGGCGGCGGCGACCTTGGCGCGGGGCTGTCGCTGGCGATCGTCAACGCGGCGATCGGCAGGCTGGCGCCGGGCGGCTCGCTGCTGCTGTACACGGCCGCGGCGATCGTCGACGGCGTCGACGCGCTCAGAGCCGACGTGGCGCGGCGCCTGGAGCGGGCCGACATGCGCTGGACGTACGACGAAATCGATCCGGACATTTTCGGCGAGGAGCTCGATAACCCGGCCTATCGCACGGTCGACCGCATCGCCGCGGTGTGGCTGTGCGCGACCAAGCCGGCGTCGCACCAGGTGTACTGGTGAGCGCAATGGCCAGCGCGGCGACGGCGTGCCAGCCTTAGTGGTTGCCCGGCTGCGCGGTTTGCGACGCCGCCGTCGGCTCGGTCTCCTCGCCGCTGTTGGAAGCAGCATGGCGCGGCGCCGTGCCCAGGCGCGAACCCGGCGAAGCGGCAGGCAGCGTGCTTTGGCGGTTCGCCGCATACGCCGGCGCGGCCGTGCGCATGCCGCCGGCACGCACCGCGTTGCCCACGTTCGGCCCCAAGCCGGGCTGGCCCGGCATCGGCCGCGACATCGGCGGCTGCACCGGCGGCGCCACCTCCATCGGCCGCGACAGGCCGGTGGCGACCACTGTCACGCGCATCGCGTCGCCGAGCGAATCGTCGAACACGGCGCCGAACTTGATGATCGCGTCGTCGCTCGTCTGCGCGCAGATGACGTTCATCACCAGCTTGGTCTCGCGCAGCTTCAGCGTTTCTTCCGACGCGGCGATGTTGACCAGCAGGCCGCGCGCGGCATGCAGGTTCGAGCCGTCGAGCAGCGGACAGGAGATCGCCTCCTCCGCCGCCTTGACCGCGCGGTCCTCGCCGGCGTATTCGGCCGAACCCATCATGGCCGTGCCGGTCTGGCGCATCACGGTGCGCACGTCCTCGAAATCGACGTTGATCATGCCGGGCACGTTGATGATTTCGGCGATGCCGGTAACGGCCTTGCTGAGCACCTCGTCGGCGGCGCGGAACGCCTGCTTTTGGGTGATGTCATCGCCGAGCACTTCTTCGAGCCGGCTATTGAGAACGATGACGAGCGAATCGACGCACTTCGACAGCAGCGCGATGCCTTCTTCGGCCACGCGCATGCGGCGCGCGCCTTCGAATTCGAACGGCTTGGAGACCACGCCGACGGTCAGGATGCCCATCTCGCGCGCCACTTCGGCCACGATCGGCGCGGCGCCGGTGCCGGTGCCGCCGCCCATGCCGGCGGTGATGAACACCATGTTGGCGCCCTTGAGCGCGTCGGCGATGATGGTGCGCTCGCGGATGGCGCTCTCGCGCCCGACGACTGGGTCGCTGCCGGCGCCAAGGCCGCTTTCGCCCAACTGGATGCGGGTGGCGTCGCCGGTGTGCGACAGCGCCTGCGCATCGGTGTTGGCACAAATGAATTCGATGTCGGACAGGCCGGAAGACGCCATGTGATTGACGGCGTTGCCGCCGGCGCCACCGACGCCGATGACTTTGATGACAGTTTCAGGCTTTGGATTTTTGAGGTCGGACAAGGAGGGCTCCTGTTGGGTTGGGATTGCGTCGCCCGGGGGCTGGCCTTTCGGCCGCCAGCGGGGCGCCGCCACGCGCGCGAAGGGTGCGCGCGCTCAGTTAAATGTGCATACGTAAGGCATGGCAATAGACTACTTCCTCCGAGGGCGCACGCGAAAGGGGTAAAAAAACTCATTCGCAACCATTTGTAAAAGCGCGTGCAATCGCCGATAAAGAGGAGCTCGCCAGCGCATCAGCTCAGCCGGGTGAAACTTGTTAAAGCGTACATCGGCGCGCGGCATGCTGGGACTGTGAACGGGGCCGCCGGCCATCGAGCTGCAAGTGCTGGCGCAGCTGGCCGAGCCACGGCCCGCCGCCAAGTGAAGTAATATTGCAGCAACTTCGGGGCGGCGATCCGCCGGCCCGCCCAACCTCCTGACCGGGACTACCATGGACTTCGCGCTTTCTCCGGCGCTGCTCGAACTACAGCAGCGCACCCGCAGCTTCATCGCCGACAAGATCATTCCGTTCGAAACCGATCCGCGCTGCACGCCGCACGGCCCGACCGAAGACTTGCGGCGCGAGCTGGTCGAACTTGGCCGCGCGGCCGGCCTGCTGTCGAGCCACGTGTCGGTGGCGATGGGCGGCCTCGGCCTGGACCACCGCGCCAAGGCGATCGTGTTCGAGGAAGCCGGCTATTCGCCGCTCGGCCCGGTCGCGCTGAACATCCATGCGCCCGACGAAGGCAACATGCACCTGCTCGAAGAAGTGGCCACGCCGGCGCAGCAGGAACGCTGGCTGCGCCCGTTAGCCGCCGGCCACATCCGCTCGTGCTTTTGCATGACGGAGCCGTCGCCCGGCGCCGGCGCCGACCCGAGCATGCTTGCCACCACCGCGGTGCGCGACGGCGACGACTACGTCATCAACGGTGTCAAGTGGTTCATCACCGGCGCCGAGGGCGCCGCGTTCGCGATCATCATGGCCAAGCTGGAAGACGGCAGCGCGACGATGTTCCTGGCCGACATGGACCAGCCGGGCATCGTGCTCGAGCGCCTGATGGATTCGCTCGACTCGTGCTTTGCCGGCGGCCACGGCGTGGTGCGCTTCGAGAACCTGCGCGTGCCTGCGGCCGACATCCTCGGCGCGGCCGGCGAAGGCTTCCGCTACGCCCAGGTGCGATTGTCGCCGGCGCGCCTGACGCACTGCATGCGCTGGCTCGGCCAGGCGCGCCGCGCGCACGATGTCGCGGTGCGGTATGCGGCGCAACGCCAGGCGTTCGGCAAGTCGCTCGGCCAGCACGAAGGGGTCGGCTTCCAACTGGCCGACAACGAGATGGACCTGCACGTGACGCGCCTGTCGATCTGGCACTGCGCGTGGGTGCTCGACCAGGGCCACCTCGGCAAGCACGAATCGAGCGTGGCGAAGGTGATTTCGTCGGAAGCGATCTGGCGCGTGGTCGACCGCAGCGTGCAGGTGCTGGGCGGCCAGGGCGTCACCCATGAGACGATCGTCGCGCGCATCTTTGCCGACGCGCGCGCCTTCCGCATTTACGACGGCCCGTCCGAGGTGCACCGCTGGAGCATCGCCAAGGACATCATGCGGCCATTCCGCACCACGACTGAGAAAGCACACTAATGCGATACCGTTCCACTCTGGCCGCTGCGATGCTGCTGCTGGCCGCCGGCAGCGCGGCGCACGCCGCCGACCACGCGCCGAAGGCCGACAAGGCGGCGATCCGCGCCCACCTGGCGTTTCTGGCCGACGACCTGCTTGAAGGGCGCGACACCGGCACCCGCGGCTACGATATCGCCGCCAACTATGTCGCCGCCCAGTTTGCCCAGTACGGCCTGGCGCCGAAGGGCAGCAAGGGCAGCTACCTGCAAAGCGTGCCGCTGCGCGCCTCGCGCGCGGTGCCCGGGTCGAGCTTGGTCGAACTGCGCTCGGCCGCCGGCGTCGAGCCGCTGTCGGCCGATACCGACTTTGTCATCGGCGCCGATGTGCTCGAGCCGCGCGCGGCCGCGGCGGCGCCGCTGGTGTTCGTCGGCTACGGCATCCGCGCCGACCGCTTCGGCCACAACGATTACGCCGGCATCGACGTCAAGGGCAAGATCGTCGTCGTCCTGCAAGGCAAGCCGAGCCGCTTCCCGACCGAAGAAGGCGCCCACTTCGGCAGCGGCCGCGAGAAACGCAAGCTGGCCGCGCAACTTGGCGCCGTCGGCATGGTCACGCTGTGGACGCCCGACACGGAAAAGGCGATGCCGTTCGCCAAAGTACTTGAACGCAACGTCTTTCCCAGCATGAGCTGGCTCGACGCGGCCGGCAAGCCGGCCCACAGCCTGCCGGCGCTGCAGGACGATGTCGCGCTCAGCCTGGCCGCGTCGAAAAAGCTGTTTACCCAGGTCGACGCCAGGCTCGACGACATCTACGCGCTGGCGGCGACCAACAAGCCGGTGCCGCAGATGGATCTGAAGATGTCGATGCTGATGTCGCACAAGCGCGTGCTGAGCGAAGTTCGCAGCAGCAACGTGGTCGGCCTGATCGAGGGCAGCGATCCGCGCCTGAAAAACGAGTACGTCGTCTTCAGCGCCCACCTCGACCATATCGGCCAGGTCAAGGAAAAGACCGGCGACAATATCTACAACGGCGCGATGGACAACGCCTCCGGCGTGGCAACGCTGATCGAGACGGCGCGCCTGTTCAGCCAGTCGGCGACCCGGCCGAAGCGCTCGGTGCTGTTCGTCGCCCTGACGGGCGAGGAAAAGGGTTTGCTGGGCTCGGACTATTTCGCCACCAATTCGACCGTGCCGGCCGGCGCGATGGTGGCCAACGTCAACCTCGACATGCCGCTGTTGACCTTCGATTTCAAGAACGTGGTGGCGTTCGGCGCCGAGCATTCCAGCCTGAAGGGTTCGGTCGCGCGGGCGGCCGAGAAGATGGGCGTCGGGCTGATTCCCGATCCGTGGCCGGCGCAAGGCCTGTTCACGCGGTCCGATCACTACATGTTTGTCAGGCAGGGCGTACCGTCGATTTTCCTGGTGCCGGGGCAAAATTCGTTCAACAAGAACGAGGACGCCGCCAAGCTGTGGGGAGAGTTTCTCGCCAAACACTATCATCAGCCGAGCGACGACCTGAACCTGCCGTTCAATTTTGACGCCGCCGCCCGCTTCGCGCAGCTGAACTACAACATCGCGCTGGAGATTGCCAACGCCGGCGCGAAGCCGACGTGGAACAAGGGCGATTTTTTTGGCGATACGTTTAAAAAGTGACGCCTCACACGTAGTTGACGCCCAAAAAAAATAGCCCACTCGAAAGTGGGCTATCCGGAATCCTGGAGGCGAGGACAGGAATCGAACCTGTCTGGACGGCTTTGCAGGCCGCTGCATGACCTCTTTGCTACCTCGCCAGAACCAATACTAGACTTACCGCGCAAACCGGTTTAGTGCCAGATCAAAAAACAAGCACAGCAGTGGCGTGTTGCCAACGTTGCCACTGCGCTTTCATTGCCAAAAATCAGATAAAACTGTACCTATGGCAAGTGCCGCGCTACCATAGGCATCCAGCCAACTTCCCGCTGCGGAAAATACATCCTGCCCATCGGGCCAAACACCGGATGCTTTTTTGCGTGCCTCGTCCAGAGGCACCTCAACTCTACGGTGCTTGATGGAAAATACATTATCTAAAGAACATTACCGATTGCGCTCGCTGCGCAGCCTGGCCATTCTCGACACGCCCGAGGAACACCGCTTCGATCAGTTCACCCTGCTCGCCGCAGCGGCATTCGGCGTGCCCATCGCACTGGTCTCGCTGGTGGACAGCGACCGCCAGTGGTTCAAGTCGCGCGTCGGCCTGGCAGCCAGCGAAACGCACCGCTCGCTCTCGTTCTGCAGTTTTGCCGTCGATGCCGACGCGACCCTGGTTGTCGCGGATGCGCTACAAGATGCGCGATTTTTCGCCAACGCACTGGTGCGCGGCACACCGCACATCCGCTTCTACGCCGGCCAGCCGATCCGATCGCATGACGGGTTCGCTGTCGGCACCCTGTGCATCATCGATACAAAGCCGCGCAACTTGACCGATGAGCAATTGTCGATGTTGCGGTCATTGGCCAAACTGGTCGAGCATGAACTCAATCACGACGCCGTCATCGTCGCGCGAAGCGCCGCCGAAAGCGCCCTGCACGCGCTCAACGCGTCGCTCGACAAGCGCGTGCAGGAACGTGCCATGGCGCTGCAGGAAAAGAACGACGCGCTGAACCGCGAAATCCGCCAGCGCGCTCAAGTCGAGCACAAGCTTCACAGCAGCGAGCAGATGCTGCGCACCATTACCGATAATGTGCCGGTCCTGATTTCCTACCTCGATGTCGAATTTCGCTTTCAGTTCGCCAATGCGGTCTACAAGGAGTGGCTGGGACAGCGCAACGCCGACATGATCGGCAATACGATGGAAGCTGTATTCGGCGCCGCCTTTTACGAGGATCGAAAGCCCAGCCTGATGCAGGCGCTGGCCGGCCACATGACCAACTTCGAAGCGAAGGTACAGCGCAAAGGACACGAGCGCATCTTGAATACCACGTACATTCCGCACCACCGCGACGGCGAGGTGGTCGGCATCTACGTACTGGCAACCGATTCGACCGCGTCGCGCGAACATGAGCGCCAGCTGCTGGCACTGGCGAACGCCGATCCGCTGACCGGCCTGCCGAACCGCCGCGTGTACGAATTCCACCTGCAAAAAGCGATGGCGCTGTCGCGCCGCCAGGGCACCCGGCTCGGCCTGATGTACCTTGACCTCGACAATTTCAAGAAAATTAACGATACCCATGGCCACGGCGCCGGCGATGCGGTGCTGATCGAGTTCGGCAAGCGCGTCAAGTCGGCGTTGCGCGAATCGGATATCCTCGCGCGCCTGGCCGGCGATGAATTTACCGTCGTGCTTGAAGGCGTCGGCACGGTCGAAGACTGCGAAGCGGTTGCGCGAAAAATCCTCGACGTGCTGAAAGCGCCTTTTTCGGCTAACGGCAAAGCGATCCAGGTATCGGTCAGCATTGGCGTGGCGCTCGGCGGCGCCGATGCAACGGCCGACTCGTTGGCGCACGAAGCCGATGCCGCGCTGTACGCCTCCAAGCGCAAAGGCAAGAGCCAGTTTTGCGTCATCGCGCTGGCATCGAGAGCGGGACCATGGCGCGAGACGCTCGCGGCAGCACGGTAACGGTCGGCGTAGCGAAAAGGCAAAGGCGAAATGCGCGTAGCGATGAAAGCGTTGGCATGTGCGGCTACCTTGTTATGGTGGCTGCCGGCGCATGCCTTGCCTCAGCTGAAGATCGTGGTCGACGCGAGTACCGCGATGCCGATGGCGCTGATCGCCGATTCACAGGTCGTCGGCGGCATCCACCGCGACCTTGGCAGCGCGATCGCCAGGGAATTGAACACCGAGGCGGCGTTTGTCCTGATGCCGCGCAAGCGCATTCCCGGCGTGCTGGAACGAGGCGCCGGTCATCTGTCATGCCATTACCTGCCGGAGTGGATGCCGGGACAGCTCGACTGGACCGAACCGTTCATGCCGAATTCGCTGCTGCTGCTTTCAAGCGCGCGCGTTGCGCGCCCGCCCACGCTGCTCGCATTGCGCGGCGTGCGGATCGGGACGGTGCATGGCTTCGAATACCCGGACATGACGCGCATTCTCGGCGTCGGTTTCATGCGCGAGGATGCCGCCGACCTCACCCACAACCTGTTGAAACTCGATGCCGGGCGCATCGATCACGCATTGGCCGGCGAAGTCTTCCTGCGCTACCAGCAGCGCCGCCATGGGCTCGCGGTCAAAGTCAGAAATCCGCTGGTGGTGCGCCGCTACGTCGCCTCTTGCGCGGTGTCGCGGGCCAGCCCGTATCCGGTCGAGCAGATCAACCGCGCCATCAAGAACCTGCGCGAGCGCAGAGAGATCGACGCCATCTACGACAAATACCGCTAGCTTCCTGTCGGACTTTACCCTCGAAATATAATCGCCGTGCCGGCAGCAGCTGGCGCTGCTGGTATCGCAAGGACCCGGGCAACCTCCGAAGCTCGAGCTGCTGTAGTACGAAGCCCGCCTCGTGCGGGTGTTTAGTTGCACTGGGTCACTTACGATACGATGCTAAACAGACAATTCGAGAGCCCAGCCATGAAAAATCTTGCCGCGACATTCGCACTGCTAGCCATGAGCAGCGCAGCTTTCTCACAAGAGCTAGCAACCTGCAGGGAGCCGGTCGTCACGCCTACTTCCCCCTTCGCGGGCTCATGACCGCCAAGGCTGCAGGGTGGGAAAAGGACAAAATATCGCCAGGATTATTCACCCTACGGAAGGTCGGCGACACAGACTATGACATCTTGTACGTCGATGCCACCAAGCAGGCGGACTCCGTTAAAGGAGAAGGCGCCGTCGTCAAGTTGCTGCGCTCTGGCGAGAAGGAGATGGCTTTTTATTCTCCTTTACCCCGGCAGCACCCTTGAGATTCATACGTTCTGGCGCGATAACACCGGGCAGGACCAGCTCGGATCCTAACCAGCCGGGGCGGCGATGGCTTGATACAGTACAAGCAGTCAGTTATGGTCGCAAATTGCTCAGCTATCACGTTTGTGAAGCCTCCCGCTATTGCTAACTGAGGCTCTACGATACCCCGGATGCTGGCGCTGCTTAGCTTCGGTCTTCGTTAAAGCGCCGGAGCAACGGGGTTTCTCCCAAAGGGTAGTAGTTCATCAAGTGGTGGTAGTTCGAAACCGCCCGGCGAAGCAAATTTTTGGCCTCCTCCCTCGGGTCAAAATTAATCTCGTCGTCGTCTTCCTCGTCCAGATGCTTGATGCGGTTCCTTGCATGGACCATAAGGGCTTTAATTTCCCCCGATTTGCAAGGCCCTCCATCGTCGAGTGCCGAGAAGCACACCGCAGCCATTTGCAGGCTCTTGAACGCATTCTCCGCGCCCGCGCGGGTCACGTACGTGCCGAGAATTTGCTCGGCTCCGCCCGCTAGGTGCAGGCTCGCAAAGTAGGAGTCGCCCTCATAGTACAGACGCAGCGCGCGCTCCAGCAGCTCCTTGGCCACCAGTATTTTGGGCGTTAAGCCGAGATTGCTCATGTCAGTTCGTCAGCCCGTAGTAAATGTGCCAGTACCACAGGCTGTCCGGGTTGCCACCTTCGCCAGGCAGGGTAAATCTGCCATCTACATCGTCTTGTCGACGCACTGGCCCACGCTCAGCGCGTACCGCTGGTTCTCGGTTTTAACCGAGGCTGTTGCAAGCCAGGCGACGATTACCGGGAGCGCGACCAAAGCCAGCCGGTATCGGGTTTGCGGAAATGTGGCCTTCATGCGGGGTCCTTGGAATGTGATGGCATTCTGCCAACAGCATTTTGGCGCGATTATCTCAGCAGGCGAAAAAAAGCCCCCGGTTGCGAGCGCTGAATAAAGGTGGGTCAGTCGTGGTTCCGCTCGCGGTGACACTTGAGAGCGGAGCGGAACATCCGAATGCTTTCTGCGATGTAGTCCCAGCCACCCCGAGCACAATGGCGTGCAGGGCCTGGAACGGGCGCTGCGCGACAAGCCGGACGCCTGCATCCTCGACATCGGTTTGCCGGACATGGACGGCAACGAGCTGGCCAGGCGATTGCGCCAGCACCCGGAAACCGCCGGCGCCCTGCTGATCGCCGCGACCGGCTACGGCGGCGTGCAGGACCGGGAAAATACGCTGGCTGCCGGCTTCGATCACCACCTGGTCAAGCCGATCGATTCGTCGCCGCTGGTCGACTTGCTCGCGCCGCTGCGTCCAGCCGGTCCGGATTGATGCCACCGTTTGGGCGCGCCGTCAGGCCGCCGCCCTGAACGTCACCACCACCCGCAGTCCGCCGTGCGGCGCACGCGCGTCCGACAGCTCGATGGTCGCGGCCATGCTGTCGGCGACGGTGCGGGTAATCGCCAGCCCCAGGCCGGAGCCGATCTCACCGTTTCCCAGCACCCGGTAAAACGAGTCGAACACGCGCTCGCGTTCCTCCGGCGCGATGCCGGGACCGGTGTCCTCCACCTGCAGCGTCACCACGCCCGGCTTGCCGTGCACCGTGATATCGACGCGGCCGCCGTTCGGCGTGTAGCGGATCGCGTTATCGAGCAGATTCTTGACCAGCACCTTCAGGTCGACGCCGCGGGCATTGACTTCGCCGTCGGCGTCGCCGATGACGCCGACGTCGATGTTTTTCGCTTCCGCGATCGGCACCAGGTCCTCGAGCACGTCGCGGATGACGTGCTGCAGCGATATGGTGGTCGTCACATCCGCGCGCGACTCCTGCGCCCTGGCCAGCGCCAGCATCTGGTCGAGCAGGATGCGGGTGCGCTGCAGCCCGGCGATGAGCGCCTGCAGCCGCGTGCGCGCCTCGCCCGGCATGTTGGCCGCGCCCAGGCGTTCGGCCTGCAACGACATCGCCGTCAGCGGCGAACGCAGTTCATGGGCCGCATCGGCGATGAACCTGCGCTGCGAGGAGAGCGAGCGCCCCATCCTCACCAGCAGCGCATTGATCGCCACGACGAACGGCCACACTTCCGACGGCAGGCCGGCGTGATCGAGCGGCCCCAGGTCGGCCTCGGTGCGGCGCCCGAGTTCATCGGCCAGCGCCTTGAACGGCTTGAACATCTGGCGCAGCAGCACCCCGACCAGCAGCACCAGCACGGGCACCAGCATCAGGATCGGCATCAGGGTACGCAGCGCGCTGGCGCTGGCGGCGGCATCGCGCACCGACGTCTGCTGGCCCACCGCCACGCGCACGCCCTTGGCGTTGGTCTTGACGAACACCCGCCAGCGCTCCTTGCCGACGAAGACCGTCTGCAGGCCGTCGCCGAGCTGGTTGGAAAACATCGGCGGGCGCGGAGCCGGCGCGGCAGCCAGTCCGGGCCCGGTCTGCAGGAAGCGGACGACGACGCGGGCATCGAAATCGACGTCGCCGGCGCGCTCGCGCGCCAATGGCGACGACGGTACCGCGTCGAGCCGGCTGATCAGGTAGCCCGTTTGCAGCAACTGATTATCCTGCATCCGGTTCGCTTCGGCGGTGGCCGACACGAACGAGACCACGCCGGCGGCGGCGGCGATGATGACGATCGCCAGCGTCAGCCAAAACGACAGCTTGAACTTGAGCGAGGCAGCTACTGTCCTTTCGAAACCATCCATCCCACGCCCCTGATATTCTTGATGATCTCGGCGCCCAGCTTCTTGCGCAATGCATGGATCAGGAACTCGACGGCGTTGCTCTCGACTTCTTCGTTCCAGCCGTACAGGCGATTTTCCAGTTCGGCGCGCGACAGGATGGCGCCCGGGCGCAGCAGCAGCGACTGCAACAGGGAAAATTCGCGCGCGGTCAGCCGCACTTCGGCGCCATCGACGCTGGCGACGTGGGTGGCAGGATCGAGGCTGACCACCCCGTTCGACAGCCTCGGCCCGACCGCGCTCTCCTTGCGGCGCGTCAGCGCGCGCATGCGCGCCAGCAACTCGCTCATCGCAAACGGCTTGACCAGGTAGTCGTCGGCGCCGCCGTCGAGGCCGGCGACGCGGTCCTCGGTCGCGTCGCGCGCCGTCAGCACCAGGATCGGCACATCGTTCTCAGCCTGGCGGATGGCGCGCAGCACATCCATGCCGTCCATCTTCGGCAGTCCCAGGTCGAGCAGAATCAGCGAGTAGGTCAACGCGGCAATGCTGTTCAGGGCAGCCTGGCCGTCGCAGACCCAGTCGGCGGCATAGCTGGCGTCGCGCAATTCCTGCTGCAGCACGTTGCCGATCATCGGATCGTCTTCCACCACCAGTACTCTCATGGCGCCACTCCCGCGGTCAGTGGCTCGCGCCCGCGCCCGGTGCTGGCGAACGGCCGCTCGAACAGTTCGCTGGCCACGCGCGACAGATCGTTCATGCCGGACCCTGCATCCATGTGCGAGCGCAGCCAGCGCGCCTGGCCGCCGCCGCGCATCAGGTCTTCAATCATCCGGCACGCCTCGAAAAAGCCCGGATCGGTGGTGCGCCCGGCGAGCCGCTCCAGGTCGTCCATGACGACCTGCCTGACCGGTAGCGCCACGCCGGTGCAGGGATTGATCCAGTTCGCCGCGACGCCTTCCTTGGCCGCGTTGAAGCGGTTCCACGCATACAGCTCGCGCGAATCGTCGTGCGGCCAGCGCCCTTCCTGGTCGGCCACTTCCACGCACAGTTCACGCGCGTAGCAGGCCAGCGCAGCGGCGTGGGCCGGCTGCAGCGGCGTGTCGAGCACGCGCAGTTCGACCGTGCCGTATTCGGGCTTGGGCCGCACGTCCCAATAAAAATCCTTGATGCTGTTGACGATGCCGTGCGCCGCCAGGCGCTCGAAGTGCTGGTGGAAATCGTGCCAGCTGCGGATGTGCGACGGCATGGTGCCGCTCATCGGGAAAGCCCCGACCACATTGCTGCGCGCGCTGCAAAAGCCGGAATCCTCGCCTTGCCAGCACGGCGAATTGGCCGACAGCGCGATGAACAGCGGCGCGCGCTGCGTCAGCCAGGCGCAGGTGCGGATCGCTTCGTCGGCGTTGGGGATGCCGATGTGCACGTGCATGCCGAACACGGTGAACATCTTGGCCAGGTAGCCGTATTTCTTGGCCGATTCGCGGTAGCGTTCCTTCGGATAGATGCGCTGTTCATTCCACTTCTGGAACGGGTGGGCGCCGCCGCCGGAGATGGCCGCGCCGACCTGGAAGGCGGCGCGCTGCACGCTGGCGCGGATTTCCTCGATCTCGGCGGCGGCGCCGTCGTAGCCGTTCAGGATCGACGTCGCCACTTCCAGCATCGACGTGGTGATCTCGGGGGTCGCCACCCATTTCTTGGTTTGCTGGTCGAGCAGGCGCAGGATGTCCGGCGCGGCCGGCATCAGGTCGTACGTCAGCCGGTCAAGCACCATCAATTCCAGTTCGATGCCCATCGTGCCCAGTTGCGAGGCCATGAATGGCGGCAGGTACGCCGGTCCCTGGCCGGTCACCGCCAGCGCCTGGGCGGCGTCGAAACGTTGCTGTTCGAGGGTCGCTTCAGCCATGTTTATCTCCTTCGTGTGTCTCGCCGGCAAGCTTTAGCCCCCACCAGGTGAGACCGGGCCCTACCAACACATTTAACGCCAGCAGCGCGGCCATGATGCTCGCCGCGCTGTCGCTCATGTACGACGCGCCGGTCAATGAATTGTCCACCACCAGCGAGCCGAAGCCGACCAGCGAACAGAGCGACAGCGCGATCGCGTGCTTCTTGTCGCCGCCCCAGGCGCCGCTGGGCAGCAAGGCCAGGCGCGTCAGGCCGATGCGCGCGGCGAACACCAAAGTGGCCGCCAGCAGCGGCACCCATTCGAACAGCTGCTGGACCTGCACCAGCGCCGCCGACATCATGAACAGCAGCGCGTAGCCGATGTCCTGCGCCGTCTTGACCTGGGCCTGGAAGACGTTTTCTCGCGTCTCTACATTGCGCAGCAGCAATCCCATCAACAGCAGCGACAACAATGCGCTTGACGCCGTCACCGAGCACAGGCCCAGGTCCATCATCAGCGCGGCGAGCAAGATGCCGGGGCGCAGGCCTGCTTGCGCTTTTGAAATACGGGTGGCCAGCGTATACAAACCATAGCAGAAGACGGCGATGCCTGCGCCGAGCGCGAGCTTGCTGGCCTGGCGCAACAGTTCGCCGGAGAAACCGAGTTCGGCGTTGATGTTGTGGCTGCGCATCCATGCCAGCGATCCGGACAGGGCCAGCAGCGCAATCAGGTTGCTGATGCCAACGGTGTTGGCGGCGGCGTAGGTGGCCACGCCGCTGGCGTTCGAGTCCGACACCATCGACGTGAAGATGACCGGGTTGACCGCGATCAGGATGGCGGCGATGAAGGCCGCCTCGCCCCAGCCGAGGCCGAAGGCGACCAGCAGCGCCCACGCGCCCATGCCGCGCAGCACGCAGCCGAGCACCAGCACCCCGCCCTGGCGCCCGCTGCGCCACAGCCAGGCCAGGTCCATCTTGCGGCCCACTTCAAACAGCACCAGCGCGGAGGCGGCGTTGAACAGTTCCTGGAACTGCGTCAGCAGCGCCGCGTCGACCATGCCAAGGCCGCTCACGCCCAAGATCAGGCCGGCGATGACCGCGCCATACAGCCTGGGCCAGCCGCGCGCTTGCATCAGCACGCCGATCACCTGCGACAGCAGCAGGCCGGCGCCGACCACCGCCAGCGGCGACAGCATCCACAACGGCATGGCGCCGAAATCGTCATTCATGCTGAGCTGCCCAGCGCGATGCCAGTGCCATCAGTTCGCGCTGCATCGCCTGTTCGGCGCGGGCGACGGCCGGCGCCTCGGCGGCGACGCCGGGCAGCGCGGCAGTCAGGCGCAGCCGCACCAGCGGACCGTTGCCCCTGGTCGGAATCCACAGCTGTCCCTTGAGCGTGGCCTGCTCGGTCCAGATCGCGTAGAACTTGGCGCCGCCGCGCTCGTTCGGCGACGTCGGCACCAAACTGAAATTGGTCAGCCAGGTCGCCCTCGGATAGCGCCGCGCCAGTTGCAGCTGCATCGCGGCGCGCTGTTCGAGGCGGCTGTCGTCGCTCGAATACGGCAGTTGCATGATTTGCTGGCCAAGCCCTGCCTCGTCGACGGCCAGGCACAGGCCGTCGCCCTGCCACCTCCAGCCGCGCTCGCCGATTTCGCCGGCGCGCGTGCCCAGGTTCGCTTCGAGCACGGCGCGCAACATGCGCGCCTGCGGCGCTCCCTGGGCGGCCTCGGCCGGCGCACGCAGCTGGGCGGCACGCTCGGCCAGCAATTTCCAGCGGCCCTCCTGCCAGGCCCGGGTGGCGGCGCGCGGCGACGGATTCCAGCGCCACTCGGTGGCGCTCCACTCGCCATTTTTCAGGCGGCGCGCAATCACGATACGCTTTTCCGCGCCGCGTTCGTCGATGATGCTTTGGGTTGCCCACGTCGTGCGCCAGGCGGCCGGCGTTCCGGCGGCCGGCGTTCCGGCGGCCGGCGCGGCGCCGCGCGCCCATGCCCACCACTGCGCCTGCGCGCTGACACAGGCGCCCGGTTTGGCGGCGACCGGCCCGCTCCAGCGCCGCATGCGCAAGCGGTTTTGCCAGGCGCACTGATCGGCTACCGCGGCCCAGCCGGCTGGCGGCACGCCGATGGCCGGCTGGACGGCGCAGGTCCACGGCCGCTGCCGGGCCAGCGCCTTGAAGTCCACCGCCAGGTCAGCGGCGGCCGGCAGCGCTCGCGGCCGCGCCGCGCTGGCCGGCGCAGCGAGCGCCAACACGAGCGCGGACAGCACGCTGATCGCTATTGCCGTTTTTCTGGGGATAAATGTTTGAAACAATGTGCAGCCCTTTTTGCTGATGACCATGACGGCGCGGCAATCTGGCTTGCCCGCTGAGCAATAATAAAGGGCGACACTTAGCGAATACTTAGTGCGGCCACTCAGCTCAGGATGTCGAACAGCGACATCGCCTGGTTCGCGCCATCGGTGCCGAACGGCGAGTTGCCACCGCTCGCCGCCTGCGCGTATTGCTGCACCAGCGTGCTGCCTGGCGCTGGATGGCCTCGGTCATCTGGGCTTATTTGGCGTCCAGCTGGTCGACCGATCCCTGCGCGGCAACGGCCTGAGTGGCCAGCATGCCGCTGTTCGACATGTGCTCCGACACGCGCGCCGACAGCTGCTGCGCCAAGCGCGTGCCGGGCGCGCCAAACAGCTGCGCGACCTTGTCCGGCGTCGCCGCGATCGCCGCGTTCAGCGCCGCCACGTCAGCTTGGCGCCGGACAGCCGGTCGGCGCCGGTGCGGAACTGGTCGAGCGCCAACGCCAGCTTGCCGATGGTCGACAGGCGCGCACTGTCGCGCGTGAGTTGCGCTTCGAGGTTCTTCATGCCCGGATTTTTCACCAGCAGCGATTTGGTCACGGAGGTGTACAGGTCCGACAGCGCGCCGGTGCCGCCTGTGGCCGGCGCCTTGGAGAAGATGGAGGTCGTCATGTCGAGTCGGGTACGTTCCTGGTAAATGTCGTGCTGAGAGGCACCTGCGTGCGCGACCAGTCCAGGCGCGCTTCAGGCCGGCGGCAAAGCGCGCAGCGGGCCGCACCATGGTGCCGGCATGACACCAATCGGCGCGGTGCCCGGATGGCATAGTCTACCCCGCTTACCGACTTGTCAATGGAATACCGATGACGCTCTACCAGATGCACGGCGCCTGCTCGCTGGTCGTGCTGCTGCGGGTGGCGCAAAAGGAGGTCGACTTCGCCGGCCTGGACGAGCTTGCCGCCCCGCGCGGCCTGATCTTCAAAAAAATGGGGTCAGACCCGTTTGATAAACGGCGTTCGGGCGATTTCGGCATCAATAAAACGGGTCTGACCCCAATTTTTTTACCGTCCATTTGAACCGCCTGTGGGAGGCGGGTTGTAACTTCGCGGTCGGGCTAAAGAATTGGGGTCAGACCCGTTTTATAGATGGCGTTCCGCGCATTTTTCGATCGTTTAAACGGGTCTGACCCCGATTGTTTTACGTATCTTGAACAGCAACCTCTGATCGGCATCAACACAGGTGAAGAACGCTGTCATCCTACCGGCCGACTCACGTGCAGTGCCCGCCCGGATGCCGGCGCCCAACCGCGCCATGCGCGCGGCGGCGGCGCTGTTTCACCAACAGCGCAACAGCGACACAGGCGCCCAGGGCCAAATCGAACGTCCAGCAAAACAGCGGCCACCAGGCGGGCATGCCGGGGTTGTCGATGAGCGCGGCATGCACCATGTCGAACGCGCCGTGCAGAACCAGCGCGGCGACGACGATCCAGGCCGATGTCCGAAAGCCGACCACCGCCAGCGCCATGAACAGCGCCATCGCCGCCGTCTCCAGCAGCAGTGCTGCATGCGCCTGCTCCTGCACGGCGAACAGCACGCCGTACGACGCGGTAACGATCAGCACCGCCGGATAGAAACTGCGATCGCGCGAGAATCCGGCCGACGCCGCCCCGGCGAACACGACGAGCGCGAGGCCGACGCCTGCCAACGCGCTCATCGGGTGTTCTTTGAAAGTTGAGGCGTCGTCATTTGCGCTCCACGATCGGGCCCGACAACGTCGCCAGAAAGCCGGCCAGGTCGGCAATTTCCTGTTCGGACAATCGCAGCGGCTTGCGTTCGCTGCGGCCGCCGGCGCCGCGGCGTAGTGGCGCACGACACCGGTCAGCGTGGCGATCTGTCCGGCATGCATATACGGCGCTCGCAGCGCGACATTGCGCAGGCCTGGCGTCTTGAACGCGCCGACCATGTGCGGATCGTCACGCGCGACAAACTGCAATTCCTGGCAGTCGTCGGGCCGCGCGTCGCTATACGCGCCAAGGCAGTTGAACTGGTCGCGCAGCATGGCGGCCACGGCGCTTGCGCGGCCAAGTTCGGCTGGCGAATCGCGCGCCGGTACGCCGGTGTTATGAAAATGCTGGTCCGTCAGCAGTGGCCCGCCATGGCAGGAGATGCATTCGGCCTTGCCGATGAACAGCCGCAGGCCGCGCTTTTCCGACGACGACAACATGGCCGGCGCCGCAGGCGCGCCGCGCAAGGTCGCGCCGATGTAGTTGTCGAACGGCGCCGGGCCGTGATGCAAGGTCGCTTCGTATGCGGCGATGGCCTTGCCGATGTTGGCAAACACGCGCGACACGTCGCGCCGCTGCGCTTCGCTTAGCTTGTTCCAGGCGGCGCGTTCGGCCGCCGTGCCGTTCGGGCCGGCGTGTTGGGGCAGGCCGTCCAGGTTCGGCATGGCGGAAAACAGCGCCTCGTAGTCGCTTCGATAGTGCTGACGCATCAGTTTGGCAAAGGCGAGCCGGTTGCCGCCATGCTCGTTCGGGTCTTCCAGCGGCCCGAGCGCCTGCGCCCACAGGCTGTCCTTGCGGCCGTCCCAGAACAGCCAGGCCTGGCCGCCGAGGTCGCCCACCGGCATGGTGCGGCGGATGCCGACACCGACGCCGACACCGGTGCGCTTGCCGTCCTGGAACTGCTTGTCCGGGATGTGGCAAGTGGCGCAGGCGACCTTTTGATTGGCGCTCAGGCGCTCGTCGAAAAACAACCGCTTGCCCAGCGCCGCCGCCGCCGGCGAGCCTTCGCAGGCATTCGACGGATCGGTGCGCGCGGCGGGCATGCGCGACAGCTGCAGCGACGCCAGCGTGGCACGTTCGCTCGCGCTCCAGACGTCGTCGGCGCCGGTTGCTGCCTGCGCCAGCAGGCAGCACAGGTAAGCGGCCAGGGCGCGCGTCCGGTTCGCCACGCCGCCGCGTGGGCCCTGGCTCATCGGGCGGCGGCCAGCTGTGGCGGCGCATCGGCAACGACGACCGTGTTGAAGACCACCTGATCGGCGCCGAGCGTCGAGCCGATGTTGAGCTTCATTTCCCACCATCCGCTCATGCTGAACTTCATCCCGCTCAAGCGATAACGGCCCTCGCCGAGATTGGCGGTGACGGCCGGCCTGGTCGGATAGCCATGGCCATGCTGGGGCATTCCGCCCGAAAAGGCGATCTTCGCGTCAACCACCGGCGCCGGCGCTGCTGGTGACGATGATTTGCCATGCATGGATCTGATTGATGGCCGCCGGCTCGCCCAGCGGACGCATCGACACGACGTAGCGGGCGTTGATGGACGGGCGCGTCAGGCGCAGGTCGAGGTCGGCCGTCGCACTGAACATCGAACAGGCGGACAGCAGGCCAATGCAAGCGACGAGCGCAAGCGCAAGGCGAAAAGATAGCTTCATGGTGTCTTTCAGGAAAAGGGAGATTGCGAGGATGTCGCGCTCGCTGCCGCCGCTGCGGACAAAGCGGTCCCGCTTTTCTGCCAACTGGCGCCGCGCCCGCGCCGGCGGCGGCGCCGATTCTGCTTGGCCGGGACGGGCCTTGGCCTCACTATGCAAGCTCCTGCCATCATTTGCCACGCCATGAAGCCAGCCATGCAGCCACGCCACCGGATCGTCATCGCCGCTTTCGGCCCCGCCCAGATGCTCGACATCACCGGTCCGCTCGAGGTGTTCGCCATGGCCAATACCTGCTGCCGGAGTGCCGGCAGGCCGGCGCCTTACGAGCTTGTCGTCGCCGCCCCGCAAGCAGGCCCGGTCATGACGACATCTGGCATTGCGCTGCTGGCGTCGGAATCGATTGTCGACCCCGCCCTGCAGGCCGACACCGTGCTCATCGCTGGCGGCGTCGGCGCGCGCGCGGCGGTGCGCGACAGCGCGTTGATCGGCGCCTTGACGGCACTGTGCCGACGGGTTCCCCGCGTCGCGTCAATCTGCACCGGCCTGTTTCCGCTGGCGGCAACGGGCTTGCTGAAGCAATTGCGGGCAACCACGCACTGGAGCCACTTCGACGAGTTCGCCGCCCTGTTTCCCGACGTCCGGCTCGACCCGCATGCCCTGTTCATCAACGATGGCCCTTGGCACAGTTCCGCCGGCATCAGCGCCGGCATCGACTATTCGCTGTCGATCCTGGAAACGGACATGGGCCGGCAGCTGGCGCTGGAAGTGGCGCGCAACCTGGTGGTGTTTCTGAAGCGTCCCGGCGGCCAGGCCCAGTTCAGCGCACCGCTCGCCGCCGAAGCGGCAGCGGACGATCCGCATCGCTTCGCCGCGCTGACCGAATGGATCCAGCACAGCCGGTCAAGCGACCTGTCGATTGACCGGCTGGCCGAACCCGTCCCCATGAGTCCGCGCAACTTCGCCCGCAGGTTCGTCGAGGCGATGAACATCGCGCCGGCAAAGTACCTCGAGAAGATGCGCATCGATGCCGCCCGGCGCGGCCTGACCGATGGCACCGACTCGGTCGCGCGCATCGCGGCGCGCTGCGGCTTTGCGTCGGCCGAGGCGATGCGGCTCGCTTTCAGGCGCCACCTCGACATCGGTCCGCACGAGTTTCGCGCCCGCTTTCGCACTGCCGGCCCTGGCAAGCGCGCAGCCCACGCGGCATGAACGCCGGCCTGGCCGCTGCCGCCAACGCGGTGCCCTACACAGGCGGCGGTTTTGCGCGTACGATGTTCAAATATGCAATGTGATCGACGCGAGGTAAGGTTGTGACGAAGGTCCTGAACATGTTGGGTGTCATGGCGATGTCGTTGCTGCCGGCGCTCGACGCCCACGCTTGCAGCAAAACTGTGCGGTGTTATGACGATGCACCCTACTCGTTCCGCGGGCCGGACGGCCAGATCCGGGGATTCGATGCAGACCTGACGCGCGCGATCCTCAAGCGCATGGGCTGCGAAGCCGTTTTCGTCGAAATGCCATGGGCGCGCGCGCTGGCCGAACTCGAAGCAGGACGGCTCGATGTGCTGCCCAGCAGCTTTCGCAGTGCCGAACGCGACGCGTTTGCGTACTTTTCCAAGCCGTCGCTGCAGTCGCCCAACCTGCTGTACCTGGGACCGAAAGCACGCTCGACCTACAAGCTGAACAAGCTCGACGACATCATCGGCACCCGCTTCCAGCTCGGCGTGCAGATCGGCGTGTCGTATGGCGACCTGTTCGACAAGCTCAAGGCCAATCCGCGCTTCAGGGAAAACCAGGTGTCGATCACGCAGCGGCGCAACGCGTGGAAGATGATGGAACTGGGCCGCATCGACGGCATGATCGCCGACGAGGCGAGCGCCGCGCTGGAACTGCAGCAGCTCGGGCTGGCCGACACGCTGACGGCGAGCGGCGTGATCGTCTCGACCAACATGGCGATGGTCGCCTTCAGCAAGCGCAGCGTCTCGCCGCAGACCGTGGCCGCCTTCAACCAGGCGCTGCAGGCGATGATTGCCGACGGCGAGTACCGCAAGATCCGCGCGCGCTACCTGCGCTGTCCGGGCGACATCAAGGTGCTCGGCTGCGGCTGACGCCGGCCGGCGCCCGCCGGCATTCATAGCGCGCCGAGCCGGCCGCCATCGACCCGCAGCGCCGCGCCATGCACGAACAGCGCGTCGTCGGAGGCGAGGAAGACGATCGCCGCGGCGATCTCGTCGACCGTGCCGACATCGTCCGGCCGCACTCTTTCGACGCCCGACTTGACGTTCGGATTTGACCACAACATCGGCGTGTCGACCGCGCCCGGCAGGATGGCGTTGACCCGGATGCCCTTTGGCTTGGCTTCGATGGCCGCCGATCGGGTCAGCGACAGCAGCGCGGCCTTGGCCGCCGCATACGCCGACACCAGGGCCGACGTCTCCAGCGCGTGCACGCTCGAGACGTTGACGATCGCCCCGCCGCGGTCCATCTTCAGGAACGCCTGGCGAATGAAGAAGAAGGCGCCGAGCAAATCGACCTGCAGCACGCGCCGCCAGTCGTCCTCGGTGAGCTGCTCGATCGGCTTGAACAGCATCAGGCCGGCATTGTTGACGACGATATCGAGCCGCTCCCAGGTGCCGATCGCCAGCTCGACCGTGGCGACGACGTCGGCCTCGACGCCGACATCGCACCGGCTGGCCAGCACCCTGGCCGCGGCACTCTTGCGCAGCGCCTCGCACGCCTGCTGCAAGCGGGCCTCGTCGCGGTCGGCCAGCACCACGCGCGCACCCTCGCCGAGCAGGCGCCGCGCGCAGGCCAGGCCGATCCCGCCGGCAGCGCCGGTGACGATCGCCACCTTATCCTTGAGTCCCTGAAGCTGCATGGGCGGCGCTCACTTTACATCCGGCGACAGGTGGCGCGGCGTCACGCAAACGACAACGCCATCGGGCGCGGTTCGCCCAGCAAGAAGCCCTGGGCGAAGTCGACGCCGATGTTCTCCAGCGCCTCCAAGGTGGCGCTGTCGGCGACGTACTCGGCGATGGTCTGGCGTCCCATCACGTGGCTGATTTCATTGGTAAAGCGCACCATTTCATAGTCGATCCTGCTGCTCGTCATCATGGAGATGAACGAGCCGTCGATCTTGACGAAGTCGACCGGAATCTGCTTCAGGTACGAAAACGACGCCATGCCGGTGCCAAAATCGTCGAGCGCGAAGCGGCAGCCCAGCTGCTTGAGCCGGTCGATGAACTCGAGCGTCTTGTGCAAGTTGGCGCAGGCGCCCGTTTCGGCGATCTCGAAGCACAGCTTGTGCGCCGGCACCGACATGGACCCCAGCAGCTCGACGGCGAAATCGCGGAACGCATCGTCGGCCAGCGCGCGTTGCGACACGTTCATCGAGCACATTTCCAGCGCCTCGACGTGCTCGGCGTGCCCTTCGAGCCAGGCGACCGTCTGGCTCAGCACCCAGCGGTCGACGCTGGGCATCAGGTCGTAGCGGTTGGCCGCCGGCAGGAACATGGCCGGCTCGATCGGCGCACTGTCGTCCTCCTGGATGCGCAGCAGCACTTCGTAGTGCAGCCCGCGCTGGGCCTTACCGACCGCGCGGATCGGCTGGACGAACAACTGCAGCTGGCCGTTGCTGAAGGCGTCGCCCAGCTTGGCGGCCCAGTGCATGTCATTGCGCCGGCGCTGCACGTCGACGTCGCCGGAGCGCTGCACGAACACGCGGTTGCGCCCCGCCTCCTTGGCGATGTAGCAGGCGTGGTCGGCCAGGCGCAGCGCTTCTTCCACATTGGTGGTGCCGTGATGGATGGGAATGAGGCCGATGCTGACGCCGATCTGGAACGACTGGCCGGCGCAGGTGTAGCGGAAGCGGTGCGTCGTCGCCAGCACCTTGTTGGCCACCACCAGCGCTTCCTCGATCGAGCAATGCTCGACGATGAGCGCGAACTCGTCGCCACCAAGGCGCGCCAGCGTGTCGCGCTCGCGCACGTGCGTGCGGTATTCGGTGGCAAGCTGCTGCAACAGGTCGTCGCCGGCCGAATGGCCGCAGGTGTCGTTGACGATCTTGAACTGGTCCAGGTCCATGTACAGCAGCGCGGCGCCGTGCGAGTGCTCGGCCTTGACGCGGTCGAGGGTGCGCTGCAGCTTGATGGCAAATTCGCGCCGGTTGAGCAGGCCAGTGAGCGCGTCGTGGCTGGCCTGGTAGGTCAGGTCGTCGAGCAGGCCCTTCGACTCCGTCACGTCGTGGATGGTCAACACCGCGCCTTCCGGACGCTGCTCGTCCATGATGCGCAGCGGCGCGCAGGCGTAGGCGACCGAATGGCGGTGGCCGTGCCGGCTGATCAGCGTGGCGTTGCGCGGCGCCGAGACGACCCGGTTCTCGCGCAGCGCCAGTTCGATCGGATTGAGCACGGCCTCCTGCGGTTCGGCATCGCCCTTTTCGTGCGCCCTCACGTGGAACACCTCGCTGGCCTGCCTGCCGCGCGCCTGCTCGGCGCTCCAGCCGGTCAGGCGCTCGGCGGCCGGATTGAGCTGGGCCACGGCGCCGGCCGCATCGACGGTGATGACGCCATCGGCGATCGAACGCAGCGTGATCTGGGCGCGCTGCTCCTCTTCCTGCAGCCGCGCAAACAGGTTTTCGCGCTCGCGCTGGGCGTTCTTCAGTTCCTGGATCGCCACGCAGACGCCGTGCAGCACCAGCGATTCGTCCGCCTCGTCGCGCCGCCACTGCGCGCGCATGTAGACCCACTGATAGTCGCCGTCGACGCCGCGCACACGCAACTCGGCCATCACCGGCGCCGGGCGCACCGCGCCGACGTCGTAGCGCAGCTGGGCGGCGACCTTGTCTTCGTCGTCCGGATGGATCAGCGACAGCGACTGCGAGCGGCTCAGCGTGTACGTTTCGCTGGGGTAGCCGAGCAGTGCGGCCAGGTGCTCGGACACTTTGAGGCGCGCCGTGGCCGGCGTCCACGACCAGGTGCCGGCGCTGGCCGCTTCCATGATGCGCTGGGTTTCCTCCTTTTCCTTGACGCATTCTTCCAGCCGCTTGTGGTGCGTCAGGTCGAGCGTGACCTTGGAAAAGCCGATCATCGTGCCGTCCTCGTCACGCAAGGCGGTCAGGGCGATGCGCGCCCAGAACAGCGTGCCATCCTTTCGTTCCCTCCAACTTTCTTCGCGGAAGTAGCCCTGCTGGGCCGCCATAGCCAGGTTGTGCTGCGGCGCTTCGGCGTCCCGGTCCTCTTGCGTGTAGAGGATGCCGAAGAACTGCCCGACCGCTTCCTCGGCGGTATAGCCCTTCATTTCGGCGGCGCCGTCGTTCCACGCCGTGATGATCCCGTTCGTATCCATCAGGAAAATTGCGGTTTCCCGGATTTCGTCGGCCATCAACCGGAACATCTCAGCCATTTCGAACTTGCTGAGCGCCGACCAGGTAAGCGAATGCGCCATACACCATCCTGTCACGTTGACGCCGCACGGCGGAAGGCGCGGCGAAGAAGATGGTGTTACGACATCGGCGAGCGGGCTTAAGTTCATTCAACGCGACGCCGCGCGCCGGTGCTGCCCGGTCAGTGCATCGCCTGTTCGAGATGCGTCCCTGCAGGCCGCGCTACGCGTACCGTGTTGCCAACGGCCAGGCATTCAGTCCTGGCACAAATGTTGTAAACGACCAAGGCAGCGGCGTAGTTCGGCCGACGAACATTGCGCTCTGAAAATGCGGCGTCTGGTTCAGGTTTCCCAGCCGCGCGTTAAGATGCAACCATGAATACTTTTAACATCGGACCAGTCAGCATTCTAGGCGCGCACCTGATGCTTTTGCTCAGCCTGGTGCCGGCCGCCGCGGTGGGGATGGTTGCCGGACGGCGCGCCAACGTCAAGGTCGTCCCCGTTTTGGCGGACATGCTGCTCGCAGGCTTCGCCGCGGGCCGCCTGGTCTTCGTCGTCATCTGGTTCGAGCAGTACAGCAAGGCGCCGCTGACGATGCTCGACATCCGCGACGGCGGCTTCCACGTGCCCGCAGCCGTCGGCGCCGCGCTCGCTTTCGGTACATGGCGCGCGGTGCGGCAGCGGGCCCTGCTCCAGCCGCTGATCGGCAGCGTGCTGGCGGGTGCGCTGGCGTGGTTCATGTCGGGCGGACCCGCGATGACCCAGGTGCAGTCAGGCAAGTCGGTGCCGGATGTGACCCTCGCCGCACTCGACGGCCGCGCTGTGCGGCTGCCGGAACTGGTGCGCGGAAAGCCGGCCGTCGTCAACCTGTGGGCCAGCTGGTGTCCGCCATGCATCCGCGAAATGCCGGTGCTTGCTGCCGCACAGCGCCGCGATGTCGGCGTCCACTACGTCTTCGCCAATCAGGGCGAATCGGCCGACAAGGTGCAAGCTTTCCTGCGGGCTCGAGGTTTGCAGATGGAAAACGTCTTGACCGACCGGCTATCGGCCACGTCGCGCGCGGTCGGTTCGGCCGGCATGCCGACAACGCTGTTCTTCGATGGACGCGGCCAGCTGGTCGATGCGCATCTTGGGCCGCTGTCGGAAGCCTCGCTGGCGGAAAAACTGGCAAAAATTCGCATCTCTGCCACTGCCGCTGGTGAGCCATGACCTGGCGACCGGCACACTGAAGGAAACCTTACCGAACGGCACGCCGGACGAACTGGCTTATCATCGCCTGATGGCGGGGAATGCTGCTTAGCGCGCAGCCGTCAGCGCGATCCATTCTTGAAAGGCCACCGTGAATTTTTCCAGAAATTCCCTGGTCGACGGATTGATCAGATTGCCTTGTTCATCGAACGCGGTGCCAATGTTGCCGATATACGTCTCGGGCGCGCCCATGACCATTACCCCCAGGCCGACGATCGACTGACGCAGGTGATGATTGGCGCCGAAGCCGCCGATTGCACCCGGGCTGGACGTGACTACCGCCGCCGGCTTGCCGCCCAGCGCGCCTTTGCCATACGGCCGCGACAGAACGTCGACAGCGTTTTTAAGGACGGCTGGAACGGAGCGGTTGTATTCCGGGCTGACGAACAGCACCGCGTCGGCGGCGCCGACGGCCTCGCGCACGCGCTGCCAGGCAGCCGGCACGTCTTCTTCAAGCTCTTCGTTATAGAACGGCATATCGCCGATTTCAACGATGTTCAGCGACAGCGCCGGCTGCGCCATCTGGGCGATCGACTTTGCCAGCATGCGGTTGAATGACTTCTTGCGCAGGCTGCCAACGAGGACAGCGACTTGATAGGTCTGGGACATTTTTTCTCCTTGGATGAAACGATGAATGGTGCAACCGCGCTCGGGACGCCTGCCTGACGGCTTCCACTTCGGCATGATGTTGCCAGATTTTGCTCAAACCCGTTGAGATCGTCACCGGCTGCCCTATCGGCCGCCTTCCTTGCCACGCAAGCGAACGTCGGCCAGCAGAATCAGCCCCTTGTCAGCGTGTATGCACAAAGTTGACTGGCATTCTTTTCGTGCCGTATATTCGATTCCTGCCATTCACCGGAGTCCCCCATGAAACTGCTTGCTGCGCATGTGCGTGTAGCCGTCGTTGCCGTGTCGCTGTCGATCGCCGGCGGGAGCGCGTTCGCGCGGGACGATGCCGCCGCGGTGACCGACCTCACAGGCAAATTTCTTGAAGCGCAGCGCAGTTTCGACCTGCCAGCCCTACGCGCGTTAACTGCGGAGAACTACGTCGAAATCTCGCCGGTCGGCGAGCTCGACGACCGCGCCAAGATGCTGGGCTTCTACGCGCCGGAGAAAAAGACGCAGGCGCCGCCGTTGACTATCGATAACGAGCTGACGCGCGTGTATGGCGATGTGGGGATCCAGACGGTCAAGCTGACCTATACGATGACCGCTAGCGGGGAAACGCGCAAGATGTCGCTGCGCGCGACGTTGGTGGCGCACAGGAGCGCCGGCGAATGGAAGATGGTATCGGCCCAGTACACCGGCATTCGTCCGCCGCCGCCGCCGCGTAATTGACCCCTCGCAGGATCACACGCCGGCGATCCCGGCCGCGCGTTCGTCGTTTGCATCGGCGTTAAATCGGCACGTTTCGCCCACAGGCTGCGAATAGGTAGTATGGTGTTAGCTTCCTGTGTGCAGCAAACTAGCTGGCGTACGTGTCTATTCCCCGTTCGGGATGGCAGGGCGTAAAGAATTCCCGAAGGGCTACGCCATGCCGACCGACCTCGATTCCCTATCTGAAGGCAACGCTCAGCTGCTTTCGCCTTCCGACCAGCGGCACGCTCGCGATGAGCTCGAACTGGTATCCTTGCGCGCCACCGTCGTCCGCTTGCTCGAGGAAATCGGCGTCGGATCGGGACCGGCGCCGGCGCAGCGGCTCCCGGATCCTGCGGACGTGGCGACCTTGCCGCAGGCCGAGTTCCTGTCCATGCTGGCGCATGAGTTGCGCAATCCACTGCAATCGATGGCGATGGCCAACCAACTATTGTCAGGCACGGCGCAAGTGAGCGCCGCCGCGGTCCAGGCCCACGCCGTGCTGGACCGGCAGATCGGCCACATGTCGCGCATGCTGGACGACCTGCTCGACGCCTCGCGCGCCGCCAGCGGCAAGATCGTCCTGAAGATCGCCCCGGTTCGCCTGCGCGATGTCATCAATTCGGCGCTCGAGACCAGCCATCCCTACGTCCATTCGCGCCAACAACAGCTGCGGGTCGACTTGCCGGAAGACGTCACGGTATCGGGCGACTTGATCAGGCTGGGGCAAGTGTTTTCGAATCTGGTGATCAATGCAAGCCAGTTCTCCGATACGGGCGGTCGCATTGCCATCGCCGCCGCTTGTCACGGGGACCTGGTGGAAATCACGGTCAGCGATGACGGCGCCGGCATACCCGCCGAGCTGCAACCGTATATTTTCGATATGTTCACGCAGGGACACCGGACGCTCGAACGTGCGCCGGGCGGGCTCGGCATCGGGCTGTCGCTCGTTCGCACCATTGTGCGCCTGCATGGCGGGACCTCGGCGGTGACCAGCGCCGGCGACGGCGCCGGCAGCAGCTTCCGGATCACGCTGCCAATCGCTCCCATGCCGCCGGCAGCGGTGCCGGCCCAGACGAAAGGCGGGGCGGCGCGCCGAAAAATCCTCATCATCGAAGACAATGTCGACGCCAACGAACTGATGGCAATGCTGCTTGAAATGGCAGGGCACGAGGTCACCAGCAGCTTCGATGGCGTCGACGGCCTGCGTGTGGCGCTGGCCGGCCAGTTCGACATCGTCCTGTGCGATCTTGGCCTGCCCGGACTGACCGGACTGGAAGTCGTCGCCGCACTGAAGGCGGCCCGCCCTGATGATGCGCCGTTCGCCGTCGCCACCACCGGCTACAGCGACGGCCCGCAGCGCGATCTTGCCCGCGCCGCCGGATTCGACCACTACCTGGTCAAGCCGCTCGACATGCCAGCGCTGCACAGGGTGCTCGCCGAATACGCCGCCTGATGTGAGGCGACGGCAGCCATGCCAGGGCTCGCCGTATCAGGCCGCCGACAGCGGCAGTGACACGCTGAATATCACCCTGCCCTGCGCGTAGGAATACGTCAGCCTGCCGCCATGTTCGGACACGATGCGTTCAGTAATGTACAAGCCCAGGCCCATGCCACCGCGATTGCGCACGTTGTGCAGCGAGGCGGCCTTGAAGGGCTTGTAGAGACTGCTCACCGTGGCCGGGTTCAACGCGTCGGCGAGGTTGCTGACTGAAAAAATCACGTTGCGCTCACCGACCTTCAGGGAGATGTCGATCGATCCGGTACGCAATCCGTGGCTGCGTGCATTGCTCAACAGGTTGGTTGCAACCTGCGCCAGGCGGTCGGCGTCGCCGTCGACCATCGCGCAGCTGTCCCCGGTCACCCGGTAGACCACCTCGGGATAGCCGATGCTCGCTTCGCCAACCACATCGCCGACGACGATTGCCAGGTCAAGCCGCTGCATCTGCGAGCCGAGCCCGATACCGGTCTGGATCTTGCTGACGTCGAGGACCTGGCTGATGAGCCGGCTCATGCGATTGCTTGAATTCTGGATGCGCAGTCCCATCGGCGCCGCCGCGCCGCCGTTCTGCAACAGGGTGGCGGCCATCTGAATCGCATGCAGCGGCTCGCGCAGGTCGTGTCCGAGCATGGCCATCAGTTGCGAGCGCGCCAGGTCGGTTTCGCTCTGGCGCGCAATGCTGGCCCGGTGCAGCTCTTCCTGCATTTGGCGGGCAATCAGCAGGTGGGTCGGCGACCAGCTCTCGGCCCGTCCGCGCACCGTTTCGAGCCACTCGTCAAACGAGCCGCGCGGTGTCAGGCGCGCTCCCATCGGGCCCACCTTGACACTTTTCTCAGGCTTGCCGGCCCAGCGGATCGAGGCGACCTGTTCGGGTCGCATCGCAATCATCCACCCATCGGTCGGCGGATCGAAACACATCGCCAGCATGCCTGGCCACGCCAGGACGTGGCCGCGCGCCGCCGCCGGCCAGTCGTCTGCCCGCAAGCGCTGCAGCAGCACGTCGCCGGCGCCGGGATGGGCGCGCACGATCACCGCCGCGGTTTCCGCATCGAGTTCGCCATGCACGACGTGACGGCCGGACTGGGTGACGATCAATGCCGGGCAATCGAGGGCGGCGCAAATGGCTGCCGCGCGCGAGGCGATTTCACGCAGTCCGTCCTCGCCAATCAACAACGCTTGCATCAGGTCGGTGCGCATGTCGGCCGCGCGCGCAATCGTTTCGGCACGGCGCTGGGCCTCCAGCGTTTGCACCGTCGCGGCCAGCACCTGGGCGATGACATCGGCCGTCATGCGGATAGCGTACGGCACGCGGCGCGGGTTCATGTGGTGGCAGGCAAGCAATCCCCACAGCCGGCCATCGACGATGACCGACACGCTCATCGAGGCGCCGACGCCCATGTTGCGCAAGTATTCGATGTGTACCGGCGACACGCTGCGCAGCACGCTATGGCTCATGTCGACGGGCGCGCGGCCACTGCGCCCCAGCAGGGGCACCGGCATTGCGCGCACGTCTGGGATCAGCCGCAAGGTGTTCAATACGTACAGGCGCCGCGCCTGCTCGGGAATGTCGCTGGCCGGATAGCGCATGCCGAGCAACGGCGCCAGGCTGTCGCAGCGCGATTCGGCAATCACGTCGCCACTGCCGTCCGGGCCGAAGCGGTAACCCATCACGCGGTCGAAACCGGTGATGTCCCTGACCTGATCGGTTGCCATCTGCAACAGCGACCGCACGGTCGTCTGGCGTTTGAGCCGGTCGAGCGCGCTGTGCGCTTTCAACGCGAAGATGCCGACGGTTTGCAGCGACACGTCACGCAGCTCGAACTCGACGATGACGCGCCCGCAATGGGTGTGCGCGACGCAATCGAACTCCTGTCCACCCAGTTCTACTGCCAGCACCAGCGGTATCGCGTCGCCGGCCGACAGCGCGATGCATTCTTCGACCATCTGGCGAACCGGTGGCGGAAGCTCCACCGATTGCAGCGGCATGCCGTTGCTCACATCCAGCAGCAGCAACTCCGCCGCATTGGCGCTCCATGCTTCGAGCATCGCGAAGGCGTCAAACACCAGCATGGCGCCGTGGCGCTGCACCGTGCCCGGCACGTGGATCGGTTCGTCCGCACAGTTCGCCAGGCTCAGGACGGGGGCGTCCAGGGTGGTTTCGGTGCTCATGCGAGTGCCTCGGCACATGGAGCGGGAGCTGTCACTGGCCTCGGCCGATTCCCTAGATTTCTCACTGAAACTTTCGTTGTCTGTTGCAGGGCATCTACTAGCGCGCGACACTGGTCGCGCCACTGGCTGGGTTCAAGTCGTGAATTGTGCTGGCCGTCGCGGGGAAGAGCGACAGCGACGATAGAAGGCGGGGAAATCAAGGGGCGGCTGCGTTCAGCAGCAGACGAGTCGATCTTAGCACAATACCGTAGGCAGTCATCCTTTCCAGACGATTGCTATTTTTCTCGTGATCAACGTACGGGCGAACTGTCCGCCACATAGAGTGAGGATGTGCCGCGCCAGCCGCGCGCGGCTTCCTGTCGTTATTGGAGCGACGATCACTGTGCGCAGGAAATCGTGCATCTCGGGCGGCGACACCACGATGCAAGGCTTCGATTTCATGATTTCACTTCGGACTGTCGGGTCGAGATTGACCAGTCAGATCTCCCCGCGCACTGCCACACGAGGTCCTGATCGCCGTCGTGAACGATGTCGTCAATGAGGAGTGCGTCGTCGCCGTGTCGGGCAAGTTCTGCACTCGCCTCGGCCCAACCGCTGCGCACGGACTTTGCGGGCGCACGCACAATCAACGCCCCTTCGTCGACCCTTACGTCCGCTTCGCTGCTACCGGATATCGATCTTGTCCTGTTCCTTTGGTTAGCTTAAAAATTTTCGAGCACGATCTTGCCGACCGCGCGGCCGCTCTGGATAAGGGCATGGGCCTTGCGCAGGTTCTCGGCCGAAATCAGGCCGAAGTGTTCGCCCAGCGTGGTGCGCAAGGTGCCGTCGTCGATCATGGCCGAAACGCGATTCAACAGCTCGTGCTGCTTGACCATATCCGGCGTCTCGAACATCGAGCGTGTGAACATCAGCTCCCAGTGCAGCGAGATCGACTTGCGCTTGAGCGGCACGGCGTCAAGCTGGTCCGGGTCGTCGATCAATGCGAACTGCCCCTGCGGTGCCAGCACGTCGACGATGGCGTCGTAGTGCTTGGCGGTGTGCGTCAGGCTGATGACGATGTCGACTGCCGCGATGCCAAGCGCCTCGAGCTGCTGGCGCATCGATTGCGTATGGTCGATGACGTGGTGGGCGCCGAGTTCGCGCACCCAGTTGCGGGTTTCGTCGCGCGAAGCGGTGCCGATGACGGTCAAACCGGTGAGCCTGCGCGCCAGCTGCAGCAGGATCGAGCCAACCCCGCCGGCCGCGCCGATCACCAGTAGCGACCGGCCGGCGCCGCCGCCTTCGGCCACCTTGAGGCGATCGAACAGCAATTCCCAGGCCGTGATCGAGGTCAGCGGCATAGCGGCCGACTGGACGTAGTCGAGCGTAGCCGGCTTGCGTCCGACGATGCGCTCGTCCACCAGTTGAAACTGGGCATTCGAGCCCGGGCGCAGGATCGAGCCGGCGTAGAACACTTCGTCGCCTTCCTTGAACAGGGTCACGCTGCTGCCGACCGCGCGTACGATGCCGCTCGCGTCCCAGCCCAGCACGCGCGGCTCCGTGACCGGGGCGCCGAGGCGGATCTTGGTGTCCACCGGGTTGACCGACACCGCGCGCACTTCGACCAGCAGGTCGTGCGGGCCGGCCAGCGGCATCGGCAGCTCGATATCCTGCAAGGATAGGGGGTCGCTGATGGGCAGGCCGTGCTGGGTATAGGCTACTGCTTTCATGTTGAATCTCCAGTAAGTTTTGGCTCGACGACAATTCTACGTGACGGTCGTCCAAATCGGCTGGAGCGATTATCGAACGTCTCCCAAGGTGATAGTGACATTTAAATCGACAGCACGCCAAACCGCGAAGGTGGTGCTGGAAACCCCGCTTTCTCCATCAGCGAGCGACGCGTTGGACACGGCGCCAAGATGGGCGTCGACGATCTAGGCCCGGCTGTCGAAGAATGAAAGCCCTGAGCGGCGCACCAACAGCCGACACCTCGAGCGCCCATGCCGCACCGCACGCCACGACAGCTGGCGTATGTCGCGGCTGCGTCTCCAGTTAGGGTTCCTTGTTTTGAGATAAGGTCGTTATCGGATTTGCTTTGTCGTGGTACCGCGCATGGTACGGGGCAATATCGCAGATGCGTATGGGGAAGGGAATCGATTGGTTAGCTCAACCATTGACACCAAGCGTTGAAATACTACAAACCCTAGAGTACCCTGCCTTGTTTTTGCTGGAGTCGAACACGCCATCATGAGGCCCCGCAAGCCCACCCTCAAAAGCAGCGCGCTACAGTCCAGATCTCACGGGTAGGGGTCGTACGCTCCAGTAAGCTTGCGGGGACAATGCCTTGCGCAAGCAAACCTTCGAGCTGCTTTCCGTAGGCATCTGCCTGCTCAAAAGAATCGAACGTCGCCCACAACGCCTTCGGCAAATGCCGATTCTTGACGCTGAGCTGGAACGAACCGGAGGGGAGCTTTTTGATGGACGCCATGATCCTATCGTAGTGCCAGGCGCCGAAATCAATATCCTTGTACGGTTACTTGCGGTCCTGGTTCTTGCTGTATTCCTTTTCGGCCTTGCGGCGCTCTTTGTCGAACTCCAAACGGTCCTTGTCGTACTCCTTCTGCGCCTCACGCCGGTCCTTATCGTATTCCTTGCTAGCCTCGCGGCGATCCTTTTCCCGCTCCTTCTCGGATTCGCGGCGATCCTTTTCGCGCTCTTTCAAATTTTCGCGGCGATCCTTGGCGCGCTCTTTGTCATAGTCCTTGTTTTCGCGGTCCGCGTCGCCTCCGCCATGTTGCCTGACATAGGTATTGTTATACCAGCGATCCTGGACAAAATAGACCGGGCGGTTGCAAGCGTTGTAAGCAGAGCAATGCCGACTCCACTGCGTAGCGTGCCCGCGCGGCACCCGCAAATAGATCGGCGCAACAGGACGGTAGTCGCGAGGACGCTCGACCAACATCGGCTCTTGGTAGATCACCGGTGGTGCGCCGAGATTGCCAAGGTCGATGCGCCCGTAGTAACCGGTCTGGCCCAATGGAATGCTTATTTGGGCGATGGCGCCACAGCAAGCGGTTGCTATAAGTGCAGCAAGTAATAGTCTTTTCACATTGGCTCCTGATTTTTCGAATACGACGAGGCAAGCGACAGGCGTTCATTCTAGCAAAGACAATTTCAACGTCTGTTCGGTACCCAGCATTGGCAAGATTGGTTAACCAACATGCGTCGAGGGCGCGAAAAGACATGGACGGAACATGCGCGCTTGACGCTCGGAATTTCCGCCGCACCGGACAGAGTTCGGCTGGACGCCGGTAAAAACGCGCCGCGCCGCAGTGGCGCGGGCAGATTGTCGGTGTTGCGGTGCAGAGCCAACGTGGGTCGGAGCAATACGATTGAATTTGCACGGTTCAAACTATTTTTCAGTGTACATGTTAGTTTTTCGACCTGTTGCCGGTCTTATGGAAGTCAGACTCAAATTTCGCCTCAATGAAGCACCGACCGCTGCCCGCTGGAGGCGCCTAGCACTCTATGACTACACTATTAAATCAGCAGAACCCGGAGTTGCCAAGGCTGCGTTCTCGCCTACGCGTGGTGGTTGCATGAGTTCACGTAGCCGCGAATTCGAACTTGCAGTGAAGACCTTCTCGGGAGAGCTGTACCGGTTCGCCTTCTGGCTGGCGCGCGATCGGCATGCTGCCGAGGACCTGGTGCAAGAGTGCTTTCAGCGCGCCTGGGCAAATTGGGAAAGCCTGAATGACCCGATCACTTTGAAAAAATGGTTATTCACCATCTTGCGACGCGAGTTTCTTCGCCGTCTCGAGCGTAAGCAGCTTCACACAATCGATATCGATGGCCTGGAACTCGCGGCCGACGCCTTGGGCATGGACGAGATATACGCCCTGCGTCAGGCCTTGGCCAGCGCCCCGGACAATTTACGCGAGCCGCTGCTGATGCAGGTGCTGGGGGGATTTACAGCAGAGGAACTGGCTGTCATCCACCAATCGACTCCGGGCGCCATGGCCGTACGACTGAGCCGCGCGCGGCAATGGCTGCGGCAACGCCTGACAGGCGGCGACGCCAGCGCCGGCACGACACTAGGAAGGATTAAATGATGAACTGCCTTGCTGCGCGCGCAGCGCTGCTGGCCGACCCGCATGCGCAGGATGCCGCGCTATTGCAGCACCTGTCTGATTGTCCGGCCTGCCGTACAGCCGCTGCTGCTGTCGCACGCGAGGACGCGCTGTTGCGCAGCGCATTGCATGTGTCGGTTCCCGAACAGCTGACCGAACGCATCCTGCTGCAGACGGAACTGGCGCGCGGCAGCTCGCTCAGTCTGTACCGCCTGTGGCAACGGCTTGCCGGGCTGGTGCAAGGCGCGCCCGGCGCGCTTGCCGTAGCCCTGTCGCTGCTCGTTGCGATCGGCATCTGGGTGGCGCAGCCAGCGCAAGAGGAAAGCCTCAACTGGGGCGAAGTGGCCCTGGCCCACGTCATCGGGGAACCCTCAGCGGTACACAGCACCGATACCCTGCCGCCATCGGCCTTGGCCGCGGCACTGGCAGCTCATGGCCTGACCTTGACAGGCGATGTCGGCGTGATACGCGTCGTCTCCCCCTGCCCGGTCCCGGGCGGGCGTGGCAGCCATATTGTGATTGAAACCCATGAGTTCGGCCGGGTTACACTGATTCTCCCGCCAGTCGGAAAACGCACGTCGCCTGGCGAAGCGCGCGGCGAGGGCCTGGTTGCACGCATGGTCGAGATTGGCGGTGTCGGTTTCGGCATTGTCACGACGGATGCAGACCAGCTTCCTGCACTCGCGAACTTGTTGGCAAAACGCATCGTCAGCGCTTAGGCACCGCGGCCAATCGTACCGCAAAAAAGGGAAAAAAATATGCTTGCAATTATCGGCGGTACCGGGATCTACCAATTAGACGGGCTTGAAATGACCGATACGGTGGAAGTGGCCACGCCGTTTGGCGCGCCTTCCGCCGGCATCGTCCGCGGCAAAATGGGAAACCACGACATCCTGTTCCTGGCCAGACATGGACAGCGTCACCAGTACCTGCCGCACGAAGTCAATTACCGTGCCAACATCTTTGCGCTCAAATCGCTGGGCGCCACGCAAATCTTGGGCATTTCGGCGGTCGGCAGTCTCGATGAATCGATCGCCCCTGGCGACCTGGCCATGCCGGACCAGTATGTCGACTGGACGCGCGGGCGCCGGGCCCAGACGTTTTTCGGCGACGGCGTTGCAGTGCATGTCTCGACGGCCAATCCGGTCAGCGGCGCGCTGGTGTCCTGGGTTGCCGGACACGCGTCGGCACTCGGCATCAAGCTCCATTCCGGTGTCACTTACGCCTGTGTCGAAGGGCCGCGCCTGGGTACCCGCGCCGAAAGCCATTTGCTGCGCCAGTTCGGTTGCCACCTGGTCGGCATGACCAATGTGCCTGAGGCGTTCCTCGCGCGCGAAGCGCAGATGTGCTACGCCACGATCGGCATCGCGACCGACTACGACTGCTGGATGGACGACCCGGACAGACACGTGCAGGCAACCGAAATTTTCGGCTTGTACAAAAGCAGCCTCGACAAGGTACTGCAGCTGCTGCAGCGCGTGCTCGCCGAAGACCGGCCGGCTGAGGAAACGGCGACGCGTACCGCCTTGCAATACGCAATGCTGACACCCCAGTCCGCGCTGACCGATCAACAACGCGACTGGTTCGCGGTGCTGCTGCGCTAAGCTGCGCCGATCAACGACTTAACCCAGGATTCCAGATGCACGCCACCCTCCCCCTGCTGCGCAAAACCGATTTTCCGAGCCTTCGCCGCAAGGCGCTCGATACGCTGCAGGTTAATCTCGGCTACAAATGCAACCAGACCTGCGTCCATTGCCACGTCAACGCGGGCCCGAACCGCAAGGAGATGATGGACGAACGGACGATCGACACGGTGATCCGGGTGCTCGCCGACAAGGGCCTGACCACGCTCGACTTGACCGGCGGCGCCCCCGAGATGAACCCGCGCTTCCGCTACCTCGTACAAAGCGCGCGCGCGCTGGGCGTGCGGGTCATCGACCGCTGCAACCTGACCATCCTGTCCGAACCGGGCTACGAAGGCCTGGCCGAGTTCCTGGCTGCCGAGGGTGTCGAGGTAACGGCATCCATGCCATGCTACTCACAGGACAATGTCGACAAGCAGCGCGGCGATGGCGTGTTCGATCGCAGCATCGCCGCCTTGCAGGCGCTGAATGCGCTCGGATACGGCAAGCCGGACACCGGCCTGGTCCTGAACCTGGTGTTCAACCCGCAAGGCGCGGCGCTGCCGCCCGGCCAGCAGCAGCTGGAGGCCGACTACAAGCGCGAACTGGCCGCGCATTTCCGCATCGTCTTCAATCAGTTGTTCGTGATCGTCAACATGCCGATACAGCGCTTCGGCTCGACGCTCGTCTCGAAAGGGCAGTTCGCCGGGTACATGGCGCTGCTAAAGGCGAACCACCTGGAAAAAAACCTGGACAGCGTGATGTGCCGCACGCTAGTCAGCGTCGACTGGCAAGGCTACCTGTACGACTGCGATTTCAACCAGATGCTGGGCATGACGGCGCCTATCGGCGAGCGTCCGCGCCCTCACCTCGACGACCTGCTGCAGCAAGATATCGAAGGTACTGCGATTGCGATTGCCGATCACTGCTACGGCTGTACGGCCGGCCAGGGCAGCAGCTGCGGCGGCGCGTTCGCATGAACAGATCGCGGCTCGCCGGACTCGCACTGATTGCGGCGGCGGCCGTTGCCTATTTCGTGCTCGACCTTGGCCAATACTTCACGCTCGACTTCCTGAAGGCGCAGCAGCAATCGTTCCAGGCGTATTACGACGCCAGGCCGGTCCGCTCGATCGGCATTTTCTTCGCCATCTACGTCACGGTGACAGCGCTGTCGCTGCCTGGTGCGGCGATCCTGACACTGGCCGGCGGCGCCCTGTTCGGCCTGGTCGGCGGCACGCTGTTGATTTCATTCGCGTCGACGATCGGCGCCACCGTCGCCTTCCTGACGTCGCGCTACCTGCTGCGCGACTGGGTGCGTTCGCATTTCAAGGCAAAGGCCGACGCGATCGATGCGGGCGTGAGGAAAGATGGCGCCTTCTACCTGTTCACGCTGCGCCTGGTCCCGCTGTTTCCGTTCTTCCTCGTCAACTTGGTGATGGGGCTGACGGCGCTTCCCGTACGCACCTTTTACTGGGTCAGCCAGCTCGGCATGCTGGCCGGGACCATCGCCTTCGTCAATGCCGGAACGCAGCTGGCCGCGATCGACAGCCTGTCCGGCATCCTGTCGCCGTCGGTGTTGGCGTCGTTCGCGGTGCTGGGCATGCTGCCGCTGGCAGCGACAAAAATACTTGGCTTGGTCAAGGCACGCAAGGTCTACCAGCGGTGGCAGAAACCGCCCCGCTTCGAGTACAACCTGGTAGTGATCGGGGCCGGGGCGGCGGGGCTTGTAACCTCGTACATTGCGGCGGCAACCAAGGCCAAGGTCGCGCTGATAGAAGGCAACAAGATGGGTGGTGATTGCCTCAATTTCGGCTGCGTACCGTCGAAGGCGCTGATCCGCACCGCTGCCTTCGTCAAGCAAGCGCGTCAGTCGAAATCGCTCGGCATCGGCAAGGCCGACCCGGAATTTGATTTCGCCGATGTCATGGCGCGCGTGCACCGGGTGATCGCCAACATCGCGCCGCACGATTCGGTCGAGCGCTATACCGGCCTGGGCGTCGATGTCGTCACTGGTAACGCGAAGATCGTATCGCCCTGGGAAGTCGAAGTCGACGGCAAGCGCATGACAACACGCGCGATCGTGATTGCCACCGGCGCGCGGGCGTTCGTGCCGCCCATCCCGGGCCTGGAAGCGGCAGGTTATTACACCTCCGACACGCTGTGGGAAATCCGCGCACTACCGAACAGGCTGGTGATCCTGGGCGGCGGCCCGATCGGCTGCGAGCTGGCCCAGGCTTTCGCTCGGCTCGGCTCAAACGTGGTGCAAGTCGAAAAAGGCGCACGCGTGATGCCGCGCGAAGACGACGACGTGGCCGAGCTGGTGGCGCGCTCGCTGGCAGGTGATGGCGTCCGCATCCTGACCGGGCATGAAGCGGTGCGCTGCGAAGCCGACGGGCGTGGCAAGCGCCTGATCGTACGCCATGACGGCGCCGAGAGCGAGCTGCCGTTCGACGCGCTGCTATGCGCGGTTGGCCGCGTCGCAAGAACCACCGGCTTCGGGCTGGAGGAACTCGGGATCCCGATCGCGCCGCAGAAAACCATCGAGACCGACGCCTACCTGCAGACGCTGTATCCGAACATCTACGCCTGCGGCGACGTCGCCGGCCCGTACCAGTTCACGCATACTGCCGCCCACCAGGCCTGGTACGCCGCGGTGAACAGCCTGTTCGGCAGCCTGAAGCGGTTCCAGGCCGATTACAGCGTCATCCCATGGTGCACTTTTACCGCGCCAGAGGTGGCCCGGGTCGGCGTCTCCGAAGCCCAGGCGCGCGAGCAGGGACTCGACTTCGAAGTGACCAGGTATGGCATCGACGAGCTGGACCGCGCCATCACCGACGAGCTTGCAGAGGGATTCGTCAAGGTGATCACCAAAAAAGGCAGCGACAAAATTCTTGGCGCGGTGATCGTGAGCGCACACGCCGGCGAGATGCTGGCCGAGTATGTGCTTGCGATGAAACACGGCATCGGGCTGAACAAGATCCTCGGCACCATCCACATTTATCCCACCATGGCCGAAGCGAACAAGTACGCCGCCGGCGAGTGGAAACGCGCACATGCCACGCAGCGGCTGCTGGCGTTCGCTGCACACTTCCACCGCTGGCGCAGGACCGCCTGACGTGGACGATCACGCTCCCATCGCGTTGTCGATCATCGTGCCGGTGCTGAACGAAGCGGCCAGCATCGAGTCGACACTGGCTGCCCTGAAGGCGATGTGCGCACGCGGCGCAGAAATAATCGTCGCAGATGGCGGCAGCACTGACGCCAGCGTGACGCTGGCAACCGCGCTGGCCGACCAGTTGGTGTGCGCCCCACGCGGGCGCGCCTTGCAAATGAATGCCGGCGCGGCCGCCGCCCATGGCGAAAACCTGTTGTTTCTGCACGCGGATACGGTATTGCCGGCCGACGCCGATGTTCTGGTCCTGCACGCGCTGAACGGCGGCAAACACGCATGGGGCCGGTTCGATGTGGCGATCGCTGGCCGCTCGCCGATGCTCGCCGTGATCGCGTTCATGATGAACTGGCGATCGCGGCTGACGGGAATTGCCACGGGGGACCAGGCCATCTTCGTGCGGCGCGACGCTTTTTTCGCCGCCGGCGGCTTTCCCGCGCAGCCGCTCATGGAAGACATCGAATTGTCGCGGCGCCTCAAGCGCCAATCGGCGCCTTCGTGCCTGAAACAGCGTGTCGTCACTTCTGGCCGCCGTTGGGACACCGGCGGCGTATGGCCGACCATTTTCCTGATGTGGCGCTACTGGCGCGGCACAGGCGCAGAAATCCTTGCAAAGGAGTACCTCCGTTGAACGACACATGCCTGCTCATCATATTTGCCAAAGCCCCCGTTGCCGGTTATGCCAAGACGCGTCTCGCGCCTGCGCTCGGCGATGCCGCCACTGCGCGGCTGGCGTCACGCATGCTCGAGCACACGGTCGCAAGCGCGCTGGAATCGGCATTGGGACAGGTCGAGCTGTGCTGTTCGCCAGACGCGACCCATAACCAATTCCAGCGTGCAGCCAGTCACGCTGCCGTCTCCCTCACCCGCCAAGGCGACGGCGATCTGGGCCGGCGGATGCAGCACGCCTTTGGCCGCGGGCTTGCGCGCCACCGCAGCGTGATCCTGATCGGCACCGATGCGCCGGCGCTCGATGCCGCCGTCCTGCGGCGGGCAGCCGTGGCGCTGAATGGCCATGACGCCGTTTTCGCCCCGGCCGCGGACGGCGGCTATGCGCTGGTCGGCTTGGCGCGCCTGGCGCCTGGGCTATTCGATGATATCGACTGGAGCACCTCGAGGGTGATGGCGCAGACGCGTTGCCGTGCCAGTGCGCTTGGTCTGACGCTGTGCGAACTGGCGACCCTGCACGATGTCGATGAACCGCAAGACCTGGTCCACGTTCCCGCAGGGTGGCTCGCATGAAGACGTGGCGCGCGACCGCAGTCGTCGCCCTGGCGCCGTGCATGGCCTTCGCGGCGCCTGTCGTCCCGGCTTTTTCGGGCATGCCGCAAGGCACCTCGATCGAAGGCTGGAAGGTGCTCAAGCCATCGCCGAAAGCCGCCACTACGCAGTACACGCTGGTGCGGGACGCGGACCACACCGTGCTCAGGGCCGACGCCGACAAGTCCATGTCAGGACTGATCCATACGATCCGTGTCGATACCCGGCGCTATCCGTTGCTGCGCTGGCGATGGAAAGTGGCCGCGCCGGTCGCCGGCGCCGACATGACGCAAAAGAGCGGCGACGATTATGCGGCCCGCATCTACGTGATGTTCGACTATCCAGCCTCGCGCTTGCCGCTATCGACCCGCATCAAAATGAAGCTGGCCGAATCGCTCCATGGCCAGCCGATTCCGGCAGCTGCCCTCAACTACGTCTGGGACAACAGGCATCCGGTGGGCACCATCCAGCCCAACACCTATACGGACCGGGCGCGCATGGTCGTGGTACGCAGCGGCGCCGGCCAGGCCAACCAATGGGTGACGGAAATGCGCGACCTGCGCGCCGATTTCCGCGCCGCGTTCGGCGAAGAGGCGCCGCACGTCGTTGCGCTGGCGATCGCCACCGATACCGACAATACGGCAAGCCGCGCTCTTGCCTGGTATGGCGACATCGAGTTCCTCGCAGACGGCGAGCGCCCCCCCAAATGAAGCGACTGCTACTTGTCGGCGCTGGCCACTCCCACGCAAAGGTATTGTTCGAGCTGGCCGGCGACAAGGCGGGCGACATCGCGGTGACGCTGGTGTCGCCCGAGCCGCTCGCGCCCTACTCCGGCATGGTGCCGGGATGGATGGCCGGGCATTACCGATGGGAGCAGTGCTGCGTCGACTTCGCTCGCTTGTGCCGCCGGGCAGGCGCCACGCTGCGCATCGACCGCGCTACCGGCATCGACCTCGCAGCGTCGCGCTTGCAGCTCGCCAGCGGCGCATCACTGCCGTATGACGTGCTCTCGCTCGACATCGGCTCAACCTCGACGCCGCCCGGCGCCGCCAGTGCGCGCCTGCTGCCGACGCGCCCGCTGGCAGCGCTCAGGGAACGCTGGGAGGTTCTGCGCGCCACTGTCAGCAGTCTGCCGGCCGATGTGACCTTCCGTGTCGTGATGATCGGCGGCGGCGCGGCCGGCACCGAAAGCGTGCTCGCGGTTCGGCACCAGCTGGCGAAATGGGCGCCCCGGGTCGCATTCGATTACGTCCTGGCGACCCAGGGAAGCGCCTTGCTGGCGCAGCTGGCGGCCGGCGCCGGCCGCAGGATCGCAGCCCAACTGCAGCAGCATGGCGTGCGCGTCCTTCATGACTTCGCAGCGGAGCGCATCGACGATGCCGGCGTCTGGAGCCGCGACGGCCGCATGCTGGACGCCGACGTCGTGCTCTGGGCCGCGGGGCCGCGGGCACACGGCTGGCCCGCCGCATCCGGGCTGGCGCATGACGACGGGTTCGTCAGGGTCGACGGCACGCTGCGATCGGTGTCGCATCCGAACATTTTTGCCGCGGGCGACTGCGCCAGCTTCGAGAAGCCGCTGCCGAAAGCGGGCGTATTTGCCGTGCGCATGGGGCCTGTGCTTTCGCATAATCTGCGCGCCGCCCTGCGCGCCGGCGCGCTGCAGACGTTCACCCCGCAGCGGCGCCACCTGGTATTGCTGGGCACCGGCGACGCGCACGCCGTCGCAGCCTGGGGGCCTTTCTCATGCCAGGGAAAATGGGTCTGGCGCTGGAAGCAAGCGCTCGACCGCACATTCATCAACCGTTACAACCGCGCGCCGGAGCACAGCGCGTGAAGACCCTCAGGAGAGCAATATGCATGACATCGTTCAGGAATACTACGGCAAGACGCTGCAACGTACCGGGGACCTGCAAACCAGCGCATGCTGCGACATCAGCCAGGTGCCGGCATGGCTCAAGCCGTTGCTGTCGCGGATACACCCCGAAGTGCTGGAGCGCTACTACGGCTGCGGCCTGGTCTGCCCGCCCCTGCTCGAAGGATGCCGCGTGCTCGACCTCGGCTGCGGTTCCGGGCGCGACGTGTATGCGCTCGCGCAACTGGTGGGGCCGACCGGCGAGGTGATCGGAGTCGACATGACCGACGAGCAGCTGGCCGTCGCGCGCCGCCACCAGCAGTATCACCGTGATACCGTAGGCTACGACAACGTGAAGTTTTTGCACGGTTACATCGAGCGGCTTGCCGAACTTAACCTGGAGCCAGGCAGCTTCGACGTCATCGTTTCCAACTGCGTGGTTAACCTGTCGCCCGATAAGGATGCAGTACTGCGCGACGTCAACCGGCTGCTCAAGACCGGCGGCGAGTTTTATTTTTCCGATGTGTATGCCGACCGCCGGGTGCCCGACGACGTCAGAAACGACCCGGTGCTGTACGGCGAGTGCCTGGGTGGCGCGCTGTACTGGAATGATTTCCTGCGCCTGGCCAATAAACATGGCTTTGACGACCCGCGCCTGACCGCGGACCGCCCGCTCGACATCACCAACCCGGAACTAGCTGCCCGCGCCAAAGGGATCGGTTTTCACTCGGCGACCTACCGGTTGTTCAAGGTGGATGGATTGGAAAGTGCGTGCGAGGATTACGGCCAGGCGGTCGTGTACCGCGGCAGCATTGCCGGAACCGCCAACCGTTTTGTGCTCGACAAGCATCACAACATAGAGACGGGACGCGTGTTCCCGGTGTGCGGGAACACATTTCGCATGCTGCACGATTCACGCTTCCGCGCGCATTTCGATTTCATCGGCGACTTCAGCAGGCATTACGGCCTGTTCCCGGGCTGCGGCGGCGAGCTGCCCTTCGACAAACCGGACGCAGCCGCCGTTCCCTGCTGCTGACAACCGGTTAGTGCGCGGCCGGATCCAACTTCCCTGCCGAATCGGAGCAAAAAAAAGCCAACTTCCGGAACAGAAGTTGGCTTTCTTGTCACCGCTCAAAATAGATTATTTGAGCATGAAATTCTGGAGGCGAGGACGGGAATCGAACCCGTCTAAACGGCTTTGCAGGCCGCTGCATAACCTCTTTGCTACCTCGCCAGAGGGTACTGATTGCGCCGCTACCCTGCTGGGAGCTGCATCAAAAAAGGGAAGCCAGGCTTCCCTTTTAGAATTCTGGAGCGGGAGAAGAGTCTCGAACTCTCGACCTCAACCTTGGCAAGGTTGCGCTCTACCAACTGAGCTACTCCCGCATTGGAGCCATACATTTTACTACTACTGCAATCCCCAGTGAAGCACTGGAGCGGGAGAAGAGTCTCGAACTCTCGACCTCAACCTTGGCAAGGTTGCGCTCTACCAACTGAGCTACTCCCGCATTTGCAAGACAACGATTATCGCAGAAAAGGTGCTCATTTTCAAGGATAACCTGACGACGATTTTTCCATTTCTGGAGCGGGAGAAGAGTCTCGAACTCTCGACCTCAACCTTGGCAAGGTTGCGCTCTACCAACTGAGCTACTCCCGCATCGTGTCACAACAGGCAGGCATTATAGATCATCCTGACCGGTTGTCAAGGCGACGCGCTGTCGATTTATCAATCGAGCGCGCCGGCCTTTTCCTTGATCAGCGGCCAGGCCAGCCGCATGTAGTAAAACATCGACCAGACCGTCAGGATGGCGGCGATGTAGAGGAACGCTTCGCCCATCAGCTGAGTGTCGACGACGCCGAACAGCACGTCGTGAAACAGCAGCATCGGGATCGCCGTCATCTGCGCCGCCGTCTTGATCTTGCCGAGCGAGCTGACCGCCACCGAACGCGAGGCGCCGATCTGCGCCATCCACTCGCGCAGCGCCGAGATGGCGATCTCGCGGCCGATGATGATGAAGGCGATGAAATGGTCGACCCGGTCCAGGTGCACCAGCACCAGCAGCGCGCCGGTCACCATCAGCTTGTCGGCCACCGGATCGAGGAAGGCGCCGAACGCCGAGGTCTGGTTCCAGCGCCGCGCCAGGAAGCCGTCGAACCAGTCGGTGATGGCGGCGACGATGAACACAATCGTGGCGGCCAGGTCCTGGTCGGAGCGCGGCAGCCAGTGCAGCGGCAAGTAGTAAACGCCGACCACGAGCGGGATCAGTGCGACGCGTAACCAGGTCAGAAGAATCGGGATGTTAAAAGGCATAGGGCGCGTGAGCTGGTTACTGTTAGAAATGGGTGCGCCGCTAGTCTACCGTGCTATTGCTTAATAGACCAGTTAGGTTGAAGCAAAAGCGCACTCAGCGTGGATTCCCGCCAAGGGGGGGCGCCGAGCCCGGGAACGACGTTGATTGGCTTATGCGCGTATTTACCGTCGCGATTTCTGCGGCGCGCCTCAATGCAGCTGCTTGTAGATTTCTTCGGCCAGCGAGGTGGAGATGCCCTCGACCGACTTCAGGTCTTCGACGCTGGCGCTGGCGACGCCGCGCAGGCCGCCAAAGCGCGCCAGCAGGCGCTGGCGCCGCTTGGCGCCGATGCCCTCGATCTCCTCCAGCTGCGACGTCTGGCGCGCCTTGGCGCGCTTGGCGCGCATGCCGGTGATGGCGAAGCGGTGCGCCTCGTCGCGGATCAAGGCCACCAGCATCAGCGCCGCCGAGTCCTTGCCCAGCTCCTGGGCCGCGCGGCCGTCGACAAACAGCAGCGTCTCGAGGCCCACGCGCCGAGCTTCCCCCTTCGCCACGCCGACGATCAGGCTGATGTCGAGCCCCAGTTCGGCAAACACCTGGCGCGCCATCTCGATCTGGCCCTTGCCGCCGTCGATCAGCACCACATCGGGCATGACGCCCTCGTTATTGACGACTTTTTCGTAGCGGCGCATCAGTACCTGGCGCATCGCCGCGTAATCGTCGCCCGGCGTGATGCCGTTGATGTTGTAGCGCCGGTACTCGCTGTTTTGCATCGCGTGGTGGTGGAACACCACGCACGAGGCCTGGGTCGCTTCGCCCATCGTGTGGCTGATGTCGAAACACTCCACGCGCAAGGCGTCGAGGTCGTCCAGGTCGAGCGTCAGCGCCTCGGCCAGCGCGCGGGTGCGCGACTGCTGCGAGCCCTGCTCGGACAGCAGGCGCGCCAGCGACAGTTCGGCGCCCTTGACCGCCATCTCGAGCCACTGGCGGCGCGGCTCCTGCGGCTGGAAAATCAGGTTGATGCGGTGGCCGCACTGCTCGGCGAGCGCCATCATCAGGGCCGGCTGGTCGAAGTCGATGTTCAGGATCAGCGTGCCGGGGATGAATTTTTCGCTGTAGTGCTGCGCCAGGAATGCGGCCAGCACCTCCACCTCGATCGGCGCCTCGGCGATCGCTTCCATCACTTGGCTCGGAAAATAGGCGCGGTCGCCCAGGTGGCGCCCGCCGCGCACCATCGCCAGGTTGACGCAGGCTTTACCGCCCTGCACCACCACGGCGATGATGTCGACGTCGGCGTCGCCGGCCGTCTCCATGCTTTGCTGGTGCAGCACTTTCGACAGCGACTGGATCTGGTTGCGCACCGCGGCGGCCTGCTCGAACTTGAGCTGCTCGGCATAGCCATGCATCTTCTTCTCGAGGTCGGCCATCACTTCGGTCTGGCGCCCGCGCAAAAATTTTCCGGCGTTTTCGACGTCGATGCGATAGTCTTCCGTGGTGATGTTGGCCACGCACGGCGCGCTGCAGCGGCCGATCTGGTGCAGCAGGCAGGGACGCGTGCGGTTCGAATACACGCTGTCCTCGCAGGTGCGCAGCATGAACACCTTCTGCAGGATCTGCATCGATTCCTTCACCGCCCACGCGCTCGGGAACGGGCCGAAATATTGGCTTTTCTTGTCGAGCGCACCGCGGTAGTACGCCATGCGCGGCACGTCCTGGCCGCTGATCTTCAGGTACGGGTACGACTTATCGTCGCGAAACAGGATGTTAAAGCGCGGCTTGAGCGCCTTGATCAGGTTGTTTTCCAGGATCAGCGCTTCGGCTTCGCTGTTGGTGACGGTGGTCTCGAGCCGCGCGATGCGCTCGACCATGATCGAGATGCGCGGGCTAGCCAGATTCTTCTGGAAGTAGCTCGAGACGCGTTTTTTGAGGTCGCGCGCCTTGCCGACGTAGAGCACGGCGTCGTTAGCGTCGAAATAGCGGTACACGCCCGGCAGGTTGGGCAGCTTGGCGACGGTGGCCAGCACCAGCGCGCGCGGATCCGGTTTAGCTTCGGCGGGTACGGTTGGAATGACTTCGGACATTGCTCTACCTTGTAAAACTTACGCGTCCTGGGTGACGATTACAAAAGCGACACCGTAGTCGGCTTCGTCGCTGATGGTCACCTGCGCGCTGAGCTTATTATCGCGCATGAACTCTTCGAGCTCGCCACTGCACACGATTACCGGCTTGCCGGAGGGCGCGTTAAGCATCTGCGCCGAGCGCCACGTCATCGGCATGCGCATGCCCAGGCCAATCGCCTTTGCAAACGCTTCCTTGGCCGAAAAGCGGGTGGCCAGAAAACGCAGGCCGCGCACGTCGTTCTTGGCGCGGCGCGCGTGGAACTTGACCAGCTCCTCCGGGCCGAGGATCTTTTCGGCGAAGCGCTCGTTGCGACCGAGCGCGCCTTCGATGCGCGAAATCTGCACGATGTCGGTACCGATCCCGTAGATCATGCGCGCCGGCCCAGGGTAACGCCGAGGCGGGCGGCGACCATGATCGCCTTCATCTCGCGCACCGCGTTTTCAAAACCGGCGAACACCGCGTGGGCGACGATGGCGTGACCGATGTTGAGTTCACCGATGTCTTCCAGCGCGGCGATCGCCTGCACGTTGGTGTAGTGCAGGCCGTGGCCGGCGTTGACCTTCAGCCCGCGCGACACGCCAAAGCGGGCGCCGGCGCGGATGCGTTCGAGTTCGTGCGCCAGGTCGGCGCCTTCGGCTTCGGCGTAGCGGCCGGTGTGCAGCTCGATGACCGGCGCGCCAAGTTCGGCGGCGGCGGCGATCTGCTGCTCATCGGCGTCGATGAAGAGGCTCACGCGGATGCCCTCCCCTTGCAGCTGCCTGATGGCCGCTTCGACCTGCTTGTAGTAGCGCACCACATCAAGGCCGCCTTCGGTGGTCACTTCCTCGCGCCGCTCCGGCACCAGGCACACATCCTGCGGACCGATCTTGCAGGCGAAGTCGATCATCTCCTGCGTCACGGCCGCTTCCAGGTTCATGCGCGTCATCAGCTGCGGGCGTAGGTTGACCACGTCGGCGTCCTTGATGTGGCGGCGGTCTTCGCGCAGGTGCAGCGTGATGACGTCGGCGCCGGCCTGCTCGGCGATGAGCGCCGCGCGCAACGGATCGGGATACGTCGTGCCGCGCGCATTGCGCAGCGTCGCCACGTGGTCGATGTTGACGCCCAGGTCGATGACCGGGCCGGATGGGTGCAGGAAGCTCATGGTGTCGCCGTTGTGAGGGTTAGGTCTGAGAATATTACAACTGCAGCAGATCGATCAGGATCTGGCGCGTGTTGAGCGGCGCGCCGCCCAGCTGGTGGGCCAGCAGGAAACGCATCAGCTGCTTGCTTTGCAGCTGGGTCAGCGGGTCGGCATAGTCGTCCCGCTCCATGTCGAGCAAGGTCTGGCCGTCGACCGCCGGCCAGCTGTCGGACACGCGCGCCGGACGCGGACCGCGTTCGGGATCGACAACGTACCCGACTCCCGGCTCGACCGGATCGCCCGAACCGGCGCAGCGGCTCAGATCAGCGGCCACGCCTGTCTCCTTAAGTAAGGCCCGTTCGAATTTTCTCAAGACGATTTGTGCCGGTTCATTGTGGGCCAGCTGATTCAGCGTTGCCACGTACTGATCGAACAACGCCGGATGCGGGTCGTCGCGTGCGATCAGCTTGACCAGCAGTTCGTTGAGGTAGAAGCCGCACAGCAGCGCAGTGCGTTCGAGCGGCAGCATGCCGCCGACCCATTCGGCGTCGATCAAGGTGCGCAGTTCGGAGCGTCCGCTCCACGACGTCGACAGCGGCTGGAAGGTCTGCAGCACGCCGCGCAGCTTCGACAGCGGCCGCTTGGCGCCCTTGGCCACCAGGCCAATGCGGCCGAAGTCGCGCGTGAACATGTCGACGATCAGGCTGGTTTCTTTGTACGGGTAGCTGTGCAGCACGAAGCCGGGCTGGCCGTTGATGCGGTCGCGCGGCAAGGCGCGGCTGCGCCTGGGCGCCGCTGCAGGCGCCGACTGTGGCACATCGAGGTCGGCGTCGAGGGTATTCATGCGCACAGGCAGGCGCGACGGCGCCCTATTCGTAGCCGTAGGCGCGCAGCCCGGCTTCGTTGTCGGCCCAGCCGGACTTGACCTTGATCCAGATTTCCAGGTACACGGGGCCGCCGAACAGCTTCTCCATGTCGAGCCGCGACTGGGTCGAGATTTCCTTCAGGCGCGCGCCCTTGTTACCGATCAGCATGGACTTGTGGGTGTCGCGTTCGACCAGCACGGCGGCAAAAATGCGGCGCAGGTCGCCCTCCTGCTCGAACTGCTCGATCAGCACGGTACTGGTGTAGGGCAACTCGTCGCCGACCAGGCGGAACACTTTCTCGCGGACGATTTCGGCGGCGAGGAATTTCTCGCTGCGGTCGGTGATGTCGTCCGGCCCGAAGATAGGCGCGTTTTCCGGCAGGTATTTTTTGATCTCCGCTTGGAGCGCGTCGACCTGGAAACGCAGCTTGGCCGAGACCGGCACGATGGCGGTGAAGTTGTGCTTGGCGGCGATTTCCTGGGCGAACGGCATCAGCGCGGCCTTGTCCTTGACGCGGTCCGACTTGTTGATCACCAGGATCACCGGCACTTCTTTCGGCAACAGGTCGACCACTTGCTGGTCGGCCGGCCCGAAGGTGCCTGCCTCGACCAGGTAGAGGATGACGTCGGCCGAAATGAGCGTGTTGGTCACCGTCTTGTTGAGCGTCTTGTTGAGCGCGTTGCTGTGGCGCGTCTGGAAGCCCGGCGTGTCGACGTAGATGAACTGGGCGTCGTCGACGGTCTGGATGCCGGTGATGCGGTGGCGCGTGGTCTGCGCCTTGCGCGACGTGATCGATACTTTGGCGCCGATCAGCACGTTCATCAACGTCGACTTGCCGACGTTCGGGCGGCCGACGATGGCGATGTAGCCACAGCGGAAGTTTTCTGGGGTGCTGCTGGAGGTATTCATGCTGACTTCGTTTCTGATTGCGTTTGTTTGGGGGCCTTGGCGTCCACTTTTGGTTCGGCCTTGGCTTCGATAATGACCTCGGCCGGTTCGGCGCCGTGCTCGCTCTGGATGGTGGCGATGCCGGCCAGCTTGAGCTGGGCGGCGCGCGGCTTGGCCTTGCGCGCGGCGGCCGGCGTTTTCAGCAATGCCTGTTCGGCCACCTCGAGCGCCAGCTTGGCGGCGGCCTGCTCGCCGGCACGGCGGCTGCCGCCGCGGCCGTAGACCTGGATGCCGAGCTTGGGCACCAGGCATTCAATTTCGAATTCCTGGCTGTGCGCTGCCCCATGGGTCGCCACCACGTTGTAGGTTGGCAGAGAAATCTTCTTACTCTGCAAAAACTCCTGCAGCAAGGTCTTGGCGTCCTTGCCGAGCGTGCGCGGGTCGACCGAATCGAGGATCGGAATGTAGAAGGCGCGGATGACGTCGCGCGCGGCATTGAAGCCGGCGTCGAGGAAAATGGCGCCAAGCAGCGCTTCGAGCGTGTCGGCCAGGATCGACGGCCGGCGAAAGCCGCCCGACTTCAGCTCGCCTTCGCCAAGGCGCAGGAACTGCGACAGTTCGAGCCTCTGGGCGATTTCGTAGAGCGACTGCTGCTTGACGAGATTGGCGCGCAGGCGCGACAGGTCGCCCTCGTCGATGCTGGCAAAGCGCTCATAGAGCACCGAGGCAACGACGCAGTTCAGGATCGAATCGCCAAGGAACTCGAGGCGCTCGTTATGCAGGCTGCTGTGGCTACGGTGCGTCAAGGCTTGCTGCAACAGGCCAGCATCCCGGAACGTGTAGCCTAAGCGAGACTGCAATAACTGAAGATTCATGGGCGAAATGTCGGTTGGTCTTCCATCAATTAACGGGCTGCCGTGTCTGGCTTGAGCGCGACCACGCCGTTCTTGGCGGTGGTGGCGGCGTAGTCGATCAGCAAGGTGACGTTGCCGGCGATCGGAATGCGTTTTTCGTAGGCGAAGCTGATTTCCGTCTCGCCGGTGTCCTTGGTGATCACCAGATCCTTGCCGGTGATCGCTTCGATGCGGTTGATGTCGGCGTTCTTGTCGAAACTTTGCTGCATCTCGACGACGGTGCCGCCGGCCGCCTTGGCGGCAATAATGCCATCCTTCGACGCCTTGTACTCGAGATAGGTCGGGAACACTTTCATGGCGAACACGGCGACGACGCCGATGACCGCCATCACGAAGATCAGTCCGGTGAGCGACACGCCGCGCTGCGCGTGCGGGAAAAACTGTTTCGATTCTTGCATTGCCGATTCCTTCAAGACTTAGTGTATGCCACCGATGCGCTTCCAGTTGCCCAGGTTCATCCACACGAAAAACGCCTTGCCGACGATATTCTTGTTGGGCACAAAGCCCCAGTAACGACTGTCGAGGCTGTTGTCGCGGTTATCGCCCATCATAAAGTAATTGCCTTCGGGTACGATACAAGTAAATTTCTCGTAGGAATAGACACACGCTTCACGGTTCGGGAAATTGTCCACCTGGCCCAGCTCGATAGTGCGCTTGTTCTTGTTATTGAGAATTTGATGTTGCACGTTTGCCAAATTTTCATCAAACAGCTGGTGGTATTCCAGGCCCTCGTCTTCCAGGTAGTCGCCCTTGGCGGTGTAAGTCACCGGCTTGTCGTTGACCGTTAAGCGCTTGTTTTCATAGGTGATTTTATCACCTGGCACGCCGATGACGCGTTTGATGTAATCCTGCGACATGTCCTTCGGATACTTGAACACCATGACGTCGCCGCGCTGCGGGTCGCCGACGTCGATGATTTTCTTGTTCAACACCGGTAGCCGGATACCGTAGGTGAATTTGTTCACCAGGATCAGGTCGCCGATGACGAGGGTCGGCACCATCGACGACGATGGAATCTTGAACGGCTCGTACAGGAAGGAGCGCAGGAAAAACACCAGCGCGATGACCGGGAAAAAGCTGCCCGAGTACTCGATCCAGGTCGGCTGGCGCAGCAGCGCCGCTTCGATCGCGTGGCGGCTGGTGTTGTCGGTCTTGATGCCTTCGGAGGCCAGCTTGGCGTTGCGGCCGTCGAAGGCGGCCAGCGCGACATCGGCGGCGGCGCGGCGCTGCTTGGCAAAGTAGAAGATATCGAGGAACCAGATTACCCCCGTGACGCACATCGCCACGAACAGGATCAATGCGAAATTTCCTAAGATGACTTGCAGATTCATTTAACCGTCCACTTGTAAAATTGCCAGGAATGCCTCTTGCGGGATTTCCACCGAGCCCACCTGCTTCATGCGTTTCTTACCGGCCTTCTGCTTTTCGAGCAGCTTCTTCTTGCGGCTGATGTCGCCGCCGTAGCACTTGGCCAGCACGTTCTTGCGCAGCGCCTTGACGTTTTCGCGCGAAATCACGTTCACGCCGATCGCCGCCTGGATGGCGACGTCGAACATCTGGCGCGGAATCAGCTCGCGCATCTTGGCGGCGACCTGGCGGCCGCGGTAAGTGGCGTTGGCGCGGTGCACGATGATGGCCAGCGCGTCGACTTTTTCGCTGTTGATCAGCATGTCGACCTTGACCACGTCGGCCGAGCGGTATTCCTTGAACTCGTAGTCCATCGAGGCGTAGCCGCGCGAAGTCGACTTGAGCTTGTCGAAGAAATCGAGGACGATTTCGGCCATCGGCATTTCGTACACCAGCTTGACCTGGCGGCCGTGGTAGCTCATGTCGAGCTGCACGCCGCGCTTGCCGACGCACAGCGTGATGACCGAGCCGACGTATTCTTGCGGCATGTACAGGTTGACCGTGACGATCGGCTCGCGCACTTCAAGGATCTTGGTCGTTTCCGGCATCTTCGACGGGTTGTCGACCTTGACGATGCTGCCGTCGCGCATTTCGACTTCGTAGACGACGGTCGGCGCGGTGGTGATCAGGTCCATGTCGAACTCGCGCTCGAGACGTTCCTGCACGATTTCCATGTGCAACAGGCCAAGGAAGCCGCAGCGGAAGCCGAAGCCGAGCGCCTGCGATACTTCCGGCTCATACATCAAGGCGGCGTCGTTCAGTTTGAGCTTTTCGAGCGAGTCGCGCAGCGCGTCGTACTGGTTCGCCTCGACCGGGAACAGGCCGGCGAACACTTGCGGCTGCACTTCCTTGAAGCCTGGCAGCGGCGCCCTGGCCGGCTTGGCGGCGTGGGTGACGGTGTCGCCCACTTTGGCCGCCTTCAGTTCCTTGATGCCGGCGATGACGAAGCCGACCTGGCCGGCCGACAGCTCGGGCAGCGACTGCGAGCGCGGGCTGAACACGCCGACGCTCTCAACCAGCTGGGTCGATTCAGACGCCATCAGCAGGATCTTTTCCTTCGGCTTCAAGGTGCCGTTCATCACGCGCACCAGCATGACGACGCCGACATAGTTGTCGAACCAGGAGTCGACGATCAGCGCCTGCAGCGGCGCGTCCTTGTCGCCTTTTGGCGCCGGCACCTTGGCGATCAGCGACTCGAGCACGTCCTCGACGCCGAGGCCGCTCTTGGCCGAGCATTGCACGGCGTCGGTGGCGTCGATGCCGATGACGTCTTCGATTTCCTTGATCGCATTGGCCGGATCGGCGTGCGGCAGGTCGATCTTGTTGAGCACAGGCACCACTTCGACGCCGAGGTCGAGCGCGGTGTAGCAGTTCGCCACGGTCTGCGCTTCGACGCCCTGGGAGGCGTCGACCACCAGCAGCGCGCCTTCGCAGGCCGACAGCGAACGCGACACTTCATAGCTGAAGTCGACGTGGCCCGGCGTATCGATCAGGTTCAGGTTGTAGACCTGGCCGTCGCGCGCCTTGTAGTGCAGCGCGGCGGTCTGGGCCTTGATGGTAATGCCGCGTTCGCGCTCCAGGTCCATCGAATCGAGTACCTGGGCTTCCATGTCGCGGTCGGACAGGCCGCCGCAGATCTGGATGATACGGTCGGCCAGGGTCGATTTGCCGTGGTCGATGTGGGCGATGATGGAGAAGTTACGTATGTTGTTCATTAACAAATTCAAGACCAAGATGATAAAGGCGATTGATGACGTCGGGGCTCGCGGCGCGGGCGATGCCGGCGCCATGAAAAAAGCGCTCCGTGGGGGTGTAGCAATCCCCAGACGAGCGCCTTATCAAGCGAGAGAAGCTGTTTGCTAGGACAGAAGCTTTTCCGACCGTCGCATTTTACCGGATTTCAGGGTAGAAAGCCCGTGTTATGCGGGCGCGCCGCTGGCTGGCGCGGTAAAGCTCGCCAAAATGTCGGTGAAGATTTTCATAAATACAACAGAAATCGCGACGCACGACAGTGACGATGAAGCAATTAACGTCATCCTGGCGAAAGATGGTCGCTTGCCAAATAGGCGCGCACCGCGGCGGCGTCGAGGAAGTAGTGGCAAAGCTCCGGCGCCGCCAGGTCGCCGTACAGCACCGGCACCAGCTCGTCGAAACGCGCCACCAGCGCCGGATCGGCGTCGACGTCGATGACGTCGACCGTGAACGGCTGCGCCGTGCTCTGCAGCGCGTTCAAGGCCGTCAGCATGTCGTCGCACAGGTGGCAGTAACTGCGCGAGTACAGCGTGAAGCGGGCCGGCGCCGGCGTCACTGGCGCGGCCGGATGACGAGGTAGAACGTCGTCGCGGCGCCCTGCGGGCTGCTGCGGCGCACCAGCAGCGCCACCGATTTTCTCGGATCGAGCTTGGCGACGATGGCGTTAAATTGCTTTGAATCCTTGACGTCGGTGTTATTGATCTGCAGCACCAGGTCGCCCGGCAGCACGCCGCCACGCGCCGCCGCGCCTTCACTGGCGTCGACCAGCACCGCGTCGGTCTTCAGTTCCTTGCGCTGCGCCTCGGTCAGGTCGGACACGTGCAAGCCCAGCGCGTTCGGCGCCGCATCGGCTTTCGGCTTTTTCGGCGTTGGCTTCGGCGCGGCCTTCTCTTCTTCCAGCGCGGCTATCGTGACGGGCAGATCCTGCTGCACGCCCTTGCGCCACACGGTGACGGTGGCGCGGCTGCCGATCGGCGTGCCGCCCACCTGGCGCGGCAGGTCGGCGCTGCGCTCGATGGCGTTGCCGTTAAACTTCAGGATGATGTCGCCGACCCTGATGCCGGCCTTGTCGGCAGGACCGCCCGGCTCGACCAGCGACACTTCGGCGCCGCGCGCCTTGCCCAGCCCAAGCGACTCGGCCACGTCCTTGCTCACTTCGCCGATCTGCACGCCAAGCCGGCCGCGCGAGACCTTGCCGGTCTTGCGCAGCTGGTCGGCAACACGGATTGCCTCGTCGATCGGCACGGCGAACGAAATGCCGTTATAGCCGCCGGACAAGGTAGCGATCTGCGAATTGATGCCGACCACTTCGCCGCGCATGTTGATCAAGGGGCCGCCGGAGTTGCCGGGATTGACGGCGACGTCAGTCTGGATCAGCGGCAGGTAGTCGCCGGTGTCGCGCGCCTTGGCCGAAATGATGCCGGCCGAAACCGAGTTTTCGAGGTTGAACGGCGAGCCGATCGCGATGACCCATTCGCCGACGCGGATCTTGCTCGAGTCGCCGGTGCGCAGGAACGGCAGGTTCGATGCCTCGACCTTGAGCACGGCGACGTCGGAGCGCTTGTCGGCGCCCAGTACCTTGGCCTTGAATTCGCGCCGGTCGGTCAGCGTGACGAGCACTTCGTCGGCGCCTTCGACGACGTGGGCGTTGGTCAGCACGTAGCCATCGTTGGAGATGATGAAGCCGGAACCGACCCCGCGCTGCACTTCTTCTTCCTGCGGCTGCCCGCCGCGGCGCCCACGCGGCGATGGCGAACGCGGCGTCGGCTGGCCGAAGAAGCGGCGCAGGAATTCCTGCATTTCCTCGTCGCCAGGCGCGCCCTGCCCCAGCTTGACCTTCTCGGTGGTGCGGATGTTGACCACCGCCGGGCCGGCTTTGTCGATCAGGTCGGTGAAGTCAGGCAGGCCCGTGACGATCGGCACGCCGACCGGCGCGGCGGCGAGGACGGCGCCGGCAGGCAGCAGGGTGGCGCCGGCCAGCATCAGGACAGGCAGGACGAGGCGGAAGGCAGTAAGTTGTTTGCGCATGGGATCGGAGTTGTGGTCAAGTCGGCTATTGACGCAATGGTAAGCGAAAATGGGCGCCTTGTCTTGCTACCGCCGCGGCGCGTGGCGGGCATATCCACGGCAGCGACAGCGCGGCCCGCTCCGCGCCGCCATGCCGGCGCCAAGAGCACGGACAGGCGCCGTCACGACGTCGTCGCCACCTTCTTGGCGCTCGCCTTCTCCGGTTCGGACTGCGCCGCCGCCGGCGCGCGCCGCACCGGGAGCGCAGGCTCGAGCGCGAGCTTGGCCGACAGGCGCACATTGAAGTCGTCGGACAGCTCGGGCGACGCTTGTGCGCGCAGCACGTCGCCGATGCGGTGGTAGCTGCTCCAGGCCTGCTCGCCGTCGGCCGCACGCAAGGCGGCAAACGCCAGCTCCAGGTCGGTCGCTGCCAGTTCGCCGTCGCTCAAGGCCGAAATATGCTCGCGAATTTTCTTCTGTGTGTCCATCAGGGTTTCCATCACCGTCCGTGTGATCAAATTATCACGACCTGTTGCCATCATCGCTACAGCTAACGCCGCTTGTCAACCGGGAAATCGAGTAAAGGCCTCAATTTCTCGGCAATGACTTCGCGGGCCCGGAAAATCCGACTGCGCACCGTGCCAATCGGACACGCCATCACTTCCGATATCTCTTCGTAGCTCAATCCTTCGATCTCGCGCAGCACGATGGCGGTGCGCAGTTCGAGCGGCAATGCTTCCATCGCGGCATTGACGGTATAGGCAATTTGCTTGCTAGCCAACATCGACTCCGGGGTGTTGATGTCCCGCAGGCTGTCGGCGTCGTCAAACGCCTCGGCGCGCTCGGCATCGGCCTCGGTTGACGTCGGCGCCCGCCGGCCCTGTGTCACGAGAAAATTCTTTGCCGTGTTTATTCCTATCCTGTACAACCATGTATAAAATGCCGAATCACCGCGGAAATGCCGCAGGGCCCGATACGCCTTGATGAACGTTTCCTGAACAACATCCTCCGCCTCTGCAGGGTCGTGCACCAGGCGCGATACAAGACGCATCAGCCTGCGCTGATACTTCGCTACCAGCAGGTCGAACGCCTGCCGGTCGCCGCCTTGCACGCGCTCCACCAGCAACTGATCACACTCTCGTTCTGTCGTCACTGCACCATGTCCCGTGAGTTGCAGCGGCGTAGACTCCTTGTGTATAAGAGTTGGCCCGCTGCAATAAGTTCAAAGTTTTTTGTTGGTTTCCGATTATTTATTCTTTTCGTGCTGCAACATCGCGAATCGCCACCGCCAACCGGCGAAACTGGCCCGCCGCCACGCTGTCGGGCAACAGCACCAGTGCGCAATACCTGCCGTCGTCGCCGCGCAGTCTCAGCAGCAACAGGCCCGGCCAGACGGTCGAGCCGGGCAAAAGTCGCATGCCATTGGCACGGGCGCCCGTCTGGCCCACCCCTTGTTGTACCGTCAGCCGTAGCTGGCCGACTCCAGAAATATCAATCCGGCGCACATTTCGGCCGGGTGCTGGCGAGCACAGCACAGCTGCGCCGGCGAGCATGCAGGCCAGCGCCGCGGCCCACTGCAGGCCGGCCAGGCGCGACCCAGCAAGCGCGAGCGCGATGCCGGCGCCGACGCTGGCAAGGCCATAGCACAGCATCGCCCAGCGCAGCACGCGCGACGAAACAATGACGGCAGACACCGCAATCGACATGAGGAAGGAAGTTGAACGGGCGGCGACGGAGCGCCGGCCACGCAAAGCTGAAGGCTGAAAAGTCAAACGCCCATCCTTTCGACAAGGATGGGCGTTTGAGGTTCACGCTAACGGCCGTCTTTTTACGGCCGCCGTGGTGTGCGCTTACGGCGCCTTGGCAAACACCAGCGAGCCGTTGGTACCGCCGAAGCCGAACGAGTTCTTCACCGCATACTCGATCTTCATGTCCCGCGCGATGTTGGCGCAGAAGTCCAGATCGCACGACGGATCCTGGTTGAAAATGTTGATCGTCGGTGGTGACACCTGGTGGTGCATCGCCAGCACGGTAAACACGGCCTCGATGCCGCCGGCGCCGCCAAGCAGGTGGCCGGTCATCGACTTGGTCGAGTTGACCACCAGCTTCTTGGCGTGGTCGCCAAAGGTCTTTTTCAAGCCCTGCACTTCGGCCAGGTCGCCCTGCGGCGTCGAGGTGCCGTGCGCGTTGACGTAATGCACCTGGTCGAAGTTGATGCCGGCGTTGTTCAGCGCGGACACCATGCAACGGCTGGCGCCGGCGCCGTCTTCGACCGGCGACGTCATGTGATAGGCGTCGGCGCTCATGCCGAAGCCGATCAGCTCGGCGTAGATGGTCGCGCCACGCGCCTTGGCATGCTCGTACTCTTCGAGCACCATGACGCCGGCGCCTTCGCCGAGGACGAAGCCGTCGCGGTCGCGGTCCCATGGACGCGATGCGGTGGCAGGATCATCGTTGCGCGACGACAGCGCCTTGGCCGAGGCGAAACCGCCCAGGCCCAGCGGCGAGATGGTCGACTCGGCGCCGCCGGCAATCATGACGTCGGCGTCGCCGTATTCGATCAGGCGGCCGGCCGCGCCGATGCAATGCAAACCGGTGGTGCAGGCGGTGACAATGGCCAGGTTCGGGCCGCGCAGGCCGTACTTGATGGACAGGTCGCCGGAGATCATGTTGATGATCGACGCGGGCACAAAAAACGGCGAAATGCGGCGCGGGCCGCGCTTGTCGTAGTCTTCCTTGGTCTCTTCGATCATCGGCAGGCCGCCGATGCCGGAACCGACGATGACGCCAATACGGTCGGCATTTTCTTCGGTCACGACGAGGCCGGAATCCTGCAACGCCTGGATCCCTGCTGCCATGCCGAAATGGATGAACGTATCCATGTGGCGCGCTTCTTTACCGGAGATGTAATCCTCGATATTGAAGCCTTTGACTTCGCCCGCGAAGCGGGTCGAAAACGGCTCTGCGTCGAACTTGGTGATATTGGCAATGCCGGACTTGCCGGCCAGCGCCGCGCTCCAACTTTCGGCAATCGTGTTGCCGATAGGGGAGACGCAGCCCAGGCCGGTAACGACCACACGACGGTTTCGTGAACGGCTCAAGCGATTTCTCCTGGAATGCTAAATGAAGCTTAGGCCTTGACGTGCGCGGTAGCGTAGTCGATTGCCTGCTTCACGGTCGTGATCTTTTCAGCCTGCTCGTCCGGGATTTCCATTTCGAATTCGTCTTCCAGTGCCATCACCAGTTCGACCGTGTCGAGGGAATCTGCGCCGAGGTCGTCAACGAACGAGGACTCGATTTTGATGTCTACTTCTGCAACACCGAGTTGCTCAGCGACGATTTTTTTAACGCGTTGTTCGATATCCGACATGTTATAGGCTCCAATGTGTGTGTAACGGAAAGTGCGCGCATTTTATCAGGTTTGCGCGTTGTGAAACTAATTTCGGTGTCTGACACTAACTCGACCGAAAGCCCTGCTAAAAGATGAGATTTTACGGGAATCGCACACCTGGCGCCCTGCGCCAATTCTGCCCGACTTCAGACAAACCTGCATCAATTCATGTACATGCCGCCATTCACGTGCAAGGTGGTGCCCGTGATGTAGGCTGCCTGCGGCCCGGCCAGGAAAGCGACCGCGTGAGCAATGTCTGCCGGCGCGCCGAGGCGGGCCAGCGGAATCTGGGTCAGCAAGGCTGCGTGCTGGTCGGCACCGAGCCCTTTGGTCATGTCGGTATCGATGAAACCGGGCGCGACGCAGTTGACCGTGATGTTGCGGCTGCCGATTTCGCGCGCCAGTGCGCGGCTCATGCCTTCCACGCCGGCTTTCGCCGCGGCGTAATTCATCTGCCCCGGATTGCCCGACGATGCTACCACCGACGTGATGTTAATAATACGCCCATGTTTGGCTTTCATCATGCCACGCAGAACAGCGCGCGCCAGCCGGCCCACCGCGTTCAGGTTGGTCGAGATGACGTTGTCCCACTCTTCATCCTTCATGCGCATGGCCAACTGGTCCTGCGTAATGCCGGCATTGTTGACCAGGATCGACAGGCTGCCGTAGCTGGCCTGGACATCGGCCACCGTGGCCGCGCAGGCGGGCGCATCGGTCACGTTCAGCATCACGCCCTTGCCGCCGAATTCCTTCAGGTAATCCGAAATGGCGGCCGCACCGCTGTCGGTGGTGGCGGTGCCGACCACCTTGGCGCCCTGGCGCGCCAGTTCGAGGGCGATCGCCTTGCCAATGCCGCGCGATGCGCCGGTGACCAGCGCGACTTGATTTTCCAGATTCATGGTTATCCTTATTAGTTAGTAGCTGCGGCGCCCGCGTACGGCGGGCGCCGCTTTGGCCATCAGGCCAGCGTGGCCAGCACCCGGTCGAGCGCGGCCTGGTCCACCAGCGCTTCGCCGACCAGGCGCGCATCGATGCGCTTAGCCATGCCGATCAGCACCTTGCTCGGGGCGCATTCGATCACGCTGGCAATATCTTGCGCCGCCATGTATTCCATCGTCTCGACCCAGCGCACCGGACTGGCGGCCTGGCGCACCAATGCATCCTTGATGGCTTGCGGATTGTTCTGAATGGCGACGTCGACGTTGTTGACCAGCGCGATGGACGGCGTGGCGAACTCGATGCCAGCCATGTAGGCGTTCAGGCGGTCCGACGCCGGCTGTAGCAGCGACGAGTGGAACGGCGCCGAGACCGCCAGCTTCATGGCGCGCTTGGCGCCCTTGGCCTTGGCCAGTTCGCAGGCGCGCTCGACGGCGGCCGTGTGGCCGGCGATGACGATCTGGGTCGGCTCGTTGAAGTTGACCGGCTCGACCACCGAGCCTGGCGCGGCGGCGGCCGCTTCCACGCACACTGCGCGCACGTCGGTGGCGCCAAGGCCGAGGATGACGGCCATGCCGCCCTGCCCGACCGGCACCGCCGCCTGCATCGCTTCGGCGCGGAAACGCACCAGCGGCACCGCATCCTTGAATTTGATCACGCCGGCAGCGACCAGGGCCGAGTATTCGCCGAGGCTGTGGCCGGCCACCATGCTTGGGGCCGGTCCGCCGGCGGCGAGCCAGGCGCGGTACACCGCCACCGCCGCGGTCAGCATCACCGGCTGGGTGTTGGTGGTCAGATCGAGTTCTTCCTTGGGACCGTCGGCGATCAGGCGGCCGATGTCGAAACTGAGCGCGTCGGACGCTTCGGCGACGGTCTCGGCGACGGCGGCGTTGCCGGCGAACCCGGCGAGCATGCCGACAGCTTGCGAGCCTTGGCCGGGAAACAGGAATGCGAATTTACTCATCGAATCGTCGTGCTCCAAATATAAGGTTTCTAACAAGCGTACTTACATCCGCGCCAGAACCGCGCCCCACGTGAAGCCGCCGCCGACCCCTTCCATCATAACATTATGGCCCGGCTTGATGCGGCCATCGCGCACCGCTGCGTCGAGCGCGAGCGGGATCGATGCGGCCGACGTGTTGCCGTGCTGGTCGACGGTGACGACCATTTTTTCGATCGGCAAGTTCAGCTTTTTGGCGGTGCTTTTCATGATGCGGATGTTGGCCTGGTGCGGCACCAGCCAGTCGAGCTGCTCGGCCGTCATGCCGGCGTGTTCGAGCGCTTCGTGGGCGACCTGCTCGAGCACCGAAACGGCCAGCTTGAATACTGCCGGGCCGTCCATGTACAGGAAGCCGCTGCCGGCGATGGCGCCGTTGGCCAGGTTGCCCGGCACGCTGAGGATGTCGGCGTAGCTGCCGTCGGCGTGCAGCTTGGTCGCCAGGATGCCCGGCTCTTCGGAGGCGGTCAGCACGATGGCGCCGGCGCCGTCGCCGAACAGCACGCAGGTGGTGCGGTCGTCGAAATTGAGGATGCGCGAAAACACTTCGGCGCCAATCACCAGCACGTTCTTGTGGGCGCCGGCCTTGATGAATGCGTCCGCTACCGAGACCGCGTAGACGAAGCCGCTACAGACAGCCTGGACGTCGAAGGCGGCGCTGTGGTTGGTCATGCCGAGCTTGCGCTGGACGATGCACGCCGTGCTTGGGAAACTTCCGTAGAAATCCGGCGTCGAACTGGCGACGATGACGAGATCGATGTCGTGCGGCTGCTTGTCGGCCATCGCCAGCGCCTGTTTTGCCGCCGCCACTGCCAGGTCGGACGACAACTGGTCCGGCGCGGCGAAGTGGCGCGCCGAGATGCCGCTGCGGGAAAAAATCCATTCGTCGGATGTTTCGACGCCCTTGGCCGCCAATTGCGCGGTCAGGTCGGCGTTGGTCACCCGTTGCCGCGGCAGGTAGCTGCCGGTACCGATAATTTTGCTATACAGAGTCATTGCTAGCCGTCCTGCTTAAATTGTTGAGCCTGGCACTGCCGGTTCGATCACCGCGCTGCGGTCAGGTGTGCATGGTATCAGCTCGGCAATCATTGCCGATAGCTGTTCCTGCACGTTGTATTTTGCAGCATCGAAGGCGCGCTTGAGTGCCCACTCGAACGAGTAGGCATCGGCACTGCCGTGGCTCTTGAACACCAGGCCACGCAAGCCGAGCAGGCTGGCACCGTTGTAGCGCGACGGATTGAAGCGATTGCGGATCTGCTTGAGGGCGCCGCCGGCGATCAGCGCGCCGATCATCGTCAGCGGGTTGCGCCGGAACTCGGTGTTCATGACGTCCTTCATGAAGCGGCCGAGGCCTTCTGCCGCTTTCAGCGTGACGTTGCCGACGAAGCCGTCGCAGACGATGACGTCGGTCGTGCCCTTGAAGATATCGTTGCCTTCGACGTTGCCGTAGAAGTTGAGCTTGCCGCGTGCATGGTCTTCCTGCAGCAGCTTGCCGGTCGCTTTCACGACCTCATTGCCCTTGATGTCTTCGGTACCGACGTTGAGCAGGCCGATGGTCGGGCGCGCGGTGCGTTCCATCGCCGAGAACAGGACCGAGCCCATCACCGCGAACTGGTGCAGGTGATGCGGTTCGCAGTCGACGTTGGCGCCCAGGTCGAGCATGTAGGTCGGGCCGTTCTTCTGGTTCGGCATGATGCCGCAGATGGCCGGACGGTCGACGCCCTGCATGGTCTTGAGCACGTAGCGCGAGATCGCCATCAGGGCGGCCGTATTGCCGGCGGATACGCAGGCCTGGGCCTTGCCATCTTTGACCATCTCGACCGCCACCCGCATCGACGAATCCTTCTTGCGGCGCAGCGCCACTTCGAGCGGATCGTCCATCGCCACCACTTCGGCGGCGTGCTGCACGGTGATGCGGGGGTGGCTGTAGGCCTTCAGGCGCTTCAATTCGGCGCGCAGTTCGGCTTCGAGGCCGACCAGAATCAGAGCGGCTTCCGGCTCGTGCGCGAGGAAGGAAATGGCTGCGGGAATGGTGATGGCGCTGCCATGATCGCCCCCCATGCAGTCTATCGAAAGTGTAATTGTCATTTGTAAGGTGCGTACCGCGGCTCGAACATGGCAGGCGGCAGGATGCGATCTGTGGGCGAGCGCCAGGCAGAGTCAGCGTAAATCAAAATGACGGTGTGCAAGTGTTGATTGCAGCCGAGGGCAAAGAAAAAGCGGCGCCACGCAGAAAAAATGCGTCGCACCGCCCTCATCTTACTCGAAACTAAAACGTCGATTACTCGTCGTTCTTGGTCTTGAGAACTTTACGGCCACGGTAGAAGCCGTTCGGGCTGATATGGTGACGCAGGTGCGTTTCACCAGTCGTAGGCTCGATACCGAGCTGCGGAGCAACCAGGAAATCGTGCGAACGGTGCATGCCGCGCTTCGAAGGGGACTTCTTATTTTGCTGAACTGCCATGATAACTCCTAATACATAAGTTCTAAAATTCTAACACATTCGATTAGCAAATACATGCGAATCGAGTATCCCAGCGGCAAATGATTCTCACCGACATGTTTAACGCTTTTGCTGCATTTCCTACTAACACTGCCATACTCGATTACTACACGCGTTTGACACGTTCTCTACGTACTGCTTATTCGGTACTGCTTATTCTGGTTTCAGGTCTTTCAAGACCGAGAACGGCGACGGCTTGTCGGTCTTCAGCGCGTCGATCAGCTTGCTGTCGGGGCACACCTCGTGCTTCGGCACCTGCGGCAGGGCCAGCAGCGCCTCGTCTTCGATCAGATCGCGCAGGTCGGTGGTGCGGCTGCCGACGATCACGTCGATACTCTCGTCGTCGACGATTTCCTCAATCTGGTCGGCTTCCTCGTCATCTTTGCCGAGCACGAGCATGGTGGAAGAATCCATCTCGTAAGCAAACGGGGCGAGGCAACGCTGGCACACCAGTTGCACCGTGCCGGACACCGCCAAGGTGATCGACGGATAGCCGTGGCTGGTGACGCCGCCTTCGACCGTCCAGGCGATCTCGCCAGACTGGTCGGCACAATCCTTACTTAACCGGCTCATCTCGGCGACAGGCGTGACGCCGTCGCGGTGGCTGTTGGTTCGACTAAATTCAAAAGCGTCGATGACAAAAGCGCTCATTTGAGAAACTACCCCGAGAAAACCTGCGATAATAACAGGCTTAACGCCATGCAGTCAAAGACTTGGCGCATTTTTTTGCACCAGCGGGCGACACGTGTTGCAGACCTGTTGTTTGCACCACGAAAGCCATAAACCGCCCCCATCGAGTCCATCATGATACCAAGTTCTGCCCCTTCCCGCCTGATTCTTGCATCCAGTTCGCCGTATCGGCGCGAATTGCTCGAGCGCCTGCGCCTGCCGTTCGACGTGATGGTGCCAGACATCATCGAAACAGCGTTGCCTGGCGAAGCGCCGGAAGCGACGGCGCTGCGGCTGGCGCGCGAGAAAGCGGCGGCGGTGGCGCAGCGGGCGCCTGGCAGCATCGTCATCGGTTCGGACCAGGTCGCCACGCTCGACGGCGAGCAGATCGGCAAACCGGGCGACCACGCGCGTGCGCTTGCCCAGCTGCAGAAAATGCGCGGCCGCAAAGTCGTCTTCCACACTGCGCTGTGCGTGTGGGACGGCCGCGCCAGCGCGCTGACCGGGCCGGCGCAGCTCGAAAACATCCAGACGGTGGTCACGTTCCGCGACCTGCCCGATGCCGAGCTCGATGCCTACCTGCGCATCGACCAGCCTTACGATTGCGCCGGCAGCGCCAAGAACGAAGGGCTCGGCATCACCATCCTCGAGCGCATCGACAGCAGCGACCCGACCGCGCTGACGGGCTTGCCGATGATCGCCCTCACCGCAATGCTGCGCAAGGCCGGCGTCCGCTTTTTCGGCCTTTAGCCAGCCAAAAACAATTGGGGTCAGACCCGTTTAATCGATGGCTAAACGACAGCGGCGCCGTTCAACAAACGGGTCTGACCCCGATTTTTTTCCCGTCAGATCACCTGCTATGTCGGTGATTTCGCCCCAAACATAAATTGGGGTCAGACCCGTTTAAATGACGGCGATAGGCGCCAATGCCCGCTTAAGAAACGGGTCTGACCCCAATTTTTTAACGTTACTTTATAGAACAACATGCTTGGCACTCTCTACCTGATTCCTAACACGCTCGGCACCACCGAGCCGGCGCCCGGCGCGCTGAACCATATCATTCCGACCAACGTCCAGGCGCTGACGGCGCGGCTCGATTACTTCGTCGCCGAAAACGCCAAGACCGCGCGCGGCTTTTTAAAACTGATCGCGATCGACCATCCGCTGGCGAAACCGCTGCAGGAAATCGAGATCGCGGAGTTGAACGTGAATACGCCACCGGCCGCCCTCGCCGGCCTGCTGGCGCCGCTGTTGGCCGGACGCGATGCCGGCCTGGTGTCGGAGGCAGGCGTGCCGGCAGTGGCCGACCCGGGCGCGGACCTGGTGCGTCTCGCGCATCAGCACGGCATCACCGTCAAGCCGCTGGTCGGGCCGTCGTCGCTGCTGCTGGCAGTGATGGCCAGCGGACTGAACGGACAGAGTTTCGCTTTCAACGGCTATCTGCCCACCGATGCGGCACTGCGCGCCAAGCGCATCAAGGAACTCGAGCAACGGTCCAGCCGCGAGAAACAGACCCAGTTGCTGATCGAGACGCCCTACCGCAACGGCGCGATGCTCGAGGCGCTGGTGGGCACCTGCGCGCCGGCGACGCTGATCTGCGTCGCAACCGACCTGAGCTTGCCGACCGAGTCGATCCGCACGCTCAGCGGGGCAAAGTGGAAAGGACTGCTGGCGAGCGGCAAGATGCCCGATTTTCACAAGAAGCCGACGGTGTTTTTGCTGCTGGCCTAGCCAAGGTGACAGGTCTGAGCCCATGCGGCCAGACCGCGGGCGCGCAAGAATAGAAGCTAGTGCACTTCTTGCGCCAGCTCGTTGACCCACTCGAACGCGGCCATCTCGATCTCGCGCATGTCCTTGATGGTCAGGTCGAGCAGGCGCAGGGCCGCCGTCAGCGCCTTGCCCGACTTGGCCTTTTCCAGGATTTCGACGACGTTGAGCATGTCGCCATACTCGCCTTCCCGGTCGAGTAGCGCCGAACTGACTTCGTCGGCGACGTCGACGGTGGCGAGGATGTCGCGCATCGACATCGAAAACAGCGCCTCGGTCAGCGACATGATGCCAACCGTGAACGCCATATCGGCCGCCGCGTGCTGGCCAGGATGGATCCTCAGCGTCATCAGTTCGAGCATCTTGCCGCGCAAGGTCGCCATCTGCAGCAGCGGCAGATTCATCTCGACCTTGGCGCCGGGCGTTGCATACAGCAAGATCTGCAGCCAGCGCTGCAACTGCTGGCGGCCGAGCACTTCGATGGCCTGGCCGAGCGTGTCGATCTTGCCGCGCACACCGGCGGCCGGCGTGTTGACCAGACGCAGCAAGTTCAGGCTGATCAGGGCATCGCGCTTGACCGCCAGCTCGATGGTGTGATCATCCGCGTCCGAGTCGACCAGCTCGAGCAGGTGCAGGATCGCCAATTCCGACGGGGCGATCTTCTTGCCGCTGAGGATGACCGGGCGGGCAAAATAAAAGCCCTGGAAATACTCGAAGCCCAGTTCCAGGCAGGCGCTGAATTCCTCCTGCGTCTCCACCTTTTCGGCGAGCAGCTTCTTGTTGTCGCGCCGCAGCGCGTCGGCCAGCGCCGGCAGCCGCGCCGGATCGACACCTTTGACGTCAATCTTGATGATGTCGACCAGCTTGAACAAGGCGCGCACATCGTCCGATTCAGCGACGACATCGTCGAGCGCGAACTTGAAACCGAGCGCCTTCAGCTCGGCCACGCGGGCCACCAGCTCCGGCGTCGCCCTGACGGTTTCGAGGATTTCCAGGATGACCTTCTCGGCCGGCAGGAAGCGAACATAGTCGCCCATCAGTGATTCGGCGCTGACGTTGACGAACGCCAGTTGCGCGCCGACCACGTGCTCCATGCCCAGTTGCGACGCGTGGGAAATCACTGCCGCGGTGGCGGCGGCGTCATCGGTGACGTTCGCTTCGGTCGAGCCTGCTGTGCGGAACAGCAGTTCGAAGGCGACCAGACGCTGGTCACGCCCCAGGATGGGCTGACGCGCGAGGAAGAATTGGTCGAACGGCAAAGACAACTGGGCCGTTGCATCGATAGGCACAGGTACCCCCAAAGGAACAAATGGGCGCACAATCGCCCAGCCAGTTAAGCGGCCGGGGCGCCCTCTCCTTGACTATACTACAAAATCAAATTTAATTTACATTTCGACATCGAAACCTGCACACCATCACGGACGGCGCGATCCTGGCTTGCTCGGGCCGGTCGGACGGCCGCTGGTGCGCCGTGGCGACGACGTGCTGGCCGGTGCGCGCGGACCGATGGCGCCGGCGGCGCCGGGCGTGCCGGCCGGCGCCTGGCCAGGCAAGCGCAACGAGCCGGTGCCGGACGTCGGACTGGCGCGGCGTGCATTGCCGACCGGGACGCGGGCGCTGCCGTTGGCACCGACTCGCGAGGTCGACGAGCCGGTCAACTGGGTGCCCGATTCAATGACGAAGGTGGCGCCGGCATCCTTGCCCAGCACTTGCACCAGGTACGGCATCACCTGGCGCAGCGTCGGCTCCAGCGTGTACGGCGGATTGAGAATGAACATGCCGCTGCTGTGCAAGCCGAAACCGTCCGGGCCGGGGGTCGACACGGTCAGCGTCACGTTCAGCCATTCCTTGGCAGCCAGGCGCTTGAGCTTGTCGGCGAACTGGCGCGATTCCATGCGCTGCAGCACCGGATACCAGATCGCGAAGATGCCGGTCGGGAAGCGACCGAGCGCATCTTCCAGCGCCTCGCGCACCTTGCGGTAATCCTGCTTGTCTTCGTACGGCGGGTCGATCAGCACCAGCGCACGGCGCGACGGCGGCGGCAGCAGCGTTTTGAGCGCGTGGAAGCCATCGCCGCGCTCGACCAGCACGCGCTTGCCGCGCGCGGTCGGGCGTTCGCCCTGGGCGGCCGCGTGCTCGGCCACCTTGCGAAAATTGTCGGCAAGGATCTTGGCGTCCGCCGGATGCAGCTCGAACAGGCGCAGGCGGTCCTGCTCGCGCATCGCCTTGTCGGCGCAATATGGCGACCCGGGGTAGTAGCGCATCTTGCCGCTTGGATTGAGCCCCTTGACCAGGCTGACGTAATCGGCCAGTTGCTTGGGCATGTCGGACCGCTCCCACAGCGGTCCGATGCCGGTCTCGTACTCGGCGTTCTTGGCGGCGTAACCGCCGTCCAGCGCATACACGCCGGCGCCCGAGTGGGTGTCGATGTAGGTGTAGGCGGTGTCCTTCTGATTCATGTACTCATGCAACTGGATCTGCACGAAATGCTTCAGGACATCGGCGTGATTACCCGCGTGAAAGGCGTGGCGGTAGCTAAGCATGGGAATTCCAAAAAATTTAGATGAAACGGCGCGCGGCAGACGAAACATGCGGCGGAATATGTCGCCATTATCCACCACAATGGCCTTTGTGGAGAATTTCGGCAGTTTGCGAGGAGGTAAAAGGGGTCTGACTCAAGGACTGCGCGTCCCGGTCAGACCCCGGAAGTGATGGCTACAGGTGCCGGCGACATGTTGGCGACCTAAGCGACTTTCTTTTCATCGAAAAATTGTTCGTCTTCGGTCGAGCCGTGCAGCGCGGTCGTCGAGCTCTCGTTCTGCTGGATCGTCTGCGTTACCGCGTCGAAGTAGCCGGTGCCGACTTCACGCTGGTGCTTGACCGCCGTGAAACCCTTGTCGGCGGCGGCAAATTCGGCCTCCTGCAGTTCGACGAAGGCCGTCATGTTGCGGCGCGCATATCCGTGCGCCAGGTTGAACATGCCGTAATTGAGCGCGTGGAAACCGGCCAGCGTGATGAACTGGAACTTGTAGCCCATCGCGCCGAGTTCAGCCTGGAACTTGGCAATGGTGGCGTCGTCCAGGTTCTTCTTCCAGTTGAACGATGGCGAGCAATTGTAGGCGAGCAGCTTGCCGGGGAATTTGGCATGGACCGCATCGGCGAACTTCTTGGCAAACGCCAGGTCGGGCTTGCCGGTCTCGCACCAGACCAGGTCGGCGTACGGCGCATACGCCAGGGCGCGGGCGATCGACTGGTCGAGGCCGTTGCGGACCTTGAAAAAGCCCTCGACGGTGCGCTCGCCGGTGCAGAACGGCTGGTCGTTCGGGTCGATGTCGGAGGTCAGCAGGTCGGCCGCCTCGGCGTCGGTGCGGGCAATCACCAGGGTCGGCGTGCCCGACACGTCGGCCGCCAGGCGCGCCGCGGTCAGTTTTTCGATGAATTCGCGGGTCGGCACGAGCACCTTGCCGCCCATGTGGCCGCATTTCTTGACCGACGCCAGCTGATCCTCGAAGTGGACGCCGGCAGCGCCCGCGTCGATCATCGACTTCATCAGTTCGTACGCGTTCAGCACGCCGCCGAAGCCGGCCTCCGCATCGGCGATGATGGGCGCGAAGTAATCGATGTCGTCCTTGCCCTCGGACCACTGAATCTGGTCGGCGCGCTGGAACGTGTTGTTGATGCGCCTGACGACCATCGGCACCGAATTGGCCGGGTACAGCGACTGGTCGGGATACATCTCGCCGGCCACGTTGGCGTCGCCCGCCACTTGCCAGCCCGACAGGTAGATCGCCTTCAGCCCGGCCTTGACTTGCTGCATCGCCTGGTTGCCGGTCATGGCGCCCAGCGTGGCGACGAACGGTTCCGAATGCAGCAGCTCCCACATCTTGCCGGCGCCGCGCGCGGCGATCGTATGCTCTACCTGCAGCGAACCGCGCAGGCGCACGACGTCATCCGCGGTGTATTTGCGGGTGACGCCCTTCCAGCGCGGGTTGGTGTCCCACTCTTTTTGCAGGGCTGCTACTTGCTGTTCACGCGTTGCCATGATGTTCTTCTCGATGCGATGCTGAGTTAATACGCGAAATCCGTTATAGACATGGTAGACCTGATCTGGCCACGAAACATACTCTTATATAAGACATATAAGCTAGAAAATATCCTGCATATTCATAGCCTTGGCGTGTCCATTTCGCGATGCGATACAAAATTTCTCAAAATGGGAGAGTTGGGCCGCCGTCTTCCGCCGGTAGTTTCACGATGCGGAAAGACGCGACCGCCACATGAAAAAGGATGGTGACCCAGGCGTACGGGCAAGGCCCATGGTAATAGTTGGCCCGCTCGTCAGACTTGACGACGGGCAACTAAATACCGGAGGTTAGCCGAGCCGAAGTGATCAGGCGAGCTGTTGTTGCGCCACCAGGATGCCGTCGGCATCGGCGTAGATCCAGTCACCTGGACGAATCTTGACGCCGCCGATCAGGATGGCGACATCGACCGCGCCGACGCCGGCCCTGGCTGCTCGTTGCGGGTGGGTGGCGAGCGCGCGCACGCCGATCTCGCAGCTATTGATCTCGTCCGAATCGCGCACGCAGCCGTTGACGACGATGCCGCTCCAGCCGTTGTCTTGCGCCAGCAGCGCCAGCTGGCCGCCGACCAGCGCGCGCCGCATGCTGGCGCCGCCGTCGACCACCAGCACGCGCCCGCCGCCGGGGCCCTCGAGCGCGCTGCGCACCAGCGCATTGTCTTCGAAGACTTCCAGCGTGGCCGCCGGCCCGGCGAACTTGACGCGCTGCCCGAACAGGCGAAACCCCGGCGGCAGCGCGGCCAGCCGGCCGTCGTCAAGCAGGTCGGTGTGTGCGTCGCAAAGATCGGTGGTGGCGAAGTCCATGGCAGTGGTCCAGTGAGAATGGTTGATGACGATTCTAGGCTTTTTGAAGCCCTTGCGGGCGCTTGCTGACGCCAACGCTAACCGCGGTGGCGATCGACAGCGCATAAAAGAGTCCGACACAAAGGAAGACCCACGACGGCCGGTCCGCGTCCATCATGGCGCCGAACATCAGCGGTCCGACCGCCAGGCCGGTGTCGAGGCCCGAGTAGACGACGCCGAACACGCGCCCGGTGGCGTTGCTCGGCGCGGCGGAGCGGATCAGCAAGTCGCGCGACGGCCCGGCCACGCCGGAGGCGAAGCCAATGGCCGCCATCAGCGGCACCACCATCCAGCCGGGCGTGAGCGCCATCGCCAGCAGCACGGCCAGCGCGGCGGCGAAGGCGAAGGCGATGGTGATGATGCGGTCGTGGTTGAGCGCACGCGCGGCGATGAAACCGCCGGCCAGCATGCCGCCGGCCGAGGCCAGCATGAAGGCCGTGTAGGCAGTGGTGGCCGAGGCCAGCGACACGTGGTACATCGCCACCAGGCTGGAGGAAGCAAAACTCTGGATGCCGGCCAGCGCGATCGACGACAGGAAGAAGAAGCTGAAGCACATCCACACGGTTGGCAGGCGCAGGAAAGCGAACGCGCTCTCCTCCTTCTGGCCGGGTTTGACGCGCGCGGGCGGGTCGGCGCGCAAGGCGGCGCGGTTGAGGAACACCAACAGCAGCATGGTGGACGGGATGGCGGCGGCGGCCAGCACTGCGGTGCGCCAGTCGGACATGGCGGCCACGCCGCCGAGGAACACGGGCGCCGCCGCCCAGCCGAGGCTACCGCTGACGCCATGCACCGAGAAGCCGTGCGCCAGGCGCGCTTTCGACACGCGCTGGTTGAGGATAGTGTAGTCGGCCGGATGGAACACCGCGTTGCCCATGCCGGCGATGAGCGAGCCGCACAGCAGCATCGGGTAGTCCTGGGCGCCGGCCAACAGCAGCGCGGCGACGCCGAGCAGCGCCAGCCCGCCCATCAGCACGCGGCTGGCGCCGACGCGGTCGACCACGAAGCCGGCCAGTGCCTGGCCAACACCGGAGACGATGAAGAATACCGTCATCAACAGGCCGAGCTGCGAGTAGGTCAGGTCGAAGGCGGGCTTCAGCCACGGGAACACTGCGGCCAGCAGCAAATGATAAAAGTGGGAGACGCCGTGGGCCAGGCCAACGAGCCCGATGACGCGCGCGTCCTGTCGCAGTGAAGCCGATTGCATGAGGTCATCCTGCTGTGGTCAAGCAGATATTGTAGCCAGATTCTTTGGTCGAGTTGGGCGGACTCTGTTTATGCTGGCTGCGTAGGTACGCATCGGGGCGAATGGCGACGTGAATGTTTGTGCGCGTTGGGGATGCGTCGATGAGGCGGGCGCTGGATTCTCCAGCGCCCGCCCTGTATCGTGTCAGGCGTGCGATTGATCGCGCATCGTCACGCCGGCGCCTTCTCCAGCTCGACCGCTTTGGCGCCATCGCCGAACACCAGCTGGCCGTGGTCGACCCGGATCGGGATCGTGTCCTTCGGACCGTAGCGCCCTTCCAGGATCAGCCGCGACAGCGGATTTTCGATCTGCTGCTGGATCGCGCGCTTGAGCGGCCGCGCACCATACACCGGATCGTAGCCGGCTTCCGCGATCTTCTGCAGCGCCTCGTCCGACATCTCGAGCTTCATCTCCATCGCCGCCAAACGCGTCTCCAGGTGCTTGAGCTGGATCTTGGCGATCGCGCCGATGTTCTTCTCGTCGAGCGCATGGAACACCACGATCTCGTCGATCCGGTTGACGAACTCGGGCCGGAAATGATTACGCACTTCGGCCATCACGGCCAGCTTCACCACGCCCGGATCGTCGCTCTCCATCGCCTGGATCTTGTGCGAGCCAAGATTGGACGTCATGACGATCACCGTGTTCTTGAAGTCGACCGTGCGCCCCTGCCCGTCCGTCATGCGGCCGTCGTCTAACACCTGCAGCAGCACGTTGAAGACGTCCTGGTGCGCCTTCTCGACTTCATCGAGCAGGATCACGGAATACGGCCGGCGCCGCACCGCCTCGGTCAGGTAGCCGCCTTCGTCGTAGCCGACGTAACCGGGCGGCGCGCCGATCAGCCGCGCCACCGAATGCTTCTCCATGAATTCGCTCATGTCGATGCGGATCATCGATTCCTCGGTATCGAACAGGAAGGAAGCGAGCGCCTTGCACAGTTCCGTCTTGCCGACGCCGGTGGGGCCGAGGAACATGAACGAGCCATACGGCCGGTTCGGGTCCGCCAGGCCGGCGCGCGAACGGCGAATGGCATCCGACACCGCCTGGATCGCTTCGTCCTGGCCGACCACCCGCTCATGCAGCTTTTCCTCGATGTGCAGCAGCTTTTCGCGCTCGCCCTGCAACATGCGCGAGACCGGAATGCCGGTCGAACGCGACACCACTTCGGCGATTTCTTCCGACCCGACCTGGGTGCGCAACAGCTTCGGCTTGCCGCCCGCCGCCGCGTCGGCGGTAACGGTCGCAGCCTCGGCATGCTTGAGCTGCGCCTCGAGATCGGGCAGCTTGCCGTACTGGAGTTCGGACATGCGCGCGTAGTCGCTGCTGCGCTTGGCCTCTTCCATCTGGTGCTTGATGCGCTCGATCTCTTCCTTGATGTGGGTGGTCCCCTGCACCATCGACTTCTCGGCCTTGAGGATCTCTTCGTAGTCGTTGTATTCGCGTTCGAGGCGCGCGATCTCTTCTTCGATCAGGCCGAGCCGGCGCTGCGACGCTTCATCCTTTTCCTTCTTGACCGCCTCGCGCTCGATCTTGAGCTGGATGATGCGCCGTTCGAGTTTGTCCATCACCTCCGGCTTGGAGTCGATTTCGATCTTGATCTTCGACGCCGCCTCGTCGATCAGGTCGATCGCCTTGTCGGGCAGGAAGCGGTCGGTGATATAGCGGTGCGACAGTTCGGCCGCGGCGATGATGGCCGCGTCGGTGATCTCCACCTTGTGGTGCAGTTCGTACTTGTCCTGCAGGCCGCGCAGGATGGCGATGGTCGCCTCCACGCTCGGTTCCTCGACCAGCACCTTCTGGAAGCGACGCTCCAGCGCGGCGTCCTTCTCGATGTACTTGCGATACTCGTCGAGCGTGGTGGCGCCGATGCAATGCAGTTCACCGCGCGCCAGCGCAGGCTTGAGCATATTCCCGGCGTCCATCGCGCCCTCGGCCTTGCCGGCGCCGACGATGGTGTGAATTTCGTCGATGAAGACGATCGTCTGGCCTTCGTCCTGCGCCAGCTCTTTGAGCACCGCCTTGAGGCGCTCCTCGAATTCGCCGCGGAACTTGGCGCCGGCGACCAGCGCCGCCATGTCGAGCGAGAGCAGCCGCTTGCCCTTGAGCGAATCGGGCACCTCGCCATTGACGATGCGCTGCGCCAGGCCTTCGGCGATCGCCGTCTTGCCCACGCCCGGCTCGCCGATCAGCACCGGGTTGTTCTTGGTGCGCCGCTGCAGGATCTGCATGGTGCGGCGGATTTCGTCGTCGCGCCCGATCACCGGATCGAGCTTGCCCTGGCGCGCGCGTTCGGTCACGTCGAGCGTGTATTTCTTGAGCGCCTCGCGCTGGCCTTCGGCATCGGACGAATTGACCGACTCGCCGCCGCGCACCGTATCGACCGCCGCTTCGAGGGCCTTGCGCGTCAGGCCCGCCTCGCGCGCCAGCTTGCCGGCGTCGGACTTGTCGTCGCTGAGCGCGAGCAGCACCATCTCGCTCGAGACGAATTGGTCGCCGCGCTTCTGGGCATCCTTGTCGGCGAGGTTGAGCGCGTTCATCAGCTCGCGGCCGACCTGGGTCTCGCCTCCGGTGCCTGACACTTTCGGCAGGCGTTCGAGCGCGCCGCGCAGCGACGTTTGCAAGCTGGCGACGTTGACTCCGGCGCGCTGCAGCAGCGAGCGCGCGCTGCCGTCGTCCTGTCCCAGCAGGGCCACCAGCAGGTGTACCGGTTCGATATATTGGTTGTCATTGCCGACCGCCAGGCTCTGCGCGTCGGACAGCGCTTCCTGCAGTTTGGTCGTCAGTTTATCTTGCCGCATGGTAAAACTCCCCAATTTTGTCCTTGATACCGAACAGATTGGGGTGTCGACCCGCTTTTCAAGTCAAGAAGACAACGCGCGCCACGTGGCGAAGCCGGCGATGCAAAAGGCGATCGAGCCGAACAGGTGCAGCGCAGAGTGGGCCAGCGCCCAGCCGTAGTCGCCGCGCTGCAGCATCAGCACCGATTCTCCGGAGAAGGTGGAAAACGTCGTCAGCCCGCCGAGGATGCCGGTGATGGCGAACAGGCGCCACTCCGGCGCCACGTGCGGGGACGCGGCAAAAAAACCAAGCGCGATGCCGACCAGGTAGCCACCGCCCAGGTTGGCCAGCAGCGTGCCCAGATGGAGCTTGCCGTGCACGCCGCCGAGCCACAGCGCCAGTCCCCAGCGCAGCCAGGCGCCGAGCGCGGCGCCCAGCCCCACCGCGAGCCAGCTCAAGGGCTGGCCCACTTGGCCATCGCGGCATCGTCGGTGACGCGCGCGTCAACCCAGCGCGCGCCGTCCGGCGTCTGTTCTTTTTTCCAGAACGGGGCGTCGGTCTTGAGATAGTCGATGATGAATTCGCAGGCGGCAAACGCTTCGCCGCGGTGCGCCGCGCTGCAGGCGACCAGCACGATCTGCTCCATCGGCAAGAGCGGCCCGACGCGGTGGATGACCAGCGCGCCGGACAGCGGCCAGCGCGCGCAGGCCTGGTCGACGATGCGCACAAGCGACTGCTCCGTCATGCCGGGATAGTGTTCGAGCTCCATCTCGGCCACGCTGGCGCCGTCGTTCATGTCGCGCACGGCGCCGACAAAACTGACCACGGCGCCGACCCGCGGATCGTCCGCGCGCAGGCGCGCCACCTCGGTCGACAGATCGAAGTCGCCCTGCTGCACCCTGACCTGTTTCACCGCGCTTCCTTGCCGACGCGGGCGAACAACTGCTCGATGCGCGAGACGGTGCGGTCGTCGGCCAGCGCCGGCATCTCGCACAGCTGCAGGAACTGGGCGGCCTGGGTCATCGGCTTCTGGCCCGACTTGAGCGACGACTGCAGCACTTCGACCTGCAGTTTGAGGCGCTCGCGGGCGAACTCGCTGCCGCTGTCGATGCCTGCCGCAATCTCCAGGCGCAGCACTTCGTGCAGCAGCTTGGGGCGGTTCTGCTCGAGCTTTGCGACGTAGGCGGCACGGTCGCCCGTCAGCGCCGCAAGCGCGGCCTCGAAGCGGAAGCCGAGCGCGCGTTCGTAGTCGGGCTGCAGCGGCGGCAGCGCGGCCCAGCGCGCGGCCCAGTCCTGCTCAACGGCGCTGTCGTTGGCGAGCGATGTTTCGATCAGCTGGCACAGGCGCAGCTTGTCGCGCAAGGCGCTGGCCTGGGCGATGCCGGCGGCGCGGCGCGCGCTGTCGGCCTGGTGCTGGACGGCGGTGATCGCCGCGTGATAGCGCTTGTCGACCTTGGTCTCGGCCGCGCGCGGCACCGGTCCGGCCGCATGCCATTCGGTGGCAGCTTGGCGCAGCAAGCGCGCCGCGCTTGCCACATCGAGGCCGGTCTCGGCGGCTGCCTCGAGGCGCGCGGAGATGGCGTCCTTGGCCGCCTGGTGCGAGCGGCGCTCGGCGTCGGCGGCGTGCGCGCTCTCTTTGCGCTTGGCGAAGACGGCGTCGCAGGCGGCGCGGAAGCGGTGCCACATGGCCTGTTCGGCCTTGCGTTCGAGCGGCAGCGCGCGCGCCAGTTCCTGCCAGCGCTCCTGCGCCGCGCGCAATGCGTCGAGCGCGTGGCGGTCGGCGGGATCGAGGGCGGCGACCTGCTCGATAAGTTCCTCGCGGTGCGCCACTTCCGACTTGCGCTGCTGCTCGAGCGGGCCTTGCAGCACGTTGAGCGCATCGGTGAACTGCTGGTCGAGGTGCTTTTTCTCCTTGCGGTCGATCGCGCCCAGGTGGCTCCAACCCAGGCGCAGGCGCTGCACCGTGACTGCCATGTGCTTCCAGTCGACGCTGTCGGCAATTTCCAGCCTGGCCGCTTCGGCGGTCGCTTCGGCGATGATCGCCTGCGCCTTGGCCGCGTTGGTGTGGCGCTCTTCGGCCAGGTGCTTGAAGTGGGCGGCGGCCGGCGCATAGGCGGCGCTGCAGGCGGCGTCGAAGCGCTCCCACAGGCTTTTCGGCGCGGCGCCGGACAAGGTATCGAGCGCCTTCCAGCGTTCGCGCATGCTGCCGACCTTCTTGGCCAGCTCGCTCATCGCCAGCGACTGGGTGGTCAGCTGTTCGACCGACTTGATCAGCTCTTCGCGCGAGACGTTGCCGCCCCAGCGCGCCCAGTCCGACAGGCGTTTGAGTTCGCCGCGCGCATGCGCCAGGCGGTCCGACTGCGCCGGCGTCAGGCGCACGCCCTTGCTGTCCTTGAGCGCCTTGTCGTGTTCAGCGGCGGTGCCGAGCGAGCCGTGTTCGAGCGCCGCTTCCATCGCACTCAGGTGGTCGAGGAATTGCTGGTCGGCGCCGGCGGGCGGCGACTTCGGCTGCCCTGCCGGCCGTGCTTCCTTCGGCTTGCGCTGCTCCGGCGGGATCGCTGCCAGCAGCGCGTCGTAGCGCTGCTGCAGGCCGGCCGCGGCGTCGCCGGCCGGCGCCGCCGGCAGCTTGCTCCATTCGCGCCGCAACGAATCGGCGTTGAGCGGCGTGGTAGCACCCTGCCACTCGGCCAGCAGCGCCTCGCGCGCAGCGAGCGCGCCTTCGCCTTGCGCAATGGCGCCAAGGCTGGCGCTGACGCGGGCATGTTCGGCGGCGAATTCGTTGACCAGGTTGCGCGGCAGCGAGGCGTGCTCCGGCGCTGCCAGCGCGGCGGCGTGGGCGGCGGCGAGTTGTTCGAGCTGGGCGGCGACGTCGGCTGCCGGCAAGGGGCTGGCGGCCAGCTTGCGCAGCGCGGCGACACTGTCGATGACGCCACGCTGCAGCCCGACCTGGGCTTCGAGGCGCTGCGCCAGCGCGGCGCGGATGGCGTCGAATTCGCCCACCAGCTCGGGCGCGGCGATGACCGACCAGCGCCGGTCAAGTTCGGCGACGTGATTGGGCGTGAGCTTTTCGTCTTTGAGCAGTTGCGCGGCCTGGTCGATGCACGCCTGGCCACGCTGCAGTTCGGCCTGGTGGTGGCGGATGGCGTCCAGCCGCGACTGCATCAGCTTGGCCACGCGCCGGTCGGTATTGCGGATGGCGGTGTGGACACGCTCGAGCTGCGCCGGCGTGTGGACAAACTCTGCCGCCGCCAGCCGCAATTCGGAAAACTCGGATTGCAGGATGAACTCGACCGCGGCGGCCTCGTCGCCGGCCAGCTGCTTCACCTTTTCGGCTTGCAGCGCGCGTGACGAACCGGCTGGCGTGGCAGCAGGATCGGGTTGCGGCGCCGTCGCAGCAGGCGTCTCGCCGGGCTTCTCGCCTGGGCGCTTGAAAAGGAATTCGAACATGACGTCGGCTCAATCGCTCAAAACCGCCATGATAGCAAGAAGGCAGGATAAGCGGCGATTCGGCCGCCGTGCAGGCAGATGATGCGTTCAGGGAATCTGGCGGCAGGCGTGGCCGGCACGCGCCCGTCCGGGCGCGCAGCGCAGAACAGATGCGGAGAAATCAGTGCGTCAACGTAACGCGGCTGGCGCGCTGGCTGGCCAGGCGGCCACGCGCGATCGGTGCGACAGGGCCCGGACGCGGCTTGGTTTCCTGCATGTAGGCTTCGTGGGCCAGCATCTTGTTGGCGATCGAGAACCACGCTTCGCCGGAGATGACGGTGCGGGCAACGGGAAACAATTCCTGTTCTTCGCGCGCCAGGCGCTGCAGCAATGAATTGCAGAACGTGTCGACCGCCGCGCAAAAGTCGGCGACGCGGTCGGCGGAGTCGACCGACAAGCCGGCGAACCGTTCGGCGATTTCGCCCATCGCCTCGGCGGCCGTGCTGTTGAGATGGTCGAGCTCGGCAAGCAACTGGTCCGCTTCGTGGGTGGCGCGGTGGATGGCCGGAATGAGGAATTTTTCGATCTTGCGCCAGTGGCAAGTGTCATACAGGCGGCGCAGCGCGTCGCACGCGTAGTCAACCTGGCCTGGGGTCAGCGCGCGCTGTTGGACGAAATTGTTATAGAGCACTTTTTGTAGGGACTGCAGACTTACTCGGACGCTTGCTTGCTCGACCGACAGGGCAACCAGCGTGTATGTTGCAGTTAGCATTCGTTCTCCTTTTGCCCAGCGCGACGCCGGCCCGCCAGGTGGGAGCCAATGCTTCGGCGAGGAATGTCGTGGTTGGAACCGGCTTGGAGTGAGTTGCTTTTGTCATCAGCCCGAATGAATGAGTGTAAAGATGGTCGACAGGTCTGTGTTTGATCTAGCGCAAACTTGGAGGCTTGACAAGGGTTAAGCCCGTTGCGCCATGCCAATGAAAAGTATGTCTTCAACAAGTACCGAGTTCAGCCAGCACCGCTTGCAATTGTGCGCCGAAAACGGCCGGGCTCGCCTGCGTCAGCGTGACCTGCGGACAGCCGTGCCAGCGTGCGCAGCGCAACAGCGCGGCGGCGATGTCGCGGCAGAACAGGGCGCTGGTGCGCACGCCCGGCTCCAGCACCAGCGACTTAATTTCAAAGGCGCCGGCGCGCCGGTGTGCCTTGGCGTCGACGCGGCCGACCAGCGCGCCGCGGCGCAGGATCGGCAGCGTGAAGTAGCCATACTGGCGCTTGGGCGCCGGCGTGTAGCACTCGAGCCGGTAATCGAAGCCGAACAGTTCGAGCGCGCGCCGACGGTCCCAGACGATCGGATCGAACGGCGACAACAGCGTCGTCACGCTGGCGCTCAAGTCCCCTGCCGCCGCGCGCTGCGCCAGCTCGCCGTGATTCGGATGTATATAGACAGGCGCCTCCCAGCCGGTCACGCTGGCGCGCAGCAGCGCGCCTTCGGCGACCAGCTGCTCCGGGTCGGGATGCGGCCGGCGCGTGCGGTGGTAGTCGGGAATCCACGCCGCCTTGCACACGCCGAGCGCCTTCACCGCTTGCAGCACCAGCTCGCGGCGCGTGTCGGGCAGCGGCGCCAGGCGGCTGTCGTGCCATGCCGGGTGCACGCGCTCCGCCAGGTCGTACACGCGCTGGAAGTTGTGGCGCCGCGCGATCATCAGCTGGCCGGCGGTAAACAGCGCTTCGAGCGAGCGCTTCTCGCTCTTCCAGCCCCACCAGGCGCCGGACTTGCCGTCGCTGCGCTCGAAGTCCGACGAGCGGGTCGGGCCGTTGGCGCGGATGTGCGCCAGCACGGCCGCCACGTCGGCGGCGCGCTCGCTCATCCAGCTGGCCGAATACTTCCAGCCCATCGCCGAAGGATCGAGCATGCGGTGGCGATACAGGCCGTAGTGCTCGATCGGCACGAAGCAAGCTTCGTGCGCCCAGTATTCGAACAGGCGCCCTTCGGCCAGGTGCTGGTCGAGCCAGGCCGGGTCGTAGTCACCAAGCCGGCTCCACAGCACCAGGTAGGGACTGCGCGCGACCACGCTGATGGTGTCGATCTGCAGCACGCCCATCGCGCGGATCGCCGCCATCACGTCTTCTTTTACCGCCTTCGCGCGGCGCGGCTGCAGCATGCCCTGCGCGGCCAGGTGCAGCGCGCGGGCGGCGGCGGGAGTCATGGTCAGTTCGGTCATGCATGCATTCTAATGAAGATCCGGCCGCGGCGCGGCCGATGAACTCTGCGTTATAGTAAGCGATTGTTTTCAGAATTTAAGCGACCTCATGCGGCTGTTGCACACCTCCGACTGGCACCTCGGCCAGACCCTCCATAATTTTGACCGCAGCTACGAGCACCAGTGCTTCCTCGACTGGCTGCTCGACACCATCGTCGCCGAACAGGCCGACGCGCTGCTGATCTCCGGCGATGTGTTCGACACCGCCAATCCGTCGGCCGGCGCGCAAAAGCAGCTGTACCGCTTCCTGCAGCAGGCACGCGCCCGCGCGCCGCGGCTCGACATCGTCGTCATCGCCGGCAATCACGATTCGCCCGGACGGCTGGAGGCGCCAGGGCCGCTACTGGAAGCGCACGGCACGGTGGTGGTCGGCCACGTCACGCGCCACGCCGCCGGCGAGATCGACATCGAGCGCATGCTGGTGCCGCTGCACGACAAGGACGGCGCCGTGGCCGCGTGGTGCGTGGCGATTCCTTTCCTGCGCCCGGGCGACCTGCCGCGCTTCGCCGCCGCCGACGGCGAGGCGCCGCTCGACCCGTACTCGCATGGCATCGCCACGCTGTATCAGCAGGCCTGTGCGCTGGCGCAGGCGCGCCGCCTGCCCGGCCAGGCGATCCTGGCGATGGGCCACTGTCACATGGTGGACGGCCAGGCCTCGCTCGAGTCCGAGCGCCGCATCGTCATCGGCGGCACCGAGGCGCTGCCGGCGACCATGTTCGATGCGTCGATCGCCTACGTCGCGCTGGGCCACCTGCACCTGGCGCAGCGGGTCGGACAGAAGGAGCACATCCGCTATTGCGGCAGCCCGCTGCCGCTGTCGTTCGCCGAAGTCGGCTACCAGCACCAGGTGCTGCGCATCGACCTCGCCGATGGCGTTGCGCGCGAAGTGACGCCGCTGATGGTGCCGCGCGCGGTGCAGCTGCTGCGCGTGCCGCCGCAGCCGGCGCCGCTGGACGAAGCGCTGGCCGCGCTGGCGGCGCTGCAGTTCGATGCCGACCTGCCGCCGGCGGCGCAGCCGTTCATCGAAGTGCGGGTGCTGCTCGACGCGCCGGAGCCGGGCCTGCGCGGGCGCATCGAGGCGGCGCTGGCCGGCAAGCCGGTGCGCCTCGCCAAGATCGAACCGACCCGCCGCCTGCAGACCGTGGCGCCGGAGACGGCGGCGATGACGCTCGACCAGCTGGCGCAGATGGAGCCGGACGACATTTTCCGGCGCCTGTACCTGCAACGGTATGGCGAGGATGCGCCGTCGGATCAGCAAAGCGCTTTTGCCGAACTGGTGCTGGCAGCCGGCGCCGAGACCGCGTCATGAGGATCCTGAAAATCAGCGGCAAGAACCTGGCGTCGCTGGCCGGCGAGTTCGCGGTCGACTTCGAGCAGGAGCCGCTGGCATCATCTGGTCTGTTCGCCATCAGCGGACCGACCGGCGCCGGCAAGAGCACCCTGCTCGACGCGCTGTGCCTGGCGCTGTACGACGCCACGCCGCGTTTGCTCAGGCGCGGCGTCGGCAGCCAGCTGCCTGACGTCGGCGCCGAGACGGTGACGGCGCAGGATCCGCGCTCGCTGCTGCGGCGCGGCGCGGCCGAAGCGGAGGCCGAAGTCGACTTCGTCGGCAACGACGGTGGCCGCTACCGCGCCAACTGGAGCGTGCGACGCGCGCACCGGCGGGCCAGCGGCGCGCTGCAAAGCTCGGCCATGACGCTGCACCGCCTGCCCGAACTGGCCGCGCTGGGCGGCACCAAGACCGAAGTGCAGGCCGAAATCGTGCAGCGCATCGGGCTGTCGTTCGAGCAGTTCACGCGCGCGGTGCTGCTGGCGCAGAACGAATTTTCGGCCTTCCTCAAAACCGAGGAAAACGAACGCGGCGCGCTGCTCGAGACCTTGACCGGCAGCGCGATCTACAGCGACATCTCGAAGCGCGCGCATGAGCGCTACCGGATCGAGCAAGGCCTCAGCGCGCAGCTGGCGGCGCGGCTGAAGGACCAGACGCCGCTGGCGGCCGACGAGCGCAGCGCGCTCGACGAACAGCGCGCGGCGGCCGACCTGGCGCTGGCCGCCATCGACGAGCGCAAGGAGCTACTCGAGCGCAACCTGCGCTGGCACCAGGATGCTGCCCGGCTGCGCCAGCACGAAGCGCAGGCCGACGTGGACTTGAGTGCAGCGACCGCCAACGCGGCTGCGGCAGCCGGGCGGCGAACCGCGCTGGCCACGCTCGATGCGGTGCAGCCGGCGCGCGCGCTGGTGGCCGACAGCGAGCGGCTGGCGGCCGAACAGCGAGCGCTGCAAGCGGCGCTGACGGCGGGCGAAGCCGCCCTGCAGGGCGCCGTCGCGGTGCAAGAGCAAGCGGCGCTGGCGTCCACCGCCGCTGCCGGCGCGCTCGCCGACGCCGAGCAGGCGCAACGCGCTGCCGCGCCGCAGTTGGACCGCGCAAAGGCCCTCGATGCCGCCATCGCCACGCAGGCGCCGGCGCATGCGCAAGCCATGTCCGTGCGTGAGGCGGCGCAGCGCGACGCGGTGCTGGCACAGGAGGCGCTGGCAGCGAAGACAGCGCAGCTTGACGAGTCCCACGTCGCGCGCGAAGCCGGCGACACGTGGCTGGCGGCGCATCGGCAGTTCGAGATGCTTGCCGCCCAGTGGCCGCGCTGGGACAAACTGCTGGCGCAAGCCGGCCAGGGTGCGGCGAACCAGGCAACGCTGGCCACTGCTCTGGCCACGGCGCAGCAAACAGCGGAGCGCGCGCGCGCAGCCGACGCCGAAGCGCGCGCCAAAGCCGAGAGCGCAACGACGTCGCTGGCCGAGGCGGAAAACGCGCGCCAGCAAGCCATCGGCACGCTGGCCACTTTCGACGCCGAGCAGATGCGCGCCGAGCGTGGCCTGGTCGATGCGCGCCGCGAATCGCTCGGCGGCGGCGAAAGGATCTGGAGCGAACTGTCGGCCACGCGCGAGCGCCTGCAGCAGGTCACCGAACAAGGCACGCGGCTCGTAGCGCTGAAGGACGCGGCCGAGACAGCGCTGGCGGCGGCGCTTGCACTAGCGGCGCCGTGCGCGGCCGCCGCCGAACAGGCGGAACGCTCGCTGAGCGCGGCCGAACTGGCCTGTGCCGACAGTGTCGAAGACTTGCGCTCTCAACTCGTCGATGACGAACCGTGCCCGGTGTGCGGCAGTGCCGAACACCCGTACCAGCACCAGGATGCGCGCCTGCACGCCCTTCTGGCTACGCTGCGCGCTGAAGTGCAGCGCTGCCACAAGCTGCTGCGCGAGAATTTGGCGCAGCAGGCCACGCAGCGCGCCGGCGCCGATTCGGCAGCCACCCAGCTGTCGGCCCAGGCGCTTGACGCGGCGGCTCTGGCAGTGCGCGCGGCGCAGCTGGCCGGTCGCTGGGAGGCGCACCCCGCCGCCGCCGAAGCGCCGCCCGACGACGAGCGCGTAGAGTGGTTTGCCGGCCAGCTCGCGGCGCTGAAAGATCAATCGACGCTGTTGGACGTGAGCGAACAGGCGGCGCGCGAGGCCGCACGCGCCAAGGACAGCGCGCAGGCCAGCTGCGACAAGGCTGCCGCCGGCCAGGCACGGTTGCAGGCGGCGGCGGTAGCGGCGCGCAGCCAGCTGGTCGTCGCGGCCAATGAGATGAACGCGCTTACCGACCGGCGCGATCAAGAAGGGCTTGCGCTGGCAGCTTTGCTGGAGGAACTCGACGGCGCGTTCGAAGGCGACTGGCAAGCACGATGGCAGGCAGCGCCTGCGCGCTTTCGCACCGCGCGCGAAGCCGAGGCGCAGCAATGGAACGAACAATCGGCACAGCAGGCAAAACGCGCGCTGGCCATTGGCACGCTGGCAGCGGAGCACGACGCCGCGTGCCTGCGGCTGGAGCAGGCGCGCCGCATCGAAGCTGCCGCACAGGCAGGATTCGCCCAAATCGATCTGGAGACCGGCGCCATGCGGCGCGAGCGCGGCCAGTTGTGGGACGGCGCGCCGGCGCGCGGCATCGAACTGGCGCTGGCCGGCGCCATCGACACGGCGCGCGCCGCGCTGGCGCAGCAGCAGGATGCCGGCGTGCGGGCCGGCCAGGAAGTGGTGCGCGTACGCGAAGCCCTGGCGCACAACACGCAGCGGCGCGAATCGATCGCTGCCTCGGCCGATGCCGCAGCGGCACGCGTGAGCGCATGGCTCGAAGCGTTCCCGGCGCGCCATCCGGGGCTCGGCCCGATCGACAGCCTGGCCGCGCTGTTGGCGGTGACGCCGGACGCCATCGCCCTCGAACGGGCCGCCATCGACGCATTCGATGCCGCCGTGGCGCGCGCGGCGACGGTGCTGGCCGAGCGCCGCGCCCAGCGCGAGCAGCATCAATTGGTGGCGCCGGCCGACGCCGAAGCGGGCGCCGATCCGGTGGCCGCGGCGCTGGCGGCGGCGCTGGCGGAGCGCAAGGCGGCGCACGACCTGTCGGCCGGCCTGCGGCTGGCGGCGGCGCAGGACGATGCGCGCCGCGCGATCGGCGCGGCGGTGCTGGCCGAAATCGACACGCAGCAGGTGGCCGAGCGGCGCTGGGGCAAGCTGTCCGAGCTGATCGGATCGCAGGACGGCAAAAAATTCCGCAACTACGCGCAGCAGTTCACGCTCGACGTTCTGCTGGGGTACGCCAACAGCCACCTGGCGGAGCTGGCCAAGCGCTACCGGCTGGAGCGGATCGTCAGCAATGGCGGCCCATCGCTCGGCCTGATGGTGCGCGACCAGGACATGGGCGGCGAGGTACGCGGCGTCAATTCGCTGTCCGGCGGCGAGTCGTTCCTGGTGTCGCTGGCGCTGGCGCTTGGCCTGGCGTCGCTGTCGTCGAACCGGGTGCGGGTCGAGTCGCTGTTCATCGACGAGGGCTTCGGCAGCCTTGACAGCGATACGCTGCGCATCGCGATGGACGCACTGGACGGGCTGCAATCGATGGGACGCAAGGTCGGCGTCATCTCGCACGTGCAGGAGATGACGGAACGCATCGCCACCAAGATCATGGTGCAGCCGGGCGGCGCCGGCAGCAGCAGCGTGACGGTGCAATAGCGCCCGCTCCCCAAAAAAAAGCTGGGGTCAGGTCTGACATTCGGACAAAAAGCTGGGGTCAGGTCTGACATTCGGACATTTGGGATGGTGGCAAGCGAACTCTGCGGGCTCGGATCGTTGCAAACCGCGATCATTCTGGTGGACGAGCTCGCCAAAAATGTCCGAATGTCAGACCTGACCCCAGCAAAATGTCCGAATGTCAGACCTGACCCCAGCAAAATGTCCGAATGTCAGACCTGACCCCAGTTTGATAAAATGGCGCCCTACCTTACTTACCCTTTCTCTTATGTTGAAACCAGCCCGTATCCTCACTTTCAAGTGCGCCAACTGCTCGAAGGCAGTCAAAGTCTTCCTGCAGAAGGTGTCCGCCTGCTCCCATATCCAGCCGTACCAGGGCATCTGCGCCTGCGGCGAAGTCAAACGCCATGCGACCGGCAACAAAGCCGCCGTCGAGTCCTACCTGCAAGCAAATGACGATGGATGGATGCATCATCATTAAAAATATCAAATAAGCAGCTAAAGTAAACCGGGCCACGGTCGTTACCCTGTATACGCTCATCAACGAGATGAAGGCTGACCATCATGTCCACTCTGTCCGCACTGGGCTCGCGCCCGATCCAATCGCCCCTGTTCAAGCCTGCCCAGCAGGAAAGCACGGTGGTGCCGCAAGCGTTGGCGAGCGGCAAAGTGCCCGCCCGCCTGCCAGTGGTCGAGCCGGTGGCGCTGTCATCGAACAACGTGAGCCTGTCGCAGGAGGCGCTGGACGCCCGCGTGGCCAAGCTGGGCGACCGGACGGTTGATGTAGCGCAAAACTTCCTCAGCAAGTTCGCGGAGAGCCTGTTTGGCGATGCCGCCAAGGGGGCGACCTTCAATTTCAGCGCCATCAGCATGACGGCCGACACCAGCCTGAGCACCTCCGTCGAACACTTCGAGAACGCCAGCGGCAGCATCAACACGGCCTCGCTGCAGTTCCACGAGAGCTCGTCGTTCATCGGCCGCGGCCAGATCACCACCAACGATGGCCAGGTTTTCGATTTCGACATCGAAGTCAGGTACGAGGCATCGATCACGGCGTCCAGTCAGCAAACGCGCAGCGCCGAGCAGGCGCCGGCCGAGTCGCAGCCGATGGCCGCGCTGACCGGCAAGCAGCTGCCCGAGGTGAAATTCCCGGGCAGCCTGTCAGACCTGTTCAAGCTGCTCGGCCGCGAGCTGGAAGTGTCGGCCGATTCCGGCAAAAACGACGGCAACAAGGGCAACCTGTCGCTGCGCCTGATCCGCCTGGTAAACACCGCCGCGCTGCTGGCGCCGCGCGCGCCGCAGGACAATCCGCTCGCCTCCACCGTCGAGCGCAATCGCGCGCTGGCTTCGTACAGCGAGCCGGCCGCCAGCACCACCGTCACCAGCGCCTGAGCCTGACCCCGGGCCACGCCCGGGGCGCAGCGCCTATAATGGCGGCATTGTCATTTCGATTGCCCCGCCATGTCCGACCTTCCCGCCACCGGCACGCCCGCCCGCATCCACTGGACCGAGGGCGATGTCGAACGCTCGGCGCTGTGGCGCTCCGAAAGCGGCATGCCGGCGCCGAAAAAAGTCGTGATCGCCAACGACCAGACGCCGGCCGACCTGGCCTACCGCCTGGCCTGCGAAGGCACCGCGCTGCTGTGGCGCGGCGACTTCCAGAACGCGCGCCAGCTGCTGCAGGCGCTGGCGCGGCGCGCCGACCACAAGGGCGACAAGGGCAGGCGCGCCAAAACTCCTAAAGTGCCGGCCAGCGCGGCCGAAGCGTTTCACCTGCACCGCCAGGCGCAGTCGCAGCGCGCCCGCACGCTGGCCATGCTGCTGATCCCGTTCGACGCCGACTACACCATCCCGCTGCGCCGCGCCCCGGATGTCCAGCAGGCCTGCAACGAAGCGTACGGACGGGCGGACCAGCCGTTCGTGGCGTCGCTGCGCGAGCTGCTTGGCCTGATCGGCGCCCATGAGTGGCGCAAGAACGGCGTCGAGATCGCGGCGCTCGACGCGCGCATCCACCCGCACTACGGCGTGTTCTCGCCCATCCGCGGCGAGTACGTCGACCTGGTCGCCAATGCCCCTCTGCCGGCCGACGCCAGTCTCGCCTTCGACATCGGCGCCGGCACCGGCGTGCTGGCCGCGCTGCTGGCCAAGCGCGGCGTGGCCAAAGTCGTCGCCACCGACATGGACCAGCGGGCGCTGTCCTGCGCGCGCGAAAACATCCACCGGCTCGGCTACGACGACCAGGTCGAGGTGATCCAGGCCGACCTGTTCCCGGACGGACGCGCGCCGCTGATCGTCTGCAATCCGCCCTGGCTGCCGGGCCGCCCCAGCTCATCGATCGAAGCGGCGATCTACGACCCGGACAGCCGCATGCTGAAGGGCTTCCTCAACGGCCTGGCAGATCACCTCGCCCCCGCCGGCGAAGGCTGGCTGATCCTGTCGGACCTGGCCGAGCACCTGGGCCTGCGCCCACGCGACCAGTTGATGGCGATGATCGACGCGGCCGGCCTGGCCGTCAGCGAGCGCCATGACGTGCGCCCTACTCATCCGCGCGCCAGCGACGCAACAGATCCGCTGCATACGGCCCGCGCGGCCGAAGTAACGTCGCTGTGGCGGCTGTCAGCACGATAGAAAATACTGCCCATTGCACAAGCTGCCGATTGTCCGTATAATCTGTCCTGCGGGGTGGAGCAGTCTGGCAGCTCGTCGGGCTCATAACCCGAAGGTCACAGGTTCAAATCCTGTCCCCGCAACCAAACACTTGTTTTAAACATCGAGCCCGACTCTTGCAGCCGGGCTTTTGTTTTCTGCGGCGCGTTTTACGACACGCGCGGCGGAAAACGCAGCTGCAACGCGAGCGCCATGAGAGACAAAAAAGACAACGCGACGTTGGACCTGGTAGGCTTCGACGCCGATTTGCCGCCGGCCTCCCCGGACATGGCCAGTGCACCAGTCAAACGCGCCCCACGCAGCCGCATCACCGGCATCCGCCAGCACCAGCTCGAACTGCTCGACGATACCGATGCCAGCGGCCTGCCGGTATGGCGCCGCGACGAAGGGCTCGACCTGACCGGGCTGCCGGTGTGGGCCGCCGCCTGCTAGACTGGCTGTCGCAGCACCGCTTTTCCCCGTAACTTTCGATCGGCCCGTCCATGAATCCCAACGCCTTTTCCACGCTGCCGCTCGCGCCCGCCCTGCTGGCCAATCTCGACACGCTCGGCTATACCGAGATGACGACGATCCAGGCCCAGAGCCTGCCGCCGGTGCTGCACGGGCGCGACCTGATCGCGCAGGCCAAGACCGGCAGTGGCAAGACCGCGGCGTTCGGCATCGGCATCCTGCACAAGCTCAATCCCGCCTGGTTCGCCATCCAGGGGCTGGTGATGTGCCCGACGCGCGAGCTGGCCGACCAGGTGGCAAATGAACTGCGCCGGCTCGCCCGCGGCGAAGGCAATATCAAGATCCTGACGCTGACCGGCGGCGCGCCGATGCGCCCGCAAATGGCGTCGCTCGAACACGGCGCCCACATCGTCGTCGGCACGCCGGGCCGCATCCGCGACCACCTCGGGCGCGGCACCTTGAACCTGTCGAACGTGCAGACGCTGGTACTCGACGAAGCGGACCGCATGACCGACATGGGTTTCTACGACGAGATCGCCGGCATCGTCAGCGCCTGCCCGGCGCGGCGCCAGACCTTGCTGTTCTCCGCGACCTACCCGGACGACATCCGCCGCGCCACCGAATTGTTCTTGCGCGACCCGGTCGAGATCAAGGTCGAGGCGCAGCACGACGCCAGCCAGATCGAGCAGCGCTTCTATGAAGTCGGCTTCGACGAGCGCGACGCCGCTGTCGGCATGCTGCTCAAGCATTTCAAGCCGGTGTCGACGCTGGCGTTCTGTAACACCAAGGTGCACTGTCGCGAACTGGCGGCCGAACTGCGCAGCCAGGGTTTCTCGGCGCTGGCCTTGTACGGCGAACTGGAACAGCGCGAACGCGACGAGATCCTGGTGCTGTTCGCCAACCGCAGCTGCTCGGTGCTGGTCGCCACCGACGTCGCCGCGCGCGGCCTCGATATCGCCAACCTTGGCGCGGTGATCAACGTCGACGTCTCGAAAGACACCGAGGTGCACATCCACCGCGTCGGGCGCACCGGCCGCGCCGGCGAATCGGGCCTGGCGCTGTCGCTGTGCGCGCCGAACGAGAAAAAATGGGTGCGCCTGATCGAGGACTACCAGGGCGCGAAAGCGAGCTGGCACGACCTGAAGGAACTCGAAGGGGCCGAACTGGAAGCGGCGCCGGCGCCGATGGTCACGCTGTGCATCATGGGCGGCAAGAAGGACAAGCTGCGCCCGGGCGACCTGCTCGGCGCCCTGACCGGCGACGCCGGCCTGCTCAAGGAACAGGTCGGCAAGATCAATGTCACCGAGTTCCAGACCTATGTCGCGCTCGATCGCCACATCGCCGAACAGGCATTTGCGCGCCTGAACGCCGGCAACAAGCTCGGCCGCGATTTCGGCAACATCAAGGGCCGCAGTTTCAAGATGCGCTTCATCGAGGCCTGACCGGGCGCAACAGAGCGCGGCGAAGGCGGCCGGCAGTGCACGTTTGCACGTGCACTATCCGGCCGAATCTGGCATTATTGCTGTAGATAAACATAAGGCGTCCTCGCGCCTGAAAATAATGACAATGCCTACCCCTGCCGCACCAGACCCGGCCGCCCCAGTTTCCGGGCTCGAGTCGTCGGAAGCGCGGGCGCTGAAGCAGGCTTTCCTGCGCGGCGCCGGCATTTCGGCCGACGCGATCTCGGCCGAACTGACGCCGGAACTGATGGAGCTGCTGGGCAAATTGATGGCCAAGTCGCTGCAAGGCGCGATCGACCTGCTGGCGCTGCGCTCGCTGGTGAAGCAGGAAGCGAAGGCCGACGTCACGATGGTGTTGGTGCGCAACAACAATCCCCTGAAGTTTTTCCCCGACAGCCCGACCGTGCTGACCCAGATGCTGCGCAAGAAAATGCCCGGCTTCATGGAACCGCTCGAGTCGCTCGACGACGCCTGGCACGACCTGCGCGGCCACCAGATGGGCGTTGTCGCCGGCACCCGCGCCAGCATGCAGGCAGTGATGGACCGGCTCGACCCGGCCAGGCTGGCGGCGGCGCTGCCGGCGCCTGGCCTGATCGACAAGCTGGCGCCGTCGCGCCGCACCGCCGCGCTGTGGCGGCAGTACGAACGCGAGTACGGCGCCATCGCCGGCGAAGCGCAAGACCAGTTCAAGACCCTGTTCGGCGCGGCCTTTTTGGCCGCCTACGAACAGGAAGTCGAGCGCACCGACGATCAAGCCCAGCATGACTAGCGGCGCCGCAGTGAAGCTGTCGTGGGCGCAGGCCGGTGAAATCGGCATGCGCGCGACCAACCAGGACGCGATGGGCGTGGCGCGCAACGGCGCGCTGACCTGCTTCGTGGTGGCCGACGGCACCGGCGGCCACCATGGCGGCGAAGTAGCGTCGCGCCTGGTCGCCGACGCCGTGCTCGGCGCATTCGGCGCGGCGCCGTCGTTCGGCGCGGCCGCGCTGCAGGCGTATGTCGGCAAGTCGATCGACAGCGTCGCCGAAGCCCGCGGCGCCGATGCCGAGCTGGCCGACATGAGTTCGACGGTGGCCGTTCTGCTGGTCGACGAACACGCCGCCAGCGCGGTGTGGGCCCACCTCGGCGACACCCGCATCTACCTGTTTCGCGCCGGCCGCGTGCTGGCGGTGACGAAGGACCATAGCCTCACGCAGCAGCTGATCGAGGCCGGCTACGTCAGCGCCGACCAGTTGCGCCTACACCCGCAACGCCACATCCTGGTCGCCGCGGTGGGCGCCGAGAGCGAAGTTCCGGTGGCCGTCAGCGACGACGCCATCGCGCTCGAAGCCGGCGACGCGCTGCTCGTTTGCAGTGACGGCCTGTGGGAATGGGTGCAGGAGAACGAGATGGAACAAGCCCTGGCAGCGAGCTCGCGCAGCCAAGACTGGCTGGCGGCGATGTGCGCCATCGCCGACGGCGCCGTCAAGGCGGCCGGCAAGGTACGCGATAATTATTCGGTGTACGCGATCCGCGTGCACCAGCAGGAAGCAGCGACATGACGACATCAGGGCCAGGCGGCGAGGACGGCGTGACGGCGGGCAGCGGTTCGGAGAACTGCCTGCCGGTCGGCACTCGCCTGTCCGATTTCGAAATTACCGGGGTACTTGGCGAAGGCGGTTTCGGCATCGTCTACATCGCCTACGACCATTCGCTGCAGCGCACCTTGGCGATCAAGGAATACATGCCGGGCGCGCTGGCGATGCGCGGGGGCGACCGCGGCGTGTCGCTGCGCGCCGAACGGCACCAGGACACGTTCAAGCTCGGCCTGAAAAGCTTCATCAACGAGGCACGCTTCCTGGCCCAGTTCGACCATCCGTCGCTGGTCAAGGTGTACCGCTTCTGGGAGCAGAACCGTACCGCCTACACGGCGATGCAGTACTACCAGGGCCGCACCATCAAGGACATCGTCGCCGCCAGCCCGGAGATCGTCGACGAAGCCTGGTGCCGCAAGATCCTGCGCCAGATTCTGCAGGCGCTCGAGATGCTGTATACGATGCAGATCGTGCACCGCGACGTCTCGCCGGACAACATCATCGTGCAGGAAAATGGCGACGCCGTACTGCTCGACTTCGGCTCGGCGCGCCAGATCATCGGCGACATGACCAAGGGCCTGACGGTGATCCTCAAGCCCGGCTACGCGCCGGTGGAACAGTACGCCGGCGACGCCTCGCTCGAACAGGGGCAGTTCACTGACATCTATGCGCTCGCCGCGGTGATGTACTTCGCCGTCGTCAAGCAGGCGCCGCCAAGTTCGATCGCGCGCATGATCAAGGATCCGGTGACGCCGCTGGCAGTGCTGGCGCCGGAAGGCTACAGTGCCGAATTCCTGGCCGCCATCGACAAGGGCCTGGCGGTGCTGTCGCACGACCGGCCGCAGACGATCGACGAATTTCGCGACCTGCTCGGCATCGTGTCGCTCGGGCCGCCGCCGCCGGTGCGCGCGCTCGGCGCCACCCAGCGCGGCGCGCCCGCCGCGCGCCCGGACGCGCAAGATGCGGACGAAACTGTGATCGCCATGCCGGTGGCCCCGCCGGCAGCGGCGCCGGCGAACGCCGCGCCGATTCCGGCCACGGCCACCGTGCCGCTGGTCGGCAAAAAGCGCTGGCAACTGATCGCCGCCGCCGCCGCACTGGTGCTGGTGGCCGGCAGCGGCCTGTATGCGCTGGTGCAAAGCACCGCCGACGATACGATCATGATCGCGCTGCCGCATACGGCGGCACCGGTTGCCTCCGCGCCCGCCATCGAGGCGCCGGTCACGCCGCTGGCGCAGGATCAGGTGCCGGCAGCATCCGCGCCTGCCGCCACGCCACTGGTGGCTGTGGCTGCGGCGTCGGAGGAACCGAAAGTGACGCCGGCGGCCGAACCTGCGCGGGCAGCGCCGGAAGCGAAGCCGGTGGCGCCGGTCGTCGAGATGGTGACCTACAAACTGGCGATCAAGCCGTGGGGAACCGTGTACGTGAACGGCCGCGAAAAAGGCGTCAGCCCGCCGATGAAGCGACTGGTACTACCGGCCGGCAAACACAGGGTCCGCATCGTCAACCCGAGTTTTCCGGATCATTCGATTGACCTCGACCCAGGCAAGAGCAAAACCGGCACGATCGAGCATGACTTCGCGTCGGCAAAAAAATAACAGACAACACAGGACTTCAACATGACCAGTATTCGCACCCTCGCTTCCCTCGCCTGCCTGTTCGGTGCCGTCGTCGTCACCGGTTGCGCCAACTTGCCGGCCGCCGTTGGCGGCAAACCCGCGACGCCGGCAGCCGGCGCTCGCCCAGAGGCGGCGCCGCCGGCAGCGGCCGCGGCGCCGGTGCAGTCAGGCCTGAAGGAAGGCGTGGCGATGTATAACAACGGCGACTACAACGACGCCATCAAGCGCCTCGGCGCGGCCGATGTATCAGGCGGATCGAAGGCGACGCAACTGCAAGCGCTGAAATACACCGCCTTCAGCTACTGCGTGACGTCGCGCCAGACGCTGTGCCGCCAACAGTTCGAAAAAGCGCTCAAGCTCGATCCTTCGTTCGACCTCGATCCGGGCGAACACGGGCACCCGCTGTGGGGACCGGTGTTCGTCAAAGCCAAAAAGAGCAAGTAGCACTCCTGCTCAGTCGAATCTGTGCTCGAACGCCAGCCGCACGCTGGCCGCGGACGGCGTCGTCGCCTTGGTTCGCAAAGTCCCGGATAGATCCACGAACTCTTCCTGCGACCGGTTATCCTGCCCGAGCATGTTGGCGGCCGACATCCGCCACTGGCTCCTGCCGTCCACGCGCCACAACGCATATATCCCCAGTTCGCGCTGAACGCCATTCCAGCTGGACCTGCGCGCGGACAGGCGCGCCGGCCCGCCTCCCTGGAAGTTGAAGCTGGCGCCGACGGTCACCGGCGCCGCCGCCACGCGCAGGTCGATGCCCACGCCGGCGCTGAGCTGCACCTGGCTGGCGAGGCGGTTATCGGGCCGTGGCACGCCGTCGACGCGCGACCAGTTGCGTGCCACATTGGCGCGCAGGTCCAGCGCAGGTGCGGCCGGCACGATTGACTGCAAAGGAAACTTCGCTTCGAGTTCGATACCCCAGGTGTGGGCGCGCCCGGCGTTGACAGGGGTGCTGATCCAGGTGCTGCCGACCTGCGCAACCTGGTCGATGGTGACGTCGTCGATGCGCCGCGCGTAGCCGCTGGCGCTGGCCATGGCGTTCTTGCCGAAGTAGCGTTCACAGGCCAGGTCCAGACCCCACGCACGTTCGGGCAGCAGATATGGATTGCCTTGCATGTCCGCGCTCAGCGGGCTGTTGTTATTATCGATCGTGTAACGGCGCTGCGCCAGATTGATCAGCGTCGGCATCTTGAAAGTACGGGTCACTCCGGCCCGCAGCTGCCCTTTGTCGGACAGCTTGTACAGCGCCTGCAGCAGCGGGCTTGCGACCTGCGTGCGCCGCTCCACCTGATCGAGCACGTTGCCTTCGGTGCGGGTGCGCAGCGCCTCCCAGCGCAGGCCAGCCGACAACGAAAACGCCGCGTTGATGCTCCAGTCGTCCTGGGCGAACAGCGCAATGCGGTCGAGCCGGGACGAGTAGACCTCGTTGCCAAGCGACGGCACGCTGTCGCCCGGCTGAAGGTGCTCGCGGCGCGTTTCGGTACGCCGGCCGCGCGCCGCGTCCCATCCGGCGACGAGCGTGTGGCCGCCGTCCAGCGCGCGCGTGACCTTCCCGCCGAACGTGCTGCTATTCTCCCTGGCCGACGAGTCGACCACGCGCATCAGGGTGCCGCCGCCATCTGCCCGCACGCCCGTGAAGGTATTGTCGGCTTCGCGCTGGAACAGGTTCCTCCCCAGCTTGACGTCCCAGCGTGCGCCGCTTTCCGACTGATGAAGCCATTGCAGGTCGCTGCGTAGCGTTTCGGCGTGGGCGCGAAAAACCGTATCGTTAGCGGGGAAACGCGTCGGCGCGCCGAGCGTCGTGCGGTCGTTCGACACGGTCCTGAGGTCCAGCGTCATCAATCGGATGAAGTTCTGGGAGCTGAGCGAGCCGCCGTTGGGCAGCGTCCAGCTGATGCGCGGGGTCAGGTTGATGCTGGGGCGGACGTCCATTTGCCCGACGTCGGTGCGGCGCAACAGGGTCGGCGCGCCGTCACTGCCGAAGCCCGATTCGTCGGCGGCGGTGTCGGTGCGCGTGCGCGCGCCGGTGGCGACCACGGGCACCGTGTATGTCCAGCCGGCGCCCTTGCCGCTTATCTGCGCGGTGACATCGGGCGTGTATTCGCCGTTGCTCGCCGAAAGGGCCAGCTTGACCTCGCGCTGCGCGGACAACGCGCTTTTGCGCAGCACGATGTTGATGGTGCCGGCGATCGCCTGGGTGCCCAGTTCGGCGCTCGCCACCCGCATGATCTCGACCCGTTCGATCAGCTCCGGCGCGACGGAGTCGATCGAAAACCCGGACGGTACCGGCTGTCCGTTCAGCAGCACCTGGGTGTAGCCGTTGCCGAGGCCGCGCATGCGGATGTCACCGCCGCGGCCCGGCGCGCCGCTGACGGTAATTCCGGGCAGCCGCTTCAACGCCTCCGCCACGCTCTGGTCGCCATAGCGCAGCAGTTCGTCGCGGCCGACAATCGTGGCGGCGGCGGTGTCGAGCTGGCGCGCGCGGTCGCGCGTGGCGGTGATTTCGACCGTCTGCGCGGCGGCGCCGGCGGAGACTGAGAATATGGCAAACCAGCAGAAATTCGTGGGCATGGAGATCCAGTTAAACAGGCAAAAGGGGGCCCCGCACCGCGCGGCAGGCGCGCGGTGTCAGGGCAAACGAGGTGGAATCAGTTGGCGCTTGGCGAGGCGGCGCGGGCACGCAAGGCGCGTCGCGTGGCGTTCGCTTCGAGGCCGGCGAGCATGGCTTCGGGATTGACCGCGCGGCCGTCCTGCCGCACTTCGAAATGCAGGTGCGGGCCGGTGACCTTGCCGGTGGCGCCGGACATGCCGATAGTCTGGCCCGCCGTGACCGCATCGCCGGCTGCCACCAGACGGCGGTCGAGGTGCGCATAAAACGAACTGAGGCCGTTGGCATGGGTCACGAGGATGGTCTTGCCGTATTTTGCTCCGCCCGGATCGAGGTCGGTCGAGCTGGCGACTGTGCCGTCGGCGCTGGCCAGGACGGGGGTGCCGGACCTGGCGGCGAAGTCGATGCCGTCGTGTTCGCGCGAACGCAGCGGCGACACCTCGCCGTAAAAGCTCGACACCCGCGGCTGCTGGAGCGGCGCTTGCCATTTGATCGGCGCCGCTGGCACCGGCGTACGCACGGAGTCGATCCGCCAGGCGAACGCCGGCTGCAGAATCGCGCTCCCGATAAACGCGGCGGCGCATGCCGCCAGCACCGCGCAGCGTTCCACCGCACTTAGCGCCCGCGCACCGCCCTGCCGGATCAGCAGCATGCGGGCAGTGAGGGAAGTGGCGCTGATGCCGCCGAAGGCCAGCGCCGCGCCGAAGCCGGCGCGCTGAAGCTTGAGCTGGCCGACCAGCGCGGCGGCGTACGCCTGGCGCTGCGGCTGCGGGCGGCCGGCCAGCACCTGCTGGTCGCAGCCAAGTTCCTGCGCCCAGGTCAGGCGTTCGCCGAGTTTGCGCATCGCCGGATTAAACCACAGCAGCGTCTGGGCGGCGATGCTGGCGGCCATCAGCAAAGGATCGCCGCGGCGCAGATGGGTCAGTTCGTGCGCGATGACCATCTGCTGCTGCTGCACGTCGAAGTCGCGCAGGTGGCACGGCAGCAGCAGGACCGGGCGCCAGGCGCCGATCAGCATTGGCGATACCGCCAGCGTCGTTTCGAAAACCGCCAGGCCGGGCGGCACGTCGCCGAAGCCGGCGTGATCGTGCGGCGCATCCAGACGAGTGGCGCCGCGGACCAGGCGGCGCAACGCGCGCTGCGCCCGCGCCAGCCTGATGGCGGCAGCGAACATGCCGGCGATGTACAGCGCCAGCCATGCCTGCGCGGCGAACAGCAGCCATCGGCCTGCCGTGCCAGCCACCGCGTTCGGCGCCGCGTCGACCGCGGCCTCGAATACGCCGGCCTGCGCCACGGCAGCTTGAGGCCCGGCGGCCAATTCGATCGGCGGCATCACGCTCAATTGTGCGCGCTCGGGGACCAGAACGAACAAAAAGGCAGCCACGGTCAGCGCCTGCGCAAGCACCCACGCCCAGCGCGATACTGCCAGCGCCGGCCAGCGCCGACAGGCCAGCGTCAACAGTGCCCACGCGCTGCCACCGGCGGCGAGGCAGCCCACGCTGGCCTGCATGAACTGCAGCGCCATCATTTCGGCAGGCGCCATCATTTGCCTTCCTTCTCGCTCGGCCAGTCCTGCAGCAACTGCTCCAGCTGTTCGAGTTCCTGCTGGTTGACCAGTTGACTTCCGGTGAACATGTTGACCGGCAGCGGACCGTCCATCTCCATTACCCGCGTCCCGAAGTCGTGCGCGAACGCGGCCAGCGTGCCGACCTTCTCGAGCCGGGCTTCATAGACCTGCACGCCGTGGCGCGCGTGCTGGGCCACCATCGATTTTTCCAGCATGCGCTCGAGCGTTTTGCGGGTCGACGAAAACGACCAGTTCAGCTCGGGCGCAACCCGCTCGTGAATTTCACGCGCGCTGAGCGGATGCTCTTTCCAGAGAGCCTTCAGCAGGCTCAGTTCAGACATTGAAGGTACCGACATGATGCTACTCCGCGATGTGACAAACGAAGCAATTATGCGACATCTGTCACATCGACGTCAAGCCCCTCCCCAGAATCAGGCCGGCAGGTTGACCGACGCCAGGTAGCGCGGCGCGCGCCGGTGCAGCGTGGCCTGCTCGTAATCGTAGGCCATGCGAATCAGCGCCGCTTCGCTGAACGCTGCGCCGACAAACGAGATCCCGATCGGCAGGCCGTTGGTGTGCCCCGCCGGCACGGTGATGTGTGGATAGCCGGCCACCGCCGCCGGCGACGAGAAGCTGCCGCCGTAATGGTCGCCGTTGATGAAGTCCGTCAGCCACGCCGGCCCGCCGGTCGGCGCCACCAATGCGTCGAGCTTGTGCTCCTTCATGACCTGGTCGATGCCTTCGGCGCGCGAATAGCGGTGGTTGTTGGCCAGCGCCTCGGTGTACGCCTTCTCCTTCAGGCCTGCCTTGGCTTGCGACTTGACCAAGTGCTCCTGCGCGAAGAACGGCATTTCCTTCGTGTTGTGCTTGATGTTGTAGGCGACCAGGTCGGCCATGTTCTTGATCGGCGCGTGCGGCGCGTAGCCGGCCAGGTAGGCTTCCAGGCCGGGCTTGAATTCGTACAGCAGCACCTCGACTTCGGTCTCGCCGTACTTGTCGGTGTTGGGCACCTTGACGTCGACCAGGATCGCGCCGCGCGCCTTCAGCACCGCCAGTTCGCGCTCGATGATGGCGTCGACGGCGTCGCTGCTGCCGAAGAAATTGCGCGCCACGCCGAGCCGCATGCCTTTCAGGCCGCCCTTGATCAGCGCGGCGGCGTAGTCGGTCGGCTTGCCGGCGCTGTCCCTGGTGATCGGGTCGGTCGCATCGATGCCGGCCATCGCGGCGAGCATCAGGGCGGCATCGGCGACGGTGCGGGTCATCGGGCCGGCGGTGTCCTGCGAATGCGCGATCGGGACGATGCCGCTGCGGCTGAGCAGGCCCAGAGTCGGCTTGATGCCGACCAGGCCGCAGGTCGACGCCGGCGAGACGATCGAGCCGTCGGTCTCGGTGCCCACTGCCAGCGTAGCTAGACTGGCGGCAATCGCCGCGCCGGAGCCGGAGCTCGAGCCGCTGGTGTTGCGGTCGAGCGCATACGGATTGCGCGTCAGGCCGCCGCGGCCGCTCCAGCCGCTGGTCGAACGGGTCGAGCGCATGTTGGCCCATTCCGACAGGTTGGTCTTGCCGATGATGACGGCGCCGGCGGCGCGCAGCTGGGCGACGACGTGCGCATCGCGCGTGGCGCGCACGCCGGCCAGCGCCAGCGAGCCGGCGCTGGTGCTCATCTTGTCGGCGGTGGCGATGTTGTCCTTCAGTAGAACCGGAATGCCGTGCAGCGGGCCGCGCACCTTGTTGGCCGCGCGCTCGCGGTCCATGTCGGCGGCGATCTTGAGGGCGTCGGGATTGAGTTCGATGACCGAATTGAGGCGCGGGCCGCGCTTGTCGACGGCATTGATGCGGGCCAGGTACTGGGCGACCAGCGACTGCGAGCTGAGCTTACCGGACTGCATCAGCGCCTGCTGTTCGAGGACGCCGGCCTCGAGGATGCCGCCGGCCGCGCTGGCCGGGGCAGCCTTGCCCGCTGCGCTGGCGGTCGATGCGGTGGCGACGGCGGTAGCGGCCATGCCGAGTCGAACAAAATCCCTGCGATCCATGCAATCTCCAATGTGTGAAATGAGGTCTGAATAGCATACCAGCAACAAAAGCGGTCTGACCCGTTTTTTAGCCCAAAATCCGGGTCAGTCCCCTTTTGATCTTTCCCAGAAACTAGGGTCAGACTCCGTTTTGACTACGGGTCAATCCCGTTTCGGTCTTTCCCAGAAACCAGGGTCAGACCCCGTTTTGACTGTTTCCCGGAAACCAGGATCAGACCCCGTTTCGACTATTTCCCAGAAACCAGGGTCAGACCCCTTTGGCTACGTTTCGACTATTTCCCAGAAACCAGGGTCAGACCCCTTTGGCTACTCTGGCTAACCACGCCGGACGAAAAAAAACGCCGCCCGACTGCGGCAGCGTTTTTTGCGAGACAGCGTGGCGACTTAGTTGCGAACGACGCGCTTGTACTCGTTGGTGCGGGTGTCGATTTCGATGACGTCGTCGGTGCTGACGAACAGCGGAACCTGCACGCTGTGCTGGTGCGCTTCGATGGCGTTCTCGATCTTGGCTTCTTTCAGGACGTTGCCCGACGTGTTGCCCTTGACCGCCGGCTCCGAGTAGGCAACCTTGCGCGCGATGGTGGTCGGCAGTTCGACCGAGATCGCTTTTTCGTTGTAGAACACGGCTTCGCATTCCATGCCGTCTTTCAGGTAGTGCAGCGCTTCACCCAGGTTCTCTTCTTCGATTTCGTACTGGTTGTAGTCGGCGTCCATGAAGACGAACAATGGATCGGCAAAGTACGAATACGTTACCGGCTTCTTGTCGAGCACGACGACGTCGAACTTGTCGTCACCGCGGAAGACGTTTTCCATCGGGGTGTCGGTCAGAAGATTTTTCATCTTCCACTTGTAGGTGAAGCCCGTGCGGCTCGAACCGTTGACGTCGGAACGCAACACGATCATTGGCTTCGCGTCGACCATAATGATGTTGCCAACACGAATTTCTTTTGCAGGTTTCATAGAGAGTGTACGTAAAAGGTGGGTTGCATAAAAATCATCTGTCGCCTCTCGGCCAAGCGCCGCAAGCTCACGTTTGATCGAATAAAAATAGGGTCTGGATTAACCGGGCATTATACCCTAGTTTAGTCCGCCAGCTGCCTCATCGACCGGGCAAAGTCGAGCAGGTTGGCGGCCAGGTCGCCGTGGACCAGCATTTCGCCATGCCAGGCGTCGGTGCGGCGTGCAATCGCCGGCAAGTCGGCCTCAAAAGCATGCCACAGCGCCGGCCAGTCGGTGCCCGCGTCGACGCCGGCGCCGTTCCAGCGCAGCGAAAACGTGTCGAGGCTGTCGATGCCGCCGGAGTAGCGGCCGAGAAAGGCACGCAGCTTCTTGTGGTGCAGGTCTTCATCCTGCGGATAAATGTGCCAGACAAACGGCCGCCCCGCCCACTGGGCGCGCACGATGGAATCCTCGCCGCGCACGAAATTGAGGTCGCATGCCCACAGCAGCTTGTCGTAGTCGGGCTGCGCAACGAACGGCAACACGCGCACCGTCAGCGACCCGCGGGTGCGGGCGGCGCCGGCAGCGGCCGCGCCGCCGATGAAATCTTGCACCGCGTCGGCAGCGACGCCTTCCGGCACCAGGCAGGTGATGGCGCTGGCACCGCCCTGCCAGATGGCGAACATTTCTGCGACCGGCGCGTGCGGATAGCAAAACAGGGAGATGCGCATCGACGCCATCTCGGCGGCGGTGACGCCGAACGGCGCCAGGAACGCAGCCATCGCCGCCGGATCCTGCTGAAACTGCTGGCGTTGTTCGTCGAGCGCCGCTTCGCGCAGCAGCCCGCCGGTCTTGGCGGTAAAGCCAGGGAAGAAAAAGTGCTTCAGCAACGGCAGGCGCGGATGCGGCGACGGCAGCGTATGACAGCCTTCGACCCACTCCTCCGCGCTGAGCCCTTCCAGGTTGAGCCACACCGGGCGCGGCTCGCACTGCGCCATGGCGGCGATGTATCCGGGCGGGATGTCGCAGCCAAAGAATTCGATGACGATGTCGGCGATGTCGGCGGCCGCAAAAGCGCCGTCCTGGTCGCGCCAGTGCCGCACATCGACGCCGGCGACCCGCTGCGCGTCGGCATCGGGCTCGACCGCCGGGCAGATGCGCTGAAAGCTGTGCAGATTATCCACCCACATCGTCACGGCGACGCCATGCTCGTGCTGCAGCTGGCGCGCCAGGCGCCAGCAGATGCCGATATCGCCATAGTTATCGACGACCTTGCAGAAAATGGCGAGCGTTGTTGGGCTGGTTGCGATTGGCATGGGCGACCGTGAAGAGGAATCGGCGTTATTGTAGCGGAAGTTGCTTCAGCTTCCGCCGAACCGCGCGGACATAAAAAAGCCGAAGCACCTATACGCATGCGCGTTGGTCTGCTCCGGCTTTTAACTGGCGTCCCCAAGGGGATTCGAACCCCTGTACTCACCGTGAAAGGGTGATGTCCTAGGCCTCTAGACGATGGGGACAGAAATCTGTCCTGGGCGGTATTTTACCACCCTGACCTGTAAGTGCACGCTACTACAATCCTGGCGTCCCCAAGGGGATTCGAACCCCTGTACTCACCGTGAAAGGGTGATGTCCTAGGCCTCTAGACGATGGGGACTGCAAACTCTACTGCTATACAACTTGGTGGAGGTAAACGGGATCGAACCGATGACCTCTTGCATGCCATGCAAGCGCTCTCCCAGCTGAGCTATACCCCCCAATACTGGCAGTGCAAAAAAAACCCTGACTAGTCAGGGTTGTGTAGCTGTACAACTACATTTTCCGCACTATCGAATCCTGGCGTCCCCAAGGGGATTCGAACCCCTGTACTCACCGTGAAAGGGTGATGTCCTAGGCCTCTAGACGATGGGGACCTTGAACTAATTTTTACTGCAACTACTCTTCAACGTGGTGGAGGTAAGCGGGATCGAACCGCTGACCTCTTGCATGCCATGCAAGCGCTCTCCCAGCTGAGCTATACCCCCGTCCGGTGAAGAAGCAAAATTATAGACTACTCTCTTGCATTCCGCAAATGCCAGACGCGAGTTTAATGAAGATATTTGCGAACGCGCGCCAGGATGACGTCGCGGTCGAACAGTTCGAGCACCGCATCGATGGCCGGCGTCTGCAGCTGGCCGGTCAGAATCAGGCGCAACGGCATCGCCAGCTGCGGCATCTTGATGCCGTTTGCGGCCAGCACTTCCTTGACCATCGCCGCCAGCGCCGGCCGGTGCCACTCGACCGTCTCGCAGCGCTCGGCGAACTGCACCAGCGCCGGCTTGACGGCGTCGGTCAGGTGCTGCGCCAGCAAGGCCGGCTCCGGCGTGGGATCGCGGTAGAACAGCATCGCGGCATCGGCCAGTTCGTTGACGGTGTTGGCGCGCTCCTTCATCAGCGCCAGCACCGGCGCCAGCGCCGGGTTGCCGTTGAACTCGGCGCCGACGGCCAGCATGCGCGGGCGCGCCAGCGAGGCGAGCCGTTCGTTGTCGGCCTGCTTGATGTACTGGTTGTTGATCCAGTTCAGTTTTTCCGGGTTGAACTGCGCCGGCGAGCGGATCAGGTTGTTGAGGTCGAACCACGCGGTGAACTGCTGCATCGAGAACACTTCGTCATCGCCGTGGCTCCAGCCAAGGCGCGCCAGGTAGTTCAGCATCGCTTCCGGCAGATAGCCCTGGGCCGGGTAGTCCATCACGCTGACGGCGCCGTGGCGCTTCGACAGCTTCTCGCCATCGGCGCCGAGGATCATCGGCAAGTGGCCGTACAGCGGCAGCGGCGCGCCGATCGCGCGCAGGATATTGATCTGGCGCGGCGTGTTGTTGACGTGGTCGTCGCCACGCAGCACGTGGGTGATCTGCATGTCCCAGTCGTCGACGGCGACGCAGAAGTTGTATGTCGGCGTGCCGTCCGGGCGCGCGATGACCAGGTCGTCGAGCTCCTTGTTGCCGATCGTGATGGTGCCCTTGACGACATCGTCCCAGGTCACTTCGCCGTCCAGCGGATTTTTGAAGCGCACCACCGGCTTGCGCTCGGCCGGCACTGGCGGCAGCGTCTTGCCAGGTTCTGGGCGCCAGGTGCCGTCGTAGCGCGGCTTGTCGCCGGCCGCGCGCATGCGCTCGCGCATCGCCTCGACCTCTTCCGGCGACGAGTAGCACTGGTAGGCGGTGCCCGCTTCGAGCATCTGGCCGACCACTTCGCGGTAGCGGTCCATCCGCTGCATCTGGTAGAACGGGCCCTCGTCGTGGTCGAGGCCGAGCCACTGCATGCCGTCGATGATCGCCTGCACCGCTTCCGGCGTCGAGCGCTCGAGGTCGGTGTCTTCAATGCGCAAGATGAAGGTGCCGCCAAAGTGGCGGGCGAACGCCCACGAGTACAGCGCGGTGCGGGCGCCGCCGAGGTGGAGGTAGCCGGTAGGGCTGGGAGCGAAACGGGTGCGGACGACGGTCATGGCGATAAATGTGCGTAGGTAAAGAATCTATTTTACAGCGTTGCCGGGTCCCCGCCCTGCGCGCGAAGTCGGAACAGCAGGGCTCTGACCCCGCGGATTCCTGCTCGGTCTACAGGCCGTGGCCGCCGCTGATGCGGGCGCTGTCGCCACTTTTCATGATGTCGATCACGCGGCAGTCGCCGCACATCTTCAGCCGGTCGAGGCTGCCCGCGAACGCCGGGTGCGCGCCCAGCTTGCCAAGCATGTTCTCGACCATCTGCAGCGTGCCGAATGGCTTGGTGCAGCGGATGCAGCAGAACGGCGTCGATTCGTTCAGCACCACCGGCTTGTTCCAGGTGTCGGCGAACGACATGCGCGGGTCGAGCACGATCGCGTCCTCGGGACAGGTGGTCGCGCACAAGCCGCACTGGACGCAATTTTTTTCGACGAAGCGCAGCTCGGGCAAGGTCGGACTGTCCATCAGCGCCGACGCCGGGCAGGCGCCGACGCACGCCATGCACAGGCTGCATTTGGCCGTGTCGACCTTGATGGCGCCGAACGGCGCGCCGGCCGGCAGCGGCACCAGTGCGGGCTTGAGCGGCGCCACCCGCGCCAGGTGCGACAAGGCCAGGTCGAGCGTGTTGCGCTTGTCCATCATGACGTGGAAGCCGGCAGGCTCGGTCACGCCGGTCGTCCGGACCGGGCGCGCCAGCACCACGCCGAGCGGCTGCGCCTGGTTCGCTTGCAACAAGGTGCAGTGCGCTCCTTCGTAGCCAAGGCCGTTGAGAATGATGTTGGCGATGTCCATCTGCGCGGCCACGGCGGTGCGGTATTGCGGCGCTTCCTCGTCCGTCATCAACAGCATGACGGCGCCGGCGCCGTAGGCGATCGCCGCCAGCCAGACGTCGATGCCGACCGAGGCGGTGTGCTGCAATTCAACCGGGATGACGTTGGGCGGCACGCCCTGCCCGCTCGTTTCCAGTTCGCCGATCAGCGCCTTGCCGTGCTCGCCGCTGTGGAACAGCAGCACCGGCGCGCCGGCGCCCGCTTCGCGATAGGTGAACACCAGCGTGCGCAGCCGTTCGCCGGTGTAGGCCGGGCTCGGGTAGGCGTAGGTCAGCGCGCCGGTCGGGCACACCGTGGTGCAGGCGCCGCAGCCGGCGCACAGGTTTGGATTGACGCGGATGCGGTCGCCCGCGCCGGCGATGGCCTGGGCCGAACAGATCTCGATGCAGGCGTGGCAGCCGATCAGGCGGTTGCGGCTGTGGGCGCAGATGCGTTCCTTGTAGCTGAAGTATTTCGGCTTTTCGAATTCGCCGATCATGTCGGCCAGCTGCTCGACCGCCCGTGCCCGTTCGCCCAGATCGGCGCCGGGGGCGAAATAGCCGGCCGGCTTTTGGTGCCGGGCGAGCAGCGGCGCCGGCGACAGATCGAGCACCAGGTCGAAGCGGCCAGTGCGCGGCGCGGCGTCCTCTTGCCACGAGGCCTCGAAGGCGCCGAGCCAGCCGTCGAGGCCGATGGTGTGGGCGCGATGCGCCCGGTAAAGCCGCGCCGGCTCGGCGGTCCCGGCCGGCGGCGCGTCGGTCAGCAGCACGGTCAGTTCGAGCTGGGCGCACAGGCCTTCGGCCCACGGCGCGCAGTCGGCGGCGCTGCCGATAATCAAGGTCTTGCCCGCCGAATGGTAGGTGACGGTGGGAACGGGATCGGGGCCGGGCAGCGCGGCGGCCGCTTCCAGTGCCGTCATTTTCGGCCGTTCCCTGCTCAGTCGATCTGGTGAATTCATGCAGCTTCCTGGTCGGGTGAGAACATCGCTGATCTAAAACCGTCTTGCCGCCGGCGCGCGAACGACGTGGTGAGGGTGCCTCATAGGGATAATTTTTCAGCTTGATCGTCTGCTTGCAGCGCCGGCGATGCGGCCGACAGGTCATCGTCGGGTGGGGGAAGCGGCGGCATTTCGCCAGCGGCGGGTGGCCCGGCGAGTGGCGAAGCGGCGTCGGCGGCGTCAGGCGTCAGCGCGTCGTCGATGCGGGCGAAAATATTGCGCGCGTGCGACATTGACGCGAGCATCGCTTCACTGACCGGCGAGGCAATGTTGTAGTCGCCCATGTAGATGTCGAGCCCGTCCTTGACGTTGAAGTGGGGATCGGCAAACAGCTTTTTCATGGCCAGCCGGCGCACCGAAGCGTCGACGCCGCGGCCGACAAAGGCCGAGTAGTCGGAAGCGGCGTCGAGCGCGGCAGCATCGGCCAGGGTCGGCAGCGCCACGTCGGCTTGCGGCTCGGCAACCGGCGCAGCAGGCGGGGCCGGCACGACTTCAACCGGCGCCGGCGCGACCGGCTCGGCCTTGAGCCTGGACCAGCGCTGCAGGAATCCTTCGCTCGGCATCATCGCTCCTGGCGGCGCGCGCGCCTGCCGTGGCGTTCGCCAGGATCGCGTGGCTGGTAATGTTCGCGCAGATAGCCGGCCAGCCAGTTGTGGATGTCCGGCGGCATCGCCACGCCGTCGGCCGCTTCGCCGGAATCGAACATGCGGGTGCCCTCGGCGTAGCTGACCGAGGCCTTCAGCGGCATCGCGCGACCCTCCTGCATGCGCCACATGACGAACACTTTCGATTCCGGCGCAATCCAGTTCTCGAAGTAGCCGTCGTTCTCGTCGGGATACAGTTGCAGCTCGAGGCCGGATACCAGATAGGCCTCGCGCCCGCCGCCCGAGGGCAGCGGCTGCATTGGCGGCAGCCCGCCCGGGTCGGTCAGCACCGCGATCGCCGACCAGACCTCGTCGGCCCAGCGGTGTTGGACTACGCGGCGCTGCATGATGACGGCAATCGGCAGGCTGGCAAGTTGCATTACTTTGTCTTCACGGTGGAGGCTGGCGGTGACGGCGCCGTCTTGGTGTCGGCGCTCGGCGCGGCGGTGCCGGACTTTTCGCTGGTGATCGGCGCCTGTGCGCCGGTCACCGTCAGCTGGCCGCTCGGCTGCCCCGACGGCGCCGACTGCAGGGCCGGCGCGGTGACCGCCTGCACGGGCGCCTGCACCGGGGTCGGCGGATGCACCGTCCAGCCCTTGGCGCCGGCCTTGCCGCGCCAGCCGGCGCTCAGTTCGTCCATTTTCGCCAGCAGCACCTGCTTGTCCTTTTCGGCCCGGGCGTCGGCGATGGCCTTCTTGGCCTTTTGCTGCTCTACCTGGGCCGGGGTCGGCGGCGGCAGTGCGGCCAGCGCCGCGCAGCTCGCGGCCGCCAGCGCCAGTGCGATCAACAGTTTGGTGTGCATGCCCTCTCCTATTGCCCGCTCGGGGTCTGCTTGGCAGCCGGCGGCGCCGTGGTGCCGGACGGCCCGTGGCCGGATTCCCGTACCGCGCCGGCGGTGGCGGTGCCGCCCGTCGTGCCGCCGGCGCCGCCGGCAATGCCCGGCGTGCCGCCCGCATAGCTGCCGTCGGTCACCGGCTTTTGCGAGCGCGCGATCACTTCGCCGCTGGTGCCGCCGCCGGCGGTGACGCCGCCGGGGAAGTTGGTCTTGCGGATGCCGTCATCGGGCGCCTTCTCGCCGCGGGTGCAGCCGCCGGCCAGCAGCGCGGCGGCGGCGGCCATCAATAACCATGTGTGCCTGATCATTCGTGCCTCCTGCGTTGCGGAACCGGCGAGGTCGGCGGGGTCGTGTGGGTGATCTCGTCGTACCACAACTCGTGATGGGCCTTGGCCCAGTTGGCGTCGACCGTGCCGTCCTTCATCGCCTGGTAGGCACCGGGCGTGCCGACCGTGCCGATATAGATATGACCCATCGCCGCCACCATGTACAGCGTGGCGCCAATCAGGTGCAGGTAGTTGGCGATCTGCTGCACGTAGCGGGTCTGGCCGAAATTGACGAAGTCGAGCACCAGGCCGGTGACCGACATGATCAGGCCGAGCAAGACCACGCCGCCCCAGAACCACAGCTTTTCGCCAGCGTTGAAATAGCCGGCCGGAATGTGCTTGTGCGACACCAGCCCGCCGCCCTGCTTGATCCATTGCCAGTCCCAGCGGCGGAAAATGTTATTGCGCACGAAGGTGACGAACATGATGATCGAGCACAGGATGAACAGCGGCCCGACGAAGTTGTGGATCACCTTCGAGATCATCGCCACCCAGTAGAAGATGCCGTGGCCCATCCAGGGCAGCAGGACGTTCTTGCCGAACAGGATGATCAGGCCGGTCAACGCCAGCGCCAGGAAACTGTAGGCGGTGGCCCAGTGCACCCAGCGTTGCCAGCGATTGAAGCGTTCGAGGCGGCGCCCGGCAGGCTGCTCGGTCGTGCGCACCGGGCCGACGCCGAGGTAGAAGCCGAGCAGCAGCAATGGCGTGACCAGCAGCAGGAAGCCGGCGGCCATGGCGATCGGACCGTTGCGCAGCAGGCGCCAGGTGTTGCCGCCGCGCTGCAAGATGACGGTGCCCTCGGTGCTGCCGTACTGGCCGAGGTAATGGCGGTCGACGTGGACCTTGCCGGACGCGGTCGACAAAAAGCCCGATTCGGGAGTGTCCTTTTCGGTCTGCAAGATGGTCTGTTCTTCGGCGTAGGCCGGCTTGGCGGAACGGTGCGGCACCTCGGCCAGTGCGTGGCCGGCGAGCATCAGCGCCAGCAACAGCGTCAGGCTACGCCACAGGGATGTCAATGAGCGCATCACACAGTCCTTTCAGGGATTGGCCCGGTTGTACTCGTTCTGCCGCAGCGTGCGGTTGCTGACCGCCGCGGTCCAGGCCATTTTGTCGCCGTGAAACCTTACCTGCTCCGAGCGATTGTCGACCTTGCCGGCGTACTCGCCGTCTATATAGGCGGGATGCTGCTTCACTTCCAGGCAGCCCGACAGCAGCACCGCCATGGCGGCGCCGGCGACGCCATGCCGCGCGCTCATATCGATTGCCTCTTCGGCTTGTTCTGGGCGTCGTCGAGCTGGTTCTCGCGCGGGCCGCTGCCCTTGGCCTGAATCTCGCCGCCGCCCTTGGGCCGGTTGTAGGCAATGTTCCAGCCCCACAGCTCGGGACCATAGCCGCGCGTTTCGACGCGCTGCTTGTAGATGTCGGCGATGATGTCGGCGTCGCCGCCGAGCAGCGCCTTGGTGCCGCACTGTTCGGCGCAGGCCGGCAGCTTGCCCTCGGCGATGCGGTTGCGGCCGTATTTCTTGAACTCGGCCTCGGACAGATCAGGCTCGGGGCCGCCGGCGCAGAAGGTGCACTTGTCCATCTTGCCGCGGTGGTTGAACATGCCTGTGGCGGGGAACTGCGGCGCACCGAACGGACAGGCCAGAGCGCAGTAGCCGCAGCCGATGCACTGGTCCTTGTTGTGCAACACGATGCCGTCGTCGGTATGGTAGATGCAGTTGGTCGGGCACACCGCCAGGCACGGCGCGTCGGTGCAGTGCATGCAGGCGACCGAGATGGAATGTTCGCCCGGCACGCCGTCGTCGATGGTGACGACGCGGCGACGGTTGACGCCCCACGGCGTCTCGTTCTCGCTCTTGCACGCCGTCACGCAGCCGTTGCAGTCGATGCAGCGTTCGGTGTCGCAAATGAATTTCATCCGGGCTGGCATGGCACTCGTCTCCTTGCTGATAATTGTTGTGTCCGCTTTGTTCCACTCGCCTCAGGCCGTCAGGCGCGCGCCAGGCGGCACAGCGACACCTTGGTTTCCTGCATCATCGTCACCGCATCGTAGCCGTAGGTCCAGCCGCTGTTGACGGCCTCACCGCGCACCAGCGGCGCGGCGCCTTCCGGATACTTGTCGACCATGTCTTCGCCGTTCCACCAGCCGCCGAAGTGGAACGGCATCCACACCAGCCCGGGCGGCACGCGCGGCGTCACCATGGCCATCATCTTCATGCGCGCACCGGTCGGCGTTTCGACGTTGATGTAACGGCCCGTCACAGCCCCCACCTGCGCCGCGTCGGCCGGATTGATTTCGCAGAACATGTTCTGCTGCAGCTCGGCCAGCCACGGGTTGGAACGCGTTTCGTCGCCGCCACCCTCGTACTCGACCAGCCGGCCGGACGTCATGATCAGCGGATACTCCTTCGAGAAATCGACTTGCTGCACTGACTTGTACAAGGTCGGCACGCGCCAGAAGCTGGCCTTGTCCTCGTAGGTCGGGTAACGCGCCACCAGGTCGCGCCGCGGCGACAGCAGCGGCTCGCGGTGGACCGGCACCGGGTCGGGGAAGTTCCAGACGTTGCAGCGCGCGCGCGCATTGCCAAACGGCGCGCAGCCGTGCTGGATGGCGACGCGGATGATGCCGCCGGACAGGTCGGTCTTCCAGTTCTTGCCCTCGGCCTGGGCCACTTCGGCCGGCGTCAGCTCGGACCACCAGCCGAGCTTTTTGAGGAAGACGTGGTCGAACTCCGGGTAGCCGGTATCGAGCTCGCTCGCATTGGTGGTCGAGCCGTCGGCCGCCAGCAAGGTAACACCGTTGTGCTCGACGCCCCAGTTGGCGCGGAACGGCAGGCCGCCCTCTGCGACGGGCTTGGACAGGTCGTACAGGATCGGCGTGCCCGGGTGCTTCATTTCCGGCGTGCCCCAGCACGGCCACGGCAAGCCGTAGTAGTCGCCCTTGCACGGGCCCGAATCCGCTTTAAGCGTGGTCGGATTGAAGGTGTGCTTGTTCTGCATGTGCAGCTTGAGCCGCTCGGGCGAGCAGCCGGTGTAGCCGATGGTCCAGCAGGTGCGGTTAATCTCGCGCAGGATGTCCTCGATCACCGGCTCGTTGTTGACCACCTTGATGTTCTTGAACAGCTGCTCGGCAAAGCCGAACTTGCGGGCGAACAGGTACATGATTTCCTGGTCGGTCTTGCATTCGAACAGCGGCTGAATGACTTTTTCGCGCCACTGAATGCTGCGGTTCGACGCCGTCACCGAACCGGACGTTTCGAACTGGGTGGTCGCCGGCAGCAGGTAGACGCCGTCGGTGCGGCCGTGCATGGCCGCCGTCATGGTCGGGTACGGGTCGATCACGACCAGCATGTCGAGCTTTTGCATGGCCGCCTTCATGTCCGGCAAGCGGGTCTGGCTGTTTGGCGCGTGGCCCCAGAACAGCACCGCGCGCAGGTTGGCCGGCTGGTCGACGAACTGGTTCTTTTCGAGCACGCCGTCGAACCAGCGCGACACCGCCATGCCGGGCTTTTCCATCAGCTCCTTGGACGCGAAGCGGCTCCTGAGCCAGTCGTAGTCGACGCCCCAGGCGGTGGCGAAATACTTCCAGGCGCCTTCGGCCACGCCGTAGTAGCCGGGCAAGGAATCGGGGTTCGGGCCGACATCGGTGGCGCCTTGCACGTTGTCGTGGCCGCGGTAGATGTTGGCGCCGCCGCCGGCCACGCCGATGTTGCCGAGCGCGAGCTGCAGGATCGACAAGGCGCGCACGTTGGCGGTGCCGACGTGGTGCTGGGTGATGCCCATGCACCACACCACCGACGATGGCTTGTTCTTGGCCAGCATTTCGGCCGCCAGCCGCACGCTCGCTTCCGGCACGCCGGTGACGTCGGAGACCTTGTCGGGGGTCCACTTCGCCACCTCCTTGCGCACATCGTCCATGCCGTAGGTGCGCTGCTCGATGAAGGCCTTGTCTTCCCAGCCGTTGCCGAAGACGTGCCACAAGATGCCCCACACCAGGGCGATGTCGGTGCCCGGGCGGATGCGCACGTAATGGTGGGCGAAGCGCGCGGTACGGGTAAAGCGCGGGTCGATGACGATCATCTTCGCGCCAAGTTCCTTGGCGTGCAGGAAGTGCAGCATCGAAATCGGGTGCGCCTCGGCCGGGTTGGAGCCGATGAACATGACGGCCTTGCTGAAGTGCAGGTCGTTGAACGAGTTCGTCATCGCGCCATAGCCGAAGGTCTGGGCCACGCCGGCCACCGTGGTGGAGTGGCAGATGCGGGCCTGGTGGTCGCAGTTGTTGGTGCCCCACATCGATACGAACTTGCGCATCAGGTAGGCCTGTTCGTTGCTGTGCTTGCTGCCGCCGATGGTCATGATCGCATCGGGACCGGCCTCCTTGCGCAGCGCCAGCATGCGGTCGCCAATCTCGGTGATGGCCTGGTCCCACGAGATGCGCTGGTATTTGCCGGCGACGAGTTTCATCGGATAGCGCAGGCGGTGTTCGCCGTGGCCGTGTTCGCGCACCGACGCGCCCTTGGCGCAGTGGGCGCCCATGTTCAAGGGCGAATCGAAGGCCGGTTCCTGGCGGATCCAGACGCCGTTGCTGACGACCGCCTCGACCGAGCAGCCAACCGAACAATGGGTGCAGACGGTGTGCTTGATTTCGGCGGTGCCCGCCGGCGCCGCCTTCGGGTCGGCCGCGTGGGCCGGTTCGATGACGTTGAACGGCAGCGAGCGCGCCAGGCCGGCGGCGCCGGCGGTGAGCCCCGCGCGCACCAGGAAGGTACGGCGCTTGACGGTGGCCGCCGCCGCGCGCGCCAGGCCCTGCTGCAAGGCGGAGGTGGCGCCCGCCACCGCGGCGCCATCGGCTGATTTTTTAACGACGGGCATGCGATTTGCTCCTGTTCGTGGGCCTGGCCTTACCAGTATCTTGCGGTCCGATAGTATTGACGGATGTGCTCAGTTTCGTGGTAGCCCGACGGTTTGGCCGGCGCGGCGGCCACCGGCGCCACCACATCCGGCGCCGCGCCGGTTTCGGCCGCTACCGCGGCGAGCGCCCCGAGCGCGCCGGCGCCGCCGGCCGCGCGCAGGAAGCTGCGCCGGGTGGGATTGATCGCCTTGATTTTTTCCTTGTCCATGAACACGCTCTCAGGGTTGGGTTGATCAGTCGTCGGCGTAGTCTTCGGCTACCTGGAAGGCTTCGCGTTCGATGTCGAAGAGCGCGCCGGCCAGGTTGGCCACGCGCTGGTAGAACTGGGCGCCTTCGGCGTGGCGCAGGTGCTCGAGGCAGGCCGCCGTCCATGGCGCGATGTGCGTGTCGAAAAATTGCTGCTGGCGCTTGACATCATGGCCGCCGACGATCAGGCGGCGCATGGTTTCGCACAGCGCGCCGAGGTGGTCTTCGGTTTCGCCGGCGCCGGTGCGCCGGCCAAGCCCAAGACTGGCCAAGTCGGTGCGCAGCGCAGCTAGGGGTTTTTCGTGCAGGAAGCCGGCCAGGTAGAGCGAGCCGTAGGGACTGACGCGGGGAATGCTGGTGCTGACGAACAGCTCGTTGAATTCGTCGCGCACCAGTTCGAAGGGAAGCAGGCGCGCCACCAGCGACAGCTCGTGCCATGCGCGCTCGAGCGGCTGCTCGGCGTCGGAGGCTAGAATCGCATCGGCGCCGGCCAGGCTGTCTAACAGGGCGTCATCGGGCGGAGCGAGCAACAGGCGCGCCAGCAGCCCGTACAGGTCCGCCCGCGCCTGCTCCTCCTGCGGCAGTGGCAAGCCAGCAGAACGCGCACAGGATGGTTCGATGCTGCCTTTCGAGCCCAGCTGCATGTGAGTTTCCTCATGGTGTCGTGCTAAATAGTCTACTCCGACTTTCAGAAGTGTCGAGCGAAATCCGATTGGCAGATTCAATCGTGCGCGGGTGATTGTGCGCGGGGGGAAACGATCGGCTGAGTTTGCGGCGGTGCGTCAATCGTCGCCAGGCGCGCTCAACCGAGTTTGTTATCGGCGATATGGTAGTGGGGATCTTCGAACGCATTGACCTCCACGATCGCCTTGGCGTTGTCGAGCAATTCGAGGCAATCCGGGCTCAGATGCCGCAGGTGCAGCACTTTGCCGGCATGCTGGTAGCGGGTTGCCAGCGCGTCGATGGCCTCGATGGCGGAATGGTCGACGACCCTGGCCTTGCCGAATTCGATGACGACATGCTGCGGGTCGTCCTTTGGCGTGAACAGGTCGGCGAAGTTGGCCGCCGAGGCGAAAAACAGGCTGCCGTCCAATTCGTACACTTTCCAGCCGGCGTCGTCGATGCGCGTGCGCACCGTGATCTGCCTGGCATGCTGCCAGGCGAACACCAGCGCGGCGAAGACGACTCCGCTGAGAACGGCAACCGCCAGGTCGGTCAGCACCGTAATGACAGTGACGCCGACGACGATGATAGCGTCCTGGCGCGGAATCCTGCGCAAGGCCTGCAGGCTGCTCCACTCGAACGTCTTGGCGGCCACCACGAACATCAGGCCGATCAGCGCGGCCAGCGGAATCATTTCGATCCAGCGCGACAGGAACAGGATGAAGCCGAGCAGGAAGACGGCGGCGACGACGCCCGACAGGCGGTGGCGCGCGCCGTTGCCGATGTTGATCATGCTCTGGCCGATCATGGCGCAGCCGCCCATGGTGGCGAACATGCCAGCCACCACGTTGGCCGCGCCCTGGGCCAGCGATTCCTTGTTCGGCTGGCCGCGGGTGCCGGTGATTTCGTCGACCAGGTTGAGCGTCAGCAGCGATTCGATCAGGCCAATAGCCGCCAGGATCAGCGAATACGGCGCGATGATGTAGAACGTTTCGAGCGTGAACGGCACCTGGGGAACATGGAACGCCGGCAGGCCGCCGGCGATCGAGCCCATGTCGCCGACAGTCTTGGTGTCGATGCCGGTTGCGGCGACGATGCCGGCGACGGCAAGAATGGCCACCAGCGCCGACGGCACCGCGGTGGTCAGCTTGGGAAGCAGGTAGATGATCGCCACGGTGAGCGCGATCAGGCCGCCCATGACGAGCCACTGGTCCACACTCATCCAGGCGCCGCCGGTCTTGAAATGGCCGAACTGCGCCAGGAAAATCACGATGGCCAACCCGTTGACGAAACCGAGCATGACGGGGAACGGCACCATGCGGATGAACTTGCCAAGCTTGAAGGCGCCGAACAGCAACTGAAACAAGCCCATCAGCACGACACTGGCGAACAGGTATTCCACGCCGTGCTGGACCACCAGGCTGACCATGACCACGGCGAGGGCGCCGGTGGCGCCGGAAATCATGCCGGGCCGGCCGCCGAACAGGGCGGTGATCAGGCAGATGAAGAAGGCGGCGTACAAGCCGGTCAGTGGGCTCACGTGGGCGATCAACGCGAATGCTATTGCCTCGGGGACCAAGGCCAGGGCGACGGTAATGCCACTTAAGATGTCGGTCTTGAGGGCGAGTGGATTGCTAATTTTAGACAAGGAAATCTCCGGGAGCGCAGACGAACTGCCATCAGTCGGTGGCATAGGACATTGCGGGTCATGGTAAGGCGAGCGCAGGGCTCAGAGTGCAGGGCAGCGAATTGCTGGGAGGCGACTACATCGGCGAGTCTCGAAAACAGCGGGAAGAGCCAGTATTGTCCAATATATGAACCGATTTGTCAGCCGTGCGATAGGCAGCCTGGGCGCATGGAGGCAGACGCGACGGCGCGATCTGTTATTGTCCCCGGGAAAACGACTACTCCGAGAGGACCGATCCCCGTGGGAAAGATGAGTAATTACGTGCCTCCACCCGACCCGCAAGGCAACAAGATACTTGGCTGGCTTTTTATTCTAAGTGCCATCCTGATCGCGGTTTTCACGTCGACGAGGGTGTATGACAAGGTGGCATCGAGGTCGTGGCCCACAACGTATGGCAAAATATTTTCCAGCGCCATGTACCACACCAGCGGCCGATCCAGTCTTTGGTGCGTTAAGCTGCGTTACCGATATGTTATTGATGGAAAAACGTTCTTTTCCACTCGAGTTTCTACTACCAGAATGGCCGGTCCGCCCGCCTGTGACCGCGATAAAGAAGTTATCACTGCCCGCATGGAGCGCTATCGGCCGGGAGCACTGCTGAAGATTCGCTACCACCCAACCAATCCAGAAACGGCCACTGTGTACATCGACGAATTGGACATGATGGATTACTTATTTTCCCTGATATCGGTATTTCTTTTGTTCGGCGGTATAAAGGCCATTCGAGACGCGGCCAAGATGCGCTCACCGGTCGATATACTTTTAAATAGAGGCTGAACAGTTTGTTCGTTTCAGGTCGCATCGCTGCTTGTTGATCAAGCTTGCAGCTGCCAACGAAACCGGGGTCTGACCCTCAACTGAAAATCAGGGTCAGACCCCTATTGATCGGCCGCTATTGTTCGGATCGGGATCGTGCGCGGATTGGCGGCGCGGGCGCGCAGCTGGCCGCAGCCGCCGTCGACATCCTGTCCGGCCGAGTCGCGCAGCTTGGTCAGCACGCCTCGCTGGTGCAGCACCGCGGCAATCGCCCTCGCCTTTTCCCAGCTCGGGCGCTTGAACGCCAGGTCAGGGATGGTGTTGTAGGGGATCATGTTCAGCACGGCGTGCTTACCTTTGAGCAGTTCGACGATGCCGTCCATTTCGTCGGCGCCGTCGTTGACGCCTTCCAGCAATGTCCACTGGAATTGCACCGGGTAGCCGGTCAGGCGGGCGTAGCGTTCGCCATGCTCGACCAGTTCACGCGGAGTCAGCTTTGGCGCACGCGGCAGCAGCCGTTCGCGCAGCGCAGGCTTGGTGGTGTGCAGCGACAAGGCCAACGCCGGCTTGACGACGCCGGCGGCCAGGCGCTCGAACGCGCGCACGTCGCCAACGGTCGAGAACACCAGATTCTTGTGGCCGATGTTACCTTCGGTGCCGAGCAGCGCGATGGCGTCGATGACGTTGTCGAGGTTGTGGGCCGGCTCGCCCATGCCCATGAAGACGACTTTCTTGACCGGCCGCTGGGCGCGCGCCAACACCACCTGGGCGACGATCTCGCCGCTCGTCACTTGCCGGATCAGGCCGTCGCGCCCGGTCATGCAGAACTGGCAGCCGACGGCGCAGCCGACCTGGCTCGACACGCACACGCCGTCGCGCGGCAACAGCACCGTTTCCACGGCCTGGCCGTCAATCAGGCCCACCAGCAAGCGCGCCGAACCGTCGTCAGCCGGATGCGTGCTGATCAGGCGCGCCATGCCGTGCAGTTCAGCGTCGAGCGCCGGCAACGCTTCGCGCACCGGTTTCGGCAAGAAATCGCTGGGGCGGCGCCGGCCCTGGTCGTGCGGCTGGCATTGCACCCAGTCGCGCAACACGCGCTGCTCATGCAGCGGCATGGCGCCCAGCGCACGCAGGCGCTGGCGGATGACGTCCAGCTGCACTTAGTCGTTCTTGATGACGATGCTTGGAAACTTGCTCGTCATATCCTTCGCCTTCTCGGCAATCTTGATGGCGACCTTGCGGGCGATGTCCTTGTAGACACGCGCGACCGGTCCGTCCGGCTCGGCCACCACGGTCGGGCGCCCGGAGTCGGTCTGTTCGCGGATCGCCATCGTCAGCGGCAAGGCGCCGAGGAATTCGACGCCGAAGTCGGCGCACATCTTCTCGCCGCCGCCGTGGCCGAAAATGGCTTCGGTGTGGCCGCAGTTCGAACAGGTGTGGGTGCTCATGTTCTCGACCACGCCGAGAATCGGAATGCCGACTTTCTCGAACATTTTCAAGCCCTTGCGCGCGTCGAGCAGCGCGATGTCCTGCGGCGTGGTGACGATGACGGCGCCGGTGACGGGCACTTTCTGCGACAAGGTCAGCTGGATGTCGCCGGTGCCAGGCGGCATGTCGACGATCAGGTAGTCGAGGTCGCGCCAGTTGGTCTGGTCGAGCAACTGCTGCAGCGCCTGCGTGACCATCGGGCCGCGCCACACCATCGGCTCGTCCGGATCGATCATGAAGCCGATCGACGACACTTGCAGGCCGTGGTTTTCGAGCGGCTCCATGGTCTTGCCGTCGGTCGTTTCCGGGCGACCGCTAATGCCCAGCATCATCGGCAGCGACGGGCCGTAGATGTCGGCGTCGAGGATGCCGACCGCGGCGCCTTCGGCCGCCAGCGCCAGCGCCAGGTTGACCGCGGTGGTCGACTTGCCGACGCCGCCCTTGCCGGAGGCGACGGCGATGATGTTTTTCACGTTCGGCATCAGCTTGAGACCGCGCTGCACCGTGTGCGAGATGATCTTCGAGGTGACGTTGACGTCGACCGTGCCGGCGCCCGGCAGCGCCGACAGCGCGCGCGTGATGTCGGCGCGGATCGCGGCCAGCTGGCTGCGGGCCGGGTAGCCGAGCTCGATGTCGAGGCTGATGCCGGCGTCGCCGACCTTGATGTTCTTGACCGATTTGGACGAAACGTAGTCTTTTTGGGTATTCGGATCGATGACCGCCGCCAATGCGGCCTTGACGTCTTCTGCGGTGATGCTCATTGGAAGCCTTTCGGTTGGGATGGCGAAGTTTAGCGCAAAATGACAACGCCGACCTTGCCGGAATGGCAAAGTGGGCCCCTGCTCCGCGCCGATTGGCGGCAAGCGCTGGTAAAATGCTTATTTTCATCTAACGATAAGCGCATTTCGACCATGACCCGCAAGCTGTTCGTCACTACCGCCCTGCCCTACGCTAACGCAGCCTTTCACATCGGCCACATGATGGAGTACATCCAGGCTGATATCTGGGTGCGTTTCCAGCGAATGCAACAGGACGCGGCGGGCAAACGCGAGGTCCATTTCGTCTGCGCCGACGATACCCACGGCACGCCGATCATGATCGCCGCCGAGAAGGAAGGCATCACGCCGCAGGAGTTCGTGGCGAAGATCGCCGCCGGACGCCAGCAGTACCTGGACGGCTTCCACATCGGCTTTGACAACTGGTATTCGACCGATTCGCCGGAGAACGTCGAGCTGTCGCAGGGCATCTACCGCAAGCTGCGCGACGCCGGCCTGATCGTCACCAAGACGGTCGACCGCTTCTTCGACCCGGTCAAGGGCATGTTCCTGGCCGACCGCAACATCAAGGGCGAGTGCCCGAATTGCGGCGCCAAGGACCAGTACGGCGACAACTGCGAAGTGTGCGGCTCGGCCTACCAGCCGACCGACCTGGTCAATCCGTTCTCGGTATTTACCGGTTCGACGCCGATCCTGAAGCCATCCGAGCAATATTTCTTCGCGCTGTCGGACCCGCGCTGCTATACCTTCCTGAAGGAATGGCTGAATACGCCAGGCCGCCTGCAGCCGGAGATGGTCAACAAGGTGTCCGAGTGGCTCGGCGACGCCGGCGAAAAGCTGGCCGACTGGGACATTTCGCGCGATGCGCCCTACTTCGGCATCCCGATCCCTGATGCGCCGGGCAAGTTTTTCTACGTGTGGCTGGACGCGCCGGTCGGCTACCTGGCCAGCCTGAAGAACTACTTCGGCAAGCAAGGCATGGATTACGACGCCTTCCTGCAAGATCCGGATGCCGAGCAGGTGCACTTCATCGGCAAGGACATCGTCTCGTTCCACCTGCTGTTCTGGCCGGCGATGCTCAATTTCGCCCAGCACCCGATCATCGACAAGCTGAAGGTCAACGTGCACGGCCACCTGACGGTGAATAACGAAAAGATGTCGAAGTCGCGCGGCACCGGCATTTCGCCGCTGCGCTACCTCGATTTGAAGATGAATCCCGAATGGCTGCGCTATTACATCGCCTTCAAGCTGAACTCGAAGGTCGAAGACCTCGACTTCAATGGCGAGGACTTCGTGGCGCGCGTCAACAGCGACCTGATCGGCAAGTACATCAACATCGCCAGCCGCTGCGCCGGTTTCATCGCCAAGAAGTTCGACGGCAAGCTGGCCGAGACGCTGACGCCAAAGGCGCAGCAATGGATCGGCCGCGCGCTGACGGTCAACGGCGCCGAGCGCCAGGCCAACATCGGCGCCAATTTCGAGAGCCGCGAGTACGGCAAGGCGCTGCGCGAGATCATGGAGATCGCCGACATCACCAATCAGTATGTCGACGAGAACAAGCCGTGGATCCTGGCCAAGGATCCGGAGAAGAATGCCGAACTGCACGACGTCTGCACGACGGCGCTGATCCTGTTCCGCCAGCTGACCATCTTGCTGTCGCCGGTGTTGCCGCAGATTGCCGCCCGCGTGGCCGAGTTCCTGGGCGACGCCGAGTATTCGTGGCGCGATACCAGTGGCGCGACGGTGTACGAGTCAATGCTCGGCCGCACCATTTTCACCTACAGCCACCTGATGCAGCGCGTCGATGCCAAGATGGTCGAAGCGTTGTTCGATCGGCCGGCTGCGGCCGCTGTTTCTGCTCCCGTCGCTGCCGTTGCCGCGCCTGTGGCCGAGGCTGCCGCCTCGGAAGGCATCGAGGAGCTGGCGCCAGAAATCACGATCGACGACTTCACCAAGATCGACCTGCGCATTGCCAGGATTGTCAATTGCGAACAGGTCGAGGGGTCCTCCAAGCTGCTGCGGCTGACGCTCGACGTCGGCGAAGGCCGGCTGCGCAACGTGTTCTCGGGCATCAAGTCGGCGTATCGGCCGGAGCAGCTGATCGGCAAGCTGACCGTGCTGGTGGCCAACCTGGCGCCGCGCAAGATGAAGTTCGGCGTCTCCGAGGGCATGGTGCTGTGCGCATCGGCCGCTGACGAGAAGGCCGATCCGGGTCTCTACGTGCTGGAGCCATGGCCAGGCGCGAAGCCGGGCATGCGCATCGGCTAACTCAAGTCATAAATGGCAGGGGTACCCGCCTGCGCGGGTCCCCCTACCGAGTAGCCGTCGACCGCCCCCGTGCGCTTAGCGCACCTTGAACTCGACGGCCATGTTGTCGTCGGTGATCTTCCACAACTCCCGCCGTCTTGATATCGAATCGTGCACCTCCAGCAGCGGTACTGACGCCAGCCGCTCGAGCTCGGCGCGATGCCGCGCATCCTGGACTAGCCCAAACTGCATCAAGTTAGTTCGCCGCTCCTCGTAGCTGAGGTCAAACGGCGCATCGCCGGCCGCAACGAAATTGGAGAACAAGGTGACGTGTTTGAACACGTGGGCCGCGGTGTGGACGACGTCGCGCGAACCAGTCGCATTGTAATAGATCACCCCGCCCGGCTTCAGGCGCTGCCTGGCCAACTCCAAAAATTCCACCGATAGCAAATTGGTTGCGTTGCTGCGCCAGTAATACGTCGTGTTCATGACGATCAAGTCGAACTTTTCGGCAGGATGGTCGCGCAGCCAGCGGCGGCCGTCGTCAATGTGCAGCCTGACCTTCGGATCCTTGAGCACGCCGGCAATCTCGGGGTAGCGCTGCATCGCGTCCACATATCCCCTGTTGATCTCGACGATGGTCAAGGACTCGACTGCCCGGTGATCGGCGATGACCTTGGCCCAGGATCCGGTGCTAAGGCCAATTTCGAGCACCCGCGCCGGTTTGCGGTGCAGGCTGGCGATCATGTAGGTGCGATCGATGCGGTTCGAATTGCGCAGCAGATCGAGGTTGTAGCGGCCGTCGTAGATGCCGTTGCCATACATGATGTCGCCGCGCGGATCGGTCTCGACGGTAATGATGCCGCTGCGATTTTGGTGGGTGTAGGCAAATCGGGGGTGGTCCGGCTTGCCAAACTGCAGCCGTTCGAGGTGGCCGGCGTACAGGCCGCCATGCAGTGCCCAGGCGCCAGCCGCCATTAGCGCCATCAGCGCGACCGCGCGCAACTTGTAGGCGCGCTCCTTCGGCAACGCCGCCAGCAGGGCCAGCAGCAACAGCGCGGTGAGCGCGCTGAGGATGGCGATGTTGGCTTCAAGGGAAAACAGGTCGAGCAGGATGAAACCGGTCACCAGCGGCCCCAGCGTGGCGCCGGCGATGTTGGCGAAATACAGCCACGACATCGCCCGCGCTGCATCCTTGCCGTGTTCGGCAATGCCGAGGTGCATCAGCATCGGCAGGATGCCGCCGGTGAAGAACGCCAGCGCGGCAATGGCGATGTAGGCCACCACCGTGCTTACATCCTTGTCGAGGTGGGCCGAGGTCGCCGCCACGACAGGCAGCGCCAGGTAGAACACGGCGATGGCGAGAAACAGCGCGCGCACCAGGTAGTCCACCGGCTTGCCGTCGGGCGCGCACGCCCTGCGCGAATGCAAGGCGCCGCCGGCGATGCCGACCAGGAAGGCGGCCAGCATCAGGCCGAACACGTCGGGCCGGTTGGCGGTCATGAAGCCGAGCATGCGGAACCACAGGATTTCCTGGCTCAGCGAGATGTAACCGATCGCCAGCAAGGTGGCGGCCACCAGCGGATACGGCAGCAGCGGCGCGGTCCGGACAGCGAGCGGCGCCACTTCGACTGCCGCCAGATCCTCACGCACCAGCCGGCGGCTGGCGTGCACAATCAGCGCGGCGGTGGCAAAGTTGCAGGCGGCGGCGACCAGCACCGTTGCCTGCTGGCCCAGATAGACGAACAGCAGCTCGACCGTGCACCAGGCGGCGATCGCCGAACCGATCGTGTTGACGGCATACAGCAGGCCGACCGATTGGCCGATGTTGCGCAGGTAGCCCTGCAGCCAGGCCACCAGGATCGGCAAGGTGGCGCCCATCATCAGGGTCGGAATCGCCAGTATCAGGTAGACCCACAGCACAAGTTCGCGCGTCGTTGTGTCGCCGGCCGCAGCGCTGACCAGCCAGATCAGCTCAAGGCTGACCAGGCCGAACGCCCCGATGCCCACTTCGAGCAAGAGGAACAAGCGCAGCAGATGGCGCGGGAAACGCTGCTGCAGGTAGCCGCCGGCCAGCGCGCCGATGCCGAGCCCGAACATGAAGAGCGACACGATCACAGTGACCGACTCACTGTCGATGCCGAAGGTGGCAAACAGGGTGCGCTGCCAGACGACCTGGTAGATCAGTGCCGAAAAACCGGACACCAGGAAGAGAAATGCAATGTAGCGTAAGCTGGGCGACCGTAACATGTTGTCTTTTTATACAATATTTTGCGGGTCAATTCTAAGTGAACTGGGCCTGCGTGAACTGGTTTGTTGACCTTGCACCGGTTTATAATGCGCAGTCTTGATGAGAAATCCGCGCCATGACGCGCCCACATTTTTAAAAAGCGACACCACTTTCTATGACCGCACCCACTTCCTTGAGGCACATCCCCCAGGCCAACCTGTTTCGCAAAGGCGACGTGTTCGTGCTGTTCGGCGAACTGTTCGGCCGCGGCTACGTCAATGGCCTGATCGATGAGGCGCGCAATGCCGGCATGACGATCGTCGGCATCACGGTCGGCCGACGCGACGAGAACAACGCCCTGCGCGCGCTCGACGCCGACGAACTGGCCGAAGCCGAAACGAAGCTGGGCGGACGCATCATCAATGTGCCGATGATGGCCGGTTTCGACCTCGACGCGCCTGAGGGCGAACAGAATCCGACCGAAATGCTGGCCGGCCTGACGCTCAAGAGCTGGCAGGACGACAAGCTCGACTGGGACAAGGTCGAGCGTTGCCGCCAGACCGGCGTGCAGCGCTTCACCGCGTCGGCCGCCATCGTCATGGCCGAGATCGACAAGCTGGTGCCCGATGGCGCCAACGTGTTCTTCGCCCACACGATGGCCGGCGGCATCCCGAAAGTGAAAGCGTTCCTGGCCATTGCCAACCGCATCTACAAGGGCCGCGGCGAGCGCTTCATGTCCTCGCGCGCACTGCTCGAGAGCGACCTGGGCAAGCTGATCCTGATGAACTTCGACGAAGTGACCGCCAACACGCTGCAGCACCTGATTCACGCCAGCAGCGCCATCCGCGAGCGCGTGGCCAGGACCGGCGGCCAGGTGCGCTACAGCGCCTACGGCTACCACGGCACCGAAATCTTGATCGGCGGCGAATACCGCTGGCAGACCTACACCAATTACACCCAGGGCTACGCCAAGATGCGCCTGGAAAGCGTGGCCGAGGCGGCGTGGGCGCAAGGCATCAGCGCTACCGTGTTCAACTGCCCGGAAATCCGTACCAATTCATCCGACATTTTCGTCGGCGTCGAGCTGTCGCTGTTTCCGCTGCTGCAGGCACTGAAGAGGGAAGGCGGCGGCGCCTGGGTCGACGAGCAGTGGGCGATCTGCCAGGCTCTGCTGGAAGACGGCGTCTCGCTCGACTCGCTGCTGGCCAAGATCGAGGCCTACAACCAGGATCCGACCAGCACCACGTTCCGCAACTTTGGCGCCTGGCCGATGGACAATACGCCCGAGCTGGCTGAAGTGATGATCGGCACGTCCGACGAGATCACCAAGCTGCACAAGGACCGCAAGGCGCTGATCACCGACCACCTCAGCGCGCTGGTGCTCGAAGGCGCCGGCCCGCTGATGTTCCATGGCGCCGCCGAGAAGATTGGTCCCGTGCTGTGGCTCAACCACGACATTATCGCGCGCGAACTGAACGCCCTGCACAGCTGATCGAGACCACGCCGCGGGGCGATGCGCCGGGGGTTTTCCCCGGCCCCTCCCCGCTCGGGTAAAATACCCTGTCCGCAACACCATCGACCAACATGAAACTGACCAAACAACACCAGCTGTACGAATCCGACCACACCTTGTTCATCAAGGCGCTGAAGGCGGCCAATCCGGCGATCGAGGAAGGCCAGCGCGAAGGCCGTGCGCTGCTGTGGGACAAGGCGCCGATCACCTTGACCGAGCAGGACCGTACGTCCGAATCGCGCGTCAAGCAACAAGCGTACGTGTACCAGAACAAACTGTAAGCATTCCAGGTCGAGACCATGTTGCCAGATGAGGCGGTGGGCACTGTGGTTGCGCCCGCCGATGCAGCCGCGGCGAGCGCCGTGCCCGACATTGCGGCGACAGTGCGCCTGTACGGCGAGCCGCTGCTGCGCATGCCGACCGACCTGTACATCCCGCCGGACGCGCTGGAAATCTTTCTCGACGCCTTCGAAGGTCCGCTCGACCTGCTGCTGTACCTGATCCGCAAGCAAAACTTCAACATCCTCGACATCCCGATGGCGCAGGTCACGTTGCAGTACCTGAAGTACGTTGACCAGATCCGCCTGCACAACCTGGAGCTGGCCGCCGAGTACCTGCTGATGGCGGCGATGCTCATCGAGATCAAGTCGCGCATGCTGCTGCCGCAGCGAAAGTGCGACAACGACGACGAGGCTGGCGACCCGCGCGCCGAGCTGGTGCGCCGCCTGCTCGAATACGAGCAGATCAAGCTGGCAGCGTACGACCTGAACGCAATGCCGCAACTGGACCGCGACTTTACCCGGCCGCAGCTGTTCGTCGAGCAAAGCAACGTGCCGAACTGGCCGGAAGTGGACGCCAGCGACCTGCAGCGCGCCTGGCTCGACGTACTCAAGCGCGCCACCCTGACCCAGCACCACCGGATCAGCCGCCAGGAACTTTCGGTGCGCGAACACATGTCGGCGATTCTGCGGCAACTGCAGTCGGCGCGCTTCGTCGAATTCGCCGACTTGTTTCACGGCCAGAACGGCGTGCCGATCGTTGTGGTGCACTTCGTCGCCATGCTGGAGCTGGCCAAAGAAACCCTGATCGAGATTACCCAGGCCGAGCCATTTGCGCCGATCTACGTGCGGCTGGCCTATTCGCCGGCGTGATGCCGGCCCCCTCTTCCCTAGACTGACCGACCCATGAAAATTATCTCTTCCATCGAAGAACTGCGCGACCACCTCAGCGGGCAATTGCGCACTGCGTTCGTGCCGACCATGGGCAATTTGCACGAAGGCCACCTGTCGCTGATGCGCCTGGCCCGCAAGCATGGCGACCCGGTGGTCGCCTCCATCTTCGTCAACCGCCTGCAGTTCGGGCCGAACGAAGACTTCGAGAAATATCCGCGCACGTTCCAGAGCGACGTCGAAAAGCTCGAAAAGGAAGGCGTGTACATCCTGTTCGCGCCGACCGAAAAGGATCTGTACCCGGAGCCGCAGGAGTTTCGCGTGCGCCCGCCCGACGACCTGGGCAATACGCTGGAAGGCGAGTTTCGTCCGGGCTTTTTCAGCGGCGTGACGACGGTGGTGCTGAAGCTGTTTTCATGCGTGCGCCCGCGGGTGGCGGTGTTCGGCAAGAAGGATTACCAGCAGCTGATGATCATCCGGAACATGAGCCGCCAGTTTGCGCTGCCGACCGAAATCATCGCCGCCGAGACGTGGCGCGCCGACGATGGCCTGGCGCTGTCGTCGCGCAATATGTATTTGAGCGAATCGGAGCGCCAGGAAGCGCCGGCCTTGTTCAAGGCGCTCAATGCAGTGGCGGCGGAAATGCGCAACGGCCACCTCGACATTTTCCAGCTCGAGCACCAGGCGATGGACAGCCTGGCCAAGCGCGGCTGGAATCCGGATTACATTTCGGTGCGCAGGCAGTCGGATCTGCAGGTGCCGTCGGCGGGCGACCTGGCGCAAGGGGCGCCGCTGGTGGTGCTGGCCGCGGCCAAGCTGGGGACGACGCGGCTGATCGATAACCTCGAGATCTAAGTGGCAGTGCCGCTACGCTTCAAGCTCGACCAGTAGTACGGCCTCGACGAAGTGGCCGGCTTTGACGACGTCAGCCAGGTGCGCCGTGAATTCATGGCGGCCGACTTTGGTCTGTTCTTGCAGCATGTAGTGCTGAAAACAGCGGATTACTTCAGAAACGCTGATCTCGCGCTTACTTTCATTGAACGCCCAGAAAAGGTCGAACAGGTCGCGACCTTTACTTCGCTGAAATAGCGCGCGCATCTTCGTACCAAGCATTTCATGGATATCGAACGACGCAATGTCCGCACGCTGCTCGTCCTCTTGAAAGGAGACCGAAAACGGCAGGTACACCACGGGAAGAAAAGGTACACGTTCAGTCACATTGACTTCCACCTCCACGCGCAGCGTGCGCGGCGGCTGCATAACAGATGGAATATCGTAAATGAACCGCAGCACCCTCGACGGACGCGCAACATTGCGAACAGACAGTTTCAGGTTTTCCCAGAAATGCTGCTGCGCCTTGCCAAACACTACCAGCAGGGCGTCTTCGATGCCCGTCTTGATCTCCTCTTCGGAAACTTGCCGGTCGATCACGACAAGATCGATATCCTCTGAGTAGCGCGATGCCGGCTCCAGGTGTATTTTGTGAAGCACGGTTCCGCCGCGCATCGCGACCTGCTTCGCAATCGGCGAATGCGAAAAAATCGCGACCATCGCCAGGCACAGCAGCAAATCCTGCTCAACCTGTATGACGGACGGCCACGGCACCACTGCCTGGTGTGCGAGGACATCCTGTTGGGTTACTGGATTCATGATAGCTGCGTGAGGTCGATATTTTCAATGATGCCCCATTTGGCGGACTCCCGGAGCTTTCCCTCGACAATATTGCCCGGGCCAGCCTCCAGGTAGATCTGGCGCTTCCTGCCTTCGCTCATTTTGTTGGCGACCGTGCGCGAGGCCGCGCCTTTCGCTCACGGCAGGGGGAAGCGCGCCGGTGGCGCCGCCAGTCGCAGCCCAAGCGCAGTGGCCTCAATCGTCAAGATTTCATACGAGCACGTGCGCGGGCCCGCTTGCGTTACGTTGCTCATCGCTGGACTTGCCGTAAAAAATTCCACCCCGAGGCTGGTCGATGGCGCCGACACCACCTGCATGACGCCGCCGGCACCGCTGGCACTGTCGATCTCGCCCCAAAAAGCGGCATGGTGGTGGCCATGCAGTACGAGGGAATCGATTTCGCCACGGAGGGCGGCGACGACCTTATTGGCGTCATGCATAACCATTCCGACCCGCTGCACGGCGGACTTCACAGCATCGCGGATCCGCGGCCACCCGCTCCCGTCGCTATTCATGATCAAACGATGTTCCGGGAGTGCCAGCTTGTGATGCATGATATGGATGAATCGAGTGGAGGCATGCTGTTGCGATTTCCGGATTGCCATGAAGTTGTTCAACTGCCGATCCCCAACTTCTCCGAACGAGTTGTTGAAGGCGAGCGATGAGGAGCGCACTGTATTCCAAACGACAAACTGCGCCCCTTCCATGTCGGGCGCCGAAACAATCAAAGGAAACAGCGATTCGGTCTCCCTGAACTTCGCATTATTGCTGCCATCCGCGCTCGCGATGGCGCCCCATGCCGTCGCCAGGTCGACCATGCCGCCTTTGCACCACACCGTCGACCGTGCGCCCATCAGGCAGCACGCAGCGTTCATATATTCGGCCATACGGTTCCAGCGCCCGCTCCAGTCAGGTTTGTCGCCTACGAAGGCAAGGCTCCAGGCGCCGTAACCGACGATATTGAGGTCGTGATTGCCGGGGGCGATCACGATGTGATCATGGAATTCATGCATCGCATCGCACACTGCTTGCCACGCAGTGGGCTCGCCGGTATCCGTGATGTCGCCGGAAACGACGAACAGTGCATCGAGATGCGTATTCTTGATTTTTATTCATGCGCTTCGCCAGCGTAGTCAGGAATAAAACATCCCACACCCCTTCCTCCGTCAGCCTGCCCGACTCGCCCGGCACGTGTAGATCGGAAAAGTGCACCAACGTACCGAGGTATCGATTCTTTGGCACAGCCGGAGACTCCTTGAAATCGATAGTCTTGAGCCTGAAGTGGCCTGGCACCCCGAGCCCCACCTCCTCGGTGAAGAAATCGACCGCGCATGCAACAATGGAAACCACGATCGCGAACGCCAGCGCGGTCACCGTCACGATCGCCAGGTACGCCTGGCTCTTCATGTAATTCTGCGAATACTGTATCAGCCACCATATTGCATACAGGGCAGGCACGGCGCAAACGGCCGTGAACCCGAACATCGCCGCGACCGATCGTTTCACCTGGGCTACGGGATTGCGGCGCTCGATCAGGCCGGCGGCAACGCCGGTAAAAAAGCGCGACCATTTTTTCCCGATCATGAGCAGCACCCTCGGTGCGCTGGTGAAGAAATCGGCCATCGCCGTGCGCAAGCGCTTCGAAAAAAAACACAGCGCGGCCACCAGCACCACGACGAACAACGCGAGGCCCGGATGAACGTGAAAGGATGCGGCCAGTCCGTAGCCGGTTTCGGCGATCACAACCAGCGGAAAGCCTACCTTCCAGAGAAAATTTCTGATGAGGTTGGCGCTAGTGTGGGGGAACAGGTTTTTGTAGGCGTCGATCATTTCTTTTCTCGCTTCTGGCGGCCGGCGGCGCCCTAAGACAATTGCACAGAAAGCACATGTTCGCAAGATCGGAAATTCCTGCTACGGACAACAAAAAAACCGGGCAAGCCCGGTTTTTTTTGCGTTGACGATTTTATCCGATCAGGTCGTGACGTTCTGCGCCCATGCCAGTGCCGACAGGTGCGCCTTGTTGACTTCGAGCGGGCTGATGCCGAGCGACTTGGCCAGCCCCGCCACCAGGTTCGAGTTCAGCTCGCACGCTTCGGCCAGCGCCAGGTACGGCCCGTACATGCCGCCGCGCGTGAGCAGCGCGCGCACCACTTCGTCGGGCAACTGGATGGTGTCGAGCACGTCGCGCATCGGCAAGCCGAGCAGGCGGTCGAGCAGCGAGAACATGCCGGCAACGAACAGGTTCTCGCCCTCGCCGCGGTCAAGCGCCTTGGCGCCGAGCAGCTCGGCGAGGCGGCCGCGCACCACCGCCGTTTCCATCAGCACGGGCGAATAGCCGCTGGTGCTGGCGGTGGCCAGCAGCAAGGTCAGCCAGCGGTACAGCGGCGCGTAACCGAGCAAGGTGATGGCCTGGCGCAGCGACTGGATTTCGCGGCCGCTGCCGAAGCCGGCCGAGTTGATGAAGCGCAGCAGCTTGTACGACAGCGCCGGATCGCGCTTGAGTACGCTTTCGATCTTCGGAATGTCTTCGTTGGCCGTGACCATCTGCATCAGTTGCAAGATGATGGTCTGGGCCGGGTTCATGCCCTTGACCGGGGTGCCAGGGCGCGGCGTCAGGTGCAGCTTGCCGACGAAGGCGTCCAGGCCGAGCGCGGCGCAGGCATCGAAATCGGCCCAGGTCGTCACTGGCCGGCCGACCATCCGCACGGTCGACTGCTTGACCGCGGCGTAAGTGCGTGCCTGGGCGGCGACGTCGGCGCCGGAAAAGCGCACTTCGATGTAGGAGGCACTGATGCCGAGGTTCTTGCCGAGGTGCGCGAGGTCGCCGTCGCGCACCGAGATGCCGACGCCGCCGGCGCGCAAGCCCTGCACCGCGGCCAGCGTGTCCGGGTCGGCCATGTCGGCCGCCTTCAGGGTCAGCACCGTGCGTTCCGGCGGCATCGAATACAGTGCGTCGGTCGACAGCATGTCGGGCACCGCGTCGAGAAACAGAATCTTGTCGCGCAGCAGCCAGCCGGTCTCTTCGTCGTTGACATTTTCGGCGACGAAGCCGATCAGCGACTCGAGATCGGCGTCGGTGACGGGCTGGTCTTCATCGTGTTTCCAGGACAGCTCGTAGCCGATCACGCGCTGCTTTGGATCGAGCAACGGTTCACGAACGATGAAATTTGTTTGGTGCATGTGAAATCGCTTCGGTGTTGCTAGAACAAAGGGAACTCAGAAACCGAGGCTGTCGAGCAGGTCGTCGACCTGGCCCTGGTTCGACACGACGTCGCTGTTGCCGGTCGGGTTGATCTGCGGCCCGTTGAGCAAGCCGTTGTCGAATTCCCGCTTGACCTCCGGCGGCGCGAAATCGACCAGCATCTGCACCAGCTGCTGCTCGAGGTTCTGGGCGATCGCCGTCACCTTGGTGATCACCTGGCCGGTCAGGTCCTGGAAATCCTGGGCCATCATGATGTCCATCAGGTAGGCCTTGGTGTCGACGGTGGCGCCGCGCGTGGCGTCGAGCCGCAGGATGGTCGACTCGGCCAGTGCGCGCCATTGGGCGTCGGTGGTGCCGGGCGCTTCGAGCAAGCCGTTCCACGCCGCCGACAATTGCTGGGCGTCGCTGTCGATCTTGTCCTGCAGCGGGCTGGCGGCGTCGGTGGCATTGAGCACCTTCTGCGCTGCCTGCTCGGACAGGCGGGCGACGTAGTCGAGGCGGTCGCGCGCATCGGGAATGTCGCTGGCCGCTTTTTCGATCAGTTTGTCGAGGCCGAGGCCGCGCAGGCTGTCGTGCAGCGCCCGCGTCATGTGGCCGATCCGGCTCAGGAACTCGTCGGCATGGTCCACCGGACTTCCGGTGGCGGTGGCGCCACCGACGATAATCTCACCCATTTCAGGCTCCGGCTTTTTCGAGCTTCTCGAAAATCTTGTTCAATTTTTCGTCCAGCGTGGCAGCGGTAAACGGCTTGACCACGTAGCCGTTGGCGCCGGCCTGGGCCGCGGCGATGATGTTTTCCTTCTTCGCTTCGGCCGTCACCATCAGCACCGGCAGCTTGGCCAGCGCGGGGTCGGCGCGGATGTTTTGCAACATGGTCAGGCCGTCCATGTTCGGCATGTTCCAGTCCGACACCACGAAATCGAACGTCTCGCTGCGCAGCTTGGCCAGCGCCATGACGCCATCTTCGGCTTCGTCGACGTTCGCGTATCCCAGTTCCTTCAACAAATTCCGGACAATGCGGCGCATCGTCGAGAAGTCGTCAACAACTAAAAAGCGCATTTTTGGGTCAGCCATGAATTACTCCGTTGATTCTTTTGATTCGGTTATCGACACACTTCTTCACACGGAGAAGCAGCCTGAAGGATAGCAGTTTTGTTGCCGCACGGCGATAAAACTCACAAGTAAAGACGTTATAAAGGGTCACACGCGCAACGATCGTCCACCTTGTGTTGCAAGATGGGTAAGAACCATGCCGGGCAGCTCGGTCAGCGGCCCCACTTCGTGGGTGGCGCCGATGGCGATCGCTTCGCGCGGCATGCCGAACACGACACAAGAGGCCTCGTCCTGGGCGAAATTGTGGGCGCCGGCATTTTTCATTTCCAGCATGCCGAGGGCGCCGTCCTTGCCCATGCCGGTGAGGATTACGCCGACCGCGTTCTTGCCGGCCGCCACGGCCGCCGAGCGGAACAGCACGTCGACCGACGGCCGGTGGCGGTTGACCGGATCGGCCTGGTCGATGCGGGTGACGTAGTTCGCACCCGAGCGCGCCAGCATCAGGTGCGAGTGGCCCGGCGCGATGTAGGCGTGGCCAGGCAGCACCCGCTCGTCGCCGGCCGCTTCGCGCACGCTGATCTTGCACAGCGAATCGAGGCGGCGCGCGAACGAGGTGGTGAAGCCTTCCGGCATGTGCTGGGCGATCAGGATGCCGGGGCAGTCGGACGGCATGCGCATCAGAAATTCGCGGATCGCCTCGGTGCCGCCGGTGGAGGCGCCGATGATGATCAGTTTTTCGGACGACAGCAGCGGGTTGCGCATCGGCGGCAGCGCGCCTTCGGCCCTGGCCGGCGCCAAGGTGCGCGCCTTGACGCGCGCCTTGGCGGCGGCGCGGATCTTGTCGGCAATCAGCTCGGTGTATTCGCGCATGCCGGCCTGGATCGAAATTTTCGGCTTGGTGACGAAGTCGACCGCGCCCAGTTCCAGCGCGCGCATGGTGATTTCCGAGCCGCGCTCGGTCAGCGACGACACCATCAGCACCGGCATCGGTCGCAGGCGCATCAGCTTTTCGAGGAAGTCGAGGCCGTCCATTTTCGGCATCTCGACGTCGAGGGTGAGCACGTCGGGATTGGTCTGCTTGATCAGCTCGCGCGCGACGAGCGGATCGGGCGCCACGCCGACCACTTCCATGTCGGGCTGACTGGAAATGATTTCGCGCATGACGCTGCGGATCAGCGCCGAGTCGTCCACGATCAATACCTTGATCTTCATAGTCATCGCTTTCTCGTCAGAACAGGTCGATCTCGCCGCCAACAGGCGCGACCTTCAGGCGGCTGGCGTAGTCGCGCTCGCGTTGCGCCAGCGTGTCGTTGTGGGTTTGCATCAGTTTCTTGACCAGCACCTTGCCGGTGCGCGGGAAGAAATACACCTTGCGCGGATAGATGTCGTTGAGGTCTTCGGCCAGCACGCGGATCTTTTCCATCTTCAGGTAGCTGATGACGAATGCGGCATTGCGTTCGCCGACGTTGATGGCGGTAAAACCCTTCAGCACGGCACCGCCGCCGAACACCTTCGCTTCGAGGTTGTCGCGGCGCGCGCCCGACTTGAGCAGTTCATTGATCAATACCTCCATCGCATAGGTGCCGTAGCGCATCGACGCCGACACGGGACTGTTGGCGTCGCTGCCGCCGTCGGGCAACATGAAGTGGTTCATGCCGCCCAGGCCACTAACGCGGTCGCGGATGCACGCCGACACGCACGAGCCGAGCACAGTCACGATCAGCATGTCCTTGTTGGTGTGGTAATACTCGCCAGGCAGGATCTTGGCCGCTTCGCAATCGAACGTCCGATCGAAATAGACGTTGGTGGCAAATTGTTCTTTTGAGTCCATGATTGCTTCTTTCGCAGCGGCTAGTGGTTGCCGGAGCGACCTTGTTCGAGTTCATACACCGTCTTGCCGCGCAGTTTCAGCGAATCAGAGACGTACAGAAAGTTTTCGGAGTGGCCGGCAAACAGCAGTGCGTGCGGCTTCATCAGCGGTACAAAGCGCGCCAGGATCTTGCGCTGGGTGGCCTTGTCAAAATAGATCATGACGTTGCGGCAGAAGATGACGTCGAACTGGCCCGTCAGCGGCCAGCTGTCGCCGAGCAGGTTGAGCGGCTTGAAGGTGACCAGCTGGCGCAGTTCCGGGCGCACGCGCACCATGCCTTCCTGGTCGCCCTTGCCGCGCAGGAAAAACCGCTTCGAGCGCTCGGCCGACATCTTGTCGAGCCGTTCGATGCCGTAGACGCCGTGGGCGCCGGCGGCCAGCACGTTGGTGTCGATGTCGGTGGCGATGATCTGCACCGGCGGGCTCAAGGTATTGAACGCCTCGCACGCGGTCATCGCGATCGAATACGGCTCTTCGCCGGTCGAACTGGCCGAACACCAGATCGTGATCGGCCCGGGCGGCAGGCGCTTGAGGTGTTCGGCCAACAGCGGGAAGTGATGCGACTCGCGAAAGAACGACGTCAGGTTGGTGGTCAAGGCGTTGGTAAACGACTCCCACTCGTCGCCGCTGAGTTTGCCCGCCTCGAGGTCGTCGAGGTAGGTGGAAAACGAGACGATGCCGGTCGCCCGCAGGCGCCGCGCGATGCGGCTATAGACCATTTCCTGCTTGCTGTCGGCCAGTGAAATACCTGCCCGTTTGTAGATCAGCGCACGGACTCTTTCAAAATCACTCTTGGTGAAATTGAATTCCTTGCCGGATTCCACTTTAATTTGCGACACGATGCTTCACCTTCTGCTCTAAGGACCTGCTTGAATATGGCTCGGAGCACATGCGGCCGCGCCAGGCGCGTGGCCGCTTACAGCCTGCAACTTTTACGCGGCGATCTTTTCGATCAGGCCCATTTCGCCCGACGACATCAGCTTGTCGATGTCGACCAGGATCAGCATGCGCTCGTCGATGGTGCCAAGGCCAATGAGGTAGTCGGAATTGAAGGCGGTGCCCATTTCCGGCGCCGGCTTGACCTGGTCGGGTGTGAGCGTGGTGACGTCGGAGACGCTGTCGACGACCATGCCCATGATGCGCCCGCCGATGTTGAGGATGATGACGACGGTGAACTGGTCGTACACCGGCGTGCCGAGGTTGAACTTGATGCGCATGTCGACTACGGGAATGATGATGCCGCGCAGATTGATCACGCCCTTGATGAACTCGGGCGCGTTGGCGATGCGGGTGACCGCTTCGTAGCCGCGGATCTCCTGCACCTTCAGGATATCGATGCCGTACTCCTCGGAGCCGAGCGTGAAGGCGAGAAATTCGCTGCCTGCGCCGTCGTGCGCGTCGCCGGCCTTGGTGGTGGTGGATGTCATCGACATGGTGGTTTCCTATCCTGGTTTAGTGCAAAAAAAGTTGAAGTAAATGGAATGGCTGGAACGATTATGAAAACACGGTGTCGTCGGCCAGCTGGCGCGACGAGCGCATCAGTGCTGCGACATCGAGAATGAGCGACACGCCGCCGTCGCCGAGGATGGTGGCGCCCGAAATGCCGGTCACCTTGCGGTAGTTCGACTCGAGGTTCTTGACCACCACCTGCTGCTGGCCGACAAGATCGTCGACGAACAGCCCGGCCTTGCGGCCGTCGGCCTCGAGGATCACGACGATGCCTTCGCACGGGTTGGTAAAGCGCGGTTCGATCTCGAACATCTGGTACAGCGGAATCAACGGCAAGTATTCGCCGCGCACCTTGATGACCCGGCCGCGGTTGGCGATTTCCTTGATGTCTTCCGGCGCCGGCTGCAGCGACTCGACGACGAAGCCGAGCGGCAGGATATAGACTTCCTCGCCGACGCGGATCGACATGCCGTCGAGAATGGCCAACGTCAGCGGCAGCGAGATCGAAATGGTGGTGCCGAAGCCTTTCGCCGAGCGGATGTCGATCGAGCCGCCCATCGCCGCGATGTTGCGCTTGACCACATCCATGCCGACGCCGCGGCCGGACACGTCGGTGACGATTTCGGCGGTCGAAAAGCCGGGCGCGAAAATGAGTTGCCACACGTCGGCGTCGGGCATGTTGTCGCTGACGGGCAAACCGTTCTGGGCCGCCTTTTCAAGGATCCGCTCGCGGTTCAGGCCGCCGCCGTCGTCGGACACTTCGATGACGATGTTGCCGCCCTGGTGGCCGGCCGACAGGAACAATCGCCCGGTTTCGGTCTTGCCGGCGGCAACCCGCGCGGCCGGCATCTCGATGCCATGGTCGATGCTGTTGCGCACCAGGTGCGTCAGCGGATCGACGATGCGCTCGATCAGGCCCTTGTCCAGTTCGGTAGCGGCGCCGTTGGTGATGAAGTCGACCTTCTTGCCGAGCTTGGCGGCGAGATCGCGCACCATGCGCGGAAAGCGCGAGAACACGAAGTCCATCGGCATCATGCGGATCGACATCACCGCTTCCTGCAAGTCGCGCGTGTTGCGCGTCAGCTGGCTGACGCTGTTGAGCAGGCGCTCGTGCAGCATCGGGTCGAGCCCGTCGCTGCGCTGCTCGATCATCGCCTGGGTGATGACCAGTTCGCCGATCAGGTTGATCAGCTGGTCGACCTTTTCGATCGACACGCGGATCGACGACGATTCGGCGCCGGGGCCGCCGCTCTTGTCGTCCTTGCGGGCGGCCGCTTTTTTCTCGGCCGCCACTTCGGAAATTTCCAGCGCCTCGATCCGGGTGCTTGACGGCAGCGCCTTGGCCGGCGCCACCGCGGCGGCGGCGCTGGCGGCGGCCGCGCGGATCTGTTCGATGGGCTGGAAAAAGCCGTAGCCGCGTTCCTCGTCTGACTGCTCCGGCTGCTGCACGTCGGCGCCGGCGTCGTCGGCCTCGATCGGATCGAAAAAGCCGTAGCCGAGCGACTTTTCGACGCGGGCGCGTTCGGCGTCCTCGATCGCGCGCTGGGCCGGCGTCAGGGCCGGCGCCTCGAAAATCTTCAAGTCGTCCGGATCGAGCACGAACGAGCAGATGGCGATGATGTCGTCCAGGCTTTCGTGGGTGGTCAGGGTCAGCGCGTGGCGGCCGCCGTCGAGCGGCGCGACGGTGATGCGGCCAAGCAGGCCCAGTTCGGCGGCCAGCGCGTTGACGTCGCGCTGCTCGCAATGCGGCAGCTCGACCTTGTAGCGGCGCCCGCCGACGCCCAGGTTCGGCTTGACTTCAGTTTGCACAAAGGCCGGCGCCACCGGGCGCGCCGGCGCCGGCGCATCCTGCGACAGTTCCTGCAGCATCATGCGCACGTCGGCGACGGCGTCCTGGTCGACATGGGCGCCGTTACGGTGGCCGTCGAGCTGCATCTTGAGGATGTCCTTGGCGGCCAAAAAGGCGTCGACGTGTTCGGCCGTGAGCGCCATTTCACCCTTGCGGATGCGGTCGAGCAGCGACTCGAGGATGTGGGTGACATCCGACATGTCGTTCAGCCCGAACGTCGAGGCGCCGCCCTTGATCGAGTGGGCGGTGCGGAAAATGGCGTTCAGGTCCTCGGCGTCCGGCGCGGCGATGTCGACCGCCAGCAGCAGCCGTTCTTTTTCCGCCAGCAGTTCCTCCGCCTCATCGAAAAAGACCTGGAAAAACTGGCTTATGTCGATGGTCATGAGGGCACTCCGTCAATTTCGCGATGCATCATACTGGTACTTTCTTCCACTTGCTACGACGCATCAGCCGATGACTTTTTTCACGACTTCGATCAGCCGCTGCGGGTCGAACGGCTTGACCAGCCAGCCATTGGCGCCGGCGGCGCGGCCCTTCGACTTCATCTCGTCGGACGACTCGGTCGTCAGCATCAGGATCGGCACCTTCTGGTAGGCCGGCAGGCCGCGCAGCAGCTTGATCAGCGCCAGGCCGTCCATGCGCGGCATGTTCTGGTCCGTCAGCACCAGGTCGACGGTCTGCAGCTTGGCTTTCTCGAGGCCGTCCTGTCCGTCGACCGCCTCGACCACCAGGTAGCCAGCCGCCTTCAGGCTGAACGCCACCATCTGGCGCAATGAGCTTGAATCGTCGACTGCGAGAATTGTTTTAGCCATTTCCTGCTCCTGCTTTTGTTTTCGTGGTTAGTCTGATTAAATCCATGGTGAAAGCGACGCTTAGAACAGTTCGATGTCGCCGCTTTCAAGGTGCTGCTGGTTCACTGCTTTTCTTAATACACTGCGCAATTCGAGCGACTGGATCGCCAGCGCCATGCTGACCTTGCCCAGCAGCTCGACGATTTCCTCGCTGTCCGCTTCGGCGGCAACACCTGCACCGTGCGTGCCGAGCGTGCCGAGAAAGGCGCGCAGGCCGGTGACGCGCTTGAGCGTGCGGTCGATCAACTGGCTCGTCATGTCCTGGAACTGCATGCTGGTGATGGCCGAATTGACGTGCTGGCCGATTTCGCCGGACATGCCTTTCATGCGGTCGATTTCGTCGGCGCTCGGGGTGCCGCCGGCGAGCAGCAGGTTGATGCCGTCCTGGCGCGCGCCGACCACGTGGTGGATCGCCATGAAGCTGCTGGTGAGCTTGTCGACCGCCTCTTCGAGCAGCAATTCGGTCTGGCGCAGGTCGGTTTCAACTTCCGACAGGTGTTTCTTGCCGTGGTCGGACACGCCCGACAGCAGCCGCTTCACGTGCGAACCCAGTATTTTTTTTCTCGTCATACGACGCCTCCAATTCGCGCGCGCGCCATCATGGTGCCGCCTTCGCCGCTGCCGCGGCGGCGGGCGGCTGCGCCAGCGCCGCCGGGGCAGCCGCCGGGCTTGTCCCGTTGATCTCCGGCACCTGCAGCGACGCGTTGTCGCGCATGACCGTTTCTTCCGTTTTCTTGTTCATCACGATGATGCTGATACGCCGGTTGATCGGATTGAACGGGTCCTCGCGGTCCAGGTTCGCTGCCGAACCGAGTCCGACGACGCGCAAGATCTTGTTCTCGTTCATGCCGCCGATGATCAGTTCGCGCCGCGACGCGTTCGCCCGATCGCTCGACAGTTCCCAGTTGCTGTAGCCGACATCGGAAAAGTACGGCGTCGAATCGGTGTGGCCGGACAGGCCGATGCGGTTCGGCACTTCGTTGAGGACAATGCCGATCACGCGCAAGATATCGGCGGTGTACGGCTGCACGGTCGCTTTTGCCAGCGCAAACATCGGCCGGTTCTGCTCGTCGACGATCTGGATGCGCAAGCCTTCGCTGGTGATGTCGAGCAGCAGCTGATTCTTGTATTTCTTCAGCAGCGGATTGGCTTCGATGGTCGCTTCGATCTTCGCCTTCAGCTGCTGCAGGCGGACGCCCTCCTCGCGCTCGAGCGCGGCCTTGGCCGCCTTCAGGTCGTACGATTTTTTCACCGACTCGACGTCGCCTTTCTTGACCTGGCCGTCGCGCCGGGTCAGGTCGCGCCCGCCGCCCTGGATCACCGACGAGCTGTCGCCGCTGCCCGAGCCGCCCGACATGGCAACCTTCAGCGGCGTCTTGAAGAACTCCGAGATGCCGTTCAGGTCGCCCTTGGTGGTCGAGCCGAGCAGCCACATCAGCAAGAAGAACGCCATCATCGCCGTCACGAAGTCGGCGTACGCAATTTTCCAGGCGCCGCCGTGATGGCCGGCCGCCGTCTTCTTGATGCGCTTGACGATGATCGGTCGTAAGCCCTCATCGGCCATATGCGCTCCGGGACAGGAACTCTGCGTGTGAATAGATAATTGACATCGAGCGGCTTACTTGGTCTTCGATTTCTTGATGTGGTCTTCGAGTTCGCCGAACGTCGGCCGTTCTGTCGAAAACAGTACCTTGCGGCCAAATTCCACCGCCAGCGCCGGCGCGTAGCCGTTCAGGCTGGCCAGCAAGGTGACTTTGACGCACTGGAACATCTTGGTCGACTCTTCCAGCTTCTGTTCGAGCAGGCTCGACAGCGGCGTGACGAAGGCGTACGCCAGCAAGATGCCGAGGAAGGTGCCGACCAGCGCCTTGGCGATCAGGATGCCCAGCTCGGCCGGCGGAATGCCGACCGACTCCATCGTATGCACCACGCCCATCACCGCGGCGACGATGCCGAACGCCGGCAGGCCGTCGCCGAGCTTGGCGATGCAATGGGCCGGCACCGCGCCTTCGTGGTGATGGGTCTCGATTTCGTTGTCCATCAGGTTTTCGATCTGGAACGCATCCATGTTGCCCGACACCATCAAACGCAGGTAATCGGTCATGAATTCGACGATGTGGTGGTCGGCCAGCACGCCCGGGTACTTGGAAAACAGCGGGCTGTCTTCCGGCTTGTCGATATCGCCTTCGATCGACATCAGGCCTTCCTTGCGCACCTTGGACAGGATGTCGAACAGCAGCGACATCATCTCCATGTACAGTTCCTTGGTGTGGCGCGAACCCTTCAGCACCGACGGCAGCGCCTGGATGGTCGCCTTGATCGACTTGCCATTGTTGCCAACAAGGAAAGCACCCACCGCGGCGCCGCCGATCATCAGCAGCTCGAGCGGCTGGAACAGCGAAGCCAGGTGGCCGCCGCTGAGGGCGAAGCCGCCGAACACCGAGGCGCAGACGACGATATATCCAATGATGACTAACAAGAGCGCTGACTCCCAAGGTGGAAAATGATCGGGCCCGGGCCCGGCATGAATGTTCAAACAACTGAGTGGAAATAGTGACAATGGGTGTCGACCGAATCACGTGGCGATCGAGCAAAAAATTGTCCTAGGGAACTACAATAGCGTGAGAATGGCCACCGGGCAAGTAAAACCGCCCCGTTTATGACGCTGTGTCGCCTAAAAGTGCCAACCATAAAGCGCCGGGCCGGCACCTGTAGGCATTATGTTAATGTCCGGCGGCTTTGCACCGATATTGAACTCATAACTGAGTAACAGCGAACCCGGCCGCATCTCCGTGCTCGCCTTGCGCCACAGGCCATCCATGGCCGCCGGCGACAGGTAGGCAAACACGGCGTCGTAGGCGCCGAGGTCGAGATGTTCGTAGTCGCCGCGCACGAAACGCGCGCTGCCGCCGGCCAGCCGGGCGCGCAGCGCGCTCGCCAGCCACGGCAGCGGCGCCAGCTCGATGCCGACGAAAGTCGATTCGGGCCGGCGCCGCGCCAGGTCGAGAACCAGGCCGCCGAGGCCGCTGCCGATGTCGATGAAAAACAGCGGCCGGTCCGGCGGCAGCACGGCGGCCACCGCGTCCCAGGCGCGCCGCCCCGACGGGTAATACGGCACCTGGGTGCGGAAGGTCGACCAGTATATTAATAGCAGGATCAGGAAGCCGCCGAGGAACAGCATGGGCGGCAACTGCAGCGCGACCCCGGCCAGCAGCGCCAGCGGGAACAGCAGCTGGATCGCCAGCCACCACGGCGCCAGCCGGCGCCAGCCGCTCAGGGCGGCGGCGAAGATGCCCTGCAGCAAGGCGGCGCCGGCCAGGCTGACCGGCGCCCCCGCGCGCAGCAGCAGAAACGCCGCCACCACCGTCAGCGGCGCGGCGGCCAGCTGCAGCAGCAGCGCCTGCACCGCCGGCGCGCGCCAGATGCGACGAAGGGCAAGGCTCACGCCCTGCCCCTCGATGGGAATGCGGTAATGCGGGAGGTCACGCGGCTAGCAGCGCCGCCGCGGCGTCCTTCGATTTCTTGGTCTTGCCGGCGCGCGAAGGCATGTGGCACAGGCCGCACTGGTAACCGTCGTTCAGGTCGAGCTGATTGACGACAAACTTGCCCTGGCAGCATTTGCACGCGGCCATCGACAGCATCTTGCTCTGGAAGAAACGAACCAGGGTCCAGGCGCGCGTCAGCGACAGCAGCGGCTCTTCGCCCGGCTCAGGCGGCATTTGTTCGAGGTACAGCTTGTAAGCCTTCATTACCGCTTCGATGCCGGTGGCGCCGGCGTGCTCGACGAGGAATTTGTGGATGTTGATGAACAGCGACGAGTGGATGTTCGGCTGCCAGGTCAGGAACCAGTCGGTCGAAAACGGCAGCATGCCCTTCGGCGGCGACATTCCGCGCAGTTCCTTGTACAGCTTGAGCAGGCGTTCGCGCGACAGCGTGACTTCGGTTTCGAGCAATTGCAGGCGGGCGCCAAGCTGGATCAGTTCAATTGCCAGCTGAATTTCCTGGGCTTCCGTGACGACGCTTTTCTTGCTCATTGTAAAACTCCGTGTCTGCTACGCCAAAACTGCTCTGCTTGATAGAATCGGTGTGAACTTAAGCGATTTCTTCGACGGCCTGGCCGGCCATCAGGATGGCGGCGTGCGACTGGGCCAAGCTGCGGTCCTTGTTGTAGTTGGTCAGCATGGAGAGGATGGCGCTGTCGTCAAATCGAAATCGGGCCAACATCATGTTGCCGCCTGCCAGTTTGAGGATCTGGGCGTTGCTCATGCCTTCGATCAGTTCAGCAATGTCGGCGGCGATGCCGAGACGGAAGATCGCGGTTACCTTGTCTGCACGGATCATTTGCTGAGCGAGCATCAGGTAGCTCAGATTAGCATCACGAATTTCCGCCATCATGTCGTTCGCAGTCATTTCCGTCTCCTTGAATCCGTTGAAATTCGGCAAGAAGTTGTATTGCCGATGGGATACATTCTGACTGTGTGGAAACTTTTACGAAATAGGACGGAGGATGTATTTTTCGTCGGCGAATGACGAGATCGACCCGTCAGTGTTTGTCTGACAAACACAACGTGATCGTGGTCGCGCCCTATGAGAACAGGGCGAATTGACTTGCGGAAACTGCAAAACCTGGAAACTTCGACGCGCTTCTTCTGTCGTCTTATTTCGGTTACGTCAAACTTTTCAGGAACTTTAGGGTTTTTTTGAAATAAATCCAAAATACTTTTAAATTGCTTCCATGGAGTCTATTACGACCCTGGTTTCTGGAACTTTAGGGCTGTTGCGAATTATTTTTGAACGGATGCGGTGCGGCCGTTCTTTGTTAGACTGTCACTTTTGGCCTGTATAGACGGCTTTCACGTATTGCTGAAGGGTTCCACATGCAGTCTCCCCTCTCTAGTAGTAAAGCTTTCGCATGACGACACGAACCGTCTGCCTGGCGCTCGACGCACAGGACCCGCTGGCGCCGCTGCGCGCGCGCTTCGACCTGCCGCCCGGCGTGATTTACCTCGACGGCAATTCGCTCGGCGCGCGGCCGAAGACGGCGCTGGCGCGCGCCACCGAAGTGATCGCGCGCGAATGGGGCGAAGGGCTGATCCGCAGCTGGAACACGGCCGGCTGGTTCGACCTGCCCAAGCGCCTCGGCGACCGCCTGGCGCCATTGATCGGCGCGCGCGCCGGCGAAGTGGTCATCACCGACAGCACCTCGCTGAACCTGTTCAAGGCGCTGGCCGCCGCGCTCGAGATGCAGGCGGACCATCCGGGCGCGCCGCGCCGCGTGATCGTCACCGAGCGCGCCAACTTCCCGACCGATATTTACATGGCGCAGGGTCTGGCCAGCTGGCTGGCGCGCGGCTACACCGTGCGGCTGGTCGACTCGGTGGAGGAACTGCCGGGGGCGATCGACGCCGACTGCGCCGTCGTCATGCTCACCCACGTCAACTACCGCACCGGCTACCAGCACGACATGGCGGCCGTCGGCAGCCATGTTCACGCCCAGGGCGCGCTGATGCTGTGGGACCTGGCCCATTCCGCCGGCGCGGTGCCGGTCGACCTGAACGCGGCCGATGCGGACCTCGCCGTTGGCTGTACGTACAAGTACCTCAACGGCGGACCGGGCGCGCCGGCCTTCATCTGGGTGCCCGAGCGGCACCAGGCGTCGTTTCACCAGCCGCTGTCGGGCTGGTGGAGCCACGCGGCGCCGTTTGCAATGGCGCCGGCCTTCGCGCCCGCCGACGGCATCGGCCGCGCGCTGTGCGGCACCCAGCCGGTGGTCTCGCTCGCGCTGGTCGAATGCGGCCTCGAAGTGTTCGAGGAGACCGACATGGCGGCGATCCGCGCCAAGTCGCTCGCGCTCACCGACCTGTTCATCGACCTGGTGGAAGCGCGCTGCGGCGAGCATCCGCTCGGTCTGGTCACCCCGCGCGAGCATGAGCGCCGCGGCAGCCAGGTCAGCTTCACCCATCCGCACGGCTACGCGGTGATGGCCGCGCTGATCGAGCGCGGCGTCATCGGCGACTATCGCGAGCCGGCCATCATGCGCTTCGGCTTCACGCCGCTGTACACCAGCTTTGCCGACGTCTGGGATGCGGTCGAGATCCTGCGCGCCGTCCTCGACGAACAAGCCTACGACATCGCCGCCAGCCGCGGCGCGGTCACCTGACAGAGAACCTATGAGCGACGACACCAAATGCCCGGCCGAATGGCACGGCGCCAAGATGGACTTCAGCAGCGCGATGAGCTACGGCGACTACCTGGGCCTCGAGCAGATCCTCAACGCCCAGCATCCGCGCTCGCCGAATCACAACGAGATGCTGTTCATCGTCCAGCACCAGACCAGCGAACTGTGGCTCAAGCTGATGCTGCACGAGTTGCAGGCGGTGCGCGTCAACCTGCGCGCCGGCGAACTGGCGCCGGCCTTCAAGATGCTGGCGCGGGTGGCGCGCATCATGGACCAGCTGGTGCACGCGTGGGACGTGCTGGCGACGATGACGCCGCCGGAGTACACCGCGATCCGCCCCTTCCTGGGCGCCTCGTCCGGCTTCCAGTCGCACCAGTACCGCGAACTCGAGTTCATATTAGGGAACAAGAACGCCGCGCTGCTGTCGGTCCACAGCACCGCGCCGGCCGCGCAGGAAATCCTCGAACGCGAGCTGCACGCGCCGTCGGTGTACGACGAAGCGGTGATGCTGCTCTCGTGCGCCGGCTTTGCCATTGCGCCGCAGCGCCTGGCCGCCGACTGGACGCTGCCGACCGCGCACGACGACTCGGTCAAGGCGGCGTGGCTGGGCGTCTACCAGGATCCGGACAAGCACTGGGCGCTGTACGAGCTGGCCGAAAAACTGGTCGACCTCGAGACGGCGTTCCGCTTCTGGCGCTTCCGCCACGTCACGACGGTGGAGCGCATCATCGGCTTCAAGACCGGCACCGGCGGCACCGCTGGCGTGAGCTACCTGCGCAAGATGCTCGACGTGGTACTGTTCCCGGAGCTGTTCTCGCTGCGAACCGCGCTGTAACGAAAGGAGCTGCAATGGAATGCAACGTATTGGTACTGGCCGGACTGTGGAATTCAGGACCGCAGCACTGGCAGACGCTGTGGGAGCACAAGCATCCCGACTGGCGGCGGGTGACGCACCGCGACTGGTTCAATCCCGATTGCCATGAGTGGGTCAGCGAGCTCGATGGCGCGATCGCCGCGGCCGAAGGCCCGCCGATTCTGGTGGCGCACAGCCTGGGCTGCGTGACGGTGGCGCACTGGGCCGCGTCCGGCTCGCCGCTGAAGGTAATCGGCGCCTTCCTGGTTGCGCCGAGCGACGTCGAGGCGCCGTCGTATCCGGCCGACGCCGACAGCTTCAAGCCGATGCCGCTTGCGAAGCTGCCGTTTCCAAGCATTGTGGTGGCCAGCTCGGACGACCCGTACGTGTCGATCGAGCGTGCGCGCCAGTTCGCGCAGGCGTGGGGCAGCCGCTTCGTCGAGATCGGCGCCGCCGGCCATATCAATGGCGATACCGGTCATGGCGAGTGGCCTGAAGGCGAAAAGCTGCTCGCCGACTTCTGCGCCGAACTATCGAAGTAGCAAACCACCCCGGCCCGAAAAACCGCGCAGGCGGGCATCTAGCGCCCAATACGAAAAACCGTCATTCCAGCCATTGCTGGAACGACGGTTTTCAGGTTAGCGGTGCTAAACGCTTACTTCGACAGCAGCATCTCGTTAAGGCGCTTGACGAAGGTGGCAGGATCGGACAGCGAACCGCCTTCGGCCAGCAATGCCTGGTCGAACAGGATATGCGCCCACGACGAGAACTTCTCGCTGTCGCCTTCCTCGTTCTTCAAGCGCGCCACCAGCGGGTGGTTCGGATTGATCTCCAGGATAGGCTTCGACTCTGGTGCGTTCTGGCCGGCCGCCTTCAGCATGCGCAGCAGGTTGCCGGACAGTTCGTTCTCGTCGGCGACCAGGCAGGCCGGCGAATCGGTCAGGCGGAACGTGATGCGCACGTCTTTGGCCTTTTCGCCCAGCGCCGTCTTCATCTTCTCGACCAGGTCCTTGTAGGACGTCTCGGTTTCCTCGTGCTCCTTCTTCTCGGCTTCGTCCTCGAGCGCGCCCAGGTCAAGGTCGCCCTTGGCCACCGACACCAGCTCCTTGCCTTCGAACTCGGTCAGGAACGACAGCATCCACTCGTCGACGCGGTCCGTCAGCAGCAGCACTTCGACGCCCTTCTTGCGGAAGATCTCGAGGTGCGGGCTGTTCTTGGCCGCGATGAAATTGTCGCCGGCGACGTAGTAGATCTTCGTCTGGCCTTCCTTCATGCGCGATACATACTCGGCCAGCGACGTGGTCTGCTCGCCGCTGTCGTTGGCCGTCGAAGCAAAACGCAGCAGCTTGGCAATGCGGTCCTTGTTGGTGGCGTCTTCGCCGATGCCTTCCTTCAGTACCTGGCCGAATTCCTTCCAGAAGGTGGTGTACTTGTCCTTCTTTTCCTGCTCGTCGGCGTTGGCCAGTTCTTCCAGCATGCCCAGCACGCGCTTGGTCGAGCCTTCGCGGATCACCTTGACGTCGCGCGACTCCTGCAAAATCTCGCGCGAGACGTTCAGCGGCAGGTCGTTCGAATCGATCACGCCCTTGATGAAGCGCAGGTAGGCCGGCATCAGCTGCTCGGCGTCGTCCATGATGAACACGCGCTTGACGTACAGCTTGATGCCGCCGCGCTTGTTGCGGTCCCACAGGTCGAACGGCGCGTGGCTCGGCACGTACAGCAGCTGAGTGTATTCGCTGCGGCCCTCGACGCGGTTGTGCGTCAAGGTCAGCGGCGCCTGGAAGTCGTGCGAGACATGCTTGTAGAATTCATCGTACTGCTCCTGGGTGACGTCCGACTTGTTGCGCGCCCACAGCGCGCTGGCCTGGTTGATGGTCTCGAATTCGTCCTTGATCACCTGCTCGTTCTTTTCGGCGTCCCACTCCTCCTTGCGCATCTGGATCGGCAGCGAGATGTGGTCGGAGTACTTGCGGATGACCGACTTGAGCTTCCAGCTCGACAGCAGCTCCTCTTCGCCGTCGCGCAAGTGCAGGATGACGTCGGTGCCGCGGTTGGTCTTCTCGATCGGCTCGACCGAGTAGTCGCCCTCGCCGCACGATTCCCAGCGCACGCCTTCGGAGGCGAAGGCGCCGGCGCGGCGCGTGTTGACGATGATGCGCTCGGCGACGATGAAGCCCGAATAGAAGCCGACGCCGAACTGGCCGATCAGGGCCGCGTCGGCCTGCTGGTCGCCGGACAGCTTGCCGAAGAACTCCTTGGTGCCCGACTTGGCGATCGTGCCGAGGTGCGAGATGACTTCGTCACGGCTCATGCCGATGCCGTTGTCGGAGATGGTGATGGTCTTGGCGTCCTTGTCGAACGAGACGATGATCTTGAGCTCATGGTCGTTGCCATACAGCGCATCGTTATTGATCGCCTCGAAGCGCAGCTTGTCGGCGGCGTCGGACGCGTTCGAGATCAGCTCGCGCAGGAAAATCTCCTTGTTCGAGTACAGCGAGTGAATCATCAACTGCAGCAGCTGCTTTACTTCAGCTTGAAAGCCAAGGGTTTCTTTTTCGGCGATGGCCATTATTTTTCCTCTTGTGAAACGGTTTAAACGAACGGATTGTGGCAAGATTGGGGTTGAAAAAGCAATTTCAAGGGCTAACCCTTGCCGATTTCGCGTCCCAAGAACTCCCAGACGGTCGGTTCCTGCATGGCAGCGACATTTAGCCGCATCCTCGTCGACGGCAGCTGGTTCGGCGAAAACAGGCTGCCCGGCGCCAGCAGCAGTCCGGCGGCCATCGCCCGCTCGGTCAACACGCTGGTATCGACCCCGGCGTCGGCCCAGACGAACATGCCGGCCGTCGGCGCCACGCCGACCTTCAGCCCCACCTTCTCCATCTGCCGCACGGTCCTGGCGCGTACCGTGTCGAGCCGCGCGCGGATGCGGTCCACCTGCTTGCGGTACAGGCCTTCGGACAGGATCTTGTAGACCACCCGCTCGGCGATGTCGCTGCTCGTCAGCGTGGCCAGCATCTTGCGGTCGGCCAGCCGCTGCGCCCATTCGGGCGAGGTGGCGATGAAGCCGACGCGCAGGTTGGCCGCCATCGACTTCGAAAAGCCGCCCAGGTAGATCACCCGCTGCAGCTGGTCGAGCGCGGCAATGCGGGTGGCCGGCTGCACCGCCGGTCCCGGATGCAGGTCGCAGTAGACGTCGTCCTCGACGATCGTGAAGCCGTGTTCCTCGGCCAAGCGCAGCACCTGGAACGCCTTTGCCGCCGACAGCGACGTCGACGTCGGATTGTGCAGCACCGAGTTGATGATGTAGAGCTTCGGCTTGTGCAGCGCCGCCAGCTGCGCCAGCTGGACCATGTCCGGGCCGTCGGCCCGACGCGGAATGCCGATCACGCGCGCGCCGAGCGCGGCGAAGGAGCCGAACATCAAGTACCAGGCCGGGTCGTCGACGAAGATCGTGTCGCCGGGGCGGGTGAATTCGCGCGCCACCAGGTCCAGCGCCTGCGTCACACCGACGGTGGTGACGATCTGGCCGGGCGCGGCCTCGATTTCGAGTTCGGCCAGTTTTCGCTGCAGCTGCTGGCGCAGCGGCAGGAAGCCTTGCGGCGTGCCGTAGTTGAGCAGCAGGCTGGCGTGCTGGCGACCGATTGCGCGCAGCGCGCTGGCGATGCCGGGACCATCGAGCCAGTCGGCCGGCAGCACGCCGGAGCCGGGCGCCTTCTGCGTCGGCGAAGCGTTGAACATGTGACGGATCAGCCAGACCACGTCGAGCGGCCGGCCCGGACCATCGGCAGCCTCTTCGCTGGTGCTAGCGCCGGCGGCCGGCGCCGCCGAACGCTCGCCGGTGTTTAATGGCGAACGCTCGCGCACGAAAAAGCCGGCGCCGCGGCGCGACTCGAGGTAGCCGCGCGCGACCAGCTTGTCGTAGCTGGCCACCACCGTGAACGCCGACACCGAGTGGGCGGCGGCGAACTGGCGGATCGACGGCATGCGGGCGCCGCCGCGCAGCAGCTTGTCGTCGATGCGGGCGGCGACCGAGCGGGCAATCTGGTCGATCAGCGTCTCTCCGCTGTCGCGCGACAGCAAGGCCGTCACCGGTGTATTGGTCATTTTACCGTCACAGTATGAAAAATTAACTAAAGAAGTGTATTGGTACTGTACTGGCTTTGTCGACTAGCATACCTCATGACAAAAATTATTGGAATACACGCCGGCCTACCGGCGACATCGGACGAAACGCGCGGCATGCTGCTTGGCCTGGCCGGCGTGGCGATATTCAGCCTGACGCTACCCTTTACGCGCATGGCCGTGACCGGGCTCGACCCCGCCTTTGTGGCGCTTGGGCGCGCGCTGGTTGCCGCCGCGCTCGCCGCCATCTGGCTGCGCTGGAAGCGCGCGCCGCCGCCGCCACGCTCGGCGCTGTTGCCGCTGGCGATGGTGTCGCTCGGCTGCGTGATCGGCTTCCCGTGGCTGACGTCGATCGCGCTGCGCACCCTGCCCGCCTCGCACGGCGCGGTGCTGGTCGGCATCCTGCCGCTCGCCACCGCCGTGTTCTCTGCGCTGCGCGGCAACGAAAAACCATCGCCTGGCTTCTGGGCGATGGCGCTGCTGGGCACCGGCCTGGTGATCGCCTTCGCCTTGCGCCAGAGCGGCGGCAGCTTTCACCTGGCCGACCTGCTGATGTTCGCCGCAGTCGCGCTCGCTGCGCTTGGCTACGCCGAGGGCGGACGCCTGGCGCGCACGATGGGCGGCGAGCAGGTGATCTGCTGGGCGCTGTTGCTGTCGGCGCCGCTGGTGTTGCCGCTGGTCCTGTGGTTGTCATGGCCGCACTTCGGCTCCTTCGCCAGCGCCAGCGCCGGCGCCGGCGCCTGGCTCGGCTTTGCCTACGTGTCAGTGTTCTCGATGTTCATCGGCTTCTTCTTCTGGTATCGCGGCATGGCGGTCGGCGGCATTGCGCGGGTCGGCCAGGTGCAGCTGGTGCAGCCGTTCCTGACCCTGGTCGGCGCCGCAATTTTTCTCGACGAGCCGCTGGAGCTGTCGAACTTCGTGTTTGCATTCGCGGTGATCGCGGTCGTGGCTGCCGGGCGCAAGATGCAGGTGCGCCGCTAGCGCATGTGGTGTCAGCCGCGAGGCGCAGCATTGATTTCCGCGCGTGTGGCGGTGACCAGCCGCTCAAGGTCAACCCCCAGCTTTTTCATTGCCCGGGCCGCCACGCCATGCCGGACCGTCGCGATCACCGCCAGCCAGTGGGCCCCGAGCAACGGCTCGCCCGGGTATGCCTTGTGCCGGCTCGCCAACTGCTGCATGAGCGCCTGCACTGCCGGCTTCGCTTTGTAAGGACCATCGTTTGGGGCAATGCGAGCGGCATCGAGACGCATTGAATCGAGAGACGGGGATTGCACGCCGATATTCTCCAGGGCATCGGCATATTGCTGCGCAATCGCCTGCTGGAAGCGGTCGGGATCTGCGCCGATGCGTTCGAATGCCTTGCGCGCGGTGCCGTCGGGCATCTCCAGGGCCGCCAGCACGAAGTGCTCCAGTCCCGGTTCTTTCTGGCCCTCGGCGTTTGCGTGCCTTTCAGCACCCAGGCACATGGCCTTGATGGTACGCATATCACTGAAACGCTGCATGAAACGACGAAGCAAAGGACCTGCTAGTCGGGCAAATCGGGTGCGTGAAGAGCGTTCGCCAGGCGCTTGTGCGCTGCTTGCCTGGAAACGCCAAGTGCCTCGGCAACCTGGGCCCAGGACCAGCCCTGTTGGATTGCGTTCGATACCGCGCGCCGTTCCAGCCGGTCTGCGAGCAGGCGTAGCGCCACCACTGAAGCGAGCGCTTCGGCGGGGCCATCAGGTGACGGGAGCGATTCAAGGTCGGACATGCGTCAATGATAGTTGACAAGCAATCGAGCGTCAACATATGTTGACACCAAATTGCTGGGGTCAGGTCTGACATTCGGACATTTTGCTAGGGTCAGGTCTGACATTCGGACATTTTGCCGGGGTCAGGTCTGACATTCGGACATTTTCATGAGAAGAGGCGCGACAATCACTATTGCGTGAATAATTTGAATGTTGTGTGGGCATGAACATTTCCACAGCGGTAGGGCCAACGCCGAAAAATGTCCGAATGTCAGACCTGACCCCAGCCTTTTGTCCGGATGCCCCCTGTGTCACGCTAGTTGTCACCTCACATTTTTAGGAGACAACATGAGCAAAGTGTATTCTGACGCCTTCATCGAGCAAGCCTTGGTCAAGGTCTATTCCCGCGGCGAACGCACCATCCAGGAC